>JADJYK010000026.1 GCA_016719815.1 Chitinophagaceae bacterium | reverse complement strand
CAGCTTGGCTCTCTGCGGGTGTTTTATAATTGTCGGCACCGTAGGCGCCAATGTTCCAATGCCGCAGTCATCGGCGAGAATGAAAATGATGTTGGGCTTTTGGGCAAACAGCGGGCTGGTGTTGTATGCCGCATACAGCAAAGCAAGATAGTGGAAAGGTACCTCTTTTCACGATACCCAGGTTTAGTATTCACAGGACAGGTAATGGAGCAGCGTAGTTTTATTGGGTCAGGGCCTATGTCCCCGCTTTGTGCGGGGCAGGCTTTGATACAAAGAAACCCTGCCTGACGGCAGGCATATTGCTGGGCGGTCGTTGACCGGTGCTATATATGATTATACCTGCCGCCGATTTGGCTGGCGAGTTGCTGGAAGCTGTTTAAATGGTGCGCGGTGGAGAGGGTTTCTTTTACGTTGGGTGTAGTAGCCGGTGTGGCGGAGGCTGTGCAGCGGGTGATCGTCTGGCAGGTGGCTGGCGGCGGGTACAGACGAGGATGTCGTTAGGCTCGCAGACGAGGACAATGGCAAATGAGCTCGACATGGCTCCAAGCGGGAAGACCCCCGCCCCTCTGCTGAGGATGCGGTGGGCGGTGTGCCTGGCGATGCCTGCTTTTACCAGAAATGTGGATTAGTCGATGTTGCGGGCCTTAAATACGGGGGTTAGTTGAATGATGAACATAGATAAGGGGTTTATGGTTAAAAGATGGTGCTAAAAATAGAAACAAACCGCTAAAAGGTGAAACAATCAGAAAAAGTTGAAACAAACATGAGAAAAATTAGAACAACTACGCTAAAAGATAAAACAACCCAGCGAAAATACGAAACGACATTGAACGAACTCTGAAAGTAAGTGAGCAGAACTTAAAACTACTATGAGAAAAGTTAAAACAAATCCGGACAAAAAGGTGAAACAAGGGTGCTAAAAGGTGAAACTAACTCATAAAAACTGAAACTGTAGTGAGAAAAGGTGCACATGAGGTGGTGAATGGGGCAATGTGGTATGCGGTGCGACAGAGAGCTGGATTGATGGACTGCTTGTGCCCAGGAAAGAAAATACCATAGTAGTACGGTGGTTTTTTAACGGATAGGTAATAAATTGCATGGGTGAGATTGGGTTTGTGGTGAAAAAGGGTAAGTACACCGTATTGGCGCCGGTTGTATTTATGAAAGTTTTTACTGCCAAACAATTTTTTTAAACTATTATAAACCAGCGTATAAAGAAAAAAGCGAAAGTTTATGACCTGAAAACTTTCGCATATTTATGCGTTATGTGTCACCCTAATGAACATCCTGGCCACACTTACAATCGTCCATTGACTTTGCCGACACTACCCCACGCTATTTTCAGCACATTGCAAGGCACACAAGCCCGGACAACAAAGCCAACCTTGCAAAAGAGCTAAAAATGCCAACCATTGAGTTCTACACCCACCCCCCGGCTGACGAATATCTATCGACATTAGAACAACACATCAGCAATCTTTACTCAACTACCTTTCCACCACCACCCAACTGACACGTTTCCATACTTCCATATAGCTACTTATTGTCAACAGTACATTTTAACTGAGAACCTTAAACAATTAGGACACTTATACTATGTTTGAACAGAGACTTTTAAGAATATCGACGACATCCTTTACAGACATAGGGCCAGACAGCGAACTGGACTTCCACATTAAACAAACCCCTTGGTTTTTTTTTTGCGTGTTATGGACGAACTGGAAAAAGAAAAAAGCAGACGAAGCCGCACTGGAGGAAAAGAATACAAATACATTTTGGACGATGAATATCGTTGGCCAAATTGGCAATGCCCAAAACGGCAGACGGAAAACTTGACCATCACAAAACAATGACAGGGCCTGACTTGGTGAGAGTTTGTTGACCAAACTATTTCCTTATTTATCCAGCTTAAACTAAAGACAGACAAACCCGAAAACCATTGAATATAAAGTAGGTGAATTTTTAGCGAACTCAATAACAAAATAAAGTGGTTAAGCAACCTTCGTTGAAATTATTGAGATGACAGATGAGCCGCCTTTCGGCAGTTCTGGACAAGCATGAGTTAAGCCACTTGTAGGAGATCTGGAAAATCAAAAACATGGGAAATGCTGGACGCAATGGCGTGCCAGTATTATACTCACGACCTTTGATTCGTGCCATTATCGAAGTAATCAACCTAAAGTAGGTGAAAAGATTTGTCGATGCTGCTTGCGGTAGTGCCGGTTCTTATGTGAAGCATACGCATATATGTATGACCGCATGGAGAACAACAGGTAATCTTAAACTCTTCAGGAAAACACACTTTACGGAAAAGAGAAAGAATTTGGCTTATATTATTGGTGTAATGAACATGATTTACACGGCATTGAAGCCCCCATATCATTCAGCACTAACACACTGACAGAAAACAAAGAGACATTCAGAAAAGACCGATATCAGAGTAATTCTTCTAATCCCCCCCATTTGGCGGAAAGGAAAGAAAAGAAGTTCAACAAACTTCGACATTAAAACCGGTGAAACTGTTCGTTATTCTTACAGCATTTTATTAAAAGTTTGAAAGCAGGCGGAAGGGCAGGCATTGTAATCAAAACACTTTTTTGAGCAATGCAGACAATGCTCTGTTTCCTTACTAAAAACATTTATTGAGAAGGTAAACTTGCACACCATTTTAGATATGCCAGGAACATTTTTTAGGTGCAGGATTCAAAACGGTTTGTGCTATTTTACTAAAGGGGTGAACCCACAAAAAATACTTGGTATTACCAATGTGTGCTGGTAGAAGTCTTAGGTAAAAACATCACCTTTGAATGATGATGACCTGAAGGATTTCCAAAGATTTACAAAAGACACTTGCCGATTCTGAAAATCTTGGACTGTTAATGTTTCAGAAGTGAGCACAAACAATTATGATTTAAGCGTAAAAAATCCAAACGGAAAAGTGGAACAAGTTTTCCGTTCAATGGATGAGATACTTGCAGAGATGGAAGCATTGGATGAAGAAACAGAGTGAAATTCTAACTGGAATAAAAGAGATGTTTTCATGGGTCAAATAGAATATATACAACATTAGGTCAATCGTGTGAGTTTTTTAATGGCAAAGCTCATGAAAGATATTGATGAAAATGGAAAATACATTGTTGTGAATTCAAAATTCATTTCATCTGACTAAGTACTAAATATAAAAGAACCAATGAGTAAATAGTTCTCTGTATGAAGGCGACATAGTAGTTTGTAATGAGTGATGTTCCCAATGGCAAAGCTTTTTAGCTAAATGTTTTATTATTGACAAAGACAATACATATTCATTAAACCAAGCAAGCTGTATCAGAAGAAAAGAATATAGGACACTAAGTATTTAGTTATCAAATTAACCGACACGAACATTTTTTGGCATTCAACAATGGTGAAAACAAACCAACCTACGCAAAGATGATATTCTTGCCTGCCCTTTGATTAAGCCTTCGATATAGAAGAAAAAAGAATAAGTTTAAGAATTGGATGGAGCATTTAAAAAAATAAATAATGCAAAAGCTAATATTGAAAACAATCTAATTAATACTCAAGAACTGATAGAAGGTTTTGCAAACTTGTTTTTCGAACACTCAATGAAGATTGGGATTTGAAACCTATTAAAAATGCTTTTTGAAATCAAACCACCAAAATGAAGCAAAGAAAAAATTAGTTGACTCTGATTTGGTTACTTGCCGATGGAAGATTTGGGGTTTTGATTACAAAATTAAAGGAAATCAAGAAAGAGAATTGAAAAGGTGATTAATAAGTTACACTTGTTTGCGAATAATGATGTTTGCTTATAAATCACCCATGCTTGAAAACGGTAAATTGGTATTGCTCGAAATCTAAAAATGGAATTGGTTTTGGTTCAAGTGAATATCTTGTTTTCAGGTCAACAGGGGAAATCATACCTGAGTAGTTTATACTTTTTTCTGTCCCGACCACAATTTAGAGATGAAGGAAGAAAACTTCCATGAAAGCGGCCATTGGGTCACAAAAAATTTTCAAAAGATTGGTTGAAACTCACCCACCACCTTATCCCTTATCTGAGCCAACTCAAAAGGATTGTTGAGAAATCGAAACATCTAAGCGAAGAAGCAGAAAGACTGGATTCATTATATCAATATAAACCTGATAAGTTAGAGCATCTAAAACAAGGCTTACTAAAAAGAGCCTTTGAAAAGAATTGTGAAGCTGAATTATGAGCACATATACTTTCCAGAATTAACAATAAGAAATTTTAAGTCTATACCTGAAATAGACTTTTGGGTTATCAGCATTACACGCTTGTTAGCAGATATAACAATGCTGGGAAATCAAATATGCTTTATGCTAAATGGTTGTTGGAGAAAAACTTCTTTTCGCTGAAACAGCATTTTATGATAGAACTCAAGCCGTTGAAATGGAGGTAAAATTTTCAGGTATTTCACAAGCCATATTAGACCAATTTCCGGATAATCAAAGAACTTCGGTTGAACCATTTTTAGCTTTCACAGATTCACTTTATATCAAGAGAATACAGGCTCAACCAAATGTTCCTGTTGGCCAAATTAAATTGATGAAGACCTAAAAGACCCGCAAATCTTGGAACCTCCAAGAATGGAGAGCAAACCCAACGGGACTCGGCCAAGCTTCCCACAAGCCTTGTTTCCAGCCGTTTCAAACAATACATTGGAGCAATGGAAAATACCAAGAAGAAGATGTGAGTAAAAGTAAGAATACGACTACAATAGGAAGGATTTAGCTTTTTGAAATCATCGGGCCTATTCAGGCAAGCTACAGTGTGCAAGTCCAAACAGCTTAGTGGCATTGTAAGGGAACTTGATGCTGACGGAACTTCAGGGGCAACAGAATTAAAGGCTTTTTGATACAGCAGTTAACGGAAAGGTTGAATCCTTTTTCCTGGAGTGAAGGTGAAAGTTCATGCCCCAACTCCTGAACTGAAAGAAGTTTTTCAAAAGGAACAATCAAAGTATTTTAAGATTGGTCAACTAACTTCAAAGCTGTTGCTGCACTAGGACACGTTTCACAAAGGTCAATTCAAATGGCTTTGGTTCGCCACTTAGCAGATATTAAGAGAGAATCAGGCGAACAAGCATCAAACACTATTCTTTTAATTGATAGGCCTGAATTATATTTATCCACAGCCATTGAGGTTTTAAGGATGCCCTAAAAACACTTTCAACACAAGGGTTATCAAGTAATTTTTCTAACCGATTCTCCTTTGCTGATAACATCAAAGGATGTTGGTAATACTTTGCCTGATTAGAAAATGATACCCTTGGAAACATAAACGTAATTTTAAAAACAGCTATTCCAATTGTTGTAACAACTACGCCAAGTCAATTGGAATTAATTTTCCATAAGTCATTCATCAAATATTCTTTTTTTTCAGAACGTGTAATTTTAGCAGAAGCTACAACAGAAAATAGATTACTGTCTTCAATCATACAAAAGTAACCGGTAAAACAACCGGACTTCATAAAACTACTCTAGTTTCGATTGGAGGTTCCGGGAGGACAAGAAAGCCATGTTGGTTCTTCAAACAATGGATATTCCAAAAGCAATTGTTTAGACTACGCTTTTAAAAAGAAGGAGAAAAAGAAGGTTTCTTAACTAGAGTCAGGTTTCTGATGTTGCAACTATAAAAGGCGCATTTAAGCTTCAATAGCAACAACTCATTCAATCAACCTAATGATGGGTGGCCAACAAATAAAGGAAGTGCAATGTCGCAGTAATGCTTTCAAGGCTACTTTGCACAAGAAGCAGCAATTCAGGCAAATCTTATTTCATTAAAAACAAAAGCCTTGCAGCGGGTATTTATGTTTGGACTAAAGGAACAATTGGAGACCATTTAGGTGGGATTCCTAAAAATGAAACTGGTTGGGCTAACTTTAATACAAGACTTGGGACAGAAGAATTAAATGCCCATACTACCAACGGGACATACAGAAATAACTGATTTAGGCTTTCATGGCTAATTACTTAGAATGAACGAAACCGGAAACAAGAGAGCAGAACTAATTGACCCTGTTTTGGCGGCAGCAGGCTGGGGCGTTGTTGAAGGAGTCGCATTCGTAGAAAATCCCCCATCAACAAAGGTCGGTTAATCGGACATGGACAGCGAAGCAAACCAGATAAGGCGGATTATGTATTGCAATATAAAAAATCGAATCTTGCAGTAATAGGAAGCGAAAGTAAGAGACAAATACTACACCGAAGGAGTTGGACAAGCAAAGGACTATGCAGGTAAGTTACAGGTTCGTTTCACACATACACTTTGAACGGGTTTGCAGATTTATAAAATAGACATGGGTGAAGGGTTGAAGGAGATCTAAACTCCTATCCACACCAGATAGAGCTTTGGGAGTTAACCTTTGGAGAAAAAATAAATTGTTACCACAATCTGCAGTTTGGAGAGACAATTACTTTCAGTTCCATTTGAGGACAGAAGCGGAACAGGCAACCACGTTACTATCAGGGAAAATGCCATTGCAAAAAGTTTTGGAAGCAGTTTCAGAAGACAAGCAACGAATATTATTAACCTTAACCACGGGAACAGGAAACAGCAATCGTTTTCAAAGTTGCATGGAAACTTTTCATTCAAAATGGAACATCAATAAAGATGGGGAAAGAAGTCCGGAGAATTTTATTTTTAGCCGACAGGAATATTCTGGTGGACCAGCCTTCAATGCTTTTTTTCTTCTGCATTTGAAGAAGATGCTTTGGTTCGTATCAATCCAAGCGATATTAAGAAAAAGGAAGAGTGCCCAAAAACGGAAATATTTTTTACCATTTCCTGTATCTTCATGAGTGGGCCAAATGATAGCACCTACTTGGAGAATATCCAAAAGATTTTTTGATTTTATTATAATTGACGAGTACCATCGAGGTGCTAATGATGAAAGCAGTTGGAGAGCCATCATGGAATATTTCAGTCCAGCTGTTCATCTGCTCATAACTGTACACCAAAAAGAACAATAAACAGATGACACTTACGAATACTTCGGCGAACCCGTTTTCATAAGCTTACTCACTTAAAGAAGGTATCAATGACGGCTTCTTAACACCGTTGCAAAGTAAAAAACACCGACACCACCATTGACGAATATTTGTTTACATCTGATGACAGTTTTAGAAGGTGAAGTGTTGACTATGAAGGCAGACGCTACACAGAAACAGAAATAAATCGAATTATTGAGATTAAAGAACGGGAAGAATATCGGGCAAGGATTTTTATGAGCTTGATAAACCAAACCGAAAAGACATTGGTTTTTTGTGCCACTCAATTACATGCTTTGGCAATCCGTGGTTTGATTAATCAAATAGTTACTACTAAAAATCCGAACTATTGTCACAGAAAGTTACGGCTGACGACGGAAAGTTAGGCGAACAGCATTTAAGAGATTTTCAAGATAACGAAAAAAGTATTCCTACAATACTGACAACTTCTCAAAAATTGAGTACCGGAGTTGACGCACCAGAAGTAAGAAATATCGTATTGCTTCGTCCAATAAATTCAATGATTGAGTTTAAACAAATCATTGGAAGAGGAATAAGACTTTTTTGACAACAAAGATTATTTCACTATTTATGATTTTTAAAAAGCTCATCATCATTTTCAGCGACCCAGAATGGAATGGCGAACCGGAAGAAACCTGAAACACCAACTCCAAAGCCACCAAAAAGAACCTTGCAAGATTGCGGACAAACACCTTGCATTTGCTTGAAAGAGCCAGAAGAACCTTGTCCTGTCTGCGGTTATGAAAATTGCCGTTGTGACAACCCACCAAGACGAATGATAAAGTAAAACTGGCTGATGGAAAAGTTATCCAGTTCCAAAGATGGTTAACTTCATTTTGGAGTCCGGGACGTTAACTGCAGAATACTTTTTGGCCAATCTTTATTTGGAACTACCGGAACTTTTCAAAAGCGAAGATGAACCAAGAACCATTTGGAGCAAACCCGACACAAGAAAAAAATTTAGAAGAACTAACAGAAAAAGGGATTTGCTAAACAACAGCTACAAGAGTTTCAAAAGATATTGAATGCAGAGAACAGCGACCTTTATGATGTGTTAGCTTATATTGCTTTTCATGCTGACATTATTGAACGTTCAATGAGGGCAGACAAAGCAAAAGTTCAATTGTCGAATTACGACCCAAAGCAACAGGAATTTTTAAACTTCGTTTTGAGTCAGTATGTGAAACAAGGTGTTGACGAATTAGACGATAGTGAAATTGGTGACCTGTTAGTTTTAAATATCATGCCATAGCAGATGCAAAAAAGAATTAGGCACATGAATTCAATAAAATTCATGTCATTGGATTCAAACTTACTTGTACGACAAGAGAACAGCAGTTTTTGCGACAGCATAAAGATTAGCCGATGCACTGCCAGGCACATTTGCAAGGCACACAAAGCCGACGCACAATGCCAACCTTGCAAAAGAGCCTGTCTTGTGACCTACGCTTCCGGGACACACTCTGCCACGGTAGACACAGCCCACTTCAAGAAGTTACCAAGACGAAGGGCGAACACATAACATGGAGTTTGCTGCTATGCTGGCTGACGAATATATTCTCATCTTCATATCGCTATCAGCCCATATCTAGCTGACGGAATTCTATCAGCTTTTGTTGTTATCTTCATCTTCAGTTTTTCAATCGGCAGCGGCTCCGGGCTGGACATTATAAAATACCAGCACAGCAGCAAGCTCTGGCCGTTACCGCAAAGCCAATACGAACCTGTAACAACAGACAATCTGAACACAAAAAACCTAAAATAAAACATGAAACGATTAATTAATAAATGCAGCATATTATTGCTTTTGATTTTTACAATTGGTAATACTGATGTATTTACACAATTTGAGGAGAATGTTACCGATCCTGAAATTCTTGCCAAAAGAGTAACCAAAAGAAATTAATTTCAAAAACGGAGACAAAGCCAATTATTACGGTGAGGTCAATAGCAGCGGAGTACCTCACGGCTGGGGAAAAATCGACTATCCAACAGGTGACATTTATGAAGGTGACTGGGTAAATGGGCTAAGAGAAGGATATGGAAGAGAATTGATGGCAAACGGCGATATGTACATTGGTCAATTTAAAGATAACCGAAGAAATGGGAAAGGTGGGATTTACTGGATAAGCGGCAAACGTTTTGAAGGCAACTTTAGTAATGGGGAAATGAGTGGCGAAGGGAAAATGTTTTTCCTTAATGGAACTATTTATGAGGGAACTTTTAGCAATGATATGGCAAATGGAAAAGGAAAACAAATCAAACAGGATGGGACAGTTACCGAAGGGATATATGAAAACGGCAAATTAGTCACGATCATATCGGAATATAAAATAACACCTATTGTAGCAACAGGTTCTTTTAAGTATGGTAAAGCCACCTATAAAGGAGAAGTAAACTCCAAAAACATTCCACACGGAAAAGGAAGCTTAACCTACCCCGACGGAACTATAGAAGAAGGTTTCTTTGTCTTTGGCAGAAGACATGGTCCATTTCATGTAAAATATTACAATGGAGATACCTATACCGGTGAATACAGGAACAATAAACATACCGGAAAGGGAAAAGGTGTCTTTAGTAATGGGGATACGTATGATGGCGAATGGAAAGAAGGGTATTTAATGGGGCAAGGTGTGTACATTTTCAAGCAGAAGGGAGAGAAATATGAAGGACATTTTTCTACAGGATATAGGAGCGGAAAGGGAACGTATTTTTATAAGAATGGTGATGTGTACGAAGGTGAATGGCAAACAAATAGACGAGAAGGAAAGGGGAAGATGATGTATGCCAATGGAAAAATAGAGGAAGGAAAATGGGTGAAGGACGAGTTTGTGGGCAAATAACAAAATAATGGCAAAAACAATTAATTACATCGGTAAAGCACTCATGGTTTTGGGAGTGGTTTTCGGACTGCTCAGTATTAGTTCTGTTTGGAAAGATTATACTTACCGAAAAGCAAGTGTTGTTGTTAAAACCCAAATTTTATCCGTAGAAATAAAGATATCAGGGCAAAGCATGGAAACTATTACTTGAAACCAACGCATCATATCGACCAACAGCTTACTTTTCTTCGTGATGGAAGTATGGACACCATTACACTCAAATCCAATTTTATGCTTTATACAGAAGCCAGACTTCTTGATAATCCCAACCCTGTCCCTACTGTCGAACAACTGATGAAGCAGGAAAAATATAAAACCCCCAAACCCCCCCCCCCGCGAGTAAGCCGGGGGGATTTCACCCCCAGCTCCTCACAGAACCGTACTTGACAATCTCCCGTCATACGGCTCTTCAGTCATGTTCTTACTTGTTTTGATACGTTGCGATTGTAATAACAGAACCATCTGGTTTGTTGCCAGTGTACAAAGAGCATTGGTTTCTCCTGCCACTTTTGTTTCAGCCAGCCAATGGCCTGCCGTTTGAACTTGCGATACTTCCACATACACCACTTTACTAATCTGCGATTAATGTGTGCATAGATGCTGTGCATACTGCTGCCTGCATACTTTCCAAAATAGCTTACCCAACCCTGCACCTTTTCATTCAGGTCTCTGGCCAGTTGTTCTATCCGGTCGGTGCGCCGGTGCAGCTTCGCATACTTCAACTGATGCAACATCCGTTGTTTGGCCTGGGGTGATATGACCGCTGTGTATAACAACTTCATTTCACCTTGCTTCACTTTCAGCCAGCGTTTGCGGAACTGGTGGCCTAAAAACTCAAAGCTCTGTGCATAGCTTTTATCCTGCACCCCGCTTCTGCGGTTTTCGGTTTGTACCAGTTTCGTTTTCTGTGGATGAAGCTCCAATCCGCATTTTGTGAACCGCTCCGTTATTCTTTTCAGAATAAATTTTGCTGCGGCTTCACTCACGGTGTGAATGATGATGTCATCGGCATATCGCTCAAAAGCAAACTTTGCTCTTACGTTCCTGCCTATCCATCCGTCAAACACCACATGCAGATACAGATTGGATAACAGCGGGCTGATAACACCGCCCTGCGGTACTCCCTTTTCACTCTGTTGCATACTGCCATCGGGCAGTTGCACCGGTGCTTTCAGGATACGCCACAGGTAAGTGTGCAGCCATTTCAACTGCGGACAGTAATGCTTTACCGCCTGCATCAGTTTTGCATGCGGAATACTGTCAAAGTAGCCTTTGATGTCAACATCCACTGCCCAACTATAGTAATCTGTGCGGTGTCTGCATTCTTCAATGGCCTGGTGCGCATTCCTGCCTTTACGATATGCATAACTGTCTGCATGAAAATGCGGCTCCAGATACGGTTCAAGTACCTTTCGCAGCACTTCCTGTGCAATACGGTCGCTTACCGTGGGTATGCCCAGTGGCCTTTCTCCTTTGCCTGCTTTGGGTATCAGTACCCGTCGTACAGGTTGGGGAAAATACGCACCACTGCTCAACCTGTTCCATAAAATGTACAGGTTGTGATACCGCTTGCGGTCAAACGCTTCCCAGTCTTGTTCATCCACACCCTGTGTGCCTTTGTTCATCCGTACATGTTTGTACGCCTGCCACACCTGATGTTTCTCAATCGGTAATCGTACCATAAACTTTCGTGTTGTCTGTAACGGTATCCTCGGGCTTTGCAGTCCTTGTACCTGTTTTCAACAATCTTCATAACTGCCAGTCCCTTCGCTCCGCTGTACTTTCATACAACATCACCACTACTATGAACTGGTCTGACTGCCTGCCGCTACATCAATAATCATCTTGATGGTGATACCACCTTGAGTTTTCTTTCCCGCAGCAGCAGGCTCTCCCCTGTTGCACAATAACGCCTGTATCCGGGTCATGCCGCCTTTACTCCGGTTGCCACATAGCCAGCACCGGTTTACTGCCGCTATGCTTTTCGGGAATCCCATGTAACTCATCCCTTCTGACAACGTATTACCAACTATCGAAGCTTCAACCAGCGGTTCATCCGTATTCATCTCCCGCATACTTACCTGCACCATTGTTTCCAATGAGCTTTACTCAAACGCTTAACACCAGCTCGTTGCCTCGCCAGCATCTTTGAGGGGTTTACTGACTATGTCCGTCATCGTCAGTGAGAGGCCTACTCTCATCATTATTGTACCTTCGCAGGGCACACA
>JADJYK010000025.1 GCA_016719815.1 Chitinophagaceae bacterium | reverse complement strand
ATATGCGAAAGTTTTTCAGGTCATAAACTTTCGCTTTTTTTCTTTATACGCTGGTTTATAATAGTTTAAAAAAATTGTTTGGCAGTAAAAACTTTCGCAAATACAACCGGCGCCAATACGGTGTACTTACCCTTTTTCACCACAAACCCAATCTCACCCATGCAATTTATTACCTATCCGTTAAAAAACCTACCGTACTACTACGGTATTTTCTTTCCTGGGCGCAAACACAGTGCATCAATCAGCTCTCTGTCGCACCGCATACCGGCCTTGCCCCATTCACCACCTCATGTGCACCTTTTCTCACTACAGTTTCAGTTTTTAGCAGGTTAGTTTCACCTTTTAGCACCCTTGTTTCACCTTTTGTCGGATTTGTTTTAACTTTTCTCATAGTAGTTTTAAGTTCTGCTCACTTACTTTCAGGTTTGTTCAATGTCGTTTCATCTTTTCGCTGGGTTGTTTTATCTTTTAGCGTAGTTGTTCTAATTTTTCTCATGTTTGTTTCAACTTTTTTCACAGTTGTTTCACCTTTTAGCGGTTTTGTTTCTATTTTTAGCACCATCTTTTTAACCATAAACCCCTTATCTATGTTATCATTCAACTTAGCCCCCGTATTTAAGGCCCGCAGCATCGACAATCCCTACACATTTCTGGTAAAAGCAGGCATCGCCAGGCACACCGCCCACCGCATCCTCAGCAGAGGGGCAAGAGTCTTCCGCTTAGACCATGTCGAGCTCATTTGCCGTGTCCTCATCTGCGAGCCCAACGACATCCTCGTCTATACACCCGCCGCCAGCCACCCCCTGCCAGACGATCACCCGCTGCACAACCTCCGCCACACCGGCACTACACCCAACGTAAAAGAAACCCTCTCCACCATACCATTTAAACAGCTTCAGCAACTCGCCAGCCAAATCAGCGGCAGCGTATAATTATATATAGCACCGGTCAACGACCGCCCAGCGCCATGCCTGCCGTCAGGCAGGGTTCTTTTGTATCAAAGCCTGCCCCGCACAAAGCGGGGACATAAGAACGGTATCAAAAGAACTACCTTAGCACTCCATTACCTGTCCTGTGAATACTAAACCCACAGGTATCATGAAAAAGATTTTACTGCTATCGCTGCTGTATGCAGCATACAACACCAGCCCGCTGTTTGCCCAAAAGAAACCCAACATCATTTTCATTCTCGCCGATGACTGCGGCATTGGAGACATTGGCGCCTACGGTGCCGACAATTATAAAACACCCCATATAGACAAGCTGGCCAATACGGGTATAACATTTAACCATTGTTACACCGCAGCACTATGCGGCCCCTCCCGTGCACTCATACTCACGGGCCGCTATGCTTTCCGCACCGGTGCCTCCAACCAGGTAAGCACCGGTAAAATGTCGCCGCAGGTGGAAACCATGATTCCTGCTGTGTTAAAAAAGGCCGGATACACATCCGCCTCCATCGGCAAGTGGGGACAGTTGCCCCTTACCCCATCCGCCTTCGGGTTTGATTATACCCTCGTTTACAAAGGCAGCGGCATCTACTGGAACACACAGGTGCAGGGAAAACAATTAATGCACAACGGCACACCGCTGGTGGTGAAGGACTACGAGTACATTCCGGATATTATGCATCACTACGCTGTTGATTTTATTTCGCAAAACAAAAGCAAGCCGTTCTTCCTGTATTATTCGCTGTCGCACCTGCACGGCCCCATACTGCCCACACCCGACAGTAAGCCGGGAGCCAACAACTATACTCTCTATGCAGACAATGTGGCTTACATGGATAAATTAGTAGGTAAACTGATGACCGCCCTCGACAGTTTGCAACTAAGCGAAAAGACACTGGTGATATTTACCGGCGATAATGGCACAGCAAAATTCTGGGCCGACAGTTCAACGATAAACGGGAAAAGAATTGTGGGCAACAAAGCCACCATGCAGGAGGGCGGCGGGCTTGTGCCACTGATTGCCAACTGGAAAACAGTAACCCCCAAGGCAAAACATCGGACATGATGATTGATGCCAGCGATTTCCTGGCCACGTTTATGAACATGGCGGGCATACAATCAACCGACAGTGTAATTGACGGGCACAGCTTTTTACCCGAGCTAAAAGGAAAAAAGGCAGCACACCGAAACTGGATTTACAACCAGCTGGGCAGCAAGTGGTATGTGCGGGAACCCAACTGGAAGCTTAACGAATCGGGCGAACTGTTTGATATGAGCAAGGCCCCGTTTGAAGAAATACCTGTGCCGGCCGATACAAAAAACACCGATGCAATTGCCGCAAAAGAGCGGCTGCAAAAAGTGCTTGACAAATTAAATCCTGCGGGGGGCATTAAAGACAATGGGGAGCTGTCGCCGAAGAAAAAGGCGAACAGGAAAAAATTAAAACAATAAGCAGGTTTTGCATATCAACCATCAACCGTACGCCGTAACACTGTTTGTTTAATGAACTTTTTAGATCTGCTGCATAATTATTCTGCATTAACGTTGCTGGTACTTTTTGTGTTGGCTTTTACTGCAGGCTTTATTGATTCGGTGGTGGGCGGCGGCGGGCTCATACAGCTACCGGCAATGCTGATCAGTTTTCCCAACACGCCCCTGCCCACGTTATTTGGTACCAATAAAATTTCTGCCCTGTCCGGTACAGCCGTTGCGGCCTTTCAGTATGCCCGGCGGGTAAAGTTTGAATTCCTGTTGCTGGCGGTTGTTTCGCTGTGTGCACTGGCCTCTTCTTATGCAGGAGCCAGGGCGGTTAGTGCTATTAATGTAAAAGCATTAAAACCGGTAATACTGGTGATACTGGTTTTGATTGCTGTTTATACCTATTTTAAAAAAGATCTTGGGTCGGTACAAACAAAGCAATTATCCCTGAACAGGAAAATTATTTTCGGCTCACTCATTGGTTTGGCGGTTGGTTTTTATGATGGGTTCTTCGGTCCGGGTACGGGCAGTTTTTTTGTACTGGGCTTTGTGGTATTACTGGGTTATGAGTTTGTAACTGCATCGGCCTATGCCAAAATATTAAACTGCATGACAAATATTGCAGCCCTTTTTGTGTTTATCCGCCAGGGAAACTATCTGTTGCTGATAGCCATTTTAATGGCCGTGGGTAATGTGGCCGGCAGTATTCTTGGCAGCCGCACAGCTATAAGGAGGGGAAATGCTTTTATCAGGAATGTATTTCTTGTAATTGTTTCCCTTATGATTTTAAGGTACAGCTACGATATCTTTTTTGGCTGATTCAGTCACTCCCTTTTTTCTAAAAAGATCTCGGCCATCATACAGCGAACGCTGCCGCCGCCGGTTTGTTCAATGGTGGGTATTGCAACGGGCAGCAACCTCGCAAAACTTTCAATCTTTTGTTTTTGTTCGGGGCGCAGGCTATTATAAGCAGCCTGGCTGAGTATTAACAGGTGTTCACCTTTTTTGTTTTTTAACTCCAGCATATTGCCGGCAAACCGGTGCATCTGCTCTCTTGTAATTGCAACAATGGTATGGCCGGTGCTGTCGAGCAGCTGCCGTACGGCAATGAGTTCCCATTCTTCTTCAATAGACTCTTCACAAAGGACACACAATTTTTCTCCCAGCGCCATCATTACGTTGGTATGATAAATGTGGTTGCCGCTCTTGTCGGTTGCCAGGAAAACAATTGCCTGGTAGCCATTGGCCGAGGCAAATTTTTCTAATACCACCGTGTTGGTTCTTTCGCTCAGGCAGGCGTATATCAGTTTATTGTCGTGGTCAATTATCATGCTGCCCGTTCCCTCAAGGTAGCGGTCTTCTGCTTCGTATTCACCCCAGTCCTGCACATCTTTTGTTTCAAAGTTTTTTGTGAGCAGCTCAATTATATCATCTCTTTTTTCGTTGCGGCGGGCGGAAGAATACATCGGGTAAATAATCACCTTTCCTTCGGGTGAGGTGCTTAGCCAGTTGTTGGGAAAGATAGCATCGGGCTTGGGCGGAACGGCCGTGTCGTCAACCACCAGCACATCCACATCATTGTTGCGCAGCAACTGTACCATGTTGTCAAATTCGGCAATTGCTTTTTGCTGCAGCTCTTTACGGTTGGCTCCGCTATTATTTTGAAAAAAATTATTGGCAGCTGTTTCTTCATTATATCCAAAAGCAGCCGGACGAATCATTAATATGGTAGTGGCTAAGGGCATACCCGCTTCCCCTAAAGGGAAGTATTTAAATTATCTATTTTTTGAGCCAGTTCTTTATCCCTGTCTGTTACAATATCGCCTGCATCGTGTGTGCTCAGCCAAATTTCCACCGTGTTCCATACGTTTGTCCACAGCGGGTGATGATTCATTTTTTCGGCTTCAAGGGCTACTCTTGTCATAAAAGCAAAGGCCTCGCTGAAGTTGCGGAACACAAATTTTTTATACAACTTATTTTCTCTTTCCTGCCACATGGAAATAGTTTTAAAAGACGAGGTGTTCTTTGTTTTTTATTTTTTCGTTCGTCAGCTCCACCACTAATTGTACGCTGTTTAAGGCTTTTATTATTTGTATGGTTTCCTGCAGCGCCCCGTCACTTACGGCATCGCCTTTCATCAGCCACAAAAAATCAAGATGCTTAAATTCCGGCAATAAATACTCGCCATCAAACTGGTTGTTGTAAAGATAGTGCGATAAAAACCGGGTCGGCTCCCTGTACTCATATACCGAAAAGAAGTAGCTCCTCTTTTTCTTTACAAGCTTCATTTCTATTTCATTGTTCTGCCTGAAGTTTAACCCCATGCTTGTATTCAGGTGCCAGCAAAACTGGTAATCTTTAAGCGGGGCCATAATACCAAGCAGGCGGGTGTCTTCAAAAAACCCTTCGGTCAGTTCCTTATTGTCGAGAACCATTTTCATATACTATGGAACACAGATGACACAGATAAGACAGCGTTAAACAGATTTTTTGTCGTTAGTAAATATCTTCCTTCTAAAAGTCGGCATTTTTCCAAAGTTTAACAACAGTCCAATTTCTTTATCTGTAGCCTTTAAACAGTTTAAAAGCTGTAACTCATGTTATTCGGCCAGCACCGCTGAGGCCTTTAGTTCAATTATCACATGGTTTTCAACAACAATATCTGCATACTAATCACCGACTATAACCTCGTCATAAACCACTTTTACAGGAACTTGTTTTTCACAGTATAATTCATTCTTGCGAAGTTCAGGCAACATGGCATTTTCATATACTTTTTCTAAAAAGCCATAGCCAAGACGATTATATACCGTATAAAAACACCTTAGAATAATATCCGTTAATTCCTGATATATGAGATTCATAGTAAAGGTTGAATAATCTATTATAATCCGTTACATCGGCGTTATCCGTGTTCTATCATCAAAACTCTACTATTGTTTCCAGCACCTCATTACCTCTTTTATATTTCACTTTTGCTTTATCACCTTTTTTAAATTTTCCTAAAGCCTGCATGTAACTTTCCATTGAAGAAACAGTATAATCGCCCAGTTGCTGAATAATGTCGCCGGCTTTTAATCCGGCTTTTTGTGCCGGCTTGCCCTCGCTTACGCCATCAGCCTTTACGCCGTTGCCTGAAAAAGTATAATCTGGCATTATACCCATTGACACACTGAACCGTGCCGACGTGGTGGTTTGCGCCTCTCTTGTTTTTGTAAATACCAGCTTCGGGCTTTCGTTGAGTGAAGTAATAACACCGGTTATGTTGTCAAGAATTTTTACGATGCCTTCATAGTTTATCTTATCGGCATCATCATTTGGGGTGTGGTAATCGGTGTGCAGCCCGGTAAAATAAAATAACACCGGAATATCTTTTCTGTAAAAAAGAAGTATGGTCGCTGGGGCCGGTGCCGCTGCTGTCAATTTTTATGTTAAGCGTTGGCATTATTTTATTATCGTTAGGCATACGATACGCTGTTGGACTGAAAACAGGCCAGCCAGGCGACGTACCATAGCCGCCAATGGTTAATGTTTTAGTGCTGTCGTTTAATCTGCCCACCATATCCATATTAATCATATAGTTGGCGGTTTTTAAATCTATAGTTGGGTGTTCGGTAAAATATTTAGAACCATAGAGGCCCAGTTCTTCTCCTGAAAAGGCAATAAACAGGTAGTTGTTATTTTTCGCTTTTGAAGCCTTAAGTTTTCTTGCCAGTTCAATCAGCGCAGCAGTGCCGCTGGCGTTATCATCTGCTCCGTTATGTATGGCCGGTACTTTTGATGTATTTCGGGAGTTTCCGTCTTCGCCGTAGCCAAGATGATCGAAATGGGCGCCAAGTATTACGGTATTGGCGGCTCCGTTATGAATATATCCAACTACGTTGGCTCCGGTTCTTTTTTTCTCAGTAACATCAACTGAAAGAAATATTTTGATTGTAGAAGACGGGTCGCTTAAATATTTGCCCGCTATTTCTTTCTTTAAATAAATAACCGGGATCGAAAGCATTTCGGTTCTGTCTTTACCGTCAAAAGCAAGCTTGTCATCTGCTGCTGATGTGTTATAAAGAATAACCGCAGAAGCCCCTTTGTCTTTTGCCTTTTTTGCATTGGTGCGGATGTAGTCCTTCAAATCGAAATGAGGGTTGCTTTTGTTTTCTTCAAGCACATCTTTCAGGTCAAAAAACCAGGGCATGTCGGCTTCCTGCACGGCAATGGAAGGCATAGCCTCCATTTTGACATTAGCGCTATAGGGAAACGGAAAAAAGTCGGCACCTGCGGTTAAATGTTCTCCGTCAAATGAAAACTTTGTTCCCGGGCCAATTATTTTTCCTTCGTTTACTTCAAACGGCTGCACATAACCACTGCTGCCCTTTGGTAATAAACCAATCGACAAAAACTTGCTGCTTATGTATTGTGAGGCCAGCAACTCGCCGGCAGTACCGGTGCGTCGCCCCTCCAGTTTATCGTCAGCCAGGTAATTAATGTGTGCTTTCAGGCTGTCGGTTGTACCGGTATCTGTCTTTGCCATTTTCTTTGGAGCAGAACAAGCCGCCAGCGCCAACACGATGACCAAACTCTTTGTAATCCGAAAAAACATAATGAATGTATTAATTTAATGGTGCAAAGGTATTGGTGTGGACTATAGTTTCCTGCATCCGTAACCCAAAAACCGTATTTCGTAAGGTGGTTTGCCCGCCCCAATCTACTTTTGCAGACCCTCAAACCGGTGGAAAACAAAAAATTACATATCGCCCTTGTAGGAAATCCTAACAGCGGAAAGACTTCTTTGTTCAATTCCCTGACCGGGCTGAACCAGCAGGTGGGTAATTTTCCCGGCGTTACGGTTGACAAAAAAACCGGAACCACATCTCTTGGCAATATGGAGGCAGAAGTTATTGACCTTCCGGGAAGTTATAGCCTGTACCCAAAGCGGCTTGACGAATGGGTGAGTTATAAGGTGCTGATAAGTGAGGATAAGGAAATTTCGGCCGACCTGGTTGTTGCCGTTGCCGACGCCAGCAACCTGAAAAGAAATCTTTTGTTCTGCACTCAGATAATAGATTTAAAAACGCCGATGGTAATTGCCCTTACCATGATGGATATCGCAAAACGGAAGGGAATTAAAATTGACATTGCTGCACTGGAAAGAGAGCTCGGCGTACCCGTTGTGGCCGTAAACCCACGGACAAACAAAGGGATTGGAGAGTTGAAAAAAGCCATTTCGCTCACAGCCCAGCAGGCATACCGGATGCCCGCCAGGGATTTTATTGACAATAAACAACTGGCCGGGCCGGCTATTGAAGAAATAAAAAAGCATTTTCCGGCTTTCAGCGATTACAAAGCAATCCATTACCTCATCAACCACGAGTCCTTTGCTTTGGAGGCAACCATGCAGGATACGATTGAAAATATTGAGATTGCGAATAAATTTAACCCAACAAAAACACAGGCCGAAGAAATACTGCAACGCTACAGTCGCATCAGGCATATTATGCAGCAGTCTGTTGCGGAACCCGACCCGTTGCAAAAGTCGCTTTTTACAGAAAGGCTGGACAACACACTGCTTCATCGCAAATGGGGTTATTTAATTTTACTTGCCGTTTTGTTTTTACTCTTTCAGAGTGTTTTTTGGTTGGCACAGCACCCAATGGACTGGATTGAGCTGGGGTTTGCAAAACTGAGCGAAACGCTGTCGGCCTCATTGCCCGATACCCGGTGGACAGATTTGTTAATTAACGGTGTTATTGCCGGCCTCAGTGGCATACTTGTGTTTGTCCCGCAGATAATGATACTGTTTGGGTTAATTACCCTGCTGGAAGATACGGGTTACATGGCCCGTATAAGTTTTCTTTCAGATAAGCTGATGCGGAAAGTGGGGCTGAACGGGAAAAGTGTGATGCCCATGATTAGCGGATTTGCCTGTGCGGTGCCCGCCATAATGAGTGCCCGCAATATTGAAAATAGAAAAGAACGGCTGCTGACCATACTTGTTACCCCGCTAATGAGTTGTTCTGCAAGGCTGCCTGTTTATACCATATTAATAGCACTGGTTATTCCCAATACATACCTGCTGGGGTTTTTAAGTATTCAGGGATTGGTGATGATGGGGCTTTATTTGGTTGGACTCATTTCTGCGCTGATTGTTTCTTATGTTTCAAAGTGGTTTATAAAAATTAAGGAGAAAAGTTTTTCATTCTGGAGCTGCCAACATACCGTTCGCCCAGGTGGAATAATATTTTACCCACGATGATAAATAAGGCAAAAATTTTTGTTTTTGATGCCGGCAAGATTATTATGGTTATAAGTCTTGTGCTGTGGGCTCTTTCTTCTTTCAGTCCCGGAAATGCAATTCATAAAATTTCTCATGAATACGAGCAGAAAATTTCCCTGCAGCCAGAAAAGAGTACAGAATTAACACGGGAAATGAAAGCAAAAAAACTGGAGTCATCCTATGCGGGAATTCTGGGCAAAACAATTGAACCGGCTATAAAGCCGCTTGGCTATGACTGGAAAATAGGCATTGCTTTAATTACCTCATTTGCCGCCCGGGAAGTTTTTGTTGGCACCATGGCAACGTTATATAGTGTAGAAGGTGATGATGGGGGCGGATTGTTGCTCAAGGAAAAAATGAAAGGTGCGGTACGCCCCGATGGCAAGCCCGTCTTTACCCTTGCAGCAGGGCTATCGCTGCTTATATTTTATGTTTTTGCCATGCAGTGCATGAGCACTCTGGTGATTGTAAAAAAGGAAACCCGTAGCTGGAAATGGCCAATCGTTCAATTAGTTTATATGACCGGGCTGGCCTATTTATTAAGCCTGTTGGTGTATCAGTTGCTGAAATGAGCCTTCTTCTTATTTGTTAAAATACCTCCAAAGTAATTTTGAAATTTTTCTGGTCAAAACCCAGGCCTCATTATTTTCTGTCCAGCTTATGTCTTTGTTATTTTGAGTAAAGACGGAAAGTATATATGGGTTTCGGGCGGCATTCACCAGCAAAACTTCGCTTCTCGATGAGTTTACCGCCCCATTTTTGCTAAAAACCTCAACCGTAGGAGGTATTTGTGAAAGCGCTTCTTCGTCCCAGAAGTTTCGGCCAAGACAGCGCATCATTCTTTCGCATGACGTTGCAGAAAAAACCTCGTTGTTGTATATCTTTTCAAACAGCGTTGCCATTTCACGGGGTGTGGTTTGGCCCCAGCCGTATTTGGTCCTGTTAGCCTCCCGGCCCGGAGTTCTTGAGTTTACTTTTGTGTTTTTTAACCCAAGGCTGTCCATTATTTCATTTATCCTGGAACCAGAGCCGGCTACACTTTGAAGCCAGAGGCTTGCTGTATTGTCGCTGGTGGTTAGCATCAGTAGTATTATTTTTTTCAAAGCAATCTTTTCATCGTTCTTAAATGAACCGAGAATGTCTGATCCTGCATATAACAAAGAGTCTTTATAAATAAGTGAAGAATCATAGTCCAGCTCTTTGTTGTTTATGCGATTCATTATGCCAATCAAAATGGGAACCTTTACAATACTCGCAGTAGAAAAAATTGTGTCTGCGTTTATGGTAACAGTTTTACCGGTACGTATGTTTTTCACATAAATGCCGATATTCCCATTAAAACCGGCAATGGAGGTTTTAATTATTGCCGTTAGCCGCTTGTCTGTTTTTTGCGAGTGCGATAGCAGGCAAAAACAAAGCAGCCCACCGAGAACATTTATTTTCATGATGAGCGCTTAATCGCTTTCTCGGGGAGGTGCGGAACAAATTACGAGAAAGGATTAATTTTATTATCTTCTTCTTCATCTATTTTTTATATTTAAGCCACCAATGCTATTGCGTCATTTTCCGTTTCTTCGGGCTGTGTTTTTTCACAGTATATCAGCCTTTGGCGGGCCACAGGCCCACATCGGCATGATGATGAAAACCTTTGTGAACAAACGGCCCTATGTTACCGAAAAGGAATTGATGGAATATAACGCCTTCTGTCAGCTGATGCCAGGCGCCTCTTCCACACAAACACTAACCCTTATTGGATATAAGAGGGGTGGTGTGTCATTAGCAATTCTCACTCTAATTGTCTGGATTTTGCCAGCAAGTATTTTTATGGGAGCCCTTTCGTTTTTATTGCAATATATTGACAAGAAACAATTGGGTACAGATATATTTAAGTTTATTCCACCCATGGCAGCCGGATTTTTGGTATACGCAACGGTAATTACTTTTCCGTATGCAATCAGGAATACCATTACTTACATTATTCTTTTCGTTGGGGCGGCTTTTACATATATCTTTTTTGGACATCCCTGGGTAATACCAGCGTTGATAGTGGCAGCGGGAATTGCAACCAATTTCAGCCATAAGCGTATTCCACAAGTAGAACAAAACCACAGAAAATTAAGTGGTGGAACTTCTGGTTGTTTGGAATAATTTTTATAGTAGCGGGGTTTTTAAGTGCCATTGCAAAAAAGGAAGAGTGGCAAAACCGCAAACCCGTTCACCTTTTTGAGAACACCTACCGCATGGGAAGCTTTGTTTTTGGCGGAGGACAGGTGCTTATGCCGATGATGTATGAACAATGGAGTGTTCGTCCGGAAAACATAAAGGAAAAAGATCCAAATGTTATTCAAATAGACGAAGACAAGTTATATACAGGAATGGGTCTTGTAAGGGCTGTCCCCGGCCCCGTTTTTTCTATTGCTGCTTTTACGGGCGGACTTGCATTAAAGGATATGGGCGGTACGCCGGAAGAAAGAAGCATGTGGCAGTTGCTGGGGTGTTTTATAGGAACCCTTGCAATTTTTTTACCCAGCGCATTATTGGTTCTCTTTTTTTATCCTATCTGGCACAACCTGAAAAAATATGCAGTTGTGTATCGTTCTCTTGAGGGAATTAATGCTGTCGTGGTGGGTATAATGGTGGCCTCCACTTTTTATATAATGAAAGACATTTCTGTGATTGGCCTTAAGACTATAAGCTTCGTTAATCTGGGGGTAATTGCAGGAACTTTTCTTTTGCTCAATTTTACGAAGATTGCCTCACCGTTTATTGTTGCGGTTTGTTTGCTGCTTGGTTATTTTTTGTAATAGCCACCCCGTTCAATTTCTTCCCGGACTGATTCCGGCACAATATAGTGAATGGATTTCCCTTCTGAAATGCATTTGCGTATATACGTAGCAGATAGTTCCAGTAACGGAGCATCAAGTATGTGCAAGCGGGTCCCGATCGTGTTGTTTATTTCAAACCCCGGCCTGCGGTACACATATAATGGGTAGTTGCGGATAATTACATCGGCATTTTTCCATTTATGCAAATTTTGAAAACTGTCGCTGCCCATAATAATAAAGAACGCATGTTCGGGATATTTTTCAGAAAGATAAGCCAGTGTATTAACCGTGTACGAGGGTTTTGGCAGGGAAAATTCGATATCGGTTGCTTTAAAACGAGGGTCTCCCTCGATGGCCAGGTTAACAAGGTGCAGCCTGTGATATTCATTCAGGAGGGATTGTTCATGTTTAAACGGATTGTGAGGCGAAACAACAAACCAGATTTTCTCTATTTCCGATTCGTTTATAATGTGATTAGCTACAATCAGGTGTGCAATATGAATTGGATTAAAGGAGCCAAAGTATAACCCTATTTTCATTTTAATATATTGATATTCAGTTGATTAGGTCTACGATAATGTGGTCGGCTTCATTTAGACGAAGGCTGAGATGATAGCCAGACACTAGTATTGATATTGGGTCGCCGAGTGGTGCAATTTGCTCCAGGAGAACTTTTTCTCCCGGTACACAACCCATTTCCATTAGCTTAAGAAAGATATCGTTGTCTTCAAATTCTCTAATTACACCTTCTTGCCCGGGTTTTAGTTCTGATAGCCTGACGGTCATTCAATTGTTTTAAAAGACAAATCTAACCTTTGTTAGTTGCTTTTTCTTTACGAGATTTGAAATTATGTCTTCACAACCAAAAGTTTGCTTCTTCTTCGAAAAGAGAGATTTTAGTCTGGCCAACCGTACCCAGCTCAAACGGTTTATTGCGAGAATTTTTAGCCGGCACAAAAGGCAACTTGCCTCACTGAACTATATTTTTTGTTCAGATAAGCGGTTGTTGGAAATTAACCGGCAATTTTTGCAGCATAATTTTTTGACCGATATCATCACATTTGAACTTTCTGTCGGTGGGCCTATTGAGGCCGAAATATATATCAGCATTGATAGGGTTAGGGATAATGCGGAAGAGCTTCGGGTTTCTTTCAAGTCTGAGCTTCATCGGGTAATGTTTCATGGTGTGTTGCATTTGTGCGGGCACGGCGACAAAGGGGAAGAGCAAGAGCAGAATATGAGAAAAATGGAGAATCTTTATATGAATCAATATTTTATGGAACGTTTCCCGTGAAACGTTTCGGTCCGAAACAGCCTCACCCGTTTCCCGTGAAACCCCAGCCCTATTCTTTTGATGATGCCGTTCTGAGCCAACCACGCCTTACCTTTGCACCCATGTTTCCTGAATATGAAGTAATAGTTGTTGGCGCCGGTCATGCCGGATGCGAAGCGGCGGCTGCAGCCGCAAATCTTGGCTCAAAAACACTTTTGATAACCATGAATATGCAGACCATTGCCCAAATGAGTTGCAATCCTGCTATGGGAGGTATTGCTAAGGGACAGATTGTGAGAGAAATAGATGCTATGGGTGGTTATTCTGGAATTGTTACGGATCTGTCTACAATACAGTTTCGAATGTTGAACAGGAGTAAGGGGCCGGCCATGTGGAGCCCAAGGGCACAAAACGAGAGGATGCTGTGTCACTTGAAGTGGAGGGAAATGTTGGAAAAACCCAAGAACCTGGAGTTTTATCAGGACATGGTGGTGGAGTTGAAGGTGGAGGGTGGACGGTGTGTTGGGGTAATTACAGGTATGGGACATGAGATTAGGGCAAAATCTGTTGTGCTTACAAATGGAACTTTTTTAAACGGCATTGTTCATATTGGCGAAAAACAGTTTGGTGGAGGCAGAATTGCCGAGAAGGCTGCCACGGGCATTACCGAACAGCTTGTTTCTCTTGGTTTTGAAAGTGACAGGCTTAAAACGGGTACTCCACCCAGGATTGACGGCCGCAGCCTTGATTACTCAAAAATGGAGGAACAGCCTGGTGACGAGGAGATTTCGGGCTTTTCTTTTCTTGAGACGGAGAAGCCTAAGGAGCAAAGAAGTTGCTGGATTGCCTATACCAGCCAAAAGGTGCATGATGTTCTAAAAACAGGCTTTGACCGCAGCCCCATGTTTGCCGGAAGGATTGATGGGGTGGGCCCCAGATATTGTCCAAGTATTGAAGATAAGATAAACCGCTTTGCAGAAAGAGACCGCCACCAGCTATTTGTTGAGCCCGAGGGATGGAATACGGTAGAAATATACCTGAATGGTTTTTCGACCTCGTTGCCGGAAGAAACGCAATACGAAGCACTTCGTAGTATTGCCGGTTTTGAAAATGTAAGAATGTTTCGTCCGGGCTATGCAATAGAGTATGATTTTTTCCCTCCAACACAGCTTGATTATTCTCTGGAGACGAAGCTGTTGCAAAATCTCTTTTTTGCCGGACAAATTAACGGCACAACCGGCTACGAAGAGGCGGCCTGCCAGGGACTCATAGCGGGAATTAATGCCCATCAAAAATCTCGTTTACTCAGTCCCGTTATATTAAAAAGAAGTGATGCTTACATCGGGGTGTTGATTGATGATTTAATCAGTAAAGGCACACAGGAGCCTTACCGGATGTTTACATCAAGGGCAGAATTCAGGACATTGCTGCGCCAGGACAATGCAGACTTACGCCTGACCGAACTGAGCTACAAACTAGGCCTCGCCTCGCAGGAGAGAATGGACCGGGTAGCTGTTAAAAAAGAATCGGTTGAAAAAATAAAAGCAATTCTGAAAGACATGACGGTTGAGCCGGAAGAGATAAACGGATGGTTCGATGGAATAAATTCTTCCCGGATTTCTGAAAAACAACGGGCTGAAAAAATTTTACTGCGACCGATGGTTGAACTGAACGAACTGGCGAATGCCTTACCTAAATTGAAAGAAGCACTTAAGCCATTTACTGCTGAAGCAATAGAGCAGGCGGCCATTCAGGTTAAGTATGATGTGTATATTGAAAAGGAGAAAGAATTGGTGCAACGCATGAGCCAGCTTGAAGACCTTGAAATACCCGAAAACTTCGATTACAAAAAAATTGCCTCACTCGGCAACGAGGCTCGTGAAAAATTAACCCGCACCAAACCCCGCACATTGGGACAGGCCAGCCGCATCTCAGGCATTAACCCCAGCGACGTGCAGATATTGATGGTGTTTATGGGACGATAATATCAATAGTGTAACAAAACTTTTCAAATACTTTATGGCTACCTTTATTGTATTAACCATTTACAAAAAGGTAAAAATTTAGCTATGAAAAAGAGCTTCATACTTCTGGTTGCTGCGTCTTTATTTCTCATTTGCACAACAACCGAATCTTCTGCACAGCAATACAAACTACGCCAGGTAAACAATATGATGGGGATGAAAAGTGAATCCACCATCTATGTAAAAGGAATGCGCAAAAGAACAGAGAGTGCCGGAATGATGGGTATGCCTGCCCAGCCAATCACCATTGAACAATGCGATTTGCAACGCACCATTTACATCAACGACAAAAAGAAGTTGTATTACATAGAGCCGTTCTCGAAAGAAACGGTTGAAATGATGCAGGAGGAAGAAAAGCTGAGTCCGCTTCCTAAAACCAAAAATCAGCCCCAACTAAATAAACTACCGAAAGAAAAAGCAAATATTAAAAAGGGTGGCATCATTTATATGTACAACAACATAACCGATACGGGTGAAAGAAAAAAGATGTACGGTTTTACAGCAAGGCATGTGTGGACCACCATGAAAATGAAGCCCTCTGCCAATGCCTGCACGATGAAAGACAGTTTTATGATTAAGACAGACGGCTGGTATATTGATTTACCCGAATTTAACTGTCCGGTAAACGCCAGGCCTGATAAAATGATGCAGAGGCCTCAAGAAAAGGGTATGAATGAGGAGCCTGAAAAAAAACAACCCGAATGTATCGACAGTTTTGTAAGCAAAAAAAGCGGTAAGGGGAAGCTTGGTTTTCCGCTGATGCAAACCACTATTATGAAATTTGGTGGCGGCCAGGCTCAAAAAAGCGAAATGGAAACATCGCTTGAAACGCTGGAGTTTTCCACCGCCAAACTGGATTCTATGCTTTTTGAGATTCCGCTGGGTTATACTGAAGCAAAGAGCGAGGAAGAACTACAAGACAAGTTTGATATTGGTGATATGATGAAGGGAATGAAGAATAAGGCAAAGAACAATGAGAACAATCCTGCTTTTCCCGATCAAAAACAGGCGGGTCATATCAGGGTAGGGGTATTACAGCCCGCAGGCGACGAACAGGTGAATACAGCAGATTTGCAACAGGGGCTGGCTGGTGTTTTTACATCGGGTAATATTGAGGCAGTTGCCGTATCATCTGCCGATGAAGCAAAATCTTTAAAATGTGAATACCTGCTCAATACACAGCTAACAAAAATAAAACAGGCAGGAAAAGTAGGCAGTATTTTAAAGGCAATTAAAAATGCTGACCCCAACGCAGTGTCTTCTTTCAATATTGAGGCGAATATGAAATTAACCACCCTGTCAGACGGAAGTATAAAGACGCAGCAAAAGGCCGAAGGAAAATATGAAGGAAAAATAAATGATGCTACCGCAAAGGCACTTGAGGACGGTGGAAGAAAAGTGCTTGAGGTTTTAGATTAATTGTCACTCTAAACCAACTAAAATTGCCGGCTACCAGTAGCCGGCAATTTTGTTATATAAGAAAATGAATCAGGCCACTTCTTCTAAAGGTGGATTAATTAAATCCTCTTCCTGTAGCTTGATTCTTCTTGTAATATCACTCAGCGAGGACAGGCGTTGAACGGTATAAGGAATGGTATCAAGGCCAGAAACAAAACGCTGTATATAACTATAAATACCAATCAGGCTGCCGGCTTCAATACCGGTACCGGCTATTTTATTTGTAATTAATAAGGATGCACCAATAACCACCATCACCAAAATTTCCATCAATCCAAAGTTCCAGGCCTCCTGGTCGCTAATGCGTATTTGCCATTTACGAAGATTGTCGTAATGCTGATGAATGAGGTGATTATTGCCGGTGGAAATAATATCAACCTGTTTTTCCAGCTCATCATTTTTCTGCCTGTTTAGCATGTTCATGCGTTTTCCATACAGGTAACTGAGGGCTATTACCGGCAATAAAATACTCAAACAAACCACCACCACATAAAAATCGTAATAAAAAAGGAGTAATAATGACCCAAAAATGCTGAAAACGGCCTCAATTACATACACTAAATCAAATTCAAGAAAGTCAACAAACTCTTTGGCCAGGTTGGAATGGGCACTCAGTCTCGATATATCATTTTTGCTATACCTGCGGGAAAGAATTTTTGTAACCAGCGTAGAATAGATGGCAGAATAGGTCCTGGTATCCATCCGGTGGCGAATAGTACCAACTATCAACCAGCCCAAATGAACAGCCAATAAAAGAAAAAGGCCCTGGTAGCTTCCTTTTACCAGATCATTAATAGCAAGGCCCAGAAAGAAAGGTCGCAACAGATTGCCTATCATTTCAACTGAAAAAAGGAGATAGGTAAACACTAGCCTGTAGCGATGCCGCAGCATTATTTGTTTAAGTATTGCAAAACGGGACATAGTTCATCTTTTAACGATTAATCATCATTTTCATGGTTCGTATTGAAACGAACCATGCTTTTTCTAAAAACCTAATGGAGTTGTTGTAAGACTGTTTCGTTTGTCAGTCGTTTAACCGACCCAAACTTTGTTCCCTCAAATTTAACGAATTACCAGTCTGGCCCGAAATCTTTCCCCTGCACATAGAAGAACCGCATTGACAATCAAATGGTTCCATGTTTTCGTCTAGAAAGTGAGCATAGTCCAGTGTGAGTTCCTGGCCCTTAGATATGTTTTTATTGCCATTACGTTTAGCCCGTCAAATACGGTGTTTGGCTCACAGCTATGATTTTGCGGGGCCCATTCCGCAGGGTCTTCATCCCAGAGAATAAACACTTCATCGCTGACGGGATAAGCGTAGCGGCGGAAATGCATTTGCTCGTCTTCATTCCAGTTGCTTCCAACAAAACGTTTGGTAATGATGCGTTGCGAACGCCCCTCGCCTTTAAAAACAACTTCACCCTGTATTATATCACGGCCTGCATAAATACCATAACCGGCAATGGAATTGCCTTTCATGTAATAGGCCTTTTTCTTCCGCCCATGGCGGGCAATGCCTTCGGCAATCATGTGGCGCAGAAATCCGGCCTGGCCAATACCATCGAATTTCAATATATAATCAGCGGAGCCTTCATATCCATCTTTATAAAAAACAGAACAGGTGAAGTTAATTTCAAGAAAATACACTTCATCATTGTTATTCACCCTGAAGTCTAGCCGTGCATAACCAACGCCATTGAAGCCCTTGAAAATTTTCTCTGTTGCAGAGCGGAGTTGTTTGTCTAATCGTTCATCTGTACAAGGCACATTACAATCCGGGTGCAGCTCGGATGTTTTTAATGAATATGTTTTAAACGCTTTTCCTTCGGGGAAAACATATTCAATGGGTCTGAAAACGGTGCAACTGTGCTCATCTGTATTTGCAGCAACCAAAACGGTAAACTCTCTGCCGGTAATATATTCTTCAACCAGCAACGGGCCATATTCTTCCAGTATGCTGATGCATTTTTGCTGCAGTTCAATTTTATTATGTACCAGCGAATGTTCATCCACACCCAAACTGTCACCAGCTTTGGCTGGCTTAACAAACAATGGGAATGAGAGCTGTTTTACCGCTTCATCAATATCGGCAAGAGAACGAACGATTACATAACCCGGCGTTTTTACTCCTTCGCAGAAGGCAAGGTACTTCATCAACTCTTTTGGAGGGTCGTACAGTTTGGTGGTTGGGCCGGTAAAGGGCAGGTTTAGAATTTCTAACGTATAGATAACATCAATACTGGGAACCTCCCATTCAAGATACCCCTCACAAAGGTTTACAAAAACATCATAACCCTGTTTGCTTAGTTCTTTAAGCTGTCTATAGGCAGTGAGTTTGTTTAAGAAAATGGTGTGTACTTCATGTTCGGGGATTAATATAGACAAATCCCTTGGCGGGTCGTAATTTTTATAATCCACACCGGTGGTACTGTAATCGGGTTGAAGAACACATATTTTCATTACCTGCAAGATAGTTCGGGGCAATTAAAAAGAAAACGAATCAGGCATTAAATACAACAGATTCTTTTTGGATTATATGCTGTTCGGCAGAGGCTCTCCTTATTCCATCCTTCAGGACTTCTGCAATTACATCTGTAAAAGAAACTCCCGATGCTTTTATGATAGCGCCGATGGATGTATAATTTTCGTCTTCGCTTAATCCGCATTGGGCATTTGCTTCCAGCATATACAGCTTCCCGCTTACAGCATCCTGCCGGATGTCAATCCTTGTATATCCTTTTCCGCCGCAGGCTTTGTAAGCGTCAAGACTTAGTTGTTTTAATTCAGAAACGATTTTGCCGGTAACCGGCCTATACTCATAGAAGTTCTCGTTTTGCGGGCATTGGTGCTTCGTCTTCATATATTTCCCAAAGGCGGTCAAATGATAAAAACTTTTCTTTATCAGGTAATGAATGATGAAACACCCTTTCCACCGGTTCATATACTTTGCAGTTGGCCACATCATCGGCAGAGCCGGTAATAAACGTTGTGTATTCGGGCCCGGTGATAAATTGTTCTGCAAACAATCCATCAGCCAGTAAATTCCAGCCACGATAACCTTTTTTTATTTCTTCAACCCTTTCAGAAAGCTCTTCTTCTGTGTTCACCACATTTTTTACCGATACACCCATGCTTCCGCCGGACACCGCAGGCTTAATAATTATGGGAGAACCGATTGTGTCAACAACCTTGTCGGCTGGCGAATAATTATCTGTAATCACCATCCACGAAGCGGTAGCCACACCAGCATTATCAAAAGCCCTTTTCATGGGCAATTTAGAAGTAGTGATATTGTAAAAATGGGCATCAGAGCCGGTGTATACCAGGTTGTTTTTTTCCAGTTCATGAATAACGGAAACGCCAGGGACACCATTCACTTCATCACCATCACAAAGATTTAACACCAGCGGAATTTTTCCATTTGTGCTTTTTGCAATTTGCTGAATAACGGTTTTGTAATCAGTTATGGCAACCGGCTGCCATTTCCATTCAGCTTTCAACTCTTCAAAAACTTTTGTGTATTCTTTGATGCTTTGTGTAAAGTCGTAATAATATTGAAGGTTTGGGTCTTCAGTTTCTAAGTGCGGGGCAAGCACCCAGATAAAATAAGGATTCAAAAAGTTGTGGTAATTGCGCATACGTCAGGCCACTTTTTTTGCTTTTCTTTTTGCCTGTTTGGATTTAATAAAATCTGTAAACCGGTACTGCGGTATCAGTTCCCGGGATAAATGGGCGGCGCCTTTAATTTCTCCAATGCAATTCATGCTTCCGCAATGACAACGAAAAGATTGTGTCATATCCCATTCAGATGATGGATAGAAAAAAACAAACTCTTCGTTGCTGCCAATCTCTCTTAATGCTACCAATTGCATTAGCGTAGTGTCAAAAAACACATTTGGTTCACAGCTATGATTGATGTATTGCAGAAATTCGGGTTGCAGTGTTATATGCTTATCATCATCAATTTGCACCGTAAGATAAGTGGGTTCAGAAGAAATAGTTCCTGCCGAAAAATCGGCAAGAACCTCGCCGGGCATCCATTGACGCAGCGAAAACAAAGCCTTTTGTTCGTTGATGTTGTTTTGCCGCACTTCTGCAAATTCGTGACGGCTGATTGTGGTATAATCAGGCGAAGAGATTGTGTCCATAATGGGTTAGCGTAAGTTTGAATTGAAGTTATTAATTATGTTTTATTAAACAAGTTTAATAAGGATAAATGTGAAAAATTATTGACTCGCTTACTCTCCACAACTTCTTTTTATGTATATGGCATAATGCTGTTGTACATTTGCTGTCCTGTTTGAAATGCTATTGATGAAGAACTGTGTTTTAATGTTGGCGGCAATATTGTTTATGTCTGCACCTGGTGTGTTTGGCCAGTGTACAGGCGGCATCAATATTTTTCCATACAACGAAGGGTTTGAAATTTCTGATGGCGGATGGGTTTCCGGAGGCAGTGGTAACGACTGGGCCTGGGGCGCACCTGCAAAACCCGTTATCAATGCAGCAGGCGGGGGAACAAAATGCTGGACAACCGGCGGACTTGCCGGAAGTTCTTATACCAACAGCGAGGCCTCGTGGCTGCAGAGCCCTTGTTTTGATTTTTCTAATCTTCAATATCCTTTTGTTTCTTTTAAAATAAACTGGGAAACAGAGCAACAGTTCGATGGGGCCTCTTTTCAGTATTCGATTGACAATGGCAGCACATGGATTACGATTGGCCCTGCTAACTATTCTGATTGCATGCAAAAGAACTGGTTTAATCAGGACCCGGTAACCTATTTATCGCCGCTTACAGCAGAAAGAAGAGGCTGGTCGGGGAATAAACAGCCTACATCTGGAAGTTGCCGTGGCGGAAACGGCAGTAATGGGTGGCTAACTGCGCAAACAATAATGCCGGGGTTGGCTTATCGCCCAGCTGTGCTTTTCCGTTTCATCTTTGGAGCCGGTAGTATTTGCAATAGTTATGATGGGGTTGCGGTAGACGATATTTATATAGGAGAAGCCCCGCCGAACCGGGCATCATTTACATATAATTGTGCCGATTCGGGAAAGGTTTCATTTACAAATACATCTATTTTGTGTCCAACAACTTTTCAGTGGGATTTTGGCGACCCTGCATCGGGCACAAACAATACATCGTCATTACAAAATCCGGCACATACCTATACTAGTCCAGGAGCATATACTGTTAAGCTAACCGTCAACGGGCCGGGCAATGCGCCTTCAACAACAACAGACGAGGTAACTATTATTTCTGTAACCGCCACCATGTTATCGGCAGCTGATTGCCAGACCAACACCGGTGGTTCGATAATGGCTAATGTAACCGGGGCAACCGGAGCCCTGAATTATAGCTGGAATACTAATCCGGCACAGAATAACCAAACAGCCAATAACTTATCGGCGGGCCTCTATACGGTTACTGTATCCGGTACAAATATTTGTCCGGCAAAAGCCACCGGCGAAATCGTTAATGATTTTTCATGTCCGGATATTTATTTTCCTTCCGGATTTACACCAAATAATGATGGCAGGAATGATGGATTTGGTCCGGTAGGCGGATTGGCATCTCTTCGAAACTACCAAATAAGAATTTACAATCGCTGGGGACAAGAGGTGTTTTCAGCAACCGACCCTTTCAGAAAATGGGATGGCAAGGTTAAAGACCAGCCAACAGACGGAAATGTGTTTGTTTGGTTTGCAGAGTTTGAGATTATTGGAAAACCAAAGGAGATGCGTAAGGGGGTTCTCACATTAATCCGATGAACGATGCTGTTCAATTCCCAACGCCGCCATCGCCAACCTGATTTCTCCAAAACTAAACCCATCGCCCAACTTTGCCTTTACCGGGGCGGTTGAGGTTCCGTCGAAATCTTTTAAAGCCGCCTCAATCAGTACAAACTTTTCACGGCTTATCAAATCATGAATGCTGATACTGCCATTGGCAACAAACTTTGCAAGATGGCCTTCAATTGTTGAAACAGCAAGGTTTCTTTCTTTTGCAATTTCTGAGATGGATTTGCCTTCTTTGTGCTGCCGAAAACTCTCAGCATGAGAACCGCCTTTCTTTTTTGCTGGTTCGCTTTTAACTTTTTTCTTTCGTTCTCTTTTTGGTGTTTTTTCTTCTATATGCGACTCCAGGTTGTGTTCTTTGCAATAGCTTAGAATAACGTCAAGAAACGGCTGACCATACTGTTCAATTTTTGTATCGCCAAATCCGCTTATTCTCCGTAGTTCTGTTAATGATTGCGGAAGGTAGCGGGCCATTTCATCCAGCGTATTGCCGCCAACAACAAGGTAAATGGGAAGGTCTTTCTTTTCACAAATACCATCCCTTAGCTTTCTTAACTGCTGGTGGAGGACAGGATGCGGACTGTCGCTTTTGCGGTGCGAGGCGCCGGCATATGCGTTAACTGAAAATGCGGGAAGCACAAAACTCTTACGGCGATGATGCCAGGCTTCTGTATCCACCTTACCGGAAAAGCCGGTTAACAAATGTTTTGTGGCAGACAGTTCGGCGAAAATGTTTTTTGCCGAATCGTTAAACTCCTTTGCGTGTTGACGGCTGTCTGTAACAGCCGGAGACTTTTCAAGTAATACAACGGCCCCGCCAATTTCTGTAATAAAATGCTGCGAAGCTTTGCGGCCCTTTCAATCAGGGCTGTGTTTTCTTCCGGTGGCCGGGGTTGTAAAAATTGTCCTGCTATCCAGCTATGAAATTTTACGGCAGTTTCCTGCATGGAATTTATCTTATCCTGCAACTCCTCAATCCACGAAAAGGTTTCTGTGTTGAATGATGAATTGTTTTGCAACAGGTATTCTTTTAATTCGCTGGCATGGTTTACAGCGAGCCGGAGATCAAAAGTAGAAAGCAATATCTTTTGCTGGTATTGCCTTCGGGCCTCTTGAAATTCTTCCTGCAGCTTTTGCGAGGAAGAAATGTTTTCTGAAAACTTGACAATGCGCTTATCTGTAAACAGGCTGTTGGCCCGCAATTTACTTTTCAACACCATGCCATCAAGGCTTGTGCAACGGCTGAGGGCAACGTAAACCTGTCCGGGGGCAAAAGCTTCACCGGCATCAATAATCGCTTTTTCAAAAGTGAGCCCCTGGCTTTTATGGATGGTTATTGCCCAGGCAAGCCGCAAAGGAAATTGTGAGAATGTTCCCAGCACCTCCTCTTTCATTGTTTGAGAAGTTTTGTCGAGTGTATAGCGAATATTTTCCCATTTTTCTTTTTCCACGCCAATTTCAAAATCTTCATCGGTGCATGTCACAAATATTTTGTCATCTTCCAGCCGGGTGATGGTGCCAATTTTTCCATTGAAATAACGTTTTCCCCTGTCGGCGGTATCATTTCGAATAAACATTACCTGTGCGCCTTCTTTAAGAAAAAGTGTTTCGTCGGCGGGATATGATGATTCCGGAAAATCATTTTCGATTTCTGCCTGGAAGGAAAAGGCGTTTGTTGTTATTCGTTGCAGTTCCGCCGAGTTAATATTACGGGCCTGCTCATTATGGGTAGTAAGAACAATATAGCCGTCATTTTTTGTTCGCCTGAAAACTGGCTTGTAGCGGCTCTCCAGTACAGCCCTCCCTTCTTCATTCATTTCATTGTTTCGCACCTGGTTCAGCACATTAATAAAACGTTCTTCGCTCTGCCGGTAAATCTTATTGAATTCAATATATAAAGGCTGTTCTTCTTTTATAACATGGCTGTCGAAAAAATAGGGGCTGTCATAATATTCGGAGAGCAGGTTCCATTCCTCATTTTTTACTACTGGCGGTAACTGATACATATCTCCAATAAATAAAACCTGTACGCCCCCAAACCGTTCATAAGGCCGCCGCCTGAAGTGGCGCAATACTGTATCAACAGCATCGAGCAGGTCGCAGCGAACCATGCTTATTTCGTCAATTATCAGCAGTTCGAGTTGTTGCAGCAATTTTCTTTTTTCATTACTGAACCTGAAGCGGCTGATAAGATTGTGGCGGTTAACGGTGTTGTCGTTTCTTGAAAACCCTTTGGGTGCCGGAATAAAGGGTGAAAAGGGAAGCTGAAAAAGCGAATGAATGGTTACTCCGCCTGCGTTTATTGCCGCCACACCCGTTGGTGCCACCACTGCCATTTGCTTGGGACAATTCTCCCGGATGTATTTTAAAAAAGTTGTTTTACCTGTACCGGCTTTGCCGGTGAGGAAAATATTGCGGGAGCTTTGATTAATAAGATCAGCCGCCAGTTGAAATAAGGTATTTGATGTATCGGGTGTGAATGATGCCACTATTGTTTTTTGATTTTGCCACTAAAGGACACAAATAACACAAAATATTACATTATAAGACGTTTGTACTCCATTTTTCTTTTCCCAAAATTTATTATTAAGGCCGAAGTTTTTTAGAACCAGGCTAGATAATTTAATAGGTTTGAGAAATTGTTTGGCTGGTTATTCCTTTGTCACATGATTTTACCTCGACAATAATACTGTCAAACAAATAAAGTCTGAAACAAACCTATGCCTGAGAGTATTAGATTTGTAATTAACCGGAAGTTCGTCTTCTCTTTTTGTATGGAATTTCATTATCATCAAACTCCATTTCCATTGCATCTTTGATACAATAACCAACTATATTGTAAACTTCATCTTTAAAAAGTATTTCCATGCTTATTACTAAGTATTATTATAATAAAAAGAAGGCCACGAAATCACAACATCTTTTGTGTTTTTTTGCGTTCATTTGTAGCCAAAAAATCTTAAGCTTCTGTGGTCTTTACGCCCAGCAGCAGCAACTCATTCACCTGAACTTCGGTAATGTATTTCTTGTTGCCCTCTTTATCGTTATAGCTGCGGCTGACAAGTTTGCCTTCGATGGCTACTTCTTTTCCTTTGGTAAGAAACTTTTCAGCAATCTCTGCCACCTTACCCCAGGCTACCAGGTTGTGCCATTGGGTTTCTGTTACCTTCTCGCCTTTGGCGTTACGGTAGTTTTCACTGGTGGCCACGGAGAAACGGGCCATTTTTTTACCACTTTCTAATGTTTTCACTTCTGGTGCGTTACCCAGATTACCAATCAACTGAACTTTGTTTTTTAATGCGTACATGATGTTTCGTTTTGTGCGCCCTCATCCCTAATGGGTGTTTGAGAGGGTGCTGTTATTTAATTTATTTCAATCAACCGGCGACGTCATTTCCGATTGACAGGGCAAAGATGATAGTGCCGCAAAGCCGTAGCCGGTTTTTACCCGTTTACTCCCGAAGCTAACCGGGTATAATCGTTTGTACACGGATAAATTGTTGTATATTAACATTCTAAAACCTGTCCATCATTATGGAAAAAGACACAAAAAAAGTTTGCCTTGCCTGCGGAGCCACCATAAAAGGCCGTGCCGATAAGAAGTTTTGTAACGATTATTGCCGCAATAATTATAACAACGAACAAAAAGCCAAAGGCAGCCATAGCAGCCTGGTGCGAAACATAAACAATGCGTTGTTGAAAAACCGAAAAGTGTTAGAATCTGTTTTGCCGGAAGGCGAAGAAACGGCAAAAGCCAGCAAAGAAAAAATGCTAAGGCTGGGTTACCAGTTCAAATACCTGACACATATTTATACCACCAAAACTGGAAAAACTTATTACTACTGCTACGACTACGGCTATCTGCCACTGGACAATGACTGGTTTTTGGTGGTGAGGAGGAAAGAAGAATAGTATTGTTATAACAAATAAAAAATTCTGTGCAAATCTGTGCTATCTGTGAGAAACGCCTCACTACTTTTGCACCATCATGCCAAAACCCGTAATCTGTATCGGTGCTGCCTTAGTAGATGAACTCTTTCATGCCACAGACGAGATGCTGATGGCCACCACCAATGATGCCGTAGTAACCAAAACCGCCGGAGGAGTAAGCCGCAATATTGCTCACCAGCTTGCCCTGCTTGATGTACCCGTTCAGCTAATTACCGTTGTGGGCAACGACAGCGATGGCGACTGGCTGAAACAAGTATGCGCTGCCGCCGGAGTACGACTGGATGCCACCATTACCAAGGATGGACTGAGCGGAAAATATACCGGCATCCTGAATGTTGACGGCTCTTTGTTTTCGGCATTTCTTACCAATGCTGCCAACCACCTGATTACTCCTGAACATTTATCAAAAAACAAAGAACTGCTAAAGACCGCCTCTTTCATTTTGGCGGATGCCAATATTAATGTAGATACCGCCGAGTGGTTGCTTGCTTTCAGCAACGAGTCGGGTATTCCGTTTATTATAGAACCGGTATCGGTTCCACCTGCCAAAAAATTCTATGGTGCAAACCTGAACGGACTGTTCATGATAACGCCGAATGAAGACGAGCTGCCGGTTCTTTGTTCAGAAAAAGCATCTATGACAGAAATGCAAATACAGGAACTGCTGGCAAAAGGTGTACAAAAAATCTGGTTGCACAATGGCAAAATGGGTTCTGCTTTATATAGTAAAGAAAAAGCCATTACCCTGCATGCGCCGGATATTGAAGTTGCGGATTGTACCGGTGCCGGCGATGGGTCTCTTTCAGGATTTATAGTGGGAAAATATTTAGGAATGGATGATTGGGCCTGCCTGAAACTGGCACATACATTGTCAGCTGAAATATTGCAGGTAAATGGTGCTATTGCTACACACCTGAACCAGGAAAAATTGTTGGGTCTTGTAAACAAGTACTACCCCGGATAGGATATTTATATTTATCCAGATGGGGCATTAAAGAAATAGTGAACACCGAACAGGGAACAACAAACATCGTAGTGTGTAAACCAACGTTTATCATTCGAAATTTCCTGTTCTTCATTTTATATTAATTATGAATACCTTTCTGGAAATACATCCTGAAATAAAAGATGCCTTACAAACCAACAAGCCTGTTGTAGCTTTAGAATCCACCATCATTTCTCACGGTATGCCTTATCCCAAAAATGTAGAAACGGCATTGGCGGTGGAAGAGGTAGTTAGAAACAACGGAGCTGTGCCCGCAACGATAGCTATTTTTGATGGCAAATGCCACGTTGGGTTGACTAAAGAACAACTGGAATATTTTGGTCTCGCCTCAGGCGAGACCAAAGATGTGTGGAAGGTGAGTTTAAGGGATATGCCTTTTGTTATCAGCCAAAAATTATACGGAGCAACAACAGTTGCCGCCACTATGCGTATTGCCAGTATGGCTGGTATCAGAATCTTTGTAACGGGAGGTATTGGTGGTGTGCATCGAGGTGCGGAAACCAGTATGGACATATCAGCCGACCTGACGGAAATGGCGCAAACTTCGGTAGCGGTTGTTTCTGCCGGAGTAAAATCAATTCTTGATATCGGATTAACATTAGAATACCTGGAAACCAAGGGCATTCCGGTTGTTACTTACGGGCAGGATGAGTTTCCCAGTTTTTATTCCCGCAAAAGCGGTTTTCTTTCTCCGCTCCGTTTAGACACACCTGCTGAAATTGCAGCAATGATTGATACAAAATGGACGTTGGGTCTGAACGGTGCCGTACTGATTGCAAATCCGGTACCTGCAGAACAGGAAATTGAACCCGGCGAAATGGAGCTTTATATTCATTATGCGCTGGCTGCTGCCAAAGAAAAAAATATTACGGGCAAAGAAGTAACGCCTTTTCTTCTTAAATACATTGCCGAACATACCCAAGGCGAAAGCCTTGAAGCGAATATTGCGTTAATAAAACATAATGCTAAAGTTGGGGCAGAGATTGCTGTGACATATACTAACTTATAAGACGGTGCGTTACTGCTTTATTGCAAATAGCCAATGAAACATACTTTATTTTCTCTTTCTCTGTTATTTTTTGTTTCCTGTTACAACAAGGAACAAAATAAAACGGTGGCAAACAAACGGGTTTCTGCAATACAGGCAGCAGTCGTTAAGCTAGTTCCGCTAGGCAAAACAACACAGCAATTTATTATGGAATCTTTTTCAGCAATGAAACAGATCTTGCCCGAAGTGGTGTTACTTTCAAAAGAAGAAATGCCTTCGCATTCGTGGTATGCTCCCCGTAAGAGATACCGGGCCGATACGTTAATACACTGGCTGAGCAGCCGGGCAAAAGAAAATGAAACATACGTGGGCATAACCATGAACGACATCAGCACAACCAAGGGCGATGTGTTTGATTATGGAGTGATGGGGCTTGGCTATTGCCCCGGGAATGCCTGTGTGGCATCAAACTACAGGTTAAAGAACAAAAAAGATTTTATTAAAGTGGTTATCCATGAACTTGGCCACACCACCGGTCTGCCACACTGCCCCGACAAAACCTGTTATATGCGTGATGCCGAAGGCGGAGACCATACTGACAAAGAGAAAGGGTTTTGTGAAAGTTGTAAGAAACACCTGGTTGGCTTTGGATGGAGATTGTAAGAGATTAACAGGCACCTCTCCAATTAGTTTTTATATTTGAAAATGTCCATACCAAAGCATAATCGCTATTCCTGGCTTGCTGCCGGAATATTATTTGCAGCACTTTGGGGCTCTGCTTCAACGGCTACAAAGCTGGGGCTAACGGTGGCGCAACCACTTGTAATTTCTATTGTTCGTTTTGGAATCGCGGCTGCAATCATGTTATTGGTTTCGCACGGCATCAGAAAACAGCGATTGCCCAGGGGAAAAGAATGGAAACAAATAACAATTTATGGACTGCTTAATATTACCATCTATTTAGGTTGTTATGTTGTTGCCATGCAAAAAGTAACAGCCGGCATTGGCGCACTGGCGGTTGCAACAAACCCTGTGTTTATTAGTTTTCTTTCGGTTTTCTTTTTAAAAAAGGAATTAACTTCTTCACTAATTATTTCACTTACAATTTGTTCAGCAGGTGTTATTTGCGCCTCCTGGCCATTGTTTGCAGATGCCACCGTTACCGCTGCGGGGTTGCTTATATTGCTTTTCAGCATGCTCTCTTATTCGGTGGCGGCTATTTATTTTTCGTCGCAAAGCTGGAGTGGACTTTCGCTTTTTACCATTAACGGATGGCAAACGCTTTTAGGTGGTTTGTTTCTGCTGCCGGTTATGGTGTTTTTTTATGAACCATCAGCCAACCACTTTGAAACCAATTTTTGGTATTCTGTAATCTGGTTAGCGGTTCCTGTTTCCATTTTTGCTGTGCAACTATGGCTTTGGCTGCTTCGGCAAAATGCTGTAAGAGCAGGTCTATGGCTTTTTCTTTGTCCGCCATTTGGCTTTGCGCTGGCAGCATGGATTATGAAAGATGTAATCAGCACTTATACCATTGTCGGGGCGCTGCTTGTTAGCGGAGGGCTGTTATTATCAAGAATTAATTTTTGGAAAAAAACCAAATTGGACAATACTCTCTAATGAGCACAACCAAAGCCAAAAGGTGAAAATATTCACTATCCATACAAACTTTCTCTTCTTAGTCAAAGACTGATATCGGTCATTGGTTTCGGGTATCAAACAGGCATAACTTTAGTTTAAAAACAAGCACTCCAAAACTTTTTATTATGAGAAGAATACAAGGTTTTATAATTGCCCTCTTCCTTCTTCTTTCTTTTTATTCCTGCAGTAACAGTAATAAGCCAACAAAAACACAGGCAAAGAAAGCCATTGAACAGTCGTTTAATATGTTAAAATTCGAGTGGCTGGGTCCAAATAGAAGTTATGAAGGCAGGGTAGAAGTTCATGATTTAAAAGGATTTGAGGAGGGGGTTATTAAAACAGTAATACTGGGAAGGTCGCCGGATGAGGATAAGTCAGAAGAGTTGAAATCAGGAGAAAAAGGGCAATATGTTGCGTTGGCTACGCTTTTTTACAAAGAAGAAATGTTTGGTGAAAAACTTTCTGAAGATACGGTGGGGGCAATATTTGTACTCGTTAAAAAAGATAAGAATTGGTTTGCGTTTCCTGGCTCAAGAATGGGCAAGATTAAACAGCAATAACCCACGACCAGCGTGGGTTTTATTGTTTTGAAGTGGTGTGGGCCCCGATAGAAATCGGGGCGACACAAGGATTTTCGCCACATGAAAAAACCCCAACATAATTGTTGAGGTCTTTGTGGTGTGGGGCGGGATCGAACCGCCGACACAAGGATTTTCAGTCCTTTGCTCTACCGACTGAGCTACCGCACCATTCCTGAAACACATCGGCTCGGTAAGTGGAAGCCTAGCCTTGCTTTTGTGCTTCGGGGCTGCAAATATAGAGGGAATTCACAAATAATCCACAATAAAAGCGAATATTGTTTGGTCTTACATGCCGTATTCACTCAAAAATTTGATCCGCATGATTTTCAACTGTTCCCAGTTGAAATTGTACTCGGCCAGTTCATCCTGTGCAACCTGCAGCGAGGATGTTTCGCAACTTTTAAAGTACTCCATTATTTCGTCCTGGTCATCTTCGTCCAGCATTTCATCTATAGCATAGTCGAGATTCAGCTTGGTGCCGCTGGCCGCAATGGTTTCCATTTCTTCCAGCATTTCGTCCATCCGCCAGCCTTTGTTTTTTGCGATGGTTTCGAGGGATACCTTTTTATCTGTATTCTGAATAATGTATACTTTATTGCCGCTTTTGTTTACCACACTCTTCATTACAAAATCATCCGGCCTTTCAATATTGTTTTCTTCCACATATTTGGCGATCAGTTCAACAAAGGGTCTTCCGTATTTCAGCGCCTTTCCTTTACTTACGCCCTGGCATTTTTCCAAACCCTCAAGGGTGATGGGGTAAAACGTTGACATATCCTGCAGCGAAGCTTCGAGGAATATTACAAATGGCGGCAACCCTTTTTCCTGGCTTCTTTCTGACGCAGCTCTTTCAGCATTTCAAAAAGCTGTTCATCAGATGCCGCTCCCCCCGACGCCTCTGCTCCTTCTTCATCGTCTGCATTGGCGTTATCATACATCGTGTTGAGAACAATCTTGAAGGATTTTGGCTTCTTTAAAAAGACTTCTCCTTTCTTGGTAATCTTCAGCACACCATACTCTTCAATATCTTTTGATAACATTCCCTCCAGCAACAATTGCCTGATCAGGGAATTCCAGAAATGATTATCTCTGTCATTGCCGCTGGCAAATGCCGTCAGCCCTTCGTGGCGGAACATTTGTATTTGTGGTGTAAGTTTTCCACCGATTATCTGAACTACATATTCGGTAGCAAAACGTTCGTCAAGCTCACGGATGGCTTTTAATACGAGAGCCGCCTCATCTTTAACCTCAATTCTTTCTTTGGGGTGTTTACAGTTATCACATTCTCCACAGTTTTCTTTTTCATATTCTTCGCCAAAGTAACTCATGAGCACTTTGCGGCGGCAAACCCCTGTTTCGGCATAGCCAACGGTTTCATTTATAAGTTGTGCGCCCACTTCCCGTTCGCTAAGTGGTTTATCCCGCATAAGATGCTCCAGTTTGCTTACATCTTTGTGAGAGTAATAAAGAACACATTTTCCTTCCAGTCCGTCACGACCGGCACGGCCGGTTTCCTGGTAATAGTTTTCGATTGACTTGGGAATATTATAGTGAATAACAAACCGGATATCGGGCTTGTCTATTCCCATACCAAATGCTATAGTGGCGCAAATAACCTGTACGTCTTCATTCAAAAACTGGTCCTGTCTGTCAGAACGCAGTTTACTGTCAAGTCCGGCATGATATGCTACAGCCTTTATGCCGTTAGCCATCAAAATATCTGCCAGCTCCTCTGTTGTTTTCCTGTTCAGTGTATAAATAATTCCGCTTTTGTTTTTCATTCCTTTTATAAAGCGGACGATATTTTCATCGGTTTGTGCCTTTTTTATTTTGGGCAGTACTTCATAGTAAAGGTTTGGCCTGTTGAATGATGAGATAAAAACATTAGGGTTGCGCAGGTCAAGGTTTTTGATAATATCGCTTTGCACCTTAGGTGTGGCGGTTGCCGTAAGGGCTATTACCGGCACATCTGGGTTTATCTGAACCATCATTTCCCGAAGTCTCCGGTATTCGGGCCTGAAATCGTGGCCCCACTCCGAAATACAGTGTGCTTCATCAACCGCAAAGAATGAAATGGTGAGGTCGGAAAAGAACTCGAGGTTGTCCTGCTTGGTAAGGGTTTCCGGAGCTACGTAAAGCATTTTGGTTTTGCCGGTCTTCAAATCATCATGTACCTCTTTAATTTCTTTTTTATTAAGGGTTGAGTTCAAAAAATGTGCTACCTCATCATTACTGCTGTATCCCCTTACAAGGTCCACCTGGTTTTTCATAAGGGCAATAAGCGGGGAAACGATTATGGCCACTCCTTCGCTAACCATTGCCGGCAGTTGGTAGCAAAGACTTTTTCCTCCCCCCGTGGGCATAATAACAAACGTATCATGACCGGCCTGCAGCGATTCAATAGCCTTTTCCTGGGTCCCTTTAAAGGAATCGAATCCAAAATATTCCTGCAGCGATTTATGTAAATCAAACTTGATTTTGGTTGACGCTGGTTTTGCTTCTTTGGTTTTCGGCACCTTTTTTAAAGTGGCAGCTTTGACGGCGGATTTTTTTACTGTTGCTGTTCCCATTTCTCTATTTTTCGTTCGCACCTTTCTAATGCGGAATACTTAAGGTACTCATTTTTACTCAATCTCCGAAACGGCAGATAAGTTATTTTATGTGCGGTTTTTTGCGGTTGGGCCTGAGGTAATAAAGCCGTTTATCTTTGTTCAGCGTCAAAAATTACGATGCCAAACTGATTTCCGTGAAGTTCACTCACACTCCTTAACCATTTCAGAAAAAAGCCTTCTTTTTGAAAGTAGGGCAGCGAATTTACGATGGTTTTACCTCATTTGGGTTGATATTTCGTTAACAAAGAACTTTACTAATACTTCACACCGCGTCTGTTTAAAGGACATAATTTTGCCCGATTGTTATGCCTGCAGCCGTAAAACAAATCGCACTCAGAACCATTGATCTGGAAGCCCGTTCTATTGAGGGCCTCTCGGCTTTTATCGATGAAGGATTTGAGAATGCTGTAACAAGCATTGCAAAAAGCAGGGGTCGTGTTGTGGTATCGGGCATCGGGAAAAGTGCCATTATAGCACAAAAAATTGCTGCCACACTTAATTCTACCGGCACTCCTTCGTTATTTATGCATGCCGCTGATGCTATTCATGGTGATCTTGGGATGATACAGCAAGATGATGTGGTGGTTGTTATCAGCAAAAGCGGCGAAAGTCCTGAAATTAAAATGTTGATCCCGCTGGTCCGCAATTTTGGAAACATCATTATTGCAATGGCGGGAAACCCTGATTCCTTTTTGGCAAAAAATGCTAATTACCTGATAAATACATCTGTGGCCCAGGAAGCCTGTCCAAATAATCTTGCTCCCACCACCAGCACCACTGCGCAAATGGTAATGGGCGACGCACTGGCTATTTGCCTGATGGAACTGAAAGGGTTTCAGATCGATGATTTTGCCAAGTTTCATCCGGGGGGCACATTGGGAAAAAAATTGTATTTACGGGTGGCCGATTTATGTGCTGATAATGAAAAACCACAGGTGCTGGCCAACCAGTCATTGAAAGAGGTGATAATGGAAATGACGAAAAAGAGGCTGGGGGTAACGGCCGTCGTGGATGATTCCGAAAATTTGCTGGGCATAATTACCGATGGCGACCTGCGCCGTATGCTTGAAAAGAATGCCGATATTAACACAATTAAGGCCGAAGCTATTATGACGAAAACCCCGAAAACAATTGGCGAAAACGAACTGGCGGTTAACGCACTGGATTTGTTGCGAAAACATGAAATATCACAACTGGCAGTGACAGAGAACGGAAAATATGTTGGCATTATTCATTTACATGATTTAATAAGAGAAGGATTGATATAACGAAAGGGTGATGTGAACAGCACTTTGTTCCACACCCGCTATTCACTATTCATAATGAACAAACATCACTACGTAGCAATAATGGCAGGCGGTATAGGAAGCCGCTTCTGGCCAATGAGCAGAACAGCACACCCGAAACAGTTTTTGGATATACTGGGAACAGGAAAAACGCTGATTCAGCAGACATACAGCCGGTATACAAAGTTTATTCCCAAAGAGAACATTTATATTGTTACTACTGAAGAATATGTGCCGTTAGTAAAAAAACAGATACATGATATTCCGGCAGAGAATATACTGGCAGAGCCATCGCGGAAAAATACAGCTCCCTGTATTGCCTACATGGCTTTTAAGCTGATGCAAAAAGATCCTAAGGCACTGATGATTGCTGCACCAGCCGACCACCTGATTACAGAAACCGATGAGTTTATTAAAACTGCCAAAACCGCACTTGGTTTTGTTGACCACATTAATGCGCTGGTTACAATAGGAATAAAACCCAATCACCCCAACACCGGGTACGGCTATATTCAACACGAACAAGGAGAAGCTGCACCCGGCGTTCATGAGGTAAAAACCTTTACCGAAAAGCCTAACCGTGAGCTGGCTGAAACGTTCCTTGCCAGCGGAGACTTTTTGTGGAATGCCGGTATTTTTACCTGGAAAGTCAAAAATATTATCACCGCATTTGAGAAACACGAACCTGAGTTATACGAACTTTTTGCAGCGGAAAAGGAAAAATTCAACACTGCCGGGGAGAAAGAAGCGGTAGAAAACATTTATCCGCAGTGTACCAATATTTCCATTGATATTGCCGTGCTGGAAAAGGCGGATAACGTATATGTTATTCCTGCCTCATTTGGCTGGAGCGATCTGGGTACATGGAACAGTGCCTGGGATAATATGGAAAAAGACTACTTTGGCAATGCCGTAAACGGCAAGCATGTAATGGTGGTGGATGCCAACAACTGTATGGTACATGTGCCTGATAACAAACTGGTGTTACTTCAGGGTCTGAAAGATTATATTATTGTTGACACAAAAGATGTGCTACTCATCTGCAAAAAAGACAAAGAACAGGAGATAAAAGAATATGTGGCCGAAGTAAAAAGAAATATGGGCGACAAATACCTATAAAATTACAATATGGCAGCCTTTCCTATCAACAGCATTTTGTTTCTGGATATAGAAACCGTTCCGCAACACCCCGCATATAATCTCTTGCCCGAAGACTGGAAACAGTTGTGGGACACCAAATCAAATTCACTTATTAAATATCACGAAGGAGAAACCAACGAATCGCTGTATCCCCGGGCAGGCATATATGCTGAGTTTGGAAAAATTATCTGCATAAGTTGTGGTGTAGCACAGGGAACAGGCGATCAGCGAAAAATCACAATAAAAAGTTTTGCCGGAGATGATGAAAAACTGTTACTGGTTCAGTTTGCAGAAATGCTGAATAAATGGTCGGCGGGTGAGCAAAAACATCTATGTGCCCATAACGGCAAGGAGTTTGACTTTCCCTATCTCTGCAGGCGAATGATTGTTCATAATATTCCCATTCCGGCCCTGCTGAACATTTCTGGCAAAAAACCCTGGGAAGTTGCCCATCTTGATACGCTGGAATTATGGAAGTTTGGCGACTTTAAAAGTTTTACATCGCTAAACCTGCTGGCGGTAACCCTTGGTGTACCCACACCCAAGGACGATATTGATGGTAGCGTGGTGTGGAAAGTGTACTGGGAAGAAAAGAATATACAGCGGATAGTAACGTACTGCCAGAAAGATGTGGTTACGGTTGCTCAGATATTATTGCGGATGAACGGTGAACCGCTGATAAAAGAAGATAATATCGAAATCAAATCATAATGCAAAGAACCAACTATTCCTCCGGCGCCAAATGGGAAGACATTGTTGGCTACAGCCGGGCGGTAAAAATTGGAAACACGGTTGAAGTAACCGGAACCGTTGCGGTGGACGAAAACAGTAATCTTGTTGGCGGTAATAGTGCATACGAACAAACCAAATACATTCTTCAGAAAATTGAACGGGTATTACATCAGGCCGGCGCTTCGCTGAAAGATGTGGTGCGGACAAGGATGTTTGTAACAGACATCAGCCGCTGGGAAGAATTTGGCAAGGCCCATGGAGAGTTTTTCAGAGAGATAAAACCTTGCACAAGCATGATTGAGGTAAAAGGACTGATAGCCCCCGAATACCTTGTGGAAATAGAAGCTACTGCTATTATCACAGATTAACCACTAAAAATTATACAAATGAAAAAGCACCTTCTCTTCATTGCGTTTGCAACGCTTATCCTGGGTTGCAATAATGAAAAAAAAGACAGTCCCGCTTCCGAAAAAACTAACGAAGTCACCAAACCCGCAGTTATTGTCAAAGATAATTTTCTTGTAACCGATTCATCGTGGGGGATTATTACAGAAAAAACGAGCAAAGAAGAATTGGTAGCTGCTTTCGGTGCAGAGAATGTTAAAGACGAAACCATTTGCGGGCCGGAGTGCATTGATTCAATCCGTGTAACGAAAGTATTTCCCGGTACTCAAAAAGAATTTGTCATTCATTGGAAAGACAACCTTTATCACAAAAGCATCCGGCTTGTGGAATCCAATCAGCAAGAAGATCCTCACTATTCTTCATACGGGATAAAAAGAAAGACAAGTTTAAAAGAGCTGCTTACCATCAATGGTAAAAAAATAAGTTTTATGGGATTTGGCTGGGACTATGGCGGGTACATTCAGTCTTATAATGGCGGAAAGCTTTCAGTCTCTAAAATCCGGTACAGGCTCGAATGTGCAACTAATGAGAACAAGTCGCTTTTCGGCGACTACGAACTAGATACGGATATGCCGGATGTTGACGCCGAGTTGGATAATATTTTTGTAAGTCATCTCTCTCTTTCTTTTATTGATGAAACGCCATAATGAATATTGAAACCATCCGTGAATATTGCCTTTCAAAACCCGGAGCGGAAGAAACGCTGCCATTCGGCCCGGATACTTTGGTGTATAAAGTAGCAGGAAAAATATTTTTACTGATGGGCCTTGACAGCGAAGACCTGAGCTTCAACGTTAAATGTAACCCGGATAAAGCCCTTGAGCTTAGAGAAGATTTTCCCTGTGTGCTGCCCGGTTACCACATGAATAAAAAACACTGGAACACTATTGTGGTTGATGGCTCGGTTTCTGTAAAACAACTTAAAGAGTGGATTGACCATTCTTATGAGCTGGTATCTTCTTCCAAAGGAAAGTGCAAACATTAGCACCAGCCTGTTTTACTTTCTTCTAAATTGCAATATCAAAACAAGAAAGGATGAAAAAGATTTTTTTACCTGTAATAATGTTGCTCGTAGCCGCTGTTTCCTTTTCGCAGCAATATAAAATTGAATGGGGTGAAGAAATAAAGCTGAAAAAAGGAACCGCCGATTTGGATATTATCATGGCTGATAATACCGGTTTGTATTTTACGGAAGAAAGACGGGGTGGTATGATATTTAGCATAGGCGGCGGAGCCACAAGCCATAAATTGTACAAGTTTGATAAAAACGTTGGAGAGTTGTTTGATAAAGAATATAAAAAGGAACTAAAGGGACTGGCGTTTCAAAGTTTTCAAACAATGGGTAAAGACCTTTATCTTTTTGCTACAGATTATTTAAAAAAAGAGAAGTCTTATAAAGTATACGGAGCCAAAGTGGATAAAAACAGCGGCGAACTGATGGGCGATTTTACAGAGCTGGGAAGCTATGAACTGGAAAGTAAAAAAGATGATTTTGAAATGAAGGTGTCTCCTGTTCACAACTGAGCTGAGTTTTTAATGGTAAGTAACGTTTCAGCCAAGGACAGAGTTTCTATTGCCTTGGCACTTCTTGATAAAACGCTCAAAAGAAAAGTAAGTGCCGTCTTCAACCTTTCTTTTTGAACCTAACCTGTATCAACTGGAAGATGTACAGATTACAAAAAACAACCGTATTGTATTGCTTGGCAGAGAGTACGAAGAAACGCAGGTTGGAAAAAAGAAAAGAAAGAGGCTGATATTTAAGCAATATGTGATGGCGGTTTATGACGCCGACGGAAAGAAAATAAACGACGTAAAGGTTGATGCCGAAGACCGCTATATTATTAGCGGAAAATTAATAGAACAACCGGACGGACAACTTTTGCTGGCTGGCTTCTTTTGCAATAATGCCCGTAAGGAAGACTTAAATGGCTTTTATATAAATAAAGTGAATCCGGATGATGGCACACTTTTGCTTAGTTCATTTAAAGAAATCAACTCGGCAATGCTGGGCAAATCCTATGAAGATGCCGGAGATGAAGATGAAGAAATTAAGGAGGGTAATAAACGGGCTAAGAAGGCCAAAGAGAATGAGGAAGACGATGAGTTTCCCAACAGCTTTACCATAAAATCAGTTGATATTAACCCGGCAGATAACTCAATCATTATTACCAGTGAGGTGTCGAAATACACACACTATAGTTATACCAATTCACAATACAATGCAACTACCCGGTCGTGGACCTACTCCACCACCCATGTTCACCGGTTTGAGAACAAAGACATCCTGGTAATTAATGCTGATAAAGACGGAAATATTAAATGGCTGAACGCTTTGCCCAAGTTGCAATCCGAGGTAATCAGTCCAACCAGCTCTCGAACTTTCTGGGGGTCATATGACAAGGCAAGCTATTTTGCCATCAGGGGCGGCATGCCTTACTATTCTTCTTATAAAAGCCTTATTAGCGGAGGTAATCTGGTGCTGATATTGAATGACCATAACAGTAATAATGTGAATGCTGAATATGGCGACCGGGTTAAAGTAATTGCTAATTTCAAAAAAAGGAGCAGTGCATATGGCATTACCATTGACCTGGCTACCGGAAAGATGAGCCGAAAGCTAATTGCATCAAACAATAATGAAACGATTCTGATGCCCCGCCATGCTTATGTGGTAAACAATGAATTGTATGTGCCTTCCTGGCGGGTTCACATGATTGGCAGAACAGATTTAAAATTTGCAAAGATTACTGTAAAATAAGCTCGGTAATACGTAATCCCGGAATGTAATGGTTCCGGGATTTTCTTAAATAATCTCTTTCGGATAAAGTGTTTGCAAGTAATTTTATGTTTTAAACATTACAACTTGCAACTACAATCCAAATTGCCCAATGTGGGTACCAATATTTTTACTGTGATGAGTGGGCTTGCCTCTCAACACAATGCAATTAACCTTGGTCAGGGTTTTCCCGATTTTCAAATGAGCGAAGAACTGATCGCATTTGTCAGCGAAGCCATGAAGAACGGCTACAACCAGTATTCGCCGATGCCGGGCTGGATGCCACTGCGGGAAGCGATTGCAGAAAAGGCAAACTACCTGTATGGCGCAAACATAAATCCAGACACCGAAATCACCATTACACCGGGGGGTACTTATGCTATTTATTCTGCTTTTACCGCTATCCTGCAACCGGGTGATGAAGTGATAGTGTTTGAACCAGCCTACGACAGCTACATTCCAAATATTGAAGTGAATGGCGCAAGGGCTGTCGCCATCAGTTTGATATACCCCGACTATCATATTGACTGGAACGCTGTGAGAAATGCTATTACGCCAAGAACAAAAGCCATCATCATTAACACACCGCACAACCCAACCGGAAGCGTAATTAATGAAAACGATGTTTCAGAACTGCGGAAGATTGTGGAGGGCACAAATATTTTTATCATCAGCGATGAAGTGTATGAGCACCTGATTTATGATGGCATCCCGCACCAGAGTATTCTGCGTTATCCCGATTTATTAAATCGGTCTTTTGTTTGTTTCTCTTTTGGTAAAGTGTATAACTGTACCGGCTGGAAGCTGGGCTATTGTATTGCGCCAGCAGAACTGACAAAAGAATTCAGAAAAGTACACCAGTTTAATTGCTTTAGTTGTTTTACTCCCACTCAAGTGGCTCTGGGTAATTTTTTGAAAAACCGGGATGCCTATCTGTCGCTTGCTGGGTTTATGCAGGAGAAAAGAGATTATTTCAGTAAACTGATGCAGCAGACAAAGTTTACCCTGCAGCCATCCTATGGCAGTTATTTCATTTGCGGCACTTATGAAAAACTTAGCGATGAGGCCGACAAAGACTTTGTCATAAGGCTTACCAAAGAAGCCGGTGTGGCCACCATTCCTGTTTCGGCCTTTTACCGTGACGGTAAGGACGATAAAGTAATACGTTTTTGTTTTTCGAAGAAGAATGAAACATTGGAAGCTGCTGTTGAGAAATTGAAAAAAATATGATACCTAAAAACTCCCGTTATAAAGGAATCATATACATGCTGCTCGCTGCCCTTGGTTTTTCACTCATGGGGGGTGCTGCTAAGTTGCTGAAAGGAAGTTTTGGTGCCGGTCAGTTGGTGTTCTGGCGAAACCTGATTGGCTTTTCGGTATTGGTTGCCGGTTTTATATTAAAGCCACCTGTAAGTAAGGGAGGGCATTTGCCGCTGCTGGTATTTCGTGGTGTGGTAGGCGCAACGGCATTATATACTTTACTGTATTGCATCCTGCATATACCGCTGGGTACCGCTATGACATACAGCCTCACCTCCACTCTCTTTATTGCAGTATTCTCTTTTGTTCTTTTTAAGGAATACCACGGCCGCAGGGTTTTGTTTGCTGTGATAATTGGCTTTGTTGGTATGCTACTCATCTATAAACCTAATATGCATTTTCCCTGGTACTATCATGTTGCCGGACTGGCATCGGGAATTGCATCAGCCATCGCTTATATCTCTGTTAACAGGCTTACAAAGTATTATGACACCCGGATAATTATGCTGGCATTTATTGGTGCCGGACTTGTCATCCCGTTGGTGCTAATGGTAACGGCCGGGGTTTTTAACATCCACGCCGATGATGTTTTTTTAATACAATGGAAATGGCCCGCGGGAATACAATGGTTTTATGTGCTCTGGCTGGGGCTTGCCGCTTTTGGTGGTCAGTATTTTGTTACCAAAGCCTACGGAGCCGATAAGGCTGGTATCGTTTCTTCTATCGGTTACGCTAATATCGTTTTTTCTGTGTTTCTCGGCATGCTGCTCGGCGATGCCTTTCCCGACTGGATGTCTTCGTTTGGCATTCTTTGTATTATACTAAGCGGTGTAATGATTTCACTGTACAAAAGAAAAGAAACTGTCCATCCAAAAAACTGACAGATACGGGGCTCTCTAAAAATTGTTTTGTTGGTTTAAATATACTTATCGTATTTTTGCGATAAAGGATAAAGCAATGAGTTTTAAACAGCACTGGGAAAATGTTTATTCCACAAAAAAACTGAACGAGGTAAGCTGGTATCAGCCCAATCCTGCAACATCGCTGAACTTCATCGGCGAATTAGGCATTCCGAAAGATGCGGCCATAATTGACATTGGCGGAGGCGACAGTTTTCTTGTTGAACACCTGCTTGCAAACGGATTTACCAATATTACCGTTCTTGACATTTCAGACGAGGCGCTAAACCGGGCAAAAGAACGACTGGGAGAAAAGGCTGTACAGGTAAAATGGATTGCCAGCGATATAACCACCTTTATCCCTTCTGAAAAGTATGATTGCTGGCACGACAGGGCGGCCTTTCATTTTCTTACAACTGAAGAGCAGATTAACAGCTATCTGTCTGTGTCTGAAACGGCGCTGAAGGATGGAGGTAAGCTGGTTATTGGTACTTTTTCAGAGGCTGGTCCAGATAAGTGCAGCGGTCTTTCTGTACGACAGTATAGCGAAACCTCGCTGACGACGGTGCTAAAAAAAGTGGTACGAAAAATAAAATGTATTTATACCGACCATATTACACCGTTTAACAAAGTGCAGAATTTTCTGTTCTGCAGTTTTAAAAAATGTCAGTACACTAATGGCTACACATAAAAAAGAGGAGTTTACTCAAAAGGAACAAGACCTTGCTGCTTTTGCCAAGGCAATCAGCCATCCGGCAAGGATAGCAATACTTAAAGTGCTGGCCCGGCATAATGAATGTATCTGCGGAGAAATAGTAGAAATATTGCCACTTGCACAAAGCACCGTTTCACAACATTTGAAAGAACTGAAGAATGCCGGGCTGATAGACGGAACGGTTGAAGGCCCCCGAAGCTGCTACTGCATTAACTGGAAAGCATTTGAAAAGTTCAGCAGCGAATTCAACACACTATTCAACAACTTAAAAATCAAAAACGAAAAGGCCTGTTGCTGACAGGTTTAATTTATAACATTAAATTTTTATAAGGTGAATACGGATGAAAGCTTAAAAGAGATAGTAAGGCAGAAGTACAGTGAAATTGCCTTGCAGGATAAAGAAGCAAATCAATCTTCCTGCTGCGGGTCGGGTTGTTGCTCCACCGAAGTGTATAATATCATGACAGATGAGTACAATGGTATTGAAGGCTATAACCCGGATGCAGACCTTGGCCTTGGTTGTGGATTGCCAACACAGTTTGCGAAAATCAAAAAAGGGGATACCGTAATTGACCTCGGCAGCGGTGCCGGCAACGATTGCTTTGTGGCCCGTGCAGAAACCGGTGAATCCGGAAAGGTGATTGGAATAGATTTCACCGAAGCCATGATTGACAAAGCAAGAACCAATGCAGAAAAAAGGGGACTTAACAATGTGGAGTTTCGCTTTGGTGATATTGAGAGAATGCCGGTAACAGCAAATGTGGCTGATGTAATTGTGAGCAATTGTGTGTTAAACCTTGTGCCGAACAAGGATGGAGTGTTTAAAGAAATTTACCGTGTGCTGAAGCCCGGCGGCCACTTCAGCATTTCTGATGTGGTGCTGGTGGGTGAACTGCCCGGCGAACTGCAAAACGATGCTGTAATGTATGCAGGATGCGTATCCGGTGCCGTGCAAAAAAACGAATACCTGGAACTGATAGAAAGAAACGGGTTTAAGAATATTATCCTTCAAAAAGAAAAGGCCATTGTAATACCAGATGATATTCTGAAAAATTATTTTGATGAAGAAGGGCTTCAAAAATTTAAAACCGGCAATACCGGTATTTTCTCAATAACACTTTATGCTGAAAAGCCATCGGCAAAACAAGAATCAGAATCTTGTTGTGTACCCGGCAGCGCCTGTTGTTAATAAAAACAAATGATGAAAAAGAAACTACTCTTTGTTTGCGTTGAAAACAGTAACCGAAGCCAGATGAGCCAGGCATTTGCAAAGATGCTGGGCGGTGAAACGGTGGAGGCTTACAGTGCCGGCAGTAAGCCCAGTGGTATCGTAAACCCGAAGGCTATTGCGGCTATGAAAGACCTGGGATATGACCTGAGCACACATGACAGCAAGAGCCTTGACGAAGTAAAACGGTTTGCCCCGTTTGATGCAGTAGTAACTATGGGCTGCGGCGATGCCTGCCCCTGGATGCCAGCCAAACGGTTTGTTGACTGGCAGATACCCGACCCCAAACATATGGAGCCAGAGGAATTTAATAAAGTGAGAAACTTTATAGGTGAACAAGTGAAAAACCTGATTAAAGAGGTTCTCGCTGATGTCACAGATTAACACAGAAGAACACAGCTTGTTGAACGAAAATCTGAATAATCTGTAAGAAGGGTCTCTATCCCTTTATCATAGTCAGCAGCATTTTAAAACGTTCAGTTGCTTTTACTGCATGCGGAATGTTTGCAGGGAGAATAATACTCTGACCTGCCACCAGGTGATGAGGCTGCCCGCCGATGCTAATTTCGGCTGCGCCGTCTATTATTTGTATCAGCGCTTCATGCGGGGCGCTGTGTTCAGACAGGCCCTCGCCTTTATCAAAGGAGAAAATGGTAACGGTACCGGTTGTTTTCTTGATTATTGTTTTACTTACTACTGATTTTTCGGCGTAGGCAATACTTTCGGTAGCATTGAAAATATTTGCGGGTTCTATTGCGGTGTTCATGATTATTAAAAAAGGAGTTTAGGCAGTAAAAATAGAACAATTCCCGGGGTTTGCCGGAGCGCAACTGCCGGCTACTGCACAAAAACTGCTTTTGAGGATGCAAAACCGGAACAATAGTGCTAATAAAAGAGTTATTACTTTTAACAACTTTTATTCTATTATGAAATCATTTTTCTTTCTTCTTTTTGGCATCATCCTGTTATGTTCCTGCTCTGATAAATACCAGGCTTTTCGCAGTAATTACCAGTTTAAAAGCCCTGACGGAAAGCCAGCATACAGTCAGCTTGATTATTGGGCAGCCCATCCCTGGAAAAAAGATCCTTCAGACAGTACACCACAACCATTAAGGAGTGAGCCCAAAGACTCATTAGTTGATGTATTTTATATTCACCCGACAACATACACTGAGAAAAGAACCGGGCTGAATGCGGTAATTGATAATGACTACATCAACGCAAAAACAGATTATTCCAGTATGCTTTTCCAGGCAAGTGTGTTTAACCAGCAATGTCGTGTGTTTTCACCCCGCTACAGGCAGGCGCACATCAGTACTTTTTTTATGAAGGATAGGCAAACGGCTGATTCAGCACTCGCAATAGCGTATGAAGACCTTAAAGCTGCCTTTGAATATTATCTGAAAACCTGGAACAGGGGTCGCCCCATCATTATTGCGGGACACAGCCAGGGCGCATTAATGGCCGAAAAAATCCTGAAAGATTATTTTGAAGGAAAACAACTGATGAACAAATTAGTAGTGGCATACGCAGTTGGCTGGCCTATACAAAAAGATCTTTTTTCATCTGATGAAGTGTGTAAAGATTCATTGCAAACCGGTTGTATTTGTGGCTGGCGTACATTCCGCAACGGGTATGTTCCTTCTTATCTAAAAAATGAAAACGGCAACTCATACATAACCAATCCGCTTACATGGATCACTACCAATGAACCTGCCGACAAAACACTAAACAAAGGAAGTGTGCTTACAAAATTTAATAAACTATATAAGCAAACAACCGGTGCAAAAATCAGCAAAGGCCTTTTATATGTGAGCAGGCCCAGGTTTCCCTGGAGTTTTTTGTACTTCACTAAAAACTATCACGTTGCCGATATTAACTTGTTCTATGTAAATATTCAGGAAGATATCAAAAGAAGAATTGGCTTTTTTTGGAAATGATACTATGGATTTTTACTCAGCCATTCTTTTTCATTATCAGTCGCATCGACTAACGCATAGCTTTTTACATTGGCAATAGTAGTTTCATCAAGCATATCCACAATGGTTTTATAATTTGCGGCAGCAGTAGGCTTTACCAGCAGCATCAGGCCGTTCCGGCCAAATTTATATTTTGTTTTATCATCCAGCTGTTGCTGTTTACGGGCAATTATTTTTCTCAGTTCATAACTTGTTACTGAAAACACCTTGCCTGAGCTAAACGCCTTATCCCAATCGCCTTCATAGTAATAGCTTTTCGCTCCAAGTAAAACAGTAAGCGCATAAGAATCGCCAACAGGTGTAGGGGTGCCTTCTGTTTTGGGCATATTCAGATTCATGACTGTTGGTTTGCTTAATTCTGTTGTTAACACAAAAAAAGCAATCAGCAAAAAACCAAGGTCAACCATTGGGGTCATGTCAACCCGCAGGTTGTTTTTAATCATTTTTCGTACACCGGCCCTGTATTTTTGAGGGGCAGCCTCAGCGTCAATCTGTGCCATACTTAACTTTATTCTAAGACTCTTTACTGTTTCAATTCCATAAGAAATTCCCCTTTTAACTGATGACAATCATTGGTTTTGGCTGCCGAAGAAGTATAACTTTACGATACAATATAGAAAGATGAAAACCATTATCATTTCTACCGATTTTTCCGCCGCTGCCACTAATGCCATGAATTACGCTATTGATATGGCCAAGGCAATTAATGCCAGTGTACTGCTTTTTCATGTGTATCAGGTGCCTGTAAGCATAAGCGATACGCCTGTATTACTGCTGTCGGTTGATGATTTGAAAAAAATGCAGAAGAAAAAATTGCAGAAGTAAAAAAAGATGTCGAACATATAGTTTCGGGAGGTATAAAAGTATATGCCGAAACACAACTGGGCAATGTTGCAGATGAGTTGGAAAATGTTTGTCAAAAAATAAATCCTTTTGCCGTAGTGATGGGAACAAAAGGTTTATCCGGGCTGGAAAAAATCGTTTTTGGCAGCAACACCGTTTCTGTTGTTAAACATCTGACCTGGCCGGTTATTTGTGTGCCTCCCGGGAAAGAGTATGGCCATGGAATAACAAAAATCGGCTTCGCCTGCGATTTTAAAAATGTAGTGGAGACAACACCCACTCATTTTATCAAAACGTTTGTGAATGAGTTTAAGGCCGAACTGCATGTACTTAATGTAGACTATCACAACAAACATTTCACTAATGATATGCCGCAACAATCCGCTTTGCTGCACACCATGCTTGAAGACATAAAACCGGAATATCATTTTATAGATAACAAAGACATAGAAGACGGGATTAACGACTTTGCCGAACACAACAACCTCGACCTCATCATCACTATACCTAAAAAACACAAACTGCTGGAAGGATTGTTCAGGCCAAGTTCAATCAAACAATTAGTCTTCCACTCACATGTGCCGGTGATGTGTGTACATGAATAGCGGCTTCCCTGTCCTCCGAATGAGTGGTCTGAGTTTTTTTATAAAACGGCTTCGGTTAGCTTCCGCAGTAATAAATGTGAAGACGCTTAAAGTTCTTTCTGCGGAGGGGTTAGGGAGGCGACTAAAACTCCGCACTGCCCGGCGTTCTCGGAAAGGCAATTACATCACGGATATTGGTCATGCCCGTAACAAACTGCACCATTCTTTCAAAGCCTAATCCAAAGCCTGCATGCGGCACAGTACCAAATCTTCTTGTATCCAGGTACCACCACATTTCTTCAGTTGGTATATGCATTTCTTTCATCCTGTTTTCAAGCCTGCCGATTCTTTCCTCTCTTTGTGAGCCCCCCACTATTTCGCCAATACCCGGCGCCAAAATATCCATTGCGGCCACTGTTTGTTTTCCTGCTTCACATCCATCGTTCTGGCGCATATAGAATGCTTTAATGGCGGCGGGATAATTATAAAGAATCACCGGTTTTTTAAAATGCTTTTCTACAAGGTAGCGTTCATGTTCGCTTTGCAAATCCATTCCCCAGCCGGTAACGGGATATTGAAATTTCTTCTTTTTATTATGATTGCTTTCTTTCAGTATCTCAATCGCATCCGTATAAGTAAGGCGTTCAAAGCCGTTGTTCAGCACAAATTCCAGCTTCTCCATCAGTCCCATTTCACTGCGCTTATCCTGTGGTAATTGTCTTTCTTCGTCAGCAAGACGCTGCGCCAGAAATTCAAGGTCTTCCCGGTTGTTTTCTATCGCATAACTGATAATGTATTTGATGAATTCTTCCGCAAGGTTCATATTGTCTTCCAGGTCGTAAAAGGCCATCTCGGGCTCAATCATCCAGAACTCAGCCAGGTGCCTTGCTGTGTTACTGTTTTCTGCCCGGAAAGTGGGGCCAAATGTATAAATATCGCCGAAGGCTGTTGCGCCCAATTCGCCTTCCAGTTGACCACTTACAGTTAGGTTGGTACTGCGGCCAAAAAAGTCTTCTTTAAAATTTATTGAACCATCAACATTTTTCGGTGCTGTGCCATCAATGGGTAATGTGGTTACCCGGAACATTTCGCCGGCACCTTCCGCATCGCTGGCGGTAATGATGGGTGTGTGCATGTACAGAAACCCCTTTTCGTTAAAGAACTTATGTATAGCAAATGCCAGCGAGTGGCGTACACGAAACACCGAACCAAATGTATTGGTGCGGAAACGCAGGTGTGCTTTCTCTCTTAAAAACTCAAGACTGTGCTTTTTAGGCTGCAGCGGATATTTTTCAGCATCACTGTCGCCAAGTATTTCGATTGTAGCGGCCATTAAGTCCATTTTCTGGCCCTTACCAAGTGAAGGAACAACTGTTCCGGTAACTTTCAGCGAAGCTGAAGTGGTAATGCGCTTCAGCGTTTCTTCAGGGAATTTTCCTAACTCCACCACCACCTGCAGGTTATTGTTGGTGCTGCCATCGTTAAGGGCTATAAACTGGTTGTTGCGAAACGTACGAACCCAGCCCATAACCGTTACCTGCTGGTTTTGCGGCTCCTGCGCCAGCAACTCTTTTATTTTGATTCTTTTATTAAACATAGTCTGTTTTTGAGAGGTGCAAAGGTAAGCTTCAAAAGTGAACTTGCCGATGAAGGGTACCATCTGGCCCTGGTAGGTAATCCGTCTTAATGACAGTTCTTTAAAATCTGCCAATTATTGAAAAACCCGCAAAATTTTTGATTTTCCCGCTTTTACCTTAACATTGCATTAGAAAAACGGCCGATAAGTACGTCTTCGGGCAACTTGCCACTCATTTACCAGCCTGTTTTTATTCAATATAAATTCAAAATTTTCTTATCTCAAGATTGGCGACACCGAGTTGTGATTAACCTCAAGATTTTTGTATGTACGACATTCTCCAACTGAACGACATGCTCGTTCCTGAACTGCTGGATATAGCCGAGCAGTTGAAAATCCCCAACGCAAAAAAATTAAGTAAACAAGACCTGGTCTATAAAATACTTGACAGCCAGGCTATTGCAGGGGCCAAAGGCGCAAAGCCATCCACTGATGGAAAGCGTAAACGAATTGTGAAAACCACAACCGCAACCGGTAGCGAAGAGGCCGTAGTGGAAAGTAACGACGAGGAAAAAGAAAAGCCGGTGAAAAAACATCTTCCTGCTCCTAAAAAAGAAGTGGCTGCTAAAGAAATCCCGGCGAAAAAACCCCGTAAGAAACACGAAGAAAAAACTGAGGAAGAAAATATTAAAGAAGAGCCTGTAGCTATTCCCGAGGTGTCAGAGCAAATATTACAATTACTGGCTGATCCTCCGGCGGAAACTGCTGAAACTGTTACCGAACCACAACAAAATGGTGGTGGACAGAACAGGCCATATCCACAGCGCCGGGAACAGGCGTTCAACGTAGAGTTCGATGGCGTTATATTGGGAGAAGGGGTGCTGGAAATGATGCCTGACGGCTATGGTTTCCTCCGCTCATCAGACTATAACTATCTTTCTTCACCCGATGATGTATATGTCTCCCCATCACAAATTAAATTGTTTGGCTTAAAAACAGGAGATACCGTATATGGTGCTGTTCGCCCGCCGAAGGAAGGTGAAAAGTATTTTGCGCTACTGAAGGTTGATTCTATCAATGGTAAGCGTCCTGATGAAGTAAGAGACCGTGTACCTTTTGATTATCTCACTCCGCTGTTCCCTTACGAAAAGCTGAACCTGTTCACCACTCCGTCCGATTATTCAACCCGCATTATGGACCTCTTCACGCCGATAGGAAAAGGACAACGGGGACTGATTGTGGCGCAGCCCAAAACAGGTAAAACTATGTTGCTGAAAGCGGTTGCCAACGCCGTTGCAGCCAATCACCCGGAGTGTTACCTGATGGTGGTACTGGTTGATGAGAGACCGGAAGAGGTAACCGATATGGAGCGGAGCATAAAAGGAGAAGTAATTGCATCCACCTTTGATGAGCCAGCTGAAAAACATGTGAAAGTGTCAACAATAGCTTTGCAAAAAGCAAAACGGCTTGTTGAATGTGGTCATGATGTGGTGATACTGCTCGACTCTATCACCCGTCTGGCAAGGGCACACAACACAGTGGCTCCTGCATCTGGTAAAGTATTATCAGGTGGTGTGGAAGCTAATGCCATGCAAAAGCCCAAGCAATTCTTTGGTGCTGCCCGTAAAATTGAAGGCGGCGGTTCACTCACCATCATTGCCACTGCCCTGGTTGATACCGGAAGTAAGATGGACGAGGTAATCTTTGAGGAATTTAAAGGAACCGGTAACATGGAACTGCAGCTGGAACGCAAGCTGTCTAATAAACGCATCTACCCTGCTATTGATATTGTGGCATCATCAACCCGCCGTGATGATTTGCTGCTGGAAAAAGATGTACTGCAGCGTATGAACCTGCTCCGTGTTTATCTTACCGACATGAATCCAGAAGAAGCGATGCGGGAACTGCAAAACCGTATGAAGGGAACCAAGAGCAATGAAGAGTTCCTGGCAAGTATGAATGGATAAGAGAACCTGGACTTTTTTGATTATAAAGATTTTTCAGATAAAAGAGTTCGCAAACCTGTGAGCTCTTTTTTTTGTGGGCTTTCTGTAATACTTTTTTGATAGCTTGCACTTGCCTTATTATACTGATAGTATTAATTGTAACTTAAATGAAACCTAAATCCTTTTTATCTTGCCTGTGTTTTTTTTTAACCATTAAAAGCACTTTTTCACAAACCCATTGGGGGCTTTCGGCTTCCTTAAATAAGACCGCACAAACTTTTTTGTCCCCGGCATTTGGTATTTCATTTGAAAAGTATATCTCAAAGAAAAACAGTCTTGAGACAGGAATACTTTACAGGAGTTGTGTTGATACCGGGCTTAAGTATTATTTTTTCCCAACCAACTGGATGAATGACCGTTATACTGTCACTTATTCTGTAAAACAAAGTTTCTTATCTATTCCGCTTTTTTATAAGAGGCATACAAAAATTTTAGACATATCAGCCGGGACAACAGTTGATTTCTTTCTGAACTGGAAGGAAAAAGAAAAAGAGATAGTTACCCACAGTATTACATCAGCTCCAGTAATTCCAGTACAAGTTAATCCAAATAGTCCACCAACCTTCATATATGACAGCCCACAATTAGAAATTATGGCAAATGGACCCCTGCCATTTTACAAGTTCGATAATTCCGTGTTGTTGGGGCTACTGTTTAGGGTTAGCAAAAAATTTGACATTTATAAGGATATATATATTGAACCGTTTTTTTCTTATAATCCTGTTGTTACCGACTACAGCATCAACAGAAAATATATCTCAGTTAGTCGGAAATATCTCAGCGCAGGGGTTATAGCCAAATACTCTCTCTAAAGGATAATACTCTTTTATCTTCTGTTATTAACCCGCCTTTTAGTGTAAATTCGTACCATTTCCCGTTTTTTCTGGGATAAGCTATGGCTATGCAAAAAATACATATCGAAGAATTCTTAGAATTGGCAAATCATCATCCCGTTTTTGATGTCCGTAGTCCGGGTGAGTACAACCATGCACACATTCCCGGCGCTTATTCGTTGCCCCTGTTTTCTGATGAAGAAAGAAAAGTGATCGGCACCAGCTACAAGCAAAAAAGCAGGGAAGCGGCTATAAAAATTGGCCTTGATTATTTCGGCCCTAAAATGCGGACAATGGTGGAAACGGTTGAATCAATAGTAAACTCTCACGGCTCACCTCTCACGGCTCACCACTCAAAAACAATCCTCGTTCACTGCTGGAGGGGCGGCATGCGCAGCAGCGCAGTTTCCTGGCTTCTTGATATGTATGGCTTCAAGGTTTATACGCTTATCGGCGGGTATAAAAAATTCCGTAATTATATTTTAGATACATTCAAACTTCCTTTTCGGTTTAACATACTGGGCGGTTACACCGGTTCCGGAAAAACAGAGCTGCTGAATGCCCTGAAAGAACAGGGAGAAACTGTTATTGATCTCGAAGGGATTGCCTGCCACAAAGGTTCTGCTTTTGGCAGCATTGGTATGCCGAAGCAACCCGCACAGGAGATGTTTGAAAACATCCTGGTGCAAAAGCTGCATGAACTCAGAAGTCAGACATCAGAAGTTGGAACAATTCAATCTGGCTTCGGGCCCCGGGCTTCAGACATTTGGCTTGAAGATGAATCTCAGCGCATCGGCCTGGTAAATATTCCCAATGATCTATGGAGAAATATGCGGCAGTCGCCACTGTATTTCCTTGATATTCCTTTTGAAGAACGGCTTAAGCATATTACTGAAGAATATGGTAAGCTTGACCGGCAATCATTGATTGATGCCATTGGCAGAATTAAGGAAAAGCTGGGCGGACAAAACGCCAAGACCGCAGTTCAACTGCTTGAAGAGGGAAAACCCTCGAAAGCTTCCGCATTTTATTGAAATATTACGACAAATTTTATTTCAGGGCCTGCACAATCGGGAGGGCTTAAATTCGTTATTACATACAGTACAATGTGAATCCGTAAATCCTGAAAACACCAAATTACTCATCCTTGAAAAACAGCAGTCAACATAGAATCTTTTTACTGGTTTTCATTTTTCTCTTTCTCCCCCTTTTTTTTCATGCCCAGTATCTTACAGGCTTGTGGACCGGCAGTGTAAGTAATGACAGTACTACCATCCGCAAAGATCAGTCGTTTGAAATTGCGCTTACTGAATACAAAGGCAAAGTATATGGCTACACCCGCAACGAATTTATTGTTAACGACACGCTGTATTACATTGTAAAAAGGGTGAAAGGTATTATTGAAGGTGATGTATGCGAAGTAACCGATGAAAAAATCATTGCTTACAATTTTCAGGGCAAGCTGGATAAAAATGTAAAAGTTGTAAGCACTTTCCGCCGCAACCAGACAGACAGCACATGGTATCTTGACGGAACCTGGAAAACAAAAGAGACGAAAAAATTCTACTCTGTAACTGGAAAAGTGAACCTTGGCGAAGAAAAAGATTTAACCGCCTCCAAAATATTTCCGCACCTTGAAGAGCTGAACCTGGCAAACGATGTGGCTTTTTACGCCGAACGAAAACAGGACAATGAAGTGGTGGTAAAAATCGCAAAGCCCGAAAGAATTTTCTCTTCTTTGTCTGTCAGCAAAGACGTCTTTACCTCCGGTGCTATTGCAGTTGTTTCTGTCAAACCAGGCATACAAAGAGTGGATGCAGGTAAAGCAGCAACACAAACAGAAACGGGTAAGCCTGCATTACCTGCTGTTGCAATTCTTCAAAAAGAAATATCTGGTGAACCAGAATTTGAAACACCGGATGTGCAGGCGGAAAACCCTGTTGCGGTTAATACAAATACCGAAGAACAGGCAAAACAAAAATCCGAGGAACTTGTAAAAATCAAACCGGCATCAAAAACAATAGTTCTGGAGTCGATTTTAGTTAATGCAGAACAAAAACAGGAAAAACTCATTACGGTTGCAAAACCAGTAACCTCAACAGAACTAAAGCAGGAAAAGAAAAAGGCAGTTGTGACAAAGGATGCTCAACTGCAAATAACAAATCCACAGGAACAAACTGTAGCAGCATTACAAACACAAGAAAAGATAATTACAGAAGTTGACGTGGCAACAACATCTCCAGCCCCAACAGAATCAAAGCAGGAAAAGAAAGCTGCGGTTGTAGCAAAAGATGTTCAGATGCAAATAACAAACCCGCAGGAAAAAGCACTAGCCACATCACAAACACAAGAAAAGACAACTGTAGCACCACCGGGTAAAAAAACAAACACAGCAACTCCATCTGAAGAAAAGAAGGAAGCAATTGTAAAAGACAATCCCAAACAAAAAAATAATATTAGCAATTCTTATGCACCGGCAGAAGAAAAAATGGCAACGCCAATTGCAGCTACAAAAACACCCATCAGCAATAATGCAAAAATCAATGGAACAAATCCTGTAGTTATGCCTGCTGGTAAACCGGAGTATATTGCCGGCGCTTCGGCCACACCAGAAGTACCAGGGGAAGCACAGAATAAAAAACCAGTAACACAGCAGGAACTGAGCCGCTCAAGCATTACCCACAACACAATAGAAAAGCCGAAAGTAAATCTTACAGCAGCCGACATTAAACCCAAAGCTGTTGATATTGGCGGCCGCAAATCCGAATTCAGCCAAGCAGTATTGTTTGCATCCGATAGTCTTGAAATTATTCTCTATGACAATGGCGAAATTGATGGAGATACCGTAAGTGTTTACATGAACGGGCAAATAATTATGGCCCACCAGGGATTAAAATCTTCGGCCATTAAAAAAACAATACAGGTGCCCGCCGGAACAGATGAGTTTACGCTGGTGATGTTTGCCGAAAGCCTGGGCAGGCTGCCGCCAATACGGGCCTGCTTGTTATCCGTGATGGAGAAGATGTTTATAACCTTCGGTTCAGTTCCGACTTTCAGAAAAGTTCAGGGATAGTGTTGAAGAGAAAGAGATAAAAACTTCTTAACCCGGAATTCTAATTTCCCTGCATCTTCATCGAAAACCTCAGGATAATAAATTCCGCAGGTCTTACTGCTGCCATTCCAATTTCCACAATTAATTTTCCTTCCAGAATATCCTGTGCAGTCATTGTTTGTCCCAAACCAATTTGTGCAAAAAAGGCCGCATAGGGAGTTGCTCCCATCAATGCCCCTTCTTTCCATTTAAGTGTCAGGTAGTTTTCAATCATTCCTTTTATTCTTTTCCAGGTATTGGCATCGTTTGGTTCAAACACAAAAGCCTGGCAGGCTTTCTTAACCGACTCTTCCACCGTAGTAAAAAAGCGGCGAACAGAAATATAACGCCATTCATTATCATTTCCAGCCAAAGTTCTTGCTCCCCAGACCAATATTCCTTTTCCGATAAAAGTACGGATGGTATTAACCGATTTGCCTGCGGTAACGTCTATATTCAGCGATTCTTGCTCCGTATCATTAATTGAATAGGCAACTCCGCTAATTGAATTTATATTGACATTTGCCGGAGCCTTCCATACGCCACGGCTTCTGTCAACCGAACAATACACCCCCGCTATTGCTGCTGAAGGCGGTAACACTAATGTTGCCTGCCCGAGTTTGTCTGTTATTGCTTTCATAGCCGGAAACAGGGAGAGCAATTCATTTTCTTTTTGTTGCTCAGTGCCATCATTTGAGGTGATGGCAGCTTCCAGTGCTGCCAGTTTTTGCAGCACTATCGGGTCCGCTGTAAGCTGACTGAGATTAATTTTAGTATTAATCTTCCAGAGAAAATCTTTCCAATGGCGGTAAGTAAATTGATTAGTAACGGTTGTCTTCACATGTGGCGTATAGGCTGCTCCATATTTCAGATTATTTAATCCAATATTACTCCGGAACTCGTTAACAACTGTTTGATGCAGCGATGGATTACCTGCGAATTTTAGATCAAGAATGCAAAATCGATCTGTCATATCTCCAGCCTGCTTCAACGCTTTTTGCTGTACGGCATATAAGTCGTTACCGGGGAGGTTTACAGCGTCCGGAAAAACCAACAGCGTTATTTCGTCCTGTTTGCTTGCAATATCCAATCCCTTCAGCAGGTCTGCTTTCTGTAGAGGACTATTGTAATTTCCGGTACTGATGATATAACAGTTTCCGCCACCGGCATTAAAAAATAATTTCATTGATTAATATAACAGGTATTGGCCCCTTGTCACTTCTGCACTCATTACTTTGGCGGCATTATCTATCACAACTTTTGAAACAGAAAGAGCATTGCCGGTGCCGTAATACTTTTCAAAATCAGAAAAGGAGTTGATTTTTTTAGCAACAAACAATAAATCACCGGGTAGTCTGGTATCTGCTTTGGCGGTATATCCAATAAAAACCGGTATTGCTGTTTGTACTTCTGTTACTGATGGGGGCAGGGTGGAAATTTCCTGTACATACACTCCGGGCGGTTTTACCTGTGCAATAACTGCAATTTGCATTGTTAAAAAGAAAATAAAAAAAAATCTATTTCTCATATTTTAAAAGGAATAATGCCGTTGTAATAAAGTTAATCAAACTTTTTTCCGCTATTCATTATTTAATTATGGTTGTTGTTAAAAACCATTCTGTATAAAACCAGCGTATTACCTTTGGCGACAAAAAGGTTTATATAAATGACTCCCGACTCACCACTCATCACCCATCACTCCGTTAAGCTCACCCAATTTTCCCATGGTGCAGGCTGTGGCTGCAAGATTGCACCCAAAGTGCTTGACGAAATTCTGAAAAGCAATATCGCCTGGCCCGATAATGATAAACTGCTCGTAGGTAATCACAGCCGTGATGATGCCGCTGCTTATGACATCGGAAACGGTATGGCAATTATTTCCACCACCGATTTCTTCATGCCCATCGTTAACGATGCGTTTGACTTTGGCCGCATTGCTGCTGCCAACTCCATCAGCGATGTATATGCTATGGGTGGCAAGCCATTAATGGCCATTGCGGTACTCGGCTGGCCGATTGATAAAATTCCGGCTGATGTGGCGCAGCGGGTAATTGAAGGCGGCAGAACTATTTGTGCCGAAGCCGGCATACCGCTTGCAGGCGGTCACAGTATTGATTCACCCGAACCTATTTTCGGCCTGGCCGTTACTGGCATTGTGCCCATTGAAAACTTAAAGCAAAACAATACTGCACAATTAGGGGACCAGCTTTTTCTTACCAAGCCGCTCGGTGTCGGCATTCTTTCCACTGCACAAAAAAGAGGTTTCTTGAAAGAAGAGCATCTTGCTGCTATGATTAAGCAGATGACCACTCTCAACAAACTGGGCGAAGAACTGGGAAAAATAAAAGGTGTGCATGCCATGACGGATGTTACCGGCTTTGGCCTGCTGGGGCATTTAATTGAAATGGCCGAAGGCAGCGGCCTTAGTGCCGAAGTCTATTTAGATAAACTTCCTTTTGTGGAAGGTCTGCAGGAATATGTGGAATTAAAAACCTTTCCCGGTGCTATACCCCGCAACTGGGCCAGCTACGGGCACAAAGTAGCCTGCGGCGAAAACAAGAGCGAAGCGGAAGTAAAGAATCTGCTTGCCGACCCGCAAACCAACGGCGGCCTGCTCATCAGCGTTAGTAAAGAAAGCATACCACAGGTGCAGGAGTTGTTACATAAACACAACATGAACACATTTGCCACACCCATTGCACAGATTGTGGAGAAGGGAGAGAAGGTGGTGGTGGTTAGATGAATTTGATCAATCTGGAAATGGATAAATCCATTTAGAATATTACCATAGCCCCGGTTTAAACCGGGGGCTATGTACAGAGCAGAATAATTTTCTAAACCCGTTTCAACGGTTTGAAAATTGTACAAATCATTAATGCCCTACCTTAGCTTTTAAATATTCTGGCTATGCGCATTAAATCCGTTCTTCTGCCAGCAGTCCTGCTTATTTCCTTATTCGCCTGCTCACAAACTGGCTCAAAGGCTAAAAAGACAACCACTAAGAAAACCACTACGGTACAGGTACCCACAGGCCGTCTCTACCTGCGCAGTATCATGTATATCGCCACCGGCAAGGTAGACCTTGGCTGGTACTATCTCGGCGATGATGGTACACTGGTAAAAAATCCCAAAAATGGAGTGCAGCCCGTAAACGTTAAAGCTGAAAAACTAAATAACAACAGTAATACCGGCACTTACAAAATCGTTGGCAACAGAATTGAGATTAAATGGACCACCGGCGACGTATCCGTAATGCCGCTTAAATTCAAGGACGGCGATATTTCAGAAATGGACCTGATGGGCATTATGATCCGGCAAAAGGGCCTGCCCAAAGGTTTTGTGCTCAGCGGTGCCTGCAAAGGCTTCAATAACGGCGGTGCATACATCTTTGAAAAAGACGGCATATTTATTCGTTCGCTTTACGAAGACGGGCAGCAGGTTGAAAAACAGGGAACCTTTTTGGTAAAAGGCAACAACCTCATTCTCACTTTTACTGACGGCACTAAAGAGCATTGCCTCATCGCCTTGCTTGATGAAGACCTCATCATCAACAACAGTTATTATACTGTGCAATAGCAGGTTTTTCCCAATCCTCTCTTTACACTGCTGTCATGCTTCTGCTTTCGGCAGAAAAGTAAGGCGGATAAATAGTTTCTTGTGTGCAGGTATGTGTCGGTATAGAAACCAATAGCGCAACGCATTAACCAATTCCAGTACCCTTTCTGACAATCAGCGGCAGCTGCCATTCCCTGTGAAAATCGCCCCCAAAGTGCTCAACAGGAAATAAAATGGAGGTTTATGCAGCCAAATTTCCGCTACTCATCATCAAAAAAAGCCGGTTATAAATCTATTGATCAATTAAAGAAATGAATTTTTATTACAAAAATTATTGAAAATCAATTTTTTATATCTTAAATATACTGCTGTCCAATATTCATTACTAAAAAAAAATATGGTACTTTGTTTTGCATAGTACCAAACATCACCCTATCTTTGTGTTGTCAAAGATTAAAAGACGATTATTATGAATATCGAAAACACACAAAGTCAGATGCGGAAAGGGATACTGGAATTCTGCATTCTCTCCGTTATTCGCAGGGGTGAGGCCTACCCCAGCGACATAGTAGAGGAAATGCGGGCTGCCAACCTTCAAATACTGGAAGGAACCCTATACCCGCTGCTAACCCGGTTAAAGAACGCCAATATGCTTACCTATCGCTGGGTAGAAAGTAACTCCGGCCCTCCCCGGAAATATTTTTCGCTAACAGAAAAGGCGAAACGTTCTACAAGGAGCTGGAGCAAACCTGGAACGAACTTTCAAACGGCGTAAATGCACTAACCAGTAAAAAGCTAAACGAACCCTTAACCAACCAATAAACCATAAATTACCTGTTCCGGTAAAACGAAACGGGGCTTCAACCAAACAGTTAGAAAATGAAAAAGATAATTAACATAAACCTGAGCGGCCGGGTGATTCCGATAGAGGACTCAGCTTATGAAAAGCTGCAGGCATACATTGAAAGTTTGCGCCGCTATTTTGCACACGAAGAAGGCCGTGACGAAATTATTAACGACATCGAAAGCCGCATTGCAGAGCTGATGAATGAAAAAATCCGTGGCGGCGTACATGCCGTTACAGATGAAGATGTGGAAGAGATCATTCACACAATGGGCCGGGTGGAAGATTTTGAGGCAGCAGATAAAGAAGATGAAACCGCTGAAAAAGCTTCACAGCAAAACACTACCGGCAGCAACTATGCATACACTGCAAAAGAAAAAAGAAGGCTGTATCGTGATACCAATGATAAATTCCTGGGAGGTGTGTGCAGCGGTATTGCCAGTTATACTAATATTGACCCGGCAGTAATCAGGCTGTTGTTTGTAATTCTTACTCTGGCGACCGGTTTGGGTATACTGGCCTATATAGTGATGTGGATATTGCTTCCCCCTAGAGATATGGAAGGCTATGTGGGTAAACGTCTCTACAGAAATCCTGATGATAAAATGATTGCCGGCGTGGCAGGAGGATTAGCTGCTTATTTTGATAAGAATCCAACAGCTATCCGTTTCATTTTTGCCGCTCCGTTTATTCTCAACATATTGTTTGGTGTGTTTAGCTGGCCTTTCGACGGACATTTTTTGTTTCCAAACTTTGTTTTTGGTTCGCTGACCGGCACATTCATCCTGGCATATATTGTTATGTGGATTGTTCTTCCTGAAGCCAACAGCGAGTACGAAAAAATGGAAATGCGTGGAGAAAAAGTGGATGTTAACCGTATTCGTCAAAATGTAAAAGAAGGAATGGGTACCATGAAAGACAGGATGAAAGAATGGGGCGAAGAAGTGAAAGAATCAGCACAAAATATTGGCAGCAAAGCAAAGGAATTTGCCAGCACAAGAGGTCAGGCGTTTGCCGGTGAGTTTAAAGAATCGGCCCGTCGTGGCGGGTATGGAATAGGCCATGCAATCGGAGTACTCTTCAAGGCATTCTTTATGTTTATTGCAGCAATTATTGCCTTCTCATTATTTGTTGCGCTGATTGCATTATTGTTTGGCGGTGTTGCATGGTGGCCAATCAATAACTTTTTATGGACAAGCAACTGGCAGCAGTTTCTGGCATGGGCCACACTTGTTTTATTCCTTGTTGTTCCTTTAATTGGATTTATTACGTGGATTATACGCCGGGTGATAAAAGCAAAATCTAAAAACAATTACCTCGGCTGGACATTTGGCGGATTATGGGCTTTGGGATGGGTTGCCATGATTTTGTTTGTAACAAGCGTCATTGGGGATTTCAGAAGCTACAGAGATATAACAGAACCTGTTCAGGTAAATCAGCCTGCAAATGGCAAGATGATAGTGGCAGTATCTCAGCCCGAACTTGAATTTACAGGCCGTTATGGCTGGATGAACGACGGCGGCGACGGCTGGGATTTAAGCGATGATACAATGAAATTCGCTGCCGCAAAATTCAATGTGAAAGCAAGTGCTGACGACCAGTATCATGTAAACATTAAAAAGTACGGCTTTGGCAAAACAGAAAAAGAAGCAACAAACCGTGCAGAAAAAATAAAATTTGATGTTGTTTCAAAAGACAGTGTTTTGGATGTTGCGAATGGCTATGCGATAGATAAATCAAGTAAATTCAGGGGTCAGCATGTAGAAGTTGAAATATTTGTGCCCGTAGGTAAAAAAGTCCGTTTTGACCAGTCTGTAAGAAGAAAATTAAACTCTATTCATGTAAAAGTTAAAAGAAGCTATAGAAGGGACAGGGTTGTGGGTATTGAAATTGATGACAGCAATGAAAATGATTTTTATTATCAGACAGGTGTAGATTATGTAATGGGTATTGACGGCTATTTGAAAGATCCTTCCGGTACAGCCGTAAGCTCACACTCGGATAATAGCGAATACAGGTATAATGAAGGCGCTGCCCCTCAACCCAAACCAGCAGTTAATGATTCAATTCAGCGGTTGATAGACGAGGAAAACAAAAAAATTGAGGAAGCCAAAAAAGAAAGCGAAAGAAAAATAAGAGAATTACAGGAAAAAGCAAAACAGGTAAAACCAACAACCAGAATTACAAAAGAAGTATTGAAAAATAATGATGCAGTGGCAATCAGCCCCTCGCCTGCTTCTTCGCTGGTACAGTGGTTTTAGTTGATTACCAATTTTGGTTGAACCCCGAAATCAGGATATTGGTTGATGCGGGCAAGAAGAATGGCTCCACAACGGAGCCATTTCTTTTGTAATAATTTCTTTCAAACATTAGTTCGGCACTTCAACTACAGTCCAGTTTTTGGTGCGGCGGTTCCAAAGTATGCTGTAGTCTTTTCCGTGCATCAGTTTAAATGTTCTGTAGCCGTTATAGTATGGCAGCTTCAGCCAGCCATATTCATAAATTTCAAACCGGAAAACAAAAGCCTCACCGGCTTTTACATCGGCTGCCTGGTAATTCTTTCCATCATCGCTCAGCAACACTTTTTCATCTTTTATACTTTGAACGGTAAGGCTTATCCAGCTTGCATCATCTGCAGAAGGGAGATTGCCCGTATTGCCACCTGTATTTCCTCCTCCTGATCCACCACCTGTGTTACCCCCCGTGTTACCACCGGCATTACCACCTGTTTCAGTTTTTGCCTGGTTCCATCCTTTGGTAATAGCGGTTACCCTGTCTTTTTTTGCCGGATGAGTGGCGCTGGCACGGTCTGACGCAATAGCCGTAATGGCAGCAACGGACTCATTTAATGAAGCCCCTAATTTTTGCATAACATAACCAGAAAATCCATCGGCCTCTATTTCTTTAGGAGGTGTGCTGCCCGTTCCGCTTATGGTATGGTTATAGTAATGATGTCCCATTTCATGTGCAAGTACACTAATGGATGCCCACTTGGTGGATGCATAGGCGTCAATGTCTTCCAGGAAGTTATTATCATAAATTATCCACCGCATTTTATTAATGATGGTGGCATAGGCATTTCGGATACCGTTCTGTTCCCGTACACTAAAGTTTTCTTTCCAGTGTATAGTATCCTTCATATTGGTAATAATCTGCCTGGCCTCATACACCGACTGAAAATTTGTTTTTAGTAAAGAGCGGGGCGGCACTTTAAACCCGCAGCCCGTAACCTTTTGTCCATGTATTGACACTGTTGAGAGGCCAAAGGCTAAAAAAAGTAATATCCGGTTCATATATTCTGGGTTTTAATCGTATATAAAAGTATGAATTCAAAATGATGAAGAAATTATTTTAATGTATCTGTAAATAAAACCCTCCGTTATTTTGAACTACATTTGCGACAAATTTGACAGATGAAAAACACTCCGTTTACACATAAACATATTGTCCTTGGGGCCAAAATGGCTGAGTTTGCCGGTTATAACATGCCCATCTCTTATACCGGCATTAATGATGAACATGCAGCTGTAAGAAAAAATGCCGGTGTGTTTGATGTAAGCCATATGGGTGAGTTCATTCTGAAAGGGGAACAGGCTCTTGATCTTATACAGCGGGTTACCAGCAATGATGCAGCAAAGCTGAAGGCAGGACAAGCCCAATATAGCTGCCTGCCAAATAAGGAAGGCGGCATTGTTGACGATTTGCTTGTGTATTGTATTAAAGAGAACGAAGTGTATATGCTGGTGGTAAATGCTTCGAATATTGAAAAAGACTGGAACTGGATAGCAGAACATAATACTAATGATGCAGAAATGCATGATATTTCTGAAAAAACAGCATTGCTGGCAGTGCAAGGACCCGGCGCAACAAAGATTTTGCAGCCACTTACCAGCATGGACATCCTGAACCTCAAGTACTACACATTTGTAAAAGGAACATTTGCAGGCGTTGATAATGTATTGATTAGTGCGACCGGTTATACAGGTGCAGGTGGCGTGGAAATATATTTTGAAGATAAAGAAGGTGCTGCCGAAAAAATATGGGATGCAATTTTTGCCGAAGGAACACCGCAGGGGTTGAAACCAATTGGTTTGGGAGCCAGAGATACCCTGCGTCTTGAAATGGGCTTCTGTTTATACGGAAATGATATTGATGACACAACCTCTCCGATAGAAGCAGGGCTTGGCTGGATAACAAAATTTACAAAAGACTTCACATCAAAAGAAATATTTGCACAGCAGAAGGCGGAAGGTGTATTAAAAAAACTGGTAGGTTTTGAAATGATAGAAAAAGGTATTCCGAGGCACGGCTATGAAATAAAAGACTTTGAAGGTAATACGATCGGGCACGTCACATCTGGCACGCAGGCACCAAGCCTTGGTAAGGCAATCGGCATGGGTTATGTAAGTTCTGCTTATTCGGCCATAGATTCCATTATTTTTATTAAAGTAAGAGACAAGCTGCTGCAGGCAAAAGTGTCGAAGATACCGTTCGCCTGATGTCGGCAGTGAATAACGAACATATTTTTATCTTATACCTCTAACTTGTTCAGATGCCAACAATACATCTTACAACATTTATAGCGGCCCCGGTACAGGTTGTGTTTGACCTCAGCCGGCATATTGGGCTGCATAAAGAATCAATGTCGGCATACAGGGAAGAAGCGGTGGCCGGAACAAGAATGGGGCTGATTGAAAAAGACGAAACAGTTACCTGGCGGGCCCGGCATCTTTTTAAAAACCGGTTGCTCAGGGTGAAGATTACCGAAATGAAAAAATATGAATTGTTTGTGGATGAGCAACTGGAAGGTGATTTTAAAGTGATGAAACATGAGCATCATTTCAAGCCTTGTGATAATGGCACTATTATGATTGATATTTTTTACTACGAATCGCCGGTCGGTTTTATTGGCGGTCTTGTAAATCGTTTTTACCTGAATAGGTATATGTATCGCCTGCTTAACCTGCGAAATGAAGCAATAAAAAAATGTGCAGAAAGTGGCAGGTGGAAAATATTGCTAAATAAATAACAATTAAAAAGATTAGCTGCCGATGTATTATTTTTGCAGCAGTATATGAGCAAGAAACCTTTCCTCCACACCTGCATTTCTCCGGCCCTTCTGCACTTGTATGATATCAGCAATAGTGTAGTTGTTATTATTGATGTGTTCCGGGCGACCTCCACCATAGCATCAGCTTTGTATAATGGTGCAAAGGCGGTTATCCCTGTTGACTCTGTCCCCAAAGCAATAGAAATAAGTAAACGTATTGACGGTATTGCGGCAGGCGAAAGAGATGGTATGATTGCCGAAGGGCTGAAGCATGGTAATTCACCACTTGAGTATCCAAGAGAATTTATCGAAAATAAAACGCTGGTACTTACCACCACTAACGGTACAAGACTGCTGCAGATGGCATTAGATAAAAATGCTGATGCCATCATCGCCGGCTCTTTTCCAAACCTCTCGGCAGTGTGTGATTACCTCGTCAAACAAAACAAAAATGTTATACTTGGCTGCGCAGGATGGAAAGACCGATTTAATCTGGAAGACACTTTATTTGCCGGTGCTGTCATCAGTGCTATAAAAAAGAATTTTGCTATTCACTGCGACAGCTCATTGATGGCAGAAATAATGTATATGAAACAAAAAAACAAGGTGCTTGATTTTGCCCCACAACTTACGCATTATCATCGCCTGGTTGAAAGATTTGGTTTGATAGAAGATATTCGGTATTGCCTTACTCCCGATGTGGCCAATATATTGCCTGTGTACAGCGATGGAAAACTGATTGTGAAATAAAAAAATCTTCCAAGATACTTCATTTTTTCTGTTTGGTCGTTCAATAAAATTTATTTTTTATTTCTTCCTGTTTGCAAGGAAATCCGCTCTACATTCTTTTACATTTGCCGGTTGCCCATTATACAACGATGGGGTTTTGATTTTGAAAATTTGTAATTATTGGCATGGCATTACCACACCTTATTAAATATGTGTATACTCATGGAACCGATGAAGTAATCCGGCGTGGAAAAAAAATTCATGCAATTGGGTTTGCTGAGCTGGTTGAATACGACGACCTGTTTGGGTCGGCAGTCTTTAGGGTTAAGGATGATAGTTACGCCACATTCTACAAAGTATATATTCAGAAGTTTAAAGATCCAAGATCCGTATCATTGCGATGTACCTGTCCGTATAATCTTGGTGATAGTTGCCGCCATGAAGCAGCCTCACTTTTTCAGTTGCAGGAAATGCTCGACAGGGGTCACTTGCAGTCAGAAGATATTAAATATGACCAGCGCCACACAGTGGCCAAAATGAAGATTATTGATTTGAAATCGTTACGGGTGCTTTCTTCACCCGATACGATGGCCGATGCAGAAACCTATCTGCGCACACATAAGGCCAGCATCCACTTTGCAGAGAATGAAATGGTGAAGGCAATAGTAAAACTGCACGGTCAGGAGTACAATGTAATTCTCCGGAAGAATGATGAGAGAAACTTTGATACAAGTTGCGATTATGAAGATGAAAGCCATCCGCTATGCCTGCCCAAGGTAATTGTATTTCTTCAATTGTTAAATACACATGGAGCAAACTATTTTGACAGCATCCGCAATTGGGATAAGGAAAAAAACAAACTGCTGGAAGCGTATGGCTATTCACTAAGCGATGACCTTGACGGGAAATTTGAATTTGCCTATAAAGAAGGAAAGCCTTTTCTGCGGGTACTGGATTCATCCATAAAGAGAGTGGCTCCTGTTGCAGCACCCGTAAAGCCAGTGTTATTGCCAATAAAAGAGAAAGAGGAAAAGAAAGAAGTGCCGGTGAAACAGGAAGAATTAAAAATTCCGGAGTACACACACCGGCTGGGTATTGTTTTCAATTTCAACAAGAAAAATTATCCGTCATTTACAGTTGATGTTATTACCGGCGAGGCCAACGATACCCAGGACGGCTATGCCGGAAAAGTTGAGAAACTGGACATAAGCCGGTATGTAAATACTGACACACTTCCAGAAAAAGACAGGGAGGCCCTGACGATGCTTCGAAAAGTACAGGAAGCCGAAATAAATAAATACATCAGCCGCAATTCACCATTCTCCGGTATTTGGGAAAACATCATTCACCATGAGGAGGACGACCTCCCGGGAGAAACGAAAGAATTGATTGCAGAGTATTTGTTGCCAAAGCTCAAAAAACTTTTTTCTTTTTTTGAAAACAGTCCTTTTGTATTTCTTCTTCCGGAGGCAAAAGCATTTAAAACAAATAACCTTGAGCCATTACAGTTACAGGCAGAGGAAGCAAAGCCACATTTTTTTGTTAAGGCTCCAGCCGCAGGAGCAATGCAATACAGCATCCACTGCAGGGTAAGAACAGGCATTTCTGAATTTGATCTGGGCGATAATGAAGCGCCAAGCCCTCTTTTCTTTTTATACAATCACCAGTTGCATTTATGGCAAAGTAACGAGGTTATTCATTTAGCCGACGAGTTTCTTCCATCGGGGAAAAAACAGGTTGACAAAGAAGAATGGAATAAAACATTAAATGCTATTGTGCTGCCGCTGGCGAAAGAATATAAGGTTGATTTTGACAAGGCCCTGATACAGGAAGTAAAGGAGGGTAATCCGGAGGTGAACCTGTTTCTGCTGGAAAAAGGAGAGTTTCTTGTCTTTCAGCCATCTTTTAATTACAAAGGATACGAAACTAAAACAAAAGACAGGGATGATGTAGTGGTGCCTCATGGCGATAAAGTGGTAATAGTGCGGCGCAACAGGGAAAAGGAAATGGAGTTTATTCAGCAGCTACAGAACCTGCACAGCAACTTTATTTATAATAATGACGCCGGTACGCTGGCATTGAAAGGCGCCGATGTGCTGAAGAACAACTGGTTCTTTCTGTTTGTTGATGCGATGAATGATATGAAAGTGCCGGTATTTGGTTTTGAAGCATTGAAGAATTTCCGCTTTAATACCGCCAAACCACAAACAAAAATCTTCATTAGCAGTAATACCGACTGGTTTGACGCAAAAGTGGATATTGTTTTTGGAAACCAGAAAGTAACAGTTGCCGAAGTAAAAAGGGCTTTGGCAAACAAGCAGCAATTTGTTCAATTAAATGATGGCACACTGGGCATATTGCCAGACGAGTGGCTGAAAAAATATTCACTGCTTTTCCGGGTGGGAGAAGGGAAATCGGATACACTTAAATTATCCCGCTATCATCTGAGCGTAGTAGATGAGTTGTATGAAATGCGGGATGAAGAAGAATTAGTTGTGCAACTTGAAGCGAAATATGAAACCCTGCGACAGCTTCATAAAATAAAAGAAATTGCACCCTCCGACCATTTGCAGGGAGTGCTGCGGCCATACCAGGTGGCGGGTTATCAATGGCTAAATTATCTGAAGGAAATAAGTTGGGGTGGCATACTTGCGGATGATATGGGTCTGGGTAAGACAGTGCAGGCTCTTTCTTTCCTGGAACACTACAGGATGTCTGAAGGAAAGCTAAAGGCGCTGGTGGTATGTCCTACAACACTTATCTATAACTGGGAAAATGAGATAAAAAAGTTTACACCGGAACAAACCTATAAAATTCACCATGGCGGACAGCGTACAAGATTAAAAGAAGAGCTGCTTGATCATGACATTACCATTACCACTTATGGCACGCTGCGCAGCGATATAAAATTGCTGATAAGTGTGGACTTTGACTATGTAATACTCGACGAAAGCCAGGCAATAAAAAACCCGGCCAGTAAAGTAACCAAAGCTGCCTGCCTGCTGAACGCAAAGAACAGGTTATGTATGAGCGGTACGCCTTTGCAGAATAATACATTCGACATTTTTGCCCAGATGAACTTCCTGAACCCCGGCATGCTGGGTACTATGGAGTTTTTCCGCCAGGAATTTGCCATACCAATAGATAAGTTTGGAGAACAAGACCGTAAAGAACATCTTCGGAAAATTTTATACCCTTTTATACTGCGCAGAACAAAAGAACAGGTAGCTAAAGACCTGCCCGAAAAACAGGAAATGATTCTGTTTTGCGAAATGGATGATAAGCAGCGAAATATTTATGATGCATACAGGAATGATTTCCGTAACCAGATTCTTGGCACCATCGAAACGCAGGGCATACATAAATCACAGCTCACCATTCTGCAGGGATTAATGAAATTGCGGCAGATATGTGACTCGCCAGCCATACTTAACGAACAGGAAAAGTTTGAAAATCACTCCATCAAGCTGGAAGAACTGGCAAGAGAGCTAAGTGAAGACATGGGTGACCACAAGGCGCTGATATTCTCACAATTTTTGGGCATGCTTGCTTTGATTAAAGAAAAACTAACAGAGTTGGGCATCAGGTATGAATATTTCGATGGCAGTACATCGGCACCTGACAGGGAAAAGGCCATACAAAGTTTCCAGAATAATGATGAGGTACGGGTATTTCTAATTTCGTTGAAAGCTGGTGGTGTGGGCCTTAATTTAACTGCCGCTGACTACGTGTACATTGTTGACCCATGGTGGAACCCGGCAGTGGAACAACAAGCCATTGACAGAACACACCGCATCGGGCAAACAAAAAACATTTTTGCTTACCGCATGATTTGTAAAGACACTATCGAAGATAAAATTTTGCAGTTGCAGGAAAAGAAAAGAGCACTAGCCAAAGACATCATATCTGATGATACATCATTTGTGAAGACGCTTACAAGAGAAGATGTGGAGTACCTGTTTAGTTAAACCCTTTTGATATCCAAAAAAGTACAGGCACAATTTGCAGCGATTTTACCGGAAAGCCATTTTGTCTTGCTGGTATAAATATGGGTAGTTTTTTCATTATCCGTATTGCTTCTTTTTCCATACCATAACCAAGGTTGGTCAAAGCGGCGACACTTATCTTTCCTATAGTATCTACTAATAAGGCGATTTGTACAGTGTATTTACCTTCAGGGGCTCCATTCTCAACCGGTATTGCGGGATTAATATTTTGTTCAATATAAGTCCTCAGGTAGTCTTTTCCTTTCGGATGCATAGCTATTACTTCGGGGTTTTTGTAAACAGAGTCCTGGTTTATTTTAACCGAATCAACCCTTTGGGCATAGATAGTATAGGAAAAGCAACCAAGTGTTAGTAATGGGATTATTACGCATCTTTTCATGCTCCGAAATTATGGTGTGAATTTAAAAGTTGTGCTTCGTATTTAAAAAGAATCGGGTTTCTCCGTCACACATTTGCCTTTCATCCTGTTTTTAGCTGAAAATTAACCCATTCCCGAAGGTTGCGCCCCATCTTTACGTCTATTTTCGTACACAATACATATTACTGGTTATGAAGAAACTATTTGCTATATCTGTTTTGTTGTTAACACTTTTTTTGTCGGCCAATGCTCAAAAGGCAGATGGTGTTATAAAGGGAAAACTGGTAGATACCGCTGCCAATGTAAGCATTACAGAAGCAACCATTTCAGTGATGAACAGTTCAGATTCTTCGCTGGCCTCATATTCTATTTCTGATAAAAAAGGCATATTTGAAATACAGGGACTGGTGCCGGGTGTCTATAATCTTGTTATTACCCACCTGTCAATAGAAACCATTAGGAAACAGGTTACCATTTCTGAGGCTAATAAAACCATTGATCTAGGCACCGTCATTGTTCAAAAACAAATTAAAACACTGGGTGAAGTGGTGGTTACAAACGATGCGCCTGTTGTAATAAAAAATGATACTGTTCAGTTTAGAGCTGATGGATTTAAAACAAAGCCCAATGCAACCGTGGAAGATCTGTTGAAAAAAATTCCCGGTATGCAGGTTGAAAAAGACGGAGCCGTTTCTTCCCAGGGCGAAACTGTACAAAAAGTATATGTGGATGGAAAAGAATTTTTTGGCAACGACCCCAAACTGGCTACTAAAAATCTTACAGCTGATATGGTAGAAAGTGTTCAGGTCTTTGATGATATGAGTGACCAGGCCAAGTTTACCAAAATTGATGATGGCAGCCGTACCAAATCACTAAACATAAAATTGAAGAAGGATAAAAACAAAGGCGTATTTGGCCGTGCCCAGGCAGGCTATGGCGATCAGGGCCGCTACGAAGGAAACCTTTCGTTTAATACTTTTAAGGGAGACAGAAGAGTGTCTGTTTTGTTTAATGCTAACAATATTAATAAGCAGGGCTTCTCGTTTTCTGATATAATCAGTTCGATGGGGGGCTTTGGTGGTTTTAGCGGCGGCGGTGGTGGTGGCCGTGGTGGTGGTGGCGGGTTTAGTGGCTTACAACAGAGTTCGTCTAACCGCGGCATTACCAAATCGCTGGCTGCAGGAATTAACTACACAGACCTGTGGGCTAAAAAAGTTAAAGTAAGTGGCAGCTATTTTATTTCCAACTCAAAACCCGAGCAGGAAGAAAATAGTTACTCCCGTTATACATTTAAACAGAAAAGTACCGGCACCGATTCTTTACAATACCGGACAAATGAAACTAAGTCAAACAACCTAAACCAAAATCATAGGTTTAACCTCCGATTTGAGTATGAAATTGATTCTTCCAACTCGATAATGTATATACCATCACTTACACTGCAGCATTCTGAGAATTACAATGTTGACACTAACTATACGTTTGTTGAATTACCACCGTCGGCTAAATATCTGTACATAACAGGTAAATCGTCCAACATAAACGAACGCAATGGAACCACTTTTGGAAACAACCTGTTGTACAGGCATAAGTTTGGTAAAGTTGGGCGTACGATTACACTTGGCTGGAACAACTCAATTGGAAACAGCAAAAGTGAATCCTTTACACTTTCTGGCAATGATTATTTCAGGTCTGATGGTACTTTTAATTATTCAATTAAGCAGAACAGGCAGAGCGATCAAAAAACAACCACAAATAATAATGTGTGGAGTGCATCATATACCGAGCCAATCGGCCTTAATAAACTGATTGAACTGAATTATGCCTATACAAAAAACGTAAATACTTCAGATAAAAAGACATACGACTACAATAGTTCAACAGACAAGTTTGACAGCCCCAATCTGAGGCTTACTAATGAATTTGAAAACCTGTTTACAGCTCATAGGATTGGAGCTAACTTCAGGGTTCAAAAAACAAAGTACAATTACCAGCTAGGTCTTGCCATGCAGCAGTCAGAACTGGAAAGTTATAGCTACCAGGCAGATAAAAATAAGGATACAACCATAAGCGGAAAATACCTGAATTATTTCCCAACCGCCAATTTCAACTACTCTCCGGTTAAAAATAAAAATCTTCGTCTTCGCTACAGCGGAAGAACCAACCAGCCGTCTGTGTCACAACTGCAGAATGTAATAGATGTGTCGGATCCGCTGAATCTTAAAATTGGTAACCCTAATCTGAAACAGGAATTCACCCATAGTCTGAATGCCGGGTACAATACTTTTAATATAATGAACTTTAAATTCTTTGCTGCCAATATCAGTTATTCTGCCACAAGCAATAAAATTGTAAACAGTATTGATACGATAATGAATAAAATTGATACTGTAGAAAGGAAAGTGCAAATTACCAAACCGGAAAACGTAAACGGCTACTCTTCTGTTTCTTCTTTTATAACCGTAGGGTTGCCATTTAAAAGCGTAAAGATGAAAGGCTCCAGCCTGAACTTCAGCAATAACGTCAGGTACACAAAAAATGTAAGCCTGTTATACAAAGAAAGAAATATCGGGAAAACGTTTTCTGTTAACCAAAGCGCAGGATTTAATTATAACAAAGAGCAGTTAGATTTTGCCGTGAAGGCTGCCATTGCTTATACCGACATAAAATATTCCGTGAACACCCAGTTGAATGAAGACTATTACACTCAAACCTATTCAGCTGATTTTTCTTATACATTTAAAAAGGATTTTATTCTGTCAACAGATTTTGACTACTATATTAATAGCGGGCTAACCGACGGATACAATCAGAATATTCCGATGTGGAGTGCCAGCTTCAGCAAGCAGTTCCTTAAAAATAAAAATGCTGAAATAAAATTCTCTGTAAACGATATCCTGAACCAGAACCAGAGCATTACCCGCAACTCAGGCGATAACTATGTGCAGGATACCCGCAGTATGGTACTGAAAAGATATTTTATGCTCACTTTCCTTTTTAAACTTAACAGGATGGGCGGCAATCAGCAGCAGCAAATGCAAATGCCTCCGGGTGCCCCCCGCTTTATTGAAAGAGAAATGCGTGGTATGCGTATGAACTGATATAAAGCTTGTTGGAAACAACATGAAAATAAAAGAGCCTGCATAGCAGGCTCTTTTACTTATTAGGTCAGGCGGTCTCTTTATCTTTTACGGTGGTGTATTGTAATCGTTTCAGAAGGACTGTATATAAATACAGCAAAAATTGATTTAATTAACCGGATTAAATTAAAAGAAGGCTTGTAATAACGGCGGTAGATTTTTGCGGTTTCGCAATAATGGGCAAGCTGTTTGTTTTTCATAAAGGACGTTTTTCTAGGTGGTTAACGAATTACTATCTCTAAAAGTATATAATAAAACCAAATTGTAATAATATTGGGTTTATTGTTTACCAGTTAAATCCGGATCAAATGAAAAATTTAGTAAAACTTCTTGTAACTTCTACTTGTTGCCTGCTATTGGCAAAACCAGGAAACAGCCAGTTAAAACTGCCACTTGCCAACGGAACCGGGACTGATATAAGAAAAGTTATTGAAGACTACCCCAATAGGTTTCAAAACCTGTCAGGTCAGGTGCGGACCATACATGCACAGTCAACCGATTATGAGTGTACACTGAAGATTACGGGGGCAGAAGAATGCTTCATTACCAGGTACCCGGATGAAGAAGATAAATGCAGCTGGCAGGCCGTACTACTTACAACCGAGAATTTTGAAAAAGCAAAACAAAGATTTAAATCACAGTACAATCAGCTGAACAATATTTCTGTAACCATCGGCGGACAGGCTTTTAAGCTAAAGGGAGATTATGTAAGCCCATCAGAGGGAATGAAGTTTACAAGTGTACTATTTTCCTTCAATCCGGATAAGGAAGCTGTTCGTAAGTTAAAAACAGAGCTGATATTAGAGTTCTCTGCACCAGCAGAATGGAAAGTAAAATTGCTGGTGTACGACCGTGAAAGGAGTGATGAAGAAAGCGGTGCAGAGAAGTAATAATTACGGTCATTATTTGTATTGACAGTTTATTAACCTTTATTAACAATAAACAAAGACCGGTTAACCCCCCTTTACAGGTCCACAGAATATTTTCGTGAAAGAAATCAAATGACAATGACAAAAGTATCGCTGGTGATGGTTACGTTTTTTTGTCTTAGCACTATCATTAATGCACAGAAAAATGGTACAGTTAAGGGAGTTGCATATGATACTGCCGGCAAGCAGGCCGTTGCGGCCGCTACTATCAGTGTGCTGGACGTGGCAGATTCCACGCTGGTATCTTTTAACATGACAGGCGGCAACGGCTGGTTTGAAATAAGTGGCGTTCCGGCCGGCATGTACAGGCTGCTTATTACCCATGTAAATTATCATAACAGCAGTAAAGTCTTTCTTATTTCCGATTCATTAAAAACAGCCGACCTCGGCACTATTGTAATGCACAACAAAGCAAAGATGATGGAAGAAGTAATAGTGACCAGCGAAGCACCACCAATCACACTTATAAATGATACAATTCAATACAATGCCGGTTCTTTTAAAACACAACCTAATGCCAACGTAGAGCAATTGCTGAAAAAACTGCCTGGTGTGAAAGTGGAGAAAGACGGCACCATTAAAGCACAAGGGGAAAAAGTAAACAGGGTACTTGTAGACGGTAAGGAGTTCTTTGGTAACGATCCAAAGATTGCTACAAAGAACTTGCCTGCTGATGCAGTGGATAAAGTACAGGTGTATGACAGGCAAAGCGATCAGGCACAGCTTACCGGCTTTGAAGATGGTAACTACGAGAAAACTATTAATCTGAAACTAAAGCAGGATAAGAAGAAAGGAAAGTTTGGAAAGGTTATGGCTACCGGTGGTACCAAAGACAGATACGAAGGGAAGTTTAATGTCAACTCCTTCAAGGGGGCAAGACAGTTTTCTGCAATCGGCATGGGTAATAATACCAATGCCGAAGGCTTCTCATTTATGGACATTCTCAACTTTACCGGCGAGCTGGCCCGTATGCAACGGGGCGGTGGCGGAAATATCAGTATTAATCTGTCTGGCGATGATGCGGCGGCAATGGGATTGAATATGGGCGGACGAAACAGTGGCATTAATACTGCTTCGGGCGGCGGACTGAACTACAACAATATTGTTGGCAAGAAACTGGATTTACAAAGTAACTATTTTTACAATCGTTATAATCCTAATACCGAGAGTCATATACAGCGGGAATATTTTTATCCGCAGGCTAATTATTACAATCAAAATGCCTATTCAGATAATCTTAGTAATAATCACCGGATGAACCTGAACCTGCTTTACCAGCTGGATTCGATGAATACAATTAGAGTAATTCCGTCGCTGAGTTTTCAGAGAACGAATAACCGCAGCCAGTCGGATTACCAGACATTTTCTGACGGACAGTCATTGGTAAATGAAGGCTTCAGTAACAGTAATAACAAAAATGAGGGATATAATTTCCGCAATGAAATTATTTGGCGCAGAAAATTTGCCCACAAAGGCAGGACGTTTTCCATTTCGTTGCAAACAAGCCTGAACAAAAGCGAAGGAAGTGGCAACCTGCTGTCGGTCAACAAATTCTATGATGGCACTGGTGCAGTAACAAGACGAGACACCTTAAACCAGGTGAGCAACAGTAATGGTAGCCTTAAAAGTTATAATGCAAGGGCTGTGTATACAGAGCCCTTAGGAAAACGATCGTTGCTGGAACTAAGTCTTGGCAGAAGCAACAGCAAGAACACTTCTGAAAAGGAAACATACGATTATCATAACGGGAAGTATGACAGGTTGAATGCGCTGCAGAGCAATGATTTTGAAAATACTTACAACTATACCAATGCCGGCATCCGTATGCGGACACAGCAAAAGAAATACAATTTCTCTGTTGGTGCCAACTGGCAGCAGGCGAGCCTGGAAGGAAAAATAATCAGCGGGGTTAAAGATTCGGTTATCAGTAAACCGTTCACCAACTTGCTGCCCAACGCAAGATTCCAGTACAATTTTACACGGTTTAAAACAGTTACACTTTCTTACAGTACCAGTACCAATCAGCCAAGCATGCAGCAGCTGCAGCCTGTGCCTGATGTAAGTAATCCGTTGAATATAAGAGACGGAAACCCCGATTTGAAACAAGAATACAATCATAACCTGCAGGCCAACCTTACGCTGGTAAGTCCGTACAGGAATAAAAACATGTTTCTTTTTCTGACCATGCGGGCCACAAAAAATAAGATTGTAAACTACGATTCGGCAAACCTGCAAACCGGCGAACGCAAAACCAAACCCCTTAATGTGGACGGTGTGTATAACCTGAATGCAAGCTTCAGCTATAGCTTACCGGCTAAGTTTTTAAAGGGAACGATTGAGCTGAGCAGCAACACAGGATACAACAGAAGTAAGCAGTTTGTGAACGATGTAACAGGAAAGCTAAACGAAAACACCATCAGCACATGGACGCTGGGGCCAGACCTGCGTTTTGAAATAAATCCGTCGCAAAAGATTGGTTTCAGTCTGGGCGCCGGCTTAGCATATAATAAAACGAACTATTCAGAACAGGCAACAGCTGCCACTGAATATTTATCTCAGGATTATAGTGCAACTGCTGACTGGGAATTGCCCAAGGGGTTTTATTTCTCAACCGATTTTACATACACCATTAACAGCCAGCGGGCATCCGGTTTTAACGCTAAGGTGCCGTTGTGGAATGCTTCTATCAGCAAGCAGATGCTGAAGTTTAACCGTGGAGAATTGAAACTGAGTGCGGTGGATTTGCTAAATAAAAATATCGGCATAAGCCGTAACACCAGTAACAACTATATTGAAGACAGCCGTGTGCTTACCCTGCGGCAGTTCTTCCTGATCAGCTTTACATATAGCCTTAGTAAAAGCGGACTGAACAATGCAGGCAGTGGCGGTATGATGCGTGTAATACGCCGGTAAGAATGGTTTTCATAATGGCCAGTGCCGAATCCGATTTTACTCACTTGACCAGTACCATATAACCCCATGCCCCGACTGTAAGTTCATCATCACCTTTCAGTTCAACAACATTATTGGTAAAGTACTCTGTATAGTTGCCTTTTTGGTGTTTGGTATTCAGCTTAACCGTTACAGGATTATCGCTGAAGTTAATAACAGGGATAATCATATTCCCGTTCTTCTCCCGGCTGAACGAAATAATCTTATCCATTCTATCATTGTAGATGCGTAACATTTCTCCGCCCCAGGCACCATTCCAAAGGGCTTCGTTCTTAGGCTTGAGGGCAAAGAGTTTTTTATACATTTCATTAAACGGGTGTTGCTTCCAATCAATTGAATCTTTATCAAAGAATTTGAGTGAGCGGTTCAGCCCCGCTTCCTGTCCGCTGTACACAAGTGGCATTCCGTTAACCACAGTACAGAAAACCATACAGGCTTCAAGTCCGGCACCAAAGTTGGAGAACTGTGTTCCATTCCATGAGTTCATATCATGGTTATCTGTAAATGTCATGCGGTAAGCATTGCGGGGTACAGAACCTGCATCATGCGCCAGATATTCCACCAGTCCGGCCACCCCTTTTTTATTTACGGTAGCGTCTTTCAATTTTTCAAATAATGTCCAGGAATAGGTCATATCAAATGCTTTTTTGTATAAATCCCTCGACTCCCACTCAGCCAGCATAAACACGGGTTTAATCGCATCCAGTTCGCTGCGCACATTATCCCAAAAATCAACAGGAATAAATCCGGCCACATCGCAACGGTAACCGTCAACATCAGCTTCCCTCACCCAAAACTTCAATGCATCAGTCATGTACTTTCTCATTTCGGGTATGTTGTAGTCAAAGTCTATCACATCGTCCCAGTCGTACCAGGGTGTGGGCTGAAAATTTCCTTCCGGTGTTTTAGTGTACCAGCCGGGGTGTTCAGCGGCCAGCTTATTATCCCATGCTGAATGGTTGGCCACCCAGTCGAGTATTACATACATGCCCATGCTGTGAATTTTTTTCACCAGGGCTATAAAGTCATCCATGTTGCCATACTCAGGGTTAACGGCCAGGTAATCTTTTACTGAGTATTCACTGCCCAGTGTTCCCTTCCTGTTTTTTTCACCAATGGGATGAATGGGCATCAGCCAGATAATATCTATGCCCATCTCTTTCAGCCGGGGCAGGTGGTTTTCAAATGCTTTAAAGGTTCCTTCTTTTGTAAACTGCCGCACATTCACCTCGTAGATGGTGGCGTTCGTGCTCCACTCAGGATGTTTCAGGTCTACATAATCTTTCGGAGTATACCTGTCGCCGGACTGTGTGGCTTTTTTATCTGAAGACTGATCTTTACAGGCTGTCAAAAAGAAGGAGGTTAATAGCAAAATCGTTGTTGATAATTGCTTGATCATAAAAAAATGTTTTAAATCGTTGGGCAAAAGAAAGAACAGCAGCAATGTCAAAAGTAGATATTCATAAGATATGCTCACCTGTCCTTTTATTAAGAAACTGTTCAAAAACAACCCCCGCTATTCATATCAATTAATCTAATTTTAACTATAAATACCCTGAAAGAAAGCGTCATTTATTTCCAATGACCTCAAATAACAAAACCCGCCTCTTTGAAATCATTGCCGTACTTATTACTGCGGCTGGCCGGTTTTTGTTTATAGATTATCTCAACTGGCGGCTGTCCTATATATCCATCGCCATCATTTTATGGGCAGGCTATGTGGTGTACCGCAGCCGCACCACCACAGGCATACTGCATCACTGGGGTTTCAGAAAAGATAATTTTATAAAAGCCGTGCGGCTCATACTGCCCTTTGGGCTGCTGGCTATATGTGCTTTTATGGCCATAGGCTGGTACCGGAGCACTCTCAATATTACCTGGCACTTCATTCCCGTGCTGCTGCTCTATCCGCTGTGGGGGGTGGTGCAGCAGTTTTTGGTCATTACACTCATGGCCGGCAACCTGCAGGATATGCAACTGCCCGGCTTGCACAAAGCCGGGGCCATTCTGTTGTCGGCCATATTATTCGGGCTCATTCATTACCCATCGCCTTGGCTCATGAGCGGCACCTTTCTGCTGGCTTTATTTTACAGCTGGGTCTATTTAAAAGAAAGAAATATATATGCCCTCGGCATCTTTCACGGCTGGCTCGGCGCATTATTTTTTATACCGTTGTCGGCCGGGATCCCTTCATAGAAGTCTTCGGCAGGCTGTTAGGACTGTCCGGTAATGATTGAGGGCAATACCAAAATACAAAGGGAAGATTTCTCCCCTTTGTATTTCTTCTGCGCAAGCCTCAGCAGTCTTTGCGGTTAACAAAAGGCTGCCGCATCCATTCACTGTTCACTCAATCAATTCATCCTGATAATCCGCCTGTTGCCGGGGCCACCGGGCATGTTCTGCTCCATCTCCTTCATCATCTTTTCTCTTTCAGTCTTAAACTCTTCAGCAGTATAGCGTCTTTTACCTGTTGGTTCTTTTATCTCTTCTGCTTTTACCTTATCGGTGATAGCTGTGGCTTTATAAATCTGTGAGCCGTCTTTGATGTCCATTTCCAATATCAGTCCCGGCAGTTGCCCCTGGAATTCGCCAGGTCCCGCCGCCACCGGAATATCTGCTGCTACCCAGGCCACAATCACAGCAGTATCCTCAATTTCTTTTCGTTCCATCACTCCGTTATCCATATTCATCGTCATCCGCCTGCTTATACGGGTGCTGGTGGCCTTCATGCAGTTATGGTCAAGAATGGCTTTTGTTTCGCCGGTCATTTTCCACTTCAGTTTGGTGATAGTATCGTCCACTACAAAGGTTTTGTCAAACAATTCCCTTTTCTCCACCTTCTTGCCGGTTTCCAGGTTGGTGTACAGCACATCATTGCTGCCCGCCACCACCATACGTATCTGTGCGCCACCTTCCGTTTGAAAAGAGGCATCGTCCGGCTGGTCTTGTTCAGCTTGCTTCCACAGCGTTTGGTTATTGGCAAAAGCCAGCTCATATTTATCAGTACGGCTGCTGGGTACGTTGTGTTCCATGCCCGGCATACCGGCAAAACTGAACTGGAGTTTTACAGTACGGTCATAATTTACGGTTCCGCTTTGCTGTTGCGCCCATCCAGCAAATGCAGCCAGCAACACAACGGCAACGGTGAAAACTGATTTCTTCATCATGATTTTATTTTTGTCAAAGCTAATTACAGCGCTTTGCAAGATAAGTTAAGCCACCTTTTTAAAAGGTTAATAAAGGTTAATGGCAGCGAGACTTACTCTGCAGGTTGTTTATTTTTGAATCTGCAAATGCAACGTACAGCAAACCATACGGACCATCGCCGCCGGGCCAACTTCCGCCATTCGTGGCTCATTGTATTAATAGCAACAGCTATACTGGGTATTGCCGGCTTTCAGTTGTACTGGCTGCAACAGAATTACCAGCGGGAAAAAAAGTCGCTGGATATGAAAACGGATTTTACGTTCAGGGAAACAATACTGCAACTGCAGGCCGTAAAATTAAAACTTAATAATCCGCAGTGGACAGGCAAGGACAGCAGCGGCAGGAAAATAAAAATTGTGGTGGCCAATGGCGGAGAGGAAAAACGAATACGGATGATTCCCGGCCGTGATGTGATTTCTTCCATCAATGTGATAAAAAATAAAATAAAGGACTCAGTAAAAACGGGCCGGATGATTATTTCCATGCAAAGCAATTCCGTTACGGCAAACGGCGACTCCCTGAAATTTGACAGCGAAGTACATGGCCCGATGCCCGGTGAGCACATCATCCGTATGCTGTATGGTGTTGACTCGCTGCAGGACTCATTGCGGGTTGCCGAAATAGATTCGGCCTTCAGTAAGGCGCTGCAAAAAGAAAAAATAAATATTCCTTTTACAATTGATAAGAATGACAGCACCTCTGCTGCCGATGCTGCCGAAGAAGCGGTTTTTCATGAAGTAACTACAGGCTTAGTGCATCCGGTAACATACCGGTTGAACACAGGAAATACAGTTCCCTATTTAATTAAACGGATTACCCAGCCCATTTTATTTTCTGTGTTTTTGCTGGGCATAACCATACTTTCTTTTGTACTGCTGTACCGCAACCTGCAAAAGCAGCGGCGGCTGGCCGAGCTGAAAAATGAATTCATCAGCAACATTACTCACGAACTGAAAACACCAATTGCAACGGTGGGTGTTGCTATCGAGGCATTAAAGAATTTTAGTGTAATGGATAACCCGCAGCGTACACAGGAATATCTTGATATTTCACAAAATGAACTGCAACGTCTGAGCCTGCTGGTGGATAAGGTATTGAAGTTGTCAATGTTTGAAAAGAAAGATATGGATATGAAAATGGAGCAGGTGGATTTGTCGGCTGTTACTGATGAAGTTCTTGCTTCGATACGGCTGCAGTTAGAAAAATATCATGCAGTGGTAAATAGGTCGCAGCAAGGAGGCACAATGATTAATGGCGACAGGCTGCACCTGCAGAGTGTAATTTTTAACCTTCTCGACAATGCCCTGAAATACGGTAGCGAAAGACCCGTTATTGACATTCGCCTTGCCGGTAATGACAATAACGTAAAATTTACTATCAGCGATAATGGCATGGGTATAGCCCCGGAATACCAGCATAAAATATTTGAAAAATTCTTCCGGGTGCCGCATGGCGATACACATAATGCAAAAGGATATGGCTTGGGCCTTAGCTATGTGGCACAGGTAGTGGAAAAACACAAGGGAACAATTGAACTGGACAGTAAGCCGGGCCGGGGCGCCACATTTATCATTACATTCCCCAAAACAATATTATGAGCAAAATAAAAGTGCTGTACGCAGAAGACGAACAATTTCTCGGCAAGATTGTACGGGAAAGTCTGGAGAGCCGGGGCTTTGAAGTGATAATGGAGGAAGATGGAGCCAATGTAATGGCGGCATTTAAGAAGACCATACCAGACATTTGTATACTCGATATTATGCTGCCCAATAAAGACGGCTTTTCTATTGCAGAAGAAATACGAGAACTAAATGAAGATGTGCCCATTATTTTTCTTACAGCTAAAACACAAACGGCTGATGTGGTTAAAGGTTTTTCGCAGGGCGGCAACGATTATATCCGTAAACCCTTCAGTATGGAAGAACTGATTGTGCGGATTTACAACCTGCTGAGGACTAAACCGGAAGGAACACAAAAAAGTACCAACGGAATTGTGAATATCGGGCAGTATAGGTTTATTGTAAACAGGCAGGTGCTTACCGATGGCAGGGAAGAACGAAAGCTTTCTTTTCGTGAAAGTGAACTGCTGCGCCTTCTGTATGAAAACCGCAACGCTATTATTGACCGCCGGGATATACTGAACCTGCTCTGGGGAAATGATTCATTTTTTAACAGCCGCAACCTGGATGTATACATAACCAAACTACGCAGCTACCTGAAAGCGGACCCCGTGCTGGAGATCATAACTATCAAGGGTGTTGGCTACCGCTTTGTTACCGGGTAAGCTATTTGCGTTGTGGAATAATATACACACAGAAAGGGTATTAAAACGGGGAAAGGGCTATACGCCCAATTCATCAGCCGGATCCCAAAACAGCTTTTTAAAATCAATCACCCTATCATCCTTTACCTGTATGCCTTCTTTCTTCAGCAGGTTTTCCATGGCGGTGGGTGTGCCAAAGTGAAACTTACCGCTGAGCATACCATTACGGTTTACTACTCGGTGTGCAGGTACTTTTGGTCTTACCCGGTGACTGCCGTTCATGGCCCAGCCTACCATGCGGGCAGAAGACTTAGCACCAAGACAGGCAGCCACAGCACCATAAGAGGTAATACGGCCATACGGTATCTGACGTACGACTTCATAAACAAGATCAAAGAAACTCTGATCCCTTTTACCCGACGGGGTGACTATTCTTAATTTCTCTTCTTTCTTTTTTTTAGGAGGCATGGAATAATGATAAATTAAAGAAGCAGGAAAATATTACAGTATTATTATTCTCTTTCCTGCTTTTGTTTTAGTAGCAACAATCTATCCGGCTCCGGTACATTTTCATAATCATATGGACAATGCAGGCAGCCGTTGCCACAGCATTTTCCTCTTTCGAAATGATACTTTTCGGTAAAGACCAGCAAGCCTTCTTCATTAATGTAATAATGTATGCCCTCAATCATTTGCTGTATCTTGCTGTAAAAGTTGTTTGAGTTCTTCGTCTTTTTCTTTTCCTGCAATTGTTTCCGGCAATGAAAAACATAAATAATGCACCCTGTTGCTGCCGGCAATATCCAGCGATTCGTAATGCGTTTTTATTTTTAGTTCATCTGCAATTTGTTCTTGCCTATACACATCATACATATCCGTATGCAGCGGGCAATTATAGAATTTAATGACCAGTTTCGTAAAATGGTACAAATCCGGGCTGTCGGTTTTGAGATGTATATAACCACCGGGCACAAGAAATTGTTTATACAGCCGCAGGAATTTCGGATGTGTCAGTCGTTTCTTAGCTTTTGAAAGCCGCAGTTGGGGATCCGGAAAGGTAATCCAGATTTCAGCTACTTCGCAGGGAGCAAAGTAATCGGTTGCCTGATCAATTTGTGTACGAAGAAAAGCTACATTATGCAGCCTTTCCTGTAAGGCTTTTTTAGCACCAACCCAAATACGGTTGCCTTTTAAATCAGCACCAATAAAATTACGTTGCGGATACAAACGGCCCAGCCCTACAGCATATTCGCCTTTGCCGCAAGCCAGTTCAATAGTAATGGGATTATTATTGCCAAACTGCTGAGACCAGGTTCCTTTTATATTTTGAGGATACTGCAATACATTGGCGAACGATTCTAGCTCAGCAAAGCGTACCAATTTTTTCTGGCCCATGCGGGCAAATATAAAATAAAACGGCTGGGAACGATCAGATTCTTACCTGCAGGCCAACTCCGATTACTGATTTAAACTGCAACCCCGGCGAGTTATTGTTTTCTCCAAAAAGTGTTACGTCGTCATCATATATCAAATCCACATTCCAGCTAAATGCAATTATTTTGGCTACTTTGGCTGTAAGTGTATTGGTCATGAAAAGGTCCACATTCTTCGGTTCAAGTTTATAGTTAGAGAAGAGGTCAATCCTGGTTTTATAAGAGAGTATTTTATTAAACGACTGCTGGTAACCTATTGTAGCAAATGCACCTGTCTGACTGGTTGATTTTTTCCCTTTTTCAACTCCGTATTCTCCTTTTGCAGAAAGAACGCTGTCGTTTACAAACACCCATCTGGAGGTAAGCGGGGACAGAAATATGGACAAACTTTTTGTGGGTTTATAATCAAGCCCCTGGCTTGCAATGAGGTAAGCAGGTGCCATAAACTCTGAAGCAAAAGTTTTAACACTACCCGGATAGGTATATCCTTTCAGAAACTGTGAACGGAAATTTCCCAGCGTTGACAGGTTCAGCTTACTGTTGAGCTTATAACCATACTTGCTGAGGAGGTCGAAGCGGTCATCATTTTTACGGCTGCCCAGGCTGGTAGTATTGATGTAACCAAAGTTGATATCAAGTGTGTTATCCCAGCTGTGCTTATCTTTTTTATAGAAAGCAAATATATTGGTTGCTGTATTAGCAGTAAATGAAAAATCATCACCGCCGGCTGCCCAGTTACTCTGGCTGCCCTGCCCGATATTTAATGCAAATACCAGTCCGGCTTTCCATGCTTGGCGGCCTGTATCTGGAACACTCTTTTTAACCTGGCGCAGGGACTCCTGCTGCAGCTTACGGATAATGGCATCCTGGCTAAAGGATGAAACATAGCTGAAAAGAAAGAAAAAAAATAGAGATAGTCTCTTCATGATTGTCTTGTAGTAAGCGATTGAATATTCCTCCACTTAGAACGGAAGGCAAAAATAGTTTACATATTAACGAGACTGAAAATAATTATTTTACAGAAAATGTTAAAAGATGCGAGCATCTTCCATAAAACGCCTCACCTGCTGTGTATACCAGGTGAGGCGTTTTCATTTTAATAATATTATCAGAATTTAACCTGGAGCCCAATACCTACAAGCGACTTTAACTGAAGTCCCGGAGATTTTTGATAATCACCGAACAATCGTACGTCATCATCATAAATTAGATCAACACTCCATGTAACCGCAAAGGCCCTGGTCAGTTTTGCACTCAGGAGGTTCGACATGAACAGATCGATATTCTGTGGATTGTGCTTGTAATTAGAAAACAGGTCGAGGCGGCTTTTATAGGTAATAAATTTATTAAACTCTTTCATGTAGTTCACGGTTGCAAAAGCTCCGAACTCAAGGTTACTTTTTTGCCGGGGTCCACACCATAGGCACCTTTTGCCGACAGTTCCGGATCTTTGACAATCACCCAACGGGCAGTGGCCGGTGAAAAAAAGATAGAAAGATTCTTAGCTGGTTTATAGTCAAGGCCGGCACTTAACAACAAATATCCAGGAGCCATAAAAGTGGAAGAAAAGGTTTTTACACTATTGGGAAATGTATAACCTTTAAAGAACTGCGACCGCATGTTAAACAAGCCTGCTACATTTAATTTGGGATTCAATGCATAGCCGTACTTGCTCAGCAGGTCAAAGCGGTCATCGTTTTTGCGGCTGCCTAAGCTGGTTGTATTTACATAACCAAGGTTAAAGTCAAAGGTGTTGTCCCAACTGTGTTTATTTTTCGTATAAAACGCATACAGGCTGAGTAGTGAGTTTACCGACAGCGAAAAATTATCGCCCCCGGCTGCCCAGTTATTTAATGTGCCTTGCGAAATGTTAATACCGTAAATGCCACCCTTTTTCCATTTTTTGGATGAAGTGTCTGCCAGATCTTTTTTTATGTTTCTTCCGGTTTCTGACTGTAATGCTTTAACTGTCTGGTCCTGTGCATTGGCTGAAACCATCAGAGTAGCAGCGGCAAATGCTATAAGTGCCTTTCTCATATAGTGCATTTTTTGCAAAGGTATCTTATTGGTGGCATGAGGATATTTTTTGATAAAAACCTCTTTTCAGTCTGTGGTTTAGGGAACAAAAAGCTACTTTTTCAGACTTTGTTTTGAGCAGGTGTAAGAGTCGAATTATCATCGGATCGGCAATACCTGCCTTGGTGTAGTTTTTTATTTGAATCTTTGCCCTATATGTGCGGAATAGCAGGGATCATACAAACTCATTCAAAGCAATACAGCGGTGAACATTTGCAAAAAATGACAGACGCCCTTGCCCACCGCGGGCCGGATGGAGAGGGCCATTGGCTGAATGATGATGAAACTTGCATGTTGGGTCACCGTCGCCTGTCAATTATAGATCTAAGCGGTGCCGGCGATCAGCCGATGCATTATCTGGGCAGGTATGTAATTGTGCATAACGGCGAGATATACAACTACATTGAACTGCGGAAGGGGCTGGAACAAAAGGGCTATACATTCCATTCACAAACGGACACGGAAGTAATTGTTGCTGCATATGATTACTGGAACGAAGATTGCCTGCAACACTTTGATGGCATGTTCGCTTTTGCAATCTGGGATGAAAAGGAGAAAACTGTGTTTGCGGCAAGAGACAGGTTTGGCGAAAAGCCATTTTTTTATTATTATGATAATAACCGTTTTTTGTTTGCGTCAGAGATGAAGGCACTCTGGGCGGCTGGAATAGAAAAGACGCCCAATCAAAAAATGCTCTTCAACTTTATTACTATCGGATACACAGATAACCCAGAGCGTCCGGAAGAGACATTCTATGATGGCATTTACAAGTTGCCGGCCGCATCTTTTTTGAAGTTTTCTTTCATCTATTTTTCATATTCCATTCAGCAATACTGGGATATTGATTTAAACAATCAGCAAAATAAGATTACGGATAAAGAAGCAATCGAAAAATTTGCAGACCTGTTGAATACATCAGTTACAAGAAGATTGAGAAGTGATGTGGCTGTTGGTACTTCACTAAGCGGCGGGCTGGACAGTTCTTCTGTGGTATCGCAACTGCTCACTATTCAGCATTCGCTACTCACTGCTTTCACTGCTTCTTTCCCCAATTTTGAAAAAGATGAAACAGGCTATGCAAAACAAGTAGCAAAACAGTTCAACCTTCAGCATTTTACCACTGCTGTTTCAGGAAATGAGTTGATGGATGACTGGGAAAAACTATGCTATCACCAGGAAGAACCATTTGGATCAGCAAGTATTTATGCGCAGTATAAAGTATTTGAACTGGCGAAACAGCAGAATATAAAAGTGCTGCTTGACGGACAGGGGGCCGATGAAATACTGGCTGGCTATCATAAATACTACAAATGGTACTGGCAGGAACTGTTCAGAAAAAGAAAATTATACAAAAGCAAGGAACTGTCTGCCGCAAAACAATCAGGAGTAGCTGAAACATTTGATTATAAAAATATGATTGCTGCTTACTTTCCTGTATTTGCCAGCGTAGTACTGGAACGGCAGTATTTGCTGAAGGCGATCAAGCAGGAAGACCTTACCAAAGATTTTGTTCGGCAGCAAAGCCGGGAAGCCTATTATACACCACCTGAACATTTTGATTTAAACGGACAATTATATTTTAATACCCGTACACATGGACTGGAGGAGCTCTTGCGATATGCCGACAGAAACTCTATGGCACATGGCCGGGAGGATCGTTTGCCATTTCTTTCTTATGAACTGGTGGAATTTGTTTTCTCATTGCCTTCGCATTTCAAAATAAGGGATGGATGGACAAAATGGTTACTAAGGCAAAGTATGGGGAAAAGCCTGCCCGCCGAAATAGTATGGAGGCGGGATAAAGTTGGGTTTGAACCTCCGCAAAAACAGTGGATGGAACTCGCTGCTGTAAAAGATGCTATTCATGAAGCAAAGAAAAAATTAGTCAGCGAAAATATCCTGAAAGCTGAAGTACTCAATAAACCGTCAGTACCGCTTGCTGCACACGAAGCTGATAATTATGACTGGAGATATTTGTCTGCTGCTGTAATATTCAAGTGAAGCAAATTCATCATCTTTGTATTTCAATTTTAAACGACAATAATGAAACCTGAAACAAGATTTGTTCATGCCGGTATGCAACCCGATCCGTCAACCGGTGCTATAATGACTCCCATTTATCAAACAAGCACCTATGTGCAGGAAGCCCCGGCCACGCATAAAGGATATGAATATGCCCGCAGCCAGAACCCCACAAGAAAAGCACTGGAAGATGCGCTGGCAGAAATTGAAAACGGAAAATTTGGCCTTGCTTTCAGCAGTGGTGTCGCAGCAACCGATGCAGTAATTAAACTGCTGGCACCGGGAGATGAGGTGATTTGTGCCAATGATATGTATGGTGGTACTTACCGGCTTTTCTCAAAAATATTTGAACGCTTTGGTATAAAATTTATTTATGTTGACACTACTGATTCAGGTAATGTTAAGAACGCTGTAACAGCCAATACAAAACTCATCTGGATTGAAACTCCCACAAATCCGCTGATGAATATTACCGACATTGCTGCGGTAGCAGCCGTTGCAAAAGCAAATAATATCCTGCTTGCAGTGGATAATACATTTGCTTCGCCGGCTTTGCAAACCCCCTTGACCTTGGTGCCGATATAGTAGTTCATTCGGCTACAAAATATTTAGGTGGGCACAGCGATGTTATACAAGGCGCATTGATAATGAATGATGCGGAACTGAGAGAAAAATTGTACTTTATTCAGAAAAGTTGCGGGGCTGTACCCGGCCCGATGGATTGTTTCTTAGTGCTGCGTGGTATAAAAACACTTGGCCTGCGGATGAAAGCCCATTGCGAAAACGGCAGCAAAATTGCACACTGGCTTCGCAATCATCCCAAAGTGGCAAAAGTTTACTGGCCGGGATTTGAAGACAGCAAAGGCTATACTGTGGCAAAACAGCAAATGAAAGGTTTTGGTGGCATGATTTCTTTTGAACTGACAAACGACAGCGTAGAGGAAGCGAAGCGGGTGCTTTCATCAACACACCTTTTCTCTCTGGCTGAAAGCCTGGGTGGCGTAGAGTCGCTCATCAATCATCCGGCCAGCATGACACATGCCAGTATACCGAGAGAGGAACGAATAAAAAATGGCTTAAGCGATTCTTTAATCCGCCTGAGTGTTGGTATTGAAGATGCCGAAGATTTAATCGAAGATTTGAAGAATGCAATAGAATGATAAAAGAGAGAGAGCTAAAACTGTTTTTAGATAAAAAGGTTGACGAGTATAATCAGCCTTCTTTTATTACAAATGACCCCGTAAGCATTCCTCGCTGTTTTACAAAAAAAAAGGATATAGAAATCGCAGGTTTCTTTGCTGCCCTATTTGCGTGGGGTAATCGCACCACCATCATCAATAAAAGTAAAGAGCTAATGGGGCTTATGGGCAATGCGCCGTATAACTTCTGCCTGAATGCTGATACTGGAAAACTGAAACAACTGGCATTATTCAAACACAGGACATTTAACGCTGATGACCTCTATTATTTTATTGAGTTTTTCCGTCAGCATTATTCAAAGCATAGTTCTCTGGAAGCAGCCTTCTTTCCCAAAAGAGGAATGACAGCAGAAGAAGGACTTGATTACTTTAAAAGTTATTTCTTTTCATATGAACATTTAAAAAGGACAGAGAAGCACATTTCATCACCGGCACAAAAATCAGCTTGTAAAAGGCTGAATATGTATTTACGGTGGATGGTGAGAAAAGATAATAAAGGAGTTGACTTTGGTATATGGAGCAAAATAACACCGGCACAACTCGTCTGTCCGCTGGATGTGCATGTGGCAAGGGTTGCCAGAAAGCTGGGCTTGCTTAACCGTAAACAAAACGACTGGCAGGCAGCCGAGGAGTTAACCGAATACTTACGAACTTTGGATAAGAATGACCCGGTGAAATACGATTTTGCATTGTTTAGTCTTGGTGTCGTCCAAAAATATTGAATATGAATCCAGAGTTGATTCCTGCTGTAAATCAAACCCTTGGTATTTCTCTGCCAGAGAACATTCCGTATGAGAAACTGAGAGAAGCAGTAGCCGGGCAAATCAGCCCTCTTATTACCAATGATTTTAATAAGCTTCTTTCTCTCCTTTACAGGATTGATATAAATGAAAACAAATTAAAGAACATGCTTGCGAAAAATCCCGGTACAGATGCTGCCCTGCTGATTGCGGACCTTGTCATAGAGCGGCAGTTACAAAAGATAGAAAGCCGCAAAATGTTCAATCAGCAAAAAGGTGCAAATGATGAAGAAAAGTGGTAATGCGTAATTCAAAAAAACTTAATGTCACTCAATTGCTAATTTTTTATAAAAACTGAACTAAAGCACAGGATTTCTGAGTGTTCAGTCTGCTTTATATTAGATTTGTCCCATGAATATTGTGCCGGTAACCGACATATCTGCTGCCAAAGAATTTTTGGATTTGCCAAGGGATATTTATAAAAATGACCCCAACTGGATTTCTCCGCTTGATAATGAAATTAAAGATGTATTTGATCCGTCAAGAAACAATTTCTTTTCACATGGTGAGTGTACCCGCTGGCTTTTGAAAGATGATAAGGGGAACTGTATTGGGCGTATTGCAGCTTTTATCAACAATCATAAGGCACATAGTCAATCGCAACCCACCGGCGGTGTTGGCTTTTTTGAATGTATCAACAACAAAGAAGCCGCTTTCCTGCTTTTTGATACTGCCAGAGGCTGGTTGAAGGAGAAAGGAATGATGGCGATGGATGGCCCGATTAATTTTGGAGAGAATGATAAATTTTGGGGATTGCTGGTGGAAGGCTTTAAGCCGCCTAGCATGGGAATGAATTACAATCCGCCTTACTACCAGGAACTTTTTGAGGCATACGGGTTCAGGAAACAGTACGACCAGCTTACCAACTTTCTGGATCTGACAATACCTTTTCCTGACAGGTTTACCAAAATTGCCGACTGGGTGATGAAGAAACCAGATTATTCTTTCCGGCAGTTTAACAAAAAAGAATTCAGCAAGTTTGCCGCCGACTTTCGTGAAGTATATAACGACGCCTGGAGTGATTTCGATTCGTTTTCGCCAATTGAATTGGAAACAATTTCAGAAACATTCAGACAAATGAAACCGGTGATGGACGAAAAAATTATATGGTTCGCTTATCATAAAGATGAACCTATCGGTTTCGTTCTCTGTATGCCCGACATTAACCAGGTATTAAAACACCTGCACGGAAAAATGAACTGGCTGGGCAAGTTTAAATTTCTTTGGTATAAACAAACTACCACCATCGACCGGATTCGTATCATCATTATGGGATGTAAAAAGAAATTCCAGAACCATGGCATCGAATCGGCGTTGACCCGTAAACTTCAACTGGAGGTGGTTCCCCGAAAAACAATTAAAGGTGTGGAGCTGGCGTGGGTTGGCGACTTTAACCAAAAAATGCTGGCGATACACGAAGCCACCGGTGCGACAAAAGATAAAGTTCACCGGACATACAGGTATATATTTTAGTCTTATTCTAAAGCTTTTCCCCCCAGCATTATTGCATACATATCCACCTTGTGGAATTGATATGCCCGGTTGAAAAGCAGTTCGGCAGAAACGGCACCATTGGGAAAAGAAGTGTCTTTGCCCGCAAGTGGTCGCAGGTGTTTCTGGCTTTGCACATATTTTCTTGACTCGTCAAGTATGTTTGTCTTGTCTAATATCTCTGATGCGATGTTGAGCAGGTTACCGGCATTCATGTTTTTTCCAATATCGCCACCAACTATGTCACCAAGATGCAGCACACTGTCAAGTCCCATTTTGGCAGAAATATTTCCGATTTCTTTCAGGTCGGGAAACATAGGCGCAATGTCATTATCAATAGCAAAGCGTTCTGCATCAGGAAATTTTTCTTCCAGGTCTTGAACAAATGCGGCATTGCCGGCAGCCGGTGCGCCAAAAGTGATAAGTTGAATTCTTCTTTTTGCGGGCAAATCCTTTTTTAAATAGCCTGCCAATGGGTAAGCAAGATTACCGCCAAGGCTGTGGCCGGTTACAACAATGCTGGCTTCTGCCGGAATATTCTTTTCTATAAACTCTTTTAACGATAAGCCAGTTGCAACATCTTTCAGTTGCAGCAGGTTTTTAAAGCCAATATAAGTACCACGACTGATGTATGCCTTCTTCACAGTGTCAGCATAGGTCCAGTCCTTCATGGTAAAAATGTTGAAATCCTGCAGAAAGAAATTTTGAAATCCTTCATTGCTGAATTCAATTACCGAGCCACGGATAATCAGTGCATATTGTTCCGGATATACCTTTTTTTGCAATTATCGCATAGTTGCCGTTAACAGCCTGTGGCTGAAAGACGACTTCATATTCCGGGGCATATTTTACAAAAGTATCTGCCAGGTTGTTTTTATAAATGAGCTGGTTTAGCTGAACCACATCCTTTGCAGTTAGAAAAGAGGGGGCATCTTTCTTTTTTGTATTGCAGGCAAAAAAAATGGCCATGGTGGCCATCAGAAAAAATATGTTTGCTGATTTCATTTTCTTAAATAGGTATTATGTGAATTATCCTTTCTGCTTTTTCTCAAACATCAGTTCCCTTACTTTTTCCTTATCTTCTTTTTCTGCTTTCAGGTTGAACATGGTGCCAAAAACATAATCCCACAAGGTAGAACTTACTCCAAAACCCATATGTTCGTTTTTATAGTGATGCAGGTGATGGTTTCTCCATAGTCCTTTCATCCATTTAAAAGGCGGGTTCCAGGCATGAATGGCGTAATGCATGGTACCATACATAAGGTAGCCAATCAAAAAACCGGGAAAGAACATGAAGGCGTAAGAACCCATTGCAAGGTACATTAACCCAAACAACGACGAAGATATTATCAGGCTGGGCACTGGCGGCATAAACAGCCGCTGTCTGTCACGGGGATAATGGTGGTGGTTTCCGTGAAGGGTATAAACAATTTTTGTGGCCATTGGCGTTTTAGGCACAAAATGAAAAAAAAAGCGGTGTGCTATGTATTCAAAAAATGTCCAGAAAAACATACCGGCAAAAAAAATCAGCAGAATATTACCTGTGTTGTAATTATACTTTGTTGCAGCGAGATAAATAATGTAGCCAAGAATTGGTATATACATGCCCCAGATAACCAAAGGGTTTGCCTTAGTAAGCAGTTCAAGAAAATCGTTCTTGAACAAACGGGCCTGGCCTTTATTATGGATTTTTTCGAATTGCATGGCGCAAAGATAATACAGGGGAATAGTGAATTGTAAAGGGTGAACGGGAGTTTCTGTTAAAAAATTTTTCCTGCTTTTGTTGCCTTTATTCTGCCAGCAACTCATCAATGCGTTGAAACTGATAACCTTTTGTTTTCAAATAATCTATCAATTTGGGCAGTTGGCTATAAAACTTATCTGTTCTTTCCGACCCGGCACCTGTGTGCATCAGCAGGATAAAACCGTTCAGACCAGAGGGCATTGAGTTCTCGTAACTGATGACAGATTGGTAAATGGTTTCGCTGCTGCGAAAGTTCTTATCCCTTTCACGGGTGTAATCAGCATGACTGAGTGTGCCCGGCGTATAGCTGATGAGCTGAAGTTTTAGTTTTTTTGTCCAGGCGGCAATAGAATCGTTGTACCATTCATAAGGTGGCAGAAAGTAAGGCGAATGATGGCCGGTGATTTTATGCACTGCCATGGCGGCATAATTATCGCCAAGGTCAAAACCGAATTGTTGCTTTGTAACCAGCAGGCTGTCTCTTTTGCTCCAGTCGCAATACAACAGGTGTTTATCAGAATGTGCGCCAAGGTAATTCCCTTGTTTTTTTAGTTGTTTGATTATTTGGGAAAAGTTTTTGTTTCTATAGAAATCACCCGTAAAGAAGAAGGATGCTTTTATATTATATTGCTTCAGCGTTTGGGCGATAAAGTTTCCGCCTTCGGCAAATTCATGGCCGGTAAAGACTAATGAAATTTTTTTTTTAAAGAATCCCCTCTTATGATAGCCCCGTGACTGTAAGATTTTTTATCCTTTGAAGTTTTTACAGTCCCTCCTGCGGAGGGATTTAGGGAGGCCGCCTCCTTTGCAGCAAGCAGATAGATTAAAGAAGCGGTTCCATCCATCGTAGGTTCGTTGGTGCTGTAGTCACCATAGTCATCATGATATACAGCAAGGTTGCTCTGGAAGGTTTCGTATTCATCCGCATCTTTCAGGTGTATGCCGATAAGCCCCTTGTAGATGCTCCCATACACAGGGCCATCCACCAGCCCCCCATCAATGGGATAGTTTTTGAGATGGGTGAATGCTGAATGCGGGTCAACCGGCGTATCGCCCCATGCGGGTAACCCGTACACCATGCTGGTGCCCCAGGGATTGCAGCCGAAAAGCCAGTCGAAATTAGCCTGCTCCAGTTCAGAAAATTGTTTGTCACCGGTAAGTTCTCTATACCAATAGCATTGAATGGCGAAAGAAGTGGTGAGGTTATTGCTGCACCAGATGAAGGGAACACCACGGTAAAAGGCATTTTGTTTTGCTTTGTTCCATACCCGGTTGATGCCTTCTTTATAATAGCCGGTGATGGTGTCTCTTCTTTTATCTGTTAATTGTTTTGCCAGTTCGTAATGACCCAAATTGATAAACGGATACCATTGGTAATGGTTGGCAGTATCGCTGCCGAGCCAAGGAGTGACAGGCTCTTTAGTCGCAAACCGATATGCCAAATGAGAATAAGATGGCCAAGCTGGCGTAACTATTGGAAAGTTTTTTTTCTCTGATTTTTCAAATTTGTTTTTTAAATTATTTCCAAAAGACGCATAGGCTAACTCCATATCATCAGTCCAGTTTGCTTCTGCATATATATATGGCGATTTAACAGAGGCGGTTTGCGTTACTCCACTTTTTCTTAATGCATATTTTAGAGAAGAAGAGGCCTTTTCCCATAACAAATCTGAGTAGCTGTTTTCATTTTTGAAAATCATATTACCCAATGCAAAAGCACTCGCAAACTTCCCTGCTGTTGAGCTGGTGCCGGTTGTGGCATTCATGAACTTTCCCCGCTGCTGCGGTTCGCCGCTAACAAAATACACCGGCCGCTCATAACCTCTGCCGTAAAAAGTATCTTGCCCGGGTATCCGCATGCCCATGTGATCACGGTCGTCGGCTATCTGGTTAAACATCCAGTCCTCTCTCGGATGCATTTTCAGCAGCCAGTCCAATCCCCATTTGGCCTCATCCAGCACATCGGCCATCCCGTTTTTTCCTTCAAGGCCATTGGCCAGTTTTTCATCGCCAAACACACCGGGAAAGTCACGGTAAGCCATTAGTAAATGATACGTGGCATTAGCAGATGTGGTGCTATATTGTAAATAATCCGATGCGTCATGCCAGCCACCCACCACATCAATGCGGGTGCTGTCTTTAATACCTGCTTTTTCGCCATACAATACATAACCATCATGAGTGTGGCAACTGTCTTTTAAAAAAGGGTTGAAGGCTGTTCGTTGCTGCCGCATGTAACGAAGACAAAAGTCGGCGGCGCCTTTATACACCTGTTCGCCAATCTCAAACTCAGGCGATTTTACGCCGCCTGCCTGCAAGTAATAGTGGCCCGGTTTTGTAAAAGAAGAAAAATTGAGCCTGTATGTTTGTTTAAATGGGCCATAGGCACCAAATGAGTTTCCTGCTTTGCCCGAAGCAACGATATTGCCGGTACCTGCATTAACCAATTCCCAATTACTAATCTTCCTTTCTTCCTTGCTGCACCACACAGCCACTTTTACACTATTGGGTGTATAGCCAAGCCGGTTGATGCGTATCCATGTGTTATTTGTTTCTTTTTTAGCAGAACCGGTAAGCGATAAAAGAAAAATAGCAAGCAAAAATTTATACATAGCCTGTTCTTTATTGCTGAATAATGCTGAAAAGATATTGAATTTTTAAACGTATTTCGTACTGGATGCTTATTGGTTCATTTCAAATATTGAATATAACACAGTATGCAATTTCTGCTTACCTTAACTGTTCAAATCTTCACATGGCTGTACTTGCACTCGACCTGGGCGGAACAAAACTGGCGACCGCTATATTCACAAATGAGGGAGAGAAAATATACTCTAATACTGTAACACTTAATAAAAAATCCGGTGGCGAAGTTGGACAACTAATTACCGAAGAAGTAGTACAATGTTTACGGTTTGCCGAAGAAAAAAGTATACTTGTTCGTTCATTAGGTATTTGTGTTCCCGGTATTGCACATGCAGAAACCGGTCATGTGTGGGCGCCAAATATCTCCGGGTGGGAAAATTATCCTTTACGTAAAGAATTGGAAACTGTACTTGCGGGAAAAAACATAGCGGCGCACATTGACAGTGACCGCTCCTGTTACATTCTTGGTGAGAGATGGAAAGGGAATGCACAGGGTTGCGATAACGCAATCTTTCTGTCAGTGGGTACAGGTATTGGTGCGGGTATCCTGGTAAATGGGAAACCTTTGCGTGGAGCAAATGATATTGGCGGTGCCATCGGATGGATGGCACTTGACAAGCCATACGATGAGAAATATATTTCCTGTGGTTGTTTTGAATATAATGCGTCCGGCGAAGGAATTGTTAAAGTGGCAAAGGAATTTATCGGAATGGAAAAGCAGCAGGCCTCTGCTTTATCAACTGTTGCTGATCTTTCTGCCAAACATATAATTGAGGCATACCATCAGCAGGATGAGATAGCGGTTCGGGTTATTGACAATGCCATTGGGTACTGGGGGATGGCTGCAGCTAACCTGGTGAGTTTATTTAATCCTGAAAAAATTATTTTCGGGGGTGGTGTATTTGGGCCTGCGTTGCAATTCCTTCCTGAAATATATGAAGAATCAAAAAAATGGGCACAGCCCATCAGTATTAACAAAGTAGAGTTTACCGGTCCTGCGTTAGGTGCAGATGCCGGTATATATGGTGCAGGTTACCTTGCGCTGAATAATGAATAACCAGTTTCACTATGTACAATAAAAACCGTGTTTTTGCTGCTGCCTGCATCGGGCTTTTTTTATTTGGAATGACATTGATAACGCTTGGGTCTATTCTGCCAGAATTAAAATCAAAATTTGAAACAGAGGGCTTAAGTGCAAGTATGCTGGCCGCAATACTTCCGGTTGGCATACTCCTTGGCTCATTAGTATTTGGTCCTGTTGTTGACCGGTATGGTTATAAGCTGCTGCTTATTATAAGTGTGCTTGTTTCGGTGATTGCACTGGAAGGGTTGGCATTTTCAAAATCGGTTACCGTGTTGTACCTCTGTATTTTTTTTGTTGGTTTTGGTGGGGGCATTATTAATGGCGGGACCAGTGCACTTGTGGCTGACATCAGCACCGAAAATAAAGGAGCCAGCCTCAGCTTGTTAGGTGTTTCATTTGGCGCCGGCGCACTGGGTATGCCATTATTGCTAGGAATATTATCAAAACAATTTGAATACCCGGCAATATTATCAGCAGTTGGTTTATTTATGCTTTTGCCTGTTATCTATTTTTCATTATCACATTTCCTCCTCCCAAACAAGCTCTCGGTTTTCCGATTACAGAAGGTGTAAAGCTGCTGAAAGAACCAGCCTTGTTGCTTACAGGATTTTTCCTGTTTTTTCAAAGTGGCGTGGAGTTGCTTATCAATAACTGGACTACCACTTTTTTGCAGAACAAACTGGCCGTTACGCCTGAAAAGGCACTTTATGCTTTGTCTTTCCAGCTGGTAGGACTGACGGTTGCAAGACTATTGCTTGGCAGACTATTAAAAAAATTTTCATCGCTGGTTGTGTTAACCGTTTCTTTATTACTAATTGCCGTCAGCAATCTTGTTATGTATAACACCAGCTCTTATAATGTGGCTTTTATTGCTTTGATTCTTACAGGTGCCGGGCTGGCTGGCGGATTTCCTGTAATACTTGGGTATATCGGCCAGTTGTATGCCCGCTTATCGGGTACAGCATTCAGTATTGCTTTTGTAATTGCATTAACCGGCAATACAATCATTAATTATTCTTTTGGTCTGGTTCAGGCACAGTATGGTATTCAATATTTGCCCGTAGCGATGGTACTTTGCATCATCTGTATGCTGATTGTATTGTTTGTAATACGAAACAATATTGCCTCAAGAGTGAAACTGTAATTTAAATTTCTTACAATAAAAAACAAACCTATGCTCGCAAAAAAATGGCTTCAGCAGGCAAGAAACATAATGGATAAAATTGAAGACACTCAACTGGAAAATATTCAGCAGGCGGCCACCATTATGGCTGACACAATTGAGGCCGGAAGATGGGTACACACATTTGGTTGCGGACACGCCACACTGCCCATCGAAGAAATGTATCCCCGGATTGGGGGCTTTGTGGGATTTCACCCGATGATAGAATTGCCGCTTACTTTTTTTACCAATATTGTTGGGGGCATGAGTGTGCACAATTTTGTTTTCCTGGAAAGAGTGGAAGGATATGGCAACGAAATAATGAAAGGTTACAACTTTGATTCACGGGATTGTATGTGGCTGTTTTCCCACACAGGTATCAATGCTGTTAATATTGATGTAGCAATTGAAGCAAAGAAAAAAGGAATGAAAGTTATTGTTTTTGGTTCAGCCAAAGAAGCAGAAGGCAAGAAAACAAGGCATAGCAGTGGGAAAACAATCTTTCAACTGGCCGATCTTGTTGTTGATACCTGTGTACCTGTTCAAGATGCCTGTGTACCGTTGAAAAATCATCTGGACAAAGTAGGCCCCGTTTCCACTATTGGGTTTATTACCGCTGTGTGGATGACAGTAACAACTGTCGCTGAAATACTGGCTGAAAGGGGTGTAAAACTTTATATTCATCCATCACACAATGTTCCGGGAGATACAACTGCAAAAGAAAGACTGGAAGAAGCACTGGCCGAGTACAAACGACGTATTGCGGGAGTGTAAACAAAAAAGATTTCCGTTCTTTGCCGAAAATAATTATGGTTAACACTATGACAAAACCATAAATAAAAATTTACACATGAAACTGGTTACTTATCTGAAAGAAGGGCATGAGCAATTGGGAGTGCTCATAAACAATCTTGTGTATGATATGGATGTGCTTCATCCGGACTTACCCGGCAGTATGAATATGTTTTTAAATTATTGGGAAGACATGTTCCCGTTTGCACAGGCTGGTGAACTGATGTTGCGGGAAGGAACAAGAACAAGCAACAAGGGGGTTCCTCTAAGCGAACTGGAACTGCTGGCCCCTGTTCCCTTTCCCAACAGTTGCCGGGACGGGTATGCTTTCCGCCAGCATGTGGCCGCTGCGCGGCGCAACCGTAAGGTGGAGATGATACCAGCGTTTGACCAATACCCGATTTTTTATTTTACCAATCACCACAGTATACAAGGCCCGGGTAATATTTTTTGCATGCCTGACCATTTTGAAAAGCTGGATTTTGAATTGGAAGCGGCTATTGTAATTTGTAAACACGGCAGAAATATAAGAGCAGAAGAAGCAGATGATTATATAGGCGGGATGATGATAATGAATGATATGAGTGCCAGAAGATTGCAGATGGAGGAAATGGTGTTGAACCTGGGGCCGGCAAAGGGTAAGGATTTTTCTACGGTATTAGGCCCCTGGTTAGTTACACTGGATGAACTGGAAAACGTTGAAATTCCGGCAAAGGAGAATCATACTGGCAAAAGCTGGAATTTGCGTATGCAATGCCATGTGAATGGCAAGCAGGTAAGCGATGGTAACCTGGGCGATATGGATTGGACCTTCGCCGAAATAATTGAAAGGGCTTCATACGGTGTGGATCTGTACCCTGGAGATGTGATAGGCAGCGGCACAGTGGGCACAGGTTGTTTCCTGGAGCTGAACGGAACCGGGAAGCTGAACAATCCGGACTATGAAGAGCAATGGTTGCAGCCGGGTGATGTGGTGGAAATGGAAATAGATGGTTTGGGTAAACTTAACAACACCATCGTGGCCGAAGAAACCGACTGGAGCATTCTAAAACTAAAGAAATGATTATTGATTTCTCTTCAATAAAACCGGCCGAAAAACAATATTATTTGCAGCATGCTGTGGCACCACGGCCAATCTGCTTTGCTTCCACGATTGATAAAGATGGAAACGTAAACCTGAGCCCTTTTAGTTTCTTCAACCTTTTTTCATCCAACCCGCCGATACTGATTTTTTCACCGGCCAGAAGAGTGAGGGATAATACAATAAAGCATACCCTTGAAAATATAATGGCTGTACCTGAAGTGGTAATCAATATTGTTACGTATGACATGGTGCAACAGCAATCATTGGCCAGTTGTGAATACCCTGCGGATGTAAATGAATTTGTAAAAACGGGGTTTACGGAGCAATCTGCAACAATAGTTAAACCTCCATTGGTAAAGGAAAGTAAAATAACAATGGAGTGCAAAGTGCTGGAGGTAAAACCACTGGGCACAACAGGCGGTGCGGGTAATTTGGTGATATGTGAAGTGCTGTGTATGCATATAGATGATTCGTTGCTGGATGCAGATAAAAAAATTGACCAGCGAAAAATTAATCATGTGGCACGGCTTGGTGGCGATTGGTATTGTGTCGTAAACGAGAATAATCTTTTCCAGGTGGAAAAACCCAACCAGCAATTAGGTATTGGTGTGGATGCCCTGCCGGCAAGTATCAGGAATAGTGCTATACTAACCGGAAATGAGTTAGGTCAACTTGCAAACGTAACAGAGCTCCCTGCAATCAATCCCGCTTATGATGATGCCGGGCTGAAACAGATTATTCAATACTTCAGTATCAGTCCTGATGAGATGGAGAGAGAGTTACACGTTTATGCAAAAAGACTGTTAGAAGAAGGGAAACCGGGTGATGCGTGGCAGGTATTATTAGCCGGTGGATAACATAGGGTCGTTACTCCATAATATAGCGGCTCATCTTTAAATACTCAATACCACCACAACTTCTGTCAATGGTGAAATCAAATTTTATTTGCCTGGGAAAACTCAGGTTATATAATTGCTGCTGACTTAAGAATGGCAGACTGTCAACCCGGTAATTTCCAGGTTGATTGTCAATTGTAAGAACCACTCCTCCGCAACAACCGCAAAACGCCAGATCGGGGCCTGTTAGTGTTCCGCTTGCCTGGTACTCATTTTGTTTGCTGCATGATAATAAGAATGAAACACAAAATATTGCCGATAAAAAAGGTAATCTCATGGTGTTAAAAGACAAAGTACCGGTTCAAACCGATGCTTTGTTTCCGAAAGTTATTATTAGCCCTCTATTCCCATTTTGCTCCGAATACTTTTTTCAGCAAGTCAGTAGTTCTTGCTGCAATATTCTGACGTATGTTTAGTTCTTCTTTTGCCACCATGTCGAAAAGAGCAGTAGTTGCTTTTTCTGTAACAAAAGAAGGAAGGTCGGGATTTATTTTTTTAAAAGTAGTGGGAAAATTATTGTAAGTGTTTACCACATCGGAATAGTATTTTGTTGCATCCAGCTTGTCTAATGATGTTTTAATTACAGGGCTGAATGCTGCAATAAGTTTGTCAGTTGTTTTAACCCTGAAAAAATGTGTAGCGCTGGTATCTCCATTCTTAACCAGGCCGATGGCATCGCTTAATGTCATACTCTTAATTGCATCAACAAAAATGGGTTTAGCATAACCGGCGGCATCTTCTGCGGCACGGTTTATTTGCAGGATTGCCTTATCCACCATTTTGTTCATGCCAAGGTCACGAAGGGTGTTTTCGATTTTTTTTGCATCAGGGGGCATTAATATTTTATAAAAAGCATCTTTAAAGAAACCATCTTCTTTATTCAATTGAAGGACCGCCTTCACCAGGCCCTGGCTCAGGGCTTCTTTTATACCTTCGCCGGCCTCTGCTTCAGTAACACCACCTCCGGAGCCTAAAACGGTTGGCAAATTCAGGATTTCTGTACAACTGCTAAGCCCGGAAGCCAAAATCAACGTATAAAATAACCTTTTCATCTTTTTTAGTTTGATAATGAGATAATAAAATGCCACAAAAAGTTGCTTTTTAAGACATTTTATCAAAATTAAACCAGTTTTGCCTTATAAGCTATTTAAAACAGACCAAAGGGGGTATTGAAACGGCAAATACTGCCAAATACGGGCCACAGGATTTTATTTTTATGTTTTAAAATGTACATTTGCAACGATTTTGAAAAGTTACGGTATTGCCGTAAGTTGCTTAAAATTTACATCCCCTGTGGCGGGACGCCCAAGCCGAAAAGCGAAATGAGTAGGCAAACCCAAAACAACTGATATGAAAAAAACAATTTTTATTCTTTCTGCTGTCTTTTTCCTCACTGCTGCGCAGGCTCAAAAAGCCAGAGTTGGTATTACTACAGGTCTTACCTATTCAAATATCTATGACAACGTAGAGGGCAATGATAAAACCGATGCAAAAAGAGGATTATCGCTGGGAATGATTTTGGATGCACCTATTTGTACCGGCGCATTCAGTTTCCAACCAACATTGCAATATGTGCAGAAAGGAACAGTATGGACTAATTATCAGGCAGAAAAAACAAGCTGGGCTCTTCGCTATGCAGAATTGCAAGCAAATTTTCTGTTTAATACCAATAAGAAAAACGGTGGTTTTTTTGTAGGTCTTGGCCCCGCAGCTTCATATGCAGTACCTTCTAAGAAAGTAGTTGAAAACAACGAAGGCACTTCCGAAAAGGCACTGACTTTTGGCGATGAAGCTATTAACGATTACAGAAGACTGGATCTTGGAGCAAATGGTATTATTGGTTACCGCGACAAAATGGGCTGGCTGCTTGCCGTTAACTATACTTATGGCCTCAGAAATCAGCATCCTGGTGGAGGCGATACAAAATATAATAATGCAAGCGTTGGTATCAAAATCGGCTACCTGTTTAAGAACTAATTCTTTTGATAAATACTTACACCCGGCCCTTCGCATCGCGGAGGGCTTTTGCTTTGTATGCTTGCTGCTAAACAGTAACTTTGCCCGCCTTCTCCGAGGGAATGAAAAATAACTTTGAAAAAATGAGCACAACACATTTGTCTGAACAGGAACAACTGCGCCGGGAAAAACTGGCCGAATTAATAATAATGGGAATTGAGCCATACCCGGCTCCACTGTATCCCGTAAACAGCTATTCAACTCAAATAAAGAAAGAGTACAAAGAAGAAAATAAAGTACAATTTGCTGATGTGTGCCTGGCTGGCCGTATTATGAGTGTGCGGGATATGGGTAAGGCCAATTTTGCTGTCATTCAGGATTCATATGGAAGAATTCAACTTTATATAAAACGGGATGATATTTGTCCGGGAGAAGATAAATCACTGTATGATATAGTCTGGAAAAAGCTGTTGGATTCGGCGACATTATTGGTATTAAGGGATATGTGTTTGTTACAAAAACCGGAGAAACATCGGTACATGTAAAAGAACTTACACTATTAAGTAAATCGCTCCGCCCGTTGCCGATTGTAAAAGAAGCCGATGGGCAAACCTTTGATGCAGTAACCGATCCTGAATTTAAATATCGCCAGCGCTATGCTGATTTGATTATCAATCCGGCAGTAAAAGAAACCTTTATTAAAAGAACGAAGCTTATCAACTCCATTCGGGAATATCTGAATGAGAAAGGCGCCCTGGAAGTTGATACGCCTGTTTTGCAAAGCATACCCGGAGGTGCTGCCGCAAGACCGTTTACAACACATCACAATGCCCTTGATATACCGCTGTACCTGCGTATTGCCAATGAACTTTATTTGAAAAGATTGATTGTAGGTGGCTTTGACTGGGTATATGAATTCAGCCGCAACTTCCGCAACGAAGGGATGGACCGTACACATAATCCCGAGTTTACCATCCTGGAGTTTTATACTGCCTACAAGGATTATTTCTGGATGATGGAAACTACCGAGCAACTGCTGGAAAAAGCTGCACTCGATGTATGCGGCACCACAGATGTGCAGGTGGGCGGTAATATCCTGTCGTTCAAAGCTCCGTTTAAGCGCATCAGTATTTTCGATGCTATACAGGAGCATACAGGTATTGATGTAAGCAAAATGAATGAAGAACAACTTCGTTCTGTTTGCAGGCAATTGAATATTCATGTGGACAATACGATGGGTAAGGGCAAGCTGATTGATGTAATTTTCGGTGAAAAGTGTGAAGATAATTACTTACAGCCTACATTCATTATCGATTACCCGGTTGAGATGAGTCCGCTTACAAAGAAGCACCGGGATAAACACGGACTTGTGGAACGCTTTGAGCTGATGATTAATGGTAAAGAAATCGCCAATGCTTACAGCGAACTGAATGACCCGATTGACCAGCGGGAACGTTTTGAAGAACAAATAAAACTGATGGAGAGGGGCGATGATGAAGCAATGTTTATTGATTATGATTTTCTCCGTGCATTGGAATATGGTATGCCGCCAACGTCGGGTATTGGTTTTGGAATAGACAGGTTGTGTATGCTGCTTACCAACAATCCCTCAATACAGGATGTTTTACTTTTTCCTCAAATGCGACCGGAGCAAAGGCAGGAAGCGGAGCAGGAGCATTCATGAACACAAAATTTTTATTTTGCGTTATTGCGAATAAATGCGGCCGGAGAAAAGAGATGAAGAAACATAAGAAGAAAACGAATAATCAAGCCCGTAAATTCAATTGCGGGCTTTTTTAAATTGTCGCCATGAACAAAGAAGAACTCCTTAATCAATTGCAGACTGACACGTATGTAATGCTGAAACCATCAACTGTGCATGGTATAGGTGTATTTGCGATAAGAGATATTCCCAAAGCCTGCCGCACAATTTTTTCTCAGGGTATTGGTGAGTGGATTAAACTGTCGTTTGAGGAAGTCGGGCAGCTTCCTGAACATAGCCGAAATCTTATTGAAACTTATTGTCTTTACGATGAAGAAAATTACTTTGTGCCCGATTATGGGTTTAAGTTGATGGATTTGGTTTTATATCTTAATCACTCCGGTGATCCAAATGTTGTATCAATAAATGATGGTGAATACTTTGAAGCCCTCCGTGAAATTAAAGCCGGCGAAGAACTGCTGGTTGATTATGGGAGTATTGTTGAAGTGGAGGGATACTGAAAAGTAACGCAATGTGTATTAATGGGTTGAAACAAAAGTTACAACTCTGTGACAAAATGCCATTTTTTTATTTTTAACTTCATACAAGGTCATTCAATTCATTAATATGAAGCCACTTATCATTGCTGGCTTTGCATTGCTTGTATGCATAAGCAGTAAAGCTCAATACCGGTTTGCTGTTGGCGTAAACGTAGGAACAACCGGAAAAATCAAGTTCGACAAAGCTCCCAATGCCGACTCGGTTGTGTATGAATTATCGATAAAAATTCTGAATCAAAAGTACCTGCACACTGTTATTACCGGGTCTAAAGGAAATGATTATTTTATCGGTTCCTTGATGTCAGAACTGCACAAACCAATTTTTTACCCGCTTGATTTTTATATTGGCCTCGGCGCACATGCAGGTTCATACAGCAGCAGCCACTGGAATGATGGTGCTGAGCATAAAAAAACTATTGGCGGATTAAATGGTGTAATTGGGCTGCAGCTAACTTTCAGGCCGGTAGCATTTTCAGCAGGGACTAAGCCTTTTTACAATTTATGGCCCGATGACCGGTTTTACTGGATGAATTATGCCGGCCTCAGTATTTGTTTTTAAAAAAAATAAACCCTGAATCATGAAAAAAAAATCTGCAATATTAAGTCAGGCCATATTTGTGTTATTCATGGTTTTGTGTTGTGTTAATCCATTATTTGCACAGGATGTGCCAATGCCAACAGGTATTCAGTGTATGAGTTGTGGTAAAACCTTTCCATATAGTATGCTGTATCAACATAAATGTGAAAGTGACGGCGCTAATACAAGAACAGGTCCAAACACAGGAGAGCAAAGACGGAATAAGGCCAAAACTTTTATTTCAAAAGCTAATGACAATTATAAAAAAGGTGATTACAAAAAAGCGATTGCTTATTACAGAAAGGCATATTGGTATGACCCTAACGATGAAAGTTTACTCAGAAAAATTAAAGAGCTAAAAGAAAAAAATGTAAGGGTGACTACATCAAAACCTTCTCCAAAGCCCAAGCCCATAAAGCCAACTAAGCCCGAACCGGTAAACAATAATAATGCTGTTAGCAGTGAAATAAGGAAACAGGTAGAAAAAACTATTTTTGAGGATAAAAAGAAATACAAATCACAGCTTGAACGGCTTGAAGCAATAAAATCCGTTGTTCCTCCATTAGGGTTTAATAAAAGAAAAACCGTTGAAGATGGATTTATGCTGGGACTGTTTAATGAGGAATCGGTTTATTTACAGGATACCAGCCTGCTCAAGAGTCCATTTTCTGGTAAGGCATATCATGAAGGAGAGTTTTTTGCAGGAACTGATAAGGTGACAGCTTTCGAACTGTACAGAGGACTGAGAGATTCCTGGCAAATTGGTAATTATACCTTATCGACTGAATATGGTCAAAATCTTGTCCGCAGAATTAATGGCACCCACTTTAAAAAATTAATTGCACATAGCAACGGAGCAACAATAACAGAAGCCTTAATCAGGGCCGAACATATAAAAGTGGATGAATTAAATATAATTGGTGGAGATCGTTCTTTAATGAATAATGATGGCTATGATGAACTAATAAAAAAACATGGAGTTAAGAAAATTGTTGTTTGGATAAACCCCAGTGATTTAGTACCTGACGGGTCGTCTGCATTGAAGTTGATCAAAAGCGGCATTAGCTACAACAAGGAATATGAAAAAGCTTTTTTAGATTATGTAAACAATAGTTTAATCGCAGGGAAAAAACAAAATCCTAATGTTGAGTACAGGATTTTAAGCGGACCGGAATATCCGTGCGGCCAACGTTATTTATCTCCTCTCGATGCTCATGGCTTTGACTGCTACATGAAAAATATGAAGGTATACTGGAGCCGGCATGGAAAATAGTTAAACAGAAACTCGGCGACGTTGTACGTCATGTGATAGACAAAGAGGTTCCCGAAAACATACTATACAAATAAATCATTGTACAACTGCCCGCCCGGTATAACCGAATATTTTTCCAAATCGGTAATTCCTTCTTTCGCAAGTACCTGCTCATCAATAAATAAATTACCCGTGCAGGTTGTGGAAAGCTGACGTAAAATATAATAAGCGGCATCAGCCAGTATTTCTGGAGTACGGCTCATATTTGCCAGCATTGCCCCGCCTAACAGATTTCTTACCGCGGCGGTGTCTATTGTTGTTCTGGGCCATAATGCATTGACGGCAATCCTGTCTTTAGCAAATTCTTTGGCCCAGCCAATCGTCATCATACTCATGTTATACTTGGTAAGTGTATAAGCTACATGCTTGTCAAACCATTTTGGGTCGAGGTTAACAGGTGGCGATAAAGTGAGTATATGTGGATTCTCTGCTTTCTTTAAATGCGGGATGCAGGCTTTTGTTACGAAGAAGGTACCCCGCACATTAATATCATGCATCAGGTCAAACCGCTTCGCTTCGGTTTGCTCGGTTCCTGTTAACGAAATGGCTGATGCATTGTTGATAAGCGCATCAATTCTGCCGAACCGTTCAATTGTTTTATCAACAACATTTTGTATTTGCTCTTCAAAGCGAATGTCGCATTGCACAGCAAGGGCTTTGCCACCGGCAGCTTCAATTTCTGCGGCAGCAGAAAAGATAGTGCCACCCAGTTTGGGGTTTTCTTCCACACTTTTGGCGGCAATTACAATATTGGCTCCTTCTTTTGCAAGGCGAAGAGCAATAGCCTTACCAATGCCCCTTGTGGCGCCGGTGATAATGATGGTTTTGTTCTGAAAATACATCTTTCTGGTTTTAACTGAATAGTTTGGTTTGCTATAACACCTTTTCTGTTCAGGGAGGCCTAATACTCAGGCAGCACAGGTTTTGTTCCCACAACTTCTTCTATTCGTTGCATAACCGTGGTGTCTAATTTCTCAATAGCATCCAATGCTTTCAGGTTTTGGAGTAACTGCTCTTTTCTCGTAGCACCAAGTATAGCTGTTGTTACATTCGGGTTTTTAATGCACCAGGCAATGCTGAGTTCTGCCAGTGAAATATTTAATTCTGCAGCAAGTGAAGCAAGGGTTTTTACCTTGTTGAGCAATTCATCTTTCATCCAGCGGTCTTTCAGCCAGTCAAAACCCTGTAGGCCGAGACGGCTGCCTTCAGGAATACCATCGTTATATTTTCCACTCAACAAACCTGATGCTAGCGGACTCCAGATAGTGGTACCCATGCCCACTGTTTTAAAAACCATCAAAAACTCATTCTCGATTTTATTTCTTTCCAGCAGGTTATACTGGCATTGTTCCACTACAGGTGTAATTAAACCATGTTGATGGGCAACACGGTGTGCTTCCATTATTTCAACGCCGCTCCACTCACTGGTGCCCCAGTACAATATTTTACCCTGCTGAATAAGGTTATGCATTGTCCATACCACCTCCTCAACAGGAACTTTTTTATCGGGCCGGTGGCAGAGATACAAATCAAGATAATCGAGCTGCAATCGTTGTAATGCTTCGTGACATGCTTCCACCAAATGTTTACGACTTAAGCCGGATTGATTAGGTCTATTTTCTTTTCCTCTCCATCCAAAAAAGGCCTTTGAAGAAACGCTGTAGGAGGTACGATCCCAATTTTTCTTCTTCAGCACACGGCCCATCATTTTTTCACTTTCACCCAGTGCATAAACTTCGGCATTGTCAAAAAAATTTACTCCGCCATCATAGGCAATGCCCATCAGTTCATCTGCAACCCTGTCATCAATTTGTTTATGAAAACTTACCCAGCTTCCGAAAGAAAGCACACTAAGCTGTAATCCGGTTTTTCCCATGTACCTGTATTCCATATAATGAATTTTTTGGTTGTTTGTGGTTTAAAGTTATTGCATGCAGGCCAATGCGATGCTGTACAAAATAAATTTCTTTTGAAACGGAAACGATTACTGGGGAAGCTGGAATCTTTTACCTGTACCTCACCCGTAACAACATTAAACTTAATGTTTGAAAAATCCTGGGCGGCAGTAATGCCCTTTTGAGGATATATTTTCTTATCACGGGTCAGGTATTCAGAAGGTTTGTCGGTATAAAATGTCTTATTTATCTGATCCCACCAGAGTTCAGACGTTTTTAGTGTATCGCCTTTTGTATTTATCACCACCACACTATCCCGCAGGTAAACTTTGTTTTGATTTTCAAAATACTTTCCATACTTGCAATCGAGCCAGCTTTCTATTTGTACACTGTCATTTTAAAAGTCGCAATGCAAAGATTTGGGAAACTCAACATATACAGTATCATCCTGTACCCGCCACATCAGCGGAGCCTTCAACGTGGCCTTTATTTTACCCTCCTGGCTTAACTGGCTGTTAACATGGGTGGCCTCTTCTTTCATTACCACCCTTTTTGTCCATTCATTAATTTTTTTTTCGTCATTCTCACATGACGAAAGAAAACAGCAGCCCATAACGAAAGCTGCTGCAATAAAGAAATTAATATAATGATGAGACTTAATCATATTTACGCTTCGTAAACCAGAAATCGCTGAGCGAAAAACCAACTGAAACCCGGAAAAGATTTTCCTTAAGAAGATTGCTGTTGTTACCTCGTTTGATGTACTCAAAAGCAAGATTGATTACTGTTGCCTGCTGGCTGAGACGCCCATAATTAGCCAGCGGCAAAGCAAGCCCAAAAGAACCTCCTGTCTGGTTTAGTTTTTGTCCGCTGTTTACATAGTCGGGGCCGGTAAAGAAGCCAAACCGGTAACCAACCTGGCTGAAATAGTTTTTCTTGGGAACAGGATTGTACTGTCCGCCCAACCGTACTTCCCATTTATTTTTGACAGCATCAGTTTGTCCGTAAATGCGATAGTTACTCCAGTTCTGATGAGAGAAGTCGAGTCCAAATAACCAGCCACTTTCTTTAGCAGGCACAGCAAATTTCTGCAGAGTAAAGCCAACTGTAAAAGAGGCAGGCATTTCCAAATTTCCTTTTATTTCTTTTTTATCGTATACACTATCCAGCCTGTAGTTGCCAGTACTTTCGTCGTACAAATAAGTTTCTCGCAGCAAATCCTGATTGGCCTTAAGCTTTTGTGCCCAGCTGCCGTATACACCTGCCGTCAGAATCATTTTCTTATTCAATGGTGTTTTGTATTGTAAGCCGGCATTGAAATATAAGTTTCCATAATTGGTACGACTCTCGTAATTGGCTTAATAGTATTCAACGGAATCATTAATAAATGCACGACGGGTGCTGTAATCTTTTTCACCAAAGAAATAGCCGGCATTTACGCCGAGACTCAGTTTTTCTTCCATGCCAAGCTTTTCTTTGTTATAAATGCTGAAACCAGTTACTGCAGAAGCCAGGTAAGAACCACCTTTGCCTTCGTATTGTGTAACGGCAGAGTCAATTGAATTGTAAGGCGGAATAGGGTTTCTTAATCTTTCCCAGGTATTAATCTTATAACTGATTCTAGAAACGGGGCGTAATCCAAAACTAAGTCCCCAGTTTGTTTTCAATGGAACTCCGATTTGTACATAGGAAAACAAAAGATTGCTGGCAGGAAATTTTTCAGTGTTACCGGGCTCACGCAGTGTTCTGCTGTCATAATTGATACCTACATCTAATATGGCACGGCCCATCGCCAGCTTTTTAGACTTTGACTCTTTCCATGACTGAAAAGAAGAATAAGAAGCAGGGTTGTTAAAGTTTATGGACAGAAAATCGCTATATCCGGCAGATATTCCACCCATGCCCCGGCTGCTGATATGTGTAGGCGAAACAAGATCGCCAATACCAAAACGGGAATAGGGTGAATTATCCTGTGCTGTGACAGGAGTATAAGCAGCAAGAATCAAAATCAAAAGCGTAGTAGAAATGATACTTAACGCCTTGATTTTCTTAGGGGTTGTTAACTTCACTAATTGCATACAGACCTTTAAATAATAAATCAGGGTCTGCAAATATCTTGTTTTTAAGGTGTGGCGCCAAATAGGTTATATCACCCCCGGTTAAGAGGACGTTAAAGTTCCTGTAGCGGGCCCTGTATGCATCGATAAAACCATCAATTTCTTTCGCCATACCCAGCACAGCACCAGCGAGTATGTTTGTATTGGTATCATAACCAATCAGGGGAACATCACTTTTTGGTTTTAGCAGGGGTAGCTTTGCTGTATAATAATTCATCGCTTTCAGGCGCATTTCCATACCCGGCGAAATAATCCCTCCCAAAAACTCATTGTATTTGTTGATAAAATTATAGGTGATGCAGGTGCCCAAACCTATAACGAGGTTATTCTTTTCCGGGTAATAATGTACTGCGGCAGCCGACAAGGCCAGCCTGTCGGCACCAATAGTATCCGGTTTGCCTACAGGAGTGGAGAAAGCAAGCTTTGTTTGATGGCTCAACTTGTGAAATTTACCGGCGACAGCCAGAATTTCTTCTGCATGAGGGTTATGGTCAATTACTGACGAAAGAACAGATTTCTGTGGCTTATGTTCCTTAACAAGTGCATGTATTGTTTCTGAAGCATCATCGGGCAAGGTGACGGCTTCTTTAATTTCACTATCATGAAATACTGCAACTTTTTTTCTGGTGTTGCCAAAGTCGAAGCAAAGGGTTGTTATCATGCGTATATCTTAATTATGTTTTAATCAATAGAGTAACCGCTAATGTTTCTGAAATGACCGTTTAATTTTATTTTTTCTTTCAGTTGTTCCATTTCTGTCAGCAGGGGGAGCACTTTATTCAGGTGTCTTTTCAGAAACTCCTGTCGTTGTCTTTCATCCGGAAGCCCCAATAATTCATACTCCTCTTCAAGCGAAAGGCCTGCATGGTGTGCCACATCGTATGAAAGCAGGTTATTATCCTGTTTTTTAAAATCCTTTTTTATGTTCAGTACTTTATGAAGCTTTCTGATGTTGCCGACAACCTGCCGCATTAGTTCCGGGCTTCCGGTCATATAATTATCAGGGTAGCTTACGATTGCGCCGCTGTACAATTTATCAGGAATCTCCTTTATCACTTCAAGAATGCGAAAAACTTTTACTCCTCTCGTTTTAATATCCATTTCTCCGTTGTCATAAATCTTTGCCATCTCTTCTATTTCAACCAATGAACCCAAATCTTTCATTTGGTTATCTATAACCGGAGGGATACCCAACAACTTCTTCCCGGCCACACATTCTTTAATCAATTGCTTGTATCGTGGTTCAAAAATATGAAGGTTCAGGTTTTCGCCAGGATAAACTACAATACCGAGTGGAAATATGGGAATAAAATTCGTCATTAGTTGCTAAAGTATATTTTAATGCTTTGGAAGAACAACCTTCACCTGCCTTCCCTGCTCCATAACTCTTCCAGTTTTTTGTATTTATTAAACGTATACTTTGATGAAATTACCGCACATTGAAATCCGGCCATCCCGTCTAAAAAGCCCAATCTCAGAAAATAGTTTTGAATAAACGAAAAAACAGAGGACAGCCACTTTTTGCTCCATGCTGCTTTTTTGCCTTGTTTGAAATATTTTTCAGCATTCAAGGAAGCGTAAGCGGTCATCTTTTTTTTAAAATCACCAATACCTTCTGCCGTACGGTGCCGTACTGCACCGTTCAGTTTCAGCACCGAGATATTATCCGGCATAACCAGTTCTTCATGTACCGGGGCATCATTCCAGTTTACAACAGTTTTGTTAAACAGGCGAATGTGATGATCTTTTCCCCACTCACCATATTTTAACCATCTGTTACCAAAATAATTATTGAAAGAAATATCGTATACCAGCTTATCGTTATCAAGCGAAAGCTGAAGTATCGATTCTTTCAGTTGTTCGTTAACTGCTTCGTCTGCATCAAGGCTCAGTATCCAGCTATAGGCTGCCAGTGCATTGGCTTTCCGTTTTGTTTTGCCAAAACCCTCCCACTCTCCCTTATACAGCCTGACAGAATATCTCTCAGCAGTTACTATTGTATCGTCGGTGCTGCCATTATCGTAAACGATTATATCGTCAGTAAGACCCTGCAAACTTTGCAGTGTATTACCAATAACCGTACCCGCATTTTTACATACTATTACGACCGACAAATATTGCATACAGGGTGCAAAGATTAGATGTTTTTTGCTGTTAACCATTTCCACCACCACAAAGTGATAAAAACATAGATAAACACACCAAACTGCACTTCGAGCCCGATATCAACAGCGAAACTGAAACCGAAAATAGCAGCTGACAACCTCCAAAGGAAGGCCTCTCTGGTACTTATGAAGAAAGGAAGCAGCACAACTAAAGTAAGCACAAGCAGTCCGGCCAGTCCGGCCCCCACTCCATATATCAGCCACTCGTTAGCTGGTAATATCATATCAGCTTCTTTCATGCCTGGATATAAAACCGGGTAGCGTTCATTCATCCTGCGGCTAATATCTCCAAAACCAACACCGTACGGCATGTTTTCATTCATTACGATGGCCCCTGTTTTCCATGAAGCCATTCTTACAGCATCATTAGAAGAGGGGATGTAGGCAGCCCGTTTAAAGAAATCAAACTCATACACAAAAAACCTAACCCTGTTTTGAAATGAAGGCATACTGTAATAGGCTATAACGGGCAAAAGCACCAGTATACACAGCAGTCCTATTCCTTTCCAACGGCTTTTTTTTCTAACTGATAGCAAAATACCCGCAACAAACAATACGCTGTAAAAGCTACAAGGCCTGTTCGCACAGCCAGTATATGCAAAAAAGCATACAAACCAGGCAAACAGCAGCAACCACCAGATTGCCTTTTTTTTTATTAGCGGAGCGATCGGTAAAAAACATTCGGCCTGACAGCAATGCTGCAATGCTTACAAGCAGGCTGAAACGGATGCGGTCATTTTTCAGTGGAGTTATCATGCTGTTTGCCTTTAGGTACCCTGAATTGATGGCATCAAAATCAGCTGCGTATAAAATCATACTCCAAACAGTACCAGCTAGGATAAGTATAACAAAAAAGACAATTAACCGCAGCCATTGCTTTGCATGCAATGTAAAAGGAGAGGCAAATGCAAGGGGAAATAAAAAAAGGGGCAATTTAATTTTCAATATTTCAAGCCACTCCTGCTTATTGCCGCTCCACAAACCAGAAAAAAGCGGCAGAAAAAACAATAAGCTAATTCCCAGGAGTAACGGGCTGGAAACATAATTCCGTAACTGGAGGCCAATATTTTTATGAAAAAAAGAAAATATAATAAAAAAAACCATACTTGCCGATAAGGCAGCACGGGAAAAGAACATTGACAACAACATGGCCGCCATTGTCCCAAAAATGATTGGGCTTCGCCACTCGTTCTGTAGTTTGTTCAGCATACTTTTGTAAACCTACAACATCCGACTGATTTATATGTGGCAGCAACTACACGAGAAGATAATTACAGGTGATATTAAAGGATTAGCCAGGAGTATTTCGCTGGTAGAAAATGAGTATCCGGGTTATGAAGAACTGCTGCAATCGCTGCCGGTTTCTTTATCGAAAATTACAGGCATCACTGGTCCGCCCGGTGCCGGAAAAAGCACCTTAACAGATGCACTGATCGGGCAAATTGTTAACGAGGGCAAAAAAGTGGCGGTATTATGTGTCGATCCGTCTTCTCCGTTTAATCTTGGCGCTGTATTAGGCGACAGGATACGTATGAGCGACTGGTACACCCATCCCAATGTTTATATCCGGTCGCTGGCCACAAGAGGCACCATGGGTGGACTACATCCAAAAATTATTGAGATAACTGATATGCTTAAAGCCTCAGTTTTTGATCATATCATCGTGGAAACCGTGGGTGTGGGACAAAGTGAAATAGAAATAGCCGGGCTTGCAGATGTAACAGTGGTGGTGGTGGTGCCCGAAGCCGGAGATGAAATACAAACTATGAAAGCCGGCCTTATGGAAATCGCCGACATTTTTGTAGTTAATAAAAGCGACAGGCCCGATGCAGATACTTTTGTAAGAAACCTGAAGCAGATGCTGGCACCATCTTTTGGAAAACATTATAATGAAGTGCCTGTTATAAAAACCGCAGCAGCAAAAAAAGAAGGAGTGCCTGAATTGTTTGATAGCATTAAACATATGCTGCGCAAAACACACCAGTCAGACCGTAAATTTTGGTTGCTGGCCGACAGGGCCTGGCAACTGATTCAACAGAAAAGAATGAAAGGGCTGGATAAGGCTGAATTGAAAAAAGAAATTGAAGACAACTGGCAAAAAGGTAACTTTAATCTGTACAAGTTTATAGCAGGGAAATAATACTGCTTATTTAGAAACAAAATCCTCTCAGCAACTATCAGGTATTTAACATTGCAACATATTATGTTGAGAGAAGACAAACTGCAAATACAATCTTTTTTCCACGGTATAATAGTGGTAATGTTGTTATTAAAATGTTTCCCTGGCAGCGGGCAGTCATCTGTCAGTGGTGTTGTAAATACTTACCACCAGGTCGTGGAAATAATTCCCGCTAAAGCCTGTTTGCGAATTACCAATATAGCTGCGCTTGATGTTAACAGCAGGGTGATGGTAGTACAAATGAAAGGAGCGTCAATAAACACAACAAACAGCAGCAGCTTTGGTGATATAACAGCATTGAATGAAGCCGGTAATTATGAAATAGGAACAGTATGTTATATTAAAGGAGATTCTGTATTTCTGTTTCACCAGTTATTAAACGCATACAATACAACAACAGGAAAAGTACAGCTAGTGCAGTTCGCTGAGTATGTTTCTGCAACAGTTGTGGATACAGTAAAAGCCATACCCTGGGATAACGGTTCCGGAACTGGCGGCGTTATTGCCATTTTTGCAGATCAGGACATAACATTGAATGCACCCATCTATGCAGGTTTATCCGGATATAGCGGTGGTGCATTTCTTTTAAGCGGTGCCAGTTGTTCAGATGTATTTCCTGCGAACGGTTATTACTATACAGCTTCTGTATCATCGCCTGCCCAAAGCGGAGCTTACAAAGGCGAAGGAATAGCAGATTTGGCTTCAACCCAAACGGGTGGTCGTGGCGCTGCAGCGAATGGAGGCGGAGGAGGTAACAACCATAATAACAGCGGCGGCGGTGGGGCAAACATTAGTAATGGTGGCATTGGCGGTGGCAACTCAAGTAACGGAGTTTCCTGTACTGTTACACGAAGGGGGGAAGCAGGCAAAGCACTTAGCAACAGTAGCGGTCAAAAAATCTTTATGGGAGGAGGTGGTGGAGCAGGACATAATAACAATGGTGTTTTCACAAAGGGTGGCGGACATGGCGGTGGCATTGTTTTTATATGGGCAACAAACATTAGCGGGAACAATCAAACTGTTTCTGCTGATGGTGGTACAGGCGGAGAGTCTGCCTCAGATGGCGCAGGTGGTGGTGGTGCAGGCGGAACGATAATTATACATACAGATACCTACACCGGAAATATCAATGTTTCTGCAAATGGCGGAGCCGGCGGTAATTCAAATGACGGGGGCAACATTGGCCGTTGTTTTGGTGGTGGTGGCGGCGGCAGCGGCGGTGTTATATACTTTAATGGAACGGCAGCGGCAGGAACTATTTTATATGCCGGTGGAGCAGCAGGAACGGAAAGCGGAAGAGATGCTTCCTGTGCTGCAGCACAACCTGCTACTGCCGGCAACACTGGTTTTATAAATACTAACTACAATTTTAGCCGCAGTACAATTACTGCCGGTTACTGCCAGTTATTGTTGCCCGTTAAGCTCATTTCTTTTTTCGCTGAATGGAAAAGCAACAATGTTTTTCTGGAATGGGAAGTAGCCAATCCGGAGATGGCAAAACGCTTTGTGATAGAAAAATCTGTCAATGGTTTGGAATGGAGATTCAGTCAAGTTATTACTGCTGAATCAGGCCGGTACAACTATACAGCTACTGATACTGAAATTACCGGGAGCAAAATATTTTACAGGTTGAGAATAACCCGGTCGGATAATGAAATAAGCTTTTCTCCGGTACAGATGGTAGCAATTAATGAAAGTCCGTCATTTTCTATTTATCCAAACCCTGCAAATAATAATATTACTGTAATCACAAATTCAGTCAGGGTACAGACCGTAAAAATTACCGATATTTCAGGAAAAACAATAATTACACAGGCAATAACCGGAAGACACACCACAATAAATCTGGCTGCATGTAAACCGGGAATTTATTTTATTAAAGCAGACGGGTTAGTTCAGAAATTATTGCTGCAATAAAAGGGGCTGAAAATAAGAGGCAGATAAACCAAAAAAACAAAAGAACAGGCTGTTTTTCTATTAAGCATGCGGCTCTTTATTGCCCTTCCACCAGCGATACGAAAGAAAACCGCCTAATAAAAGTGGCGTAAGGGCAAGATAAATAATACCGCTGTTCATTCCTTTTGCAGGCTGTTCGCCCATTTGCTGGGCTGTTTTGGTACAAACAGAGCACTGAGCAGATAACTTAACCCCAAAGGTTTGAATAAGTAACAAAGAAAAAACCAGTACCAGGAACCTTCTGCGCATCAAAAAAGTTTTTGCAATATTAATGGGTTTTGGCTTGAATTAATGTCTCCGCTATTCTTTTAAATTCTAAACCCCAACGATCCCAATTAAGGACTTCTTCGTACTTGTTGCGGCAGCCCTTCTTAAGTAATTGCATTTCAGTAACATTTCTGCATAAACCTTCAATAATACCGGCATGTTCTTCGCCACCGGCTTCAACCGGAAGCAAAAAGCCATTCACCCCGTTCTTAACATAAGTTGTCACACCTCCGGTATCTGTGGTAATGGAAGGGATTCCGTAGGCAGAGGCTTCACAAAAAACGATGCCTGCACATTCGGCACGGGTGGGCAATAATAGAAAATCGGTTTGTAAAAAAATATTGTGCAGTTGTTGAAAATCTTCCGGCTTGTTTTTATCAAGAAACGGAATGTTGATGATGTTTTGTTCGTTGCTGATATTGTGCGGAGGAACACAGCCGATGATATGCAGCACAGGGTTCAATCCTTTTTGTTGTAACAACCTGAAAGCGGTAAGGGCAATCTCCCCGCCTTTCCGCTCCCATTCCACTCCCAAAAAAAGTAACCGGCAGGTGCCGGAATAATCAAAAGATAATTCTAATTTTTGCACCAGCCGGATGCCAGCATACAATGTGCTGCGTTATGAAAGGCTCTTTTATCCAAAGCAATGCCCTGCCTGCGGTTATAACCCGCCAGATTGCTGAAACTGGTATAATAGCCCTGGAGTTGCCGGAAAGTGGCATCTGTCATATACACTACCGGAATATCCGTTTCCACATAAGCAATAAGCTGTGAAGACCCGGAAACAAAAAGAATATCAATCGGCCTTTTTCTCAAATCTTTGCTTAGCTGCCTGCTGAAATAGTTTGCATACGATTTCAAAAACTCAACCGATGTATGTTTCTTAAACCAACGGCGGTTAATACTTTTTTGGGTGGTGAGCCACTCCTGTAAAAGCTTGGGTAATTTATATTGAAAAATTTCCACCTCCCCCAGTTTGCTAAGTTGTTGGTATATGTAATAACTGGTGCCCGACCAGGTTTTTTTATCAAGCGGATTATATCTTGCGGCAAAGCCAATTTTCATTTTGTTGATTATAAAAATCTGCGGGCTATAATATTGTAAGTAGTGTCAGTTTTTCGGATGGTTTCTTCGGTTAACAGAGACATATATTTTTTCCATGCAAATGATTCCCACAGGTGGTGCAGATATGCTTCGGAAAAATAAGTTACCTCTTCAAACATTAACTTCAATCCGGCCGCATCATACAAGGGATAGTGAAACGCATAAGGGCTGAGTTTGGTGATATGCTGCGGATATTGTTCTGCAAGCCGCAACGGAACCAGCACAGAGTGTTCGTTCCAGTATTTATCCCGCCCCTGCGAACGGAATGATTTGTACTCATCTAACCACAGATTTACAAAGGTGCTGTTTTTTTCTGCCAGCAATACAGCGTTGCATAATCCGGTTGAGCCCTCTGTGTTTTTGATAAGCCCAAGTTTGTACTTTAGTTTTTGCCGCCAGTTCTTGGGTACATAGGTGGGTTTCAATTCCTGGCCAATGGCAAAGGAATGTTGCCTTAACCCGGTTAGCGGCTTTACGCTGATGGTGTCAAGGTCAAGATAAATGCCGCCAACATCTCTCAGCATTTGCAGCCGCACCACATCGGCCTTGTGTGCCACATGGTATAGCTTGTTTCCCAAAATGGATTCAGGAGCAATTATTTTATTCAGCGTAAGCAGCGGCTTGGCTTTTTCCCACCATTCGCCCTGCGGTTCGTATTGATAATGAAAGTATGCGGCATCGGGTTTATTTAGTTCAACAGCCGATTTTATAGATAGGTAATGAACCAATGAAAATGGTTTGCCCCCAAAATCAGGCGCCATACCAAATATGAAATGAAAAATGTTGGGGGTCATAATATTGCCTACCTGCCTGGTAGTTGTAACAAAAGTAGGAGAATCCGGTTGTTATATAGACAGGAGAGATTCGCCTGTAAGTACAACAGGAACTAAAATACGGCTGAGTAATCTGGCTATTTGGTATTTGGCGGGGCGGCAGAACAAAGCTTTTTTGCCTTGGCTTCTGCATTTTTGTTTCCCTTCTCTTTTGCTTTATTAAAATCAGCACAGGCTTCTGCATTCTTGCCCAGCGCCTCATAACACATGCCGCGGTAGTAGTACACGTTGTCGTTTGTGCCTTTAGCGTACTCAAGCACCTTGTTGTAATCGGCAATAGCGCTGGAATAATCCTTTTTATTATAATAAATAAAACCTCTTTGCCAGTAGCCGGTTGTATCTTTTGGATAGAATTTTACATAGCTGTTATAATCTGCAAGTCCGGCAGCGGTATCTTTTTTACAAAATATGCTTTTGCCCTGTAAGTAAGAGCATCCTTATCTTTTGATGATTTTTTAAAAATGTGCCCAAATCTGTTAATGCAGAGTCGTATCTGGCAACTCCATAAAAGGCTAAGCCTCTGAATAAACTGATACTATCGTCTTTATAGCCTTTATCCTGTGCCTGGGTAAAGGACTTTATAGCGTCGGCATATTTTTTATAACCATATTGCGCCCTTGCCTTTGTGTAATCAGTAGTTCCGCCATTCATCTTGAATTTAGTGGTGCCTGTTTGTTGTTTAAGCGTTCCATTCTCCCATTTTCCAGCTATTACTTTTCCGTCAGGATAAAGCATAAATCCTTCTAATGGCGTTATATCGTTTATTTTTCCATAATAGCCTATATCCTTAATGGAACCGAAATAAGCCCTGCCATCTGGATAATAGATTTCAAAAAAGGAACCATCCGTGTAAACGGTCCTTTTTGCAAAAGTGCCGTCAGCTAGCAGCCAAACTTTAGAGTAGGAAAGGATGGAGGCTCCGTCAAAAAAGCCCTCATAAACCAGTTTGTCATTGCGGTAATATTTACCATTGCCAGAGGCCGTTCCAGATGCAAATTTTCCTTCGTACCGAATTTTACCTGGTAGCGTTAAAATTCCATCACCACTATAAAAATTGTAAGCCCAGTTTCCATCATACCCGGTGCCATCCTTTTTGGTAAGAATGCCTTTACCAGATTTTTCTCCTGCTAAAAAATCACCAACATATACATCCCCGGATTTATAAGTATATGTTGCTTTGCCATTTAATTTGTTACCCTTCCATAAGCCCTCAACCACATCCCCATTTTTATAGAAAAACGTTCCGGCACCCTCTCTTTGCTTATTTTTCCACTGACCCTCATACCGGTCGCCATTTGCATAAACACAATTGCCATAACCATCCGCATTCTCATTCACAAAATCACCCTCATAAACGTCTTTATTGGCCTGCACCAACTTCCCTTTTCCGTTTGACTTTCCGTCAATATAATTTCCTTCATATGACCATCCGGATTTTGCTGTGTATTTACCTTGCCCGTTTCTTTTTCCCTGATTAAAATTTCCTTCATACACATCACCATTGTGATAAAGTTCTTTGCCCTTTCCTTCCCGCAGGTCGTTTACCCAATATCCTTCGTACCAGGTGGTATCGGTAAGCATCCGTTTACCATAACCATTAAATTTATCATCCTTCCAGTCGCCGTCGTACCAGCCACCATTTTTCCAAATAAATTTTCCTTTTCCTTGCCTGACTCCTTTTACAAATGTTCCTTCGTATACATTCCCGGTAGAATAAAGCTGTTTTCCCTGGCCATCTTTTTTACCCACCTTCCAGTAGCCTTCATACTTACTGCTCTGAGCCCCACAAAACTCCAGAACCCTCAAAATAACCGTCTTTGTTGCCCCCTCATACACCCTGCCATCTTTCCAGCTGTATTTCCCTTTTCCGTTCCAGCTTCCGTTAACCCAATCTCCGTCGTATACATCTCCATTAGAATAATACATTTTCCCTTTGCCATTACAATAGCCATTTTTCCAATAACCTTCATACACATCTTCGTTCTTGTATTTTTGTTTTCCAAATCCGTTAAGGCAGTCGCCACTTAGGCATTGTGAGTAAGCATTATTGTAAAGGATATTTAGTATAAAAAGAACAGCAATTCTTTTATTCATAATAGTATTTTTATGTAAAGTAAAAAATAACAAATGGTACGCAATACCCGGAGGAGGGTATATTCAATAAAAAAAATGCCAGGCTTAAGGGCTGGCATTGTATAATGTTGCTGGATTATTTTTACACTTCGGCTTCCATCCTCTTCTGCACTTTTTTTCTTTCATCTTCGTTCAGTATTACTTTCCGCATACGGATGAAATTTGGCGTTACTTCAATACATTCATCCTGCTGGATGTATTCCATGCACTCTTCTAAACTAAGCTGTGTTTTAGGGGCAATATTAGTTGCCGCATCGCTTCCGCTGGCACGGTGGTTGGTTAGTTTCTTTTGTTCGGTGGCATTAACGACCAGGTCGCCGGGTTTAATATTTTCAGCAATAATCTGTCCTGCATAAACATCTTCTCCCGGGTCAACAAAAAAGGTTCCTCTGTCCTGTAGCTTATCTATTGAATAAGCGGTTGTTTTGTCCTGAATTTTTGAAATCAGCACACCATTGTTACGGCCGGGAATCGGACCTTTCCAGGGTTTATAATCTACAAAGCGGTGGGCCATTACGGCTTCGCCGGTTGTGGCTGTAAGCATTTGAGTACGCAGGCCTATCAATCCTCTTGAAGGAATTTCAAATTCAAGATGTTGCATTTCACCTTTGGTTTCCATCACATGCAGTTCGCCTTTGCGCCTTGTTACCAGGTCAATTACCTTGCTGGCAAACTCCTGCGGTACATCTACAACAAGGTTTTCGTAAGGCTCGCATTTTGCTCCATGAATTTCTTTTACGATCACCTGTGGTTGTCCCACTGTAAGCTCATATCCTTCCCGGCGCATGGTTTCTATCAAAATGCCAAGATGCAGGATGCCACGACCGTACACCATAAAGGTGTCGCCGCCGTCGGTATCTTCTACCTTCAGGGCAAGATTTTTTTCTGTTTCTTTCATCAGCCTGTCACGCAGGTGGCGGCTGGTTACAAATTTTCCATCCTTACCATAAAAAGGGGAGTTGTTAATAGAAAACTGCATGTTCATGGTGGGCTCATCCACACTGATGTTTGGTAAAGCTTCCGGATTTTCAAAATCGGCAATGGTGTCACCAATATTAAAATCTTCAATCCCTACTACAGCACACAGGTCACCAGCAGGCACTTCGGTTACTTTCTTTTTGCCCATTCCCTCAAACACATACAACTCTTTTACTCTTGTTTTTTTGATGCTGCCATCGGTTTGCATCAGCGATACCGGCTGATTTTCTTTTATTGTACCACGGCTTACTTTTCCCACGGCAATACGACCGAGGAAGGATGAATAGTCGAGCGATGTTATTTGCATTTGCAATGTTCCTTCATGCACGGTTGGTGGCGGCATGTTTCAAAATTCCATCTAACAGCGGAGTAATACCTTCTATTTGCTCCAAAGAGTCGTTAAACCATCCGTTCTTACCGCTTCCGTAATAGGTTGGGAAGTGAAGCTGCTCTTCGGTCGCATCAAGACTAAAAAACAGTTCAAACACCGCATCATGTACTTCATCAGGACGGCAGTTTGGTTTATCCACTTTATTGATAACCACAATGGGGTGTAGTTCTAAGTGCAGGGCTTTTTGCAGCACAAACCTTGTTTGTGGCATCGGGCCTTCAAAAGCATCAACCAGCAGGATTACGCCGTCGGCCATTTTAAGCACCCTTTCCACCTCGCCGCCAAAATCGGCGTGGCCGGGAGTGTCAATTACGTTGATTTTAATATCATTATATACTACGGCTGCATTCTTACTGAAAATAGTAATACCCCTCTCTCTCTCCAGGTCGTTGCTGTCCATGATGAGATCACCGGTTTCCTGGTTATCACGGAACACTTTGGTAGCATGTAAAATCTTGTCAACCAATGTTGTTTTGCCGTGGTCAACGTGGGCAATGATGGCGATGTTTCTGATGTTCATGTTGGTAAGTTGTCGGGTTGATTGGTTAACAGGTTGATAAATTACTCCTCTTTCGATTTTTTCTCAAGGAAACTTATATAACCATTTAACAATTTTCAACCTCGCTTATTTTAATTCTGAAATAATTTAATTGTTCTGTTGTAATATAGTGTTCATCGCAGGCATCAATTAAATGGTTCAACGTTTCACTTAAAGACCCTCTTGCAATTACACAAAACCTGAGTCTGTCAGGCCATGTTCTTCTCCCGTGTCCCTCGGACAATTGTGTGTTTACAGAACGGGAACTTCTTATGAGCTGGTCGGTTAATCTGAATTTTTCATCAGATGGGAAAAATTTTACCAGTCCGGATATTTCATTTTTCAATTCTCTGGCCTTTTTCCAAACCTCCAGGTCTTCAAAACTTTGATATGCCATATATGGAACTAAATATCTGAATATGAACGATAATCCTTGTTAACTTGTCAACTAGGTTACTTTTCAAGTTTTCCGGGCGGCGAAGGTACGTTAATATAGCGGGGGCAGCAAACGAAACAAGGTATTAATGATGACTTAACCTGTTAAAAAAGAATATTTGATGTAGTTTTAGGAAAATTGGCGATATGAAATTTCTCAAATGGTTCGGTATCATCCTGTTACTGCTTATTGTGGTGTATTTCCTGGGACCACAGCCAACAGCTCCGAAATACACAACAGAACTGCCTTCCGTTCCGGCTGATGCAGAAGGATTGGAGAAATATGTTTATACCATTGAGTCAAAACACAGGCTAAAGCCGGACAATGAAGCCAGAATTATGTGGTACAACGATTCTGCAAAACAGCAAACAGAATATGCGGTGGTGTACCTGCATGGTTTTTCTGCTACACAGGAAGAAGGCGACCCGGTGCATTATGAATTTGCACAAAAGTTTGGTTGCAACCTCTACCTCAGCCGTCTCGATGCACATGGCATTGATACAACCCAACCACTAGCCGGCTTTACGGCAGCAGGTGTATGGAAAACAGCCAAAGAAGCTTATGCCATCGGTAAAAAGTTGGGCAAGAAAGTTATCCTGATGTCCACTTCAACCGGTGGCACACTGGCATTAAAACTGGCAGCCGAATATCCTGATATTGCGGGACTGATTTTGCTTTCACCCAATATTGCCATTAAGGATGCCAGCGCATGGTTACTCAACAATCACTGGGGACTGCAGATTGCCCATCTTGTAACCGGCAAATACAGAACCGTGGCCGACACAACAGCCATCTATGCCCAATACTGGAACAACCGCTATGTTACCGCATCACTTGTACAGTTGGAGGAACTGCTTGAAACAACCATGAAAGAGTCAACATTCAGAAAAGTTAAACAACCGGCACTGCTTTTATATTATTACAAGGATGAGGAACACCAGGATGATATCGTTAAAGTGTCTGCGATGAAAAGAATGTTTGAACAGCTAAGCACTCCGGCCAATTTAAAACGGCAGGTGGCTGTACCCAATGCTGGCGACCATGTTATTGGCTCTTACGTAAAATCAAAAGACCTTGAAACCGTAAACGATGAATGCGAGAAGTTTGCAGTGGAGGTGTTAAGAATGGAACTGAGGTAATCAGAAGAATTATTTTCTGCAATAATTTCTGTGAAAAATTGTTTAACGACCTTGCTATAAAAAGCCGGAAACAAAAGAAAACAATGAATGTATGGATGTGATGACTCCCGTGTTCAGCTGAGTTAATTCATTACAAAAACAATTCTTCCTGCCAGACAAGCAGCGCAGCTGCAACCATTTCATCCGCAACAGTTGCATTTGCCGTCTATTTACTATCTTCCCCATCTGATCCGGGTTACCCGGTTTGATCTTTTTAATCAGCTTGCTATGCACAAATCGAAAATTTCAGGTATCGGCATGTATGTGCCCGCCAACGTAGTTACCAACAACGACCTGCTCAAATACATGGACACCAGCGACGAATGGATACAGGAACGTACGGGCATCAAGGAACGCCGCTATGCCCATCGTACGGAGGAAACAACCACTACCATGGGTGTGGAAGCCGCCAAAGTGGCCATCGAAAGGGCCGGACTTACACCGCAGGATATTGACTTTGTCATTTTCGCTACTCTTTGCCCCGACTATTATTTTCCGGGATGTGGTGTTTTGCTGCAGCGGGCCATGAAGATGAAAGAAATCGGCGCACTGGATGTAAGAAACCAGTGCAGCGGATTTGTGTATGGACTTAGCGTGGCCGACCAATTTATTAAAACGGGTATGTACAAAAACATACTGGTTGTGGGTTCTGAAAAGCACTCCTTTGGGATTGACTTCAGCACAAGAGGACGAAACGTTTCTGTCATCTTTGGCGATGGCGCTGGCGCTGTTGTACTTTCAAGGGCGGATGAAAACTCTAATTCAGGAATTCTCAGCACACACATGCACAGTGATGGTGAAAGTGCCGAAATACTCGCCATGTACAACCCCGGCACACATGCCAACTATTGGAAAAAAGAAAAATACGCATCGTTCGATGAGGCAGAAATTGGGCAAATGTTTTTCAGTCACCAGATGATTGATGACGGGCAAATATTTCCTTACATGGACGGACCGGCTGTATTTAAAAAAGCCGTTGTCAAATTTCCTGAAGTAATAATGGAAGCACTTACCACAAACGGCCTTCAGGCCTCAGACCTCAATCTGCTGATCCCTCACCAGGCAAACCTGCGTATATCACAGTTTGTGCAGCAACGGTTAAGATTGAGAGATGACCAGGTGTATAACAACATTCAGCAGTATGGAAACACAACAGCTGCCTCTATCCCTATTGCCCTGTGCGAAGCATGGGAAAAAGGATTGGTGAAGGAGGGTGATTTGATTTGCCTCGCTTCATTTGGCAGTGGCTTTACCTGGGCCAGCGCATTGATGCGGTGGTAAAAAATTTAGAACACGGATTAAACGGAAGGAACAGATTTCATGGATATACACTGAGTCTTCCCTGCTTTGAAATCCACCCGGCATAAGATTGAAATTTGAATATCACTGCTATTTTTCTGCGCAGCAGAAAATAATCAGTGTTAATCAGTCCAAACCCGCCTTATCTGTGTTCCAAAACATATTAAACAAAGACTGTTGCCTGTCAAAATGCAACTTGCTAAAACACTATTACATCATAACTGTATGAATAAAATCTTTTTGATATTGCTCTTTACCCTTGGCACATTTATGGCGCAGGCACAAACCGGCTGGACAATCAGCTACCAGAAAAAAGCGTTGCTGAAAAATGCGGCGGAAGACAAGACAAGAAATGTCGTGAGCATTAAGAAATCCACACTAAAGAGTACAGCATTACTACAGTTAAACCCTGTTGGTGCGGATACTGCTTATAATATTACTATTGAGGCAGAAGCGGTGGGTGAAGCGTTTACCGGGCTCAACGCATGGGAGTATAGCGGCAAAGCCGTCAGCATTTCCGGAACAGAATTAAAAACACTTTTTACCGGCCGTAAGAAATTAGCTTTCTATTACACAGCCATTCCTAAAGACCCCAACCTTGCCGCCGTGGTTCGTGTACGTAAAGTGCATATCTGCACGGTGAATTTGAAGTAATTCCAAATCAATAACCCTATTTACATCATTGGTGCCGGGGCACAGGGGGCTGCTTTTTTGGGTCTGCCCCGCTTGCTTGCTTTTGCTTTTGTAATAGTTGTGGCCTCTTCTGCCAGCAGGGTGGTAAGAAACTGGTTAAATTCACCAACGCAATCATTGTTACTGGATAGCAATTGCACAAAAAACGACTGCTGGTTATTTGTTATGGAATAAAAATAGCTGCTCACCTTCACATCGTTCACCAGGCCGGTACCTGAAGAGGAAAAGGATATCAGCCCATCCGCTTCTGAACGAGCAACTGACTTTACACCTGTACTGTATTTTATTCCGTCGCTGTTTCTGCTGGTGCGTGACTGTAAATAAAGATCGGCCGTATTAACTGCAGTTTTTTCAGTTGCCAGTATAGTAATGCGGCAAACCTGGCCATCGCTGCTCTTTTTTTCTAATACCACCGCAGATGTCTGTTCAGTCATCTGCCACCTTTCAGGTACTGTAAACGTTGCAATACCAAATGTTGTCTGTGCCTTTATGATAACGGCACATAACAGAGTCAGGGAAAGGAGAAAGTAATGTTTCATACATGCTGGTTTTATATCAATAACTTTTGAAATCACTTCAAATGTATGGTGGGCCTTTTATTTAATATCTCCCCGAAAAAGGGGATTATATGTGCGGCTGTTCCTGTAATTCAATCGCCGGATTTCTCTTTCCACAATCTATAACACATAAAAACACTGCACATAAAGAATCACCACTCACACTTGGCATTCGGATCAACCGGCCGCAAACCACCGCAGCAACTGCGGCAAGACGATGATGAGGTGGCCGTGTAAATATGCTTTTGCCCCAGTGTGTATGAGTAATCATTGGTGTGCCTGAACGTACTGCTCACCATCCCCGTGCCATTGCAGGCCGCACAGACCACATACGAATATTTAAGTTGCCGCTCATTCTTCAGTTGATCAGCAGAAAAAAAAGCCCAGTCCTGGTTCGAGTTAGCCAGATTTTGGGTAAAGTAAACCAGTATGCTGTACTCATTGTCAATCCTTGTTACTCTTCCCCTCATTGAGTATCCGTAAACAGAGAGGATGTACCATTTTCCCAAAAACATTTCATTCAGCTCTGCCTTCGTCAGTGCTGGTTTGGGCGGTGCCGTATAAGCCGGAGTCGTAACCACCACCCGGTCGCTGCTCACCGTTTTGCCCCATCCGTATCCGGCCTTTGGCACCCCGTTGGGCCAGGCCGGTGCTGATTGTCCTTTGTCACGGGCCACAAAGTCATCTACAACGTATTGTGCCAGCGACTTAATAGCACTGCGTTGTTCCATCGTTAATATGCTGGTGGCACCGCGGTAAGATGATATGTTCTTTGCCTTCATCAGGTATTCAAACACACCATAGAAATCAATGTCAATCACCTGTGCCAGCTTTTGTCCCAGCAGGTAGGCCGTATGGCCGTTAGAATAACCTGCACCCTTCAGGGCATTTTCATAATCAACCAGCGCAAGGCCTCTTTCTTTGGAGTTATTGGCCGCCTGCAGTTTTGTACCAAACTGGTCTTCCATATACCTGGGCGGATCCTGCAGTTCCTTTCCTTTCCGGTCCACGATATAGGAATTGCCCTCCCGGAAACCCACCACAAAGTCTTTCCCAAAATCAGTATCTGCTATTTTCTCATATACAAAGGGAACAGCTTCGGCACCGCTGCTGTGCAGGAAACCGTACTTGCCATTGCGCCGGGCCAGTGCCAGTGAGTCGCTGCTGTGGAAATTGTAAATGGTATCATACACACAGTCCAGCAGTCTTTTGCCTGTCATATCCGTCATGCCCATCAGTTTTGTTTTGGCATCCCGCAGCACAAAGCCGCCCGGCCAGTTAGACCGTATGGAGTGATACTGAGAACCGGTCAGTGGTTGTTTCATGGCATTCACCAAGGCCCACAGGCCCTTGCTGTTTTTATCGGGCATGGACACATAGCCGTTGTACAGGTATTGGCCTCCTTTGTACACGGCATACACACCGGTGGCGGGGTTCATGTCGCCAATGAAATCATAGTCGGGGTCGAGCACCAACTGGCGGGTCTTGCGGTTCATGATGCCCCACTTGCCACCGGTTATAAAGCCGTTGGCATTTACTTTGGCACCCATGTTAAACCGGAAGAGGTCGTCGTTGTAGGGAATGATGGCATCAAACTCGGCCGGGATAGTGAGGCCCGACTGGTAATGCAGCAGCCCCATTTGCCGGGGATGATCTTTGTTACGCCCTGCACCTTTGTTTCCTTACGGCCGATGTTTATGGCAGCCAGCCCACTTCCGTTCCAGGGCAGGGCCAGGTCGTAGGCGGGGTTGACGAATATTTTTCCATCGGCAAGACGGTAGCCCCATTTTTTAAGCGTGGAATCGTAATAAGGGTTGCCAAGCTGGCTGAAGGCCGGTGCGGCTATCAGCAGAAGAAAGTAAAACAGGACTCTTTGCATAGTGTTCGGTTGGGGGTTATACTGGTTTTTGTTTTAAAACGGTATTGTTTTTACTGCCGGCGGGCAGGAAGGATGTTCTTTGTTTAAAGATAAATAATGGAGGGGAAAGGGGAATACCGTGAGGCGGGTATTGTTGTTCTTTGGCGGACGCAGCAGCATAATATTAACCACAAAGACTGCTGAGGTTTGCACAAAGGAAAGGCAAAGGGGGGGTTGCAAATGGAGTTTCGCAAATACAACCGGCGCAATCCGGTGCGTATTGTTCTTTTAAGGCCGGATATTAACAAACCGTTATTTTTACAGTCCCATCATGTCACGGTATATCATCTATATCATCAACCCGGTTTCGGGCACCAAAGGCAAACAGGGCCTGCAGCAATTAGTGGAGCAAAAGACCCGTGCGGCGGGCATTCCGTTTAAGATATTTCCCTCGGTGGCCAGCGGCGATTATAGTTTTCTGCACCCGGTTATAAAAGAGGAAGGGGTGACGGATATCGTTATTGCCGGGGGCGATGGCACCATCAGCCCGATTGTAAACAGCCTGATGCCTTTTGATGTGAACTTTGGCATCATTCCCTGCGGGTCGGGCAACGGGCTGGCTTTTGCAGCCAAAATACCCAAACAGCAGGGCCGGGCTATTGACCTTGTGCTGAAAGGCAGCGCCTCGCCGGTAGATGGGTACACCATCAACGGCCGCTTTGCCTGTATGCTGGCAGGCCTGGGCTTTGATGCGAAAGTGGCGCATGATTTTGCCCAGCAGCCCACCAGGGGCCTGTCCACCTATATTAAACAGGTGGTGAAGAATTTCTTTTCGGCCCGGGTGCATGCGTTTGGCATCGAGTTGCCGCAATATTCTTTTACGGCAGCGGCTTACTTCATCAGCATTGCCAACGGCAACCAGTTTGGCAACAACTTTACCATTGCGCCTAAAGCAAGTTTATGCGATGGCCTGCTGGATGTTGTGATGGTAACGAAACAAAACAAACTGAGTGTGCTGCTGCAAACCCTGCGGCAGATAACGGGCAATGTAAAACTGCAACCGGCTACCACTATCAACAATAAAAAGGGAGTGGTGTATTTTCAGACAAACCGGATAAAGATTGATAATGCCGGTCTTGCCCCGTTGCATATTGACGGCGACCCGGCCGAAACGGCGGCGGAAATAACGATAATAGTGAAGGAAAAATGTTACAGGCTGATACAGCCTTAAAACAGAACACGGATTATACTGACAAAACAGATTAGCCACAGATGAAGGCTGACTGACGCAGATGGAGAGCTTTTCTTTCTCCTTCGTATGAAGGCTATTTCGCTATACCGGTTATCAGTGTTTCCCTGTGAAAGAATCTGGGTAATCTGTGGTTATACACTTCACTTCAGCAAGGCCGCTACTTTTTTGTAATTGGAGGTGTTAGCTTCACTCATTACCGACAGGCGGATATTGTTCAGCTCCCGTTTCGTTAAGTGAAAATTCAGTGCAGCTTTATCTGCTTCGTTACCAGTAGCATACTGAAATACGATTTTATGCAATGGAAACAGGCTGTACCGGCTGTAATAATGCAGCATATCATTCTGGCTGTATTCCATCATCTTAAACCAGTTGTGCTGCAAGAGCAGGAAGGGTTTGGTGATATGGCTGCCGATATCTTCGGACACATAGGGCATTTCCCAACCACCGGCACCCCGGTCTCTTATCTGTACAATCAGCACACCGGCAGTATTTTCTTTTATCCATGTTTCGAATGAAGTAAGAAACCGCAGGGTGGTTTCCATGCCGAAGTTATCCCGCAGGCCGGCATCCATCACATCAATTACCGGTTCGGAAGGCAGCCATACATTGGGCAATACAATCGGGAAGGTCGCATTCATCCGCAGGGCGGTAAGCATCCGGGTGCTGTAAGGGTCCTGCTTTGCAAAGAAGGAAACATAATCCACCACATCGGGGTCGGGCATAGGAATATCAGTGGTATCCTGCGGGGCCTGCATCATAAACCTTACCGGCTGTGTGCTGATGAGCATCTTGCGGCTGTCTCTCGTAATAACGGAGTTGAAGAATATAAGCGGTATGCGGGCTGCCTTTTCATCGGCTACATAATCTTTTAGTTGTTTGTTAAGATGGCCCCTGGTATTGTCGTTCAGTTTTTCTTCAAACGCATAGGCCCGGTCTTTTACATAGCGGTAGGGCCCGACTGAAAATTTTTGCGCCGGTGCAGTAAGATCCCTTGCAAAGAAAGAAGTGAAGAGCGGATTGAGCAGGTCGCCTGCAATATCGTTGGTGTATTGGTCATCCTGCAAATGAATCTTATGGCCCTGTTGCCTGCGCAGGTACAGCTCCCGGAAATAGGCAGCGCCAATCATGCCACCCGATGCACCGTTGATAAGGAAAGTGTTCTTCAGCATACTGCCATTGGTGATGCTGTCTAACTGCTGCAGCACACTCATGGTAAAGGAAGCACTGCGGTGGCCACCACCACTGGTGTTGATGATGACCAGCAGGGGTTTCTCTTTGCCCTGCTTTTGCTTCCAGGCATCGAGAATGTTGAGCATATTTTTTTTATCTGCCTGCACACTGTCTTTGTTGCAGAGCTTCAACAAACCATCACGGGTATAAGCAGGACGTTCGTTTTTGTTCCAGTAGTTGATGCCGTATGCTTTGTTGCGGGGGTCGATCCATTCCAGTTTGTAAAACAGGTTCAGCAGCAGGAAGAAGATAACGAGATAAGGAATGCTCCATGTTTGCAAAAAATAACTGATGGCGCCGGCGACTCCCATCAGGATAGAAAACAAAATAGTGATGCTTGCTGCTGCAGGCAACTGGAAAACCGGATAGTCGAGCAGAAAGCCAACGGCCAGCAGAAAAAGGAAGGCGGCAAACACCGAAAGTATGGCAGCAAAGTGATGGCGTTTGAAGACAGACTCTACAAACTCCTCTGTATAATGCGAAACATTTCTTACCGGTTTAATGGAAACGGGTGAATCGAAATAACTTTCCACCTCGATAAGTGATGCGCCGTAGTGTACTTCCTTTACCGGCTGCAGGTGAGTGATATAAGATTTAGGGTCATTATACACCGGCATCATCTTACGAAAGATGGATCTGTCGGCCCGGAAGAAATAAATAAACGAAGCCGATAACATAAAAACAAGTCCGGCAACAAAGCCGCCAAACAGGAACAGTATTTCTGTATTGCTGATTAATTGTTTGAAGTGGGCATACTGATAAGCCTTGTAAAAGAAGAACAGGATAAACGCCAGCGGAATGATGGCATTATTAATACAATACTTTAGAAAAGGATTAGTGGTGGCCGCCAGGAAACGGAACTGCTTGCAGAAAAGAATAAAAGTGGCAATATTCCAGCTCATGATAAACATGCCGACTGCAATGCCCACTATCGCCATGCTGAAGGAGTTTACATTGCCGAGATATTCAGGAGCCAGGTAAAGCGAATCGGCCCCGAATGTTTTCATAAATGTACCGTTCACCGTGCTGAACAGGATAAACCAGAACAGCAGCAGTGCCTGGTATTTTCTAAAGTGCAGAAAAACCAGTTGTACCGCAAAAGAGTGATAAATACCGGAAAGGCGGGCTTTCATGAATGTGGTGAATGGTTACAGATAAAATTAGTGATTATAAATTAGCCATTCAAGCTGTCTGCAGGTTCTGACAGATTCTTAACAGTATTACTTTCCCTTCACCACATACAATACCCATACCAGCGACAGCAGCAGCAGCATGGCTACCAACTGGTGCAGTTGAGCCAGCCACTCAAACGGGCCCCATTGATTGGGCACTATTTTCAAACTGCCAAGTACAGCCAGAATACCCAGCAATACTTGTGTGCTTACCAGCACCACGGGCAGCCATCTTGTTTTATTGAATACAGATGAACCGTTTGTTTTGTACAACTTGACTGTTAGCACTATCACCAATACAAAAAGCAGGTAGGCCAGTCCCCGGTGAATAAAATGAATAGTGGTGAGGTTTTCAAACAGGTTTACCCAGCCGCCTTTCATCTGCATCATTCCCGATGGAACCAACGATCCATTAATATCAGGCCAGGTGGGTGCAGCAGTAGCGGCTTTATAACCGGCCATTAATGCTCCGTACACTAATTGCACACCAAACACAACTATGATAAAAACAGATAATTTTTTTGCAGAAGATTGAACAACCCGTTTCTCTTCGGGCACTAACAGTTTTAAAGCAAACCAGAAAGTATAACACAGCAGACCAAGTGCAAATACAAGGTGAAGGGCAAGTTTAGCAGGCTTTACATAAATGGCTTCACCGGTGAGGCCGCTGGCTACCATTATCCAGCCAATGATGCCTTGCAAAAATCCGAGGAAGAACAATATCAGCATGGGCTGTACCATCGAAGGCTTAAACCGGCGTTGTGCTAAGAAGATAATAAAGGGAATCAGAAATACAACTCCAATCAGTCTTGCCCACAGGCGGTGAAACCATTCCCAGAAGAAAATGAACTTGAAGTTGGTTAATGTAAAATCCGTATTCAGCAGGTTGAACTGTGGCGTTTGCCTGTATTTGTCAAACTCTGCTATCCATTGCTGCTCATTCATAGGGGGCAAAGTACCAGTAACCACATTCCATTCAGTAATAGAAAGTCCCGAACCGGTGAGCCTGGTAATACCGCCCAGTACAATCTGTACGATAATCATGCCCACACCCATCAGCAGCCAAATGGCAACGGGTTTATCGGAACGTTGCGAAAGGTTTTGTTTCATTTCGGGCAAAGGTAAAATGCGTATTGTTGCGAATAACAAGTTTTATTAGGTATTGTTCTTAAACTTGCAAAAGAATGCTGAGCCCATACTTTTCTGAATCAATACTTGAAGCCGGTTGCGATGAAGCCGGAAGGGGATGCTATGCGGGACCGGTGGTGGCCGCAGCCGTTATACTGCCCAAAGACTTTTATCATCCGCTGCTCAACGATTCCAAGCAGGTAACAGAAAAGCACCGGGAAGAACTGCGGCCCATTATTGAAGCAACTGCTATCTCTTATGGTGTTGCCTTTGTCGATAATAATGAGATTGATGAAATCAATATCCTGAAAGCTTCGTTTAAAGCCATGCACCTGGCATTAGACAAACTGAAAAAAAAACCACAACTGCTGCTCATTGATGGCAACCGCTTTATTCCGTATAAAAAAATACCACATCAGTGTTTTGTAAAAGGCGATGGACGGTTTGCTTCCATTGCTGCAGCCAGCATACTGGCAAAAACATACCGGGATGAATATATGCAACAGTTGCATGAGGAGTTTCCTCATTATAACTGGAAAAAGAATAAAGGGTATGGCACATTGGAACACCGCAAGGCCATCGAACAGGTGGGTCTTTGCAAATACCACCGTAAGAGTTTTCGCCTGCTGCCGGTTCAGCCGGAGCTGTTTTAACAATTCCTTCCTCCGGCTCATTAAACCTTGCAACCTTTTTTTCTTCTTACTACCATTAAGCCGCTTTTGGAAAGCTGGTCATCATTAAAAAAAAATAATTATGAAAAAGATATTATTCGCTACCCTCGCATTGGTTGTTTTATCAGTAACTGTGTCTGCACAGACCGGGATTCGCAGAGGTGGTTGCCGCAATGGCGACACCAGGATCACCCGTGTAGAAAGAATGCACCTTAAAAAAGATGTTGTACGCCAGGGAGTAGCAAGGAGGATGGCCACAAGAGATGGCCTTGTAACCCCCATGGAAAGAAGAAAACTGAATGCCCTGAAAAGAGATACCCGCAGGGATGCATTCCGTTTCAGGCACAATGGCCGTAACCGGGTTATCTGAGTACTATCAGCAAACCAATATATATCCTGAAGAATTGTGTGTCCGGGGAAAGCACTGCAATTTGCAGTGCTTTTTTATTTCCACACACCAAGACCCTCTCTTATTATTGTCGGTTCATCACCGGTACAATCAACTATCGTGGAGGGAATCATGCCGCCGATACCGCCATCAATAACGTAATCCACTTCGTTCTTAAAGTTTTCATACATCACTTCGGGGTCGGTGTAATCTTCCACCATTTCGCCGGGCATGGAAGCGCTGAGTACAGGCCTTCCCAACTCTTTAATAATGGCCATTGAAATATTATTATCCGGAATGCGGAGACCGATAGTGTCTTTTTTACTTTGCAGAATCTTAGGCGTTAGTTTGCTGGCCTGTAAAATAAAAGTATAAGGGCCGGGTAAATATTCTTTCAGTAAGCGATATACCGGGTTCGATAAGGGTTTGGCATACTCACTCAGGTGCGACAGGTCACTGCAGACAAAAGAAAGCCGTACCTTTTTAGGATCTACTTTTTTAATACGGCAAATCCGTTCAATGGCTTTGGGCTGCATAATATCACACCCCAACCCGTACACAGTATCGGTTGGATAAATGATAATACCTCCATCCTGCAGGCAGTCGGCTACCTGCTTTATCAGCCTTGGCTGTGGATTATCGGGATGTATGTGCAGCAGCATATTATAAATATGAGAATTTTAAAAATACTGCGAATTAACTAATTGCCATATGACAAACTTCATACCACCATAGACAAGAAAGCCTCCGCATGGGAGGCTTTAAAAAAAAGTAAGTGCATTTTTAATTAATCGTCCACACTTCACCACCACGAAGAATCCTGTCTAAGTCGGCTGGTTTCTTTGCTTTGGCTGTTTCAATCTGCATGGTCATCATCTCTTCGTAACAGGGGCGGTCGTTCTCATAGAAAACACCAAATGGCCTTGGCAGGTGTCCTTCTTTGCGGGGGTTATCAAAGATGCGGGTTAATATCTGCGCTTTGTAAATATCTTTCTCATCATGTACCCAGCAGTCATCAGCGCTGAAACCGTTATTCAGGTCAATAACCACCGGCTGGAAGCCATCAAGCTTCAGCCCCTTGTCGTTATTAGCACCAAAAATCAGCGGCTTGCCTTGCTCTAAAAACAGCGTTTCATCAGCCTTGGTGGTTTTCTCTGTAAATATCTCAAAAGTGCCATCGTTAAAGATGGGGCAGTTCTGGTATATTTCTACAAACGAAGTGCCTTTATGCTGATGTGCTCTAGTAAGAATGGTTTGCATGTGCTTGGGGTCACGGTCCATGGTGCGGGCCACAAAGCTGCCATCAGCACCTAATGCAAGTGCAGCAGGATTGAATGGATGGTCTATAGTACCCATCGGACTGCTTTTTGTTATTTTATTTTCTTCCGATGTGGGGGAATATTGTCCTTTTGTCAAACCATAAATCTGGTTATTAAACATCAGCACATTGATATCAAAATTTCTGCGAAGGAGATGAATAGTATGGTTGCCACCAATACTCAGGCAGTCGCCATCACCGGTTACCACCCACACACTCAGTTCGGGCCTTGCAGCCTTTAATCCGGATGCAATAGCAGTGGCACGGCCGTGAATGGAGTGCATACCATAGGTGTTCATATAATAAGGGAAACGGCTGCTGCAGCCAATCCCTGATATGATAGCAATATTCTCTTTGGGAACACCCAGCGAGGGCATTACTTTTTGTACCTGTGCCAGGATGGAATAGTCTCCGCAACCCGGACACCATCTTACTTCCTGGTCTGTTGCAAAATCTTTAGCGGTCAGGGCCGGGGCAATTACTTGTTCACTCATAATCTGATTCTGAATTAATCATGCAAATTTAATGCTTATCGGCTTCGCTTTTTGCGGTCTGAAGCATGATTTTTGGCAGGAAGTTGGCATTTATCACTTTGCCAGCTCTTCCCAATACTCGGCTGCACGACGGGTATGGGGTATTACAATAGTACCGCCTACGATATTGGCTACGGCAAACACCTCATACATTTCTTCGGTGGAAATGCCCAGTTCATGGCTTTTACCAAGATGGTATTTGATACAATCGTCGCAGCGGAGAACCATACTGGCCACCAGCCCCAGCAGTTCTTTAGTTTTTATGTCCAGTGCACCGGCAGCGTAGGTGTTGGTATCAAGGTTCCAGAGGCGCTTAATTACCAGGTTATCTTTACTCAGGATCACCTCGTTCATCCGGGTGCGGTAGTCGTTGAATTCTTTTACTAAGGGACTCATGCTGTTGTGTTTTTAGGGCCAAAAGTAGAGTAAATACGTTAGTAACAAATATTTACTGCTTTGGTTGAACAAGTTCTGTTTTCAAAAACAAAATCACCATTTTTGCCACTAAATCATCGGGAACCCCGTCAACTAAAATATGTTCAAAAACAAAACCATATTAACCTTACTGGCCTGTGCAGCTTTTGTAGTTTTTGGCGTTGCGGCAGCAAAAGCCCCCAGGCTAACACCCCGGAATCTGAAAGTATTACCCCAGGACATCAGCGATGCCCGGCTGGACAGCATCATGCAATCGTACAATAAGGCATTGGGTGTGAGTTGTTCTTTCTGCCATGTAAAAACAAAATCTTTACAGACAGTCTTGATTTTGTTTCAGACGCAGAACCGATGAAAGAAAATGCCCGGGAAATGATGCGGATGACAATAGAAATCAATAAAAACCATTTTTATTTTGACAAAAAGGAAAGGCCGGAATACCTGACCACCATAACCTGCAAAACCTGCCACAGGGGCGAGCCTTTTCCGCCGGAAGATTAATCAGCTTCCCTGCAGGCTTTAAGCCAGTCTTTAATGCCTTCAACAATTTTGGCAGCCACATCTTTTCTGAACTCCGGGTCGAGTATCTTTTTTTCATCCTCGGCATTACTAAGAAAAGCCACTTCCACAAGGCAGTTGGGATATTCTGTAGGGCCGCTCAGTGAGAAATTGAAGCCTCCCACATTACCGAAATCACCCAAGCCCAGGTCGAGCATATTTTGCTGGATATGTTGTGAAAGCGGACGGAACCCGATATAGCGGTAATAAGTGCTTACACCATTTATGCTGTCTTTTGATGAGGAGTTAAGGTGTATGCTGATGAGAAAATCCGGCTCAGCCTGTTTTATCATTTCCAGCCGTCCGGTCATGGTTAGAGAGGTGTCTTTAGTCCGGGTCATAAATACAGCGGCATGGCTTTTTTTAAGCTCTTTTTCGAGTTCCTGGGCAATCAGCAGGTTATAGTCTTTTTCTTTCATTCCTGTTATTTTGCCGATGGCTCCGGTGTTGTCTCCGCCATGGCCGGCATCAATGGCAACCTTCAGTTTTTTCAGATAAAGTTCTGCCGGCTGAAGTTTCACTTTTATAACAAGCCTTTTTCCTTCATAAAAAATACTATAGCCCCAATGTTGCTGATTTTTCAGTTCGATGATAACCCTGTATACATCATCCTCAATCTGTTCGTAGTAAATATTTTTTATTTCTTTGGCAGAAGTTCGCTGGGTTATCCAGTTTGTATTACTGGTTGCCCCAAAAATATCGACTACTATCCGGGACGGGCTTATTTGCTGAATGCTGCGGTAAGGTAGTCTCTCATCCAGTGAAACAGCGACAAAATCGTGGCAGTCATCACCATTTATGAGCATGCTGCCAGCCAGGTAGTATTTCTTAATTTGTATTGTACTGTCTTTTACAAAATTTACTTTGGGTAAATATGCAAAATGATTTACAGAGAGCTGTACTTTATAGTTCATCAGGGTGCTGTCTGTAACCTTTAATACGACCCCGGTATCCAGAAAAGTCATTTTGGCTCCACCCAGCCTGTCGGCACCAAGGCCGTATTCCAGGTATGGGTTATTGCCTGTTGTTTTCCCTGTGATTATCTGCTCCTGAGAGGCGATAGCATGACATATAAAAGGGCCAGAATGAAAATAGTTATTCGTATCATTTCGCCAAGGTACTGCAAAAGCACTTATTGGCCTTTCCGTAGAGTTACGATTATTTTCCTTCGCTTTTACTGAATTTTTATAGATACGAATAGTTGAAAAGAATATGCCCGAAAACAGTGCGTTAATATTGCATAAGCTTTTACTGAATAAGCAGCCATCCAAATCCTAAGAAAAAAAGAATTATATGAATTGGACCTTTACAATCGGCGTTGCCTCCACCATTTCGCTTTTTCTGCCGGTTTTTTTCATAACAGCGTTAAAATTAACCAGGCACAAAAGCTTTCTGGCACTTTTTGTTTATTATGTATCAGTTGTGGTATATAACCTGCTGACACTACAAATCATCGGGGTAAGCCATGATGTGTTGTTGTATTGGGGTCTTGCCAATAACCTGCTTGATGCACCACTGATGCTCTATTTTTTCCTTTATTACAGTTCATCAATCCGTTTTTACAGACGTACCCGCTGGCTGATCATTGCTTTTGTAACGTTTGAAGCACTGGTGATTGTGATAAAAGGGTTTAACAGCAACGCCATTTCTGTTATTCTTGCGCCAGGTATTCTGCTAACATTGTTTTACAGTATGAGATTTTTTGCGAAGCATGGAAAGCTGGCAATCCGCCATGGAAAAGCAACAGGGAAGGCAATGATTGCAGCAGCACTGGTATTTGCCTATGGATGTTATGGGCTTTTATACCTGATGTATTATGTTTTCAAAGTGCATGTTGTAAATGGTGTGGTTAATGAGCAGTATGTGGATGATACATTCCTTATTTATTATTTATGCACTGTCTTTTCATCATTATTACTCACGGCAGGTATTGTATTTGAAAGCAAAAGAGTTCATAAACTAAACGAACTGAAAGTAACCCGGAAAGAGCTGCAAATGATTTATACCAACGCACCAAAAATGGCCACCCCTTTCAGGACAGCCATGCTTGATTTTGAAAAAGAACATTGGAACTAAAAACAGTATTTCCCTTCGCCTACCATTTTATCAGCTAATCTTCTGCGGGCATCTTTACTGTTAAGGGGTTCGGCTTTTGTAAACCGTTTGAGTCCCATCAGTATCATACGTTGTTCGTCACCTTCGGCAAATGCATTAACAGCGTCTTTCCCGGATTTATTTACCTTGTCGGCAGCATCGTACAGGTAAGTGCGCATAATATCAAGCTGGTAACCAGATGCGGCTTCTCCTTTTTGCTCCACAATCTTCATTACCCGCAGCAGCACACTTTCGGCATTAAAGGTTTCTATTGCCATATCGGCAATGTTCATCAGTACTTCCTGCTCATTTTCAATCTTCATCATCAGCTTTTGCACGGCAGCTCCTGCCGTCATCAGGATAGCTTTTTTCAGGTTGGCAACCAGTTTCAGCTCTTTTGAAAATAGTTGTTCTTCTTCTGCTCCAAAGTCAGGAATACTCATCAGTTCTTTTTGTACCGCCATGGCCGGACCCATCAGGTCAAGTCGGCCGCCCATTGCTCTTTTGAGTGTCATATCCAGTGTAAGCAGGCGGTTGATTTCGTTGGTTCCTTCATAAATCCGGTTAATGCGGCTGTCACGGTAGGCTCTTGAAATGTTGTATTCAGCACTGTAGCCATTTCCGCCATGTATCTGCACTCCTTCATCTACAATATAATCGAGTACTTCACTGCCATAAACTTTTAGCGCCGCACATTCAATAGCATATTCTTCGGCACCACCCAGCAATGCTTCGGCAAATGACTTGCCTTCTGCAAGCAGTTCATGCTCTTTTTCATCTATCCATTTTGCTGTTCTGTACAGAGATGACTCGGCCACAAAAAGCCGGATGGCCATTTCGGCTAATTTATGTTTGATAGCGCCAAAATTTGAAATGGGCTGTTTAAACTGTTCCCTTGTTTTGGCGTATTCAACTGAAAGGTTCAATGCCATACGGGCGCCACCAATAGCTGCTGCACAAAGTTTCAGGCGGCCAATATTGAGAATGTTAAATGCAATTCTGTGGCCTTTGCCTATTTCCCCCAAAACATTTTCAACAGGCACTTTGCAATCCTGGAAATATAATTGAACCGTAGAAGATCCCTTGATTCCCATTTTATTTTCCTCAGGTCCTTGTGTAAAGCCTTCTGTTCCTCTTTCTACAATAAAGCCGGTAAACTTGTCTCCATCAACTTTTGCAAACACAGTATATACATGCGCAAAACCACCATTTGTTATCCAGCACTTTTGTCCGTTGAGTAAATAATACTTTCCATCATCGCTTAATTTGGCAGTAGTTTTGCGCTCAGTGCGTCGCTTCCGCTGTTGGGCTCTGTTAATCCGTATGCACCGGCCCACTCACCTGTTATTAGTTTGGGGATGTATTTTGCTTTTTGCTCCGGAGTGCCAAAGTATAAAATTGGCAATGTGCCGATACCGGTATGTGCGGCAATTGCAACCGAGAAGGAATGTCCGGCACCCAGGTACTCATTAATGATTGTAGATGTGACAAAGTCTTTTCCTAATCCGCCATATTCTTCAGGGAAGGAGGTTGCCAGTAAACCCTGTTCTCCGGCTTTTTCAACAAGGGACTTCATCAGTCCGGGTTCCAGGTTGTCAATTCTTTCCAGGTTTGGGTAAATTTCGCTGTCGAGAAACTGGTTACACATGTCCCTTATCATCACTTGCTCTTCATTGAATTCTTCGGGAGTAAATGTTTCTGCGGGCAGCGATTGCTTAATCAGCCATTCTCCGCCTTTTACAGTTTTTGTTGCTGTTGACATATTATACGTTTAAAGATTATGAAGTTTTTGGTTTTATTATGCCGAAGGAAATCATTCGTTACTGTTTACCAGGTTATCATAGACTATCTGCAGCACTTCCTTACACACATCAACTTTGTCAGCAGGAACAGATAATAATGCCTCATTCAGTGTTTCATCTGCCAGCAGCATTGTTTCTTCTTCCAGTTTTTGGCCTTGTTTTGTTAGGTATATCCGGTTAATCCGCCGGTCTGTTTCTGATGCCACTCTTTTAACAAGGGTTAGCTTTTCCAGATTATCAACCAGCCGTGTGATGCTGGGTTTATCTCGATAAGTTGCATTGCAAAGCTCCTGTTGGCTGATACCGTCTTGCTTCCACAAATGGTATAAAACACTCCATTGTTCTATGGTGAGATGAAGTCCGGAAGTATTGAATTTCTTTTGCAGCCGGCGGGCAATAGCCGTTGACGCTTTACCGGTGATAAAGCTATAGAGCTCTCCCTTCTTAAATTGGTTGTTTGACATATAGTTGTTTGTGCAACTATTCAAAAATAGTATATATTTGGATTATCTGAAATAATTTTCTCATTTTCTTTCATGACAGAACATCATGTTTCATACGGGCAATCGGTATTGGCTTACAAAATATTTGGCAAAGGCCCGGAGCTGGTTCTATGTTTTCATGGTTATGGAGAAAGTGCCATTGCTTTTAGTTTTTTGGAGAAACATGCCGGGGACAGGTTCACTTTTATAGCATTTGATTTGCCGCATCATGGTGCCACAAAATGGAATGACAAACAGAACTTTGACCCGGAAGACCTTGAAAAGATAGTGATTCACCTTTTAAATATTCCGTCCCTTTTCCCGAATCATCAATCTTCAATTACCGTTCTGGGCTTTAGCCTTGGCGGCCGGATGGCTCTTAGCCTTTATCAGTCAATGCCTGAAAAAGTAAAAAAAATGGTATTGCTTGCCCCAGATGGGCTAAAAGTGAATTTCTGGTACTGGCTTGCCACACAAATATGGTTAGGAAATAAACTGTTTGCCGTTACCATGAAGCATCCGGCCTGGTTTTTTACTATGCTGAAGTTGTTTAATAAACTGAAGCTGGTTAATGCCAGCATATTTAAATTTGTCCGCTTTTACATTGGTGACAAAGAAGCAAGGTCGCTGTTGTTCAAACGGTGGACATCTCTCCGGCATATAAAACCATATTTGCCAGTTATTAAAAAGGCAATTGATAAAAATAAAACAGCCACAATATTGTTTTACGGCAAACATGATCGCATTATACGTTCATCGGTGGGAGAAAAATTCAGCAGGGGGATAGAAAATAACTGCATCGTTGAAATCATCGCTTCTGGACACCAGGTGCTGCATGAAAAACATGCTGCCGCTATAGCAGCTGCACTAACTCAGAAATAAAAAAAGTAGTAACCGCCCGACGGCCTGTTTAATAACCAATAACAGGCTTCAGATATCCCCACACTTCGTTATCAAAACCTGATACCGCCAAATGTGGGGTGCCAGCCGGGTCACCCATGCGAATTACAACAACCTGTTGCGACGGCACCACATATATTCGCTGCTCGTTTTTTCCCATTGCTGCATACATATCTGCCGGCGCATTGGGTGCAATACCTCCACTGAAAACAAGTTGTGACTGAGGCAGCATGTGACTCGCCTTTCCGTTCAACCAGGTAAGGTAGCCGTATGAAAGGTTCAGGTTTTGCGATGTACTGACCTGGGTATTGAAGTAGTTGGTGTCACTCAAAATAGTTGTTTGATCCCATTTGCCTTTATTCAGCAAAAGCAATCCAAACCTAGCCATACTGCGGGGTGTGCTGTAGTAAATGTTGTTGTAACCTGAAGGCAGCCATAGGCCGTTCATACCAATTTTATTTCGTATTTTCTGCTGAAAATAATTATTGTATGTCATTCCTGTGGCATTCTCAACCACCTTATCCAATAAAGTGTAAGGAGCATTATGATATGCCCATCTGGTACCCGCATCAGCTTTATAAACAAGACAAGCTGGCGTAGTACAGAAATCATCTGGCACACCATCATCAAGACCGGAGGTCATGGTGAGCTGATGTTTTACGGTTATCAGGTTTTCTTTTGCCAATGGTAATGAAGTCCATCCTGTGCCGATGTACTGAGAGGTTTTTTTGTTGATGTCCAGCAAACCCTCCTGTTGCGCAACGCCTACCAGCATCCCCGTCATTGTTTTTCCGGCCGAAGCCCAGTACCAGTTGCTATCGGCGGTAAAAGTGCCGAAATATTTTTCCGCTGCAATTTTTCCATTTTTAAGTATGATAAATGCCTTTGTGTTTTTCTGTTGCAGATAAATATAAAGGTTGCTGAGTGCGGTTTCATTCCAGCCCAGTGAGGCCGGGGTTGTGCCCTGCCATTCTGTTCCACTTACAGGTGGAAAATATATTGTTTCAGGTACAGGCGGATTATCGGGATTATCATCTTTTGCACAGGATAATAAAAGCAGTAAAACGAAAAAAGATAGCAATACGGGATTCTTCATGGTTCTGAAATTGGTTTGTTTGGACAGGATTGGGGCTGCATGGTTTAACGCTGGAGAGAACAAAATATTGGTATGGAGACAGAAAAATGATGATTCGGTCAATTATTCATTTCAAAGTCATGCATCATCAATGCTGCAGCATCAAGCTGGTAAATGGATAAGGATTTTCGCAGGTTAATAATAGCCTCATCTTGCTGGTTCTTTTTTTCAAACAGGACAGCACAATTATAATAAGCCATTGCAACATGTTTACTTTTTTTATTTGTTGTATTTCTCAAACTCTCGGTTAATGCGGCTTCAAAATCCGATTTTTCAATGGCAGCTTTTACCTGTTCAAAGCCTTTGCCACAGAAAAGAACCCGGTTTCGCCTCATTTCAGCCGGGAAATAATAGCTGATATACTTATGTATATTATCCATCGCAATTTGTTCAGCATCCTTCCTTTGAACCACAACGTTGGGGCCAGCAGCAAGCAAACCGCTGAGTACAGATCTTGAAGAATGAAAACGGCGTAACATTTTTTTGTCTTTTCTAAGCAGGGTGTCTTTTGCGTAAAGCATGTACCCGATGTCTGAAACAATATCATAAAAAGCTTCACGGTTCTTTTTACCTTCATAGCTTTTCGTTACTTCTACATGGGTCTGACTGAAATAAGTATCGAATGAAGAAATCACAATGGCATGGGTTGCATTAAATTTTTCAAGCAAACTGTTAACGGCGCTGTCAGCATTTTTTGAAATGTTTAAAGTGTCCGGAATTATTTCAGCAGTAATCTTTGTTTTGCTGCGAATATTATCAATTGCCCAGTTCATCAGTGTCTTTACCAGATCTGTAAAAAGCGCCTCTTTGTTGTCTCTGAAGTGTTTTGATGCAATATCACAACCGTTGATAAACAAAATTTTCTGGGGCTCGGTGTCAAAATCATAGAGAGGTTTTGTGTTGGTATTGTATGATAAATGCTGATTAGGCACATTGCAGGAGAAAAACAGAAGCATAATAAAGACAGAAACTCTGAACATGAAATAAGATTTAATGGTCTGGTGGTTACAGAAAACTGTTATATATAAAGGTACAGACCGGGCTGTGGCCGTTCCAATGACAAATATCATACTCTCTGCCTCCTGTTTGTGCTACCTTTTATACAAATTGCTAATGTAATGAAGCAAATATTTCTGTTTTTTGTTTCATTATTTCCCGGAAAAATTATTCTGCCGCAACCTTACGTTGAGCCGGTTCAGGTGAGACATACTTACGCATTTCCTTCTCAGCATAGCAACAGGGCTACACCATTTACTCACTTCTGGGCAGGTAGTGATCTTCCGGTAAAAACACATAAAGGCTACTTGTTGCTCAGTCCATATTTTGAGAATTGGCAATTTGATTCAGCCTCGGTCAATAATGTATTACCGGGAGTAAAAAGCCTGGTAATGCCGGTTGGTCTGTTAATGCCACTCAATAATCCCAAGTGGACTCTTGCTCTAAATGCAATGGTAAGAACCAACGGCGAACAGCTTTTCGTTAAAAAAACATTTCAGGCAGGTGGTGCGGTTTTTTTGAGCTATGAAAAAGCGGAAGGAAAGAAATTCCGGTTTGGCGTTTATGTAAACGAAGATTTTTTTGGATTATTCTTAATGCCGCTGCTGGGTGCAGACTGGCGAATGAACGAAAAGAATTATTTCTTTGGATTGCTGCCCGGCCGGTTTACCTGGGAGCATAAATTCAGCAAATCTTTTTATGGCGGCATCACCTTCAGGGCCTTGACAAATAGCTATCGGCTTCGAAATGGCAACTTTCTGAGAATTGATGATAACCAGTTGTCTTCTTATCTGGATTTGTATCCGTCTAAAAATATTTGCATTACGTTTGAACCCGGCTATGGTATTATGAGAAAATTGCGAACCGGTTCTGAAAGAAGAAAATACCATACTAACAATAACTGGGGCGATGGGTTTTTTATTAAACTGAGTGCGGCTTATCGCATCAGGTTCGAAGAAAAGAAGTGATTCAGCCGTCAACCATTGTAATTTAGCCAAAAAAATATGGCAAGGGATATTGAAAACAGGAACGATTTATTATTGCTTGTTACTAAGTTTTATGAAAAACTGCTAGGTGATGATAACATCAATTTTATTTTTACCGATGTGGCACAGATAGACCTGAAGCACCATTTGCCCGTGCTGGTTGATTTTTGGGATGCAATTTTGTTTCAGTCTGATACCTATCGAAAAAACGCCATGCAGCCGCATCTTGACCTGCACATGAAATCGCCATTACAAAAACATCACTTTGAAATATGGCTCCGCTATTTTAAAGAATCGGTGGATGAAAATTTTGAAGGCGAAATTGCTTTTCTTGCCAAGGAAAGAGCCACCAGCATTGCCACCGTTATGCAGATAAAAGTCAGCCAGTTAGGATAGCTTCATTTTTCCACCTATAAAAGAGTTTGCGAATTCCTTGCAGGACTTATAGGATTTTGTATCTTAAACCTAACAAAACAAAGACACATGAAACAAAAACTATTAACCTTCTGCGCTGCCGCAATTCTGCTGGCAGCCTGTAACAATGAGAAAAAAACGGATGAAGGAAAAACTCAATCAGAAATATCGTCTGCTGATGAAGTGAAAAAAGAAGTTGCTCCCGTGCTTGATTCCGCTACAAAAATGCAGAATATGATGGCCTATGGCACACCCGGCGCCATGCATAAAATGATGGCAAGCTGGGATGGTAACTGGTCTTCTGACATCAAATTCTGGATGGCTCCCGAAGCACCACCTTCAACAATGCAATCAAAGGCTGTTAATAAGATGATAAACAACGGGCTTATTCAGCTAAGCACTCATACGGGGTCGTGGGATGGAATGCCTTTTAATGGAGTAAGCCAAACCGGGTATGATAATCATCGTGGGGTGTTCTGGAGTACCTGGTATGATAATTTTGGCAGTGGCTTGATGTACTGTGAAGGTCCGTGGGATGAAGCCAACAAAACAATAAATCTAAAAGGTAAAATGACAGACCCGGAATCCAAGCAACTTATTGATTTCAGAGAAACAATGAAAATTGTGGATGATAATACACAGATAATGGAACAGTATATTACCCACGACGGAAAGGAAATTAAATCAATGGAAATAACTTTTAAACGAACAAAATAAAATTTAAAAGCCCCGGAAATAAGCCGGGGCTTTTAAGATAAATTTTCTTATCTGCTCTTACTTCATTTTCTCCATCGGTAATTTTTCATCCCGGCTCCACTCCTGCATACTGCCATCGTACAGTTTCATACTATACCCCAACGAACGGCCAACAAGATAATCTACACTGGCTGTCTGCCCGGTGAAACAGTACACAACCACTTCTTTATTCTTATCGGGCAATACTATTGAAAATTTCTTTTCAAGAATTGAAACAGGTTTAATACTGTTGGTAGAATCAATCATATCAGGGTATGGAATATTCTTTGCGCCGAAGATATGCCCCTCTCTCGGATAACCCGTAGGGTCGCCGTCATAAAATCTTTTCAGCCTTGCATCCACTACTTCAGCACTTTTTTTCTGCAACACATACAGTACATAATTTTTATTTACCAGCAATGTATTATCAGTAGCAATAAAATTGCCTTTTTTATAAACAGCGGTTTTTGTGGTGACGAAATACCCTGCTTCTTTCCATGCTTCAATACCACCGTTTAAAAAGGATACTTGTCCCTTTAACCCGTAATGCTCCAATGATAAAAACATACGGGCCGCTATGGTTACGTCTCCACCTCTGTGACAAATCACAATTTTTGAATTTTTATTTATACCCAGGTTCTGTAATACTTTGGTTGCTGTCTTTGTATCGGCAGAAACCATACTTGCTTCAGGTGTATTAAACGCCAGCCACTCCGGCCAGAGAAAACGAGAGCCTTCAATATGTTCCCTGTCGTAATCAGCTTTTATTACAAAGCCGGTATAAAGAATTACAAGGTTGGGATCTTTTAAATTTTCATTCAGCCATTGCGGAGAAACAAGAACAGGCTGCTGGGCATGACCGAATGGAAAGTAAAAGCTCAAAAGACATATGCCAATAATTTTTTTCATTCTCTTAAAATTAATTGAACAACAAGGTAAACTGTTATCAAAGCATATCAGATATAATTTATGACTAGCGGAAAAATTTTGTTGGTGAAAAACTATTTGCCTGCATTACTATTGATAGCAATAACAATTTTTCCCGTAAAAGTTCCCTTTTCATAGTAGCGAAAAGCATTGGCTGTTTCTGCCAGCGGAAAACTTTTATCAATTACAGGTGAGACTTTTCCCTCTTCAAAAAGACTGGACAGTTCATTTAATCCTTCAGTGTTTACCCGGTAACCCATTATTCCCAGCTTTTTATTACTGAATTTAAAAAGCAGCGGCTGTATCAGCATCATCTGAACGATTAACCATCCCATGGAGCCACCAATCATAACAAATACTCCATCGGGTTTTAATGCTCTTTTGTAATCACCAACAGAACGGCAGGCTGTTACATCCAGAATATAATCGTATTGATTTCCTGTTTTTGTATAATCTGTTTTACTATAATCAATCAATTCATCTGCGCCCAAAGAATGCAACATTTCAAATTTTTCTTCTCTGTCAACACAGGTTACCGTTGCTCCAATTGATTTGGCATATTGCAAAGCAATAGGCCCTACACCGCCACCGGCACCATTTATTAATAAATGCTGCCCGGCCTTCAATGGTTTTTTATACCGAAGTCCCTGCAAAGCAAGTAAGCCAGCCTGTGGTAATGCTGCCGCCTGCTCAAAACTCATCTTCTGAGATTTTTTTGCCAGCATTTTTTCAGGTGCACAAACATATTCTGCAAAAGCACCAAAGCCGGCTCCAGCTATATCACCAAACACTTCGTCGCCGGATTTAAATTTTTTTATATTAGCTCCAACAGCTTCTATAACTCCGGCAACATCTGCTCCTAAAATTTTGTTCTTGGGTTTGAACAAGCCTCCCAGTAATCTTGTCAGCAATCCTTTACCGCTGATTAATCCATTATCCCATTCGTTAACTGATGATGCAACTACTTTTATCAACACTTCATTTTCTTTTGGAGTGGGTTTATCCACTTCTTTTAACTGAAGTACATCAGGAGAGCCGTATTTTGTATAAACGATTGCTTTCATCCGGTAAACATGGTGGTAAAAATTATTTGATGTTTTTTTTCACTTCAACTATTACCGGGGCTTGCTCATATTTTTCACTATCTGTTAGGCGGGTTTCCTGCTTTGTTTTATAGTTCATCAGGTAAATGTCGAAGCTTTTTCCATCGGCGGTGCTTTTATCCATCGCCAGCCATTTGCCATCGCTGCTCCAGCTATGCCAGCCGCTGCTTAGACTACCTGAAGTAATTTGCCATGATTTCTCTTTTCTGTAAGGCATAAAGGATACTGCATGAATCTGTGTTTCGCCTTTTTGTTTTGACAAATAACTTACGAACATCTTTTTGGGATTCCACTGTGGCGGACCTGCATGATACTCATACCATTTCGTTGTGCTGTCGGATTTTGGGAAAAAGGTTAGTTGGTGCAAAATCTCCCCGTTACCATTCATGCTCCACAATTCAGCCGGTACGGTTTTCCGCAGCGATTTATCGGGCCGGTACCTGCACACAATATCATTACCTGCGGGTAAAAAAATTGGATCAGACTTGTAGGAGATAGTATCGAATGTTAATTGAGTATAGTTGCCATCCAGGATATTTATCCTAAAGAATTGTTGTCTTATTGCAGATCCTATTCTTCCGGTTACAACCATTGTTGGTATTCCGTTGCTGTACAACCCCATCCAACTGTCCTCCAGCTGCAGGGATGTAACCTTTCTTTTGTTGTTTCCTTCTGTATCCATTTCATACAAAAAGTAGCAACGATGGCAGGTGTCAATATCGCTGATGTAGTACACTTTATCCTTATAAGCATGATACACCCATTCTACACCGGGAGTATTTGTGATATTCTTCTTATCGCTCCCGTCCATATTCATACTGTATATCTCATAGTTGTCCTTACTCTTGTCTTCTAAAACATTGTAAACAATTTTGTATTGTTTCTTCTGGGCAATAGTTTCCTGCTGAAAACAAATCAGTGTTAACAGAAACAATGTATAATGTACTTTCTTCATTACCGAAGATTTACAGGTTAATTGCATCTACTTACCGCAACCGAATACGGATATACTTTTGCCATCATTATCTTAGCCTTTACCGCCGGGTCATCGTTCATGATTTGCAATGCCTCTTTTTCGTCTTTTGCATAAAAAATCACCAGCCCTTTCATTTCGGCATCATTCGTAGGCAGTTGCATTCTTCCGGCAAGTATCATTATTCCTTCCTCTTTCATCTTTACCAATCGCTGAAAATGTTGCCCCACCACCGCCTGGTCGTCTTTCGTCCAGTTTTTCTCATCCTGGTACATTTCCGTCAGGGTAAGCACACCCAGCCATTCTTTGGGTTTTGTTCTGGTACTATCCTGTGCGAAGGAGTTGAAACAAACCAAAAGCGACACGATTACAATTACTCTTTGCATAGCCCTTTATTTTTTTGTGCTGCCTTTCCGAAAAGCAGATTCATACATTTCAATCCATTCCTGCGGGGTCATTTTTGAAGCCAGTTCGCCAATCAGTTTATATGGAATATCCTCCGCCTTCTTGTAACGGATGCAACTTTTCCCCATATCTAATTTTTTGGGTGATGCTTTAGTATGTGCCTCCTGGAACCATTTGAGTAGCTTAGGATTGGCATAAATACCCATGTGATAAAGATTAATGGAATTTTTTTGCGAAGCCAAACCCATAAAAGGCAGAGGGTCTTTCGGATTGCAATGATAACCTGCCGGGTAAATACTGTGCGGCACACTCCAGCCCATCATACCATACCCCATTGCTTCTTTAAAACCTTTAGGCAGGTTCTTCTTAATTACTTTCCGCAGTTCGTTGATGGCTTTCTGCCGCTCTTCCGGCAATTCAGCAATGTATTGCTCAACTGTTGTTGCTTTGGATTGCATGATAATTATTTTTCGAGTTGAGCTTTAAGGTTATTAAGGCCTACACTGAAATCATCACCAATGGCTTTGTCCATGTTCATCAGTACCCGCATCACATTAAACGGGTAAGGCATTTTGCTTTCAAAACCCCATGTTACTTTAGTTGAGCCATCAGCCAGTGCTTCAGTTGTCATTTTACTTTTTGCAAAAGATTTAAACGGCTTAATGAAGCGTAATTCAGTATGCAGCACCTTTCCTTCTTCTATGGCGGTAATTTCCTGTTCGCCCTGCCCTACCTTTTTGTTTCCTTCCCATGCACTTACAAAACCAACGGCCCCATCGGTGCCACGGTATTCTTTTTTCATGTTGGGGTCAAGGCTACCCCATTTACTAAAGCCATCCTGATTTTTCAGATGTTTGATAAAATTGAACACCTCATCACTTGGTTTGTTTATGACAATTTCTCTTGAGGCTTTCATGTCTTTACTGATAACGAGGCCGGCAAGAAGCACAAGAGCAATAATGCCGAGAATAATATAAACTACTATCATGTTGTTTTTTTGTGTATTAACTGTTTAAATATTTAGCCGGAACATTATGCAGGGCTATCCGGTTGCCTTCTGTGTCAATTATAACAGCCATATCGCCGTACTCGTCTGATATGGTTGTTTTGGGCACAACAATTTTTCCTCCGGCAGATTCTATCCTGTCGAGAATTATCTGTACATCGGGGTTACCGTTCAGGTAAAGTAATGTACCGTCTGTTTCAGATGATTTATAGAAACCTTCGGTGTGTACCAATGCACCGCCAACTCCGTCCATCGGATTGTCGAGCGGAAACATTCTCATTTTAAAATTTTGGAACTCCAGGGGCATCATTTTTATCTCAAAAATTGTTTCATAAAACTGTTGTGCCCTGTCAATGTCTGTGGTTGGTATTTCAAACCAGCTAATTGCATGTTTCATAATGTTGGTTTTGTTATTGAAATAAAGTTCAGGAATATTTTTAAAACAAAATTGCCACTTATCAGGCATTATGGACTTTAAAAAGAAAAACCCCGGTAATCCGGGGTTTTTCTTCACTAAAAAGCAATTTCTAATTATTTCCTCCTCCCTGGCCTCCGCCGCCCATTGGCCGTTGTGGCCTCATCGATGGTTCAATTTTATCCTTCCAAATGCCATATTGCTCTTCGGTAAGTATGGCTTTCAGGATTTCTTCTCTTGCATCAGAATACTTTTTTCTTTCTGCAATCATTGTTTCACGGTCTGGTCTTTCGCCGCTGGCGAATATTTCTTTCATTCTCTCATCCTGTTTTGTATACAAAACAGTAAGGGCTGTATCTATTTTGGCTAAATCTTCGGCAGGCAGCTTGAATGCGCTGTCTAATTTGGCATGAATGGCGGCAACTCTTTGTTCGGGAGTTTGACGCTGAAAACCACCGCCACCCGGCTGGGCAGAAACTGTAAATGCAAGAAAACCGGCGATTACAAGGAAAAATAAATGCTTCATAAATTATTTCTTTTAAGTTGATTAGAATTCTCTGTTTGAGACGTATAAAATATGAAAAACGTTCGCCCCAAAGTAATTTACTTAAGAAAACCGTCCATTTGCCCGAACTCATTTATCTTGCAAGCCCAAAAAGAAAATTTATATGGAGTACAGTAAACTTGTAGCGATTACCGGTCTGCCGGGTTTGTTTGAACTGATTAACAGCAAAACCGATGGTGCCATCGTCCGTTCGCTTGATGATAAATCAACCCGGTTTGTTTCAAGCCGTATTCATAATTTTTCACACCTTGAAGCGATAGAAATTTATACGATTCGGGATAATATTAACCTGGTGGAGTTGTTTACGGCTATGGATAAAGCTGGAGAGAGCCTGCCAGATGAGAAAGATTCAGCAGCCATTAGGCAATATTTTGAAAAAGTATATTCTGATATGGACTTTGAAAGGGTGTATGCCAGCGATATGAAGAAAATGGTGAAATGGTTCAGCATTCTGAAGAAAAACAATGTAGAGATAAAACTCTCTGAATTGCCAGAAGAAGAACCTGGGGTTGAAGAGCAGCCTCAGCCTGTGGCAGAAGAAGCTAAGCCTGCAAAAAAAGCTGCAAAGAAAAAAGAAGAAGCAGCCCCCGCTGAAGAAGCACCAAAAAAGAAAGCCACCCGTAAGAAAAAAGAAGAATAGTTCACCAGATAGTAAATGTGGGAATGTGGAAATGCCCTTTATTTCCATATTCTCACATTTTCATTTAATCACATTCAATTATTATGACACACAGTGCCGATATACAAAAGCTACCCCGCCATTTTCTGTCCGGCGATTTTGTAATTACCAGTTGGGAGAGCCTTGAGCCGTATTTTATAAATCTTGAGGAAAGGGAAATCGGCTCACTTACCGACCTTGAAAAATGGATGAAAGATGCCAGCGAATTGGAATCTGTCATCAATGAAGATGTATGCTGGCGGCAGATTAAAATGACCTGCGACACCGAAAACAAAGAATTGGAGCAGTCCTTCACCTTCTTTATGATGGAGATTCAGCCCAAAGTACAGCCTTTCGCTGACAGGCTGAATAAAAAACTGCTTAGCTCGCCGTTTGTTAAACAATTGGATGAGAAAAAATATTTTACCTACCTGCGTAACGTAAAGAAAAACATTGACCTCTTCCGGGAAGAAAATATTCCGATTAACGCAGAACTGAATGTGATGCAGCAGCAGTTTGGTGTTATTGCAGGTAAGATGATGGTGGAGGTAAATGGCCAGGAATACACCTTGCAGCAGGCCGCAAAATTTTTGGAAGACCCTGACCGCAAATTGCGGGAAGAAGTGTACAGGAAAATAAACGAAAGAAGGCTGCAGGATAAAGAAGAATTAAACACCTTATTTTCTTCTTTATTGGAAAAGCGGAATCAGGTTGCATTAAATGCAGGGTTTGTTAACTACAGGGATTTCCGCTTTGCTGAACTGGGACGCTTTGATTACGATAAAGAAGCTTGTTTTCAGTTTCACGAAGCAGTAAAACTGCATGTAATGCCACTGGTGAACCAATTATATGAAGCGAAAAAGAAAAGACTGGGCCTCGACACCCTTCGCCCATGGGATGTGGATGCAGAACCTGCGGGTGTACAACCTTTACGTCCGTTTAAAACCGGCGATGAACTTACAAAAAAGACTATTGCCTGTTTTGATAATCTGAAGCCCTTTTTTGGAGAATGCCTGAAAAAAATGAAAGAAATGGGCCACCTGGATCTGGAGAGCAGGAAAGGAAAGGCTCCGGGCGGGTATAATTGTCCACTGGCAGAAAGCGGGGCCCCCTTTATTTTTATGAATGCAGCGGGAACGCTTGATGATGTAACTACAATGGTACACGAAGGTGGCCACGCCATTCATTCCTTTTTATCGCATGAACTGGAATTGTATGGCTTTAAAGAATACCCTACCGAAATTGCTGAAGTAGCCAGTATGGCTATGGAACTTTTTAGCATGGATTACTGGCATGAGTTTTTTGATACAGACGAAGAACTGAAGCGGGCAAAAGAACAACAACTGGAAAGGGTAATCACCATTTTTCCCTGGATAGCAACAATCGATAAGTTTCAGCATTGGGCGTATGAGAACCCGGAACATTGCAATGAGGAAAGGGCAAAGCAATGGTTAAGCATACTGGAAGAATTCTCTTCGCCGGAAATAGAATTTTCAGGGCTGGAGGAATACCGACTTCATGGATGGCAGCGGCAGTTGCATCTGTTTGAAGTACCCTTTTATTATATCGAATATGGTATTGCCCAATTAGGGGCTATCGGCTTGTGGAGGCAATACAAACAAAGCCCGGAGCCGGCAATTAATAATTACATAAATGCGTTGAGCAAAGGCGGTACGCTTACGCTTCCTGCATTGTTTGAATTGGCAGGTTTGAAATTTGATTTTTCACCGGATCATATTAATGATTTGATGAATTTTGTTAAGACGGAATCAGGGCTTTTATAATAAAATACCACTAAAATGGCGGGCAGAAATTCGGAAAATTCAAACCAAGAGTATATTTTTGACACAGAATACAACGATGCAGAAAAAAATGCATCTTAAAATAGCTACTAATCAGAGCCTTAACCAAAAAGTCCCGATGTTTCTACACCGGGTCTTTCTTTTTTTAAGACTGCAATTATTATTTCCAGCCCTAATTTTTGAAAGATAAGGGGTTACATTTTTTGCAAACGCCTTCCACCACCACTTCCACATGTCCAATTGCATATCCTTTTGGCAGTTTTACATCAGGTGTTACCACATCATCAAGGCAATAGGTTTTATTACAATTGGTACATACAAAATGAATATGATGGTCATGATGATGACCTTCCATACAATCGTCTTTGCATAATGCATACCGCACTGAATTATCTGACGTGGGAATAACGTGTATAATGCCTTTATCCACAAAAGCCTGCAATGTGCGGTACACGGTCACCCTGTCAAATCGTTCACCTGCTCTTTTTTCTATATCTCCATGAGCTAAAGCACCTGCTTGTTCAAAAAAAAGCTGAAGTATTTTTTCCGGCTATCGGTAACACTCAGATGGTTACGCTTTAATAACGTTTCCACTTGTTCCGTTGTCTGTATATTTTTTTGCCTTGGCATATTAATGAAGCATTACTTTTCTTCAAGGTATTTTGGAATATCTTTAATAAGTTGCTCTACTTCAGCATTTTTGAGCCCATCATATATTTTTCTTACATCTCCGTTTCGGTCAACCAAAGCCCAATGCTGAGTGTGTATAAAATCATCTTCAATTTTGGTGAGGACTTTTTGGGGATCGTCAATAGTATAGCTTACCCTTGCCATATTGTACAGGCTGTCTTTTCTGCCTGTCAGAAAAATCCATTTTTTAGTATCAACGTTCATCTTATCAGCAAATTTTCTCAAAATCTCAGCGCTGTCAATTTCGGGCATGCAGGTATGGGAAAGCAGTAAAAAGTCTTTTTCGTCTTTGTATTTTTCATATACTTTTTTCAGGTTATTATTCATGGGTGGGCAAATAGAAGTGCAGGTAGTAAAGAAAAATGAAGCCACATATACCTTACCTGCCACATCTTTTTCGGTAACCGCTTGGCCATCCTGATTAATAAAGCTAAAAGGGCGGATATAGCTTATTGGAGGAAATCTTTTTTTATTAAAACCTGGTATAAACTCCCTGAGTCCAAAATAAAAACCAATAATAAGTACAGTAAAAAAAGCCAGGTAGAATATTCCTTTCTTTGACATGATATTTTCGTTATCCGGCAAAGTTACGCAGTGAGGGCAGCTTTTAAAAATTTTGCAACAAGGTTGCTTTTTACTAACTTTGACCCCTTTTAGAACTATATGAAGATAAATTGGGATGCTTTAGGAATTGGGGCTTCGCTTGCCTGTGCGATACATTGCGCTATGCTTCCTTTATTTCTGAGTACCCTTCCTTTGTTTGGTATTAATATCATTGAGAATGTTGCTTTTGAAGCAGGTATGATTGTTCTTGCTTTTCTGATTGGCTCTTACTCATTTTATCATGGGTATAAAAAACACCACCACAGCAGTATTCCCTTTTTGATTTTTATTGCCGGGTTTAGTTTACTGGTGTTGAAACAGATTTTTCACCAGTATCAGTTATGGCTGCTTATTCCGGCTGTAGTACTTATCGTTACTGCCCACCTTCGTAATTATCGTTCCTGCAGGGTACACAACCATGCACATGCGGATGATTGTGATCATTAGATATCCGGAAAGCCCTAAAAGGGAAACTGTTCTGATGGCTATAGAACACACTACCTTTACTTATTATTATATAAATCTTTCCATATGATATTAGTAGTACTTGGCGTAGTAGCATTTATAGCAAGCTATGCATTAAAAAGACATATTGAGTTTGTCAGATTTGTAAAAACTATCCGTTCTTTTGCCATTTTGCTAGTCATAGCGGGCATCCTTTCAAAGTGCATTGTACAAATAAACCCGGGACAAATAGGGGTTAAAACACTTTTCGGGAAAGTGCAAAATGATGTTCTTGCCAGTGGGCTTCATTTCGTTAATCCGCTTCTTGAAATAAGAAGGCTGGATATTAAAACCCAGAATTATACAATGAGTGGCATTCACGATGAAGGAGAAAAAGCGGGTGATGATGCCATTCGTGTACTTACTGCCGATGGGCTTGAAGTTACAATTGACCTTACAGTGCTGTATAAGCTGCTGCCATCCGAAGCGCCGAAACTGGTTAGGGAAACAGGCGAAGACTATACTGATAAGATTGTGCGGCCATTAACCCGGACGAAAATCCGTGATAATTCAGTTTATTATGAAGCTGTGGCGCTTTACTCTACCAAGCGGGACGAATTTCAGCAACGGATTTTCAAGAGCATAGAAGACGACTTTAAAAAAAGAGGGTTGATACTGGAACAACTCCTGGTAAGAAATATTACGTTGCCGCAATCGGTAAAAGTCACCATTGAGCAAAAAATTAACGCCGAACAGGATGCCCAGAAAATGCAGTTTGTACTGTTGAAAGAAAAACAGGAAGCCGAACGAAAAAGGGTGGAAGCGCAAGGTATCGCCGACTACCAGCGGATAATTAATACAGGACTGACAGATCAACAATTACAATATGAGCAAATAAAGGCTTACCTGGAACTGGCAAAGTCTCCTAATTCAAAAGTTATTGTAATGGGAAAGGGTAATACACCGGTAATATTGGATACGAAGAATTAAGGTATTTATTTTTTTAACAGCGAAATCTACACCAACTGTACTTTCCGCATTAGTCGTCCATAAACAAAATAAGAAAGACTGAGCCCGGCAAAAGAGAAGAAGATATCGAAGTAATCGAATGTGCGGCCAAACACCGGTATTAGTTGCAGGTACTCATTAATCACCAGCATACCAAAGCCTAGCAGGCATACTAACCGGAGATCAGTATCTGATTCCAGCCTGAACACTCTCGCCAGCAAATAGTTTCTGCCACCAAAAAACCAGCAGGCACCAAACGGAATGAGAAATGAGCCCAATAAATTGGGAGCTATCCCCAGCATAAAATCAACCGGCCAGTCAAACAACTGCATGGGCCGTACCAGGAACTTAATCGTCCAGATAACCAGCGCACCGTAAATAACATAAAATCTGCTGAGTTGCTTCATGCCTGCTTTATTACCCCAAAGCCCAAAGTACTTTTTTTACCTGAAATCACTATCAGTAGTATTGGGTATTTTAAAAAATTTTATCCGTTTCTCCAGGTTCTGATAAGATACCGGAGCAAAAGAATCAGGGTGATCAGGGCAGCCACATAAAAGCCGGCAACAAGAATCACAGGTCTTGTGCCGCCTGTGTAGCCCAGCTCAAACCAGATACCGGCAACAGCACAGCCGATCATCCACATCAAACCAAAAGAAATGGAGTTGAGTATTTTTTTGAAGAAATTTTTTATCTGCGGATCCCAGCCCTGCTCCATGATTTTGTTTAATTGTCATCTGCAATATCCTATTTAATGAGCAATTTCTGAAAATCAATGCTATTGCCATTAAAAACATTAAAATCAACAGGAGATGTAATACCATTTACCCTTCCCTCATCACTGTGCTGCCAAAAGGTCCAGTCGCGGCTGATGCGGGGCTCTTCCGGCTGGTAGTAGTGGGCAGCCCAAAGAGGGTACTTATCAAAATCGGAACCAAGATTGCGGTTGTAAAAATCCACATTGGTATAAATAATGGGCCTCACCCCATAATGTTCTTCCACAATGTCAAGCCATTCCTGTACTTCTTTCTTCAGGTTAGCAGTTGAAGTGCCATTCAATTGTTCAACATCCAATACAGGCGGCAGATCTCCTTTTTCCAGTTCTACTTTGTCAATAAAATTTTCTGCCTGCAACCGACCGTCTTTTGATGCAATAAAGAAATGATAGGCACCCCGCCGCACTCCGGCATCTTTTGTTTTTTCCAGTTGCGGTTAAACTGTGGGTCGGTATTGCCTATTCCCTCGGTGGCTTTAACAAAAGCAAAACTCATTTCAACTTCTTTCACCTTCATGGCCCTTACTTCTTCCCAGGCAATGGTATGCTGATATTTGGATACATCAATGCCGTGCACTTCATAGCCGGTTGGAATATTGATGCCAAACTCCGGATAGCGGGTAAATTTCGCTTTGCGGTATTGCATCCATTTATTAACCATCCAGCCGCCCGTTATTAAAAACACGATGGCGATAAACAGTATTAAAATTCTTCTTATTCTTTTTTTTTGGCGGGATGAGAGCATTTTTCCGGAACAATAAATTTGAAAACAAAAATAACGTTGATGCCGATTTCTGTTTGTTAATGATAGCTTATTCTACAATCCGCAGCTTGGCATAGTTGAGCATAATCTTTTTCTCTCCATTCAGTTCAAACTTAACTGTGGCTATTGGATTATGTATGGCACCTTCCATCTTCAGCACTTCACCAAAACCAAATTTTTGGTGTTCGACTTTTTGTCCCACCTGCAGATTGGAAGTGTCGCTGGCTACAAAATCGGCTGTAGGCACATGCTCTTTTACTTTTGCCGGCAACCCTTTTGGAGGCAGGTACTCCGGTCTTTGATTTACGGGTTCTTTTTCTCATTAAAGTATGCGCCTGATTGCTTTTTTGCTGATCCGGACTCTCCGTCATCAGTATTGCCCCATCCTTTCATCCGGTTAAAACTGCCACTGCTGCCCCATTTGCTTCCTGCATGGTTTTTTGAAGAGCTGCCGGCAAAACTTCTGTCAAGATATTGTTCAGGTATTTCTTCAATAAACCGGCTGGGGTCATTTTGCACCAACTGGCCAAACCGGTAACGGGTATTGGCATAAGTAACCCAGAGGCGCTGTTTGGCTCTTGTAACTACCACATAAAACAATCTCCTTTCTTCTTCAAGCTCTTCTCTTGTATTTATAGCCATTGCGTTGGGGAAAAGCATTTCTTCCAGGCCGGCGGCAAATACGCAACTGAACTCAAGTCCTTTGGCGGCGTGTATCGTCATAAGCTTTACAGTATCAGCATCAGGATCTTTTTCATCTGCATCAGTAAGCAGGGTTATTTGTTGAAGATATGCTGCCAGCGATTTGTCTACCAGTTCTCCCTCTGCAGTATCCGGGCTTTCTGTCCACTCTTTTATAGAGTTCAATAATTCCTGAATGTTTTCATAGCGGGTCACCCCTTCAGAACTTTTGTCATTAAAAAGTTCTCTTACAAGATTGGTTTGTTTTCCAACATGAAAAGCTACTTCATACGCATTCTGCTTTTCCAGCATACTGGAAAAACTTTTTATCATTATGACAAATTCTTCCAGCAGGTCTTTGGTGCCTGTGCGGAAACCCAATTCTCCGGCTCTGCAAAGTGCATCCCACATAGAAATATTTTTCTCATTCGCTTCCAGCACCAGTTTGTCTATAGTTGTTTTTCCGATGCCCCTTGCAGGATAATTGATGATGCGCTTCAGCGCCTCTTCGTCTCTTGGATTTACAATCATGCGCAGGTAAGCTACCAGGTCTTTAATTTCTTTTCGCTGGTAGAAACTAATACCGCCGTAGATGGTGTAAGCAATGCCCATCCGGCGAAGCGATTCTTCAAAAGCCCGGCTTTGTGCATTGGTACGATATAGTATGGCAAAATCTTTGTTGCTGTAATGATTCCGGAGTTTTTGCTCCTGTATACTGTCGGCCACAAACTTTCCCTCGTCGTTATCTGTCATTGTCCGCACCAGCTTAATTTTTTCCCCTTCCCCATTATCGGTAAACAGCACTTTTTCTATCTGGCCTTTGTTATTTTTTATTACCTCGTTGGCTACATGCAGTATGCTCTTGGTGCTGCGGTAATTTTGTTCCAGCTTCACAATCCTTACATCATCATAATCTTTTTGAAACTGCAAAATATTTTGAATAGTAGCACCGCGGAAGGAATAAATACTCTGCGCATCATCTCCCACCACACATACATTCTCATACATTGCTCCCAGCAGTTTAATGATTTCATATTGCGCCGGGTTGGTGTCCTGGTACTCATCAATCAAAATGTACTTAAACTTGCGCTGGTATTTGGCCAAAGCCTCAGGAACATTTTTTAGCAGCTCAAAAAACTTCAGCAGCAGATCGTCAAAATCCATTGCCCCGTTTTTAAAACACCGCTTTACATAAGCATCGTATATCTGCCCGATGGCAGGCCGGTTGGCCCGCATATCTTCCTGCTGTATGGCATAATCGTTCCGGTATTCTGCCGGCCCCACCAGCGCATTTTTTGCCGATGAAATGCGGTTATAAACTATGTTAGGTTTATAGTGTTTGTCATCCAAATCCAATTCGTTGATTACTGTCTTCAGTACACTTTTCGCATCATCCGTGTCGTATATAGTAAAGCTGCGGGGATAGCCGATTTTATCTGCCTCAAACCGGAGAATTCTTGCAAAAACAGAGTGAAATGTTCCAATGTATAAATTCCTGGCTTCGCCAGTACCTAAAATTTTCTCCACCCGTTCTTTCATTTCTTTGGCGGCCTTATTTGTGAAAGTAAGGGCCAGAATGTTAAACGCATCAACGCCATTAGCCATAAGATGAGCCACTCTTGTGGTCAGAACCTTGGTTTTACCACTACCGGCACCGGCAACAATCATCAACGCTCCTTCACTATGCATTACAGCCTCCCGCTGCCTGTCGTTCAATCCTTGTAAATAGTCCATCATATCCTTATGTCACACCCCGGGTTTAACGAAGGGGCTGCATGTGCGCAAATTACAAGGAATGAACGAGAGCCCGAAAAAGCAAGCCTGTTGTGAATAAGTTTTATTGAATCACCACTTTTGCTGCATTACAGTGTCTTTCCCGTCTGTTAGCTTATCGGTTATCGGGTCGGTACCGGTTTCAACGCCATACACCATGTATTCACCTTTGGGGAGATTGCGGACAGTTGCCGAAAGCGTTGAACTGCACATACACTTACAGATTTGCCCCCACCAGTATTCGGTAACAGTGATTACATTGCCACTTTGTGAAGTGCTTAGTTTGGCATGCCTGCAGCAGCCATGCCTTGCAAACCGGGTATAAACAATAGAATCGCCGGCAGCCTTGATGGAACTTTCACCACTGAATTCCGGCAGGTCGGGATATTCATCTTTAATTGCCGACTTTGTGTTTTCCTTCCTCGCTTCTGCGCATCCTTTGACATTCCATGAACTGTTGAGTGCTGTTTCTTTTCCGGCTGTTGCATCATTGCCGTTTTGCTGTGGCTGTTTATTGTTACAGGCAATGAGTAAAAATCCTGTTGCGAAAACTGTGCAGATGTATTTCATTTTTCAAACGTTTAATTATTTGTGTACAGGCTTCCTGGATTGAAAGTGACTGATAAAAAATATCCAACCCGGTAAACAGAACGGTAATGCTTGTCTGTAAGTTCAGTGAACGTTATTTTATCTCCAAGACGGAGTCCTGAAAGTTTTTTTACCTGTCCGCCAGTGGCACCAAGTGTAATACACACCGGGTCATTTTTTCCTAAAAAAGTACTCAGTCCCAGCATAATGTTCAGCTTGCTGTTATCGCCACCAATAGGCACGCCGGCACCAAGGCTGCCACCCCAGCGAAAACCTTTATCCTTGGGTGCATAAAAATGCAGGTATGTAACAACCACTGGCTGAAACTGGTCAGCCTCCTCCCGGTCAACGGTACTGTCGGCTTTTACATAATAATTCCACCTGTTCTCGGCAAACGAAACAAAACTGAATCCGAATGTGTTGCGGAAGCGGATGGGCTCTTTCTTCAAAACAGGTATCAGTCTTTTTATAGTGTCTATTGCTTTAATATTTGTTATAGCCTCTGTTTCCGGATCGATTACGGGAATAAATCGTATTTCAGCCATTACGGTTTTTGAGTTGATGGTCAGCGGTGCTACCTGCGAATAGTTATCATTCAGAATTTGCCCGTATAAATCAGCGATGCGGTTCACCACTTCATCGCTTTGACCACTGGCTTTAGTGGCAGGATAGTTGTTAACCAGTTCGTTTTTTTTCGAAACATCCTGCAGTAACTTATCTGCTGCTGCCGACTGCACTTCATACTCCCGGAAAGAAGCATAGGTTTTCTGCAGTTCTGCAAAAGCCTTCGCAACCAGCGTAGCCATTGCCGTGGGAGAGCTGGTGGAGTTATTGGCAATAATCAGGTTGGGATTATCGCCAACTTCGGGAAAAACTGCATTGGTTTTTTTCCGGGCATTCAGTTTTACATCTTCAGCCGGTAATTGCATACTGTAGCGTAATGTTGCCAGTTCTTTCCACAATGTTTTGCAATATTGCTCCTGTTGCAATGAGTTTTCCCATTTGGCATAGGCTGTTGTAAATGAATTATACTGGTTGGTAAATTGCTCTTTCAATTTTTTTTGTTCCTGGCTTTCCTCTCCGATTTCCATGCGCTTAATATCTCCACCGGCCTTTTTAAAAATGTCTCCAATCCCCAGGTTCTTGAAATCAACAGAAGGCAGACCACCGCCAACCAGAGTCTTTAGCGGAGTGCTGCCAAAACCGGGAATAATTATTGACTCTGCTGTTTCAGTTTTTTCAATATAACGGATTTCTCTGCGGTAGCTGTTTGCGGTATTTACTAATTGCAGGTTAACCCGGTTCGACCTGGCGATATGAATAACTGATGCTGATGCAGTATCGCCAGGTTTTTTAACCTTTAGATAATCGATATGCTCTCCTGCAAGGTCGTATCGGATAATATATTGTTGTGTATACGCCAAAGAGCCGTACAGCAGAACGCTTACGGCAAGGACAAATAGTTTCATAATTTGATATTATGACAGTCAAAGTACACAGCCTTGAGGCGGGCAGGTATGATTTATATCATTGTTTATGATGCTTTTACTCATTGTTGCCGGATTGAACAACAGGGTAACTTACAAATTGTAAAAGTGTGTTATGTACTTACTGCAATTAAATATGGCTGCAGATACTTTTTATATACTGCTTCTTTTTATCATCCTGTTATGGTCTATAGCCCTGGTTACAATTGCCAATAGCAGGTTTTATGATAATACCACAAAACTGTGCTGGTTTTTCATCATTCTTGTTTTAAATATTATTGGCATTGGATTATTTGTTTTCTGGGGCAGAAAAGAAATTGACTACGGAAACAAAAAATCTGCAAAGCGCAGTATATAAATTGTTTGTATGCTCAATAGATTTCGTAAAAATGAGAGAACTGCCATTTTAATGGTTGCGGCTGTTTCATTGTGCAGCTACGCCGCAACAGGGCAAACGGCTCTCCGTCAGCTCGAATCCTGGGCTGGCAGAAGCATCAATTCATATTCTGTGCCGGCCCCTTCTGCGCCTTCGGGCAGCAGCAACTACACATACAAAAATCTTTTGTAAAAACATACGAACAAAAGCAGTCCGAGGCTGTTGACCATTACCAAAAAGCACTGAAAGCTTTTGGCAGCCGCGACTGGGATGATGCAGTCCGCCAATTGAACAAAGCAGTTCGCAAAGACCCGTACAACCAGTCCTACAAAGACAAACTCCGGGAAGCAGAAGCCGCCCTCGCCAGGGAAAGACAACAAAACAAAGAATACCAGGACAGGCTAAAACGGGAGGAAGAAGAACGGCGAAAAGCAGAAGAGGAACGGCAGCGGCTGGAGCAACTGCGGATTGAAAAAGAACGCAAGGAGCAGGAGATTATCAAAGAAAAAATAAAAGAGGCAAAAGAAACAGTTCTGGCTTTTAAAAAAGATATTAAGTATGCTCAGGGGCATTTAAAAAATTTATCAAAAGCATTAGCCAATAACAGTGGAGAGTTGGACAAGTGGGCAACCGAACTGGACGAAATGAACAAAAAATTAATTGACGAAAGCATCAGCTACCTCGGCAGCATGTTTATCAAGTATAATCTTTTGCAGGGTGTATTAAAACGCAGCTACATAAAGGACCTTTGTAAAAGAACAGGTAACCTTAGCAATTCATCAAATCCCGAAATTCAAAAATGGTTTGCAAAAGAATTGAAGAAAATAGATGTAAGGGTAGACCAGTTTCAGGATGTGGCCGACCGCCTGTCAATGGGTTTTGATATCGGGGAAATGCTGGCAAAGGATAAGCAGGAGGCCGGAACAACATTGAGAATTCTTATGCTTATCAATGGCATGTTTGAAACAGCGCATATTTCATCATACGAAACCCTTATAAAAGAAGTGGAGAAACCTTTTGGCTATTCAAATATGCCTGGCGAGTATTTTGAACAGGCAAAAATGATAGGAACGGTTATTGCCAGTTTTGAATCTACGGCATTTAGCTGGTATCATATACGGAAGCTGAATATCAGCAACGAAGAGATGGCGCAGAAGGTGGCACTCTATTCGGCCGGGATGGAACAGCGAATGAAAGAAATTGACTGCCTGGAGAAATGCATAAAGAGAAACTCTGCCAATTGCCTCGAAGAGTGCACCGGCAAAACAAAACTGTCAACCCCGCCGCCTCCATTACTTTTTAATTACAGAAACTGGTAAAAGATGAATTGCAGCTTAATAAAATCCGTAACAGCCATTTCGCTTTTCTTAATGCCTCTTTGCCTATATGCACAACCTGGAACGGGAAGCATGGAAATACAGGCAGAGACATTCCGTTTAAACAAGTCCCCTGTTAAAGCAAATGATTTTTACGAGTACTACCTGGTACCAGTCGAAGTCAATTCGAAAAAGGGGTTTGTTAATGCCCTTACAGGTGATACACTTGTGGCAGTAAAGTATGATTCTGTTAGTTATTTTACGGAAGGACTGGCGGCTGTACAATTGCAGGGTAAATGGGGCTTTGTAAACCGTTATGGAAAAGAAATGGTGCCTTGCCGGTATGATTCAACCAGTGGTGAGTTTAACAATGGTATTTGCCTTGTTCAGAGAAACAAAAAAACGGGATATATCAATAAAGCATGCAAAGAAATAATACCCTGTGAATTTGATGAGGTGTCATCTGCCGGCAACAATCTTCTATGGGTAATGAAAAATGAAAAATACGGCTTGTATAATATCAACGGAAAACAATTAAGTGCCCCCGTTTTGATGGTGTACAAAACTTTGTTGAAGAAAGGGCCTGGGTTAAAATCGGAGATAAGTGGGGCTTTATCAATCCGGAAGGTGTAATGTTGATTAAGCCCACCTATGAATATGCCCGTCAATTTTCAGAAGGGATGGCCGCTGTAATGAACTATGGTTACTACGGATATGTAAACAAACAAGGCGATGAAGTAATTACTGCATTATATGATGATGCAGAAGATTTCAGTGAAGGACTGGCTGCGGTTAAAGGACAGTGGGAAGGCGGTTTTTCCACCTTCGCTTACATAAACAAAGAAGACCGTACAGTAATTATCCCCGCAAGTAAAACAGAGGCTATTGAATGGGCATACTCCTTCAGAAACGGCCGGGCTGTTATTTCAAGGGGTAAAGAAAAAGTGGGCATGATAGATAAAAAAGGAAATGAGATTATTCCCTGCATGTACGACGAAGTGGGTGAAATCAGCGACAGTATGATTGCCGTGAAAATGATTGATAAATGGGGTTACTGTGATATTAACGGAAAGCTCATTATTTCCTGCCGGTTTGAAGAAGCACACAGTTTTTATGAGGGAGAGGCACTGGTAAAAAGCGGCGACGCTTATTACATTAACAAAAAAGGAGAATTTCTGAGAGCAGAAAAAGATACAAATGAAAATAGTGGTGAGACAGGGAATGAGTTTCAGCAAAAAAACTTCTCCATTGACTACATCAATACAAAAGGTGAGCGTATCATAAAGGGAAAACCAGGTGTGATTACAACACTCTTTTTTAACGGAATGACACCGGTTATGTCGGAAGGTAAATGGGGCTTTATGAACAAGACAGGAGCATTGGCAATCCCCTGCAAATACGACAGTGTTGGTTCTTTTAGCGAGGGGGTGGCCACAGTCAGATTTAATAATAAATGGGGTTTCATTTACCAGGATGATGACACACTTACATCCTGCCGGTTTGATTATGCATATAATTTCAGCAAGGGTATTGCTGTGGTAAGAATGAATGGCAAATATGGTTACTTTACCAAAACGGGTGATATGCTTATTCCCTGCCGCTACGATAATGCTTATACATTTAAAGATGAACTGGCTATTGTGAGAATGGGCAACCAGTTTGGTTTTGTTTCCAAAAAAGGTGACCAGGTAATTCCCTGTAGTTATGATGATGCCTTTGATTTTAATGAAGGTCTTGCTGCGGTTCAGAAAAATGGCCTGTTCGGATATATTGATATGCAGGAAAACACGGTTGTTTCATTCCAGTTTGAAGAAGCAGGCTCCTTCTCGGGGGGACTTGCGCTGGTAAAAAAAGATGGCCTTTACGGATATATTGACAAAACGGGTAAACTGCTTATTCCGGCAAGGTATAAGTCGGCATCATCATTTAATAATGGCACTGCAATAGTTACAGATACAGACGATGAAACTTTTTTGATAGATTCGAAAGGGAATGAACTGTTTACCGCCACTTTCAGAACTGACTTTATGGGCGACCTTGCCATGGTCGAAGACGGAAATCATAAGAAAGGGTTTATCAACCGCCAGGGAAAAATGGTCGTTCCTTTTCTCTACGATGATGCCATGCCCTTTAACGAGGGTTTGCAGCGGTTTGTATTAATAATAAATGGGGATTTATCAATGCATGGGGCACTGTTTTAATACCCTTGCAGTTTGATGCAGCACTGGTTTTTAACGAAGGCATCGGCGTAGTGGCTAATATTTTAAAATAAAAAACAAGCACATGAAACAAATAATAAAAAGGCTTTCTGAGAATTCATTCCAGTTACTGGCGATGATTGCAGGAGCGGTGATTTTCTCCTTTTTGTTCCTTGGATTTACCGAAAAGCAAACTTCCACTGAAAAACTACTTGGCTTTTCTACAAACTATGACAAACAGGAAGTAACCATTACCGTAGTAACAACCGGGTGTACAACAAAGGCGGATTTCAGCATTAAAGTAAGCGGCAGCAATATTACCGTGGTGAGAAAGAAAAGAGATATGTGTAAAATGATGCCGGATGCTGTTAGCTTTACTTATACAATGAAAGAAGCAGGCGTTGATCCCAACAAAGCCTATACTATAAAGAATAAGTTTGTGGCTAATCCAAACCTGGCAAATATTCCTTAATAGCAACTATTCTCTGTGCCTGCTTTGTAAATATTTCTGGCGGATGATGTCGCTCATCGGCTTATTATATACTTTGCTCTCCAGCCAGGAAACAATATCGAGGTAGGCAAAAGAACGGGTCTGGAACCTGTCTCTCTCAAGATGTTTAATAGCCTGTAAAAAACTTTCCAGCTCTGGTTTTAGCTGCCTTGATGGCTTACCGATGGATTGTTTTAAAAATTTTATCATCGCCTCTTCCACCACGGTCAGGTTTTTCAGCTTGGCCATAAACCGGTAAACCGATTTACCAAGCGGTTCCATCAGCATATCATTGCCCAGTTCGTAGTGGGCCAGCAGGTGTACAAGCCGTGCATAGCATTGCAGGTCGTATCGCAGGTTATTATTATCGTTAATTATTTTCTGCAGATAATCAATGCTTGTGTTATAATCGCCGCTGCCAAAATAAAGCATGGCAAATTTGTAGTTCAATACAAGAATTCTGTGATGGTCCAGGAACAGGTCATAAGTACTCAGTTCATTTTCAATAGCAGGCACCTGGGGCAAACCTTCTTTGAAGCTCCCCTGAATAAAATGTCTGTTAATTCGGGCCGTGCTGATATAGATGAATGCCTGTATCCGGAAGTTATCGTTTTCCTTTACCCTGGGCGTTTGTGCTACCTGCTCAAGCAAGTGCAGCGTTTTATTAAACTGCCGGTGGTTACGGAGGTCAAAGTGGGCATTCAACAAATTGTGAATTGCTTTGATGTAGTGCCCTGTTTCCACACGTATCATTAATGGCTGTTCAGTAAAAAGATCAACCCATTTTTGTGTGTAGCGGTAGTACTGCAAAAAGTCCTGCCTGATAAAGGCATACCATGTATAAGCTTCGTACAGGTAAAGCCTTTCATAAAAGCCGGTTTTCTCCCACACATTGGCCGGCAGGCTTTCTTTCATAAATTTCCTGATGTCTTTTTCATCCGCCTCATTACGGGCATGCCCGTGTTCAACAAACCAGCTGAAAAGCTTTAAAGCTAGATTAGAAAGCCTTGATACGTTATCAAGATGATTACTTACTTCTATTGCTTCGGCCGACAGGGCATCTGCCCGGGTTTGAATACTGCGGGTGATGTGCAGACCTTCAATTCTTTTTTCCAGCGCTATCAACAAAGGCAGTATGTTAAACTTTTGGTTGGCCCGTGCAGTATCTTTTGCCTTCTCAATAATGCGAAGGCTTTGCATGAAAAGCCCTTTTTTGTATAAAATATGGGCATAGTCAAACTGCTCGTTGAGCTGCAAATCAATACTGTCAGTGCTTTTCAGTAGCCGGAGGCTGGCTAATATTTGTTTGTACAGGTGAGCTTTCAGATTACCAAGTTGTGGTTTGGTAACATCAGCCAGTTTCTTCAGCAATAGCTTTTCGTCATACTCCTTTAGTTTGTCTATTGCATCAAAAAGACGGACAATTTTCAGGTCCTCGTTGCCAGAGCTGCGCTTTATATATAGCTTGAAATGCCTTTTTTCGGCTTTTTCCAGCGATTTAATCAATTGAAATAGTATGTCGTTTGAACGGTTGGGCATCATATACGGTTTAGGCTGAAATCTACTTCCAGAAAGGCTTTCGGCAATTGACTGTCCGCTTAGGCATAATGAAAATGCACTGTATTTGGTTTGCAGGACAAGGCAACGCTGACTACTTTTGTGTCAGAAGATTAAAACAAAGGCAAGCGTTCGAAAAGAGGTTCAAAGGTAAGGCCAAATCCGATAAAAATCGGAACAGAAAGACTGGTAAAACAGTCGTAAACCCGCACATCGAAGATTTTCATATGGCAAGCAATCGTTAGAGGTCAGTCCGTTTCTACGGAAGGGCCCTTTTTTTTGCATATATCCGAATAAAAAAGCCATTTGATAATTCTATAAAATCTAATCACACTCAGGAATTCTCATGACTTGTGTATACCTTGGTATTGTGTAGTTATAGTTCAGATAAGGCACAGTTTTCGGTTTATTATTATTTGTTAGTGAAAGGTTATTTTATGACGATACGCTGGGTTAAGCCTGGCTGAAAGGGTACCGAAAATGTATATCATGACTGTTTATATCTCCTCAATCACCTTTTCTGCTTTAAGTCTCGATTTGGGTTTTATTTCCAGGCGGTTGGTATCGTCGCCAGCACCTTCACCAATACAAACAGCGAATAAGGTTTTGTAAGCATCTTGTTTGAGGTATGCATCATACCTGTCAGCATTGATCCCCTCCATGGGTGTACAACCAATGCCCATTTGTCCGCAGGCACTCATTAAAACACCCAGCGAAATATACACCTGGTTTGACATCCATGACTGAATAGCCGCTTCACCTTTTGGCTTTAAGAAATTCAAAAAATAGTTTCTTTGCCCTTCCGGTAAGTTTTCTGCGGCCTGCTTCTCAAAATCCTCCACTTTTTTAAGTACCTGGAAAACAATAACACACTGGCTGCCGATTACTTTTTCTTTGTTGAAAAGTGAAACTTCGGCTAATTGTGCTTTGGCTTCAGAATTGGTAACGAATGTAAATTTCCAGGGCTGGCTGTTGATAGATGATGGGCTGAGCCGCAGTATTTCCTTCAGTTGCTCGATAACTGTATTGTCAACTATTCCATCAGGGTTGTATTTTTTTACGGTGTACCGGGATTGCATTTTTTCTAAAAAACTCATGAGCTGTTCAATTTGAGGAGCAAAGTTAATTCATTTCAAAGGCTGATGTGTCTAAACAAACAATCAATTTGTATTCATCAATAATAAAAGCATCATCTGCTACCTTTGCTGAAAATATTTTTTATGGCTATCCGGATTTTTATCACAGGCGGCACTTTTGATAAGGAATATAATGAACTAAACGGGCAATTATTTTTTAAAGACACTCACATGCATGACCTGCTGGAGCTTGGCCGTAATAAAGTTGATGTGGAAATAAGAACGCTGATGATGGTCGACAGCCTTGAAATGACAGATGAGGACCGGGAGCTGATTGCCCATCAGTGTGTACACAGCGATGAGGATCGTATAGTTATTACTCACGGAACCGATACAATGAGTGAAACAGCTCAGTTCCTGGCGCAGAAAGTAAAAAATAAAACAGTAGTCCTTACCGGGGCAATGATTCCGATAAAATTCGGCAGCTCAGACGGATTGTTTAACCTGGGCAGTGCCCTTGCCTTTGCTCAAACATTACCCGCAGGTGTGTATGTGGCTATGAATGGACGTTATTTTACAGCAGACAATGTGCGGAAGAATAAGCAAACAGGAATGTTCGAGGAGTTAAAAGCTATGTAACGATAAACAGTTTATAAATGAAAAGCCAACCGGAAGGTTGGCTTTTCTTATTCATTTAAGCGGTAATTAGTTCTTTTGTGGTTCCAGCAATTTAAAGAACTGATCAAGTTGCGGAAGCACTACGATGCGGGTGCGGCGGTTTGCAGTACGGCCTTCTTTAGTGCCGTTATCATCAACCGGTTTATATTCTCCTCTGCCGGCAGCCGCCATTTTGGCTGGTTCAAGGCCGTATTGCTTTTGTAAGATTCTTACTATAGAGGTAGCTCTTTTTACACTGAGATCCCAGTTATCAGTAAGCACACCGCCTTTATAAGGAATGTTATCTGTATGTCCCTCTACCATAAACTCCATATCGGGCTGGTGTTTAAGAACCAATGCCACCTTGCCAAGTACTTCTTTTGCCCTTTCGGTTACATCGTAGCTGCCGCTTTTGAAAAGCAGTTTATCTGAGATATCAATATATACAACACCTTTATCTACCTTAATATTAATATCCTGGTCATCAAGATTACCGATTGCCCCTTTTAGGTTTATTACCAGCGCCATATTCAGCGAATCTTTTCTGGACATTTGCTGCTGCAGCGTTTGGATATATGCATCTTTTGCCCCAATATTTTCCATTGACTTTTTGATACTTTCTGCCTGAGAGGCGGTAATAACAGACAGGTCTTCTAACTGTCGGAGGGCAGCGTTATTGTTCGACTTTAGATAACCTACCTGGTCGTTCAAATCCTTGATTTGCGATGCCAGCAATGCTTTTTCTCTTTCCAGTGTTTCTTTCTGGCGGGCCAGGGTTGCCTTTTCGATACTGCACTCTTCATTGTCTGTTTTAAGTGTGTTGTACCGTTCTTCCAGCTTTGCATAATCGGCCTGCGCTGTTTTAAATTTTTTGGTGCTTACGCAGGAAAAAAGCGATAACGAAATAATTGCGGCAACGAGGTAGTTTAGTTTCATATAGTTTGGTTTATAAAGATTGATAATTAAAAAGCGGCACAAAGTTAATTACGGTAGGATTGTGCATTGTCCTGATTCTGTTAAATATTGAAATAAAAAACCGGCTTATAAAGCCGGTTTCTATCCTTTAATATTGGATTCTAAATTCTCAGTTAGTCTTTTTTCAGGCTCAGGCTTCTGTTGATGGTAAAGCCCAGCGCCAGGTTGTGAAAATCTAATGTGCTGGTATTCCTTGCCAGTTGATCAATTTGTGATGAATAAGTGGTGTTACCAATATAGAACTGGAACAGGTGACCGCCAGTGTTAAACTCCATACCAACGGAAAACAGGTCTGGTTTGTAGTCAATGATAGTGCCATTTTTGTCTATCAGGTTTTTGTACATGTTCAGTTGACGGGAATATTCGAACGTTAAATTCTTATTAGATGTCAGTTTGTATTTTCCCCCTAATGTGACAGAACCAACAAAATTGCTGTTATTGATGCCATATGGCACTTCGTTAAAATAAACAAGTGTGGGCGCCAGCTCCAGTGATAATTTATCGTTGAATTTACGGGCAATAAGCAATTGGTGCAGGAATGACCATTTATTCCAACCTAATTGTACAGAAGCATCTTTGCCGGCATTTACACTGAACAAGGAATAGGTGCCTAATGTTACAGGTATGTTTTTAGCGCCTGTTTGCTGACGCAGCACTTTAAACTTTGCCCATCCCTCATAACGTTTTCTTCCGGCTGCCGCCAAACCTACGTTTGCATAATCGGTAGGAGAGTAGTCGAAAGAAAGATAAGTATAAGCAAGTCCGGAGTTAAGGCCAAATAATTGTGCCCAATTGTCTTGTCTTGATGCGTCTTCAATCCATAGCGGACTAAAATGGTGCGAAATCAAAAATTGCAAATTGCCCTTGCTCACCATTTCTGTGGTTTGCATGTTAATGAGCTTGGTTGCATTAAATGTGGCACGGGTAAATTTTTGTTTTGGGGCTTCATTAGCAGGAGCATCATCCTGTGCAACAGAAACAGTCCAGCAGGATAACCCCAAAACGAGAAGCATTAATATCTTTTTCATAATTCCTTTTTTAGTTTTACTAATCAAATGTTTTCTGTACAGGGTTATTGTGGCTGTCCCTGGTTAATCCATGTTTTGAATTTATTAATTGTACAAGTTGAAAGGCTAAGTGTACCACCGGGGTGACCGGTTGAGCCGCCACTGTTTGCAATGGCAGTAAGTGAACTTTTGGTGGCTACCATTTTATTATAATCAAGAGCCACAGCTATACCACCATGACAGGTCCCGCCTTTACAGCTGGTATTGTAAATAGGAAGAATATCATTGGTGTACGTAAGTGTACCGCTTATTGTACAACCAGAACCATCATCATAGGGGTCGCCTTGTGCAATCCATTTTTTGATAATATTTTTTTCGCTTGCAGTGAAATCTATTTGTCCGCCACCCGGGTGTGAACCACCATTTACCCATGTTTCAAACTGACCCCTGCGAGCCAGGATGGCATCATAAAAAATTGTATTAGTACGTTGATCGGAAAACAGCACGGCCCGAACGTTTACACTGGTGTTATGACATCCGCATGCTCCAGAAGTCACAATTGGCACCACTTCGTTGCGGAAAGATACCCTCGGTAATTCCTGGATGTCGGTCCTGTTTTTATAACAGGATGACAGCAGGTAAACCATCATAGTAGTTGCCAGAGCTGCTATAGTTATGTTCTTTTTCATATTGCTAATATTTTTTTATAGTAATAATTATATGTGGGTTTATGGCTTTTTGATATAGTTGCCTGTTTTTCTGTATTTAAATATTCCGGCATTATTATTTCCGTATTTCCATACATCAGGAATGTTGGGATCGGCAAAATACCAGGCTTTAAAAAGGGCCACCTCTGTGGGCTTGAAGCCGCCATCATCATAAGCCATATTCCCACTTACAGAAGCCTCAATATTTGTAAGCGGGTTGCGGTAAATAATTGTGGAGTCCATTCTTCTCACAAAACAATCAGTGCTTACAAGCGGGTTGCCTCTTACATAATAACCTTTCAGCGTAGCAGGATCTGTATATACAACACCAGAATTAGTTCTTACTGATTTCGGATACAGGATGTCCATCAGGATATCGTCGTAAGTATTTAATGGACCTCTTGTGCTAAGGGCAGAAACAGGAGTGCTCACTGTTTTCCAGGGGCGGAAACTGGCATTGGCAACTGTATCTGAATAAAACTTCTTTACACTGTCTTTATATGCTGTCCATACCTGGTTACGCAATGTTGTGTTAGATAACTGACAGTAAACCGTAATGGAACCACTGGTTGGATTTTGATAAGTAAACTGGCTTGTATCAGCAGTAACTAAGCCGGGAATCAATCCTTTCCTTGCCCAGCCACCAGTAGCAGTTGCGGTATTGTGGCAGTTGGCAGATGCGCAACCATCAACTAACAAACGAATAGCCGCAGGCCTGAAATCGCTCAGGTTTGGTTTTTCTTTTGCCCCATTCTTAATCCAGTTATACAGGATGCTCTTGTCCCTTGTGCTCAGTTCATGACTCACATTTACAGGGGGCATGGCTTTATCAAAATCATTAGTGGTAACATATTTCCACAACTCACTGGCTTCAGGATTGCCGGGCACCACCAATTGCATTACATCTTCATAGGTGCCCATGCGGCGGCCAACCTTTCCTGTTACCATATTCCCATCGGCACCTAATGCACCACCATGGCAATTAGAAGTACCACAATACTCTCTTACAATACTTTGCACACTTCTGAACACTATTACGTCGTTCACATCAGGTGTAACATCCGCAGTGGCAATCACATTTTTTTCATAAAATGGAGCAAATACGGTTGAGTCGGCCCCGCCCGTATAAGACCGGTCAAGCTGGTCAGCCAGATCACCATTCTTTGTACATTGAAACAGCGAAGCAGAGAGGAACAATACGCCCAAAAGAGGGCAACTGTTTTAATTACTGGAAACTTTTTCATAAATAATTATTTTCTAATGAAAGTTGATAATCAAAAAAGGAGTTTCTTTTGAATCAATACCCAAAATTATTTTATTTACCTGACAATTGCATGACAGCACACCAACAGTTATATGACTTTTGTCACATAACAACTTGTTAAAGGTCATACATCAATGGCTCAACGCTTTTTATTTTCGATTTTAATTGTCATTTTTTTGTCAATATTAATGACAATCTTTCCAGTTCAAAAGCTAATTATGGGTAATACAAAAAAATCAGACAACAAATCCCGCAGGCAGTTCTTTTCGCTGTTTGCCGGTAAAGACAAATCAGCAAAGCCCGAAATGGTAAAAATGCTGACCCCGGACGGCAAACTGGTGGAAGTGGAAAAATCTGTTTTTGAAGCCGCCGCCAACAGGCAAAAAGCGACTAAACAGGACATCTATAACTGGATGAAAAATCCATCCAAAGACAGCAATCTATAAAACCATACAATTCATATAATAATTATGAAACAGGATGAAATGAATGATAAAAGCCGGCGGAATTTTTTGAAAAACACGGCTATTGCTGCAGTAGCTGCAACAGCCTGTGGCAGCCTGGCCTGTTCCTGCTCATCAAAAAAAGAAAGCGCCGGGAAAGTAAAACTGCTTTCTCCCGATGGTGAGATTGTGGAAATTGATTCGGCCTACCTGAACCACCAGGAACACATGGCCATTGTTTCCAAGCTGGAGGCAAGGGAAGGAATTGCCGGTAAAAAGTTTGTAATGGTTGTGGATCTTGCTCTTTGCAAAAATGCCCGTAAGTGCATAACAGCCTGCCAAAAATGGCACTACCGTCCCGAAGAAACTGAGTGGCTGACTGTTAAGCTGATGAAAGACAGCGAAAAGGCAGCGCCTTACTGGTTCCCCAAGCAGTGCTTCCATTGCGACAATCCGCCTTGCGTAAAAGTATGTCCCGTGGACGCTACCTATAAAAGGCAGGATGGTCTGGTGCTGATTGATAATGAACGCTGCATTGGTTGTAAATTCTGTATGGCAGCCTGCCCATACTCAACCAGGGTATTTAACTGGGATGAGCCCGAACTGACTGTGGATATAAGAAACCTTGTATCAAACCCCGAGACCAATATCCCTGCAAAGGTTGGTACAGTAGAAAAATGCGACTTCTGTCCGGACAGGGCAAGAGAAGGTCTTCTTCCCCCATGCGTGGAGGCTTGCCCCAATGGTGTATTCTATTTTGGCGATGAAAACGAAGACACAGTTACTAATGGCTCCGAAACAGTAAGTTTCAGCCAGTTGATAAAAGACAGGGCTGCTTACCGCTTTTTGGAAGAACTGGGTACCAAACCAAGAGTGTATTATCTGCCACCGAAAGACAGGCAGTTCCCTGTAGAAAGAGGGTACGAAGATCTGGATTCGAACATCAAAGAACGGTTCAAATACATTATGGAACCCGACCAGAAAAAATCGTAAACAAAGAATTCTATCATTCAATCTTGAATACATCTTATTATGGAACTCAATTCATACCAGCAGGAAGCCCTCAATTACCAGCGGCCGAATATTGAAAAATTTGGAAAAAGGAACTGGTTCTTTGCCATTTTTTTCGGACTGTGGGTACTTGCCGGTCTTTATGCATTGTATTTGCAAATTGCCAAAGGCCATGGCGTAACCGGTATGCGGGATAATGTTGTGTGGGGCCTGTTTATCGTAAACTTCATTTTCTTTATCGGTCTCAGTTATGCCGGCGCTATCATTGCAGGTGTGCTGCACCTGCTCAATGTGCCCTGGGGAAAACCCATCGTTCGCCTGGCACAAATGATGACTGTTATTTCTGTTATTGTAGGACCCGTTTTTATCCTGCTCTGTGTAGGCCGTTTTGACCGGCTGTGGCACCTCTTTGTATATCCCCGTATTCAGTCACCCATGACATGGGATGTGATGGCCGTGGTTACTTTCCTGGTGGGTGCTGTTTTGTTGTTGTACCTGGCACTGGTTAAAGATTTTGCAGTGTATCGTGATGCAAAACTGAATGTGCCGAAATGGAGGCAAAAACTGTATGCTTTTTTTGCTAATGGTTATCGCGGCGGTGCCAGCCAGAAGAAACACCTGATTGTTTCACAAAACCTGCTATCCATCATAATGATTCCGCTATCGATAGTGGTCGCATCTATTCTCTCCTGGATTTTTGGGATGACACTGCGGCCCGGTTGGCACAGCACCATCTTCGGCCCCTACTTTGTACTCGGCGCTTTATTCTCAGGAATAGGAGTATTAATTGTAGCCATGTGGGTGTACAGGAGAATGTACAAACTGGAGAAATATTTTACCGATAAACACTTCATCAATTTGGGCTATATCATGATGATACTGGCTGCCGGTTATGGATACTTCACTTTCTCAGAGTATTTCACAAGCTGGTTTGGTTCAGAAAAATGGGATAATGATGTAATTCATAAACTTTTCAGCCTGTCAGAATATGGCTGGTGGACCCTGTTTGCCAACGTGGCCGGAATAGTGTTGCCAATATTGATAGTCGCAATACCTGCTACCCGTAAACCTAAATGGATTACTTTATCAGCATTTATTATGGTATTTGCCTTGTGGGTAAAACGCTACCTGATTATCGTGCCCACACTTGAAACACCGGCAATACCTATGCAGGATACAAGAATGGAATACGTAAAATACTCCGCCACCTGGCCTGAATGGGTGCTTACGTTCGCCGGCATTGCCACATTCCTGTTATTCTTTACACTAATATCAAAATTTGTAACTGTGGTGCCAATAACTGGCCTCGAAGATCCGAACGCTATCAAACAACAAGAATCAGCACCGGCTAAAACCGGGATGTAAAACCTGCTTAATAATTTTTTTATGACACAAGCTGTAAGAAAAAAATCATACAAAGAAATGTTCAGGCAAATAATACTGCTGACCGGCTTGCTTTTGCTGCTTGCTCCATCTGTGCTAAAGGCGCAGTCCGATACTAATGCGCCGGCAGCCGTGGATACCACTGCTGCACCGGCAGAGGAACCTGTTGCCGAAGAAGCTACCGAAGAGGAATCCCTTATTTCCCCATCAATTGAGTTTATTGGTGTACAAAAAGGAGACAATACGATTGACCTTAAAGCAGGTTTGAAGGCTAAAGTAAAAGGCCAGTTTATTAACCTTTATAAAATGAAGGTTACTTTCTTCCAGGTAATGGGTGAAGAAGAAAGAGAACTTGGATTTGTAATAACAGACCGCAATGGCAGGGGTATTTTCAGTGTAAAAGCAGACTCTTTACTGAAAACCGACGCTGATGGAAAAGTGTACTTCAAAGCTGTTTTTGCCGGCAACAAGGCCATGGAAACTGCCGAAGAAGTTACAGAGTTTAAAAGAGCCCGGCTCGAAATAACACCGGTGAAGGAAGATTCTCTGCTTTTTGCACAAATAAGACTGGTGGATTTAGGAACAGGTGAAGAAGTCCCGGTTCCTGAAACCTTGGTAAGTATTTTTGTTAAACGTCATTTTAACCTCTGAAAGTTGGAGAAGGTACTACAGATGAAAATGGAGAAGTCCTGGTTGAGTTTCCGCTCAACCTGCCCGGCGACTCGGCAGGCAACCTTACTTTAATGGCAAAACTGGATGAAAATGAGGTATTTGGAAACCTTGAGGCAACGGTGGCAGCACCTAAATGGGGTGTGCCTGTTTCCAATAAAATTGAAGACCAGCCCAGGGCGTTATGGAGCTCCCATCCGCCCCTTTGGATGTTGATAACATTCATTGTGCTGATGCTGGTGGTATGGGGGCATTATGTAGTTATTGTATATGAGCTTTTCAGGCTAAGAAAAGAGCAACCTCAGTTAACGGATAATGCAACCAATCCTTAAATTTGTCACTCTATTGTAAAAGAAAACAACAATTACAAATAAAAAACACAAACCACCATGAAAAAAACTGTTCCAGTTTCGATTGCCGTTTTATTTGCAATCGCTTTGGTGGCTTTACAACTAAAACTGCAAATGACCCATGGCCGGTTCCGGATGCTTACAAGAACAAGGCGAACCCAAGAACAAGTAATGCCGAATCACTTGCTAATGGAAAAACACTTTGGAACCAGCACTGTAAATCATGCCACGGTTCAAAAGGTAAAGGCGATGGCCCTAAAGCTGCCCAGTTAGATACTGATTGCGGTGATTTTACAAAGCCAGCTTTTAAAAATCAGGATGATGGTTCAATGTATTACAAAACAGAAAAGGGAAGAAAAGATATGCCTTCTTACAAAACCAAAATTCCTGATGCAAATGATTTGTGGGATTTAGTGAACTATATGAAGTCTCTTTAATTCGAACTTATAGCTTTGATAAAAGCCGCTCTGAATGAGCGGTTTTTTATTGCCTGTTTACGAAACGATAACCAACCCCCGATTCTGTAAGAAGATATTCGGGCCGGTTGGGGTCATTTTCAATCTTCTTTCTTATTTGTGCAATAAATACCCTTAGGTATTGCGACTGGCTGATAAAACCCGGCCCCAGATAGCCCGGAGCAGGTATTGGTGTGTGAGCACTTTTCCTTCGTTTCGAACGAGCAATGCCAGCAGGTTATATTCTGTTAATGTGAGCTTAAGCAGTTCATTATTCTTTTTAACTGTCCGGGCTGTCAGGTCAATTTCAAGGTCAGGCCCCGTAACCACACGGTTGCTATCTTCGGGTACAATGGTACGCATAGCTGAACGGATACGGGCCAGGAGTTCCCCCGTTCGGAAAGGTTTTCCCAGGTAATCGTTGGCGCCATTATCAAGTGCGGTAATAATATCCTCTTCATTTTTTTGTACAGATAATATAATAACCGGATTGGTGTACCATTGCCGCAATGACTTTAATACTTCATGTCCGTTTGTATCTGGCAACCCTAAATCAAGAAGTATTAAGTCAGGCGGATGATTGGCGGCCATTATAAGCCCGTCTTTTGCATTAACAGCAGAGGTTACTTTATATTGGTGCGAATGCAGTGTTATTTCTAACAATGTACGCATTTGAGCCTCATCGTCTATTACCAGTATTTCTGCTTTGTTCATGTGTTATACTTTGATGATTGAGGTTTGTACAGGTATATGCATTACAAACTTGGCCCCACCGGTGGGTTCATTTTCCAGGCTCACCACTCCGCCCATAGCTTCGGTAAATCCTTTTACTATCGACAACCCCAGCCCTGTTCCGGTTTCATGGTTTTGTTTCAGCCGGTAAAATTTCTGAAACACATAATTGATTTCATCAGCCGGGAATCCCATGCCATTATCCTGTACGATTATTTCCAGTTTGTCTGTATAACAGGCAGCGCTATACATATGATACAGGAGGAATCAGTATACTGGATAGCATTTGCCAGCAGGTTATGCAAAACAGTTTCCAGCATCACCTTATCCAGTTTGCAAAGCGGCAGTTGCGGGTGCAGGCTGATACTTATTTTCTGGAGCGGCTTATCTTCTTCAACCCGCCGAACCACTTCATAAATTGTTTCGCCTATGTCGCACCAGTCTTTATTGGGTTTTAAAAAGCCTGATTCTATACGGGACATATTGAGCAGGTTTTCCACCTGTTGGTTCAGCCGGAACGATGCTTTGGCAATCTCAGTCACCAGTTGCTGTTTGTCGTCTTCAGTAAGCGAACCGTCTCCTGCCTGCAGGTTGTCGGTGGCGCCGATAATAGCAGCAATAGGTGTTTTTAACTCATGCGATAATGAGTTAAGAAAGGTGTTGTACAACTTCACTGCCTTTGCTTTTTCCTCCCGCAGGCGGGCCAGCTTTTCCACCTGCCGTATTTTATATGTAAGGACCGCATTCACCATTGCTATAATGAAATACATTATCAGCAGAATGGCATCCTCCGTTGAGTCAACATGTATTGTGTAATGCGGCGGAATAAAAAAGAAATCCCAGATAAAAGCTGATAAAACAGCAGCAAGCAATACAGGAAATATTTCAAAGGAAATAGCAATCAGCGATACGGTAACGAGCAGCATCAGTGCCACCACACGGTAGCCCATGTAAGGCGTAAAAGCGTAACAAAGAATGGAAACGGGAAAAACCAGTAACACACTGAAGATGTACTGTTTTTGAATGCTGATTTTATTGCTGAAACGCTTTGGCATAAACTATAATAGTACAAAAATAGACATGCTTTCCTGCGAGGCATAATAAAAAAAAGGTGTAAAGATTTTATAAAGATTTTGACCGCAAAAGCTATGTTTTATGCTTTTGCAATAAACCCCATTCTAATTTTGACCATTAATTATGCTGTGAAAAATGTCACTTTCATTAAAAAAAGCCACACCTGCCGGGTTGCTCATCGCATTGGGAATTATTTTTGGCGACATCGGCACATCCCCGCTCTATGTTAATAATGCCATTATTAATGGAAAAGTTATTTCAGAAGAACTGGTTATCGGGGCCCTGTCCTGTATTATATGGACACTTACACTTCAAACCACCATTAAGTATGTAATACTTACTTTACAGGCCGACAATAGGGGTGAAGGAGGTATATTTTCTCTGTTTGCACTGGATCGCCGCAGAAAAAAATGGCTGGTGCTGCCTGCTATGGCAGGCGGTGCTGCTTTGCTGGCCGATGGGATGATAACCCCGCCAATTTCCGTTACATCTGCTATTGAAGGATTGCGGAAGGTGCCGGCATTGGCGCACATCAGCCAGTGGACTATAATATAGATTGTAATTGGCATTCTTACTGTTCTGTTCTTTCTGCAGCAGTTTGGTACCGCCTTTATAGGCCGCTTTTTTGGGCCCGTTATGCTTGTCTGGTTCACGATGCTGGCCGCACTGGGGTTGGTAAACCTGTTTTCGGAGCTGTCTGTCCTCAAAGCTCTCAACCCGTATTATGGCATAAAACTGCTGATTACCTATCCAAAAGGATTTTATATACTGGGAGGTGTATTTCTGTGTACGACAGGGGCAGAAGCACTTTATTCTGATTTGGGGCACTGTGGCAAATGGAATATCCGTTATTCATGGATACTGGTAAAATCATGTCTTATTCTCAATTACATGGGTCAGGCGGCATGGATGCTGCACTATCATAATGGAGATATGATAACTGCTGAAATGATTGAAAAAGGGTTCAACCCGTTTTATGGAATAATGCCCGGTTGGTTCTTATATTTCGGAATAAGTATTGCAACCGCAGCTACCATCATTGCCAGCCAGGCTTTAATATCCGGGTCCTTCACGCTGGTAAGTGAAGCGATACGGCTTAACCTGTGGCCTAAACTTAAAATTAATTATCCAACAGAAACAAAAGGCCAATTGTATGTGCCTGCTGTAAATACATTGCTGTTTGCAGGGTGTATAGGCGTTGTGCTGTTTTTTAAGAAAGCTACTAATATGGAAGCCGCCTATGGATTGGCCATTACTGCCACTATGATAGCCACCTCTATGCTGTTTGCTAATTACCTTGTGCTGCACAGAAGAAAACCGGTGCTGGTATATCTCTATCTTTTAGTGTATCTCACCATTGAGTTTGGTTTCTTTTATGCAAATCTTGAAAAGTTTCCACACGGTGGGTATGTAACCCTGGTGGTTGGAGGCTTGTTATTTATTGTAATGTATGCCTGGTTCAGGGCACGGAAAATTAAAACAGATATGTAGAGTTTGTGCGGCTTGAACAATATATTCCTAAAATACAAGAACTGAGTAATGATAAATCGGTACCCAAATATGCCACACATCTGGTATATCTTAGCAGTGCCGATAATACAAGGGAGATAGAACATAAAGTAATCTATTCCATACTGAACCGCAAACCCAAACGGGCCGATATATACTGGCTGGTGCATGTGGAAACACTCGATGATCCCTATACACAAGAATATAAAGTAACGCATATTATTCCCAACGACATTATACGGGTTGATTTTCGCCTTGGATTCAGGGTGCAGCCACGCATCAATTTGCTATTCCGCAAAGTGGTGGAAGATATGGTGGAAAACAGGGAAGTGAATGTGAGAAGCCGTTATGAAAGTCTCGAAAGGAATAATGTAATCGGCGACTTTTCATTTGTTGTAATGGAAAATACCTGAGCCAGGATAATGAGTTGCCGTTCTTCGAAAGAATTGTAATGAAACTATATTTCTGGCTGAAAGAAGTCAGCTTATCAGAGGAAAAAGCATTTGGGCTTGATTCGGGAAATGTAGTGGTGGAAAAGTTCCGCTTATTGTTTCGCCGGTTGCAAACCTGCGACTGAAAAGGGTTACTGAATAAATGGAAAGCAAAAAAAATACTGTTCTTTCTGTATTGCTCATCGTGGCAGCATGGCTGTTTACCCTGGCAATAGTGGTAATTGTTTATTTCAAGGCAAAGCACCTTTTTCTGCATTGCTAAACAGCCGGCATTATAAGTAAAACCTGTACAAAACACTTTAACCACCGAATAACGGTAGTTATTTTTTATTCGGTTTTCAAATATTAATAAAGTAATGAAACACAATGTACAAACCATCGGGAGGGAACTGTTATCTTCGTGCCAACAGCCAGCCTAATTAAACTCATGCAGGGTTATGATATTTGGCAATATGAAGTTTGGTTCTTCTGCCCATCTTTGCAATGCTGAATAACAATCTTCTGTTCAGTTTCCTAATGGTTGCCTGCCTTTTTTTGAACCCCGTATTAAATCAATTTTTATGTCACAAAACTCTTCATTTTTTACAATGGAAACAGCCCCTGCCCGGGCAGAACTGGAAACATGGGTAAAACAGATGGCCTCTTTCATGGAAGCAAAAAACGTACACTGGTGCGACGGCTCCAAGGAAGAATATGATAACCTTTGTAACCTGCTGGTTCAAAAAGGCACATTTATTAAACTAAATCCTGAAAAAGGCCTAATAGTTTTGCATGCTTTAGCGACCCCAGCGATGTGGCCCGTGTAGAAGACAAAACCTTCATTTGCAGCCTGCGCAAAGAAGATGCCGGCCCTACCAACAATTGGATGGAGCCCAATGATATGAAGAAAAAACTGCAGGATCTGATGATGGGTTCCATGAAAGGACGCACCATGTATGTTATTCCTTTCTGTATGGGGCCACTTGGTTCTCCTTTGTCAAGATATGGCGTGCAGATAACCGACTCTGAATATGTGGTGGTAAATACCCGCATCATGACCCGCATGGGACAGGAAGTAATGCCTTACCTGCAGAAGAAAAGCTATGTAAAATGTATACATACTGTCGGTGCCCCGCTTAGCGGAGGGCAAAAAGACAACTTGTGGCCCTGTAACCCCGATGTTAAATATATTTCTCATTTCCCAGAAGAAAGGTTGATTATTTCTTATGGCAGCGGTTATGGCGGAAATGCTCTTATGGGTAAAAAGTGCTTTGCCCTCCGTATCGCATCTGTAATGGGAAGAGAAGAAGGCTGGCTGGCTGAGCATATGCTGATAATGGGTGTGGAATCTCCCTCCAAACAAAAACTTACCTCGCCGCTGCCTTTCCCAGTGCATGCGGTAAAACAAACTTTTCCATGCTTATTCCGCCAAAAGATTTTGATGGCTGGAAAGTAAGTACAGTGGGTGATGATATCGCCTGGATTCACAAGTCGGAAGATGGCAACCTGTATGCCATCAATCCTGAAGCCGGTTACTTTGGTGTGGCTCCCGGAACTAACTATAAGACCAACCCCAACGCCATGGAAACCATCAAGGCCAACACCATCTTTACCAATGTGGCTGTAACCGCTGACGGAGATGTATGGTGGGAAGGAATGACTAAAGAAGTGCCTGACGGACTAACTGACTGGCACGGTAAACCATATGATAAAAACAGCGGAAAACCTGCCGCCCACCCTAACTCAAGGTTTACGGCGCCGGCTTATCAAAATCCGGCAATTGATAATGACTGGGATAATCCGAAAGGTGTGCATATTGAAGGATTTATATTCGGCGGAAGAAGAAGTACAGGAGTGCCGCTCGTATACCAGTCGTTTAACTGGAACTTTGGCGTATATCTCGCCACTACAATGGGCAGCGAGATGACTGCTGCTGCATTTGGTGAAATAGGCAAGGTGCGCCGCGACCCATTCGCAATGCTGCCCTTCATGGGCTATCATATTGGCGATTATGTAAACCATTGGTTACAGTTTGGCCGTGACCTTCCAAACCCTCCACGGATTTTCGGTGTAAACTGGTTCCGTAAAGACGAAAACGGCAACTTCCAGTGGCCTGGGTTTGGTGATAACATCAGGGTGCTGAAATGGATTGTGGACAGGATACATGGTAATGCATCATCTGTTGAAAGTCCAATTGGCTGGATGCCCCGCTACCAGGATATTGACTGGTCAGGATTAGACTTCTCTAAAGAAGAATTCGCAAAAATTATGACAGTAGACCGTGAGCCAGGTAAGCAGGAGCTGCTCTCACACGAAGAACTGTTTGAAAGAATGTATGATAAACTGCCTAAAGAATTTTTCTTTATGCGTGAATTACTCCTTTCCGCCTTGTGGCGTTCCCCCGAACATTGGGGGCTGCAACCGGAAATAGGATGACCTCTGGCTGATGGCTCTTGCTAATGAATACTTTTCCAGTGCGGCGGACTAGGGTTCGCCCCCTGGAGAAGGTTAAAATTATTGATGAACTGAAATCTGTTTTATGCCGGAATGGTTAGGTGATCTTTTTACGAAAGCATCCATTGCACAATCCGTTGTTATTTATGGGCTGGTTATTGCTATTGGTATATGGCTGGGCCGGATCAAAATTGCAGGAATATCGTTGGGTATTACCTGGGTATTATTTGCAGGACTGCTTTTTTCTTACCTGGGCATAGAAATAGATTCCGGAACGGAACATTTTATAAAGGAATTTGGTCTCATCCTTTTTGTTTATGCAATTGGATTACAGGTAGGGCCCGGTTTTTGGGCTTCCTTAAAAAAGAATGCCATGACCAATAATTTGCTGGCATTTGGCATTGTGGCAACAGGTGTTTTTATCACAGTATTATTGTATTTGCTTAGTAACAACAGTATCTCTGTAATGGCGGGTGTAATGAGTGGGGCCGTTACCAATACTCCTGGCCTTGCTGCAGCTCAAGCTGCCGTAAGAGACATGGATGTAGCATCTTCCGACAGGTCGCTGATTACACTGGCATATGCGGTCGCATATCCGCTGGGTGTGTTTGGTATCATTGGCGCATTGCTCATCCTGAAGCGGATGTTTAAAATAAACATTGAAGAAGAGCAGGAACTGCACCGCAAGCTAAGCCTCTTCAGAACCAACAGGCCAATATCCATGCATCTGAGCCTGGAGAACAAACAACTGGAAGGACAGCCGCTGCGCAAACTGTTTGAACTGCTAAAAGAACCCATCGTTGTCTCCAGAATGATGCATGACGGGGAAATTATTACTCCTACACCGGATATCACACTTTCTGCGGGGGATGTGTTACTCGTGGTAGCTTCCAAGCAGGAAATGGAACAATTGAAACTGCTGGTTGGACCCGAAAGCCCAATAAATCTGAAAACAGCCAAGGGCAGCGACCTAATAGCCAGGAATATAGTGGTAACAAAAACAAGCATTACACATAAAAGGATTGGAGATATTCCCGAGTTGGAAGGACATGAGTTTACTTTTGCCCGCATCAACAGGGCTGGGATTGAAATGGTTCCGCATGGAGATATGTTTTTTCAACTGGGCGATACTGTAAAAGTGGTGGGGACGGAAGAAGAAGTAAAAATCGCAACTGAAATACTGGGCAACTCATTAAAGAAACTGGAAGTGCCCGACCTGGCACCCATCTTTATGGGTATTGTGCTGGGTGTAATACTTGGTAGTGTGCCATTTTATTTCCCAAATATGCCGGTTGCGGTTAAAATTGGAATGGCCGGTGGTCTACTGATTGTGGCACTGGCTCTCAGCCGGTTTGGCAACCTGCTTTACCTGAACAATTACACAACCAGCAGCGCTAATATGATGATCAGGAGTTGGGTATTAGCTTGTTTCTTGCCAGTGTGGGATTGAGCAGTGGTAAAAATCTGTCGGTTGCATTTCAGACGGCCGTGGGTGGGTATGGATTGGCATGGGAGTTATTATTACAGTAGTGCCATTATTAATAATTGGTTTTATTGCCCGTAAGTATTTTAAGAAAACATATTTCGAGATATGCGGCTTGTTGTCTGGAGCTTCTACCGATCCACCGGCACTGGCCTTTGCTACAAGAATGACCAACAGTGATATTCCTTCGGTTACATATGCAACGGTATATCCGCTTACCATGATACTGCGGATAGTGGCGGCACAACTGCTGATACTGCTGCTGATGTAGCAACCTGTATTCTCTATTAATCTACAACTTCTGTACAGCCTCTTTTAAGCGCTGTATAGTTTTTTATCGTTACCCATGAAAATATCTTTGTTAAGTATCACAACAGGCCGTTTCAGGAAGGTGTATTCCTGCAATATATACTGTCTGTAATCTTCTTCGTGCAGTTGTTTATCCTTCATTCCCAATTCTTTGTACTTAAGTGCACGCCGGCTGAAAAGAGACTCGTAGCTGCCACTCATCTTTTTCATTTCATCCAGTTGCAGGGGAGTAATTTTTTCAAGTTTGATATCCTGCATGGGAATGCCAGTATGTTCAATTCTCGTTTCTTTAATAATAGCCTGACAGGTCGTGCAAGTTCCCAGGTGATACATTTTTTGCATGGGCAGGTAAATTTTATGCAAATAAACGTAAAAGCAGCTATTGCCTGCTTGCTGTCGGCTACAGGTCACCAGCAACAAGTCTCTATTTCATTCCTTCCTTCGTAAGTTATCACCGGCAAATGTTATTATTTTTGCAACCTAATACCGTGAGTTATGATTAAAACAGGCAATCCAATCATCAGTATTTATACAGAAATGACCCCAAATCCGGAAACCATGAAGTTTGTAGCCAACAAACTCCTGTATCCCGGAAAGAGCATTGATTTCCCTGATGTGGCAAGTGCAAAGCCTTCGCCGTTGGCGCAGGAAATGTTTGCATTTCCGTTTATACGGGCTGTATTTATTGCCAGCAATTTTGTTACCCTTACCAAAACCGCCGAAACAGAATGGAGCGACGTAATACCTTCTGTGCGACAGTTTTTAAAAGATTACCTGGAAGAAGGTAAGGCGGTAATTAATGAAGAAGAGCTAGCCACCGTAAAACAGGAGAGCAGCAATACCGTAAGTGCCGATGATGAAGATGTGGTAGTGCGTATAAAAGAATTGCTTGATAGTTATGTGCGTCCTGCTGTTGAAATGGACGGTGGCGCCATACAGTTCAAAAGCTACAATGCGGGAGTGGTTAACCTGATGATGCAGGGCAGCTGCAGCGGTTGTCCTTCATCAATGATAACATTGAAGGCAGGCATAGAGGGTATGATGAAAAGAATGATACCTGAGGTAAAAGAAGTGGTGGCTGAAGCAGAGTAAGTTTAGTTTTTATTTGAGAGATACAGAAACAGAAGCGGCATTGTGCCGCTTTTTTGTTGTTATGTATAATCCTGTTTATGCTGTAATTTCATGTATAGCTTTGCTTCATTGCTGGTATATGCAACACCGTCATCATCGCATCAGCTATTATATTATTAACGGCATCACCATGTACAGGGTGTTGGCGGCACCGGTATTGATGGCGCTTCTTTTTACAGACAATGTCAGTTTGTTTAAGTGGTTACTGGTAATCAGTTTTTTTACAGATTCGATTGATGGATTTCTTGCGAGGAAATACAAAGTAACCAGCAAGTTTGGCACAAGGCTCGATTCCATCGGGGATGATCTTACCGTATTTGCTGCCACATTGGGTTTATTTGTAGTACATCCTGTTTTTATCCGTTCACATCTTATTCCGCTGGGAGCATTATTTGCACTGTTTCTGGTGCAAACGGGTTATGCTTTCTGGATGTATGGCAGGCCTTCGGGTTTTCATACTTATATGGCCAAACTGGCGGCCATATCGCAGGCTATATTCCTTGTGCTGGCTTTCTTTTTACCACAACCTATTGTGTGGTTGTTTTATGTGGCGATTGGAATTACAGCACTGCAACTAAAAGAAGAAATAATGCTGGTGAGAATGTTGCCGCAATGGCGTGGCAATGTAAAAGGCTTATGGTGGGTGTGCAGGGAACAACGGAAGCTAAATAAATAATTGTGCAGAAGAGCTTCACTGTCATTTTCTTCGGTGTGGCAGAACAAGTCACGGCGCAATAATTTTTTATAGATAATCCGTAATAATAAAATATTAATGTTTATCGGACCCAGACAGATCATCATTTGTGCATCTCTTAAATACCCTGCATTTTCAAACATTAAAGAAGCAAGTTTCTAAATCCCTTCTTACCTTTCCACCATGAAAATACTGCGAATATACTCGTGGCTGCCAGCAGTGCTATTTCTCCTAGCTGCCTGTAAAAAGAGTTCGGATAGCAGCCCCACACCAACACCTATTCCACCAGTGGTGGTTGGCGAAAATGATCCTATTTACTTGGGTAATCCAACCAATGCGCAGCCATCAGCCTCATATCCCGAAAATTATTTAAAAGACAACACTTACTATCGACTTGGCTACAGCAGCAGCCGTGCAATACCTTTATGGGTAGCCTGGCACCTGCAGAGCGAAGATATGGGCAGCACTCCGCGACAAGATGATTTTCGTGCCGATGCCGGTCTTCCTGCTGGCTGGTTTCGTGTTGAAGATGCCCACTACAACGGCACAGGTTTCGACAGGGGACACAATTGTCCGTCTGGCGACCGTACCACCACCGTGGCTGCCAACAGCTCCACCTTTCTGATGACCAATATGATTCCGCAAGCACCAAACCTCAACCAGGGCCCATGGGAGGGGTTGGAAGATTATGTACGCAACACCCTTCTGGGGGCAACAGCGAAGCTTTACATTGCCACCGGCAGCTGTGGACGTGGTGGTTATAATGCCAACGGATTGCTGAATACTATTGCTGGTGGCAATATTACTGTGCCGGCCAAAGTATGGAAAGTGGTGCTGGTAATGCCAAAGGGTACAGGCGATTTGGCCCGCATCGACCGCAACACCACCGTGCTTACCGTAACAATGCCCAACGATAACCGTCTCTACACCACCAGCAATAAAACAGCATGGCGGGATTATCTCACTTCCATCACCAATGTGGAGATAGAAGCGAATGCATCAGGTGTGCTGCTAAACCTGTTTCAGGCTGTGCCAGACAGTGTGCGGCCCTTGCTGAAGGCGAAAGTATATCAATAGGGTTGACTGGTTACTAGTTCGTGAGGAAGTGACAGCTACTGTTACCGAACCCGTCAAAGCATAAATAAAGAATTTGTTAGATAAAAGGAGATGAAATAGGTTCTATAACTGTAAGCCTTAACAGGTTGTCCTTCTTACCCCCCCCTTTGGTGGTAGCTAATGATTTTTACAAATGAAAAAGGGTTTCAAATTGTATTGTTTGAAACCCTCTTTCCAAGAGTGGACCCTGCTGGGATCGAACCAGCGACCCTCTGATTATGAGTCAGATGCTCTAACCGTCTGAGCTAAGGGTCCATTCCGGTTAGTTTTGGAAACCGTTAGGGGTTGCAAAATAGTAAATATTAATTATTATACCTTCTTAACCAATCTTTAACCGAAAGAAAATATATTTGCGGCCATAACAAGACTTATGAAGAAGATTTTTGCATTAGTAATCAGTTGTTTTTTAGTGTCAGGAGTATATGCGCAGGAAACCCCTACACCCTCTGGAAAGAAAAAAGAAAAGCCCAACCTTGGCAACAGGGCAAATGACCACCTGATGCTGCAACTGGGCTATACTACCTGGGCTGGCATTCCAGATACCATCAATCAAAAGGGGTTGTCAAAGAGTTTCAACGCCTATTTTATGTTTGATTTTCCCTTTAAGACCAACCCAAAACTCAGTATTGCTATTGGCCCTGGTATTGGTAGCGATCATATCGCTTTTACTAAAACCAATGTGGGTATAAAAGAAAATACATCATCTATTCATTTTGCCAATGTTCCAGACACCAACCACTTCAAGAAAACAAAACTGGCAACAGTCTACCTGGAAGCGCCGGTTGAGTTTCGCTTTTCGTCAAACCCCGAAACCGGAAGTGGTGTAAAAGCTGCTATAGGTGTAAAAGTGGGCACCCTGCTAAATGCACACACCCGTAACACCAAGCTGCAGGATAAAAACGGCAACTTGCTGAATGATTATGTGATGAAGGAGGCTAGCAAACAGTTCTTTAATAAAACAAGAATATCCGGTATGGTAAGGCTTGGTTACGGGCATTTTAGCCTGTATGGCAGCTACCAGTTTACGCCGCTGTTTAAAGATGGCTCTGGCCCAGAAGTTCGGCCCTTCTCTATTGGCCTTACACTAAGCGGTTTATAATCGCCGTTACATTATTTATCATAAAAAGCGGTTCTTGTAAATAACGAACCGCTTTTTTATGCCGGAAGTCATTGTGAATTTACCTTTGCATATCCTTTCGGCTTATCGAAGGGATTTTTCTGAAATGCTTGATAAAAGAAATAAAATACAGAACGAAGAAAAGCAGTACTGGTGGGGCTGGTACAGAAGGATCAAACCGGATCAACAGGTGCAAGAGTACCTTGAGGAGCTGGCCTTTCTGGCAGAAACTGCCGGAGCAGTAACGATTAAACGCTTTACACAAAAACTGTCGCATCCAGACAGCCGGACTTTTATTGGTAAAGGAAAACTGGAAGAGATACGGCAATATATCCAGGATAAGGATGTCAGAATTATCATTTTTGATGATGAACTGAGCGGGCTCAAATTAACAATATTGAAAAAAACCCTGGAGGTAAAAACTATTGACCGCAGCGACCTCATTCTCGACATTTTTGCCCGAAGGGCCAAAACTGCGCAAGCTAAGGCACAAGTGGAGTTGGCACAATATCAATATATTTTGCCCCGCCTGCGTGGGATGTGGAAACACCTGGAAAGGCTGGGTGGCGGTATAGGCACAAGAGGACCTGGTGAAACAGAGTTGAAACCGACCGCCGTATTGTACGGGATAAAATTTCACTGTTGCGCAAAAAAACTTGCCGAGATAGACAAACAGGCATTCACACAACGTAAAGACAGGGGTGAATTCATACGTGTGGCGTTGGTTGGTTATACCAATGTGGGTAAGAGTACCCTGATGAATTTGCTAAGCAAAAGGGATGTTTTTGCCGAGAATAAGCTTTTTGCCACTCTCGACACAACTACAAGCAAAGTGGTTTATGAAAACACTCCCTTTTTACTGAGCGATACAGTTGGTTTTATCCGCAAACTGCCCCATCACCTTGTGGAGAGTTTTAAAAGCACATTGGATGAAGTGCGGGAGGCCGACATATTACTGCATGTGGTGGATATCTCTCATCCCAATTATGAAGACCAGATTGCGGTAGTTAACAAAACCCTGCAGGAGCTAAGTGCGGCAGATAAGCCTATTCTTACTATATTCAATAAGATGGACCTTTACGAACAAACCACTTTTGATCAATGGCTTGGTGACGATACCAAACAGGAAATACTGCAGGACCTCTATGAGAGGTGGAATTATGAAACTAATGACAACGCAGTTTTTGTGGCGGCAATAGAGAGAAGAAATCTTAACACTCTCCGTAAAACGATACTGGATAAGGTAAGAGAGCTATACCGCATAAGGTATCCCTACAAAACAGAATTCATGTACTGATGTCCGGAAAAAAAATTACCTGGCACAAAGTGGCCGGCCATATTAATGAACTGCAGTTTGCTGCAAATAGCATTGCAGTTGCAGAAGTGGCTGGAAAGAAAATATGCGTTGGCAGGTACAATGATAAATTGTTTGCATTTGCGTATAAGTGCCCACATGCCGGCGGCATTCTGGCTATTGGATATATATAGATGCGCTGGGCCATGTGGTTTTGTCCGCTACACCGGTATAAGTTCAGCATGCAGAATGGCCGGAATGTAAGTGGCGAAGGGCTATTACCGAAGCATTGGCCTGTGGAAATCAGGGATGAGGCTGTTTATGCAGGCATGGAAGAAAAAGGTGGTATGTTTAATATCTTCCATTAATTTTCATCAAATAACCATAATGAAAACAAAAAAGATATTATTACTGGTGCCTGCAATGCTTATTGGCATACTAATCCATGCGCAGTCGGTAACCTGGCGGCAGGTAAACGTTCCGGGTACATGGTCACACACCTAAGTTTGCCGCAGCCACCAACGGGTATTGTATTCTATAGAGCAGTCAGGCCAGTTATATAAGAACAGATCCCACAGCGGGTACATGGTCACAAATTGATACAGTGAGTTATGTCAATACGGTACAGTTGTATGCTTGGGAGCAAAGAGTGTTTTCACCATAGAAAAGGACGGCAGCCTGTTCCGGATAAACCCGGACAGCGGAGAATGGAAAAGATTAGGGGAGGCCGGAGATTGGGCTAATACCATAGTGGGCATTGCCACGTATGGTTATCTCTTTACCATAGAATCAAATGGTGCCCTGTATGCTACCAATGCCAATACGGGAGTGAAGCTCCGGATCGGGAAAGCTGAATTTGCCAGCACCCAACACCTGTTTGAAGCTGCCGGAAAATTATACAGTATTGAAAAAGACGGCAGTCTGTATGAAACAAGCGAGGCAGATGGCAACAGGAAAAGGTAGGCACAAGTAACGCATGGGCTAATAGTATAGCCGGAGCCACTTTGGCCGGCAAGCTATATACTATTGAGAATGACGGCAGTTTGTACATTACAGAACTGGTAGTGGTAGCCGGCAAAAGGCAGGAGTGGTTCCTTTTGATAAAACCGGTTTATGGTGTCTGCAAAGGCAAGTTTTATATTATAGAGGCCTCTGGCTCAATGTGTGAGAGCGGGTGTTAACTGATAATTTTCTGTTGTTTTTCAGTTCAGCTTTTGTTCAAAGACTGAATATCCCTATTTTTGCAGTCCCTAAACGGAAAGGTATTCCTCCTTAGCTCAGTTGGTTAGAGCATCTGACTGTTAATCAGAGGGTCGTTGGTTCAAGTCCAACAGGGGAGCCAGATAATCAAAGCGTTACGAATTATTAAACCGTGACGCTTTTTCTTTATGTGACCTTGAATGTGACCTCAGGTCACAATAAGAAAAAGCCCAAAATAAAGAAGTGAAAACAAAAAAGCAGGGATAAGGGAACAAAAAGCCTTTATCATGGCTTTCGCTTATTAATGGTAGTTATCGTAACTGCCGGAAACAACATCATATTGTAATCCTTATATTGGCAGAACTCTTCAATTG
>JADJYK010000024.1 GCA_016719815.1 Chitinophagaceae bacterium | reverse complement strand
ATTTCATGCGTAGCTTTGCTTCATTGCTGGTATATGCAACACCGTCATCATCGCATCCAGCTATTATATTATTAACGGCATCACCATGTACAGGGTGTTTAGCACGGCACCGGTATTGATGGCGCTTCTTTTTCAGACAATGTCCAGTTGTTTAAGTATGGTTACTGGTAATCCAAGTTTTTGGCAGATTCGATTGATGGATTTCTTGCGAGGAAATACAAAGTAACCAGCAAGTTTGCTTCAAGAGCTCGATTCCATCGGGGATGATCTTACCGTATTTGCTGCCACATTGCATTTATTTGTAGTACATCCTGTTTTATCCGTTCACATCTTATTCACGTAGAGGAGCATTATTTGCACTGTTTCTGGTGCAAACGGAGTTATGCTTTCTGGATGCAAGACCTTCGGGTTTTCATACTTATATGGCCAAACTGGCGGCCATATCGCAGGCTATATTCCTTGTGCTGGCTTTCTTTTTACCACAACCTATTGTGTGGTTGTTTTATGTGGCGATTGGAATTACAGCACTGCAACTAAAGAAAGAAATAATGCTGGTGAGAATGTTGCCGCAATGGCGTGGCAATATAAAAAGCTTATGGTGGGTGTGCGGGGAACAACGGAAGCTAAATAAATAGTAGTGCAGAAGAGCTTCACTGTCATTTCTTCGGTGTGGCAAGAACAAGTCGCGGCGCAATAATTTTATAAGATAATCCGTAATAATGAAGTATTAATGTTTATATCGGACCCAGACAGATCATCATTTGGCCATCTCTTAAATACCCTGCATTTTCAAACATTAAAAGAAAACCAAGTTTCTAAATCCCTTCTTACGCTTACCATAGAAATGCTGCGAATATACTCGTGGCTGTGAGCAGTGCTGTTTCTCTGGCTGCCTGTAAAGAGGTTCGGATAGCAGCCCCACCAGCACCTATTCCACCAGTGGTGGTTGGCGAAAATGATCCTATTTGCGCCCGGGTAATCCAACCAATGCGCGACCATCAGCCTCATATCCCGAAAATTATTTAAAAGCCAACACTTACTATCGACTTGGCTACAGCAGCGGCCGTGCAATACCTTTATGGGCAGCCTGGCACCTGCAGAGCGAAGATATGGGCAACACTCCGCGACAAGATGATTTTCGTGCCGATGCCAGTCTTCCTGCTGGCTGGTTTCGTGTTGAAGATGCCCACTACAACGGCACAGGTTTCGACCGGGGACACAATTGTCCGTCTGGCGACCGTGTGCCACCGCCGTGGCTGCCAACAGCTCCACCTTTCTGATGACCAATATGATTCCGCGGCTTTCAAACCTCAACCAGGGCCCATGGGAGGGTTGGAAGATTATGTACGCAACGCACCCTTCTGGGGGGCAACAGCGAAGCTTACATTGCCACCAGCGGCTATGGACGTGGTGGTTATAATGCCAACGGATTGCTGAATAATAGCTGCTGGTGGCAATATTACTGTGCCATTAAAGTATGGAAAGTGGTGCTGGTAATGCCAAAGAGGTACAGGCGATTTAGCCCGCATCGACCGCAACACCACCGTGCTTACCGTAACAATGCCCAACGATAACCGTCTCTACCCACCAGCAATAAAACAGCATGGCGGGATTATCTCACTTCCATCGCCAATGTGGAGATAGAAGCGAACCATCCGGAATTGTGCCCGCTAAACCTGTTTCAGGCTGTACCAGACAGTGTTAGGCTTCCCTTGCTGAAGGCGAAGAGAAATATGAATAGGGTTGACTGGTTACTAGTTCGTGAGGAAGTGACAGCTGTTACCGAACCCGTCAAAGCATAAATAAAGAATTTGTTAGATAAAAGGAGATGAAATAGGTTCTATAACTGTAAGCATGAACAGGTTTGTCCTTCTTACCCCTTTGGTGGTAGCTAATGATTTTTACAAATGAAAAAAGGGTTTCAAATTGGTATTGTTTGGAAACCCTCGCGCTTAAGTGGATTTCTGCTGGGATCGAACCAGCGACCCTCTGATTATGAGTCAGATGCTCTAACCGTCTGAGCTAAGGGTCCATTCCGGTTAGTTTTTGGAAACGGTTAGGGTTGCAAAAATAGTAAATATTAGTGATGTACCTTCTTAACCAATCTTTAACCGAAAGAAAAAATATATTTTATGATGCCCTCAAGTCTTACCATGAAGAAGATTTTTGCATTAGTAATCAGTTGTTTTTAGTGTCAGGAGTATATGCTGCAGGAAACCCCTACACCCTCTGGAAAGAAAAGAAAAGCCCAACCTTGGCAACAGGGCAAACCACCTGATGCTGCAACTGGGCTATACAAACTGGGCTGGCATTCCAGATACCATCAATCAAAGGGGTTGTCAAAGAGTTTCAACGCCTATTTTGTATTTAAATTTTTCCCTTTAAGACGAACCCAAAACTCAGTATTGCTATTGGCCCTGGTATTGGTAGCAGTCATATCGCTTTACTAAAACCAATGTGGGTATAAAAGAAAATACATCATCTATTCATTTTGCCAATGTTCCAGACACCAACCACTTCAAGAAAACAAAACTGGCAACAGTCTACCTGGAAGCGCCGGTTGAGTTTCGCTTTTTCGTCAAACCAAGAAACCGGAAGTGGTGTAAAAGCTGCTATAGGTGTAAAGTGGGCACCCTGCTAAATGCACACACCCGTAACGCAAGCTGCAGGATAAAAACGGCAACTTGCTGAATGATTATGTGATGAAGGAGGCTAGCAAACAGTTCTTTAATAAAACAAGAATATCCGGTATGGTGAGGCTTGGTTACGGGCATTTTAGCCTGTATGGCAGCTACCAGTTGCCGCTGTTTAAAGATGGCTCTGGCCCCGGTTCAGCCCTTCTCTATTGGCCTTACACTAAGCGGTTTATAATCGCCGTTACATTATTTATCATAAAAAGCGGTTCTTGTAAATAACGAACCGCTTTTTATCTCAAGTCATTGTGAATTTACCTTTGCATATCCTTTCGGTATCGAGAGGATTTTTCTGAAATACTTGATAAAAGAAATAAAATACAGAACGAAGAAAAGCAGTACTGGTGGGGCTGGTACAGCAGGATCAAAACGGATCAACAGGTGCAAGGGTACCTTGAGGACTGGCTCTTTCTAGGCGGAAACTGCCGGAGCAGTAACGATTAAACGCTTTACCCAAAAACTGTCGCATCGACCCGGACTTTTATTAGTAAAGGAAGACTGGAAGAGATACGGCAATATCTCAGGATAAGGATGTCAGAATTATCATTTTGATGATGACAGGCGGGGCTCAAATAAACAATATTGAAAAAAACCCTGAAGGTAAAGACTATTCACTGCAACGACCTCATTCTCGACATTGTTTGCTCGAAGAATAAAGCTGCGCAAGCTAAGGCACAAGTGGAGTTGGCACAATATCAATATATTTTGCCCCGCCTGCGTGGGATGTGGAAACACCTGGAAAGGCTGGAGTGGCGGTAGGCACAAGAGGACCTGGTGAAACAGAGATTGAAACCGACCGCCGTATTGTAGGGATAAAATTTCCACTGTTGCGCAAAAAGCTTTCCGGGAATAGACAAACAGGCATTCACACAGCGCAAGGAACAGGGGTGAATTCATACATGTGGCGTTGGTTGGTTATACCAATGTGGGTAGAGTACCCTGATGAATTTACTAAGCAAAGGGATGTTTTTGCCGAGAATAGCTTTTTGCCACTCTCGACACAACTACAAGCAAAGTGGTTTATGAAAACACTCCCTTTTTACTGAGCGATACAGTTGGTTTATCCGCAAACTGCCCCATCACCTTGTGGAGTTTAAAAGCACATTGGATGAAGTGCGGGAGGCCGACATATTATGCATGTGGTGGATATCTCTCATCCCAATTATGAAGACCAAGATTGCGGTAGTTAACAAAACCCTGCAGGAGCTAAGTGCGCCAGATAAGCCTATTCTTACTATATTCAATAAGATGGACCTTTACGAACAAACCACTTTTGATCAATGGCTTGGTGACGATACCAAACAGGAAATGCTGCAGGACCTCTATGAGAGGTGGAATTATGAAACTAATGACAACGCAGTTTTGTGGCGGCAATAGAGAGAAGAAATCTTAACACTCTCCGTAAAACGATACTGGATAAGGTAAAGAGGCTACCGCATAAAAGGTATCCCTACAAAACAGAATTCATGTGCTGATGTCGGAAAAAAATTACCTGGCACAAAGTGGCCGGCCATATTAATGAACTGCAGTTTTGCTGCAAATAGCATTACAGTTGCAGAAGTACTGGAAAGAAAATATGCGTTGGCAGGTACAATGATAAATTGTTTGCATTTGCGTATAAGTGCCCACATGCCGGCGGCATTCTGGCTGTGGATATATAGATGCGCTGGGCCATGTGGTTTGTCCGCTACACCGGTATAAAGTTCAGCATGCAGAATGGCCGGAATGTAAGTGGCGAAGGCTATTACCTGAAGCATTGGCCTGTGGAAATCAGGGATGAGGCTGTTTATGTAGGCATGGAAGAAAAAGGTGGTATGTTTAATATCTTCCATTAATTTTCATCAAATAACCATAATGAAAACAAAAGATATTATTACTGGTGCCTGCAATGCTATTGGCATACTAATCCATGCGCAGTCGGTAACCTGGCGGCAGGTAAACGTTCCGGGTACATGGTCACACACTAAGTTTGCCGCAGCCACCAACGGGGTATTGTATTCTATAGAGCAGTCAGGCCAGTTATATAAGACAGATCCCACAGCGGGTACATGGTCACAAATTGATACAGTGAGTTATGTCAATACGGTACAGTTATATGCCGGGAGCAAGAGTGTTTTCACCATAGAAAGGACGGCAGCCTGTTCCGGATAAACCCGGACAGCGGAGAATGGAAAGATTAGGGGGAGGCCGGAGATTGGGCTAATACCATAGTGGGCATTGCCACGTATGGTTATCTCTTTACCATAGAATCAAATGGTGCCCTGTATGCTACCAATGCCAATACGGGGGTGAAGCTCCGGATCGGGAAAGCTGAATTTGCCAGCACCCAACACCTGTTTGAAGCTGCCGGAAAATTATACAGTATTGAAAAAGACGGCAGTCTGTAGCAAACAAGCGAGGCAGATGGCAACAGGAAAAAGGTAGGCACAAGTAACGCATGGGCTAATAGTATAGCCGGAGCCACTTTGGCCGGCAAGCTATATACTATTGAGAATGACGGCAGTTTGTACATTACAGAACTGGTAAGTGGTGGCCGGCAAAAGGCGGGAGTGGTTCCTTTTGATAAAACCCGGTTTATGGTGTCTGCCAAAGGCAAGTTTTATATTATAGAGGCCTCTGGCTCAATGTATGAGGCAGGTGTTAACTGATAATTTTTCTGTTGTTTTTCAGTTCAGCTTTTGTTCAAAGACTGAATATCCCCTATTTTTGCAGTCCCTTAAACGGAAAAGGTATTCCTCCTTAGCTCAGTTGGTTAGAGCATCTGACTGTTAATCAGAGGGTCGTTGGTTCAAGTCCAACAGGGGGAGCAGAAAAAAGATATAACGGTTATACTTTAATAGTGTAACCTTTTTTTATTTCTAAACTATACTAATTTCCTGTTGTTTTTATACTAAACCAAATAATGGTTTATGCAGTATCTGGTAAAAAACAAAAGACTTGAACTGAAGTACGTACCCGGAAAGGGTGCCTGGACGTATCATTTAGAAATTCCAGGAACCAAAGAAATCAAAGGAAAGTGGGGTGAAATAAAAGTGTCAGGGTCCGTTGATGGTCACACAATTGAAAAAAGAAACTTAGCCCCAATTAAGGGTGCTGATAAAATCATATCTATTAATGACAGCATCCGCAAAGCCATTAATAAAAAGGGAGGTGATTTTGTATCAGTAACCTTATACCTGGACGATCCTAAAGAGTGTATTGATAAGAATAAAATTATAGAGGTGTTCAAAGATGCAGATGTATTCAATAAGTTTAAGAGATTACCAAAAGGAGAGCAAACTGAAGTAATGGACCAAATTCTATCTGCTGAATCAGAAAAGAAACAGATTCAATTAATTGTTAAGTATATAGATTCTTTAGGCTAAAAGACTCTCTGCTTTTTAAAGCTATTAATATTTTGATTTACAAAATGTTTAAGGTGTTCCATAATTGCTGATAGCTGCATCTTTCGTCAATAAGGGGAGCGGAAAAATGAAGCCTTGTAAATCAAATTTTTACAAGGTTTTTTATTTTACCCTTACCGGATAATTGAACCGGAGATCCAGTTACGCTAAAAGAACTTCAGCAGGAATACTCAATTCTTTGTGAAAAAGCCTTGCTAACTCTATTGTAAGTGGTTTGCGTTTGTTTAAAAGCGCAGAAACATAACCTTTACTTCCCACTTTACCCACCAGATCTTTATTCTTCAAACCCAGGTCCAGCATTTTTAGTTTGATAACTTCAATGGGGTCCGGTACGGGAACAGGATAATGCAGGTCTTCATATTGCTTAATCAGCAAAAGTGCCACCTGCACTTTTTCACCTACCGGGCTGTCGGGCTTAACACGATTATCAAATTGCCTGTCAACCCAATCCAGGTATTCCTTGTATTGCTTTTTGTTTTTATTATTTTAAGTTCCATAATTATTTCTTTTTATACTGAATAGTAGTAACATCTATCTTATCATATTCGGCATGTGTTCCGAACCATTTTACCTGGATGGCTTTAAAATCAAACACAATCCTTACAACCAGCCTGTATTTATTTCCCATGATATTAAAAACTACCCTATTATCTGCAACAAGGCTGGCATTTCCGTATACTTTTTTAGTTCATTAAAGTTTTTAAAATCACAATTCACCAGTTCATGATACCACTCCTGCAGTGCCGTTGCAGCAGCCGGATACTTCTTACAGTAGTCCAGCAAAGTCTTTCTGGTTATGATATTAAACACAATACAAAGATAATAAAAAGTTTTCTATTAGTAAACTTTTTTTGCCACGGTTTATAAAACGCTAAGCGTATAAATAACCTGCAGATCCTCAATAATCTGGTTCAAGTTAATTTCACTTGGGGGAGCGGAAAAAATGAAGCCTTGTAAATCAAATTTTACAAGGCTTTTTTATCCCTAACCGGTTACTTGAACCAGAGTTCAGGCTACGCTAAAAAAACTTCAGCCGGAATACTCAATTCTTTTCTTTGTGAAAAAGCATTGCTAACTCTATTGTAAGCGGCTTGCGTTTGTTTAAAAGTGCAGAAACATAACCTTTACTTCTCACCTTACCCACCAGATCTTTATTCTTCAAACCCAGGTCCGGCATTTTTAGTTTGATAACTTCAATGGGGTTCGGTACGGGAACAGGATAATGCAGGTCTTCATATTGCTTAATCAGCAAAAGTGCCACCTGCACTTTTTCGCCTACCGGGCTGTCGGGCTTAACACGATTATCAAATTGCCTGTCAACCCAATCCAGGTATTCCTGGTATTGCTTTTTTGTTTATTTACTAATCAAATTCTTATACAAGCATTCCACCGTTTTCCGTATCACCGTATTAAACCCGTCGGAATAGCCGGGATGACAGCCGTTGCTGATGACAACAATACCAAACTTTTCTTTCGGGTGAAAAAACATGGCACTGTATAAGCCGTATGCAACGCCGGTGTGGCCTTTCATTGTTTTTCCGGGAATAAGCTTATCTGTTGTGCTGATGGCCAGCCCATAAGCTTCCTCCTCAGAAAGCTGAGTTTGCATCACCAGAGCACTCTTCTTTGCTATTATCCTTGTACCCATGTATTTACCCAAATTCATATGCATCGTCATATAACGGGCCAGGTCCGTTGCTGAAATTTTCATACCACCTGTCGGTGAAAGCACAGGAGTACTGTAGCCCATTGTATAATTAGCAATTTCTGCACTGCGGGGATTATATGCTGCCGGTGAAGCAATAAACTTTGCAGAGTCTGCATTGTATTCATAAATAGAGGCAAACAGGGTTTTGTCCAAAGAGTCTACGCAATAGCCGCCGTAGAGTTGCAGCGGGTCAAGAATATGGCGTTTTACATACTGATCAAACCGTTCGCCGGATATTTTTTCAATGATCGCTCCCGTCATATTATAATTCAGATTGCAATACTGGTAGCCCTTTCCGGGTTCATAATCATTATAGCATTTAGCCCAGTTGGTATTCTTGTCGGGATTAATGGCATCCAGCGTAAAATATCCTCGCTGTCGTTAATAGAAGAACGATGTGACAGCATCATCCTGAGTGTGATAACTGTTTCGGGATGTTTAGGGTTTCGTACTTTGAAGCCCACCAGGTTGCTTACATCATCATCAAGCGATAATTTTTTTAGCCTCAACAAGTTGCATAATAGATGTGGCAGAAAAAGACTTAGAAATGGAAGCGATGCGAAAAATACAGTCATTTGAAAGCGGTGCTTTGCTTTCCAGATCTTTCAGCCCGAAGGAACGAGTATATATCAATCTGCTGTGCTTAACTACAGCAACAGAAAGGCCTGCAACCTTCGACTGTTGCATCATTTCACTGATGCAGGATTCAACTTTAGATTGCTGGGAATAGCTTTTGCCGGAGAGAATAATAAATACTGAAAAGAGTATAACAGACGAAAGAAAAGATATTCTTCTCATAGTGTGCGTTAATGATGTAAGCTATTTAAAACCCGGTAAATTGCCAACTGTATTGATTGTAGTAGAGAGCCCTTGTGCTTAAGCATAAGGGCAAACTGTTTGCATAAAACGGAGACATCCTGTCTTGTAAAACAAAAAGCCTCCGTTTTTTAACGAAGGCTTTTAAAAGCTGTAGGGGAGGGTTCGAACCTCCACGGGGCAGTTAGCTGTTACACAAATGAATAGAGAGAGCTACTCTCAACCTACTGGTGGTCAACCCCAGTCGGTCCACTCGTCAGTGGATCGGCGTTATGCAACGTTTATCCTGTTTTCCCCACCCCCGAGACAAGAGGGCATGTCTGCCATGCTTACGCAATTTCATCACCCCACAGTGTATTTTTAAGAACTTCCTGCATTCAGCAGGTTTTGTTGACACAAATTTATGTCAAATCGCTCTTTTGTTCCAAAATTTTCAATAATTATTTTGCAAGTATAGAAATTGTTTAAATATTTGTCACAAATAATAAAAATTTTCAAAAAATTATTTTACAATGACCGATAAATTGAATATTGACAAACTTGACCTGCAGATCATTCAACATATGATGGGAGATGCGACCATCTCGTATGCCGATCTAGGGAAAAAACTTTTTGTTTCGGGGGGAACCATACATGTCCGGATTAAAAAATTACAGGATGCCGGTATTGTAACAGGCACCCGGCTAAAGGCAGATATAAAATTACTGGGATATGATGTGATAGCCTTTATAGGTATTTACCTGAAGGAAAGTTCGCTGTATGACACGGTTGCCAGGGAGTTGCAAAAGATTCCTGAGATCGTTCGGCTTAATTATACCACTGGCAACTATAGTATGTTTGCAGAAATTGTTTGCAAAGACATTACTCAACTGCGGTATGTGCTGCACGATCAGTTGCAAAAGATAAAAGGAATAGAAAGGACTGAAACGTTTATTTCACTTGAAGAAAGTTTCAGCAGGAATGTACGGGTGATTTAATTTATCATAAAACAATAATTGTTTATGCCGGATATATTTGACCTGATAAAAATATGGTGGAAACAAATAGTTTCTCTTACGATTCTTTCAGTACTTGTAACAGGAGCTGTTGTCTTATTCAGGCCTGCTCTTTACCTGTCTACGGCTACCGCTTTACCAGCCAGTAGTTTTGCCTCCGACAAATCCCGGGTGTTTAATGAAAACATAGAAGTGCTGTATTCCACTCTTGGCACTCCTGATGATTTGGATATTATACTCGGAACGGCAAGCCTCGATACTGTTTTCACTGCAGTAGCAAGAAAAACAGACCTGGTAGTGCACTATAAAATGCAGCATAAAGGAGAAAGTGCAGAAACTAAAACAATAAAACTGCTGAAGAAACGCAGCTCAGTAACCAAAAACGAATATGGAAACTTAAAAGTAAAAGTTTGGGATACTAATAAGGAAAAAGCTGCTGTACTGGCCAACGAGATCATGAAAATGCTTAGTGAGATGCATCAAAGGCTTATGAGTGAAGGAAACAGGGCCGCATTGAAAGGTCTTATGGATGGCAGACAAAAGTCTTATTGCAGGCTGACACCACTGCAGATATTACAAAAAAACAGCGTTACTAACCAGATCGCAGGAATACGAAAAACTTATTGGCGAATACCAGTTGATGATCGACTCCAAACCTCCCGCATTAATCAATGTTGAAGAGGCCAAACCTTCCGGCAGGCCGGACAAACCTGATATTGACCTTGCTATTGTAGCCGCCGGTGTGCTTGGTTTTCTTTTTCATTATTGGCTGCACTTGTATTGCACAGCAGAAAAAGAGTTGCCGGGTGAAAACGCTGATCAGAAATGATAACAGACTTTTCCTGGCCGGCGGATTGATTTTTATTTTCTGCCTGGCGATGGCTGCATTCACCGGTAAATTTCTGATTATTACAATTCCCTTTTTACTACTGGTATTTATTGCCGGATGGCAGTTCCGTGAGATCTTATTTTTGGCACTGCTTTTTTCATTGCCATTTTCTGCTGAATATAGTTTCTCCGCCCGCCTTGGCACCGATCTGCCTGATGAGCCGCTGATGTGGCTTACCTCATTTATTGTTACAGGCTCAGTGTTGTACAATCCCGCAGACTTAAAAAGAAAATACCTACTTCATCCGCTAAGTGTTATATTCTTCATCTTGTTGTTATGGATAATAGGTGACAGTATTTTTTCTGCAGAGCCGGAAACTTCTGTTAAGTTTCTTCTTGCAAAAGGCTGGTATGTCCTTGCCTTTTTTGTTGCCCCCACTGCTTTTTCTGCAAAAGAAGGAGGTTATTGAAAAGCGATTTCGGTATTAACGGCTGCAATGATTATCGTGGTATTGATTGTTCTTTACCAGCACTATCAAGCAGGATTTTCTTTTGCCACGGTTAACGATGCTTTAATTCCTTTTTTCAGAAATCATGTGACCTATTCCGCCATGCTGGTTTGTTTTGTTCCCCTGCTGATTGCTTTCCGTGTTAAATACAATTCGCATCCATGGCTGGGGAGATTGTTTCTTTTGCTGATACCAATATTCCTCGTTGCTGTTTTCTTTTCCTATGCAAGAGGTGCCTGGCTGGCATTGGCAGCAGGCGGTGCCGCATGGTTTCTGATACGGCACAAGCTGCTGGTTACCGGCTTTGTCATTTCTGTTATAATTGGAACAACTGCTCTTTTCTGGCTAAGCAAAACGACCGGTACCTGCAATATGCACATGATTTTAAAACAACGATTTTTCATAAAAATTTCAATGAACATCTCATCGCCACTTACAGGCTGAAAGATGTATCAACCGCCGAACGGTTTTACCGTTGGATTGCCGGAGTGAGAATGATAAAAGACAACCCGGTTATCGGTTTCGGCCCCGGTAGTTTTTACCCGAATTATAAAGAATATACCGTCCCGGCCTTTAAAACATGGGTAAGCAATAACAAAGACCACTCCACAGTTCATAATTATTTTTTGTTGCTGGCCGTAGAACAGGGTTTACCCGGACTGTTTTTCTTTCTGCTGCTGACTGGAGCTATGTTGTTTTTGCTCAACGTATTTATCATTCTTCGTCAGCCCCTTTCCACAAAGCTATCGGCATGCTAACAGGTGTTATTCTCGTTATGATATTGGTAGTTAACTTTCTAAGCGATTTAATAGAAACGGATAAAACCGGCAGTCTCTTCTTTTTGTGCCTTTCCCTCCTGATAATTGCATCAGTCAATTCAAAAACGACTGTAAGCCACGATAAATAAAGCGATATTTTTTTGATACATTTGCGCAAAACAATTCAGCAAATGAGAAAAAATTTTCTTTTCAAAAAAGCAGCTCTTGCTGCCTCTTTAGTAGCTATGTCTTTCATCGTTTTCCCGGCTTGTAATAACGGCGGAGAAAAGAAAGAAGACAACACTGCTGTTGACAGCAGCCAGTACAAAAAAGATCAGTGGGCTGACACAACTCAAAATGCAGACAGCAACCAGTACAAAAAAGACCAGTGGGCTGATAGTACAAAAGCAGACAGTGCTAAATTCAAGAAAGATCAGTGGGCTGATACAACGAAGAAATAATTTCCTGAACAGTAATGTTCGCTGAAGTTGTATTGCTTTTTCTTACCTAACAGCATAATGGCCTGTTGCCATTAAAACGTTATGCTCGCAAATACCAGCAATATGTTTGGTTGAGTATTTTTTTCTGTCTTTCACAGAAAATCTGTTTGCTCAACCCGCAGATACTTCAGCCATAGTAAAGCAATTAGTGCAGCAGGTTAAAGCAGTGTATGCTCCAGATAAAAGGGTAAAAGTTTGGGTTGTAAACGGACCCGCCCAGGGATCAGTAACAGGATACACCACCGAACCTGCTGCTATTGTTTTGCTAAAGAAGAAATTAGACAGCGCCAATCTGTCCCTCTCTCTCAATATCGAATCACTGCCGCAAAAAAGCCTTGATGCAGAAACAAAAGGGATTATCCGTGTTTCGGTAGCCCACCATCGTTTCGAGCCTAATGATGCTGCCGAAATGGCCACGCAGTCGCTGATGGGCACACCGGTTGACATCTTATTGAAAAAAGGCGGCTATTATCTTGTTCGCACACCCGACCAGTATATTGCCTGGACAGAAGCGATGATGGTACATCGTACCTAACGAGGCAGGTCTTCGCAACTGGCAGCAACAGGATAAAATTGTGGTAATGTCACCTTTCGCCCTGTTGCAGGAAAAGCCTTCCAAAGAAATTGATGTGGTAACCGACCTTGTTGCGGGCAATATGCTCAGATTAGTTAAGAAGAAAGGACGTTATTATGCCTGCGAAATGCCCGATGGCAGAAAGGGCTTCTTGCCAAAGTCAGCCGTTGCTGTTTATAAAAGATGGATAAGTAATAAGGCAACAGTTGAAAATGTAATTCAGTCGGCCAAAACATGCTGGGCACACCTTACCTCTGGGGTGGCACCAGTATTAAAGGGGTTGATTGCAGCGGCTTTGTAAAAACGGCTTACTTCGTAAATGGTGTTGTACTTCCCCGTGATGCAAGCCAGCAAGTGCTGGTTGGTGAAACGGTTGACATTAAAGACCACGACACTGTTTCGGTAACCAGGGCGTTGCAAAACCTGTTGCCCGGCGACTTACTCTTTTTTCTTCATTAAAGATGGTAAACCTACCGGCCGGGTAACGCATGTGGCCTTGTATTTGGGAAATGCCATGTACATACATGCATCAGGTATGGTGCGCATCAACAGTATGCTGCCCGGACCTGATTATGCCGACTGGGAAACAAGGGCCTTTGTAGCCGCCAAACGGTTTATTTCAACCACCACACAAAGTGGTATTACTCCGGTAGGAGTTCATCCATATTATAATCCCCAGTAATGAATATTAAACGCAGAAATTTTTTGAAATCAGCTTCACTGCTTTCCGTTTCAGTTGCATTGGGCAACATTATTCCTACCGGTGCAGTGTGGGCATCGCCGTTGTTTGAGCAAAAGAAAGGAAAGCTAACCCTGCGTTACAGGGCCTATACGCTGGAACTGAAACATGCCTTTGGCGTAGCACTCAACACCCGTAAAACAACACCCGTTGTATTAACCGAGTTGGAATTTGACGGTCTGAAAGGCTATGGCGAAGCAAGTATGCCGCCTTACCTTGGCGAAAGCCATGAATCGGTTCTAAAGTTCTTGGGCAAAGTTGATTTAACCCGGTTTAAAGACCCTTTCAACTGGAAGAAATACTTGCCTATGTGGATGGCGTAGATGCAAAAAATACTGCCGCTAAAGCTTCTGTGGATATTGCCCTGCATGATTTGGTTGGAAAAATAATGAAACAGCCCTGGCATAAAATATGGGGATTTAATGCTGATAGAACACCGCTCACTTCTTTTACCATCGGTATTGATACCAAGGAAGTAGTGCTGGAGAAGATGAAGGAAACAGAACCCTTTAAAGTAATCAAAATAAAAATTGGCCGTGAAGAAAGCGACAAGATGATGGTGGAAACTGTCCGCAGCCAAACCGATAAACCGCTTACTATTGATGCCAACCAGGGATGGAAAGACAAACAGTATGCACTGGATATGGCACACTACCTGAAAGAGAAAGGTGCCTTATTCTTAGAGCAGCCAATGCCTAAAGAAATGCCAGATGAGATGGCCTGGCTTACAGAAAGAAGTCCGTTACCCATTATCGGCGATGAATCGGTACAGCGATTAGCCGATGTAAAAAAAGCACACGGCGTATATCATGGTATCAACATAAAGCTGATGAAATGTACAGGTATGCGTGAAGCCCACAAAATGCTTACATTGGCAAGAGCACTCGATATGAAAGTAATGATTGGTTGCATGACGGAAACCTCCTGTGCCGTATCAGCGGCTGCACAACTATCGCCCATGATGGACTGGGCCGACCTTGACGGCAACCTGCTAATTAAAACGATGTGTACGAAGGCATGAAAGTGGTGGATGGAAAAATCACACTCAATAACCAGCCGGGCATTGGTATAAAGCCGTTGAAGGGGAAGAAGGGGTAGGGTTTTATGGTTTTTATTGGCAATAAAACCAATCCTTGTCCTTTCTTCCCAGTTTTCCCTGTTAGTTTTATCGTCAAGCTGGTTTTCAATGGCATCGTAAATTGCCTTTAACTGCACATCATGCTCGCCTATCCGTTCTCTTTATTTCATTGCAGCAATACTTCCATGTTTTTATGTGCCATTTTGCGCAGGGCAATAAAAGCCCTTACAATGGCAATATTCATTCGTTTGGCTTTTGGACTTTTTAGCACACTTGCAAGCATGGTAACGCCATGTTCTGTAAAGGCAAAGGGCAGACTTCGCCGACCGCCCCAACTTGACATCACAATTTGTGACTTCAAGTTTTCACCCTTCCTTTTAGCTTTGCCATCACAATTTGTGATGAGCTTTATTATCAGTAAACAGGATTTGAAGCCGTAATTTCTACCCATTCTTCGGTGGTTAGCCTGAACATAAAATCATCCGGAAAACTATCCATATTCCTTTTTACAGCCTGGTTAAATACCCTTGTTTCTACCTCGTAAAGTTGGGCAAGGTCAAAATCCAGCATTACTTTTTCGCCCCTTACTTCATATATTCTATTCTGAATTACCTGAATATCCATAGATATAATAATTTCCCGTAAATTTTATTTTTTAAAAAATCGTTTCCTTATATCTCCTGACCAATCACAGAGGAAAAGTTAATTACTCACCACACCTGCCCCCTGCTTCACAACCACATCAGAGAGATCAATCACTTGACCATTTGAATTAACAATTTCCAAGTCATACTTGGTTTTCAATTCCAGTCCATAGACCAGGAGTGATAGTCCCGCTGTTGAAAGCGCATTTGAACCTGGATTACTTACGCCACATCTCAAGAAGAAACTAGTAAATCCTGAGTTGCTGATTATCGCTTGGAGGGTAATACAATTTTCACATAATCAAGACCATGTAAGTTGCACTGACTGATTGAGTAACCAGGCCATCAACATTTGTAACCCATGACGCATTATCAAAAGCATTAAGTTCCCATACGGGTTCTTGGCTTGATCGAAGCAACGCGAGCGTTGCCTGGACCAGAAACTTTAACTGCTGACATGGGATAATTACTGAACTGTTGACGAACCTCCCGCGCTCATATAGAGTGCGCTTTGCGACATATACCCCAACCACTCAGTTGTAAACTTTGTGGCTTGAGTAACAGCGTCTACCGTTCCGGCTGCTACGGCTGGTTGCCATGCCCCACCGATTGGAAGTGTGCCACCTTCTCCATCATTCAAAGAACTGAAAGATATTGAAAGTGATGAACCATTGGCAACACCAACGTTTTCCTTAAGAGCAAATCTCACTTTTAAAGTTGTCGTACCAGACAGCAAAACAAAATTGCTAAAAGTGACAGTGCCTGCAGATGCAGGAATAACTGTCCAACCTGTACCGTCAGGTGCAGATGCTGCTTGATAGCGAAGCATCTTCACTGCTGCACCGTTTGCACCAAAATTGATGCTAAATGTAGCGGTTTTGGCAACGGCAGTATTGTTGCTCAGTTGAACAGAAAATTCATTTGAGCAAGTATTACCTATCCTTCCAGAAACCGGAGATGCATAAGTGATGGTCGGCTGGCAACCAGGTGCTGTTCTGGTGGGGTGTTGTTGGGTAACAAATGAAGCAGAGGGGCTGAGTTATTTCCTGCGGCATCATAAGCGGCCACAGTATAGCTGTATTGAATACCCGCTATCAGCCCGTTGTCAACAAAGCTGTTAATAGCAGTAGTGCCAGCCAGCCCCGCTGCATTTCTGTAAATTTTGTAGCCGGTCACTCCCACATTGTCAGTTGAGGCATTCCAGGAAAGAGATACCGATGTGGTGGTGGCGGTGCCGGTTAACCTGTTGGTACCGGAAGGCGATTGAACGTCGGTAGTTGGATTTGGCGGCGGGGTGTTTTTATCACCACAGGAAATAAAGCAGCAGAAAGTTATTGTAAATAACAGCAGCAACGGAAAGGTTTTCATATTGATGGCGTTGATAAAAAATGTTTACTAAAGGTAATATGTTTTTTCAAGACAAACTATTGTAATCCCCGGCCCTTGTTGGTGTTGCGTGTTGGTTTCTGCCGCCTGTAAAAGCACCAACAAATTAAATTTAGGAGACTGATCTGTTGGTTTCTTGCCTACACTACGCCACTTACACAAGATAAAACAGTGGCGTATTGCTCTTTTACCGGGCACAGGCAACCACCACAACCCTACGCCTGATAGCCTACACCCTTCACCTCACCTTCCTTCCCTTCCACTCATATTTTCCAATCTGGCCAAACAAGCCTGGATACAATTGTATATAGAATATGTAAGGGCTGAAAGAAAGGAAAATATTTAAGCAAAGATTTCTTTTGAAAAAATGTGGCCACCGAAACCACAAAGGGTAATTCAACTACTGTTTTTGCAACCAGCAGCAGTAAGGCAAAGAGATATGCTTCCCTAAGCCAGCAACCAGCAACCTGCCTTGCCGGCAGGCAGGCCAGCAGCCCAAGAAACGATAAGTTAAACAGGTACACCAGTAGCAACACCCAAAAAATTCTTTTGTCGTTATACTTGCCCGCCTTGCTGGCCCAGCGTATGCGTTGGTTAAAGAATGCTTTCCATGTGGGCACAGCTGCAGTGGAAACAATGGCTTCTGCCGACTTCAGATAATGTACTTTTCCCGGGTATTGCTTTGCCATCTTGTGCATCAGCATATCATCGCCGGAGGCGATTGCATCAATACCTTCAAATCCCTTTACTTTATAAAAAGCTTCCCGTTCGTAAGCAAGGTTTGCGCCATTGCACATCGAAAGTTGATTGTTGCTTACCGCAGCACCGGTTATTCCCTGCAACACCATAAAATCCATCGCCTGGAAAACCTGAACAACAGATGAGTTGTTGTTTATCACTACAGGGGCTGCAATAAACACCGAACCGTTTTCTTCTTTAAACGAAGCGATAGCCGAAAGCCACCCGGGAGGTACAACGCAATCAGCATCGGTACAAACGATAAGTGTGCCGGTGGCAGCAGCAATGCCGGTTTCAACCGCTTTCTTTTTGTATGAGTTAATGTCTTCCTCTTTTTTAGTTGCAACAATTTTACCGGTGAAAATTGCCGCACTATTTCTGCCGTGTTATCGGTTGGTGGTCGTTCACCACAATCACTTCAAAAAGATGTTGTGGGTAATTCTGTTGCTGCAGCGATTGAAGCAATGCGCCAATGTTAGCCTCTTCATTTCTTGCAGGTATGATTACGCTGATGGTGGTGGTGGGATTTGTACTATTTGTTTTGTACAAAGCAATCATCTTCCATGCCCGGGTATAATAAACTATCAGCCCGGCATACAATAGAAAAAGAATGGTAATAGTAATAGTAATCGGCTATTCCAGCCATTGCAATTTTTTAGTTCCCAGAAATCTTTTCCCTGTAAAGAAGCGACCCTGTGGCAGTTAAGAAATTCCACCTGGTTATTAGTATCAATCCAAAGCAACTTTGCATTGTTACATACTTGTTCCCGCACATCGCCATTCCGGTTGCCAGGGTAATAGGTGCCGGCAAGTGTTTCCAGTTTATCGTTTCTGATTCGTTTAATATACGACTGATTGGCAAAAACCAGATTGCCCTCCCTGTCGGGTAATCCGTTGAGGATAATGTAATACCAATCAAGTTGGGCGGCAGCAAGTACTCCGTCTGTATTATATCCGAATTTTTTGTGAACAGCTTTCGTCTGAACTATGCGTTTAAATTTATAATTATTATCAAGCGAATATTGTTCATATAAGCCGGCAACTTCATCGGCCTCTTTATGAAACAGGAAAAGCCTTATTGCTCCGCCTGGCAACTGTCTTAATCCACCAGCTAACTCTGAGACGGCTGGCCATCTTATACTGTCAGCTACTTGTATGGAAAGGTCATTGCCGGTTTTATACTGAAGCAGGTAAAGGGTTGTAATACCCGGACGCTGACCGGAATAATATATCTTCCTGGCATTGGATACAAGGGCCATAAACTCATTCTTTGCCAACGGAATTAAACTCCAGATATAATAGCTGAAATCATTTACAGCAGAGTGCCTGTTGGGAAATTCGACATTTAATTGCCGGGAAGCAAAAAATCAATTAAAGGTTTTACGCTTACAGATATTGTTGAGTCGGGTGTGTTTTCGTTTACCAGCTGTAACAGTGTGTCTTTTCGGGATTTCGTTGCCATTCCATTTTCCACTTTACCTTTGCCCGTTTAATTGCAGGTAGGGCACATTAAAAACTGTTGCAGGTAAAAAACTATTAAATGCTATAGCCGGAAGTAACCGGCATGATGATTCTTTTTCCCAAAGCATACTGGCGGGTATTTTCCCAAACAGCTTTTTTTGCTTTGCAATGCCGCAGCAGGGTTGTTGTATAATAACTGTTCAAAGGCTGCCGGAGAAGAAATTCCTGTCTTGCCAGCTGGTATGATACATAAAGGCCAGTATTTGATGGTACTTCATTCTGCCTGCAATAAGAAAAAGATCCGCTGGTTTCCAAGTTCCCATAACCTGTCAGCCGGGGCCGACTTTCTTAATGATGTAATGATTTTATCCCGTATTGATCCAATAGTTTTTGAAGCGGATATCAATGGCTAATTTTTTTCATAATCATTACAGCCAGTTCATCCGCTACCAGTTCTTTTATTGCGTTATTAAGATCTTCATTATCGTTGGCCCTGAACGTCCAATTTCATACTGGTAATCGGCAGCATGCCCCATTTCGTGAGCCAGAATACCCAATATAGCAAAATTCCCGGCCAACATCATTTCTGCTTCGTCTTTAAATGCTGATTGGGTTTCCATTTGTTATCAGTTAATACATTACTCCAGTTTCGCCAGTAAAGAGAACCCTGTTCGGGCATATTCATCATTTCCCAGAGAGCTTGATGCTGCGTTCATCGTGGTTGTAATAAGACAATGGTTCATTAAATGGCTGTAATTTCAGAATCATTGCATCCGGAAAATGCACTCCTGCTGATGCATAGGCTTCTTTCAGACTTGCAAAGACGGATTCTGTACGACCATAATGCAAGACTGTTGTACAAGCCATCAAAATATTTTTTTATCGAGCTGTGCTGCAGGTTGCGACGGCAGCAGGTGTACTCCCAGTAAAGAAAAATAGTTTACGCATATACTTTTTTGCCGGTTAAGATTCTGTAACTGAAAAGTAAGAATAGAAAATTGTAATAAGAATTTTAAATGTAAGGCGTTGTAAATGTTCATCATTCTGTACAACAAACCATATCCCTCCTTACCTTTGCCCCCCAATCTACTATGCAGGATTTAACAAACAAAATCATCATTATTGCAGCGCCGTCCGGCTCTGGCAAAACATCGATAACCCGGCACTTATTGAAGGCGCTTGATGGCAATTTGGTTTTTCTGTGTCCTGTGCCACCCCGGCTACCCAGGAATTATGAAAAACATGGAGTTGATTACTATTCATCAGTCCGGATGAGTTTAAACATCACATAGCCAACCATGAGTTTGCCGGAGTGGGAGATGGTGTATGAAGGCAAATACTATGGTACCCTGAAAAGTGAACTGCAGCGCATTTGGGATAATAACCGAACCCCGCTGCTCGATGTGGACGTTAAGGGTGGTATTAATGCAGCAGCAGTATCCCACACGGTCACTGTCGCTGTTTATTGAGCCGCCATCTATTGATGAACTGGAAAAGAGGCTGAAAGCAAGAGGAACAGAAACCCCCGAATCATTGAAGGCTCGAATAGACAAAGCATCGTACGAACTTTCGTTTAAGTTGCAATTCGACAGGGTTGTCATCAACGACGATTTGGCCACAGCATGTGCCGAAGCGGAGGAAATTGTACGCAAATTCCTGAGTTTCTGAACTTCGCAGAGGTCCCATTCTTCATTCCCCATTTTCCATTCGCCATTTTATATCTTCGTGCCATGATACCGTGGAATTCTATTATCTTTTTCTTTATCATTCTGTTGCTGATGGCATTTTTTGCCGGCATTTAAATGGGCTTTTACAGCGCCAACCGGATGAGTTTTTGAACTGAAGAAAAAGCAAGGTAGGCCGGGCCAGCACAAATTGTATCGAAGTTTATTGATTCCGACTAAGTTTTTGGGTACTACTCTTATCGGTTTTCATATTTGTCTTGTTTTTCTTATACCGCAATTAAGTACGGTAATGAGGCCGGCCTGGGAGTATATCGGAGTTCAGGCGTTTTCTGTACGACTTATAGCAGAAATTCTGATAGCTACTGTTGTTGTACTTGTTTTTGCCGGGTTTATTCCCGTGCATGAGCTTCGTGCCCGCAGCAATACCTGGCGGGCAGGTTTTTGGCCGCGGTAACTGATTTTTTATGGTCTTTTTGCACCTGTTGCAACCAACGGCTTATTGACTTATCAGAATGGATACTGAAGTTTATTTTGATATAAAACTGGATAAAACAGAAGAGCCACTTGCCAGTAGTGACTTGAAAAATCTTTTTTTAACCAGCCTGCATCGGATGAACGAAGAGCGAAGTACACAACTGATGGACAATGCACAGGAACTGCCAAAAGTAAAAATCAGGCAAATGTCTGGTTCCGTAAGGAGGTTATCGGTGTAAGCCAAACTTCCATTGAGGGGAAATTAAACACAAGTTTGTTGAAACAAAACTGAGTAAACTTGTAGTATTTGAGAGAGAATATTGACCATATTATTGGTTATATACATCAACTTGACCTGTTCAAGAAACCAAGTCATTACAATCTGTATTGCTTCTAGACCGGCGGTGCCGGAAAGTATGAGTGCCACAGATCTTATCGGCAAATTTACCCGTGAACGAGTAGAGTATAGCCTGGGTAGTGGACGAGTTTGGGGTACTGGGGTTATTGGCAATGGAAGATGTACTGGAAGAACTGTTTGGTGAGATACATGATGAATACGACACAGAGGGGAATTTGTAGAGAAAGCAACTTGCTGGAGTGAATATGTTTTCTCAGGCCGTCTTGAACTGGACTACCTGGGAAGAAAATATGGTTTTGTGTTTGACAATGAAGAGTCAGAGACTCTTTCTGGGTTATATCATTCATTATTACGAAACAATTCCGCAGCAAAGAACGCATTATTATTGGCGATTACGAGTTTGACATACTGAACGTAAAGCTATCACAAGGATTGAAACGGTTAAGATGAAGAAACTAAAGTAAAGGGATTTTAAACTTCTTAGTTGCCAGCTACGGAGATGACATTGGAATTGACCATTCGTCATCCACCATTCACCGCGCACTTTCCCCTCCTATAAACCACCATGGCTTTACCGATTTTTAAATAAACGGAGCGGTGACGAAAAGGCAGAGATGACCTTTTATAGATCATCTGGAGGAGTTACGCGGCATATAATCCTGAGTTATCGCAGGGATGATTGGTGCGATTGTGGTTTTCGTTTTCATTAATAGTGGGGTTGATGATATTTTGTTTGCATGGCTAAACCAGGTTTTGTTACAGCACAGTAGGTTTTTGAACTTGGCCGTAAGATTGGAACGGCGATGGCTTCAGTTTTGGCAATGCTGAGGTGAAGTTTTAGAAACTACGATGACGGGCCAGTCAGTTGCTTCTTTTACCGTTTCATTTATTTGCGGGTTTATTATTGCCTTTCTCCATGTTTTTGGGGAATTCTGGAAGTTTCAGAGGCCTGCTCTTCTCCCACCGAAATTAAAAACAAGAGGGGTCATTTTCTGGGTATCATTGCTTTTCTTGGGGCGGTGTGGCATTTGGTTATTTTGTGCTTGCTAAATTCGTTTATGGTAAATTTTTATTTTACCTATAAGCTGAGCGACCTGATAGAAATTAAACCCACTTTTTCTGATTACCTCGAAAACCTGATTTATACAACCGTTGGTATTGGTATTTTATTCCAGTTGCCACTACTGGTACGGTGCTTACAAGAATAGGGCTTACTTACTGCGAATTTTACGAAAGTATCGCCCGCCATGCCATTGTTGTTGGTTCTTATACTGGCGGCTATTATTACGCCTACTACCGATCCGTTCAGTTTGTGCCATGTTACCATCGTGTTGGTATATTCTTTATGAAGCCGGTATTATAATTGTAATCTGAATCGGCAAAGAGAAAGAAAAGCAACAAAAGAATGGAGCTAAATCAAACGGTTAGTACAAAGTTGGCACAACGATTATTCCCGGATATTAAATATTAAATATAGCTTTGTAGAGAACTTTTTACTGATTGTACTTGTATAACTTTCAACTTGTTTTATGTATTCAATGTTCAACTTAAAAACCTATTGCAATCGGAAGCGACTATGCCGGCTTTGATTATAAAGAAGAGCTGATTTCTTTAGAAGGAAAAGATTTTTACTAAAGATTTTGGCACACA
>JADJYK010000023.1 GCA_016719815.1 Chitinophagaceae bacterium | reverse complement strand
GAAACGATAAATTCGCCATAGTACACCGGTAGCAACACCCAAAAATTCTTTTGTCGTTATACTTGCCATGTGCTGGCCGGCGTATGCGTTGGTTAAAGAATGCGCTATGCGAGCTGGCTGCGAAGGTGAAACAAGCTGGCTGTCGACTTCAGATAATGTACTTTTCGGGTATTTGCTTTGCCATCTTGTGCATCAGCAGCATATCATCGCCGGAGGCAATTGCATCAATACCTTCAAACCCTTACACTTTTATAAAGGCTTCCCGTTCGTAAAGCAAGGTTATCCATTGCACGTTGAAGTTGATTGTTGCTTACCGCAGCACCGGTTATTCCCCTGCAGCGCCATAAGATCCATCGCCTGGAAAACCTGAACAACAGATGAGTTGTTGTTTATCACAACAGGGCTGCAAAATAAACACCAAACAGTTTTCTTCTTTCATTGAAGCGATAGCCGAGAAGCCGCCGGAGGTACAACGCAATCAACGTCGGTACAAACGATAAGTGTACCTGGTGGCAGCAACAATGCGGTTTCAACCGCTTTCTTTTTGTATGAGGTTAATGCCTTCCTCTTTTGGTTACGCAACAATTTTACCGGTGAAAATTGCCGCACTATTTCTGCCGTGTTATCGGTTGGGCTGGGTCGTTCACCACCATCACTTCAAAAGATGTTGTGGGTAATTCTGTTGCTGCAGCGATTGAAGCAATGCGCCAATGTTGGCCTCTTCATTTCTTGCAGGTATGAAGTTACGCTGAGTGGTGGTGGTGGGATTTGTACTATGAGTTTGTACCGAGCAGTCATCTTCCATGCCCGGGTATAATAGGCTATCATCAGCCCGGCATACAATAGAAAAAGAATGGTAATAGTAATATTAATGGTGGTATTAGTGCGTCCACATACCAGGAACAAAACCCCTGCCCGGAAGAAGAGGAACATACTCCCTTACTTCAAAGTTATGTATGGCTATTCTAGCCATTGCAATTTTAGTTCCCAGAAATCTTTTCTCTGTAAAGAAGCGACCCACTGGCGGTTAAGAAAATTCCACCTGGTTATTGAAGTATCAATCAAAGCAACTTTGCATTGTTACATACTTGTTCCCCACATCGCCATTTCGGTTGCCAGGGTAATAGGTGCCGGCAAGTGTTTCCAGTTTATCGTTTCTGATTCGTTTAATATACGACTAATTGGCAAAAACCAAGGTGCCCTCCTGTCAGGTAATCCGTTGAGGATAATGTAATACCAATCAAGTTGGGCGGCAGCAAGTACTCCGTCATATTATATCGAATTTTTTATGAACAGCTTTCGTCTGAACTATGCGTTTAAATTTATAGTTATTATCAAGCGAATATTGTTCATATAAGCCGGCAACTTCATCGGCCTCTTTATGAAACGGAAAAGCCTTATTTCTCCGCCTGGCAACTGTCTTAATCCACCAGCTAACTCTGAGACGGCTGGCCATCTTATATTGATCAGCTACTTGTATGGAAGGGTCATTGCCGGTTTTCCTGAAGCAAGTAAGGGTTGTAATACCGGACGCTGACCGGAATAATATATCTTCCTGGCATTGGATACAGGAAACATAAACTCATTCTTTGCCAGCGGAAGTTAAACTCAGATATAATAGCTGAAATCATTTTACAGTAGAGTGCCTGTTAGGAAATTCGACGTTTAATTGCCGGAAGCAAAAAATCAATTAAAGGGTTTTACGCTTACAGATATTGTTGAGTCAGGTGTGTTTTCGTTTACCAGCTGTAACAGTGTATTTTTCTGGATTTCGTTGCCATTCCATTTCCACTTTACCTTTTGCCCGTTTAATTGCAGGTAGGAGCACATTAAAAACCTATTGCAGGTAAAAAACTATTAATGCTATAGCCGGAAGTAACCGGCATGATGATTCTTTTTCCCAAAGCATACTGGCGAGTATTTTTCCCAAACAGCTTTTTTGCTTTGCAATGCCGCAGCAGGGTTGTTGTATAATAACTGTTCAAGGCTGCGGAGAAGAAATTCCTGTCTTGCCAGCTGGTATGATACATAAAGGCCAGTATTTGATGGTACTTCATTCTGTCTGCAATAAGAAAAAAGATCCGCTGGTTTTCCAAGTTCCCATAACCTGTCAGCCGGGGCCGACTTTCTTAATGATGTAATGATTTTATCCCGGTATTGATCCAATAGTTTTTGAAGCGGATATCAATGGCTAATTTTTCATAATCATTACAGCCAGTTCATCCGCTACCAGTTCTTTTATTGCGTTATTAGGATCTTCATTATCTCGTTGGCCTGAACCGTCCAATTTCATACTGGTAATCGGCAGCATGCCCCATTTCGTCGAGCCGAATACCCAATATAGCAAAATTCCCGGCCAACATCATTTCTGCTTCGTCTTTAAAATGCTGATTGGGTTTCATTTGTTATCGGATTAATACATTACTCCAGTTTCGCCAGTAAAGAGAACCTGTTCGGCATATTCATCATTCCAGAGGAAGCTGATGCTGCGTTCATCGTGGTTGTAATAAGACAATGGTTCATTAAATGGCTGTAATTTCAGAATCATTGCATCCGGAAAATGCGCTCCTGCTGATGCATAGGCTTCTTTCAGACTTGCAAAGACGGATTCTGTACGACCATATGCAAGACTGTTGTGCAAGCCATCAAAATATTTTTATCGAGCTGTGCTGCAGGGTTGCGACGGCAGCAGGTGTACTCCCAGTAAAAGGAAAATAGTTTACGCATATACTTTTTGCGGTTAAGATTCTGTAACTGAAAAGTAAGAATAGAAAATTGTAATAAAATTTTAAATGTAAGGCGTTGTAAATGTTCATCATTCTGTACAACAAACCATATCCCTCCTTACCTTTGCCCCCCAATCTACTATGCAGGATTTAACAAACAAAATCATCATTATTGCAGCGCCGTCCGGCTCTGGCAAAACATCGATAACCCGGCACTTATTGAAGGCGCTTGATGGCAATTTGGTTTTTTCTGTGTCCTGTGCCACCCGGCTACCAGGAATTATGAAAAACATGGAGTTGATTACTACTTCATCAGTCCGGATGAGTTTAAACATCACATAGCCAACCATGAGTTTTGCCGAGTGGGAGATGGTGTATGAAGGCAAATACTATGGTACCCTGAAAAGTGAACTGCAGCGCATTTGGGATAATAACCGAACCCGCTGCTCGATGTGGACGTTAAGGGTGGTATTAATGTGCAGCAGCAGTATCACGGTCACTGTCGCTGTTTATTGAGCCGCCATCTATTGATGAACTGGAAAAGAGGCTGAAAGCAAGAGGAACCAGAAACCCCCGAATCATTGAAGGCTCAGATAGACAAAGCATCGTACGAACTTTCGTTTAAGTTGCAATTCGACAGGGTTGTCATCAACGACGATTTGGCCACAGCATGTGCCGAAGCGGAGGAAATTGTACGCAAATTCCTGAGTTTCTGAACTTCGCAGAGTTCCCATTCTTCATTCACCATTTTCCATTCGCCATTTTATATCTTCGTGCCATGATACCGTGGAATACTATTATCTTTTTCTTTATCATTCTGTTGCTGATGGCATTTTTGCAGGCATTGAAATGGCCTTTTACAGCGCCAACCGGATGAGTTTTGAACTGAAGAAAAAGCAAGGTGGCCGGGCCACACAAATTGTATCGAAGTTTATTGATTCCCCGGCTAAGTTTTTGGGTACTACTCTTATCGGTTTTCATATTTGTCTTGTTTTTCTTATACTGCAATTAAGTACGGTAATGAGGCCGGCCTGGGAGTATATCGGAGTTCAGGCGTTTTCTGTACGACTTATAGCAGAAATTCTGATAGCTACTGTTGTTGTACTTGTTTTTGCCGGGTTTATTCCCCGTGCATGGTTTCGTGCCCGCAGCAATACCTGGCTGGGCAGGTTTGCCGCGGTAACTGATTTTTTTTATGGTATTTTTGCACCTGTTGCAACCCGGCTTATTGACTTATCAGAATGGATACTGAAGTTTATTTTTGATATAAAACTGGATAAAACAGAAGAGCCGCTTACCAGTAGTGACTTGAAAAATCTTTTTAACCAGCCTGCATCGGATGAACGGAATGAGCGAAGTACACAACTGATGGAGAATGCACAGGAACTGCCAAAAGTAAAAATCAGGCAATGTCTGGTTCCCCGTAAGGAGATTATCGGTGTAGAAAGCCAAACTTCCATTGAGGAAATTAAACACAAGTTTGTTGAAACAAAACTGAGTAAACTTGTAGTATTTGAGAAGAATATTGACCATATTATTGGTTATATACATCAACTTGACCTGTTCAAGAAACCAGAGTCATTACAATCTGTATTGCTTCCTATACCGGCGGTGCCGGAAAGTATGAGTGCCACAGATCTTATCGGCAAATTTACCCGTGAGCGGAAAAGTATAGCCTGGGTAGTGGACGAGTTTGGGGGTACTGCGGGGGTTATTACAATGGAAGATGTACTGGAAGAACTGTTTGGTGAGATACATGATGAATACGACACAGAGGAATTTGTAGAAAAGCAACTTGCTGAAAGTGAATATATTTTCTCAGGCCGTCTTGAACTGGACTACCTGGAAGAAAAATATGGTTTTGTGTTTGACAATGAAGAGTCAGAGACTCTTTCTGGTTATATCATTCATTATTACGAAACAATTCCGCAGCAAAAAGAACGCATTATTATTGGCGATTACGAGTTTGACATACTGAACGTAAGCGACACAAGGATTGAAACGGTTAAGATGAAGAAACTAAAGTAAAGGATTTAAACTACTTAGTTGCCAGCTACGGAGATGACATTCAGAATTGACTATTCGTCATTCACTATTCACCGCGTATCTTTGCCCTCCTATAAACTACCATGGCTTTACTTGATTTTTTAAATAAACGGAGCGGTGACGAAAAGGCAGAGATGACCTTTATAGATCATCTGGAGGAGTTACGCTGGCATATAATCCGTGCAGTTATCGCAGTGATGATTGGTGCGATTGTGGTTTTCGTTTTCATTAATAGTGTGGTTGATGATATTTTGTTTGCGCCGGCTAAACCAGGTTTTGTTACAGCACAGTGGTTTTGCAAACTTGGCCGTAAGATTGGCATCGGCGATGGCTTGTGTTTTGGCAATGTTGAGGTGAAGTTTTTAGAAACTACGATGACGGGCCAGTTTGTGTCTTCTTTTACCGTTTCATTTATTTGCGGGTTTATTATTGCCTTTCCTTATGTTTTTGGGAATTCTGGAAGTTTGTGAGGCCTGCTCTTTCTCCCACCGAAATTAAAAAAACAAGAGGGGTCATTTTCTGGGTATCATTGCTTTTCTTTATGGGTGTGGCATTTGGTTATTTTGTGCTTACACCGTTTATGGTAAATTTTTATTTTACCTATAAGCTGAGCGACCTGATAGAAATTAAACCCACTTTTTCTGATTACCTCGAAAACCTGATTTATACAACCGTTGGTATTGGTATTTTATTCCAGTTGCCACTACTGGTAATGGTGCTTACAAGAATAGGCTTACTTACTGCGAATTTTTTACGAAAGTATCGCCGCCATGCCATTGTTGTTATTCTTATACTGGCGGCTATTATTACGCCTACTACCGATCCGTTCAGTTTGGGTATTGTTACCATTCCGTTGTATATTCTTTATGAAGCCGGTATTATAATTGCGACCCGAATCGGCAAAGAGAAAGAAAAGCAACAAAAAGAATGGAGCTAACCAAAACGGTTAGTACAAAGTTGGCACAACGATTATTCCCGGATATTAAATATTAAATATAGCTTTGTAGAGAACTTTTACTGATTGTACTTGTAACTTCTAACTTGTTTTATGCATTCACCGTTCAACTTGCAAAAACCTATTGCAATCGGAAGCGACCATGCCGGCTTTGATTATAAAGAAGAGCTGATTTCTTTTTTAGAAGGAAAAGGATTTTTATTCAAAGATTTTGGCACACAGCAAAGACTCCGTTGATTATCCTGATTTTGCACACCCGGTTGCCCAAGCCGTTGAAAATGATGAGGCTGCTTTTGGGATTTTGCTCTGCGGCACGGCCAATGGGGTGGCCATTACGGCCAATAAACACCAGGGTGTACGGGCAGCACTTTGCTGGGGTGAAGAAATTGCAAAACTGGTGCGCCAGCACAACGACGCCAATATTATTTGCATACCTGCCCGCTTTGTACGGGAAGGTGATGCAGAAAAAATGGTAGCCTTGTTTATGACTACAGAGTTTGAGGGTGGCCGCCATGCCACAAGAGTGAATAAAATTGCTTGCGGATAGCAAGTATTGTATTGGCTATAAAAAAATCCCGGTGCAAAGCCGGGATTCTTTTTTAAATATCAAATTCAGATTACCAGCCCAGCACCCATGCAAAAATCAGCGGGGCTACAATGGTGGCATCACTTTCCACAATAAATTTTGGAGTGTTTACATCCAGCTTGCCCCAGGTAATTTTTTCGTTGGGCACAGCACCGGAATAAGAGCCATAAGATGTAGTGCTGTCACTTATCTGACAGAAATAACTCCAGAAAGGCACATCATGCCATTCCAGATCCTGGTACATCATCGGCACCACACAAATTGGAAAATCTCCTGCAATACCGCCGCCAACCTGGAAAAAACCAACTCCTTTTCCAGAAGAATTGTTGCGGTACCATTCGGTTAAATAAACCATGTATTCAATACCGCTTTTTACGGTGCTTGCCTTAAGTTCACCTTTTATTACGTAGCTGGCAAAGATGTTGCCGGTAGTGCTGTCTTCCCATCCGGGTACTATAATAGGAATATTCTTTTCGGCAGCGGCAATTATCCAACTGTCTTTGGGATCAATCTCATAATACTGTTTCAGTTCACCGCTTAGAATGGTTTTGTATAAAAATTCATGCGGAAAATAGCGTTCATTTTTTGTTTCTGCTTCTTTCCATTGTTTTACCAAGTGCTTTTGCAGGCGGCGGAAGGCTTCTTCTTCGGGTATGCAGGTATCCGTTACACGGTTGTAGTGGTTTTCCAGCAAATCCCATTCTTCCTGCGGGGTAAGGTCACGGTAGTTAGGTATCCGTTTGTAATGTGAGTGTGCCACCAGGTTCATCACATCTTCTTCCAGGTTGGCACCTGTACAACTGATGATATCCACTTTACCCTGGCGGATCATCTCGGCCAGTGAAATGCCCAATTCGCCGGTACTCATGGCGCCAGCCAGGGTAATCATCATTTTACCTCCTTCCAGCAGGTGCTGTTCATAGCCTTTGGCTGCATCCATCAGTGCGGCAGCATTGAAATGGCGATAATGGTGCTGGATAAATTGTGAAACAGGTCCTCTGTTCATTTTTGAAATGTTTTTTAAGACCGCCTTCAGATCGCAATACAACGAGACAATGCGGAGGCAGCAAAAATACATTTTTGTATAAAACAAAACCCCGTTCCGACGAGACGGAAACAGGGTTTGTATTTACCACACACCAAAACTATCGTCTGCTTATGATTTGTTTACTTTTTTGTAGTTACCCCAGGCTGCGCCAGCCTGTGATCTTAAAACAAGTTTGGTGTCTGCGTTTTCAAGAGTAATATAATAAGCTGTTCCGTCTTCATTATTCAGTTCAAACAAATCACTTACCCAGTAATCGCTATAATTTTTCTTAATACTGGTTTGCAGGTTCATTGGTAAACCGGCTGGACTGATATTGCGGGTAACGGCAATGAGTTCATCTTCCATGTTGTAGAATGCATATACATAGTTTCCGTTGTACACAAAAGAAGCTTTGTAAAAATCTTTATTGATGCTCCATTCTACTTCTTTAGCCGCTGTAAATTCAGTGTTAAAGGCTTTCAGCACTTTCTCCGAAACATTTACTTCCCTGGCAAAAGCACACATTGTGCTTACGGCTACGGCCAGCGTTAATACTAATTTTTTCATCTTTTATTCTTTTTGCCTGTTGGCGGTTTAATGAATTAATGTCTTTTTTAACCGGTTATATATCTTTAACGACACAAAGCTAAAATAGGTTACACCCGGTATCAAGCTAATTGTGATTAATGGGGTGCTGTGTTAATAACTCTTAACACCGGTTAATCAATATCAACCGTCTGCCATTTTTAATAACCGGCCATCAGCCAAAAGAGGCGGAGAACAAATATTTTGAAAGAAATGTTAAGAAGCAAAAAAATATTTAGACATTTGTCTAAATATATAATTAAGGGGCACTATACATGAATATTGTATTTAAAGCATTGAATGATTCCACCCGGCGTGAAATTCTTGAATTACTGCAGGAAAGAGACATGACGGCGGGAGAAATAGTAGAGCGGTTTAATATTTCCGGCCCCAGTATATCGCATCATCTTGATTTGTTGAAGCAGGCAAAACTGGTTACTGCCGAGAAAGAGGGTCAGTTCATCTACTATTCGCTGAATACCACCGTTGTGGATGAAATAATGAAATGGTTTATGCAGTTCAAAACAAAAAAGAGATAACATGGAGAAATTTTTGAACAGGATTGTCTGGCTGCTTATGATAGTACCGGTTATTTACCTGGCAATTGTCTGGAATACTTTACCGGAGAAGGTGGCTGTACATTTTGATATAAACGGAAAGCCGGACCGGTTTGGCAGCAAGCCTGAATTGCTGTTAATGGTAATAATATTGAGCATAATGTGCCCGGTGTCATATCTTATCCTTTCCAATATTTATCGTATAGATCCTAAGAAATATGCAGCTGAAAATAAATTCCGGCTGCGCCGTCTTGCCTTTGGCGTGGTTGTTTTTATGGTGGCAGTATTGTGTATGATTATCTATAGCAGCTCAAAAGGTAATATCAGTTTCAACACAGGTATTATTCTGGCAGCTACCGGATTGTTATTTGCTTTTATTGGTAACTACATGCACAATATCAAGCCCAACTATTTTGCCGGGTTCCGGTTGCCGTGGGCACTTGAAAATGAGGAGAACTGGAAGAGAACACATGCACTTGCCGGAAAGTTGTGGTTTGGCGGCGGACTATTCCTGGCCGTTACCTGCTTATTTCTTTCGCCAAGGATGGCGATGGCTGTGTTTATAACCGTAATGATTATTATTACGGCTATCCCGATACTATTTTCTTTTCATTTTTACAGAAAGCACAAAAAGATTACAATCAATAAATGAAAATGTTTATGAAAAAACTGATTTTAGTGGCACTCGTTTTAATTTGTTCAATTCCTTTTTTATATGCCCAAACAGGAAAGTTTCATGGTATATGGGAAGGTAAACTGAACCTGGGAGTTGAACTGCGTATTGTTTTTCATATAACTGACAGCAGTGGCCAACTTCATGCATCAGCCGACAGTCCTGATCAAAATGCATTTGGCCTGACATGCGATTCAGTGTTTACCGGGGGGAATAATTCAATTTTTATAAAAATGAAGGCATTGGGGGCCTCCTACACAGGAAAACTTACAAGTGATTCCGTAATTGAAGGAAAATTTGTACTGCGGACAAATTTCCCTCTTTCATTGAAGAAGACAAATAAGGTTACTGAACGGAAAAGACCTCAAACGCCCAAGCCACCCTTTGAATATAAAAACGAAGATGTGATTTATGAAAATGCTGCGAGATCGCTTAAATACGGGGCTACTATTTCTATACCTAAAGGGGATGGGCCATTTCCGGCAGCTATTCTTATTACCGGGTCCGGGGCACAAAACCGGGATGAAGAAATATTAGGACATAAACTATTTGCAGTAATTGCCGATCATCTTACCAGAAACGGAATTGTTGTATTGCGGGTGGATGACAGGGGTGTGGGAAAAAGTACAGGTAAATTTGAAGAAGCGACAACCGCCGATTTTGCCAGCGATGTAAGTAATGGCGTTGATTATCTGCTAACACGAAATGAAGTTGACAAAACAAAAATTGGTTTAATAGGGCATAGCGAAGGAGGCATGATTGCACCAATGGTGGCAACAAAGCGAAAGGATATTAATTATATAATACTGCTGGCAGGCCCAGGTGTTAAAACCCTTGATTTGCTTATTGAGCAGACGGGTGCTATAATGATTTCATCAGGAGTAAGTGAAAAAGCTGTTCTTTCTTATAAGCCATTATATAGGAAGCTGTTGATTAAAACAATAAATGAGACAGATACAGCTAAGGCACTTAAAAAAGTAAAGAAGCTAACAGAAAAATGGGCAGGATCAACTGATACTGCTTTGCTTGCGCAACTGGGAATGAGCGAAAAGAATATAAGAGAAAAGCTTCTGAGCAACTGGTTAAAGCCGTATCTGGAAAATGGTTTAAGTATTTCCTGCAATTTGATCCTAAGCCATACCTGCAACAACTCTCCTGTAAAGTGCTGGCATTAAACGGAAACAAAGATTTGCAGGTAATAGCTTCACAAAACATACCAGGAATTAAATCTGCCCTTCAAAAAAGTAAGGTACGGGTAAAAGATATAAAAGTACTGGAAGACATGAACCATTTATTTCAATCCTGCAAAAAATGTACATTGGCAGAATACGGCGAACTGGAAGAAACATTTTCTCCAGTTGCCTTAAAGGAAATGACTGAATGGCTGAGCAAATATGTTAAATAATATTTTCAATAATGAACAAGAAATATTGAACACTGAAATGGTATAATAATTCATTATTCAGTGTTCAATATTCATTATTTACCTGATGAACTATCTGGCCCACGCATATCTGTCGTTTGACCAACCGGAAATCCTGGTGGGCAACATGATTAGTGATTTTGTAAAAGGCAAAACAAAATTTGATTATCCTGCGGGTATTCAGACAGGCATAACATTGCACCGTCTGATTGACATGTTTACCGACGGGCATGATGCAACAAAAGAAGCCAAAGAAGTATTCAGGCCCGCTTACCGTCTTTACAGTGGTGCTTTTGTAGATGTGGTGTATGACCATTTTTTGGCCACCGATGAAAATGAGTTTACCGAAAGCTCATTATTTCACTTTACACAATCAGCATACCAGGTGCTTGAAGTATACCATCACCGCCTGCCCGAACGGTTTGGCAGAATGCTGCCATATATGAAAGAACAAAACTGGCTTTTTCATTATCGTACCCGATGGGGAACAGAAAAAAGCCTTGGAGGTGTGGTGCGGCGGGCGGTATATCTTACTGAAAGCGATACCGCTTATCAATTATTTGAGCATCACTACCAACTTTTGCAAGACTGTTATCGTCATTTCTGGGCGGCTGTTAAGCCGTTTGCAAAGCAGCAATTTGAAGTGTTAAGCAGTCTGCGGAATAAAGATGAGCGTTAACAATCTGTCCGGCAAATCATTTTACATTTGTACATATACTTTTACTATGAGGAAAGCGATAACTCTTTTGGTAATTTTTCAATTGACTTTTTTGTGCCTGATAGCGCAGAATCAATTGCCCGCAGTTGATAAGTCCCCTATGGATATGAGCTATTTCCCGGCTAATTACCCTGTGCAGAAGATACAGGATAAAATAACACAACCACTTGCAGCAAGAGTTATATACAGCAGGCCACAAAAGGCAGGCCGGACAATTTTTGGAGGACTTGTTAAGTATGGTGAAGTGTGGAGACTTGGCGCCAACGAGGCCACAGAAATTGAGTTTTTTAAACAGGTGAGGATGGGGGGCAAAAAAATCAATAAAGGCCGGTACACATTGTATGCTATTGTTAATGAGAACAACACCTGGACGTTTATACTCAACAAAGAGACAGATACCTGGGGTTCATTTAAATATGATGCGAAAAAAGATATTGCCCGCACAACGATAACTACACAAAAAACAGATGTAGTTGAATCTTTATCAATATTGTTTGAAAAAACATCAGCCGGATTTAATCTTGTGGTGGCATGGGATACTGCGAAAGTTTCATTGCCATTTAGTTTTTAACTTTACCAGCATGAGAAAATACTTATCCCTGCTTTTGCTCACTGGCTTATTTGTATCATGCGGCAACAACGAAGAAACAAACCTCAAAACTTCCGCAGGTGATCTGCGATTACGGATAAAAGATTCTGCATCAAATGGATTTGTTGAACAAAAACTAAACCCATATGCTGCCGTAGATGTGTCGCCCATGGACATGGCTTATTTTCCGGCTGAGTATCCGAAGCTTAAAATGGCTAACCAGGCTGTTGGCGAGCCATTGGCAAGGGTAATCTACAGCAGGCCGCATTTACAGGGCCGTCATATTTTTCACGAAGTGCTGAAGTACGGAGAGCCATGGAGGCTTGGCGCAAACGAGTCAACCGAATTGGAACTTTTCAGTGATGTATCAATAAAAGGAAAAAAAATAAAAGAAGGCAGATATGTTCTTTATTGTATTCCACAGCCTGATACATGGACTGTCGTAATTAACAATAACACGGACAGTTGGGGCCTGCAGCCGGACAAATCAAAAGATATAGGAAAGTTTGAAGTGCCGGCTACAAAAACAAATAATTCCATCGAGTATTTCACCATAATATTTGAAAAGACTAATGCCGGCGCTAACCTCCTGATGGCATGGGATGATACAGAAGTGAGGCTCCCTCTTTTGTTTTAGCCCCTTTACTGATAATAAACATTCATTCTTTTGATGAAGCGCAGCACAGTTTTGCTGAAACTTTCTTTATTTTATGCCCAGTCAAAACAATAAGAATGAAAAAATCTTTTCGCACCGCCTGCAGTATATTTCTTTTTTTATCATTGCAATCTGCAGCACAGCAACTGGATCCTATTTTTGAAAACCCGGCTATTCAGGAAATTAACCGGCTGCAGATGCGGGCAGCGTATTTCCCATACGAGAATGCTTCTTTGGCCCGGACTGCTGAAAAAAGCGGATCTGCCCGTTTCCTATCGCTCAATGGCATGTGGCGTTTTCATTGGGTGCATAAACCCAATCAGTTGCCCGCCGGTTTTTACAGCCTCAATTTTGATGATAAAGGCTGGATTGACTTTCCCGTTCCATCCAATTGGGAGTTTAAGGGATATGGCATACCTATCTATACCAATATTCCGTATGAGTTTGCCCCTGAGCATCCCAATCCACCCGATATTCCCGATGAAAAAAGACCAGCCCACAGCCGGCTACAGAAAAACTGTAACTATACCTGCAGCATGGAAAGGTATGAAAGTATATATACATCTTGGGGCAGTAAAATCTGCCTTCCGGTTATATATTAATGGCAAGGAAGTTGGCATGGGTAAAGACAGTAAACTGGAAAGCGAATTTGATATTACCTCTTATATAAATACTGGCAACAACCTTATTGCTTTAGAAGTGCGCCGCTGGACAGATGGAAGCTATCTTGAATGCCAGGATATGTGGCGGTTAAGTGGCATTTCAAGGGACTGTTATGTTTATGCAAGGCCGCTGGCACACCTGTATGATTTTTTTGCCCGGGCTTCACTTATTAATAATTATGCTGACGGCCTCCTCGATCTGGAAGTGGCTGCGTGGAATGAAGACACAGCGCAGCACGGTAATTATTCTGTACAAGTACAATTATTCGATGATAAAGACAACCTTATTTTTCAGCAACAAAAAGAAGACCAAGGACTTGCTGAGAAGCAATGGTGGCAAAACTGTATTGCATTTTCTCGATACTGTTCGGGGTGCAAAAGTATGGAGTGCTGAAATTCCAAATCTTTACCGGCTTCAGCTAAGCCTGCTTACCGATAAGCAGGAAGTAACTGAGGTGGTGCAGAAAAAAATTGGTTTCCGGACAGTGGAAATAAAAAATGCACAATTGCTTGTAAATGGCAAACCGGTATATTTTAAAGGTGTAAACCGGCATGAAACAGATCCTTTTACACACCAGGTAATGTCGAAAGAGCGGATGTTGCAGGATATTGTTGAAATGAAAAAACTCAATATTAATGCGGTACGTACTTGTCATTACCCGGACGATGTGTATTGGTACGACCTGTGTGATGAATACGGGATGTATATAATTGATGAGGCCAATATTGAAAGTCATGGTATGGGATACAACCCGGATAAAACATTAGGCAACAATCCGCAGTTTGAACAGGCGCATTTAATTCGTATGAAACGAATGGTGCTGCGGGATAAAAACAATCCGTGTATCATCATGTGGAGTATGGGTAACGAGGCAGGCAACGGTAATAATTTCTATATGGGTTATCACCTGATAAAAGGGATGGATCCCAGCCGCCCTATACACTATGAACGGGCTGAGCAGGATTGGAATACTGATGTGGTATGCCCTATGTATCCGGGACCGGATTATTTGGCAAAATATGGTAAATCAAATCCCACCCGTCCGCTCATAATGTGCGAATATGCACATGCTATGGGCAATTCCGCAGGTAATTTTAAAGAATATTGGGATGTAATTGAAAGCTATCCGTCATTACAGGGTGGGTTTATTTGGGATTGGGTGGATCAAGGGATGTACCTTGAAAAAAATGGAAAAAAAGTATGGGGTTATGGCGGCGATTGGGGGCCTGCTGGCACACCAAGCGATAATAACTTCCTATGCAATGGAGTAGTTGGGCCTGACAGAACGTGGAACCCTCATGCCTATGAAGTTAGAAAAGTATACCAGCATATTAAATTCCGGCTAACCGATGTCATCAATGGAAAACTGGAAGTTAAGAATGGATATTTCTTCCGTGACCTTAGCGGATTTAATCTGGTATTTACTGTGTTTAGAAATGGAAAAATTATTCAGCAGGGAACACCAGTTCCCCTGCATGCTAAAGCAGGTGAAAGCGAAATAATAACCCTGCCTTATTCCCTTACCGGGGATGACAATGAATATTATTTGCAGGTGATGGCGCTGGCAAAACAGGATCCCCTGCTTCCGGCTAATATACCGCTGGCAATGGAAGAATTTCAACTGACGAAAGGGAAAGGGTATAGCTACAATTCATCTTCTGTTTCAATAAAAAAGGTAAAAGATGATGCTACACGACTGGAGCTGAAAAATAAAAACTTCAGTATCGTATTCAATAAAACCAACGGTCAGATTGAAAGCTATATTGCAGGGGGTAAACAGCTATTTGCAGCCGGACCGCAACCGGACTATTGGCGACCACCCAACGACAATGATTATGGTGCCAGCCTGCAGAAAAAGTTAGTGGTTTGGAAAGAGGCTGGCTCCGCAGCAAAACTGGCCGGCATTGCTTCTACACCGCAGGATGTTAACGGTTGGATAACGGTTACAGTAATATATACATTGCTGAATGGTGATGCTATGCATACCATTGAATATAAAGTGGATGGTAATGGCGCCCTGCTGATAAGCAATACTTTTAAAGCTGTGAAAGGCAGCCATCCTATGCTGATGCGAATGGGCAATCACCTTCAACTACCTGATACTTTCACAACTATTGAATGGTATGGAAGAGGCCCTTGGGAGAACTATATTGATCGGAGGGCATCTTCTTTCGTGGGTTTGTATAGCGGCGCAATAAAGGAGCAGTATTATCCATATATACGTCCGCAGGAAAGCGGTAATAAAACAGATGTGCGGTGGGCCAAACTGGCCAGAAAAGACGGAAGTGGCTTTATTATTGCGGCTACCGAATCTCTGTTGCATATAAATGCATTGCCTTACAGTCCCGAACAGCTGTACTCTGGCACCGAGAAGCAACAGAAGCACAGCGGCGAACTGGTGCCTGATAAAAATGTTCATTTGAATATTGACTTGAGCCAGATGGGTGTGGGTGGGATTAACAGTTGGGGATCATGGCCGCTGGAGCAATACAGGTTGCCTTACAGGAATTACCAGTACAGTTACCTGATCGTACCGGAGAGAAAATAGCGTATACGTGGAAACGGTTTTGTACAACTTGTAATACAATGGGTTTATAAAGTTTCAGACTAAAGAGGAGTAGTGTTTTAATTTGGAATTGCCGGTAAATGGTATTCAGACGTAGTAATATGTGATAGCATTTGCCATCGCTTATTACGGTATGCGTATACCCTTATGTAGTACAGGTAATAATTATCAGTTTTTTCTTTACCCCTTTTTTGTACAGATAATTTGCCACGCAGAATTGCCAGTTGTGGATGCAGCTCCACCTTTACCGAATCATGCCTGCGTAATAGAAAACCACCTTTCGCAACAGAAGAAAACCATCCCTGCTTTCCTTCCACCCGGCCGGAACCATGACTGAAAATAAAATCTTCTGCGTAGAGGCTGGCAAGTTCTAATGTATCTTTATTCACTACATAATCGTCAATCTGCTGGTTGATTACAATAAGAAGACTGCTGTCTCCTGTATTGCTGCTGGTTTGTGCCGACGATATTCCTGTATTGCAAAAGGCGCATAAAAGAAAAAGCTTCCATTTTTTCATTTATTAAAGATAAAAGTGCTTAACCATATAACAGAATGTAAAAGCAAGGAAATTTTATTCCTATTTTTTAAAAACGGTTTCCTCTTGGTCTTACAAAAAAATTCATTTTTATGATAATTTGTGTGAACTCATAATCCGGAACCAATAGTTTAATTACATTTAGCCGCCAAATTCGATTGATTACTCAACTTTCCGTTTATGAAAAAAACAATAATAATACTAATCGTTGCCTTTCTGCTTCCAAATTTTTCTATCGGCCAGGGTATTACGCTTAAGCCGGTATGTAGTGTAAGTTTTATGCATGGTGGAAAAGGCATGGTAAGAATGAATGGCTACCTGTATTCGCTTGATTATTATAATGCCTTGCAAAGAACAAACCTGGCAACCGGTGAGAATGCTCAGTTGGGAAAAGAGTTTTTTACTGATGTCCGCTTTTTCTTTGGATTGAGAAACCGCCTTTACATTATTGCATCGGATGGGGCTACCAAACAAATAGATATTAATACCGGCGAATCAAGACTTGTGCTTTCGGCCGGATCCTGGACGGAAGTTGCCCGAGTAATAACTGTTGGCAATGATTTATTCACTGTAAGGAATGGCACACTTTGCTATCATGCAACCATGCATCCCGATAAGTATAAAGAATTGGGCGATCCTGAGTTTTTTACAAGTATGTCGCTGTTATACACCGACAGTACATTACATTCTGTTATTGATAAAACGGTTTACCAGATTGATACCCGTAACGGAGAATGGAAAAAAGTATCTACAGATAAGGCATGGCGCAACTTTTTATCCGGTGCAGTAATTAAGGATAAGCTGTACAGTGTTGAAAATCCGGGTTCTTTAGTGGTTACCACACTGAAAGACGGTATACGAAAAGTACTGGATGATAAACAGTTTGTACAATCAAGGATGTTGTTCCCGGATAATGGCAAGCTATACTACATTAATCAGGATTATAAACTTTTTGAGATTGTGTTGCCAGAATAGAAAAAGAGGGATTGATACGTTGCGCACTGAAAGTTTTCATGCAGGCATCAATCTCACATCATCTACTTGCTTTATTTTATTACCAGCAGTTTCTTTTCACTTTCATTGCCGGTTCTATCGGAGGCTGTTACAATAACGGCATTTAACTGTTGCTGGCCATTGCCGGTGCTCATTATTGCAGGTAGTTCAATCCGGCGTTCCCTATAGTTCAGTATTTTATAATTCCAGGTGTTGCCGTAGCGATAGTATAGTATCCAGTAAAATACATCTGTCTCGTTTATATGTGTCCAGCTTATTTTCCATTTATCATTTACAGTATTAACAGTTACAACAGGCGATAGGGGAGTTTCTTTATCCAGCCAGAAGCTTGGTGGTACCAATGCCTGTTTTTTGTATACTGTTTTCAGTAATGTGTCGGCCAATCTGGGGTTCTTTGTAAGAGAAGAAATGCTCCAGTGCACTACTCTTTGCTTTGTGGTTGCATGCCACGGTCAATCATTATCTGGTTAATAGTTTCATCCAGGTTTTTATTACTGCTATCTCTGCCCACACTTATGCCAGGCCAAAGATGACGGTTCATTTTATTTTCACTACCCCACCAGCCCAGTAATGCGGGAAAACTTGAAGTATAGCTGTTGACAGGCCAATACAATTGTGGAGTAAAATAATCAATCCAGCCTTTGTTAAGCCACAAGCGGGCATCAGCATATAGTTGTTCATACTGATCGAAACCGCTAACGGACTCAGGATATCCCGGCCTCCAGATGCCAAAGGGGCTCAAACCGAACTTTACCCATGGCTTTTGTGCTTTGATATTTTTGTACAATCGCTCCACCAGCTTATTTACTGCATCACGGCGCCAATCACCACGGGAGAGTTTACCGCCGCTGCGCTGATAGGCAGCCCAGCTTGCTGTATCTGGAAAATCAATATTGTTGTTATAAGACGGGTAGGGATAAAAATAGTCGTCCATATGTATGCCGTCAATATCGTAACGGTTCACCAGGTCCATCACTACGGCATTAGTTATATCCTGAACTTTCTGCATAGCAGGATCCATCCACCAGTATCCTTCTTTCAGGAACAATACCAGTTCAGGATGTTTTTTTACAACAGACAGGTTGCTGATGGTATCGCCTGCTTTATGGTGTGCCCTGTAAGGATTGAGCCAAACATGTAATTCAATGCCCCGGTCGTGGGCTTCTTTTACCCAAAACTCCAGTGGATCGTAAAATGGCTCGGGTGCTTTACCCTGTTTGCCGGTCAGGTAATACGACCAGGGTTCTAAATCGCTTTTATAAAGCGCATCAGCTTGTGGCCGCACCTGTAAAATGGCTGCATTAAAGTTGTATTGCTTTAAGAATTCAAGCAGTTGCACAGCCTCTTTTTTTTGCACATCAACAGCCAGTCCGGGTTTACTGGGCCAGTTTATATTTGCAACTGTGGCAACCCATGCAGCACGGAATTCTCTTTGTGCCTGTGGTAAAGAAGCTAATGATGTTGTGGTCGTTTGCTTAGGTATATTGCAGGAGAATATGAGCAGTAAAAAAGCTGCAAAAAAAAATAGTGCGGTACATGATAAAATTAAATTTAAGCGAAGAATACTAAAGATAATTAAAACATATTGTCAGCCATACGATGCCAGGTATTTCACAATAATTTTATTTATTTCATCTAATTATTTGTCAGTTTCCCATCGGTCTTTTCATATTATTCAGACCTGTTTCTGTTTTCAGCATTCCATAATGAATGAGCCTGTGTTTTGGTCCGTTCAGCAGGTTTAATAACTTTTTTGAAGTCAGTGCATTTAACTCTGCATTACGGTGCTTGCTCATTTCTTTCAGGCCGAAACTATTCAGGTCTTCCATTGCACTCATTTCAGGACTATCAAGCCCGATATGAAAAACCAAAAGTTTAACACTACCCGGCTTCAATGCTTTTATCCTGCCGGTAAGTGTATCCAGCTTATTGGATACAGGTGTACTATAGCCACCTTCTACATCTGTTTCACCAAAGTAACGGGAAATGCCCCAGTTTGTATTCTGCCGCCAGTTTTTCTACAATAGCCCTTGTTTCCGGTGTTTGCACGGCAGCACCCATGTGGTAGTCGAGATAATCAATTTTTAACCCTGCTTTCAATGCTTTGTCTATTTGAGCCCTTAATTCTGTTTCAATTTCTGTTAAGGATGGGTTATTGCCAAATAACCTGCTCCGGGATGGGAAGAAAAATCCCAGTGAATCCACAAGAGAGGGGACCGCTTTTGCCCCCGTCACAGGACCCCAACGGTATTGTTTCCATTCAGCATTTAGTGTGAGATGTATTCCTACCGATACATTTTCGTATTGCTGAAGCAGTTCCGCTGCTTCAGAAAACCAGGGGCAGGGCACCATAACCGACATGGATACCGGAATACCCGTTTCAAGCACCTGCTTTGCTGCCATATTTACAGAGTGACACATACCAAGGTCGTCACAACGTATAAGAATCGGGATTTTTTCCGTGGTTTTATCCTGTTGTGCTATTACACTTGTACCAAGAAACAATATAAAAGACAGAATTGCTGTTTTTTTCATAACGAAGCATTTAAGAATTGCACAGTAGGATACCTCTGATAAAGCTATAACTTAATGTTTAATTAGTGACGGAAAGCAGTAGCAGGTGTTTATAATTTTTGCTTTTATAAAAGGAGTATCATTCCGGTATTTTATCTTTTTAACTATTGCAAGATCAGGAATGGCATCAGAAATGGTAAAAAATACTAGAGCTCTTCAAAATCTATATAATCTCCCGTCTTCGGTGTTGATTTTTTGGGGACGTTAGGTTGGGGGTCAGGATTAAACCCTTGCTGCTGGCTGCGCATTTGCTCCTCCATTTTTTTGCTGCATTTCCCGAAAGCCTTGTTTTACTTTACGGGTAGTAATATAAATAGGAATTACCAGCCTGAAAACCAGCAGGTACAGTAAATAAATTAGAAAGGCGTATAACAGAAATTTCACAACACAAAGATAATTGCACCGAAGGTTTCATCACCGGCGAAAACTATACGTTTACCGAATAATTAATAGTTTGTTTTTTTACTCTTATTTGGCTCATATAGGTGTATTGTCCTACATTTGCACCGGAAAAAGACGATAGAAGGGAACGGTGCCGTTCCCTTCTTCTTTTACATACCATGAGCAACGATATAATAATACAAACTTTAACTGAAAAGATACAGGCTCTGATCAGCACCGATCCGGATGTGTTTTTGGTGGAAATAAAGATAAAACCCACCAACAACATAAAAATATATCTTGATGGAGATCAAGGTGTTAGTATTGAAAGATTGGTACAGTTCAACCGGAGATTGTATAAGCAACTTGAGGAAGAGGACTTGTTTCCCGGAGGAGACTTTTCTTTGGAGGTGTCATCGCCAGGTGTGGATGAGCCGTTGAAACTTCACCGGCAGTACATCAAAAACTGCGGCCGGTTTGTGGAAATAATACTAAATGACGGGACCAAAAAAGAAGGCAAATTGGTTACAGTGAACAATGATGTGATTACGGTAGAAGAACAAAAAGCCCGCCTGACCGGCAAAAATAAAAATAAGGAAGTCGGGCAGGGGAAAGAAAAAAAACTGGAGACCGTTACACACACAGTTGCATTGATAGATATAAAAACGACAAAAATTCAAATAAAGTTTTAAAAAAACTGTTGGCTGTAAGCAGCTAACGGTAGAAGCTAAAAGCTACAACTATGGCAAGTATCAACCTGATTGAGGCGTTCCAGGATTTCAAAGAGGCTGAAAATATCGATCGCCCCACCATGATGAAAGTGGTAGAAGACGTATTTAAAACCCTCCTGCGCAAAAAAATATGGCAGCGATGACAACTTCGACGTAATCGTTAATGCCGAAAAAGGTGACCTGGAGATTATCCGTCGCCGTATGATTGTGGAAGATGGAGAAGTGGAAGATCCGCTGGCGCAGGTAGCCTATTCTGATGCGGTGAAGATTGAACCCGATTTTGAAGTGGGGGAAGAATTATATGAAGAAATTGACCTGCTGGACTTTGGTCGCAGAGCTATCCTTGCTGCCAAACAAACATTGGCCAGCCGCATCAGCGACCTTAAGAAAAACCTGCTTGCCAAAAAATATGGCGACCGCATTGGCGAAATAATGAGTGCAGAAGTGTACCAGGTATGGAAAAAAGAAATTCTGCTGCTTGATGAAGAGGGCAACGAGTTGATACTACCCAAAAGCGAACAAATACCCCAAGACTACTTTAAGAAAGGTGAAACCATCAGAGCGGTTGTTAAAAAAGTAGATATGAAGAATAATAATCCTGTTATTATTCTGTCCCGCACTGCACCCGAATTCCTGGCCAAATTGCTCGAAATAGAAGTGCCGGAAATATTCGATGGACTTATTGTTATAAAGAGGATTGTAAGGGATCCCGGAGAAAGAGCAAAAGTGGCAGTAGAATCTTATGACGATCGCATCGACCCGGTTGGCGCCTGTGTGGGTATGAAAGGAAGCCGCATCCACGGTATTGTTCGTGAACTGAAAAATGAAAATATTGACGTCATTAACTGGACAAGTAATATTCAGTTGCTGATTCAGCGTTCGCTTACACCAGCCAAGATTACAAGCATGGAGCTTGACAATGAAGGCAAACATGCCAATGTTTTCCTGAAACCAGATCAGGTATCGCTGGCCATCGGCCGCCGGGGCGTTAACATTAAACTGGCTTGCGAACTTACCGGTTATGAGATTGATGTATATCGTGACAATGAAGGTGAAGAAGGTGGCTTTGATATTGACCTTGACGAATTCAGCGATGAAATAGAAACATGGATAATTGACGAACTGAAGAGGGTGGGTTGCGACACTGCAAGAAGTGTGCTTGACCTTACTGCAGAAGAGCTGGAAAGAAGAACAGACCTGGAAAAAGAAACAATTGCAGAAATCAGAAAGGTACTTAAAGAAGAATTTGAAAAAGAATAGAACAAGTGAATGCACGGGTAGTGAATAGTTACTTTAGACAACGGCAACCCTATTCACCATTAACATTCACCATTGACAAATAAAACAACTTAATGGCAGATATTAAACTTCCGAGATTATTAGCAGCCGCCAAAGAATTTAACGTTGGTCAGGATACACTTATAGACTTCCTGGCAGGAAAAGGTTTTGCTAAAGATGAACTGAAACCCACCTCGAAACTTACAGAGGATATGTACCGGGCACTGCAGCTAGAGTTTTCAAGCGACAAGGCTGCAAAACAAAAAAGCGATCAGTTGGAATTGCCCAAGGGCTCTGTTGGTGAAGCAAAGAAGAAAAAAGAAGAAGAGGAAATTGTTTTTAAGAAAGAAGAAAAGCCTGCTGCAAAGGCAAAAAAAGAAGAGCCCAAGCAGGAAGAGGTAAAACCAGAAATACCGGTTATAATCCAACCAACGTTGGTAGAAGAAGCAAAAGAAGAAGAAAAACCGGAAGAAAAAGTAAAACTGGAAACCCCGGAAATTGAAGGCCCCAAGGTGGTAACCAAGATTGATCTCTCTGTAATTGACTCATCCACAAGACCAAAGAAAACGGCAAAACCTAAAAAAGAAGAGGAGAAGAAACAGGAAAAGAAAGAAGAGCCGGTAGCAGAAGAAGAAAGACCAAAGATTAAAAAGCAAAGAAGGAAAAAGAAGAAGAAAAACTTGCTGAGGTTATTACTGAGAAAAAAGAAGAACCTGTAGTTGCCTCGCCGGTGCATGAAGAAGAAGCTCCACCTGTTATTGAAAACATTGAGGTTGAAAAGCTCACAGGACCTAAAATTCTTGGTAAGATTGAACTCCCCGTGCACACCGATACCCGCCCGGTTAAGGATGAAAAGAAAAAGCGTAAGCGAATTCCTATTGAGAAAAAAGATACTAAACGGGAGATTTTTATTAACAAAGAAGGAGACAACAAGAAACAAGGTGGTGGGTTTGGCCAGGGCGACAGAGGCCGGGGAGGTGGAAATCGCCGGGATAACCGGGGTGGTGGCCGTCGTGAAGAAAAGTTGATTGACGAAAAAGAAATTCAAAAGAAAATACAGGAAACACAAGCCAAGCTTTCCGGTGGTGGCAGCAAGGGCAAGAGCCTGAAAGCAAAACACCGCCGCGAGAAGAGACAGGAAATGGCAGAAGCCATGGGTGATGCTTCCGATGATCATAAACTACAGGTAACAGAATTTATCAGCGTTAGCGAATTGGCCAACCTGATGGATGTAAGTTTTGCCGAAGTTATCAGCAAGTGTATGGGCCTTGGCATCATGGTGTCTATCAACCAGCGTTTGGATGCAGAAGTTATCGAACTGGTGGCCAGCGAGTTTGGATTTGATGTGGAGTTCATTGATATGGAGAAACAAATGGAAATGGAGCATGAGGAAGATGAAGAAGATACAGAAGAAGATCTGCTGCCCCGCTCGCCAATTGTCACCATTATGGGCCACGTTGACCATGGTAAAACATCATTGCTCGACCATATCCGCAGTGCAAATGTGGTGGCCGGAGAGGCGGGTGGGATCACTCAGCATATTGGCGCCTACCAGGTGGAGCTTCCCAATGGAAAAGAAATCACTTTCCTTGATACACCTGGACACGAGGCCTTTACGGCCATGAGGGCCAGGGGCGCCAAGGTTACCGATATCGCTGTAATCGTAGTTGCTGCTGATGATGCAGTGATGCCGCAGACCCGGGAGGCTATCAGCCATGCGCAGGCAGCCGGTGTTCCAATGATTTTCGCTGTAAACAAGATTGATAAAGACGGGGCTAACCCGCAAAAGATATACGAGCAGTTGTCGCAGATGAACCTGCTGGTGGAAGAGTGGGGTGGCAAGCACCAAAGCCAGGAAATTGCGGCCAAAAAAGGATTAAATATTGACAAACTGCTGGATAAAATATTGCTGGAAGCAGAGATGCTGGATCTGAAGGCCAACCCCAACAGGGAGGCTTCAGGCACAATCATTGAAGCATCATTGGATAAAGGTCGTGGCTATGTAGCTACAATCCTTGTAGAAAATGGTACGCTGCGCCAGGGCGATCTGGTGGTAAGTGGTCAATACTTTGGAAGGGTAAAAGCAATGTTTAATGAAAGAAACAAGAAGGAAGATGTGGCCGGACCATCAGCACCGGCAGTTATACTTGGGCTGAATGGCGCACCACAGGCCGGCGAGAAGTTTAAAGTATATGAAGATGAGGCCGAAGCAAAAGAAATTGCTTATCGCCGTGCACAAATTCTTCGTGAACAGGGCATCCGCACGAAGAAACATATCACACTGGATGAAATTGGCCGCCGTCTTGCTTTGGGAAGCTTTAAGGAATTGAAAGTTATCATCAAAGGTGACGTGGACGGATCTGTAGAAGCCTTGAGCGACTCACTGCAAAAACTCTCTACTGATGAGATTCTGGTGAGTGTGATACATAAAGGGGTAGGGCAGATAAATGAAAGTGATATTGTACTGGCAGAGGCATCCGATGCTATTGTAATTGCCTTTAACGTTCGTCCTTCATTACAGGCATCACGACTGGCCGAGAATGCCGGCATTGAGATAAAGATGTATTCCATCATCTATAATGCCATTGAAGAAGTGAAGAGCGCCATGGAAGGTATGCTGGAGCCAAAAGTACAGGAGAAGATTGTGGCCAATGTTGAAATCAGAGAGGTATTCAAGTTTGATAAAGCTACTGTGGCTGGTTCTTATGTTATCAGTGGTAGAATTAAACGGGATTCTAAAATTCGTCTTATCCGGGATGGTATTGTAATCTATCCTACAGGTGAAGGGGGCCAGTGCAGAACTAGCATCACTTAAGCGGTTCAAGGATGATGCTAAAGACGTTCAGGCTGGTATGGAATGTAGCTTAACCATTAAGAATTACAGCGACATTAAAGTAGGTGACGTAGTGGAAGCGTATGAAATTGAAGAGGTGAAGAGAACGTTATAAGGTAAACGGTTGAGGATTGAGCTGTTTGGCGTTGTTGGTTTTATCTTTCCCTATACCATACTGCATCTGCCTTTACCCCTGAATCAAACTTTTGTTAAATACGCTGTTGGAAATGAATCCCTATTACAGGGGAAAGTACTTTTGAGTTTATGCGAAATATGAGAATATTATTAAGTGCCTTTTTTGTGCTGATGAGTATATCAGCATTTACGCAATCACAACCCAAAAAAGTTGTAGCCGATAAAATTTCAGCTATTGTGGGAGACAGAATTATCCTGCAATCTGATATCAGAAACTCCATTGAAGATGCCAGGCGCAGAGGCGAAGAAGTTCCTGCCAGTGCCGAGTGCCTGCTGATGGAACAGGCACTGATTTCGAAAGTACTGATGCTGCAGGCAGAAAAAGACTCTTTACCAGTTACAGATGAAGAAGTAGAAGCCGACCTTGATAACAGGGTTCGCCAGTATATCAACCAGTTTGGCAGCCAGGATGCCCTGGAGGAAATAGCAGGAAAAACCATTTACCAGATAAAAGACGATGCAAGGGAATCAATAAAAGAACAAAAGCTGGCTGCCTCCATGCAGCGGAAGATTGTTGACAATGTGAGAATTACCCCTAACGAGGTAAAAGCCTTTTATGAACGTATTCCAAAAGACAGCCTTCCTTTTTTTGAGTCCGAACTGGAAATTGGACAAATTATCCTTTATCCGAAAGCATCCCGTGATATTGAATTATACATTTTTGGCGAGATGAATAATTACAAGCGGCAACTTGAAACAAAAATGACCGACTTCTGTAAATTGGCTAAACAGCTTTCAGATGACCCCGGCAGTAAAGAAAGATGCGGGCAATACCAGGTAAACCGGAATGAAAAAACATGGGATCCCATATTTCTTTCTACTTGTTTCCGTTTAAAGGAAGGCGAAATTTCTGCACCCGTTAAATCAAAGTTTGGATATCACCTTATAAAGATGGTACAGCGCAATGGAGACGAAGCGGTAGTACAGCACATTTTGCGCATTCCTCCTGTAACAGAAGATGAAATAAAACAAGCCCAGTCAAAACTTGATACAGTTCGTTCTAAACTGATTGCAGGCACAATTGGCTTTAATGAAGCCGCTACAAAATACAGCGATGATGAGTCTGCCAAATATGCCGGTCCGTTTTTAACTAATAGGGATGGCTCTACTTTTGTAACCATCGACCAGCTTGACAAAGACATGGTAACCATGATTGGTAAAATGAAGGTGGGTGAGTTTTCTCAACCGGTTGCATTTGAAAATGAGCAGGGAAAGAAAGGTGTTCGTATCGTTTTTCTTAAGTCGAAAACAGAACCACACCGTATGAACCTGAAAGATGATTACAGCAAAATATCAAACTTTGCGCTGGAAGAAAAAAAGAGCCAAACATTAGATAACTGGATAAAGGCAAAACTGCCCACCTACTACATTAATGTAGACCAGGGTACAGCGGCTGACTGTCCGCAGTTGGAAAAATACGTATCAGATAAGAAGTAAATAAATGATAAGGCCTGTTCGCAGGCCTTATTTGTTCAGATAATTTCAGTTGAGGAGACAATAATTTAATAACACCGTTCTTTTACCTTTGCAGCATCCATGAGCGACCCAATAAAGCATGAGTGCGGATTAGCATTCATCCGTTTACGGAAATCTTTTCTTATTACCAGCAGCAGTATGGCACTGTATTGTGGGGTCTCAACAAGCTATACCTTTTAATGGAAAAGCAGCACAACCGTGGCCAGGACGGCGCCGGTGTGGCCGCTGTAAAACTCAATGTAGAGCCTGGTTACCCGTTTATGCACCGCATCCGCAGTAATGCCACCCAGGCCATTGCCGATATATTTCAGCAAATAGGTAAAGAGATTGATGAACTGGAGAAATATCATCCCACTATCAAGAATCATCCGGGCATGATGAAAGGGCATGTAAGTTTTCTTGGTGAAGTATTGCTCGGTCATTTACGCTATGGAACACAGGGGAAAAATAAGGTGGAATACTGTCACCCGTTTATTAACCGTGACACCATACCTGCCCGTAATCTTGCCCTTGCCGGCAATTTCAATATTGTCAATTCAGATGAATTGTATACTCTTGTTGGAAAAGAGCCTAATCCCACCACAAGATTTAGCGATTTGGCCGCAATGATTGAGCTTATGCATACTTTCCTGTGCAGGGAAGATGAAGTGTCTCCGGGTAAATTGGATATAACAAAAGTGCTGAAGAAAACACTTCCGTTACTCGATGGAGGTTTTCATGTAGGAGGTGTTACCGGCAATGGAATTGGGTTTGTGTTCAGGGATGCACACGGTATCCGGCCTTCTTATTATTTTGTAAACGATGAAGTGGTGGCTGCTGCTTCAGAAAGGGCGGCATTAAGAACCACCTTTAATTTGGGAGAAGATGAAGTAAAAGAACTGTTGCCGGGCCAGGCATTAATTGTGGATGAAACAGGCTCAATTACGGTGGAGCAAATTCTTGAGCCGAAAGAAAGAAAGGCTTGCAGCTTTGAACGGATCTACTTCTCAAGGGGCAGTGACGAAAAAATCTATAAAGAAAGAAAAGCATTAGGCTACAACCTGAGCGAACAGGTACTGAATGCTATTGACCACAATCTTAAGAACACCATCTTTTCTTTTATACCCAACACTGCCGAAACAGCATTTTACGGCATGCTGAAAGGCATGGAGGATTACCTGAACAGAATAAAGGCCGAGCGAATACTGAGTTGGGGAAAGGATTATGATGATGAAAAGTTGAAAGAAATGATTAATCGCCGTATCAGGGTGGAGAAGATTGCCATCAAGGATGTGAAGATGCGCACCTTTATTACGGAAGATGTGAACCGTAACGAAATGGTACAACACGTTTATGATATTACTTACGGAACCGTTCGTGCAGGTCAGGATACACTGGTGGTGATTGACGACTCTATTGTAAGAGGCACCACACTAAAAGAAAGCATTATTCGTATGCTGGGCAGGCTGCAACCGGAAAAAATAATAGTGGTTTCTTCATCACCGCAGATACGCTATCCTGATTGCTATGGTATTGATATGAGTAAAATGGGTGACTTCATCGCATTTAATGCAGCGGTGGCTTTGCTGAAAGATCACGGGCAGATTGATTTTCTTACTGAACTCTTCGACAAGTGTAAAGAACTGAAACGTAATAATCAGCTGCACACAGAAAATGTGGTAAAGCAGTTGTATAAGAAGTTTACCACCGAAGAAATATCTAATAAGATTGCCCGGCTTATTACGCCGGCAGGATTTAATATACCTGTACATGTAATTTTCCAGAGTATAGAAGATTTGCATAAGTCATGCCCCAATAACCTGGGGGACTGGTACTTTACTGGTAACTATCCCACGGCCGGAGGTAATAAAGTGGTGAACATGGCTTTCATTAATTATATGGAAGGCAAGAATGTGAGAGGATATTGAGGAAAATGCAAAGTATGAAGTACAAATTTGCGAAGTTATATTCAGCAAAAAGACTATAATGAATAGCCCGCATTTGGCAAATAATTCAGCCGGCAAAATGCTGATTCTCGTCCGTCATGCAAAAAGCGACTGGGGCAACGCCGGGTTGAATGACTTTGACCGGCCGCTTAATGAAAGAGGGAAGAGGGATGCACCAAAGATGACACAGCGCCTGGTTGATAAATCTATATCCGTTGATGCTATTGTATGCAGCCCGGCCAAAAGGGCTGCCACCACTGCAACATTCTTTGCGGAAGCTTTTAATACAAAACCGGAGTATGTGCAGGAGCTGTACCTGGCAGCACCGGAAACTTTTTATAAAATAATTGCTTCTCTGAAAGATTCATGGAATAGTGTGATGGTAGTGTCGCACAATAATGGCCTTACCGATTTTGCCAATATGCTCACCAATGCGAGGATAGATAATATTCCCACCTGTGGTGTGTTTGCTGTAAAGGCTGATTGTAATTCGTGGGAGCAATTCAGGGAGGCGAAGAAGGAGTTTTTGTTTTTTGATTATCCGAAAAATAGTTAAGGGTTACTCCTCAATAACCGGAGGTGCTGTTTTGCGGCTAACAAGAAAGACTCCCGTAAAAATGAGAGCCCCGGCCAATAACTTTTCAACCGTAAATCTTTCATTAAGAAATACAGCAGCAATAACAGCTGCAAAAACAGGTTGTGTGTAGATATAAGAACCGGTGATGCCGGCCCCCAGGTATTTAATTCCAAAGGCATTGAAGCAATAAGCCAAAAAAGTTCCGCATAGTATGATTACGCCAAGGGCTGAAAAACGGCTGGCGTCAAACTGCGACCACTCAACTGCCTGAAACTGTGTAAAGCCTACCGGAAGAATAAGCAGAAAGCCAAAAGTAAAAGCCCAGCGTACCACATGCAATGGTGAATAAGTTTGCATAAGGGGCTTCACTAGAATAAAATAGAAAGTGTAGGATACAGCATTGAGTATTATGATTACATCGCCCCAAACATCGGCTGTGCCGTTCTTTTCTTTTGACATTATCAGCAGTATTGCTCCGCCGATGCCCAGTGCCAGTCCAATTGCTTTAGCCAGTGTAAGCTTTTCTCTTAATATCCAAAAGGCAAGAATAGTAATAAGCAAGGGTGTGCACAGCATCAGTAGTGATGCATGCACGGTGGAAGTCATTGTCAACCCTTTGATAAACAGTACCTGGTTTACAGCCACACCGGTTAGTCCGCAGAGGGCAAAGCGGCCAATGTCTTTTTTTCGGATGCCGGTTTTGTTTTTGCTGAAAAGCCAGAGTGTCCAGAAGAGTACGAGGCTGATGCTTACCCGCAGCAGGTTGAGACCAAAGGGGCCCACCACCGATGGCGAAATATATTTTACCAGGCTAAAGTTTAACGCAAAAAATATGTTGGTAAACAATACGGCGATATGTGCAGTGGTATGTTTCTGCATATGATAAACAGCCGCAAAGGTAAAGGAACCGTTTATGGAAGCGATAATAAGAAGTGCTCTATGGTTTGTTTCAGCAAATCTTTATTTGCTGATTGCATGGGCTTATAGTAATAATGACCGGCTTCTGCCACTGCGTTTAAAAAGGAAAACTTGTTTTGTGAAATAACCAGGGCTGTTTGCTGTTCTGTACAAAGTTTGCCCAGGTATTCCTGTTCGGCCTGCCCGGGTGTGGGGATTAAGATGCTTTTTTTGCCCATTGCTGCGATGTCCATGATAGTGCTGTAACCTGTTCGGCTGATGATGTATTCTGCTTTCAGTATTTCTTTATTCAACTCTTGGGCAGAAAGATGGTTATAGACTTGTATAGAATTGGCAGAAGGTATGAGTGAAGCAGAACCAGGCAATCCCCTTACAATGGTGGCAGTGCCGTTATAGCGGTGAATGTCGCTTAATATTTTATTTTCAAGAATGGTGCGCTGTGGTTCGGGACCGGAAAGAATAATCAGCAGATGATTTTTTGTTTCTGCTGTTTCTTCATGTATAAAACGGGTTAGCGGCCCAGTATAAGAAAATGGGATTGACAGTTGATTTTGCGGATGTGATAATGTTCCTGCGAGGCCGGGTTTATCCGGGTAATCGGGAATCCAGCAGGCAGAAAAGCTGCGGAGATAAGCGTAATTTTTTTTCTGTGCAAAATAATTAGCCAATGCTCCTAAGCCAGTTTTTATTGCCAGTTGGTGAGTGATGATAACAGACGGAACATTCCCGTGATACATACCAAACCTGTTGTCAGAAATAACTGCATTGATACTGTAGCGGTCAACCACTTCCTGCAGCCATTTATTTTCAATCTTTACCTGCTGTTTCAGTTTGGGATATTGCAGCAATAATTTGACAGGAAAGAACCATTTGTGGCGGCTGTAACTGATGGTGTATGCCGGTGCTTCGATGTGGTGTAGTTGGGGAAATTCGTTTTTCAGTAACAGCACAGATGCACCGCTGCTGCTGATGATGACCTCACAACCCTGCACCAGCAACTCCCGGATAACAGGGATGCAGCGGGTGGCATGTCCCAGCCCCCAGTTAAGCGGGGTGACAAGAATGCGGGGTTTTCCCTGTTTTTTATCTTTTGCGGGATGATTCATGTTAAATTTCCCTGATTTTAGCCGCCGGGATACTAAATTGCTTCTAAAATAGTTTTATTTTAGAACTTCCAAATGATGAAAATAATCAGCAAGATAGCAATCGTATTGTTAGTAGTCAGTTTTCTGGCTGCCTGTAACCGTAATTACTACTCCGGCAATAACCGCGGCGGCAAAGGCTGTGGCTGCCCTTCGGTGAGGCATTAATTTGCTATACTTCCGGCTAAAAGGGTTAGGGGCCCCGCCGGCCCCGGCCGCCCCCCCCCCCCCCCCCGCCCCCCCTCCGGCCCACCGCCCACCCCGCGCGCCCCGCCGCGGCCGCCCCCCCCCCCCCCCCCCGGCCCCCCCGGCCCTGCCTTTCCTTTTAATGAAGGATTCACCTTCAGCTTTTCAAACACTTCATCAATCTCTTCTTTTTTACAGGTGCCTACACTCAACCTGTACCACGGTGAATTTTTATCTGCTCCAAAAGCAGAAAAAGGTACCAGGGCCAGGCTTGCCTTGTTGAGCAGGTAGGCGGTGACATCGCTTTGCATTTCGAGCAGCTTTCCCTCTGCAGTTTTCCTGCCTGCCAGTTCAATTTTTACCGTCAGGTAGATAGCGGCTTCCGGTGCAATGGCATCAACTGGAAAGCCTTTACTTTTCAGCCGGCCGAAACCTTCATAAATCCGGTGCAGCCTTTCTTCCACTTCCGCTTTAAAATGCGTTAAGTAATTATTAATAGCTTCCCTGTTATTTAAGAATTGTGCCACCGCTTTTTGTTCGGCCATAGGTGCCCATGCACCAATATGGGTAAGGATGGCTTTCATTTTGGCAATAACAACAGCCGGTCCTAATGCCCATCCCACTCTTACACCAGTGGCGGCAAATACTTTGCTGATAGCATCAATATAAATGGTATAGTGGCGCATTTCGGGCCGCAGCGAAACAGGGGTATAGTGTTTTATATCGCCGTAGGTAAGATGCCCGTACATCTGGTCAAACATTACATACAGTTTCTTTTCATGGTCGCCACGACTCTTATTTTCTTCTGTCACCAAATCGCAAATGGCTTCGAGTTCTTCTTTTGAATGTGGTGCCGGTAGGATTTTGCGGTGAGCATAATGCCAGCATTGTGGCGCCTTTTATATGTGGTTTAATAGATGCAGCAGTGGGCATAAAGTTGGTATCAGCACCAGCTTCCACCACCACATGCTCGCCGTTTACAAAATGAGTATAGTGGTTATTATTCCACGATGGCACGGCGTAAATTATTTTATCGCCGGCATCGCAAATGGCCCTGAACGAAGCATAGATAAGCGGACGGCCACCGGAAGCCACCAGTATTTCATTCATGCCATAGCTTAAACCTTCGGTATCTTTTACAAAAGAGCGAATGGCTTCACGCAGGTCGGGGTTTCCTTCTGCTATAGGATAATTGGTAAAATGTTTGCGGTATGCATCCACAATGGCATCTTCCAGTTCCTGCGGAATGGGAAAAATAGAAGGATCGAAATCGCCGATGGTAAAATTGAAAATCCGTTCGCCCTGGCGGATTTTTCTTTTATCTCGTTGCCCAGTTTTACAATTTCGGAACCAATTAATGTTTCTGATAAGTGTGAAAGCTTCATTCTTTTCTGTTTGCGGCAAATGTAAGAAATTGAAGCCTGCTGTGTCTATGAATGCTCTATAGTTACCCGGCTGTTGTCGTAATAATCGTACTTCACTGCTATTTCGCAACCCGGCTGAAAATTATTGACAGCAGCTTCTGCAATCACTCCCTTTGCTTTGCCACTGAAAGAAGGGGCACTCTCCGGCAGCACTTCCAGTTCAAGTTCCACGTAGGGATTATTACCATTAACATACAAGCCAAGCCAGTTATACTTTTTACAATAGCCCTTGCCGGCCTGCCTGACAATTTGATAGCATCATTATCTTTCTGCATCTGCTCCAGTTCAGTAGTAAGTGCTGCAGTGTTAATCTGGTGGTTTGCAGATGCTGCGCCGGAAGCAGTAGCCTGGCTGGCACCGGAAAAGTCGGGTATTACATTCATTTCATTCTTGGGATCAATTTTTACGGCCATTACCATTCCCGGCATATAGGCATTGGGATTGATTCGTGATACCAGCACCCGGCATTGTGTGGTGTATTTCTGTCCCAGGCTGTTTTTGACTTCCAGTATCAGTTTTACCTGCGGGCTGTTATTGATAGTAACACCAGTGTCTTTTACTTCGAGGATTGTGGCTGTACCCGGCAGGCCGTTTTTTTGCAGGCGGCTTGCATTTATCATTGGTCCGAAAAAGAGTTTATAGAACAGGAGTATAAAGCTGCCGATAATGATCAGCATACCAAGAGTGATGTAAATGCCTGATGAACCTGATGTCATAAGTACGGCGGCGATGGCGACAATTACGCCAATAATACCGCCGGCTAACCCTATCCAGGTACCGGCGTTCATCTTAAACATAGGCAAATAGTTTTGTTCAGAAAGGTACTAAAAAACCGCCGGCTGTTATACAAAGGTTAGTGTACAACTGCCGCCGGTTACTCAGCAATGAGGGGAAAGGTTATTTCTTAAAAGCCTTTCAACGGTTTCTCCGCATCCTTATCGGGTTTTAATGTTGCCCTTATGTAGTTGTTCAGATTGATATATTTCTTAGCAGCACCCTGGATCATTTTCGATGTAAGGTCTTCTGTCATTTTTTGTTTATGTAATATTTCAGATGGTTTTGTGCCGAAGAAATAAGCATCATAAAGGTTGCTCATCCAGAACTGATTTTGTTTCATTTCCACTTCCAGCTTGCGGCGCTGCTGTTCTTTAATCTTTTCAAGGTCTTCTGCTGTTACACCTGACTTGATAATTTTTTTCATTTCATCGAGTGCAGCTTTTGTAAGAGTGTCCACATTATCCGGTGCACAGGGGAAAGTGATGTAGAATGAAGAGGACTGATAAGGAACCCTGTTCATGTTGGCCATGGAACTTACTCCATAAACGCCTCCTTTTCTTCCTGAAATTGTTCGATGAGTTTTATATTCATTACATCGGCAAAACTGGAGAGGGCAAAGGCATCTTTACTGTTATAGGGCATTATTTTATTGAACACGATTACCACCAGGCTTTTCGGATCGGCGCCTTTGTTTATTATTTTATCTACTTTGATTGCAGGCGGCCGTATACCCAGGTCTCTGAAGGATTCTTTCTTTTCGGATACCGGCAAACTGCCTATGTATTTTTCCAGTAATGGCTTAATTGTTTCTTCTTCAACAGCACCAACAAACAGGAATGTAAAATCAGCCGCATTTGCAAAACGTATCTTTATAAATCTGGAAACTCTTCTCCAGTTTTATTTTATCGAAATCTTCTGACTTGGGTAAGCCTGCTGCACGGGGGTGGTTTTTACTCATCAGCTTGGAGAACTCACCACTGAAATAATACTGCGGATTGGCAGACAGGTTGGCGTACAGCTGTTTTTGCTTTGTTTTAAAGGACTCAAAGGCCTCAGCGTCTTTACGGGGAGCAGTAAAGTACAGGTGAATTAACTGCATCAGTGTTTCTGTCTCTTTGGGCTTTGTACTTCCGCTCATGCCTTCGCTGTATAAGCCGATGCTGGGAGACAGTGAAGTACCCTTTCCTTTGAGCATGTTGCCAAGATCTACAGCAGAAAAATTACCTACACCGCTTTGTGAAATAATTGATGATGCATAGCTGGCAGAATAGTGGTCGGCATCTTTCGACAGCGATTGCCCTCCTTTGCTGAATGCCCTGAAGAGTATTTCGTCGTTCTTAAAATTGGTGCTTTTCAGTATTACTGTGGCACCGTTTGACAGTTTGAATGTTGTGGTGCCCACTTCTTCATCTGCTTTGGTGCTGATGATTTTCCGGCTTTAATTTTAGCAGCATCAAAGTGAAGTGGCCAGCATTTTTTCTTTTACCGGTTCCAGTTTGGCCGTTTCGACTGCGGCCATCACTTTGTTTATTTCCCCGGCCGAAGGAATTTTTATTCCTTCTTTGTCGGGAGCATTTACTGTAACCACCATATTTTCTTTGGTAATCCATTGTGTGGCCAGCTTGTTAATATCATCGAGCCGGGCCTGTGCCAGGTATTGTTTTACAAAATCATATTCCCATTCTATTCCGGGTATAGGTTCGTTGACGAGAAAATTATTTACATATTCATCCACATACTTTGCCGATTCTTCTTTTTCTCTTTCGTTAAATATTTTTTCATAGGCGCTGAGCATTTGTTTCTTCTGCAGTTCAAATTCTGAAGCAGTAAAACCATAAAGCAATACCCTTCTGTTTTCTTCGAGCAGCGTATTTAATGTGCGGGCAATGCCTGTATCGCTGCTGTTGGCATACAACTGGTAAGCATCTTTGCTGCGGGCATAGCTGCTGCCATAATAAGAGCCGGCGCCTACAAACGGAGGATTGGGTTTGAGTGATAATTCACGGAAGCGGTTGTTCAGCATGCCGGTAAAAATCTGGCTGTTCATATAGCGTACATAGTCGCCGATGGTAACTTCGGGCTGTACTTCTTTTTTATACATTACTTCCACAGAAGGAAAAGCAGCTTCTTTGTCTTTAGCCACAACGGATAATGTTTCGGTATGATCCGGCACATTAAAGCTCTCTCTCTTTCTTGAATTAGTGGCTGCGGGAATATCGCCAAACACATCCTTTATCTTTTGTTCCATTTCATTTACATCAATATCACCGACAACAACAATAGCCTGCAGGTCGGGACGATACCATTCGGTATAGAAACGCCTTAGTGCTGCATGTGAAAATGTTTCCAGTGAAGTTTTGTTTCCGATAGGGAGCCTGTCGGCATATAAAGAACCTTTATATTGCACCGGCAGGGTTTGCTTCATCATCCTTTCATCTGCACCGCGGCTCAGGCGCCATTCTTCAATCACCACGCCTCTTTCTTTTTCAATTTCCGCAGAGTCGAGCAGGGCGTTGTGTGCCCAGTCTTCCAATATTTCGAGACCTTTGTCAACCAGGCCGGGCTTTATCTGTTGGTACAGGCAGCGTGTAAACCGTCGTCAAAACTGGTGTAGGCGTTAAGGTCTGCGCCAAATTCCACTCCGATGCTTTGCAGGTAGCTAACGAGTTCGTTTTTAGGGAAACGTTTTGTGCCGTTAAAATTCATGTGCTCCATAAAGTGGGCAAGTCCTAACTGGTCCTGGTCTTCCAGTACGGAACCGGCATTTACAACGAGGCGTAACTCCACCCGTTGTTCGGGTTTGGAATTGTGGCGGATATAATAAGTCATACCGTTGGCCAGGCGGCCGATTTTTACTTTGGGGTCAACCGGCATGGGCTGCGCAACATTTATTTGTGCATCGACAGCGTTACTTGCCAGCGCAAAAAGGAACAGGACGAGAAATCGCTTTACCATATTCATGATCTGAGATTTAATAAATGTAAAAGTATTTATAAGTGATTGTATCTGAAAATAAATATGGGTTAAATGGATGAGTGGCCGGTTATTTAAGTATACAGCAGGATATAGTATTTTTATTGTGATGCATCTGCAAAAAATATTTGATGAGTGTGGTCTTGCCGTTCGCCAATATGATAGGGTACGTGGCGGTGATATTAATGAAGCTTTTTGCCTGCATACCAGCGATGGTAATTTTTTTCTGAAATTGAATGATGGTGCTTTATATCCCCGTATGTTTGAACGGGAGGCAGAAGGGCTTGATGCTTTGCGCAATAATAGTATATTGAAAGTACCGCAGGTTATACAATACGGAGGGGCCGCACATTATCAATACCTGTTGCTGGAATGGCTCGATAAAGAAAGGCCAGTGGCTAATACCTGGGAACAATTTGGGACAGAACTGGCACTGTTGCATAAAAAGGAGCAGCCTTTTTCGGATGGGAAACCGATAACTATATTGGCAGGTTGCCGCAACTGAATAGGCAATATTATACGTGGAGTGAGTTGTATACACACTGCCGCATTATGCCGTTAGTGAGCCGGTTGTATGGCGAGGGGGCATTTAGCAGCAATGATGTGAAAACTGCTGAACATTTTTGCAGCCGGCTGAATGAATTGTTCCCGGATGAAAAACCTGCGCTGCTGCATGGTGATTTGTGGGGTGGCAATTATCTCATTACAACCGGAGGGTTGGCAGCATTATTTGATCCCGCCGTGTATTACGGCCACCGGGAAATGGATATCGGGATGACGAAACTGTTTGGCGGCTTTAACCAGCAGTTTTATGGAGCATACAATGCGGCCTGTCCGTTAGAAAAGGGCTGGGAAAAAAGATTGCCATTTACGCAGGCATACCCGCTGCTGGTACATGCCGTGCTTTTTGGCGGGCATTATGTGAGGAGTGCGGTGGAAATGATGAAAGGGCTATAAAATCGTATACTGCTTTACAAAGTAAAAGAAAACAGAGAAGCAATAGCGAATGGTCTGGCTCATTACTAATCACTATTTTTGAAGTACGTCTGCTTATTTTGACCAACAGTATGTCATACAACGAAATATCCCTTTTGCAAAGAGTTGCATCAGGTAATGAATCAGCCTTCAGGGATTTGTATTTGTGCTGGCAGCCGCAACTTTCTTCCTTTTTTTTAGTATCACCAAATCAAAGGAACTAACCGCAGAAATTGTACAGGATGTGTTTTGAAAATATGGATGAGCCGTGAAGTTTTGAAGGATATAGAAAACTTCAGATCCTATCTTTTGTTGTAAGCCGTAACCAGGCTATTAATGCTTTCCGAAAACTCTTACGGGAGATGAGACAGTTGCGGGAGCTTGAAAAATGGGAGGAAAATAATTAGAAACAGAGCCTGAATTTAGCGAAATTCAGCTTTCTACTATAGATGAATCCATTAGCCGGCTATCTCCCCAGACAAAGAGAGATTTACTTGCTGCACCGTGGCGACGGGCTAACTTATCAGCAAATAGCTGAAAAGCTTGGTATTGGCAGGAGTCGGTAAAAACACATTTAAAACTTGCTGTTAAAACTATTTCGGGCTTTTTGCGGGATCGACTAACGGTTACCGCCCTTTTAATTGAGCTGATCTCAAAAAAATTTTAGACAGGCTTCCCCCATTTTCTACCCTTGGTTGTCTTAAGATGAGCGGGGACATCTCTTTTAATACGATAAGTAAATAAAATGACCGATAAAGAAAAACTGCAGATACTCTTTGAACATTATCTGGCTGGCACCTGTAGTGCTGAGGAGAAATTCGAACTGGCAGCCTTAGCGGGGAAACTGGACAACAACACTGTTTCATCATTGCTGAAAGGAGCATGGGAAACACATATTGCATCAGAGCCATTATTCTCTCCGGCAGAAACCGAGGTTTTACTGGCGCAAATTATAGCGTCACACAGAGAAAATGGAACTGTTGTTTCCATATTCCGGCGCAGGTGGTTTAGAGTGGCTGCGGTAGCAGTATTTATAGTCGCTATTGCCGGAGGTTACCTGCTGTTAAAACAGTCGCCGGTTAAAGACCAGGAAATAATTGTGCAAACCGAAAATATAAAACATATTGCCCCGGGTGGTAACAAAGCCACACTAATACTGGCTGATGGTTCTGTAGTTATCCTGGATACTGCACATAAGGGAGAACTGGCTGGCAGGGCAATACAGAAGTAATAAAACTTGCTGATGGTCAACTATCTTATAAAACCAATGGCGATAGCCGGACAACAGTATACAACAGTATTTCCACTCCTCGTGGCGGGCAATACCAACTTGCATTGGCTGATGGTTCTAAGGTATGGCTGAATGCAGCCTCCTCCATTCGCTTCCCGGTGACTTTTACTGGTGCAGAGCGAAAAGTGGAACTGGCAGGGGAGGCTTATTTTGAAATAGCCCGCAATTCATCCATGCCTTTTAAAGTGACGGTAGCAGGTAAACAGGAGGTGGAGGTGCTGGGCACTCATTTCAATATCAATTCCTATACCGATGAAGCAACTGTAAATACAACGCTGTTGGAAGGAAGTGTGAGGTCTTATCGGAAAATGGACAAAAGGTAATCCAGCCTGGAGAACAAGCACAGCTTTCGGGAAAATTAAAGTGAAAACAAATGTGGATGTGGATGAAGTAATTGCCTGGAAAACAGGTTGGTTTGTTTTTAACCGGCTGGATGTGGCCACTATCATGCGGCAGGTAAGCAGGTGGTATGATTTAGATGTGGTGTTTGAAGGAAATACAGGCAAACGTTCTTTTCAGGTATTGTAAGCGTAACAATAATGTGTCGGAGGTGCTGAAAATAATGGAGAAGGCAGGAGTGAAGTTCAGAAATTGAAGGGAAAAAGATTATTGTAGTTCAATAAAAAAAGGATTAGATGGTGACTGGAAATAAAACCGCCCCGAGGACTAGTCGGAGCGGCAACGCCGAAGCGGATTCAGGTTGCCCAACTATAGACAGACAGCCCTTTTCATGCCCCGAAAACCGGGTAGAAAGAGCAATCGATTGTTTAACCTAAATCAAACGAAGGCGGGGATTTAAATGCTTTGTGTTTCTCCGGCCCTGAGGCGAACGGAAGGCAACATCAAAATGCTTAGATTATGAAGTTTATATGATTCTTTTATTGGTGGCCTGCTTGCAGGTAAGCGCAACGGTAATGCGCAGAAAGTGAGTCTTTCTGGAGAAAAGGGCATCGCTGCAAAAATTTTCCGGCAGATACACCAGCAAACCGGCTACCAGTTTTTTTTTACGAAGATGAGTTACTGGATCAGGCTGGTAAAGTTGATATTAGTGTAAAGAATGTGGAGATGGAGGAAGCATTGAGGGTTTGTTTCCAAAAATTTACCACTTACATATGAAGTGTTAAACAAAACTATTGTGGTTAGGAACAAACCGCTTGAAGCGAATAATGATAACACCTTGCGCCACTTCCCCCGCCGCCAATATCGGTTCGTGGTTTAGTAAGAACCGAGGCAGGAGAATTACTGGAAGGCATATCTGTAACTGTAAAAGGTACTAATCAGGGTACGACAACAGGTGTAAATGGAACTTTACTCTTGAAGGTATAGATGAAAAATCAGTGTTGGTTTTTACGGGTTTAAATATTGAAACACAGGAAGTGGCGTTAAATGGTAAAACATCGGTAGTAGTAACTCGTCAAGATCCGTGCATCGCCTTTAGATGAAATCCAAATAATCGGATATGGTAAAACAACCCGGAGGTATAAAACAGGTGCTGTTACAACACTGAAAGCAGATGCGGTTGACTGACAGCCTGTAGCCCAATCCATTACAAGCATTGCAGGGCAGAATGGCAGGAGTTTCAATAAATCAAAATACCGGTTCAATAGGAAGTGGTACAGAAATACAAATAAGAGGAATCAATACTATTCAGGCAGGCAATCAGCCCTTAGTTATCGTGGATGGTGCAATTCTCCCAGATCCAAACAGGGGCCTTGGTACTGCCATCGGTTCCTATATGACATTTGGCAGTTCGAATATGAACGCTATTAATCCGGCAGATATTGAGAGTATTGAAATATTAAAAGATGCAGATGCCACAGCCATTTATGGTTCCAGAGGCGCCAATGGTGTAGTGTTGATAACAACAAAAAAGCAAAACTTGGGGCTACACGATTTAATATTGATGTGGTACAATGTCAACAGAGCAAACTTATTTGCCTTGAAAGACTTACAGGCAGCCTAAAGCAAATGCGTCGTGATGCATTTGATATGGGCAACCATAATCCTACCACAGGGGTGCCATTAACCCCCATAATTCCTGCTGCTAATAATGCACCTGACCTGTTGGTCTGGGTTCTACCAAGGCCACTGCCGACTGGACTGATTTTGAGT
>JADJYK010000022.1 GCA_016719815.1 Chitinophagaceae bacterium | reverse complement strand
GTGGTAAAGAACGGCCTGTGAGTGTGAGCAGTTCAATCATATTGTCAAGACAGGCAGAGTCGCTTTGTCCTTCCGTTACGATAGGTAACAACATCTCCATTTCTTCATGTGTGAAATAGGGGGAGGTAAAACCTTTTTCACTTGTCTTCAGCCAGTTTAAATTTCCTTGCAGTGTATTAATTTCACCATTGTGTGCAATAAAGCGGAAGGGCTGTGCCAGTTTCCACGAAGGAAAAGTATTAGTTGCAAATCTTGAATGTACAAGGCCAAAAGCACTTACTACTCTTTTATTGCTGAGGTCTGGAAAATATTGTCTTACCTGGTGGCTGGTTAACTGACCTTTGTAAACGATTGTTTTATATGACAGCGATGCGATGTAAAAACCTATTTCATCTTTTCTTACTGTGTTAGTGATAAGATGAAAAGCATAGTTGCGCAAGATGAATAACTTCCTCTCAAATTCATCAGGGTTGTCAATATGGTCCGTGCATGCCACAAAGATTTGTTCAATCTCCGGTCCACACTTTAAGGCAGAAAATAATTCCTTCTGTATTAACAGGTACTTTTCTGTATGCTAATACTTCAATCCCCAGTTTTTCCGCGGTACGGTTCAATATATCACGGCATTCTTCCCGCAAACGGATTTCTTTTGGGAAGAAAACCATGCCTGCGGCATATTTTGCGAAAGAAGGGAGATGCACACCTAATTTCAGACACTCGTCAAAAAAGAATTCATGCGGGGTTTGAATCATGATGCCGGCACCGTCACCGGTGTTGTTTTCACAGCCACAGGCACCCTGTGTTCCATGTTTTCCAGCACAGTTAATGCATCAGAAATATGCTGGTGCGATTTGTGTCCCTTAATATTTGCGACAAATCCGATGCCGCATGCATCATGTTCAAAAGAAGGATGATATAATCCCTGGTTGCCTGCCATGTAGTAAATGTTAGGTTAGTGAATAGTCGTTAACTCAAATTCATACAGCAAGCAAACGACTGAAAATACAAATTAGCTTTCAAACGGATACTTGTTTTTTCTAAGGAATTATCCACAAAGGAATGTAAACATGCCAGCTAAATCAAATAACCAAACAATTGGTCGTTTTTGTTTATTTCTGAAAAGCCAATATGAGAGGCTTTCATCTTTTGCAATAATAAATCGTAATCAGAACGGCTTTGCAGTTCAATCCCTACTAATGCCGGTCCGTTTTCTTTATTGGTTTTTTGCATATACTCAAAACGGGTGATGTCATCCGTTGGCCCAAGCACATTGTTTACAAATTCTTTCAATGCCCGGGACGCTGTGCAAAACTGATAAGGAAATAGTGCTTTAACCCTTCATATTGTAGGCTTCTCTCTTTTATTTCCTGCATTCTGTCTATATCATTATTGCTGCCGCTTACGATGCAGACGACATTCTTTCCTTTTATTTCGTCTGCATAGTCATCCAGTGCAGCAATAGATAATGCACCTGCAGGTTCTGCAACAATGGCGTCCTCATTGTACAGTTTGAGGATGGTAGTGCACTTTACCTTCTGCTACAAGATGCATATCATCCAGCACTTCTTTGCAGATGTCGAAGGTTAAGTCGCCAACTCTTTTTACCGCAGCACCATCTACAAACCTGTCAATAGAATCTAGTGTAACGGGATAGCCGTTTTTAAGTGCTTCAAACATGGCGGGTGCACCTTCTGGCTCCAGACCAATGATTTTTGTCTTTGGCGAATATGTTTTAAAATAAGAGCCAACCCCGGCGCTTAAGCCGCCGCCGCCAACTGGAATAAAAAGGTAGTCAATGTCGGATTGATCTTCCAGTATTTCAACACCAACCGTTCCTTGTCCTTCAATGATTCTGTAATCATCAAAGGGTGGGATAAAGGTCATTTTGTTATCTTCTGTGTATTTTTTTGCTGCGATGGCACAATCGTCAAAAGTGTCGCCCACCAATTTTATTTCGATGGTTCCCTCACCAAACATGCTCACCTGGTTTACCTTTTGCCTGGGAGTAATCACGGGCATGAACACCACACCTTTTACATTTAGTTTTTTACAACTGAACGCAAAGCCCTGAGCATGGTTGCCTGCACTGGCACATACCACACCCTTCTCCAACTGCTCTTTTGGGTTTGTGCTCATCATGTTGTATGCACCCCGCAGCTTGTAACTTCTGACAACCTGCAAGTCTTCCCGTTTCAAATAAATATTACAACCATACTTTTTTGAAAGCTGGGTGTTGCGTTGAAGGGGAGTTCTGTACACAACCTTTTTCAGGCGTTGTGCCGCAGCATTGAAATCAAGCCCCCCCGCTCCGACAGCCTGCGGACGGTTATGATGAGTTTTTATTTGTTGTTCGTTCATTTTATTACTTTGGTAAGCTAATGGAACTTATAGGGTTCTATATTTTTCCTTTAGTTGGTTGATTTTCCGGGCGCAGAGAACGAACAGTTTTTCCGGCTTGCCACAGTTCGCTTTCACGGAGTTCTTTTAATTCTTCTTCCAGTTTTTCACGGTAATCAGTTTTGCTGTTACTGTCAATAGAACGCTGTGACTCTTTCCCGGCTGCCACACTATCATATAATTCATTGAATACCGGTGCAGTTGCATCACGGAATTTTTTCCACCAATCCAATGCACCACGTTGAGCAGTAGTTGAACAATTGGCATACATCCAGTCCATACCATTTTCAGCAACCAAAGGCATAAGTGACTGCGTCAATTCTTCAACAGTTTCATTAAATGCTTCGGAAGGAGAGTGGCCTCTTTCACGTAAAACCTGGTATTGAGCTGCAAATATTCCCTGGATTGCACCCATTAATGTTCCCCTTTCACCTGTCAGATCACTATATACTTCTTTCTTAAAATCAGTTTCAAATAAATAGCCACTGCCAACGGCAATACCTAATGCAATAACCCTGTCAAAGGCTTTACCTGTAGCATCCTGGAAAATGGCATAAGAACTGTTTAATCCGCGGCCTTGTAAAAACATTCTTCTTAATGAGGTTCCGCTGCCTTTAGGTGCCACCAGAAACACATCTACATCCTTTGGAGGTACAATTCCTGTTTGCTCATTGAAAGTAATTCCGAAACCATGTGAGAAATATAATGCTTTACCAGGAGTTAAATGCTTCTGTAACTGTTGGCCACAAAGCAATTTGTGCGGCATCGCTCAACAGGTAGCAGATAATAGTACCTCTTTGCAGGGCTTCTTCAATTTCAAACAACGTTTCACCGGGAACAAATCCATCTGCAATTGCTTTATCCCATGTTTTGGAATTTTTACGCTGGCCAACTATTACATTGATGCCATTGTCTTTTGATTCAATGCTGGCCGGGGCCCCACACCGTAACCAATCACTGCTACTGTTTCATTTTTTAATACTTCTTGTGCTTTACTGAGTGGAAACTCTTCTCTGGTTACAACATTTTCTTCAGTGCCTCCGAAATTTAATTTTGCCATTGTTATTTTTTTTTGTGTATTAGATTAAATTATGAAAATGAATTTGTTAATTCTATTTTTTCGATTGTTTCGCTTAAGTATTTGAACATTTCATCTGCCTGTGCCTTTTCAAAATCTTCGTGCTGTTTTTTGTTCACACCATGGCGACTAAGATCAATATGAAAATCAGGTTGCACTGATAGATTGGACAAACATGCTTTGCTGCATGCCAACGGACAACCGTCGATCACAATGATCTTTCTTCCTGACAACGCCGTTCTCACCAGTTTTTTTACATTACCTCCAACGCCAGCAATACAAGACATTTCAGCAATACCTTTTCGATCCATCTGGATGGCGAGATAATTCGCCATTTGAGCTGCACTGGAACATCCTGAACAGGAGTAAACCAATGGAATTGAATTTTTATCGCCAATCATAAGATAAGTTTTGAATTGGTTGATTGATATTTACGAACCCGACTGTGTTGCTGCAATGAAACTTTTCTTGGGTCGTACACTTTTACTTTTGTTTTTCTATCCATCTTTTGGATTTATTACATGGTAAATACTTCTTCGTTTTTATCTAGAAACTCATTTTCGATTGCTTCTTCGCCCGGTTCTTTCTGCTCAAACTCTTTCAGACGTTCATGGAAGTCGCTGCTGCCTTTGATGATGGCCACTCTTGCACTTCTTACAAATTCAATTAATCCAAAAGGCTCTAATACTCTGATCATAGCTTCGGTTTCCTCCCGGTGTCCGGCTACTGCAAAAACAGTATAGTCTTTTCTGATAACAACAGTATGTGCTCCATTTTCCCTTAATAACCTCTCTACTTTAACTTCGGTAGCTATAACATCAGTTGGGACTTTATATAAAGCCAGTTCCTGCCATATTATTTCATTTTCTGTATTGTAATAGGCTTTTAAAACTTCTACCTGTTTTTCAATCTGGCGGCACAATTTTTTTACTACTTCTTCAATTTCATTGATAACTATTGTAAAACGATGTACACTGTCTACTTCTGTTGGTGAAGTATTCAGGCTTTCGATATTGATTTTTCTCCTGGAGAAAATAATTGCAATACGGTTCAGCAGACCAACCTGGTTCTCTGTATATACGGTGATTGTAAATTCTTGTTTGTTCATTTTTGCTATGTTAATGATTTTCAGATTTCCTCTTTGCTTAAAACAATTTCTGCCACTCCACGTCCCTGTGGTACCATGGGGAATACATTATTCTCTTTACCAACCATAACTTCCAGCAGGTATGATTCTTTTGAATCAAGTAATTCTTTTACTGAACTATTTAAGTCATCTCTTTTTGAAATACTCTTTCCCTGAATGCCAAAGCCTTTGCTACCTGCACAAAATCGGGACTCTGAATATCCACGAATGAATATCTTTTTCATGGAATAGTTGCTGCCACTGGCGAACCATACCCAAAAACTGGTTATTGAGGATAATAATTTTTACACATGGTTTGAACTGCATAATGGTTCCTAATTCCTGCAATGTCATCTGGAAACCACCATCACCTATAATTGCCACTGTTGTTCTGGAGGATCTCCAAATGCTGCACCGATTGCTGCCGGCAGGCCATAACCCATTGTACCTAAACCACCGCTGGTGATATTACTTTTTGATTGACTGAATTTTGCATAACGGCAAGCTGCCATCTGGTGTTGACCTACATCGGTTACAATAATTGCTTTTCCTTCAGTTGCTTCATTTAGTACTTTTATCACTTCGCCCATGGTCAGCACCTCACCGGTGGGATTAAGTTCACTATTTATTACTTTCTCTTCTTCTTTTTGCTGATATTCTTTAAATTTTTGTAGCCACTGGGGATAAACTTTTTGTTCAACCAGATCTGTAAGCATTGGCAATGTTTCTTTGCAATCTCCCCATACAGCTACATCGGTCTTTACATTTTTATCTATTTCAGAAGGATCAATATCAAGATGTATAATTTTGGCCTGCTTAGCATATTTATCCAAACGTCCTGTTACCCTGTCATCGAACCGCATGCCAATAGCAATAAGAACATCACATTCATTGGTCATTACATTTGGGCCGTAATTGCCATGCATTCCCAGCATACCAACTCCTAATGGATGATCTGTGGGGATAGCACTCAAGCCCATAATAGTCCAGGCTGCTGGAATACCGGATTTTTCGATAAACTGCTGAAATTCTTTTTCAGCTTTGCCGAGTATTACTCCTTGTCCGAAAACGATGAATGGTTTTTCCGCTTCATTAATTAGTTTGGCAGCCTGTTCCACATATTTCTTTCTAACAATAGGATTTGGCCGATAACTTCTGATGTGCTCACACTTATTATATCCTTCGTATTCAAATTTCTGTAATTGTGCATTCTTGGTTATATCGATTAGTACGGGACCTGGTCTTCCGCTTCCAGCTATGTAAAAAGCTTTTGCTAAAACTCCGGGAATCTCTGTTGCATCAGTCACCTGGTAGTTCCATTTTGTTACAGGTGTAGTTATGTTGATTACATCTGTTTCCTGGAATGCATCAGTTCCGAGTAAATGGGCAAATACCTGGCCAGTGATACAAACAACAGGAGTGGAGTCAATCATAGCATCAGCCAAACCAGTTACGAGATTAGTTGCTCCCGGCCCACTGGTAGCAAATACAACTCCTGTTTTGCCACTTACTCTTGCAAAACCTTGTGCTGCATGAATAGCACCTTGCTCATGTCGAACAAGAATGTGTTTGAGCTTATCGTTATAATCATACAATGCATCATAAATTGGCATAATGGCCCCACCCGGATATCCAAAAATAATTTCAACGCTTTCTGAAAGACAAGCTTCCATTACTGCCTGACCTCCGGTAATTGTTGAAGCCCCCCTGCCCCCCGTAAGGGGGTTCTTGGTTTCTGTATTTTTTGCCAATTCTATTTTATCAATTGTTTCCATTTTTCATATTATTTAGTTCATGATAATTAATTGGTTCTCTAAGTTCCCCTTTAGGGGACAAGGGCGTCATTCATCTGTTACACAACCTTCGTCGGCTGATTTTACAGATTTGGCATATTTAAATAAAATACCTTTTGTTGCTTTCAATGCAGGTTGTTTCCAGTTTTTTCTTCGCTGAGTAATTATCTCTTCACTCACTTTCAGATTTATGGTATTATTTACTGCATCAATTTCTATCATGTCATTGTCTTCGACCAGTGCAATTAATCCACCATCAAATGCTTCTGGTGTGATGTGGCCAACAACAAAACCATGTGTGCCGCCACTGAAACGTCCATCGGTAATTAGCGCCACACTTTTTCCTAAACCTGCACCAATAATCGCACCTGTTGGTTTCAACATTTCCGGCATACCAGGTGCACCTTTCGGGCCGATGTAGCGGATTACCACCACGTCACCTGCTTTTACTTTTCCGGATGCGATGCCATCATGATTTTTGCCACACTTCCTTTCTCTGCAAGATTGCCATACAGGATTTGCAGGTGCCCCGTTTTCTTCAAAGGTTGTTCTAACGGGTGAATAATGTCCTGAGTTGTAAAATCTAAATCCGGGACACCTGCCAAATTCTCTGCAACCGTTTTTCCGGTTACTGTCAAACAATCGCCATGTAATAAATCATTTTGTAAGAGATATTTCATTACGGCGGGAACGCCACCATGTTTGTGCAAGTCTTCCATCAGGTGCTTCCCTGATGGTTTGAAATCTGCTAATACAGGAACATTGTCACTTATCTTTTGAAAATCGTCCTGTGTTACATTCACACCCACACTTTTTGCCATCGCAATAAGGTGCAGCACGGCATTGGTGCTGCCTCCGAGTACCATTACGACAGTAATAGCATTTTCAAATGCCCTGAGGGTCATAATATCTTTCGGAGTAATATTTTTTTGTAATAGTACCTTAATGGCTTCTCCTGCTGCTGCACATTCTTTTTGTTTCTCTTCACTTAATGCCGGGTTGGATGATGAATAGGGCAGACTCATTCCCATTGCTTCAATAGCAGAGGCCATGGTGTTTGCCGTGTACATGCCACCACAAGCTCCGGCACCCGGACAGGAGTGTTTTACAATCCCCTGGAAATCGCCTTCACTTAAATTGCCTGCAATTTTTTGACCTAAAGCTTCAAATGCACTTACAATATTCAGGTCTTCACCTTTATAATGACCGGGAGCTATCGTTCCGCCATATATCATTATAGAAGGCCGGTTTAACCTGCCCATCGCCATTATTGAGCCGGGCATATTTTTATCGCAGCCGGGAATGGCAATCAGTGCATCATAATATTGTGCGCCTGCATTGGTTTCAATACTGTCTGCAATAACATCCCGGCTAACAAGACTGTATCGCATGCCATCTGTACCCATGCTGATGCCATCGCTAACGCCGATTGTATAGAAGCGTAAACCCAGTAAACCTTCTGTGGCATTTATACTGTCTCTTACATTGGTGGCAAGGTCGTTCAGGTGCATATTGCAGGGGTTGCCATCCCATCCCATACTTACAATGCCTACCTGGGCTTTATTAAAATCTTCTTCTTTAAAGCCAATGGCATAGTACATAGCCTGTGCCGCAGGCTGAGTGGGGTCTTGTGTTAATGTCTTGCTATGTTTATTTAATTCGCTCATACCGGTTCTGCTGTTTTATGATATTCCTTTTCTGTTACTTTGCATTTATATGCTTCTTGTATCTTTTTACTTATTGTGTTTTCCCATGTGGCGGGAAAAACAGTTTCATCCAGGCTGTTCCAGCCAATTACTTCAGCGGCGGTTCCGCAATAAAAAACAGCATCTGCCTGTTTTAATTCATCAGTTGTAAATAGTTTTTCTTCAATGCTGACTCCAAACTCTTCACATATTTCAAATATGGTTGCCCGTGTAATGCCAGATAAGATATTCCCCGGCGGGGGAGTATATAGCTTTCCTTCCTTTTCATAAAACACATTTGCTCCGGGGCCTTCTGCAACATACCCGTTCATATCAGTAAGCAATGCTTCATCATATCCGGCTGCTTTTGCTTCCTGGCTGGCAAGTATTGAGTTTACATAATGCCCGCCTGCTTTTGCCTCAATTCTGAACCCCTTAGGATTGGGCCGCTGAAAAGAACTGGTCATTACCTTAATCAGCTTTTCACCAAGAAAGGGTTGCATTTCCCAGGTTTCAATAACGATGAATGATTCTTTATTTTTTACGAAACTCATATTTGCCGGGGCATACACTACAGGCCTTATATAAGCATCCTTCTGATTGTTTCTTTTTAATAGCTCGTAAGTAATGGTGATAAGCTCTTCTGTATTCCATATATAGGGCATATTGAGTGCCGCAGCCGAATTTTTTAAGCGGTCGAAATGTTCAATTGCTTTGAAGATTTTTGTTTCGCTATTTTCTGTTTTATAGGAACGGATACCTTCAAACACAGAATAGCCATAATGTAATGACTGGCTGTAGAAGTCCATTTTTGCCTCAGTTGCTTTTACAAAAGCTCCATTCAGCCACAGTACCGTATTTTCATTATAGTAAGATGCCATTTTATTTTTTTGTCATTAAAAAAAAGAAACCCGCCTTTTTGGAGGCGGGTTGCATATATTTTGTTAGTAAGTTAAGTATCATGCACCACCTCCGTTTGAAGAAGATATAATAATCACCACCACAATAATAATTGAGGCAAAAACGGTAATGACATTATATGTACTATTCTTCAACATGAAGGATGTATGTTTGGTAAATATACACCCGCCGTTTCAAAAAAAGAACTCAGCAAGCAATTATTATTAATCAGAACCAAAATTTATAGGATTGAACAGGTTAATCAGGAAGTATTAGTATGGATAAAATGATTTTCCTAACAATCGTTCATAATCCTTTTAATCGTGGTTCTATATTATCGTTGACTTTCTCAACTCAATATTCTCATTATTGACCGGACCTGAAACTTTACCACAAACAAAATCACTGATCAACTCTCCGATAGTGGAAGTGAAATAAAAATTTACAGGGTCAATATCTTTTGTTACAAATGAATTGAGCAGTGTCCAGTTAACAGCATCACGAACCACTTGTGCTTCATCTTTCATTTCCAGGTGGTCAAGCAGCATGGCTGCAGAAAGGATAGAGCCGATTGGATTGGCAATGTCTTTGCCTGCGGCTTGCGGATATGAACCATGTATCGGTTCAAACAATGCAGATCCTTTGCCCACTGATGCAGAAGGAAGCAATCCTAATGACCCGCTGATAACACTGGCTTCATCGCTTAGAATATCGCCAAACATATTTTCAGTAACAATAACATCAAACTGTTTGGGGTTAACAATAATTTGCATGGATGCATTGTCAACAAACATGTAATCAACTGCCACGTCAGGAAATTCGGGTGCCAGTTCCTGAACCACTTTACGCCACAGTCTTGATGTCTCCAGTACATTTGCCTTGTCTACCAGCGTCAGTTTCTTTTTTCTTCTTCGTGCATGCTGAAAAGCAAGATGGGCAATACGTTCTATCTCTTCCCGGCTGTATGTGCAATCATCAAGCGCATAAGAACCATCAGCTGCTGTTTCTTTTTTGCCAAAATAGATGCCACCGGTCAGTTCCCTGTAAATAACAAAATCCACACCTTCAATATGCTTACTCTTCAACGGTGAAAGGTGGAATAAAGAAGAGTAAGTGCTTATTGGTCTGATGTTGGCATACAATTGTAAGGACTTACGCAGTTTCAGTAATCCCTGTTCTGGCCTCACTTTGGCAGTTGGGTCATTGTCGTATTTAGGATGCCCGATAGCGCCAAACAGAATAGCGTCACTGTTCAGGCAGGTGGTGATTGTCTCATCTGGAAGCGGATTACCGGTTTTATCAATGGCATCAGCACCCATCAGGCAATAATTATATTCAAACTCATGCTTAAATGTTTCTGCTACTGCATTCAGCACACGGATGGCCTGTTTGGTAACTTCCGGACCAATGCCATCACCCTCAATAACAGCAATTTTCCAAGCCCCCCTGCCCCCCGAAAGGGGGTTCCTGGAGCCTGCTTCAATATCGTTCTCTTTACTACTCATAAATGTTGCATTAGATTAATATCTTTATTCAATAGGGTTTTAAAGTCCCTCCTTCGGAGGGATTCAGGGAGGCCTCAAATTTTTCGATGTCTTCCTTTATACTTAGCAAATAGTCTATATCGTCATAACCATTCAGTAAGCAGGTTTTCTTATAATTATTTATATCAAAAGATGCTGAAATGCCTGCCTCGTTGATGGTAATTGTTTGTTTCTCCAGGTCTACTGTAAGCTCTTCTTCATTAGTTAATGCAAATATCTTTTGCAAAAAATCTTCACTTACCTGCACGGGCAGTACACCGTTATTCAGTGCATTGTTTCTGAATATGTCTGCAAAAAAACTTGACACCACCACTTTGAAACCATAATCTGCAATAGACCATGCTGCATGTTCTCTCGAAGAACCGCAACCAAGTTCTTTCCGGCAACCAGAATTTCTCCGGCAAACTTTGGCTGGTTAAGCGGAAAATCTGCAATGGGTTTTGTTTCGTCATCGTTCTCATACCTCCAGTCACGGAAAAGATTTCTGCCAAAGCCCTCTTTGGTAGTTGCCTTTAAGAAGCGGGCAGGTATTATCTGGTCAGTATCGATATTCTCGATGTTTACAGGAACAAAACAGGAAGTAAAGCCCCCCTGCCCCCCGTAGGGGGGGGGTTGAGTCTGACAATTTGACGACTCTTTTTTTGTATTGGTATTCGTGTTCTTAACTGCCATAGTAATTTCTAAAGTTTAAGAATCTAAAGCCCCTCCAACGGAGGGGTTGGGGAGGCTTCTTGGATCTGTTACAACTCCTGTTATAGCCGCAGCTGCTGCTGTAAGCGGACTGGCCAGCAATGTTCTGGCACCGGCACCTTGCCTTCCTTCAAAGTTTCTGTTGCTGGTGCTGATGCAGTATTTGCCGGCAGGTATTTTGTCTTCATTCATGCCGAGACAAGCAGAGCAGCCGGGCTGCCTCAGCATAAATCCTGCCTCTTCAAAAATTTTGTCAATTCCTTCTTTAATAGCCTGTGCTTCCACCTGTTTGCTGCCCGGCACAATCCACACTTCTACATCAGCAGCTTTCTTTTTCCCTTTCACAAATGAAGCCACCAGTCTCAAATCTTCAATTCTTGAATTGGTACAACTGCCAATAAACACATAATCTATCTTTTGTCCTTTTATTGGAGTACCCTGCCGCAGACCCATATAGGCAAGCGATTTACCAAGTCCTGATTTATCATTTTCATTAATAGTATTTGCAGTAGGAATTGTTTCTGTAATACCAATGCCCATCCCCGGGTTGGTGCCATAGGTAATCATAGGTTCAATATCTTCTGCTTTAAAATGATATTCTTTATCAAACACAGCATCGGCATCAGAGAAAAGTTGCTCCCACTCTGCAACCTTCTTTTGCCATTCATTCCCCTGCGGGGCAAAGGGCCTTCCTTTTAAATATTCAAATGTTGTTTCGTCCGGAGCAATTAAACCGCAGCGGCCACCCATTTCAATACTCATATTGCAAATGGTCATTCTTGCTTCCATGCTTAAGGAGCGAATGGCAGAACCGGCAAACTCAACTGCATAACCTGTTGCACCGCTTGCCGTAATCTTTGATAAGAGGTAAAGCACAATGTCTTTTTGATGTCACTCCTTTTTGAAGTTCGCCGTCAACAGTAATGCGCATCAGTTTGGGTTTTGTTTGCCGTAAGCATTGCGAGGCAAAAACCATTTCCACTTCACTGGTACCAATGCCAAAAGCGATAGAACCAAATGCTCCGTGAGTGGATGTGTGGCTATCACCGCAAACTATCGTCATGCCCGGTTGTGTTACACCCAACTCAGGACCTATCACATGCACAATACCCTGGAATGGATGTCCAAGTCCATATAATTCAATATTGTGTTCTGCACAATTTTTAATCAGTGCTTCCACCTGTTTGCGGCTCAGTGCTTCTTTTATTGGCAGATGCTGATCCTGTGTAGGAACATTATGGTCGGCTGTTGCCACCACCTGTTTCGGGCGAAATACTTTTATGCCCTGTTGTTTAAACCAGTAAATGCCTGCGGACTGGTTACTTCATGAATAAAATGCCTGTCTATATACAACACGGAAGGCCCATCATCAATGGGTTTAACGATGTGCTTCTCCCATATTTTTTCAAATATTGTTTTTGTCATAATCTTACGCTGCTGCTTCTTTCAGGTATTCTCTTGCTATTGTTTCCAGGTCAGTATTTTCTACTTCCTTTTTTATATCGGCTACTTTTAAGAATTCGTTGTACAATACGTCTACATCGTTCCTGTTAAACTGGAAGCCCAGTTTCTGAAAACGGTAGGCGAGGGCACTGCGGCCGCTTCTGGCTGTTAATACAATCCTGGAACTGTCGGCTCCCACTTCTTCCGGTGCAATAATTTCATAAGTCTGCGCATCTTTCAAAAATCCATCCTGGTGTATGCCTGATGAATGCGAGAAGGCATTACTGCCTACAATAGCTTTGTTGGGTTGAACAGGCATCCGCATGGTATCTGATACCAATCGGCTGAGCGGATTTAGTTGCTCTGATTTAATAGTGGTAAACAGGCCAAGATCTTTGTGCTGCTTAATAATCATCGCTATTTCTTCCAGCGAAGTATTGCCGGCCCTTTCACCCAGGCCGTTAATAGTACATTCTATTTGTCTGGCACCTGCTATCACACCGGCGATGGAATTGGCGGTAGCCAGCCCTAAATCGTTGTGACAATGACAGGAGATAACCGCCTTATCGATATTTGGAACATTATTAACTAAGTAAGCAATCTTCTGTCCATACTGATAGGGCAGGCAATAGCCAGTGGTATCGGGTATGTTCACCGTGGTGGCGCCAGCCTTTATCACCGCTTCAATTACCCTTGCCAGGTAAGCATTATCTGTTCTTCCGGCATCTTCGGCATAGAACTCCACATCGTCGGTAAAATTTCTGGCCCATTTCACACACTGAATTGCCCGCTGCAGTATTTCTTCCTTCGTGGAATTGAACTTAGCTTTTATATGCAGGTCAGATGTACCAATGCCGGTGTGTATCCTTGGCCTTACCGCATGTTTCAGGGCAGCGGCGGCCACTTCAATATCTTTTTGTACTGCACGGCTCAGCCCGCATACAGTTGTATACTTTATGGTTTTGGCAATCAGGCTTACTGATTCAAAGTCGCCGGGAGAGGAAATGGGGAACCCCGCTTCGATGATGTCCACACCCAAATCTTCCAGTTGCAGGGCCAGTTCCAGCTTTTCTTTTGTATTGAGTTTACAACCAGGTACCTGTTCGCCGTCGCGAAGGGTAGTGTCGAAAATGAATACTTTTCCTGTTGCCATATTAAATCAATAATTTGAGATATAAAAAATGCAGGCTGCTTATTTTTGTACCAGTCCCGGAACATTATTTAGAAAAACAGTGTGGCAGTACGGGTATGCTTGCTTGCTATTCATTCTTTCATAAACACCCTGCGTGGCTAAATTAGCCTTACAGGTGGGGCTTTTGAAAACAAAATACAGGGTGTTTTACACCTTATAAACCCGGGTAAAACCGCCGAAACCCTTTCCTGTATTGTGTTTTATAAAATTTGAATTACGATGCCTAACCGCTCAACCGATAGCCTCTTCCAGCTTGTAAAGTCACTCGAAAAGGGTGAAAAGCGGAATTTTAAGCTCTATGTAAAGCGGCATACCGGCACCGACGAACTGAAAATCATCCAGCTTTTTGATGCGCTGGATAAGATGAACGACTACGATGAGCCCCAGTTACTCAGGAAAGCCAAAGGCGTTACCAAGCAGCAGCTTTCCAACCTGAAGGCGCATTTATATAAACAAATTCTCTCCAGCCTGCGGCTTATAAGCGAGGAAGATAATATTGACATACGCCTGCAGGACCTGATGGGGCAGGCCCGTATCCTTTACAACAAAGGGCTTTACCTGCAAAGCCTGAAAGTGCTGGAACGGATGAAGGATATGGCGAAAACCTATCACCAGCTTACCTACTGGCAACAGGCCCTTTTCTTCGAGAAAAGAATTGAAAGTCTCTACATTACCCGCAGCATGCAGGACAGGGCCGACCTGCTCTCAGCCGAATCTGATACAGTGAGCAACCAGATTGTTCTGGTAAACAAACTTTCCAATCTTTCCCTGCAATTGTATGGCTGGTATATTCAGCATGGCCATGCCCGCAACGAAAAAGATATAAAGAGTATTAAATCTTTCTTTGAAATCAGCCTTCCGGCCGAAGCACAGCATGCCTCCGGCTTTTACGACAGGCTCTACCTCTACCAGTGCTATGTGTGGTATGCTTTTATCCGGCAGGACTTTCTGCAGTTTTACCGCTACTCGCAAAAGTGGGTCGACATATTTGATCAATACCCCCTGCTGATAAAACAGGAAGCAGCCAGTTACATTAAGGGCATGCACAACCTGATGACGGCGCACTTTAACCTGGTGCAGCCCGCCAGGCTGGCAATCACAATCAAAGTATTTGAACAGTTTGTAAAGCAAAAGCACCTGCAGGAAAACGAAAACAACCGCATTCTCGCCTACCAGTATTTATATACCGCACGGCTAAACCTTTACTTCCTTCAGGGCAACTTTACCAAAGGGCTGCGGATGGTACCCTTTTTGGAGGATATGCTGAAACTATATGGCCTTTACCTCGACACACACAGGGTGCTGGTGTTCTACTATAAAATTGCTTCGCTTTATTTCGGCAGTGGCAATAATGAAAAAGCCATTGACTACCTCAACCGTATTATCAACCAGAAAGGAGACCTGCGTACCGACCTGCAATGTTATGCCCGCCTGCTGCATCTTATTGCTCATTACGAACTGGGCAATTTCGACTTGCTTGAATATCTTATAAAGTCGGTGTACCGCTATATGTCCAAAATGCAGAACATGAGCAGGGTAGAGGAGGAGATGTTTGCCT
>JADJYK010000021.1 GCA_016719815.1 Chitinophagaceae bacterium | reverse complement strand
CAATATGGCGGGTATGATACCAGAACTGTGCAAACAGGTGCAGGGGGGCTACAGTGTTTATCACTTCCTCCGGTATACCCAGCAGTGCTGCAGGAAGCAGCAAGATGGTAAACATGTTAAAGAATGCGGATATGCTTTGCCGCAGGGCACAGGCCAGGTTATATTCTTCGCTGCTATGGTGGATTACATGCAGGTTCCAGAAGAGATTTATTTCATGGCTCCAGCGGTGTACCCAGTAACCATTAAAGTCCAATATGATGAAAGTTAGAAAATATATGAGAAAGGTACTCTCAATGTGGGTTAAGGCCAGGTTGCTGAGCATGAAAGGGTAAATGGCAATAACAATGGTAAGTTCAAGTACACTCTTTGTAACATTGGTAATACCTGAACTGAGCGATGAAATCATATCCATATTCCGCACAGTGTCGAAGCCTTTGCGCCAGCCCCACCACTTTCCAAAAAGTATCAGTGCAAGAAAGGCTGGCATGGCAATGAGCAGGATTTTTCCTGTAGGTTTCCATTCAAAGCATTAAATTTTTAGTTTCAGATTCTGTAATAGGTTTTAAAATAAGGATTTTGAGGCTGTTAGGAAGTTAAAAATGAACATCCTGTTGGGAACTTTTTAACCCTTCCTGTGTTACTTTTACAAAACAGTATGCATTTTACTTCATTACGAATACCTTACAGGCAAACCGGTGCTTTCTCAAAGATTGCACTGGACTATATTGACCAGGTGCAGCCACTAACTTCATTTGCAGCCCATGGAGCTACTCTTGCCGGAGTGCAAAAAGCAATCGAGACCAGGAAACAATTTGCCAGCACGAGACAGATATTGGTTGGAGAACTGAACAGGCAGTATGCAGGTGTTGAAGCATCAGCAAAGGTTACTGCAAATATTTCGCTGCTGAAGGATGACAATACATTTACAGTAACTACAGCACACCAGAATAATATTTTTACCGGGCCACTGTATTTTGTATATAAAATTCTTCATGCTGTAAAACTTGCGGAAACTTTGAATGAAGCGTTACCGCAATACAATTTTATTCCGGTGTATTATATGGGGTCGGAAGATGCAGACCTGGCAGAATTAAACCATATCCATCTTGCCGGCAAAAAGCTGGAATGGAAAACTAGTCAAACCGGTGCGGTAGGCAGGATGAAAGTTGATAAGGAACTGCTGCAACTTATTGAACAGGTGAAAGGTCAGTTAGGCGTATTACCACATGGTGATGAAATAACCAGTTTGCTGATGGATGCATATAAACAGGGCATAACTATACAGGAAGCAACTTTTCATTTTGTAAACAACCTGTTTGGGGAATATGGCCTGCTTGTACTTATTCCTGATAATGCTGAGTTGAAAAGACAAATGATTCCGGTTTTTGAAGATGAATTGTTAAATCAGAATTCTTCAATAATTGTACAACAAACCGGAGCCGGTCTGGAAAACGCAGGATATAAAACACAGGCCAGTCCAAGAGAAATTAACCTTTTCTATTTGGAGAGAAATAGCCGGGAAAGGACTGAAAAAGAAAACGGGAAATGGAAGATAGTAAACAGGGAAAAACAATTTACGGAGACGGAGTTACTTGCTGAATTAAATGGATTTCCGGAACGATTCAGCCCGAATGTAATTTTGCGGGGATTATACCAGGAAACGATTTTGCCAAATATTGCTTTTATAGGTGGTGGCGGAGAAACTGCTTACTGGCTGCAGTTGAAAAATTTATTTGAACATTACGGAGTGCCTTTCCCTTTGCTGATATTGCGTAATTCCTTTTACTGGTTGAAAAGAAATGGAAGGAGAGAATTGCAACACTCAATTTTCAAACTGCGGATTTCTTTTTATCTGAACAGGACTTACTCGATAAACTGGTAAAAAGTGAAAGTAAAAATGACCTGGATATCAGTATGGCTATACAGGCGGCCGCAACTGTTTATGAACAACTGAAAGGGCAAATTTCCACAGTTGACGATTCACTTTCCCGCCACACTGAAGCACTCAAGATAAATGCAATAAAGCAATTACGGGAGTTAGAAAAGAAACTGCTCCGTGCTGAGAAAAGAAAATTCAGCGAACAGAAAAAACGAATTCATACCATTAAAGAAGCCCTTTTTCAGGTGATGGTTTACAGGAACGTTGTGATAATATCTGCTGGTATTATGCAAAATTTGGTAAAGACATTATCCAATTGCTTTATGATAACTCTTTGTCACTGGAACAGGAGTTCGTTTTACTTCTGGAAGTCTAGTCAAAAAGGTTATCCCAGCCTTCATTTTTAAGTTTGTCTACCTTGCTGATCACTTCTTTGTTTAATGTTTTTTTGTAATCGGCCACTACCATTGCGATTTCGGGATCAGCAATACTAAGAATTTGTGCAGCAAGGATGCCAGCATTTTTTGCGGCATTTAATGCTACTGTGGCAACAGGCACTCCGTTAGGCATTTGCAGGATTGACAAAACAGAATCCCAGCCGTCGATAGAGTTTGAAGATTTAATAGGAACACCAATAACAGGTAAAGTGGTTACCGAAGCGACCATGCCAGGTAAGTGTGCGGCTCCGCCAGCACCTGCTATAATTACTTTTAGACCTCTCTCTTTTGCTTTTTCTGCATATTCAATCATGCGGTGAGGCGTGCGGTGTGCTGAAACTACTGTTAATTCATGCAGAATATTAAACTGTTTCAGAATTTCTGATGCTGCCTGCATGACACTTAAGTCACTGTCGCTGCCCATAATAATACCAACAAGAGGATTCATAGAAATAATATTTGCAACCAAAATAACCAGAAACAAGCTATTTTACTAAATCTCCTTTTAGTCTTAATAACTCCGTTTCGGCAACTTTAGTATTGTATCGGGCAGTAATGAGACGGGTATAGGCATCCTGCAAACTTTTTCAGCTTCTTTTAACTGGATTAATGTATTTGAATTCAGTTTATAAACCTGAAATACAATGTTTACATTTTCCCTTGCGAGTACAATGTTTTCTTCTTCCAATGCCAATGCTTTTTTTTGCTGCTCGTATTCAAGAAAGGCATTTACTATTGCCAAATTCAACTGTGATTTCTGGCTTTCGTAAAACAACCGCTGGATCCTGATATTCAGTTCGGCCTGCTTAATAAGCCGCCTGGTATTAAAACCGTTAAGGATAGGGATAGAGGCTGTTAAGCCATAGTTTAGTCCTTTATTCTGGTTAAAAATAGGCAGAGCAGGATTTAACGCCACGTTGTTATTAGTTCTCGAAAAGTTATAAGCGGAATTGAATGACAATGTAGGGAAACGCTCCGCTTTTCTTTCTTTTAATGTAAGGCCTGCTATGTCAATATTCTTTTTTGTAATAAGCAACGCAGGATTTGCGGATTCAAAATTATTCTGAATATCCCCCAATGATAATGCAGCATTGACCGGGATTAAATCATCCACATCATAAGTAATTGCATCCGGAGATTCTTTGATGCCTGCGGGCAGGTTCATAGCCTGATTCAGTTGCTGTTTTAGCTGACTAATAGCTGTGAGCTGTTCTAACTGTAATGCTTTTGTGCGTTATGATCCACTTTGCTTTGTAATACATCCGGTTTAGTCCCTACACCGATATCCAGTTTATACTGTGCCAGTTTTGCTCTTTCAGCACTTAATGCCATTTGTTCTTCTACAGCTTTTAACTGCTGTTTTTGTCTTACGATGTTATAATATGTATTGATAACAGCAGCAATGGTGTTTATTATTTGTTCTTTAATTCCAAGTCCTCCCAATTTCACCAGTTGTTCTGCTTTATCACGGGCAGCAAACATTTTCATCCCGTCAAAAAGTGTCCAGTTCAGATTAACAGATGCGGAGATATTATTTGTTTTTACTTTTCCCTCCCGCTTGGTACCAGTGGTAAATTCCTGATTTTGCTTATTGTTGTTGTGCAGGTAGCTGGCTGAGCTGTTCAGCCTTGGCAGAAAAACAGCATTGCGATAGGAATAATCTAAGGCTGCAACAGCAGAATCAGTTTTCGACAGCTGAATATCATAATTAAAATCAAGAGCAGTTGCAATAGCTTCCTCAAGGCTCAGTTTTTTTTGAGCACTTATTTGTAAAGCCGGAAGCAATGAAAATATGATCAATAATCTTCGCATAACACTTTAATTAGTCACCCGTATCTGTAATGGGTGCTGATTTTTCCTGTTGAATAAATTTTTCTATTTCGCTTGTTTTCTTTTTTCGAGAGGTAGGAATACATTGCAGGAATAACGAAAATGGTCAGGATAACAGAGAACAATATTCCTCCAACAATTACAATTCCTAATGGTATTCGGCTTGTTGCTGCAGCACCCAATGAAAGGGCCAGTGGCAAAGCACCGAGCGACATGGCAAGGTTAGTCATTAAGATAGGCCTTAACCGCTGTGATGCCGCAAAGATTACAGCTTCTGTTTTTCCCATTCCCTTACGCTGGTTCTGGTTGGCAAATTCAACAATCAGGATACCATTTTTCGTTACCAGTCCTACCAGCATTATTATTCCGATTTCCGAGAATATATTCAGTGTATGACCAAATATCCAAAGAGATAATACAGCGCCTGCTATTGCAAAAAGAACCGTAATAATGATAATAAAAGGATCAATAAAGCTTTCAAACTGGGCGGCCAATACAAGGAAAATAAGAATTGTTGCCAGTATAAAGGCAAAAATGATATTACTGCTGCTTTCTTTGTAATCCCTTGAAGAACCTGAGAGGGCTGTGGCAAAAGTATCGTCGAGCAACTTATCAGTAATACGTTCCATTTCGGCTATTCCGTCACCAATCGTTTTTCCGGGCTGTAATCCTGCTGAAATAGTTGCAGATTTATAACGGTTGAAGTGATAAATAGTAGGAGGTGTGTTGGATTCTGAAGTAGAAACCAGGTTGTCAAGACTTATCAGTTCACCCCGGCTATTTCTGACAAAGAGATTTTTAAGGTCATTGGGATCGTCACGGTCACCTCTTGCCACCTGTCCGATGACCTGGTATTGTTTACCATCTTTGTAAAATAACCAAGCTTCTGTTGCTGAATGCCAGTTGCAATGTTTGTGAAATATCACTTACACTTATACCCAATTCTGAAGCTTTCATCCGGTCAATTTCCACTTTTAGTTCCGGTTTGTTAAATTTTAAATCTACATCCGGATTCATCAGTATCTTACTTTGCCTGGCTTCATCCAGAATCTTTGGTAAAATGGCAGTAAGTTTATTGAAGTTATTATTCTGGATAACAAATGCAACAGGCTGGCCGCCACGACGGCTTACAGATATAGTCTGTTCTTCAATGGCAAATGCTCTTCCTTCATTGAACCTTGGGGTATTTCTATTTACCATTGCCACTATTTCCTTTTGCGTACGGGTTCTTTCTTTAGGATCTTTTAGGGTAACCCTTACAAAACCTGTATTGGCATTTCCAGAGCCGGAAAAACCGGGCGATGTAATGCTGAACACCATTGCATATTCAGGAACAGAGTCCAGGACAAAGTTTAACATCTTCTCAACATATTTGTCCATTGCATCGTAAGATGTACCTTCTGGTGCGGTGAGCTGCAGGCGAAACTGGCTGCGGTCTTCCATGGGTGCCAGTTCAGATTGTAATGAGCGGCCAACTAAAACAATTATTGCAGCACAAATGATGATAATGATAAATGCAAACCACCGTACACTCATAAATCTTTTTAGAGCCGAGTGGTAAGCATTTTCCATCCATTGAAAGAAAGGTTCCGTTTTATTGTACAACCAGGAATGTTTGTGTACATTTTTTCTTACCAGCTTAATGTTCAAGACAGGGGTTAATGTAAGCGATACAAATGCAGAAATAAGTACTGCACCGGCCAGCACAATTCCAAACTCTCTGAATAATCGGCCCACAAAGCCCTGCAGAAAAATTACTGGAAGAAATACAATGGCCAAAGTAATTGATGTGGCAATTACAGCAAAATAGATTTCCCTGGAACCCAGTACAGCGGCCTGATACTTATTCATTCCTTTCTCCATCTTTTTAAAGATGTTTTCTGTTACCACAATACCATCATCCACGACCAGGCCCGTGGCCAATACGATAGCCAGTAATGAAAGAACATTAATGGTGAAGCCCATCAGGTACATGATGAAGAATGCTCCGATTAATGAAACAGGAATATCAATTAACGGACGCAGCGCAATGAGCCAGTCACGGAAGAATGCATAAATAATCATCACTACCAGCAGAAAGGCAAGCATCAGCGTTTCTTCCACTTCAAGGATTGATTTCTTTATGAATCTTGTCTGGTCAAGTGCTATATTGAAAGTAATATCCTCGGGTACATCTTTTTTTAATTGTTCCATCCGCTTATAAAACTCATCGGATATAGAAACATAATTTGAGCCAGGTTGGGGTACGATTGCCAGCGAAATCATCGGGATACCGTTACCCCGCATGGATGACTCTTCATTTTCCGGGCCAAGTACCGCCTCACCTATATCAATCAGCCGAATATCTGTGCCGCTTACATTTTTAATAATAAGATTATTGAACTCCTCTTCTGTATTCAGCCGTCCGAAGGTTCTTACCGTTAGTTCCGTTGTGTTTCCCGAAATTTTTCCGGAAGGAAGTTCTACATTTTCTTTTGCTAATGCCGACTGCACATCGTTAGATGTAACCCTTTTAGCAATAAGTTTGTCAGGGTCAATCCAGATGCGCATTGCGTATCTTTTTTCTCCCCAGATTTGTATCGAACTAACACCCGGAATAGTTTGCAATCTTTCCACGAGCACATTATTGGCGTACTCTGTAATTTGTAACGGGGTGCGGTAATTACTTTGTACCGTCATTGAGATAATGGCGTCAGAGCTTGCATCGGCCTTTGAAACAACAGGTGGTGCATCAAGATCAGAGGGAAGCGAACGCTGTGCCTGTGACACTTTATCTCTTACATCGTTGGCGGCAGCCTCGAGGTTAATTTCTAATTCAAACTCTACATTTATATTACTGCTTCCGTTGCTGCTGCTTGATGTGATGTTTTTGATGCCGGCTATACCATTAATAGCCTTTTCCAGCGGTTCGGTTATCTGCGTTTCAATAATGTCAGCATTAGCGCCTGGGTAAGATGTACGTACGCTGATATTGGGAGGGTCAATAGCCGGATAATCCCTAACACCTAAAAATTTAAAACCAATAATACCAAACAGTACAATAATGATATTCATCACTATTGCCAGCACCGGTCGTTTTAAACTTAATTCTGAAATGATCATACTGTAATGGTTTGGGGTTTAAGCCTGCCTTCAGGCAAGGTTTAGAATAAAAAGTTTTGAATTATGAGGTAACTTCTCACAGTTTCTGACTTTTACCGTTTGCCTTCGCCATTTACTATTTTACCAATTTGAATTTTTGCTTCGGGTCTTACACTAAGTAAACCTGTTACAATAATTGTATCTCCGGGTTGTAATCCTTCTGTAATCTGTACTCTTGCCGAGTCACGGATACCGGTTATTACATCCTGGAAAACTGCTTTTCCTTCTTTATACAAAATTATTTTTTTACCCCTGGCTTGTGGCAATATTGCCTGTGTGGGAACGAGAATAGCCGATGGGTCGGGGTCGAAGCTTAACTGCACTTTTGCAAATGCGCCTGCAATAAGGGCCTCATCTTTGGCCATTACAGCAGCCCTTACAGTAAGGCTTCTGGTATTTTCAGTAATGTTGGCTTCTGTTGCCACTACCTTGGCACCCAATTGTTTTTTTGAACCAGAAATCGTGAATGTAACCAGTTGGCCAATAGTAATTTTGCCAGTGTATTTCTCAGGAATACTGAAATCAAGTTTCAACTGGTCTGTCTGGTTGATTATTGCTATCACTGAAGCGGGAGTAACATAGGCCCCCGGACTTATTTTGTTCAAACCAATCTTCCCGCTGAAGGGAGCTCTTACTATAGTTTTTGCTATACTGGTTTGTAAAATGCCAATATCAGCCTTCAGATTATTAACCTGAAGCAGGCTAATATCGTAATCCTGCTGGCTGATGCCTTGTATTTTTAACAGCTGAGATTGTCTTTCTTCTGTTTTTTGTGCCAGTTCGAGCTGTACCTGTACTTTTCTCAACTGAGCCTGCAGGTCGCCGTCATAAATTTTTGCCAGTACAGCACCTTTGGAAACATATTTTCCTTCAAGCACATTCAGTTGTACCAACCTGCCCGACACTTCGGGGTGAATTTCAGAAACTTCATTGGCAACAATGGTTCCGGGTACTTCAAAACTTTCCTGGAAGGTTTCGGGCCTGATAATGTAACCATCTACACGCAGTGTCTGATTTCTTTGCTGTCCGGTTTGGGGAGTGCCTCCGCTAACCTTTTTCTTTTTACTGTTACAGGATACAAATAGAACCGACAGTAAAAATAGTATTGCAATAATTCTCATATTACAGTTGAATAATGAAAAATAAAGGTAGTACAATATTGCAAGTTATTGGACGTAAAAGAGTTCTGAACCTTTCGCAGTAATATAGAGGCTGTATAAGCGGTAACTATATGTGATAGGAGGACTTATGCTTTCGCAATCAAGCTTCTTTTCACCTTGTTCGACTGATGCAGCAGGTCAGCTTTTTCTCTGCTTAGAATTGTTACATGCCCCATCTTCCGACCCGGCTTAGTTTGTTTTTTACCATAAAGGTGAACAAAAGCATTTTCAATTTTCAACACTTCCTCCAGGCCATCATATTGTACCTCTCCGCTATAACCATCAGCTCGATAATATTTACCATTATAGACGGCAATATGGCATCAGTATTTCCAAGCGGGTAGTTTAGCATAATCCTCCAAAGCATATCGAACTGTGAACTGTAATGGGCTTCGATGGTATGGTGGCCGCTGTTATGTACTCTTGGAGCCGTTTCGTTTACCAGCACATCGCCGTTACGGTCGATAAACATTTCGACTGCAAACAAGCCGGGGGACTGTAAATTACGGGCAACGGAAAGGGCTATTGCCTCAACTTTCCAAAGGGTTTTCATATCCATTTCGGCCGGGCAAAGCTGATAGTCCAGCAAGTTGAGTACAGGATCAAACAGCATTTCCACCGGCGGGTAAAGAGCCGTATCCGGAATTATCAATTGCTACCATAAGAGCAATTTCTTTATGGATATTTACCATTTTTTCAAGCACTGCCGGTGCATCAAATCCTTTGCTGAAGTCTCCTTTTGATTTTATGAGCTGCACACCTTTCCCATCATAGCCCCCTTCGCTTACTTTGTGTACAGCAGGCAGAAGGTCTTTGTGGGTTTCAGTTCCTGCAAATTGGTTGTAATAACAAATGCAGAGGACTACATTTTCTATCTCGATAGTGATGGCATCCAGGCCTCTTCCAAAATTATAAACAGCATCGAAATCTTTTATATCACCCTTTGTAAAATGATGGCATAAATGCGCTGCCGGGCATTCGTCATCATTTTCAAGTACATATGTCTTAACTGTGTAGTTTGCAGCTGCCTGAAGGAGCATCCGCCCTAATTGTCCACCACCGAGGATTCCGATTTTAAGCATGTGGACAAAAGTAAGTAACCGCCTTGTTTAACTCAAATATCAAATAATTAACTTTGTAACATGCTGCCAGATTATCCTTATAAGCTATTTTTTGGCCATAGTCAAAATTTTATTTTACGGATGTTATCACTCACAGTGAAGAGTTTTTAAAGTCCAGTTTTTTTACTTTTCTTTCCACCTCAAAGAATTAATTCTCACTTATAAAACCAACAATATGAATACCTCAGCTATTGCAGAAAAAAATATTAGTGAAACAAAACTGGATTTCCTTCCATTGGAAGGTACTGATTATGTTGAATTTTATGTGGGCAACGCCAAACAGGCCGCTCATTTTTATATGAGTGCATTTGGCTTTCAGGCAATTGCATACGCAGGTCCGGAAACCGGTGTAAAAGACAGGGCTAGCTATGCTGTAAGGCAGAATAAGCTCACATTTGTTTTAACTACTCCACTGCGAACTGATAATTCTATAGCGGACCATATTTATAAACATGGGGATGGTGTAAAAGTACTGGCTTTAAAAGTGCAGGATGCTACCCGAGTATGGCAGGAAACAACAAAACGGGGAGGGAAGAGTTGTCTTGAGCCCACGAATCTTAAAGACGAGTATGGAGAACTGGTAATGAGTGGAATACATACTTATGGCGATACTGTTCATTATTTCATAGAAAGAAAAAATTACAAAGGGGCTTTTATGCCCGGATACAGAACATGGGATAATCCTTATTTTTCGCCTGATGAAACCGGTTTATTATATGTTGACCATTGTGTAGGCAACGTAGGCTGGAACCAGATGAATCCCCGGGTAAAGTTCTATGAGGAAGTGATGGGGTTCAGAAACATTCTGAGTTTTGACGATAATGATATTTCTACCGAATATTCTGCGCTGATGAGCAAGGTGATGAGTAACGGAAATGGGTTTGTTAAATTTCCGATTAATGAACCGGCTGAAGGGAAAAAGAAAAGCCAGGTTGAAGAGTATCTTGATTTTTATAATGGTGAAGGCTGTAAGCATGTGGCAATGGCTACTAACGATATTGTAAAAACTGTTACAGCATTGCGCAACAGCGGAGTTGAGTTTTTAAAAGTGCCGGATAGTTATTACGACGATTTATTTGACAGGGTTGGTAAAATTGATGAAGACATTGCTCCACTCAGGGAGTTAGGAATTTTGGTTGACAGAGATGAAGAAGGCTATTTACTTCAGTTATTCTCAAAGCCGGTTGAAGACAGGCCAACCTTGTTCTTTGAAATTATTCAGCGAAAAGGTGCCAGGAGTTTTGGCAAAGGAAATTTTAAAGCTTTATTTGAAGCACTTGAAAAAGAACAGGAGGCAAGAGGTAATTTGTAAGCATTTTATCTGTTTATCATAAGAAGATCATATAGACTTTAGTAATAGCGTATATGACATTTCCACATACGTTAATAAGCTTTCGCAGGTTTGTTACCGGTTCGTATCTTATTTTTACAAATTGTTTATGTTTCTTTCAGTCCAAACAAAAGAATCTATCCGTTATTTTTGATTATGAGCATGAAGAACTTGCTGATTTTCTTTTTTTGTTTTTTAATGGCAGGAGTTGTTTTGGCACAGCCTGCAGACTTACCTGCTGTAAAAAATTCAAACTCGTTTATTGATTACCAGAAAACATTTCCAAGGGCATCTGAGTCATTTGTAAAAAAAGAAGATACGCTTCAAAAGCAGTTTAAGGAAAAAAATCTTACCTGGCCTGCTAAGTATATTTATATCCGTTCATTTAAGTATGATAGTCAGCTGGAGGTATGGGTGAAGCAGGATATTAAAGACCAGTTTAAACTTTTTAAAACATATAAGGTTTGTGCACTGGCAGGCACACTTGGTCCCAAGCGGATGGAAGGTGATTACCAGGTTCCTGAAGGCTTCTATTACATTAACGAGTTTAATCCTAAAAGCAGTTATTATTTGTCATTGGGAATTAATTATCCGAATGAATCTGATAAGATATTGAGTGATTCTTTACGCCCCGGCAGTGCAATTTATATTCATGGCAGTTGTGTTACTGTTGGATGTATTCCGATTACAGATGAACAAATAGGGGAATTATATATTTTGGCTGCCCATGCAAAAAATCAGGGCCAGGATTTTATACCTGTACATATATTTCCGATACGTTTTAATGTGGAAAGGAGTGTGAATTATCTTGCTGGTCTTACTAAAGATGATAATACGCTAAGAAAATTTGCAGAGAGGATGGAAGATGCGTATGCCTATTTTGATAAACATAAACAACTTCCCGTGGTAATGACAGGCGAAAAAGGAGAATATATTGTTAATGATGCCCCGGCAAAAAAACCGAGAATTATTATAGAAGATAAACCTGTAAAGAAAGCTCCTGTTTTACATCGCATACGAAACATAGTTGCTGTAACAGATGCGGTTCATCAATGGCCGCAATACCCTGGTGGTGGTGATGCGTTTATGAGTTACCTCGAAAAACTAGGTAACGACATGGCTCCTTTCTTACCCAAGGGAATGAAAAAGGTTTATGCACAAGTAGAATTTGTGATTGATAAAGATGGTGTTCCTGTAAACTTCAAAATCATCAAAGGAATTAGTGAACAAAATTTTATTGATGAACTTATAACCCGGCTGGAGAATATGGATACCTGGTTACCTGCTACATTACATGATAAACCGGTTGCAAAAAAATGATTCAAACCATTACCGTCCAGAATGAATAACATTTGGCTATAATTCACAATTTCAGCTATTCTTCCCTGTCACTTGCTCCTCTTATTTTGTCATTCCGACGAAAGAAGAATCCCTGTCTCGGTATGCCATTCTAACAAATCCCAGTCCCTCTTCAAACCTTCAACCTCTATCCACTACCTTTACACTGCAGGCCTTACGTTCTTCATAGCCTGTGGCTAACCATACTTGTCCGCAACATCAGTATTGCCTCCTCAACTTTTGCCTGATAAATTTTGGTCTTAGGTTCTGGTACTTTTACTGAGGCCAAATTACATGTTTGGAATGTTTTTTTTCTATAATCCATTTAAAGGCTTTGAAATGTTCTTTTTTCCAAAATATAGTTTTTAAATTGGTTTCAGCTATTCAGACTGATCCATTCAGTTATTTTATATCCGTATGTCTAATATCTAGAATTTGAACTATGAAAACAACTTTTCGCCTACTTCAGCTTTCTGTAATGACAGTTTTAATTATTGTAGCTGGTTGTCAGAAAAACAAATTAAACGAGTTACCTGCTCCGCTTTCTACAGAAACTGCAACGACCGTATCATCAGATCATTCTGTTTTATCTTTACGGGAATCATCACCTTCTGCTGTAACTCCGGTGCATACACTGTAACACTCGAAAGCCGCAATAATATTAATGGCAACTGGGAATGGATATGGAGTGTACAAAATTCAAATCCCGGGAACGGAAACAACGGAACAGTTCAGGATCTTAGCCATTGGGGTATGCAGTTTGGTTCTTGTTTTAACTGGTCTTCAGTTGTAAGTGCTGCCTTTAGTGCTGATGGGATAACATGGGTGTTATTTAGCCCGGTATATGCTAGTGATCCAAGTCAGAGTTGTATGACTGTTCCTGTACTTAAGTTTGATTTTGGCACAACAGGCAGCGCTAAATCGTATTATAAGCTTGTTGTTAATCAGAATTTTGTAATTGAACAAACACCTGCATATTATAAATCTGGTTCCAGTACAGGTTGCTGCACATTCAGCTTTAGCGGAATAGGTTGTTCCCTAGAAGTGGACGAACCCAGGTAAACAGGCTGCTACATAAAATATTGTTATCTGTTTGTGTGCAGAACGGCATCTTTTTTAGGGTGATGAGATAACCTTTGATGAAAAGGTTACAAATTGTATGCGAAATTATTTACCCGAAATGTGGGGCAGTATTTATATAAATCAGTATTCCCGGTCCTAATGTAGCAATACCTGTATTGTCTCCGGCGTTTGCTGCTTCAATAATATTTTTTTTTCACCTGCAAGTTTTTCAAATATTTCTTTATTGTAGTGCCTGATGGTGAGTAAAGAAAGTCCTTTCATTAGCTGTACGTCAAGAAAAGCAGATGCCTCCTGGGCAATTTTATCGTTTTTCTCCGGCCATTCATCCAGCACACAAACAAAACTGATAGCGCCATTTTGCGTAAGATTGGGTTTGATATGCAGTTTTTCGAATAAAGTGTATAAGTGCCCGATGTGATTTTCACCGATAAAAGAGAAATCCCTTGAGCTCATTTCAATCATAACCTGTTTTTCTTTCAGTACTATAACTGGCGGAAGTTTATGCACAGATTTGTTATGTATTATAGTACACGGTAGATTGGGGTTAATAAAACTTTTTTACATACAGTGGAATGCTTTTGTTTTGAAGTGGCTTTATTGTTTTGGGGTGGATGATCTGCACCGTAATAAGCCATTTCAATTACTTCTTGTAGTTCAGTTCCGGAATAGGAATTACTTCAGCAAATTGCTTGGGGTCAGCATTCATCACACTTTCCACATCTTTCCAGATAGTCAGACTTTCGGCATTGAGAATATTAGCAAAAACAGCCGCAGTGAAGTCACTTCCTTCCCGTCCCAAAGTGGTACTTTCGTTATCATCCGTAGCACCGATAAATCCTTGTGTTAATACAATATCTGTTTGTTCAAATTCTTTTACCACTTCAGTAAGTAATTTAGAAACTTGTTACTTCCCAGTCAATCCTTGCGTCCCGGAAATCGTTATCAGTTCTGAATATGTCCCGCACATCCAGCCATTTATTAGCTATGCCTTTTTCGTTCAGGTAAGCACTAATGATGGCAGTTGAGAAAAGTTCGCCGGTACAGACAATCTGGTCGTAATAATAATCGTAATCTCTGACCGGGGCATCATGCAGCAACCACTCGGCTTCCGTAAAAAAATCTCTTAGTTGCTGTTCGCAGTCTAGGTAATGTGTCACCAAAGGTATTTGGCAGTTGCTAAATGCTGTTGCTTTACCTGGTTGAAAAGCAGCAGGGCCTCATCTTTCTTTCTGGCATAAAATGTTTCTGCTACCTTTTCCAGTGCATTGGTGGTTTTACCCATGGCAGAAATGATGACCACCATTTTTTCATACCTGTGGGCTTGCATGATAGCTGCTGTATTTTGTATGCGTTCCACACTGTTTACAGAGGCACCGCCGAATTTGAAGACTTTCATTATATTCCTGATAAGTGTGCAAATGTCGCAATAATCCATTTACCCTGTACAGATTCACAACAATTATAAACCTGTACTTTTGTCCTACCAAAACTTGCCAGTATGAATGTTAACCGTAAAGTTCAAACCCTTGATGAATTCACCATTCAGCAGTTAAGAGATTTTCCTCATGCCACCGGCGAATTGTCGCACCTGCTCAGAAATATAGCCCTTGCTGCAAAAAGGGTGAATGTGGAAGTAAATAAAGCCGGTCTTGTTGATATTTTAGGTGATGCCGGTGAAGTAAATGTACAAGGGGAAGAAGTCAAAAACTGGATTTATTTGCCAACGATCAGTTTATCCGTGTGCTGCAGCATGGAATTGCCTGTGCTGGTATTGCCAGCGAGGAAATGGATGATTTTGTTGCTTTTGATGACGATAAAAGTGTAAACTCAAAATATGTTTGCCTGTTTGATCCGCTCGATGGCAGCAGTAATATTGATGTAAATGTTTCCATCGGAACTATTTTTGGTGTATATAAGCGTAAAACACCTGTCGGCACAATTGTAAAGGAAGAAGATTTTATACAGGCAGGAGTAAACCAGGTCGCAGCCGGGTATGTAATTTATGGCTCATCCACTATGCTTGTTTATGCCTCAAGAAGAGGGGTGAATGGTTTTACCCTTGACCCTTCGATAGGAGAGTGGACACTCAGCCACCCGGATATTAAATGCCCGGAAAATGGCAAAATTTATTCTGTAAACCACGGCAATTTTTTCCAGTATGATGAAGGCGTAAGGAATTACATCAATACCTGTCAGAAAAAAGACAAAACAAATGGCGGTCCTTATACACAACGCTATATTGGAAGCATGGTGGCCGATATGCATCGTAACCTTATTAAAGGCGGTATGTTTATGTATCCCGGCACTTTGAACAAACCGGGTGGCAAGCTTCGGCTGATGTATGAATGTAATCCTTTGCCTTTATTCTTGCTGTGGCTGGCGGCCATGCAACCGATGGAATGAAAAGAATACTGGATATTGAGCCCACATCACTGCATCAGCGGACACCTTTTTTTGCCGGAAGCAAACTGATGATGAATGAACTGGAAGAACATTATAGCCCTGAGCGTAAATAAATATCTTCCGGAATTGCTTTCTGATTGTTATGTTTGAAAAAAAATCTGGTGGGAATAATAATATCTGTAAAGAATCTGGTAAAGAACTACGGCAACTTTCAGGCTGTAAAGGGCATTTTCTTTTGAAGTGAAGGAAGGGGAGATATTTGGTTTGCTTGGACCAAACGGTGCCGGTAAATCCACCACACTCGAAATTATCGAAACATTACGCAGCAAAACCAGCGGTGAAATAGTGGTGGATGGTTTTGACCTGGACAAACAACCCGGAGAAATAAAAAAGATTATCGGTGTACAATTACAAACCAGCGGTTATTATCCCGGGCTTAACCTTATTCAACTAATTGAATTATTCAGCGGATTATATAACAGGGAAGCAGATCCAATGGAACTGCTTGACATGGTGAACCTGAAGGATAAGGCAAAATCGCAGGTGAAAGAACTCAGCGGCGGACAAAAACAACGTTTTTCAGTTGCTACCACGTTGATAAATGAACCGAGGGTCATTTTTCTGGATGAGCCTACCACAGGTCTCGACCCGCAAGCAAGGAGAAACCTTTGGGAACTGGTAAAACAAATCCGCAGCCGCGGAACTACTGTCATCATTACCACACATTATATGGATGAGGCAGAGTATCTGTGCGACCGTGTGGCGATTATTGATACCGGAAAAATTGTGGCTTTGGATACCCCGGATGGTTTAATTGACAAATTAGTGGCCGGAGGTTTTGAACGGCCTAAAGAAATGAAATTAGCCAACCTGGAAGATGTTTTTATTCATCTTACGGGGCATTCACTCAGAGAAGATTAAACTAAGATTATATCATAATGGGAATACAAGACAAACTTAAAAATTTTATGCAAGGAAAAATTGAATCACAAAAGACAGCCGGAGCTGCCTTCATGACTGCGAATATCCAGCGGGAAGGGAATAAAAGAATTACCCGGTGGTATTCAATACGAAGTATTAAAAGAAGGAACTGGTGCTCAGCCATTAGTAAGTGATAGTGTGAAAGCACACTACAAAGGCTCGTTGCTCGATGGTAAAGAATTTGACAGTTCTTTTAAAAGGAACCAGCCCTTTACTGCACCACTTCGGGCCCTTATTAAAGGCTGGCAAGTAGCTTTGCCCATGATGAAAGAGGGCAGCCACTGGCGGATGTGGATTCCTTCTGACCTGGCTTATGGCGACAGGGGGGCAGGGAGCGATATTCCCGGAGGCGCCACATTAGTGTTTGAAGTAGAATTGCTGGAAGTAATAAAATAATTGTTTTATGCCGGTACAAGTTGATCCCCGTTATCCGATTGGCCTTTATGAGCCAAAGCCATTTTCTATTCAGCAAAAAGTAGAATGGCTGGCTGATATAAAATTTCTGCCTTTGCAGATTGAAAACGCCATACTAAACCTCGATGAGGCACAGTTATTTACTCCTTATCGGGAAGACGGCTGGACGGTTCACCAGGTGGTACATCATGTGGCCGACAGTCACACGAACGCCTATTGCCGGTTTAAGCTGGGGTTGACGGAAGATAATCCCGTCATCAAACCTTATGACGAAAACCGGTGGGCCGAATTAAAAGATGTGGAGAAACTGCCTGTTAATATATCCATTACCATTTTACATGCAGTACATGCAAGATTATATGAAACATTGAAGTATGTAAAAGATGATGACTGGAACAACCGCACTGTTTTTCATCCCGAGCATAAGAAAACAATGCGCCTTTGGTATTTGCTGGGAATGTATGCCTGGCATGGACAGCATCATGTGGCACATATTACTTCTTTGAGAGAAAGAATGGGGTGGTGAGAATACAAGTTCATAGTTCATAGCAAATAGTTCATATTGGATTATGAATAATCAGGCGGCTGCAAACAATCGTTTTTTACTATGAACCATGTCCGAAGGACTCCTTTGGAGAACTATAAACCATGAACCAGAAATGAATTGGAAAACTATAAAATCAGAATATCTTTTAACGACCGGTGGTTTAAGGTGCGTAAAGAAGTATGTGAAACTCCGGATGGAAAAATTGTTGACCCTTATTATGTATATGACTTTGCAACCTGGGTGGGTGCATTTGCTTTAACAGAGGATGGAAAAGTGATAATAGTGAAACAGTACCGCCATGCACTGGGCGAAACCTGCATGGAGATTCCAGGTGGCTGTGTGGATGATACAGATAAATCAAATGAAGAAGCTATTGCAAGAGAACTGCTGGAAGAAACCGGATATAGTTTTACATCCTTTGAGTATTTAGGAAGAATTTCTCCCAACCCTTCAACCAACAGCAACTTGCTGCATATGTATCTGGCAAAAGGAGGTGAGAAAATATCAGCGCAGCAATTAGACCATAATGAAGATATTGAAGTGGTATTGCTGAGTATTGAAGAATTAAAGCAACTGCTGAAAGAAAACAAAATTGTTCAGGCCATGCATGTAAGCTGCATTATGTATGCGCTGGAGAAGCTGGGAGAGCTGAAGTATTAACTTCACCCACCAGGAAAATACTGCCGCAAACAACAATCATATCTGCTGGTTTTGCTTTTTGCATAGCTGTTTTCAATGCTGTATTCACATTTTCAAAAATGCTTCCTTTAATACCGGCGTGTAATGCTTTATCACTAAGTTCATTTTCGGTCAGGGCCCTGGGTATATGTGCCTTGGTGAAATAGTAAGTGGCTTCTTTGGGCAACAGGTGCAACACTTTTTCAACGTCTTTATCTTTCACCATTCCTGTAATAATATGAAGCTGATGATGCTCCGTCATCTCAATTTGCTGTACCAGTTGCCGTATTCCGTCTTCGTTGTGGGCCACATCAAGTACAACAAGGGGAGAAGTGTGAACAATTTCCCACCGGCCTGCAAGGCCGGTGAGTTTTTTTACATGGAGTAATGCTTTTTGAATGACTGTATCCTCTGAATTCCAGCCTCTCTCTTGCAGTATAGAACAGGCTTCCAGTACTGAGAGGATATTCTTTGTCTGGTAAATGCCCGGTAAATCGAGGTGATATGTTTTATGATCAGCATGGTGTTCATTTGCTACTTCTACCATTAACTGATGCTGCTGCCATTTCCAATTGGTTACCTGTCTTTTTTGCGACGCAAAACTTATGGGGGCATTTTTTCTGCAGCAACCCTTGTAAACACTTCTTTTGTTTCGGGATGCAGTTCACCGATTACAACTGGGATACCTTCTTTAATAATTCCTGCTTTTTCTACCGCAATCTTTTCCAGTGTATCACCCAGAAATTGCACATGGTCGAAACCGATATTGGTAATCACAGAAAGTTCAGGTGTGATGATATTGGTGCTGTCGAGGCGGCCACCCAGCCCGGTTTCGATGATGGCAATATCCACTTTTTCCCGGGCAAAATATTCAAATGCCATTGCCACGGTTATTTCAAAAAGCTGGGTTCAATTTTTTCAATCAGTGGTTTTATTCTTTCGGTAAAATCTATCACAAAAGCCTCGTTGACCATTTCTCCGTTTATCCGAATCCTTTCTCTGAAATCTTTCAGGTGTGGGGAAGTGTGCAGCCCTGTTTTATATCCTGCCGTTTGCAGGATGGCGGCCAGCATGTGGCTTACCGAGCCTTTACCATTAGTGCCGGCAATATGTAAGCTTTTAAATTTTGTTTGGGGATTGCCCAGTGCTTCGCAAAGGGTAACAGTATTGGTAAGGTCGGTTTTATATGCTGCTGCGCCAATACGGCTGAACATGGGCAGCCTGGTAAACAAGTAGTCAATCGTTTCGGAGTAATTCATCAGGTGCAAAAATAAGCTGCAAAAATGGTTTGCCACAGATTAACACGGATGAACACGGATGCTTGGTCATGAGAAACACAAAGGAATATTTCCCGCTGAAAATGCCTTAGCATTTCTCTGCGTTCTCAGCGCCTCTGCGTGAAAACCTTGCAGCCACAAAGACACTACATAAAATTTTTGTTCTCTCTGATAAACTCAGTGCCTTCTCCGTGTAACTCTGTGTAACAACAATTCTTTTATTCTCTCCTTAATTTACCCGGAAGTTAAACTGCACTGTAAGTGTTGATTCATGGTCTGATTTATCGAAACGGATGTTTTGCAGGTATTGAATAATGGCTTGTTTATACTCGTTGCTGCTGCTCGATGAGCCTTTGGCAATGCGTACAAATTTGCCCACACCTTCAGGTGATACCTGTACATCGGCATAAATGGTTGCTTTATCCAGTTCGCCGGTGAATGAGTAGTAGCGAACTATTTTCCGGTCGCCACGGGTTACTTTTGGACCATTGCCACTGCCTACACCACTTCCGTTTCCGCCACCGCTGCCTGAGCCACTTCCGCCACCAGAGCCGCTTCCATTACCTACGCCACTGCCTGTGCCACTACCGCCGGGCTTATCGTAACCTTCGGCATTATTGCCGCCTTTTCCGGTTCCGGTTGTTGTTTTGCCCAATACAGCTTTCGGCGTTCTTGGGGCAGGCACATTTTCTACCGGCACATTATTTTTTGTGGGCGAGGTATTGGTGATGGTTTTCGCATCTTTTTGCGTTACCGTGGGTTTTGTAACAGGAGTTGCATCCTTGTCTTCAATATCTTCTACACTCTTGGATGGTTCGGCCTCGCCGGGGGCAGGGGGACTGTAAGGGGCCACACCGGGGTCGCCAGCCGCCTGCACAGGGTTGCCGCCACCGCCGCCGCCGTCATCTATTGCCTCTGGTTCGGGGGGCAGGTTCAGTTCTACTTCAATGCCGGGTTCCTGGGCAATATGCTCAATTTTGGGTAGTGGCCATTTTACCAAAATCATCAGCAGCACCATAAAAGCAGCAAAAAGGCCGGTATAAGCCCATGCACGGGAACGTTGTTTGGCTTCAAGGTTAAGCGACATAGCGTAAGCGTTGTTCATACAAATTTAGGCGTTGATTATTAATAAGCTGCGAACCTGTTTATTCACAGTTGTTATTAACGATGCAAACGCCGTGCAACTTGCATATATGAAATGTTAAAATAGGAGGAGGAATGATGGTGGGAGGATTGTCGATTCCTGAGAAGAGTTTCCGGTTGGTAAAGAAATGCCATCGTATCGTTCCTGTTTCCTAAACCAGCAATTAATCTTGAGTTTATCCCAACAAAGAAAATAAGCTAACTTTATCATATTGAACAGATTATTTGTCGTCAGAAAATGAAAAAAACATATCTGAAAATATTCCTGCCTTCCATTCTCTCCATCTTACTTTTTATACTTACCATTTTTTAATAATTATTCCCCGATACGAACAAAATGTAATGAATGGAAAAAGGGAAATGATTAAAGAACTTACAAACACGGCTATCAGCATATTATCAAAATATGAGAACGACGAAAAAGAGGGCTTACTCAACCGTGAGCAAGCACAAAAAACTGCTATATCAAGGATTGAATACCTGCGATACGGGGAAGAAAACAAAGACTATTTCTGGATAACAGATACCACTCCTGTAATGATTATTCATCCGCACAGGAAGGATTTGAAGGGAAAAGATCTCTCCAATTTTTCAGACCCGCATGGTAAAAAACTCTTTGTTGAATTTGTAAAACTGTTAAGTCTTCCGACCATGGTTATGTAGATTACATGTGGCAATGGAAGGATGATTCATCGCACATTGTTCCCAAGCTGTCTTATGTTCGCATTTTTAAACCCTGGAACTGGGTTATTGGCACAGGCGTTTATATTGAGGATATAAAGAAAGAAATAACAGCGTTAACAAAAAGAATGTCAGGCATATCAACTGGCATTGCCTTGCTGATTGCTTCGCTTTTAATTTATGTTTTTGTGCAGAGCATAAAAGCCGAACAAAGAAAGAATAAAGCCGAAAGAGGCCTGAAAGAGTCGAGAGAAAAATATATGACGCTTGTAGAAGCGGCAACAGAAGGCCTGGTAATGCTGACAGACGGAAAAATAACTTTTGCCAACAATCTTTTCTGTAAGCTGACCGGATATGAAAATGATGAGTTAAACGAAAGACTGTTTACCGATATTATCGGGAAAAACAATAATACAGACGTAATCAATGCCTTTTCTCATGGCCTCATTAAAGATGGTCAATATGAGATAAGCCTGCTTAAAAAGGAGGGGAGCAGCCGGGATGTGTTACTCATTTCATCCACAACCATTTTTTACGGCAAAACTGTAAATATTATTATCGCAAAGGATCTCTCTGCCGGTGAAGACATCAGTTTCACAAATGTTGATTACAAAAGGCTGATCCATACACTGAATGTTGGTTTTTTAAAGCCGGATTTCAGGCAAAAGGCAGGTTCATATTTGCCGACCATACAGCAATAAGGATATTTGGATTTGACAGTTTTGAAGATATTTCACAGGAACATCCCATAAGCCTGGTTGAAGATGAGGAGGAAAGAATGAGTATTACAAACCAGCTTTTCACCGATGGTTTTGTAAGAAACAAAAAAATAAAGATAGCCGATTCAAAAGGTAATACTACCATCGCTTCCGTTTCGCTTCTGTTGTTGGCCGATGAAAACAAAGAGGCTTTGATTTGCGACGGCATTATTGAAGACATTACTGAAAAAGTAAAAGAAAAAAACCACACCGATAATATTGTTGCAGCATTCAATGCAAAAAACACAATACTTATCAGGCCTGTTAGCGACTTTATATCTCCTGTTAGTTTACTTGACTGGGAAACGCCACTTGATGAAATAAACAGACATTTAATAAAACGGGGAAATGGCTGTGTGCTTATTACAAAAAACATAAATGAGATAATCGGTATTATTACTGATTCTGATATACAGAAACGGATTTTTGCACTAAATCTGAAAGCCGATAACCCGGCTTTACATGGCTATGACATCTCCTGTTATTCTGGCTCCGGAACATATCACCGTAATGGAAGCCATAGAAACCGGCCGGCAACATAAAATCAATCATCTCATTTTACACGATGAAGAGATGAAAGCAAAAGGCGTTTTCAGAATTTCTGCGTTTTACGGGAGGTTATTCGACAGGTATTCCTTATTGAATGAAGACATAAAAAATGCGGAGACGACTGATGAGATTAAGCAAATGTACCAGCGGTTACAAAAGCAGATTATTTCACTGGTTAAATCCGGCTTGCCGGCACAATACATCACTGGCATTCTAACAACCTTTTCAGATGCAGTAACTGTGAAAGTTATTGAAATGGCTATCCGGGATTATGGGCATCCACCGGCTAATTTCTCATTTATAAGCCTTGGCAGTGAGGGAAGAAAAGAAGAAACTTTATTAACAGATCAGGACAATGCCTTGATAATTGAAGATTTTCCTAAAGAAAAGGAAACAATTGTTATTGATTATTTTACCCGGCTCTCCTTGAAAATTAATGAATCCTTACATCATATCGGCTATGCTTTTTGCAAAGGAAATATCATGGCCATGAATCCAAAATGGTGCAAACCTTACAGTGCCTGGGTTAAATATTTCCGTGAGTGGATTTCAACGCCGGAACCCCAAAACCTCCTTGAAGCAACCATCTTTTTTGATTTCAGGACAGTTTATGGCGATGCTTCACTCACTGATAGTCTGAAGGAAAAAATTGGTCAATTAATAAAGGAAAATCCTGTTTCTCTTTATCATCTTGCCTATAATACTGTACAATTAAAAACCCCGCACCTGATTTCAGGCAACATTCATTCAGAAAAAATACAGCTGTCATCGAACTGAAAAGCGCAGTGGTTCCAATCATTATGTTTGCCAGAACCTACTCGCTTCAAAACAATATCTGGCAAACCAATACAACAGATCGGCTGCATATGCTTAAAGAAAAAAGAATAATTGATAAGGATATTTATGAAAATCTTGTTTTTGCCTTCCGTTTCTTAATGAGTTTACGCTTTCGAACCCAGGCGCAGCAACTGGAAAACAATGAAAAAATGTCAAACGACTTGCATTATCGTGATATCAGTTATTCAGAATTTCATATCTTAAAAAAAGTGATTGAGGATATTGAAGACCTTCAAAGTAAGATGAAATCAGATTTCAGAGTTTCAGGTTGATGATAAATTTCCTCAGACAGAGAGAAATGCCTTTCGGTTAAATCCTCCTCCTTCGGCAAGTTGCACATACCCAAGCTGGTTAGTAAGCATGACCGTAGAGCCGATAACCCATGGATATTTATTATAGTGACTATGCCCGTATATCCAGAAATTGGCACCGCTATGTTCTATAAACTGATCGAGTTCAGTACAAAAAGCCTGGTTTACCTGGCTGAACTTATGCTTTGGTGAGTTGCCGGCAAACGTAGGCACATGATGTGTAACCACAATTGTTGGTTCCTGTTTTTGGAAAGTTCTGCGTGTAAAAATGCAAGACTTTTTCATGAAGTCCATTAATATCATCAACCCGTAATTTTCTTTTCTCAAATGTAATTTCTTTAAAATCCGGAATGGTTGCTTCATAAATACCCGTCTCATCCGCAGAAATTTTTGACCAAAGCGTACTGAAAACAAATCTTACCTCCTTGTATACTACTGAAATATTATTTACAATATTGATTTTCGGGTTTAATTTGATTGAACAGGAAAATGGATAATCAGACAAATCTTTGTGATAATACTCATGATTTCCAGGCAGCCAAAAGACCTGTTCATAATTATTTGAAATAAAAGTAAAAAAACTGTTATTCAGGTAAATGTCGTGAAGCGGCGAAATATCGCCTGCCAAAATAAGAATATCACCCGCTATACCCAACGGATTCTCCTTCATATATCTGTTATTAACCGCATCTTCCAGGTGAAGATCGGAGCAATACTGCACTCGCATACTAAGCTGATTACAATAAACCATAAATATATTCATTGCCAGTGATGTTCGGGATTTTAGCTGCTTATTTCGGGTGAAAATCATGTACGCATATGCTGAAAATCAATCTTTATCAATAGTTGCCACTGTTTTGCCACACTACCTTTATGTCACAAATTTGTAAACCAAAACTTTTTTTATGCTACATGAACCCGGCAACCAACACATCGAAACTGATAAGGCTGCAGCAAAAAAAGCAAAACTTGGAGTAAAAATGTTTATTATATATACTCTTGTTTATGCTGGCTTTGTATTTATCGGTTTAACCAAACCCGAATGGATGGGTTTAAGAGCATTAGGTGAGCAGAACCTTGCCATCGTGTATGGCTTTGGGCTTATCATCCTGGCGATAATTATGGGTTTTATCTATAATTACTTCTGCACAAGAATGGAAGATAAACTAAACAAACACTAATTCCCCTTCAAAACTAACTGGTATGATTTATCAAACATCAAACCTCGCTATCATCATATTTTTATTTATAGTGGGTCTTGTATTAGGCCTTTCCTTCTATTTTGCCCGCAAAACCAAATCAGCGGCCAGTTATTATGCCGCAGGTGGAAAAATTCACTGGTTTGTAAATGGTATCGCTTTTGCCGGCGATTACCTGTCTGCAGCCTCGTTTCTTGGTATCTGCGGAATGATTGCTTATTCAGGGTACGATGGCTTTCTTTACTCTATTGGTTACCTGGCTGGTTGGGTGGTCGCCTTGTTTCTTGTTGCAGAGCCCTTGCGTAAACTTGGAAAATTCACATTCACTGATGCACTCGATTCAAAATTCAATTCAAAATCAATTAAACTGGCGGCATCCATCAGCACACTGATTGTTTCCATATTTTATTTGATCCCTCAAATGGTTGGAGCTGGCGACCTGGTAGTGCCGTTATTGGGTCTTCCACATTGGACAGGAGTGGTTATTGTTGGCACTATTGTAATTTTTATTGTGGCACAGCCGGTATGACATCCACTACCTATGTACAGTTCATCAAAGGAGCATTGCTGGTGATATTTTCTACCATTATGACTATCTATATACTCAAAAATGGTTTGAATCTCACTCCAAGTGAGAACTATCACAAATTTGCCAGAATAAGCGCCGTTGCACTCAATGATACAACAATCAGTGTTCCTGATACCACTTACAAATTAGTTTCAGTTAGAAAAGCCGACAAATTCACATTCGTAAAACTGGAGAAGAATGGTGAAACTGGCTGGTACAAACTAACAAAAAAAGACAGCGCCGCTTTTCTTGATGAAATGCTCTATACGGTTGTAAAACCAAGCGGTGAAAAACTATACAATGGGGCACCCCGCTCGGACAAGAAATTTTACCAGGTTGGCCATTTAAGCAAAATCGTTCTCGATGGCAAGGAAGTGGACAAAACAGGCCCCGTAGGTGTTTTTGAGTTTCTCAAAATTTTGGAGCATAGTGAAGTGGTTCGGTTTGCCAAAAAAGCATTTATCGACGGAGATGACAAAGTAACGGTTTGGTATCAAAATATTACCAAAGGTGCCGATGTGATGAAGCCTGGCCTTCTTTATAAACTTTCAAAAGCTGCCGGTGCTACGTTTTGGGATAAATTAAATTTTCTCTCTTTAATGCTGGCGTTGTTTTTGGGCACTTCTGCATTGCCACACATCCTGATCAGATATTATACTGTTCCCAGCCAGCGGGCTGCTCGTAAGTCAACCATTGTGGCAATTGCATCCATTGGATTTTTCTATGTACTTACTTTATTTATGGGATTAGGCGCTATGATAAATGGCGTACTCGATGTGGAAAGCAGTAACATGTCGGGACCTTTATTGGCCAAAACATTTGGAGTTGGCCTGTTTTCCATCATTTCTGCGATCGCTTTTGCAACTGTGTTAGGGACCGTAAGCGGACTTATTGTTGCATCTTCCGGTGCAATTGCCCACGATTATATTGATAAGTATTTACAGGTAAAAATGACCGATAAGGCAAAAGTAAAGGCAGGGAAACTTGCCGCCTTTGGTGTAGGTATCTTTGCCATTATACTTGGCATCCTCTTTAAGGGGATGAACGTATCATTCCTTGTAGGACTTGCTTTTGCAGTGGCTGCATCTGCTAATCTACCCTCCATTCTGTTCCTGCTATTTTGGAAGAAAACAACAGCAAAGGGTATCGCATGGTCAATTATTGTGGGTATTGTTTCATCTATTGGCATTATTCTCTTTTCGCCTACTATGTATGAGAAATACGGACTGTCGCCTAAAGATGCGCCAATTCCGTTAGATAACCCTGGTATTATCTCAATTCCTCTGGCCGTAATTACATTGGTTGTTGTTTCACTGCTTACACAAAGTAAATCAGCAGAACAAAAGTCTTAATAAAAAAAGAATAGTAGTATGAAAACAAAACTATTGGCAATCGCTGTTATGCTGCTCACTTTTTTTTCAGCCATTGCACAGCAGTCCAAACCTGCAAAAAGTAAACCGGTAACTTATAAACCGATAAAGTTCAATATCAATGAAGACGGATCCCAGTATTTACGGATAATAACATGGCTACAAACATGGGGTACGCTTACTCAAAATAACCCCGGCACTATCGGGTACGACCAGAAGCCTGACAAATCTTCCGCCGGAATTGCTTTGAGAAGGGCAAGGGTATTACTACTTTCGCAACTGTCGCCAAAATTTCTGATACTGACTCATTTCGGCATTAATAACCAAAGCTATAATTCAGGTGGTTACAGCGGAGGAACAGACGGTAAAAAGCCGCAACTTTTCATACATGATGTGTGGACAGAATATAATGTCGTTCCAAAAAAGCTGTTTATCGGAGCCGGATTGTTGCATTTTAATGGGGTATCGAGAATGGCTACAGGTTCTACAATGAACTTTATGACCCTTGATGCGCCGGTTTTTAACTGGTACACCATCGAAACCAACGACCAGTTTGCCCGTTCTTTAGGTGTATATGCAAAGGGACAGCTCAATAAACTTGATTACCGCATAGCTATTAACCAGCCTTTTACAAACGGAGTAAACCCCTATTTGCAAACGGCTAAAACAACAAACGGATTTAATACTCAGCTCGCTGCTAAAAATGCACTTACTAATACATTTTCCCAGTCTGCTTATTTTCAGTACATGTTCAAAGATGTTGAAGCTAATTTGCTGCCATTTGCAACGGGAACATACCTCGGAGAAAAAAAGGTATTCAATATCGGTGCCGGTTTTTATCATCATCCCCGTTCAACTTACACTTTGAATTCAGGGTTAGAAGACGATTCTTTGAAATTGCATAGTTCAACAGTGTTTGGTCTAGATGCATATTATGATGCACCGGTAACAAAAAAAGGGCATGCCCTGAGTGTGTATGCACTTTATCAAACATGAATTTTGGTACTAATTACCTCCGTAATATCGGTATACTAAACACAAATACTTCGCTGGGAAGTGCAGCGCAACTGGGAAATGAATATGCCAACAGGCGTGTAATGGGGGCAGGAAACCTGCAGCCTACAATCGGTACAGGAAAAATATTTTATTTGCAGGCGGGATTAAAGTTCCCCAATTTCAAAAATGGCAGTTCGGTAATGCCTTACCTTACCTGCACCAGTAAAAATTTTGAGGCTATCGGAAAAGCATCTGCTCAATTTGATGCCGGCATTAACTATTTCATTAAAGGGCACAATGTAAAATTTACCATGCAATATGGAACAAGGCCTGTTTATAAGTACGATGCATCTAAAGCGACAGGTATTGCACAAAATGGATTAAAAGGTCAGCTTACCCTGCAATCGCAGATATTTCTGTAAGGAATAAACCTTACGCCGTGGTTGGTGTTTGTCCCCTACCAACCACGGCGTGTTACTTTTTGCGGAACACCTGCCAAGGCGGAAGAAAAAATAGTTTTATTCATTTTAATTCGAGTTGAGTGAAGCATATCCAGTTTCCATCCATTTTCTGTTAAAATTGCCGTTGCGCTTTCTAACCAATGAGCTTTTCTAATGATTTTATTATCACTTGAGAATGTCGCATAGTTTTGGTATGCAATCCATGCCGTTCTGTTTGCGATTTTAATTTCAATTATTTCAATTGTATTTATTCGTTTTGGATTCGGTTTACGAAGAATGACATTATCCAGATGATTTGTAATAGAATCGTTATTCCAAACTTCTCCGTTTTCCAAAAGCAGAAAGTCTTTGGTGTAGTATTTATCAATGTTTTTAGAATTTAATTTAGACCATATTTCGTCAAAAGATTCAATTACTAATTTTTTAATACTTGTTTTGTCGGTTTCATTTTGAAACCTGACCGAATGATATCGTTGTAAAAAACATCATTAAAAGAATGGCGTTAAGTCTTTTCATTTTTCTTGTTTTTAAATTACAGTAACACATAAATATACGATACGTAAACAGGCATTGCTTGAAATCATTTATAGAGATGGCTTGAAATTATATTACCAGCCTCGTTTAGGCTGATACTTCGTTGCAAAGAAGCATAACCATTCGGCATTTTTTATTTTTGGCTTGCCCCGCAGTATTGCGGGGAACACTACGGACAACGGGGACCCGGCTACGAAACTATTATGTTGGAAGACCCGGCAGGGAAGAGATGTTCCTGATTATGACTTGTCCCTAGTATTTTGAAAATTCTAAAAAAAGAGTTATCTTTTCGCAAACAAAAACCACATGAAAAAGCTGATAATCTTCATAGCTTTTATATGCTTCAGTATTTATGCCGGTGCACAAATTCCTGAGCCTTTCCATGACGAAAAACCAACAAGTATGGCTACAAAGATGAAAGCGGCAAAGTAGTAATAAAACCGGTGTATAATATTGCTTATGAGTTTACCGATGGTAAGTATGCGGCGGTAAACATTGGCGCTGATTATAAAACAACAAAGGTGGTAAATGGGGCATTATTGATACAAAAGGCAAATTAATACACCCGGTCAAGTATGACAATGCACATTGTCTTGGCTATAATTTGTTTGCCCTGAACATTGGCCACAAATTTTCTAATATGGATGCCAGCCCCTCCGGAAAGATTGCCATTTTCAATGCAGCGGGCAAAGCATTAACCCCGTTTATCTACAGCGGCTTTCTGATTGCCATACGCTTTGAAGAGGGTTATGCACCCCTTGAGACATGGGATGGAAAGAAACAGCGCTATGGCCTGCTTGATTCAACCGGCAAAGTGGCGGTGCCTGTAAAATATGATGAAGCATATGGCTTCCGGGAAGGGCTTTGCAAACTGGTACTTAACGGCAAAGCAGGATTCATTGATAAACCACAAAAATGGTGATACCGATGAAATATGAGGATGCAAACGTTTTTTCAGATGGCCTTGCTTCTGTTAAACTGGGCGGCAAATGGGGATTTGTTGATTCCAAAGGCAAAGAAGTGATAGCACTGCAATACGAAGACGCAAAGCACTTTGAGGAAGGCTACGCTGCTGCAAAGCAAAATGGAAAGTGGGGAGTGATAAACAAAGAAAATAAATTAATTGTCGGGTTTATCTACGACGAAATAATCTGGATTAAGAACGATGCTAACGAAATCCGGATTAAAAAGGAAACAAATATATTAATGTGGACAGGCAGGGAATGAAATAAAGAATT
>JADJYK010000020.1 GCA_016719815.1 Chitinophagaceae bacterium | reverse complement strand
GACAGGCCCGACCAGTTTGTGATGACAAAAGAAGACTACATTAAAAACTTCCCTTACGACGAGTATGATAACGAAACTGATTACAAGAGTTGGGAGAAAGGAGCAGAAGTGTTTAATAAAAGCGACTCGGCAAGAGAAAATGGTGAATGGAAAGTAGTGAATGGAAAGTGGGAACCTGGTTTCTATGTTGTTGAGATAGCAACCAAAGATAAAAACGGCGAAGATGTAAAAGATGTAAAATACATTGAACTGTACAACGAGAAGAGCAGCCAGCTCAGCAGCCCGCAGTATTTGTGGACTGGTGCCGTAAATACAACCGTACAGCCGAACGATACCGCCACTGTTGAACTGGGCACTGCTGCCGACAACCTCTTTTTGATACAGCAGGTTGACAAAAAGGAAATGCATGGAACCAGTTGATGGGCAACTACAGTTTCCAAAAACTGTCTGGCGAAAAGAAAACCTTCTCCTTCCCTGCCGGTGAGGCCGACCGTGGCGGTTATGGTGTGGGATGGTTGTTTGTAAAGCACAACCGTTTCTACCAGCACAACCAAACCATACTGGTGCCCTGGAGCAACAAGGCGCTGAAGATTGAATACTCCACCTTCCGGGAAAAAACACTACCCGGCAGCGAAGAAAAATGGAAAGTAAAAATCTCAGGACTCAAAGAGAAAAGTGGCGGCGGAAATGCTGGGCAGCATGTACGATGCCTCTCTGACCAGTTTGCACCACATGGCTGGTATGCCCCGTCTGTATGGCCTTATTTCTACAACCGGATAAGTTGGAACGGCTCAATCTGTTTTGCTGACTGGCAATCACAGCAGAAGTATATCCAGGAAAAGGAATGGAAAGGAGTAGATAAGAGATATGATAATCTGCTATATGAAGATGGCGGATATTACGGAAATATCAGGATAAGAGGAATGGATGCCGAAGGAGTTTATATGAAAATGGCTGCTCCTCCTGCACCAATGGCTGATGGAGCTATTGCTGTAGCAGATTCTGCAGGAGTTGCAAGTGGTGAAATTCTGGTAATTGGCGAAAAAGTTAAGAAGAATGACAAAGCCACCATTATGCAACTCGAAGAAAGTTGGTAAGAAACTGTGATCAGCAGCAGGGCAGCGAAGTAAAAATTCGTAAGAATTTTAATGAAACGGCTTTCTTCTTCCCTGAATTACGGACAGATGAAAAATGGTGATATCGAATTCTCCTTCATCATGCCCGAAGCATTAACGAAGTGGAAGTTTATGGCACTGGCCCATACTAAAGATGCCGCCTTTGCCACCAGCACCAAAGAAATCATTACACAAAAAGACCTGATGGTACAGCCCAATGCTCCCCGTTTCCTTCGTGAGGGCGACCGGATGGAGTTAAGCACCAAAGTGGTGAATCTGTTCGATAAAGAAATAACCGGCACGGCCGAACTGCAACTCTTTGATGCGGCCACCAACCAGCCGGTTGACGGATGGTTCAAGAATTCTATCCCCAGCCAGTTCTTCACCGTAGCTGCCGGGCAAAGCGAAGCGGTGATGTTCCCCATCGAAGTGCCTTACCGTTTCAACAAAGCATTGGTATGGCGGATTGTTGCCAAAGCAGGTGCCTTCTCCGACGGAGAAGAAAATGCACTGCCCGTGCTTACCAACCGGATGCTGGTAACCGAAACCATGCCTTTACCAATGCGTGGCACCGGCACAAAGAATTTCACCTTCGATAAGCTGCTGAATTCCGGTTCATCCTCCACATTGCAGCACCATGCTCTTACGGTTGAATACACCAGCAACCCCGCCTGGTATGCCGTGCAGGCCCTGCCCTACCTGATGGAATATCCTTACGAATGTGCTGAGCAAACATGGAACAGGTACTATGCCAATTCGCTGGCCACATATATTGCCAACTCAACACCAAAAATTAAGCAGGTGTTTGAGCAATGGAAAATAAAAGACACCGCAGCACTGATGAGTAACCTGCAAAAGAACCAGGAACTGAAAGCCATATTGCTGGAAGAAACACCGTGGGTGCTGGAAGCCGAAAACGAAGCACAGCAAAAGAAAAACATCGCATTGCTGTTTGATTTAGTGCGAATGAGTGAGCAATTAAGTAGTGCTTACGATAAGCTGAAACAAATGCAAAGTCCCAACGGTGGTTTTGTATGGTTTACCGGCGGGCCCGATGACCGCTACATCACACAATACATTGTTACCGGTATCGGTCACCTTAAAAAACTGAAAGCAGTGGCAGAAGGCCAAAGCATGAACATTGCAAGCATACTGAATACGGCCATCCCTTATCTTGACAGAAAGATAACAGAGGACTACAACAATCTTATCAAGTATAAGGTAAACCTGAAGACTTACACTCCGGATTATACCATCATCCAGTATCTGTACATGCGGAGCTTCTTTCCCGAATTTGAAATTGCAGGCAACAAAAAAGCGTATGAATACTTCCGCAGCCGTATGCAGCAAACATGGGTGGGGCAAAGTAAGTACATGCAGGGCATGGCAGCGCTGGCCTTATACAGAACCGGTGATACAAAAACACCTGCGGCCATTTTGAAATCGCTGAAAGAAACTTCTATCAGCAACGAAGAACTGGGCATGTACTGGAAAGACCAGCGTTATGGATGGTTCTGGTACGAGATGCCGATAGAAACCCACTCCCTGATGATTGAAGCCTTCCAGGAAGCCGGAAAAGACACAAAGGCTGTTGATGACCTGCGTACATGGTTGCTCAAAAACAAACAAACTAATAACTGGAAAACAACAAAAGCAACCGCAGAAGCCTGTTACGCTTTATTGTTACAGGGAACAAACTGGCTTTCCAGCGAACCGGTGATTACTATCAATCTAGATAACATGGTTATCAGTTCAAACGATAACAAAACGGAAGCCGGTACCGGACACTTCAAGAAAACCATCGATGGAGATAAAGTAAATCCCCAAATGGGTAAAGTGACTGTTAAGGTAGAGGAAACCCAGACCCCCCCAGCGGGGGGCAGGGGGGCTGTTGGAGCCTCCTGGGGCGGTGTGTACTGGCAGTATTTTGAAGACCTTGATAAAATCACTCCGGCCTCCACGCCATTGAAACTGTCGAAGAAATTGTTTGTAGAAAAGAACAGCGACCGCGGCCCGGTAATCACACCCGTTAACGATGGCGATGTACTGAAGGTGGGCGATAAGATAAAAGTACGGGTTGAACTGCGGGTTGACCGTGATATGGAATATGTACACATGAAAGACATGCGGGCATCGGCACTTGAACCGGTGAATGTACTCAGCAGCTATAAGTGGCAGGGCGGACTGGGTTATTACGAAAGCACCAAGGATGCCAGCACCAATTTCTTCTTCAGCAACCTGAGGAAAGGCACTTATGTATTCGAGTACCCGCTGTTTGTAACACACAAAGGAAACTTCAGCAATGGCATCACTACCATACAGTGCATGTATGCCCCTGAGTTTACTTCGCACAGTGAGGGAGTGAGAATAACAGTTGAATAAGTTCGGTTCCGCATAAAAAGAAGTTACACAGAGGAACACTGAGGAGGCACAGAGCTACACTGAGAAAATTCTCAGAGTAACTCTGTGTAATCTCCGATAAACTCCGTGTAACTATTATACATTGCTTTTACAATTATATGCTTACGCTGATATTAGTCCGCCACGGAGAAACGCTTGAGAACGGTCTGAAAATAGCCCAGGGACAAACAGACGGCACACTGACAGAAAAGGGGAAAGCCGAGAACGATACCCTCGGAAAAGGGTTACAGCAATTTTCTTTAGAACAATTTATTCCAGTCCGCTGGGGCGGCACTGCAAACGGCAGAAGCCATTCACCATCATAATCCCGAAGCAGCATTAGTAACCGATGACCGGCTGATGGAACGGCATCTTGGCATACTCCAGGGCGAAAAATATCCTGAAGGATACAAAGAGTCTGATACTTATGAAGGGGTAGAATCAGCAGAGTCGATGGCAGAAAGAATGAGCAGCTTTCTTTCCTTCATAAAACAAAAGCATACCGACGAAACGATTGTCATGGTAAGCCATGGTTACGTAATCAAAGTGTTTCTGTCTTTGGTAAATAATTGGCCGGTTGAAGAATTTCATAAAGTACAGTTGATGAACAACTCTGCTTACATTTTAGTTACGTTATGAAAAGACTTTGCCGTCAGAGTAATATAGTTCGCTTTTTAAGGCCCATCGGGCCGAAATTTTGGTAATCAATACTAAAGGCTTGTACAAAGCCCCGAAGGGGCGACACTTTAAAACTGTCACCCCTTCGGGGTTTTAGAAACATCTACCTGTTTTTCTACCAGAATATCGCCCCGCCGGGGCTTTGTTAAGGATTAGCAGATGGTCCTCACCAAAGTCCCATTCTTTATTCTTCTATTTTTGCCGTATGAATGTCAATTATATAATTGTTGGCCAGGGAATTTCAGGAACATGGCTCTCTTACTATCTCGAAAAAGAAAATAAATCCTTTCTGGTAATTGACAACCACGACCCCAAGGCTCCTTCAAGGCTGGCAGCAGGCATCATCAACCCGGTTACCGGGCGGCGCCATGTTGAAACCTGGATGATTGATGAGTTGCTTCCCAATGCCTGGAATGTTTATACCCAACTGGGAAAGGAGCTTGGCATTACCGGCATCTCACAAAAAAATGTTGTTGACTTCTTCCCCAGCCCGCAGATGCGGCTGAGTTTTCAGCAACGGGTGGAGGAAAGCGGCCCTTATGTTTCAATGAATGAAGCCGGCTATACATTCAGTAGTTTTTTCAATTACGAATTTGGTTACGGCGAAATTACTCCCGTTTATACTGCCCATCTTGAAACCATTATTCCCACATGGAGAACATACCTGAAAACCAAAAACCTGCTGCTTGAAGAAGACTTTGATTTATTGTCGTTGAATATTTCAGATGAGAAAATTGAATATAAAAACATAACAGCACAAAAAATAATTTTCTGTGACGGCATAGGATGTGGTAATAATCCTTACTTTAAAAATCTCCCTTTTTGCAGGTAACAAAGGTGAGGCGTTGTTGCTTGATATACCTGACCTGCCTGCTGACCGTATCTATAAAAAAGGGATGATGCTGGTGCCACTGGTTACACCCGGCCATTGGTGGCTTGGCTCTGCTTACCAATGGGATTTTGATAATCTTCAGCCTTCACCGGCATTCAGGGAGAAAGTAGAACAATTACTGCAGCAATGGCTGAAGGTTCCCTATACCATCACCGGCCATATAGCCAGTATCAGGCCGGCTACATTGGAACGAAGGCCATTTATTGGACTGCACCCGCAACATCCTACAGTTGGAATACTGAACGGCATGGGCACCAAGGGCTGTTCGCTGTCACCCTATTTTGCAAAGCAATTGGTTGATCACCTGCTGTATAACAAACCCCTCGATACAGAGGCTGATGTAAGACGTTTTACCAGGATTCTCAGTCGATAGCGAATCAGTTTCTTCTTTTCTTTTCATCTTTTTTCTTATTTTCCAAAAAAAAAGATGGGACAGACTATCGTTACGGATAACCAGTATATCATTCCGGCTAAATACCGGCGGATGGAAAATATGCACATCGTTTTTTGGCTGCTGAAAGACATCAGTTGGTGCATGATTTGGCGGGAACTGGGGCTGGCCATGTTCATCCCGACTTTAACCATCGCCATCGTTATTGCCTGGCGTACCCGGGAAATAAAATCGGAGTTGGCACATAACCTTGCTATTGCCTTCTGGATTTGCGCTAATGGCTACTGGATGATAAGCGAATTCTTCCATTTTGACACCTGGCAAATCAGCAGCTCCATCACGGGAAAACACCTTGCAATAATTCCATTCTTAACAGGTGCTTTAATACTCCTTTATTATTATATTATACAAAGGCCGAAGGAAATCAGACAGCATAAAACAACAACCATGTAATAATGCCATCCCTTATTTCTGTATTTCAATACCTGACATACCATTTCTACCATAAAATACAGGAAAGTACATTAGCTCAACTTTTGCCGGATTGATGGTATATATTCCTGTATATCTTGGCTCCAGTTCAATGCTGTATGTGTATTTGCCCTTCTTCAGTTGCTCCACAAAAATCAGCACCTTATCACGGAAGTATTCCCTGTGCTCATACCAGAAACCGCCATGCTTGTTTCCATAAGTGCAGCCTGCCGGGACGGGTACTTCCAATTGCACATAGTCTGCATCTTTCAACACTTCCACCACTACCTGCAATTTTGTTTTCTCGCCTGCTTTCAGTTTAGAAATGGTAGTTCCGTTCTTATCTTCAAACGAAGTTTGTATCCTGAAGTTTGTATCAACTGCCTGCGGTAACGTATTAAATACCTGTTGCGAAGCAGAAAAGTAAACCACGCCACCACCCTGTTTGCTTACGGTGATATTTGTTGTGCCAGCCTTCAGTTTGGCAGCAAACGGAAAATCTTTCACCACAATATTAGTATCTCCGCCAATGGTGAGCTGTGCTTTTTCAGTAAAGTTTTGATTCCGCTTCATTATATCAGGCAACATTGCAGAGAGTATAGTTGCAGACTCAACAGTATTGCGCCAATGACCTTCTTTACGTTGCTCCAAAAAGTATTGCGTAATCTGCCGTTGTTCATTTTCATAACCGGCTATATTGCCCAGGGTTTTGTAGGCAAGCACCGTGGTGGCTATTTCATTCCTGTCCCACCAGTAACATCTCTCTCCCCAATGCAGACCGCCGAGCATGGTGGACGTTTTTTGTTTCATCAGTTTCTGTAGTTCATTTTCATGCCCCAGCTTTTGTTTGTGGAGGATAGAAAGCATCTGCCATTGCTGGTGTTGCGACAGAGAATCAAAGCTGAGACGCTTCAGGAATGAATGGTAATCCATATCATGCCCTGCTTCGTTGAGAGTGTATAATGTTTCCAGCAATTCGTACTTATTCATCTTTGGCAACTGGTTGTTGAGGAACAACAGTGCATTGCGGATATTTGTTTCGAGCAGTGCATCGCCCCGCATTTGCAACAATGCCCTTGTAATGTAATTGGTGATGGTGATATTGTAGCGACTTCCTTCCCACCAGCCCCAGCCGCCATCGAAGAGTTGTCCTTTCTGAATCTTGGCAAGCAGTTTACTGATTTCTTTCTCGTCTTTAAAATCCTGTTTCAATGCCAGCCTGATTTTTTTCTCCATCAGCAGGCCGGTAAGTTTGGAGCCTGTTTGCTCCATGCAGTAGTAAGGATATTTTTTCAAATGGTCAATTTCATCCAGCAGCACATCGAATGTGTTGTTCTGTGCAAATAATTTTACCGCACCTGCATTTTGATGAACAGCCACAGTAACTGTTGTGTCACCTTCCATGATATTAAACTGGCCGATAGTTTCCATGGTTCCTTTTCTGAGGACAGGAATTTTTCTTTGTTCTCCATCTGCAAATCCATTATCTGCCTTCATGCTGAAACGGGCGGTAATGGTGTCTGCGCCGGGAGCGGCTGTTATTTCCAGTTCACTGGTACCCGCATCATTTGCTTTAATTGTTTCTGCTGAAGACAACTGCTGCTTGCCATTTAGTGAGAAGTCAACATTTACATTTAATGAAGAAGCCGTGTAATTAATTTTCTTTCCGATGGCAGTAGCTATATCTCCTTCTATTAAGAACTGCGGGGCGGCTAATTGTGCCAGCATGGGTTTAAAGGCCTTTACTAATTTGGACACCTTGGTAATATGGTGTTGCTTATCCATGCCCACCACATAAGTTTGCCAGCTTGTAATATTATCGGGGTAGGTAACAGCAAACTTTGCTTCACCATTTTCATCTGTTATTAAATTAGGTTTCCAGAAAGCATAATCCCTGAATTCTTCCCGCATCATTTTGGGGTTAAACCCTTTGGTGGTGATGATGATGGCACCGTTAGCCCCATTTGCTCCATATATTGCTGTAGCCTCTGTACCTTTTAAAATTGAAGTATTAGCAATTTCGTTAGGGTTTAGTTCGTTCATTTTTTCATATCAGAAACAACACCATCAATTACAACCAAAGGTGTTTCATTACCTGTTAAAGAACGTACACCACGAAGCGTAATCTTTGTATCTGCAAAAACTCCGTTATTTACAGATTGAATATTCAACCCGGACACTTTGCCAGTAAGCCCATTTTGCAAATTCACATTCATTGCTTGAGTTAATTCAGCTGCACTTATTTTAGAGGTTGAAAAGCCCAGTGCTTTTGCTTGCCTTTGAACTCCATACCCAACCACCACAACCTCCTCCAAAGCAGACTTATTAACTACAAGTTCCGCATTCACACCTGTCTGTTGTCCATCATAAATACTGCATTTTACTTCCTGCATATTGTAACCTACAGAAGCAAGCACCAATACATACTGTCCGGCAGGTATTCCACGCAGCATATAAGTGCCATCAGATAATGTCATGGTTCCGGACTTGTATCCTTTTAGCATTACACTCACTCCCGGTATCGGCGACTTACCACTTTTGTCTGTTATCTTGCCAGTAACCACTCCGGTACCGGCGGGCAGGTTCATCAACGGGTTTTTATATTGTTCATTCTTTATCGCTTCTTCTTTCTTTCGCTGCAAAGCCATCTCCTCATTAAACTTTCTTATTTCTGCCTGCAGTTGTATTATTTGTGCAATAACTGTATTCGTTTTGGCATACACCGGCTTTGCCCCCACAGTATCTTTTTGTACAAACTTCACACAATAGGTTCCCACACTGTCAACCTGAATATTGGCTGCCTCTATATAATGGAAATTACTAGTCACCATTACCACCGTATAATTTCCCTTGCTGATATTGTACAACATATCTGTACGGCCCCAAAGCACCCGGTAATCACTTTCCTTTTCATTGTTCTGCAACACCGTAAACACAAACGTACTGTCATACGGCACCTGCAATTTTATCCGGCTGGTAAAAGCATTGCTGCTATAATAGTTATTGCCATGCTGCTCTAAGAATGGCAGTGCCGGTCTTTTCATTTCATAACTGATAACGGGTAAATCTTTTATGGTGTCACCAAGCGGCCACCAGGCCCCTCCTTTTGAAGCAAGCAGCACTTTATTATCAAATGAAATAAACGGAATTTTTTCCAGCCTTACCACTTTTGGCGAAACCCTGTAGCGGTAACCCGGTTCAAAGCTGAATTTAAAATCAAAATCACCAGGCTTGTAGAACTGAATACTGTCGTTATTGACAAAGGGGCCGGTAATATGTTCACCGTTGCTGCCGAGATAATAAGCTTTATCATCTTGCCAAACATAACCGTTATTGTTGCGGTAGTTATTTTCAACCCGCAGTATTTGTTTGTTCAGCATATCCTTTTCCTGCCATGTCCAGTAATTAGCAGTATCTGTAACCCAATAGTTGTTAGCCAGCTTATCCATATCAAAAACAATATCATGCTTGTAATAAGGCTGCAGGTAAATGCTGTCGGCCACAATCATTTTATCTTTCAGCCGGATGATGATATGTGTATAGCCCGGGAACCCGGTTACGGCGTATGCAGGCTTACTGGTTACGCCATTATAATACACCAACTGCCTGTTGATGTACAGCAGGTAAACTTCCTGCGGCACACCTTTCTGCACGGCATATACTGATACCTGTGGTAGCAGGTTTTGTATTCTCGATTTTACCATTTGATAATGCTCCTTCGGAAAAAGGAACTGGTAATACGGCATAGTGTCCAGGTTAAAAGGCTTGCGCCAGCCCTGGTGCATACCCAGCGAGAACATTCTGCTTGCTGAAGCATCATCGGTTTCGTACCAGTCGTGCAGTATGGGTTGCTTGCCCCTGAATTTTTGAATATAGGGCGGTTCCGGCACACGGATGTCGGCGGCAAACTGTGAGTTATAACTCACGGCTGTCAGGTTTACATTTTTCAGTTCCCGCTGTTTGTAATCTTTCACTTTTACGGTGATAGTATCCGTTTGTCCGGGATAAACTGTAGCGGCTCCGCCAATTTCAGCCGAAGCCAGTTTGGAGAGCAGGGCAATATTTTCATTATGATATTTCTGTTCGCCAGCCCAGTAGTATTGCCAGCGCAGGTAATAGACTTTATTGTTTGGTATTTTGCCTTTCCAGATGATATTCGCTTCGGCAGAACTGGCCGACACGATTTCCCTGTCCTTATCAAACAGGCTGTAGTAAACCGGAATTCGGTTTGGATTGTTCAGCACAAAGGCCACAGTATCGAGGTGCTGCACCCGGCTGAAAGAAACAGAATAGTTGTTTTCAACTTCAAAACTTTCCCACTCATCTATATCTTCCTTATCATCGGTGTAAAACTCATATTCTTCTGTTTGCGGGTCAATCTTTCCGCTGTATGGAAAAGTAACAGCTATGGGTTTAGAAGTATTATCCGTCTCCATAAATCCTTTTGCCGGAATGGATATACCATTTTTATACAGCACGGCTTTTACCTGCCCGTTTTCAATGCTGATGTCAATCTTTGTATGGCTGTTATAATACTTTATATCTGTACTTTTTTCCTGCACTTCGTTATTGCTGTTACGGAAGATGGCCACCGCCTTCAACGCTACGTCTGCCGCTGGAAAACTGTCTGTCTTTATCATGAACTTTGTATCACCTTCTATCGCCAGCGGTTTCTCCTGCTGCCACAAGGTATCGGCCACAAAAACCCTCTCTTTGTAAAAATTATCAATCTTCTGGGCCAGTAAAACTAATTTCACTTTTCCGTCCATCAGGGCAAGCCCATTGGCATCTTTTGCCGAAGCTGAGAACTGTAATGTGTCACCCGGATAGTATTTATCTGCCGGGCTGCTGATGTTGTAACTGGCCACTTCATCCAGCAGGTAATCTTCAATTTCAAAATTTCCGTATAGCAACACTATGTTTTTCCTGTCTTTGAACTGCAGTGAAAACCTGGTATCGTTTGGTAATGTATCTCCTGTTGCAAACTCATAAACAAAAGCGCCGGGAGTAACCGGTTTGAGGCTTACCAGCTTCCGGCTGATATTTCCGTTTATGCTGCTGTACATAAGATATACATCCGCCTCCTGCCTGTATTGTCTTCCCTTCTTGTCGAGTAAATATGCCTTGAACTTAACAGTGTCAGATGGAAAATATTTTGGTTTGCTGAACAGTACATATCCTTTACCTGTCTGCCTTTCGCTATTCCTATTCCTGTATTTCTTCCGGAACCAATACTTCGGTTTATTCTTTACAAAGTATTTAATCTTATCAGGAGCCCAGGCAATTATCCGTCCCGCCTTTGTTGATTTGAGCCTCATCCAGCGTTGCTGCCGGGCGGTGCGGTAGTTTTCCCGTTCAATAGCCAGTTCAACAAACGAAGTATCACCCGGCAGTTCTATCCTTACAAATGCTTCATCAGGTTTTTTAGCATTAACGATATAAGTTGAGGTGGCGGCATTAAACTTTGCCATTTTTCCGTTTATGTGTACCACTGCGTTTGTAAAAAAATCTCCCTTTTCATCCCTCAACTGCAGTTGCGGTTTTACCTGGTTGTTAACCACAAAAGGAAGTACGGCCGTGCTGCAATAGTATTTTGCCTCAATCATCGAGTCCAGCACCGAAATCAGCAGGTAGTTTCCAACCGGTATATCATCATAACGAATCGAATCGGCATAAAAAACCATAGCCGGAGTTTGTGAAAGGTAATGGTCAATTTCCTTTATTCCTTTTTGCAGGTATTTTTCAGCAGTATCAGCCGGAATACGGTATAAAAAAGCCTGGTAGCTTTTTTTTCTTATTTGCTGCAGCGGTTGCTGCGAAAAAATGGAGTAGCCAAATCCGGTCAGAACGAGCAGAAATATCAGTGCCTTCTTCATAAACAGTTGAGTTTGTACCTCTGAGATGCCTCAAACTGTAAAATTACATATCCCCGGCGGAGGGGGCCGAAAAAAGGTGCTGCTAACTTATCTTTGCTAGGTGGACAGGTTAACAAGTTAATTGTTGACAAGGAAACCAGGATTTTTCTCTTATTAACTTTTCACCCTTTCAACTTATCAACTGAACATGTACAGAACTCATACTTGTGGCGAATTAAGATTAGAAAATAAAGACACCAGCGTTACATTGTCGGGCTGGGTGCAAACCGTAAGAAAATTCGGAGCCATCACTTTTGTGGACATCCGTGACCGCTACGGCATTACTCAATTGCTTTTTGGCGAAGAACTGAATAAAGAACTGGAGGAAAATCCGCTGGGCCGTGAATTTGTGCTACAAGCCACTGGTACCGTAAACGAAAGAAGCAATAAGAACCCCAATATTCCAACTGGGGAGATAGAGATACTTGTTTCATCATTTTCTATTCTGAATAAATCGGCTGTTCCGCCATTTACTATACAGGATGATACTGATGGTGGCGATGACCTGCGGATGAAATACCGCTATCTCGACCTGCGCCGCAATGCCGTTAAGAAAAACCTCGAACTGCGTTATGCTGTTGGCCGTGCCGCCCGTAACTATTTGCACAACCAGGGATTCTTAGATATTGAAACTCCGTTTCTCATTAAATCAACTCCCGAAGGGGCAAGAGATTTTGTGGTGCCATCGAGAATGAACCCCGGACAGTTTTATGCCCTGCCACAATCACCCCAAACTTTTAAGCAACTGCTGATGGTTAGTGGCTACGACCGTTACTACCAGATTGTAAAATGCTTCCGGGATGAAGACCTGCGGGCCGACCGCCAGCCTGAGTTTACACAGATAGACTGCGAAATGGCCTTTGTACAGCAGGAAGACATTCTCAATATGTTTGAAGGGCTCATTAAATCCATCTTTAAAGATGTAAAAGGAATTGACTACAACGAGGCTGTGCAACGGATGAGCTGGGAAGACGCCACGTGGAATTATGGTAACGATAAGCCGGATATCCGCTTTGAAATGAAAGTGCTGAACCTGAAGAAACCTTCGACCGTTTATACCAATAAGCAAGATAACGCCGGGCTGATAAATGGTGCAGATTTTAAAGTGTTTGACGAAGCGGAAACTGTTGTTGCTATTGCTGTACCGGGTTGCAGCGAATACAGCCGTAAGCAGACTGATGAGATAACCGAGTGGGTGAAACGACCGCAAATAGGCATGAAAGGCCTTGTGTTTATTAAAGTAAATGCTGACGGCACTTATAAAAGCAGTGTTGACAAATTCTACAGCGAAGAAAGACTGAAAGCTATTGCTGATGCTGCCAATGCCAAAGCTGGTGATTTGGTGCTGATACTGGCCGGTGCAGAAGAAAGAACCCGGAAAGCCATCAGCGAACTGCGGTTAGAAATGGGGAAACGTTTGGGCCTGAGAAAAGAAGATGAGTTTAAGTTATTGTGGGTGCTTGATTTTCCATTGTTTGAGTTTGCGCTGGAAGACCAGGATGGTGGCGGGGCCGGCCGCTGGGTGGCCAGGCATCATCCGTTTACCAGTCCAAAGCCTGACCATATTGAAATGATGATTAGTAACAGTCCTAAAGTTGATGACCCTGAAAAATATCTTGAGCATCCGTATGCCAATATCAAAGCCAATGCGTATGATATGGTATTGAACGGAAATGAAATTGGCGGGGGTTCCATCCGTATATTCCAAAGAGAATTGCAGGAAAAAATGTTTGCCGCCCTTGGCATGGATGCCGAAGAGCAGCAGCATAAGTTTGGCTTCCTGCTGGGTGCCTTTGAATACGGCGCCCCGCCGCATGGTGGTATTGCCTTTGGTTTCGACAGGCTTTGTGCCATCTTAGGCGGCAGCGAAAGCATCCGTGACTTTATCGCCTTCCCGAAAAACAATAGTGGCCGTGATGTAATGCTCGATGCACCATCAGCTATTGCTGCCAAGCAGTTTGACGAGTTGCAGATTAAGCTGGACTTGAAATAAGATAGCACACAGATGACGCAGATTAAACAGATTCAATCGGATTTTATGATACCGGATTACCAAACACTTAATGTTGCCATTACTCAAGTTTGTGAATGACAAAAGAGAGTTCTCTGTACAAGAGTGTATAGATTTTCTGGCAAAAGCATTTAGGCTTTCAGAGGATGAAATGAATAAGCTTGTTGCCTAGTAAAGGCAAATTATTTTAATAAGAGGAAGTGTTTGGGCAAAAGGTCATTTTGAAAATGGCGGGAGTCTTGATAATACTAAAAGAGGTTTAAAATTACAGAAAGAGGGAAAAATTCTTTCTGAGAAACCAATTTAGAGAAAATAATGTAAAACATCTGATTAGTAAAATTCGTTGAATTATTTGAATTCTTAAAGGGGATAAAGAAAGATGCAAAAAGAATCAAGAAACAAATCCCTTTAGAACCATTAAACCCAAATTACCAAACTCCAGATGAAATGATTGGAAGCTGGTATTTAAATATTAGGCAGTCCCTTGAGAACAGAAATTATAAAAACTTTAAAATCGGTTCAGCCTTCTATTTTGAAAAATTGTTGTTGAGTTGATTGTAAAAATGGGGTACGGTGGTTCAATACAAGATGCTGGGCAAGCGATTGGTAAAAGTGGCGATGGTGGCATTGATGGCATTATTAAAGAAGACAAACTTGGGCTGGATGTAATTTATATTCAGGCAAAGCGTTGGGAGGGTGTAATTGGCCGGCCTGAAGTGCAAAAGTTTGTTGGAGCATTAGCCGGGCAAAGAGCAAAGAAAGGAGTATTCATCACTACATCTCATTTTACAAGAGAAGCTACAGAATATGCTGCACAGATGGATACAAAGATTGTTTTGATTGACGGGGAAAAACTTTCACAACTGATGATAGATCACAATCTTGGTGTTTCTGTTCAAAATATCTACGAAATCAAAAAAATAGACTCTGATTATTTCGAAGAAGAATAGTATAATCTTCTATTAACAAAGCAGCCGCATCAATTGATGCGGCTGTTTCTTTTAACTAAGTTATGCCTCTACTCTATCTCGTAACCCTGGCTTTCATTAATCTTCGCATCCCTGGCATTAAGGGTAGTGTTGGAAGAATTAATTACAAATGCCACAAAGTGCATTTTACTAAACTGGTATGAAGCCGGAACTGTATAGTTAAACGTTTTTGTATATTCATTTCCGGATGTGGTGGTTCCAGTGATAGACTCGCCCAGGATTGAACTGGTAAGCACAGCCCTGAGTACATTATTATGAACAAATCCAACAATCGGGTTGGCACCACCATAATATATTGTTGAATTTGTCTGGTTATAAACCAGCCCATCTTCTACGGCATAAACAACAAGCCGGAGATTACTGAAGTCGTCACCAAATTTTACCTTCACGGTAAGCGCAACATCATTGCCGGTTGCGGAAGAGACCATCGCAAGACCCAAACGTGGATTAGTGCCAGTTGTAAGGTTTACTGCCTGCTGTACGTTATTAGGCTCAGGATACGTCCACCTGGAGGTTCTGTTCAGCTGTGCTGTGGGATAGCCCGTCAGTCCTATTTGTGATTCCAGCACATTGGCGCCGGAGAAATTATACGGATCTGAGCCTCTGTGTATGGCAGTGACCACAGCATCATTAGTTTGTAATAATAATTGATCGATTGCATAAGCCACCCTTGGACAGTACTGGCACCATGTTCCAGTAAAATCTTCTACCAGTACCCGTTTATTGAAATTGATTATCGTTGCGGCAGCTGCATTTATTATAACTGTATTTGAAATAAGCGTATTGCCGTTATATACATAAGTGGCATACACATTATATGTGCCGGAAGCAGAAGGAGTGAAACTGCCGCCTGTAATTGATACACCATCCACAAAAATCAACGATTGGGCAGTCACGTTTACCCCGGTATTGGTAGTAACAGTAAAAGTAACTGGTGTGCCGGTGTTCACATTCGTTTGTGATGCGGCCAGCGTTATAGAAGTAACTGGCGCAACAAACGTAACCTGTACAATATTGCTTTCAATGGTGTTATAAGTGGCCTTTACGTTGTATATACCTGCCGTATTTGTTGAATAGGAGCTGCCAGAAATAGCAGTGCCATTTACTGTTATTGTTGATTGAGCAGTAACATTAACGCCGGTATTTGACATTACAGTAAATGTAGTAGTACCGCCGGTATTTAAACTGGTTTGCGAAGCACTTAGTGTTATTGAAGTAATTGGCGGAACGGTAAATACAACCTGAACGGTATTACTTTCCAGCCCAAGGTACATTGCCTTTACGGCAAATGTCCCTTCGGTAGTGGGAGTTATTGAACTGCCTGTTATAGGTGCCCCGTTTACATAAAGTGCAGACTGAGCGGTAAGGTTGGCTCCGTTATTCCCTGTAACAACAAATGTTACGGTTTCGCCCAAATAAGCATTTGTTTTTGACGGTGTAAGTGTAATTGATGTAACTGTTGCGGCAGTGGGATTAAAAACGACCTGTATGGTATTAGTTTCTTTGCCAGAATAAACAGCTTTTACTGAATAAGTACCAGCCGAAGCAGTAGTAAAGGTTTTACCGGAAATTGCAGTTCCGTTAACATAGAATGTTGCCGAACCAGACACATCGCTGCCGGAATTAGTAGTTACGGTAAACGTTACAGTCTGATTAACTTCTAAAGAAGTTTTATCGGCAGCTATACTTACAGTAACATTATCAGAGGGGCCAGATTTGTCACTTTTTTTACAAGACCACACAAATACAATCAACATCAAGGTGACAAAAAAAAGGATTCTTTTCATTGTATCTTTCTTTTGACGGGTGATAAAAGCGGTTAAATTTTGATATTATTCAGTTAGCATTTAAGTAATTTTACGGATTGATTATTATCCGGATTTACCTTAACCATGCATACATTTGTGCAAGTTAACTAATTTTTTATGAAAAAAAAATTCATACCTGACAACCCTGCTATTTCTTTTTATTCCCCTTTTTCAGCCTGACCTTCCCGATATGAGCCTTAAATCAACAGAAGGCAAAACCTATGATCTGAAAAAAAGACTTTGCAGAAAAAGACAAACTGTATGTTTTCTCCTTTTGGGCCACCTGGTGTGTGCCCTGTATAAGAGAACTGGATGAAATAAGTGATGTATACGATGAATGGCAGAAAGAAGTGAATATGGAGCTGGTGGCCATTTCTGTTGATGACACAAGAACCGAAAAAAGAGTAAAACCACTGGTAAGCGGCAAGGAGTGGCCATATAAAATTTTGTACGATACCAACCAGGAGTTAAAACGCCGCCTGGGCATCAGCGATATGCCCTATGTAATAGTTGTTAAGAATGGAAAAATTATTCATTCACACAGCGGATATACTCCGGGCAGCGAAACTGATTTTTTTGAGGAGCTGAAAAAAATGTAAAATAAGAAGCTTTTACAGCTAATTCCACGCTACGATTCTATATAATCTTCTTCAGAAGTGAAAAAACTAAAATAAAACTGCGATGAAACAACTCATTACTTTACTGCTAATACTCGCTGTAACAGCTGTTGCAGCACAAGAAACAAAAACAAAAGGCAGTTTTTTGGGCAGTATTGAATCCAATTCCCAGGTGTACCTGAAAGATAGTAAAAGAAACATTGAGGTTCCGGATGACCCCTTCAGGTCGAATACATACCTGCAACTGCAGTATAATTATAAAAAATGGACAGTAGGTGTACAAGGTGAAGCTTATTTGCCAAAAGCTCTGCTGAATCTTAACCCTAAACATAAAGGCGTGGGGGTGGGAACTGCATTTGTAAACTACAAATCAACGAAACTTGATATTACTGCCGGACATTTTTATGAACAATTTGGAAGCGGTTTATTGCTCCGTTCATGGGAAGATCGTTTCCTTGGTATTAACAATGCCATATTGGGCGGAAGGATAAAATATTCACCGGTTTCACATGTACGTTTTATTGCAGTTGCAGGAAAACAAAGATCTGGTTTTGATATATCCAATGGTATTGTTTTTGGCATGGATGCAGAAATAGATATTTTGTCTGTTTCAGAAAAACAACAATCTGATCTTTCGTTAGGAATAAGTTATGTGGGCAGAAATGAAGACTTTAAAACACCCCTGACCAATCCAACTTTTAAAGAAACAACCAATGGCCTTTCTGGCAGGCTTAACTATTCAAAAAAAGGCTTTACTGCATCTGCGGAGTATGTTCACAAATCAAAGGATGGAATACTCTATGATAAGGCACATGTAGATACAACTTTTGTAAAACCGGGATCAGCATTATTATTAAATATGGGCTATGCAAAAAAAGGAACCGGTTTTAATATTACCCTCAGGAGAATTGAGAATATGAGCTTTTATTCAGAAAGGGAGCCTGAAATACTTGAAGGCAATGAAAGCAGTATATATTTCAATGATAAAATGATAAACTATATTCCTTCATTAACCAAACAACATCACTTCAATCTTGCTAATATTTATGTTTACCAGGCTCAGCAACTGGTAAGTTTAGATCCAAGCACCAATATTGGCAAAGCAGGTGATGTTGGCGGGATGATCGATTTTTTTTCACAATTTTAAAAAGGGAAGCAAACTTGGTGGTAAAAATGGAACCAAAATTGAGATCACTTATAGCAATTATAACAATCTGAGTGGGGATTATGTTCTTTACCCTCCGGCATATGATACAAAAAAAACCGGAACAGGTCAAAAATTCTTCTCTGATTTTAGCATTGAAGTATCTAAGAAGATAAAAACAAAATGGCACGGAAGTATAGCTTTCACTAACCAATACTATAATAACAGCTGGATTGAAGGAACGGCTAATAAGCTGGTAATAAAAACAAATATACTGGCTACAGACTGGGAACATAAGTTAAACAAGAACGTTTCATTAAAATGGGTGGCAGAACATATGTGGGCAGATAATGACAGAGGGAACTGGATTGCCGGTTCATTTGAGATGACACTGAAAAATAAGATCCCTTTCTTTATATCGGATATGTTTAACTATGGATACGAGGAAGGAAATAATCTGATTGATCATTTAACTGACCCGTTTGATATTCACTTTTATAATATCGGCGGCTCCTACAAAACAGGAACATTGAGAGTTTCTTTAAACTACGGAAGACAACGAGGGGGTCTTGTTTGCACGGGCGGTGTTTGCCGCATAGTAATGCCCAGTACAGGATTTGGGCTTTCCCTAACCAAAACATTCAAACAAAAAGCAAAATAAGGTACAAAATATATCAATACGTTTTGAAGGTCGGGCAAAAGCTCTCCCTTTTATTGCCCCTGTATTTGTCAAATACGCCTGACTTTACCAGTGAAAATTCAAGACCGCCTCTTGAACCATTGAAGTTTTTGAGCGATGACGTGGTTACATCGTAAGTAAACGTAAAAGTATAATCCTTCAATCCAACACCCACCACCGGGATAACAGCATCTTTATGCCTGTAATAAGCTCCCGCTATCAATGTCTTTTCGCCGTCGCCAGAAAGGTTATATTGTGCATTAAGCCCTCCAACAATCTCGTATGATTTTGCCTGTACTGATGCATACACATTTGGATTAAGGATCACTCTGTCATTCATTTTAAAACTCCCATTTAAAAACCCCGTATATCGCACTGGTACACGGTTATCAACCCCGGTTTCAGAACTGAAGAAAGTTTCCCTGGGCCTGTTAACATGCATGGCAGAGAAGCCTGCATTAACATAAATATTATCACTCGGGAAATAAGCATAGTTCATTCCCACCTGCATATCGAGATAATTAATATTATTTGCATCCAGTTTGGGAGCATTTGCTGAATGGCCTGCATCAAAGAATTTTCCATTCCACTGGCTTGGAAAAGTAAGATTTGCCGAATTAATGTTCTTATTGGCCCATCCGATATTAAAACCAAGACTAACAAGGCTGCTGTAATTAACCATCTGGTGATATGCAATGGATCCATATACTTTCGTTGAGGTCAGTACACTGGTACCGGCAACATCCCTCAGAAGTACAGCACCCAATCCCAGCCAACCGGTCGATTCTTCATTTTGAAGCGTTTGCACATCGGCCCAGGCACTCATCGTTTTGTAAGGAAATGCTGAAACTGATGCCCATTGATTTCTGTAATTTGCGGCAAGCCTGTAATCAGCATCAGGGATAAAACCAGTATTAGCCGGATTAGTTAACAAAGGAGAATTCATAAACTGAGAAAAATGCAGATCCTGTCCATGCAATGAAACTGCAATAAGCAAACTCCATATCCCCGATATAATAATCCGTTTATTCATTACAATTATCATTTTACCAGCCTAGCGTATTAAAGTTATATCCCCTTTTTTTGACACTTTTTGGCCATCAGAGAACTCAGCAGATAACGTAAACGTATATACATCCATAGGCTGTAACATTCCTTTTACTTTTCCATCCCAGCCAACAGACTGACTATTTGTTTCAAAAACTTTTTGCCCCCATCTGTTCCATATTGTAAATAACATTTTGGAAATGCCAAACCCTCTTACCAATATCACACTGTTTTCATCCCCGCTAAGCGGAGTAAATGCATTTGGCACCCCCACAACCGGTTCAATTATTGCTCTTACAGTCATTGGAAAAGTATCGGTACATCCTGCCTGGTTATATGCAATCAGCATGGCATTATATGTATTAGTGGCACCATATTGATGCGTAACAGGCTGCAATGATGTCGTTATCAATGAATCTCCATCACCAAAAAACCATTTATACTGCACTGCATTCAACGAAGAATTAGTGAAAACTGTAGGGTTGTTTACCACTGGCGGATCCGGAGAAAATCCGGCCTGGGCAACAGGTGATTCATATACTGTTATATTCAGTGTTTTTGTATCCTGTTTGTTACAAGAGCCAGCATTGAAAACAGTCAGTCGTACTACAAATGGCCCTCCTGAAGTATAAACATGAACAGGGTTTTCATCCGTTGAAGTAAAACCATCTCCAAATTCCCAAAAATAGGTTTCAGCACCTGTGGAACTACTGGTAAACTGCACAGACTGATTAACACATACAATTGAAGGTGCACTCAATGCAGCAGTCACATTCAGGGCAACATCAATCCGTAATGTTGTATCATCCGGAGAATTACAATAAGTAGTGTCATTGAGCAGTAATTTGACAAAATATGTACCTGGTCCGGCATACTGGTGTGTGAGTGGCGGATTATTATATCCTGTTTTAACCAAAGGTGAACCATCGCCAAAATCCCATACAAAACTTGTATCCTTAAATGGATGAGTGGGCGGTTCTAAGGTTGTATTTGTAAATGAATACCTGAATTGATCGCAGGGGCTTTGTCTTGCATAAATAAAGACAGGGAGAGCTCTTGTTATACCAATTTTAATATTCATAAATGAACTATCCCGCTGATTGCAGGTACTAGGATCAACAGCCACAAGCATTACCCGGTGAAGGCCAACTGTATTAAATGTCCATGTAAAGGTTGGGGTCGTTGTAGTCTGGGTCGGAATATTTCCTGGAATATAATCAATGTACCACTCATAGCTTTGAGCATTGCCAATAGTATCACTAAAAACTACTGTCTGCGGAACACAGCCTATAGTATCTCTCACCACTCCGTCGATAGCCGACTGCACACCACTTATAACACCGGCAAGGTTCATCGCAATTTTTATCATTGCCAGGTTACAGCCTGCCCGGTTATTGGATAAATAGGCATTATTAACTGTGTAAGCTGCACCAGGCGTAACAGGAAAGGAAGGATGGGGATTATTAATAAAGCAATTGGCGCAAACAGCCTGATAGATGGTTCCGGTTCTGTCAAACCGGCTGGTACCACCATCCACATGATCGTTCCCACCATTAAGGCCGTTATTTTCACCAAAGAAAGTTCCATACAATTGCGATTCAGCATCCTTTTTCAAAACAAAGAAGTAAAAATCTTTACCATCTGTTGTGCTCTTAAATGCATCCGGCGTTGTTGGTAAGTCTGTCGTTCCGGCGCTGCTGAATCCAGTTCCGAAACCAGGGCCGCCCCATCCGGACATGTACACATTCTCACATTTATCAACAAGAAAAGCTACCGGTGAAATGTTTGGAATAGCGCCGCCTGTTCCAAACATTGTTGAATAGACATATGCTGATAAATCAGGCTGCAATTTTGCAATAAACTGTTTCCCGCCTGCATTGCTATATATAGCCGGGCCGCCCGGAAGATTATTAACGACCTGCCACGAGCCGGTTGTTTGTCCCATTATATAGGGAAACCCTTTTGCATCAAACTGAATTCCAAAAACCTGGTCGATACCTGATGTACCAATATACGTTGAACGGATAACAGAAGTTCCGGCACTATTAATAATTGCCACAAATCCATCTATGTTTCCATTAAAAACTGTTCCAAGCGTTCCTCCTTGTGTACCTTGCAATAGATTACCACTTTCTGTACCACCACCTACATAGATATTGCCTCCGGATCCAATCGAAAGTACATAAGCTGCATCATTACCTGTTCCACCAAGATAGCTGGTGAATAACACTGAGCTTAAGGATGAATTTAACTTCAACAACACCCCATCTTGTGATCCCCCGCCAAAAGCTGTCTGGAAAAACCCTGTTGTTCCGGGAAAATTAGATGACTGTGTACATGAGGCCACATATACGTTACCGGCATTATCCAGAATTATTTCACTTCTTCCATCATCACCATAGTTTTGTTGCAAAGAACTTTGTGTTCTTGCTGCATTAATATTCACCCCATCATCATTACTGCCGCCAATTTTACGTGAAGCATTTAAGCCTCCTGTGCCGTTCAAACTAAAAACCACAATATCATATCCTGCCCCGGCAAGAGTACCATTATTAATTACCGGAAAATTGGACGAATTTGATCTGCCTGCAGCAAATAAATTTCCCTGATCATCAACTACAAGGCTGTGTGGCTGGTCCAGGCCACCTCCGGTTGAACCACCCAAATAAGTGGCATACACCCTTGATGAACCATTGGGAGTAAGTTTTATAATACCAATATCGAAAGTGCCTCCAGAAAAAGTGGTTTGTGCGGCCCCGGTTGTAGTTGGAAAGCCTACTCCATATACCTGGCCCCCACCATACATACTGCCATCTGGGCCATACGTAGCTGTAAAACCCCAGTTATCAGCAGAACTTCCCGAAAAAGAGCAAAAAACTATTGAAGGATCAATTACCAATGTGACGTTAGGATCATACTTCTTTATTTCAAACCTCACCACATTATTATTTACCACATACTTACAATTCACTTCATTGCGGGAGCTTAGGCCAGCCTGGTATGTATATGGTTTTCCTTCTTTCAATTCACCGATTGAAGTAGATAAAACAAGTTCTTTATCCTTTATTTTTAGTCCTTCAATCCCATCATATCGTAAGGCAATTTTTGAAACATCGCCACCTGGTTTTACAATTAAATCATATTTCAATGTACCATTATCCGTGTAATACCGGGCATCAACATTCGGATAAATATTCTCTAAAGTAACTACCTGAAACACCCGGCAGCCTGAAGCCCATTTTGTGGGGTCATTGCCGATGTAATAATTATTTTGATAAGAAGAAATTTTAGCGGGAACAACTTTACAGTTTGCAGAACCCCCGATAAAGTCAACATTCCAGTTATGTGATCGTATAATATCAGGCTCACTATTTCTATTCTCAGCTGCCGCATAGTCATGGCCATGCCTTGAATGCATAACCTTTGCTAAATCAACAGAATTTTGTTGAACAATAGTAATACCATTCTTTCTTATAAATACAGCCCCATTACTAACATCACCTTTAAACATTACCCGGCTGTCCCACTGTCCTTTGTTTTCGATAAAATCAATTGTGCCCTGCCCGGATGCATATATAATTGAGAAGGTAACAAGTATAGTTAATAATCCTTTTTTCATAAAAAATCCGATACTTTAAATTAACCAATTTATGGTTATAAGGTTTGAAAACAACTGTTAAGAATTGTCTTATACAGGTAATTTTCCCTTTTCCGAAAGCAAAAAACTATGAAATCTTACTCCACATTACTGCTCCTTTGCGGTAATGGAGGAATGATTTTAGCTGCAAATTCTCTGCCGAAGTAAGGTCCGGGTCTTTTTCAATCAAATCAGCAGCAATATTTTTTGCAGCATCCAGCAATCCCTTGTCTTGGACAATGCTTGCCAGCTTAAAGTTTAATGCTCCGCTTTGCCTGGTTCCCTCAATTTCTCCCGGACCCCGTATTTCTAGATCCTTTTCGGCAATTTCAAAGCCATTATTTGTCTGTGTCATAATATTGATGCGTTCAAAGGCATCTTTACCTAATTTGGAACCGGTCAATAATATACAATAGCTTTTCTCAGCTCCTCTGCCTACCCTGCCCCGTAATTGGTGTAGCTGAGAAAGCCCAAACTTTTCAGCACTTTCTATAATCATAACAGAAGCATTTGGCACATTTACTCCGACTTCAATAACGGTTGTAGATACCATTATTTGTGTGTCATGCTCCACAAATCTTTTCATATTCATTTCTTTTTGCTCAGCTGGTTGTCGTCCATGCACCATGCTTATCCAGTATTTTGGCTCGGGAAAATAGGCTTTTGTGTTTTCATAACCTTTCATCAGGTTTTCGTAATCGAGTTTGGCGCTTTCTTCTATTAAAGGAAAAATTATATATATCTGTCTTCCGTTGGCAATTTCAGTCCTGATAAAGTCCATCACTTTACTACGCTGACTTTCATAACGGTGAACTGTAGTAATGGGTTGCCGGCCTGGAGGCATTTCATCAATAACACTATAATCTAAATCTCCATAGGCAGTCATTGCCAATGTGCGGGGAATAGGCGTTGCCGTCATTACCAGAATATGCGGGGGAATGTTTGCCTTCTTCCACATTTTAGCTCTTTGTGCGACACCAAACCGGTGTTGTTCATCGATAATAACCAATCCCAGATTTCTGAATTCAACCACATCTTCAATTACGGCGTGGGTGCCAATAAGTATGTTCAATGTACCCTCCTGCAGTTCATTAAATATTTTCTTCCGTTCGGCTGTCTTTGTTGATCCGGTTAGAAGCCGTACAGGTATATTCATTTTTTCAAGCAGTCCTGCTATTGTTTGATAGTGCTGGCGGGCCAGAATTTCTGTTGGTGCCATCAGACAAGACTGAAATCCGTTATCTGCAGCCAGTAACATTATTAAAACTGCAACTATTGTTTTGCCACTTCCCACATCGCCCTGCAACAGCCGGTTCATTTGCCGGCCTCGGGCAGTATCTGTTCTGATTTCTTTTATAACCCTTTTCTGTGCATTAGTAAGTTCAAACGGCAGGTGTTTTACATAAAACTCATTAAATAAATTACCTACTTTCTCGAATAATACCCCTTTCGAAAAGCGATGCCTGCTGCTGCGTAATAAATTCATCCGCACCTGTGCTACAAACAATTCTTCAAACTTCAGCCGCTTAACTGAACGCTCATATTCGTTACTGTTTTGAGGAAAATGCACCTGGTTATATGCTTTGAAGCGACCTACAAGATCCATATGCTTGCAAACAGAATCCGGCAGGTTCTCGATAATATCCTTTTCTTTCAGCATTGAAAGCAACTGAAATGTAAGCTTTGCAATTTGCCTCGCACCAAGACCTTTAGATTTTAGCTTTTCAGTGGTGGAATAAACAGGTTCCAGGAAACTTTTTTCCAATGGTTTTTCAGGAGAAAGCACTTCAAAATCAGGATGTACAATCTGAGGGAATCCATTGTAGAATGTTATTTTTCCAAAAGCCAGATACGACTGTCCAACCTCAAGTTGCTTTTGTACCCATGAAAGTCCCTGAAACCATGTTAGTTCAATGGTTCCGGTTTTATCTCTTAGTTGGGCCACCAGCCTCTTCCCCTGTCGCTGGCCTACAATATCAAAACCTTGCAAGACGCCAGCCACCTGAACGAAATCTGTTGCGGGTGATATTTCTGCAACTGTATTCAGTTTTGTTCTGTCAATATGCCTGTAAGGAAAATGATCAAGCATATCTGCAAAAGTAAAAATGCCCAATTCTTTCTTCAGCAAATCGGCACGCAGCGGCCCTACCCCCTTCAGGTACTCGATCGGACTGGATAATATGTGAGCAAGTGCAGAGATAAATTTTTTCAAAAATAAGTTTCAATTATCAACTGGCATAGTATAAATCAGCAATGCCTGTTAAAGCAGAACAACTTATCTTATCCTTGTTGATTTTTCCCATAAAACAGAATGTTTTCCTCTAACAAACTTAACAAACCCGCTAACAAGGCAGTAATGCATAAAAACGAAATAAAACGGAATTGTAAATAAACCAGCCCTCTTACCGGCAAGGGCAAATAACCAACCGGCAAAAGCAAAAAGGTAAAAAATTAACTGTGTCAGTAACAGAGATTGATATAAACCGTTATTACTATTAACGGCAAGTACAACATTACAGACCAGTACTATTACAAGCAATAACGGACAAGCTGTCCAGCGCAATAATCTCCTGGAAATATATTGGAAGCTAAGTGCCGGATATTTGAAAATATTCAGGCATTGTCTTAAATATCCTATTGACTGGTAAGCACCGGCAGATATCCGTACTTTTCTTTTTCTCTCTTCTTCAAATGAAGCCGAAGGAGATTCCGTTGCAAAAGCACCGGGTTCATACGCTATTCTGTATCCCTGCAGACAAACCATCATTGAGAGAACAAAATCATCAAGAATGATTTTATCATCTGGCTCTTTATACAATGAAGTACGTATTGAGAAGAGTTCTCCGGCAGCCCCAACTACCGTGTACAGTTCAGCATCCATTTTCTTCATAAACGATTCATACTGCCAGTATATTCCTTCAGCCTCACCTACAGCAGAAAAATTGTTGTTTTGAAGAATCTTCTTTTCGCCGGCTACAGCTCCGGTTCTCTTATTTTTGTAATGAGCAATAATTTTTTTGAGACATTCTGTATTTAACATCGTATTTGCGTCGCTAAACACAACATAAGGAGTATCCACATGTTTCATAGCCCTTTTCAGTGCCGCTGTTTTGCCCTCTCTTTCCGCTTTATGTAAAGATTGAATTGAACCGTACTGCTTCACAATATTTTCTGAACCGTCTCCCGAACCATCTGTCACTACTATTACTTTCAACTTTTCGGTCGGGTAATCGATAGATAGTGTGTTTGTGATTTTTTGTTCAAGTATATCATTTTCGTTGTAAGCACTAATAATCAGAGATACAGCAGGCCATTCAGTTATTTCAATACTTTTTCTACCCGTAAATAACACTTTAATATTATTCAGAAAGAAAACCAGTAACCCATAGCCTAAATAGCAATAGAACAAAATACTGATACTAATCCAGAAAATCTGTGCTGACAAATTCATTAATTTACCCGGAAAATTACGGTTTTAAATTAGCGAAATCCCGAATCACATTGCGTGATATTGCTCTTTTTTTGCTCATAATGGGCAGAAAACCAGTGTTTTTAATTAAACCCAGTTGTTGTTTATTAATAAGTAATCTATTTTAGTGTTACATCCAGTTGTAAAACCAATCCAATGAATGACCAAATACAATTGCTGCAATTAAATCTGCATACCAGTAGTTACAGGTTTGCATTGCTTTGTTTTATTACAGCTTTTATTGTAACGCTCTTAAGCATCCCTCCGGTTATTGCATTTATCAGGAAATTTAAGCTGTATGATAAACCCAATGCGAGGAAAGAGCATTCATCACCTATTCCAACAATGGGTGGCATCGCTGTAATAGCAGGTATGATGGCCGCATTATTCCTTTGGTTTCCTTTCTTTAATAACATTATTCAAACAACCTTCTTTTTTTCTATTGCCGCCTTGCTGGTTCTTGGCATTTTTGATGACCTGAAGGATATTTCAGCAAAATATAAGTTTGTTATACAAACAGGGCTTGCATCTTTGGTAGCTCTTTCCGGAATCCGCATTACATCATTAGAAGGTCTGTTTACAATCTATGAACTTCCTGTTTCAGCCCAGTATTCATTTACAATACTCACCTTAGTGGGAATTACTAATGCCTTTAACCTAATAGATGGTATTGATGGCCTTGCCGGTGGATTGGGTTTTATGAGTCTTATTACCCTGGGAATTTTTCTTACTGTTAGCGGAGATGCCAATACGGCACTTATCGCCTTTGCTCTTGCAGGTGCGTTGCTGGCATTTCTCTATTTTAATCTTAATCCTGCCAGAATATTTATGGGTGATACCGGATCGTTGGTTCTGGGTTTTGTAATTGCCATTTTATGTGTCAGGCTTATGCAGGTTAACCTGTCTGCTACGAATTCTGTAATTGCTTATTCACCAGTATTTGTGCTAAGTATTGTTTTAATTCCGGTATTTGATACTTTAAGAGTATTCGGAGTAAGAATGTGGAAAGGAAAATCACCCTTCAGCCCGGATAAAACACACATACACCATTTGCTTACAAACCAAGGTTTTAGTCATGCATTCGCTGCAAAAGTGATTAGTATTCTACATGCATTTATATTACTAAATGCCATCTGGCTAAAAAACACAAAACAGGAACTGACACTTATAATTCTTTTTGCGCTGATGGTATTCTCAGTTTATATATTTAAAAACCGTACATTGATTTTCAGAAGAAAAGAATACTACTCCCGTAAGCCTGAATAATTTTTTATACCATATTCTCTGAGCTGAATTTCACTAACATTCGTTAAGCAAAACTAACTTTGCCGCCAAAACAGAAAGCAAGTAATTTTGAGTGTGCAAATGCCACCAAAATGAAGGAAAAACTACAGCAATTAGCCGCAACACTCGAGGGAGATTTTTTTCTTGACAACACAATCAGAACATTATATGCCACTGACGCATCTGTATATCGTGAAGTACCACTTGCAGTGTGCGTTCCAAAATCCATTGCTGATATAAAAAAAATAATTGCATTTGCAAGTAAAGAAAACACATCCCTCATTCCCCGAACTGCAGGAACATCATTGGCAGGACAAGTAGTGGGGAACGGAATAGTCGTTGATGTTTCAAAAAACTTCACACAGATAATTGAGCTTAATAAAGAAGAAAAATGGGTACGGGTGCAGCCCGGTGTTATTCGTGATGAACTGAATATGTTTCTGAAACCGCATGGCCTTTTCTTTGGCCCCGAAACATCTACCGCAAACAGAGCTATGATTGGCGGTATGGTTGGCAATAATTCCTGCGGTTCTAATTCAGTTGTGTACCAGAGTGTGAGAGAGCATTTACTGGAGGTAAAAGCAATCCTCAGCGATGGGTCAGACGCCGAGTTCAAAGCACTGGATATAGAGGAATTTCACAATAAATGTGAGGGCTCATCACTTGAATCTGATATCTATCGTTCTGTCAGAAGTATTTTAAGTAACTATGAAAACCAGGTTGAAATCAGAAAAGAATTTCCAAAGAAAACAATTGAACGCAGAAATACAGGTTATGCTGTTGATCTGCTTCTGGAATCAGCCCCATTTTCTGCAGGAGCAGTGGACTTTAATTTTTGCAAACTGATTGCCGGCTCGGAAGGAACTCTTGCCTTTCTTACAGAAATCAAATTGAATGTTGTACCGCTTCCACCAGAAGAAGTGGGATTACTGTGTGTACATTTTAATACGATAGATGAATCGCTCAGGGCAAATCTTATTGCCTTAAGATATAACCCAAGTGCTTGTGAACTTATTGACCATTACATTCTTGAATGTACAAAAGAAAACAAAGAACAATCCCGCAACAGATTTTTTGTGCAGGGTGATCCCGGAGCAATTTTGGTCGTTGAAATTTCAAGAGAAACAAGAGAGGAGGTACAACAAGTTTGTAACAACATAGAAGCAGATATGAGAGCTGCCAAATTAGGCTATCATTATCCCGTTTTATTTGGCAAGGACACAAAAAAATATGGTCATTAAGAAAAGCCGGTCTTGGATTGCTTGGCAACATGCCGGGTGATGAAAAAGCTGTTGCTGTAATTGAAGATACTGCTGTTGATGTAAATGATTTACCTGAGTATATCAGAGAGTTTAATGTAATTCTGAATAAATACAACCTTTATTCTGTGCATTATGCGCATGCGGGATCAGGGGAACTGCACTTACGTCCTATTATAAATTTGAAAACAGAAGAAGGCAATCGCCTCTTCAGATCTATCGCAGAAGAAATTTCAGCTTTAGTAAAGAAGTATAATGGCTCTCTTAGTGGTGAACATGGCGACGGCAGACTGCGTGGTAAGTTTATCAGGCAAATGATTGGTGAAAAAAACTACACTCTGCTGAAACAAATAAAGCAAACCTGGGACCCGGGGAACATTTTTAATCCAAATAAGATAGTCGACACCCCGCCGATGAATACGATGCTGCGGTATAAACCCGGACAGCAGACACCTGTATTCAAAACCATCTTTAGGTTTTACAACCAGGATATATTGCAGCATGCCGAGCAGTGCAATGGCAGCGGTGATTGCCGCAAAACGCATCTTGCTGGCGGCACCATGTGCCCCTCTTTTATGGCAACAAGAAATGAGAAAGATACGACAAGAGCCAGGGCGAATATCCTAAGAGAATTTCTGACAAACTCAGAAAAGATTAACAGGTTTGACCATAATGAGATTTACGAGGTTATGGAACTTTGCCTTAGTTGTAAAGGGTGTAAGTCCGAATGTCCCAGCAATGTGGATGTTGCAAAGCTAAAAGCTGAATTTCTGCAACATTATTATGATGCAAATGGAGTTCCTTTCCGGGCAAAATTAATTGCCAACTTTACAAAATCGGCCAGGCTGGGTGCGCTGATGCCATCTCTTTACAATTTTGCAGTTAAAAACAGTTTAACAGGCACATTTATTAAGCGACTTTCAGGATTTGCCGTAAAAAGATCTATGCCGGAACTTTACAAAACCACATTAAGAAAATGGTATAGAAAAACAAAAAACAATAATCTTCAATCAAAAAAACCAATAGTTTATCTCTTCTGTGATGAATTTACTAATTACAATGATACTGAAACAGGAATAAAAGCAATCAGTTTATTGGAAAGGCTAGGTTACGAAATTATCATTCCGGAACATATTGAAAGCGGCCGCACCTGGCTATCTAAGGGGCTGATACGAAAAGCCAAATCCATTGCGGAAAGAAACATAGCGATGCTTTCCCCTTTTATCACAGCAGAAACTCCATTAGTGGGGATTGAGCCTTCAGCAATTTTTACATTCCGAGATGAGTACCCCGACCTTGCAGATGATAAGCTGCTAGAAAAAGCAAAATACCTCGCTGCCAATTCGTTTACTATAGAAGAGTTTATAGCAACAGAAATCAAAAAGGGTAAGTTGCCAAAAGAATTATTCACCAGGGAAAGAAAACATATTAAACTGCACGGGCATTGCCAGCAAAAATCATTAACCGGCACGGAATCTACAGTTCAAATGTTGTCTTTCCGAAAACTATTCTGTAGAAACGATTCCTTCCGGATGCTGTGGCATGGCAGGTTCTTTTGGCTACGAAAAAGAGCACTACGACTTATCAATGAAGATTGGAGAAATGGTGTTATTCCCAGCGGTAAGAGATGCGGGAGAAGAGGTAATTATTGCTGCCCCCGGAACCAGTTGCCGGCACCAGATAAAAGATGGCACTGGTAAAAAGCAAAGCATCCCGTTGAAGTGCTTTGGGATGCCTTGATAAAATAATATAATCGACTACCGCTTGTATTATTAACTGACAACCGAGAACTTGTAACTAGTTGTTTGCCTGTAAACTTCTCCGGGATTTAAAATGGTCGTTGGAAATGAAGCCTGATTTGGGCTGTCAGGATAATGCTGTGCTTCTAAACAGAAAGCACAATGTTTTTCATATTTTACTGCTCCTTTTGTGTAAAGAAGGTCTTCATCAATGGAGTTAGTCGTATATAATTGTAAGCCCGGCTCTGTAGTAAGTACTTCCATTTTTCTACCGGTTTCCTGATCGGTTACTATAGCAGCCAACTCAAGGCCTTCACCGGTTTTATCCAGCACATAGTTATTATCATACCCTCCATTCAGCATTGCGATATCCCTTCCAATAGGTTTTTCAACTGTAAAATCAAGAGGGCCGCCAGCAACAGATCTCAACTCACCGGTTGGAACCAAAGAATCATCTGTAACCGTAAAGTGAGTTGCCTTTATTTGTAACTGATGAGATAGTATTTTGGCATTTTTCCACGCAGAAAGATTGAAATAAGGATGACTTGTAAGGTTAACCGGTGTAGCTTTATCTGTTGTAGCTGAATATTCAAGACAAAACTCATTTTGATCCGTAAGAGAAAACACCACCGCAACATTTAAATTACCCGGATAGCCTTCCTCTCCATCTTTGCTAAGATATGAGAGCCTCACTCCTTTGCCAGGAATAACCTCCGATTCCCAAATAACTTTGTCAAAACCTTTAATACCTCCGTGTAAGCTGTTATTGCCGGCATTTTTAGAAAGTTGATACTCCTTACCATTAAGCAAAAATTTACCCTTTGCCATTCTGTTGGCACATCGTCCAATTATAGCACCAAAATAAGGATTACCACTTTGTAAAAAACCTTCGAATGTTTCATACCCCGTAACGACATCGCCTAAAACACCATTTCTGTCTGGCACAATGATTTTCGTAATAATTCCACCGTAATTAATTATTCCCGCCTGCAATCCATTACTGTTGGTAATTACAAACTCAGTAACAGGCCTGCCATTCAACGAGCCAAAACTATTCCCGATAATTCTTATATTATTCTCTGGCATAAAATTGTTTTATACTTATTTTTAATACTTCATTTATAGTTACTTTCCGATACAAAACTTAGAAAAGATATAATCTAACTGATCTTCATTGGTAATCTCACCGGTTATTTCACCAAGGTAGTGCAGGCACCGGCGAATATCAAGTGCTAACAAATCGCCAGGCAGGTTTTTTTCCAGGCCAATTCTAATTTCGGACAATGATCTTGAGACTTCTTTTAATGCATGAAAATGCCTTGCATTGGTAATAATAGTTTCTTCATTATGCACCTTCCCCTGCAAAACGGTCTCTACCATTTTTTCTTTTAGCAGTTCAATATGGTGATTTTTTTTTGCTGAAATAAAAATCACTCCATTAATGCCTGCAAACCTGCTTCTTGCTTCTCCAATTTCAGCCAAGTCAGTTTTATTGGCTACTGCAATTATATTTTCGGCAAATTTTTTAAACGCTAGTATTTGTGATTCAACATCTGGTTTGTTTTCCTTCACGTCAAATAAATACAACACGAGGCCGGCCTGTTTCATTTTTTCAAGACTACGTTCCATCCCCGCAGTTTCAATCACATCAGCGGTGTGCTGTCTTATTCCCGCTGTGTCAATCAACCTGAATAATATCCCGTCAATATTTATTATTTCCTCAATTGTATCTCTGGTAGTCCCGGGAATCTCACTCACAATCGCCCTGTTTTCATTCAGCAAACTGTTCAATAATGTTGATTTCCCTGCATTGGGTTTTCCTATTATTGCCACACTTACTCCATTCTTAATTACATTACCTAACGAAAAAGATTGCAATAACTGATTGATTGAGGTTTCCAACTCATTTAATAAACCAAAAAACTGTTTCCGGTCGGCAAACTCCACATCCTCCTGTGCAAAGTCCAGTTCCAATTCAATTAATGCCGAGAACCGTATTAGCCTTTCACGCAACTCCTTCAGATGTTGGGAAAATCCTCCCCGCATGGTATGTAATGCCGCTTTCTGCGAAGAGGCTGTGTTGGACGCAATCAGGTCTGCAACCGCTTCTGCCTGGGTCAGATCCAGCTTTGCATTTAAAAATGCCCTTTGCGTAAATTCCCCGGGCTTAGCAAGCCTTGCCCCTTTCTTTATACAGGCCTTAATTACTTCCTGCTGTATAAAAGGAGAACCATGACAACTGATTTCTATTACATCCTCACCTGTATAGGATTTAGGGCCTTTAAAAATAGATACGACAACTTCATCTAATATTTTATCTTCCTCCTTAATAAACCCAATATGAAGAGTATGTGATTGCTGAGCTGATAGATCCTTTGCAGGAAAAAGGGAATTTATTATTGAAACTGATTTACCACCACTTAACCTAACCACTCCAATTGCTCCAATTCCTTGTGGTGTAGCCAAAGCAACGATAGTATCTTCCCATCCGGATAGCTTGTTCATTTATTCAAAATTAGGAAGGTAACAGATAGGAGTAAAACAAAAAATCCTTCCCGGTGTGAGAAGGATTTTACTATGTTTATTTGTATTTTTATTTATTCACCCTGAACCTGGAACGTAATAGGCTGCTTGCGGTAAGCTTTTACCTGGCGGCCATTCTGAATAGCAGGTGTCCATTTCGGACCTTTCCTGATAACCCGCATAGCTTCCTCTTCCATTCCATAACCATGGTTAGTAAGGGGGCGGACATCGCTGATATTTCCCTCTTTATCTACAATAAACTGAATTACAGTAGTGTAAGTGCCTTCTGGTGCTCCGTTGTCAACAGGAGTATTGGGATTGAGACTTCTTTCAAGGTACTGTCTCCACTTACTGTCTCCACCGGGAAAAGCTGCTTCAATTTCTACTTTGTCAAACACTTTGTTTTCATCTGGTTCTTCTTTCTTTTCTTCGACAATTTGCTTTCCCTGGTCAACCACAACTGGCACATCCACTTTACCTTCATCTTTCACACCTTCCTGATCCTTCACATCAATTTTTACATCTTCCAGTTCTTTTTGAGTTACAGGTGGCTTTTCCACTTCCTCATCCTTTTTAATTACAGGTGGAGTAAACTGCTTCATCTCAACCTTTGGAGGTTCCTGCTTTGGAGGGGGTGGCGGGGGTGGCGGAGGCGCAACAGGTGGTTTCTTTTCTTCCTGCTTTATCTCCTGAATCGTCATTTCCTTTGATTTAATTTTCTCCTTCTTCTTGTCATTAATCGCACTGGAAAGAAATGAGGCCAGCAACGCCAGCAATGCAATAGACGCAGTAATTAACAAGGCTCGAAGCACCCGACGATTGTAGGACTTTCTCAGTTCATATGCACCATAGTCTTTGTTCTTACCTTCAAAAAGGATATCAAGAACATCGGCTGATAGTATTTTATTTGCTTCCATTAATTAAGCTTTTAAATAAGATGCTTTTGAAATATTATTCCATACACACAGGCAACTATTTTATGCCAGCTGACTCTTCTGTTTTCTTAATAAGTTCCACTTCCACATCCAGAATATTAACCATAGCATATCTTTTTACCTGGTTAATAGTCATTTCATCAAGAATATCAACTACATTTTTATATGTTGCTTCTTTGTCAGGCTTAATAACCACGACAAAGTCCATAGCCAAACATGCATTCTCCCAATCTGGGTCTCCGTCCTTTTTGCCTGCTCCCGCTCTGCAATACAGCCAGGATCGGTAAGATCCGTTTTACCACGATTAACAACATCCTTTTTTTGTCAAGAATGACCTTACGAATGTCTTTGAAATTTGAAGACTTGAAGTTATTCTTACCTTCTGTTACTTCGAGTTTTCCTTCATAATAATACACCTGGTTGCTTTTACCCAGCATAATGGTAAGAACGCTGGACTCTTTAACTTCTGTCTTCTGTTCCTCGTCTTTTACATCCTTGGGCATATTCAAATCAAGCGTAGTAGGCTGCTCATTGTAGCAGTAAAAACGAAAAACGTAATCAATAAGAAACCCAAATCCACCATCGGCGTCATGTCCACTCTGGTAGATAGCTTTTTGGCTTTTTTCACACCCGGGCCCTTCTTATGTCCGCTATCGCCACCTTCTTCTATACTTGCCATAAAAGAATATTTTTGATTAAATAAATTTGTTTACTGTTGTTTCTTTACCTGCAGTTTATCCAGCTCTGAACCGGTCGGAACTCCCTCAAGAGAAGTTACCAGGTGATATTTCAACTGGTCGTTTTTCTTAAGCGCATCCATTACTGCTGAAAAAGCAGGATATTTTGAATTTCCGTCTCCTTTAATCAGAAAGTCCAGCTTCTCACCCTGAAAAGCACTTTTTGCTTCACGCACCCACCATTCCAACTGGTTGTTAAGCGTATCGCTTACTGGAATGCCTGGCCATTCAGAAGGTTTTTGATCTTTTTCAGGAGTATTCAACAATTCTTTCAAATTGGCAAATGGAACTCCGACCATATAAATCTTCTTAAACTGGTTCATTTCGGCAGAAGTGAGACCAAGATTCTGGCTGGTGTTAATGCCCTGAATGATAGCATTATGTTTAGAATCATCCTTTTCTGATAAAACGGTAAAAAACACCCGGTTTGCAGAATCGAAAGATATCATAACAGCATTGTTCGTTGGCATTTCCTGAGAAAGCACTGATCCAGGTGTCTTAATTTCTACTGACTCTGGTGGTTTGAACTTGGTTGCCATGATAAAAAACGAAAGGATAAGAAAAGCCACATCCACGAACGGTGTCATGTCTGTAAATGTGCTTTTCTTTGGTATTTTAACACTTGGCATGATTAATTCTATTTTCTATTAGATGAATTTGTTGTCTTTTCCATACAATTGCCTGGAATCTCTCCTTTTATTTATAGAGAGAAGCAAAGCTCTGTGTCAGTGTAAAACCTGATTCATCAATACCGTAAGTAATAGAATCGATCTTGGTAGTGAATACGTTGTACATAATAAGGGCAATGGCCGAAGTACCGATACCCAAAGCTGTATTATACAACGCCTCTGAGATACCAACCGCCAGGTCATTCGTAGCAGACCCGCCACCACCTTCTTCACCCAAGGCGGCAAATGAACGAATCATACCCATTACCGTACCCAACAAGGCGATAAGTGTACCCACAGAAGTAATTGTAGAAAGAAATACGAGGTTCTTTTGCAGCATTGGTAATTCAAGTGCAGTTGCTTCTTCAACCTCTTTTTGAATAGACAATACCTTTTGTTCGGTATTCAGATTGCTTTCAGAGATCATTTCTTTGTAGCGGTGCAAACCAGCTTTCATTACATTGCCTACAGAACCTTTTTGTTTGTCGCACTCAGCAATGGCTGCATCAACATTACGGTTAGCAAGATGATATTGAACTTTACGAACAAAATCAGAAATAGATCCTTTACCCAAAGCTTTACGGATTGTAAGATATCTTTCAATAGAAAATACAACAACCATGAGAAACATTCCAATCAATAATGGTACAATGATACCGCCTTCATAAATTCTGTTAAACGCACCTTTAGGTTTCAGGTGATGAGGCCAAAAACCGCCTTTAGGATCTGGCTGAGAAAATCCATCGGGGTTCCCCATCATAAAACGCCATATTGCATAACCGGCGATAATACAAACAACTGGTGCAATCCAAGAAATGAGATTGCTGCTTTTCTTTGCCTGAACTGTTGTGGCCTTAACTGGTGCAGTGGGTTTAATCTCTGCCATGATCTTTGTTTTTTAGTTTTAAATAAATTAAATACTTATTCTGATTCGGAAGTACAATGCTAAGAAAAAACTTCCTAAAAAGAGCCCCGCCAAACTAGTTTTTTATAATTTGGGTGCGTCAAGGTAAGGATTTTTTTAAATGAAACGTCTACTTTAATAATAAATTGATTTTGAACATCCCTTAGCATTATTTTCATCAACTTCCGTACTGATATTATTCATATCGTAATGCTTCTATCGGGTTTAATTTACCAGCCTTTAAAGCCGGATATAAACCAGCCAGAAGTCCTACTATTGTGCAAATTATAATTCCGTAAAAAATCCAACCCCAAGGCACTACAAAACCGGTATTCAATACCACGGAAAAAATATTCCCAACTAAAATGCCAAGCACAATACCGAAAATCGCTCCCAGCACACTGATTATTACTGCTTCAAGTAAGAACTGACGGCTTACAAGCTTTCTTTTTCCTCCTATTGCCTTGACCAATCCAACCTCACGGGTCCTTTCAGAAACAGATACGAGCATAATATTCATCAGCCCAATAGCCGCTCCTATCAGTGTAATTAATCCTATTACCGTAGCAGAAATGGTAAGGAACCGCAAACTGTTCATCGCCTTTTCTGCCACACTGTCGCTTCTGTCTATTACAAAATTGTTATCCTCTGTTGTATTCAGCTTCCTGATTGCCCTAAAGCTACCTTCTGCCTCACCCATTGCTTCTGTTACTACCCGAAGATCATTAGCCATCACAGCCACAACGTAAGAGAAATTTGATGGAAAGTTCCTGTCAATATTCTCATAAGTAGTTATAATTACATTATCCCGGCTAAAGCCAAAACTGGAACCACGGCTTTCCAGAACCCCCAGCACCCTGTAGGGTATTGAGTTTATTCTCACTACGGCATTCACCGCCCTCTCAATTCCCTCCTTAAAAAGCTTCTTAGCCACATCATAACCAATCAGGCAAACATTTCTGCCTGTACTTACATCCATTTTATTAATGTTTCTGCCTGCCTGCACATTAAAGCCATTCAGGACTAAATAGTTTTCATCACCGCCAAACATCATCACATTAGGGCTTGTCTTCCTGCTTCTGTAAGAGATAATGTTATTCCGGTTTCCAAATATGGATATACTTTTTGTAGAAGGGAAGTCAAACCGTTTAACAAATAACTCTGCTTCTTCCTTTGTAATTATTTTTCCAAGATTTGATTTCTTCTCCTTTCTTGCTCCCTTCTTCGTAAGCTTGATATCTGAATTATTTCCACCACCTCCGATGCGTATATTTCTTTCTTTGTATCGGACAGTAAAGGCATTAGCCCCCATTGTTGAAAAACTTTCGGTAAATTTTTGGTTCATAGCTTTAATAGCGGTAATGATACCTACAAGCGCCATGATGCCGAAGGCAATAATTGCAATAGTGATGCCCGTACGCAACTTATTACTGCGCACTGAACGAAAGGCCAAAGAAAAAATATCACCAAAATTCATATCCTTCATCCGAAGGTACGTAAACATATGAGCGACGGCTTTTCTTTTTTATAAAAAGCCCTTTTACGGTGAGCAGCGGTGAAGTAAAAATTGCAGACGAAAATCCTGGAATTTAGAAGTACAGCCAGCGGATTAATAACCCCGGGTTAATGCCAAGAATTATTATCAGCAGTGCAACGATAACAAGGCCGGTTTTGAAAGAAGCTGAAGCGGAAACCTGTATAGGTTTTTGAGGTTCCTTAAAATACATCGCCTGAATAACACGGAAATAATAAAAAACACTTACAGCAGCCATTAGCACTGCAAAAATTACAAGCCACATGAATTTTCCTGTTGCAAGTGCTGCCTTAAGCATATAAAATTTGGAAAGAAATCCGGCAGTAAGCGGAATCCCTGCCAATGAAAGTAAAAACACAACTGCCGTTCCGGCCAGCAAAGGCTGCTCTTTGGCGAGTCCGTTAAACCCATCAAATGAATAGTCGCTCAATTTATTTAATACTGCAAAAATTCCAATTGTTGCCAGGCTGTAAGCAGCAGCATACAGAATCAGACCTTCTTTCGCATCTGTATTCATGGCAAACACAGCAAACAACATAAAGCCAGCCTGAGAAATACTTGAGTATGCCAGCATCCTTTTTACACTTTGCTGAAAAACTGCTGTTATATTTCCCACCAGCAAAGTAGCAGTGATGATAACTGCAACCATTAACTGCCATTGCGACTGCATTGCCCCAAAGCTCTCATCAAACAAACGGATAAAAGCAATGAAAACTGCAGCCTTAACAATTGTAGCCATGAAGGAAGTAAATACTGTAGGTGCCCCGTCATATACATCGGGTGTCCAAAAATGAAACGGTACAGCCGATACCTTAAAAGACATTGCAAAAAACAACATCAGCATACCTGCAACTAATAATACTGATGGCTTTGTTCCTTCCGGCAAGAAATTAACACCCGTTGTACTAAAGGTTCCCAGCGATCCGTACATTAGAGCAATCCCCATCAGCAAAATTCCAGTAGAAAATGATCCCAGCAGAAAATACTTAAGTGATGCTTCATTACTACGAAGATTTTTTTTATCGCTACCGGTCAGAATGTATAGAGGAATCGATATAATCTCAATACCAAGAAATAAGATAAGCAATGATTTAAAGGAAGAAACAAGGACCACGCCACATAAAATAAAAAATATGAGTGCAAAATAATCGGCATATCCTGAACCCACCTTTTCCATATCTTTTGCTGCAAGTAAAAAATAACAACGTAGAAGCCAAAGCAATTGAAATGTAGAGCAACGCAAACCTGTCAAATTCCATCATCCCTTTTGTGTCAATATTAAACAAGACAGTGCCGCACATTTCAAGAACATTCAATAGCAGCAACAAGGCAATGCCTGCAATTGCTATATAACGGATCGTATGCTTTTGCCTCAGGGGTGATACCGCTGAACATCATGACAACACCTAACAGAGCCGATATGAGTAATGCATTCATATTATCACTTCATTATTACGCTTTGCGGAACATATCTTTATTAGCTATCATCTCAGAAAAATTATTGGTTATATCCAGAAGCAACTGCGGATAAACCCCGATAACAATAACTAATATCACAACAGCACTCAAAGCAATTTTTTCATTTAACGATAAATCAGTAACACCAGCTGTCACAGTATTTGTTTCTCCATAAAAAGTTTTACGAATCATGTTCAATGTGTATACAGCACCCAAGATTATTCCAAGTCCTGCAAATACTGTAAATAATAATGCGTACAAACGGGTAGTGTGAGCGGTAAGTAAGCTATTGAACATCAAAAACTCACCGGGGAACGAATTGGTAAGGGGCAGTGCGATATTTGCAAGGGCAATAACGACAAAGAAAACTGCCATAGCAGGTGCCTTTTGTGCCAGACCTCCCAATTCAGACATTTTACGGGTACCCGTTTTACGCTCAATGATTTCAACTATTGCCCACAGACCAATTATGTTAATGCCGTGATTAAACATCTGAAGAATTGCACCCTGCACCCCGCTGATATTTTCAGAAAAAAGGGCCATATTCATCAACCCAATATGTGCGATAGATGAGAAGGCAATAAGTCTTTTCAAATCATCCTGGCGCATTGCAATAAGCGAGGCATATACAATACCAATTACAGACAATGACATTGCCACATCACCCCATGAGTGAAAAGCAGCCGGCATTACTGGCATCACCCAGCGGATTATACCAAGAAGTCCCATCTTAACCATTACACCACTAAGCACCATTGTAGCAGCCGTTGGCGATTGTTCATAGGTGTCTGGCTGCCAGGTATGTAATGGGAAAATGGGCATCTTTATGGCAAATGCAATAAAGAAAAGCCAGAAAAGCCATGATTGTTCCTTTAATGATAGCTGGAGATTATTGAATGCCTGTATGGAAAAAGAATGGTTTGCGGTTTTTGACTGCAGATATAAAATACCAATCAGCATCAGCACAGAACCAATGAATGTATAGATAAAGAACTTAAAAGTAACCCTAATCCTTTTTTCACCACCCCAAATTGAGGCAATAAAGTACATTGGTATTAGTGCAAGTTCCCAGAAAAAATAGAATAACAATGCATCTGCTGCTACAAAAACACCCATTAAGCCCGCCTGACCCAACAACATCAAGGCATAAAAATTATTTGACCTCTTATATGGAGTACTCCATGTGCTTGTGAAAATAACGGGAAAAGAAATTGCTGTGAGAAGTGTAAGAATTTTTCCTAACCCGTCAAGACGAACAAAAAAACTGCTGCCGAGTGTTTGTAACCATGGTGTATTAACAGTTAGAAGCGGCGATCCTTCATCAAAAATAGTAACACCAATAACAGCAACGGCCATAGTAACAAACGATATTCCCAGACTCCAGGAACGAACAGCCTTTTCGCTCCTGAAAAAGAATGTAAGCACTCCTGCCAGTAATGGAATAAATATTAATAGAACCGGAATCATATTATCATATTCGCCAAAGGCGGAATTTAAATATTAATAAATCAACTACCTGCAGTTTTTCTACTTTCTGATAAAAAATTGCAGAACAAAAATGAAAATCATTCCAATAATCATCATCAGCACATAAGCCCCAACCTGGCCACTTTGCAGCAAGCGTAATTGCCTGCTTCCATAGTTAACGGCCCGCCCAACACCATTCACTAATCCATCCACCACCTTATTATCAATTACATTCTTCAGAAAATCACCGAATCTATATAATGGCTGCACTATCACCTTGTCGTACAGTTCATCCACATACCATTTGTTTTCCAGCAATTTCCCAAACCCGGTTCCGTCCTTTCTTTTATAATTCCGGAATATGAACCACGCAGCAACTATTATCCCCAGCATCAATGCCGTAGAGATTACCATCCACATTATTTCTTCTGAGTGTGAAAGGGAATGAACATGCTGAGCAGGTGGAATCACTGGTAACAGAAATTTACCTATTAGATTGTTTCCTTTCAGTACTTCCGGCACGCCAATAAAACCTCCAAAAATCGACAAGATGGCCAAAATAACCAAGGGTATTGTCATAGCAGCAGGACTATCATGCAGGTGACGCTCCTGTTCTTGAGTACCACGAAATTTCCCGATGAATGTAATAAACAATAACCGAAACATATAAAAAGCCGTTAACATTGCTGTAAACATTGCAATACTAAAAAGCAGTTTACTATTCGCAAAAGCATTCATTAAAATTGCGTCTTTTGAGAAGAAGCCGCTCAACGGGGGAATACCGGCAATGGCTATACAACCGATAAGGAAAGTCCAATAAGTGGTTTTAAGTTTTTTACTTAAGCCGCCCATATTTCTTATGTCCTGTTCACCGCCCATTGCATGTATCACACTGCCACTACCAAGGAAAAGCAAGGCTTTGAAAAAGCATGTGTCATTACATGAAATACTGCTGCAACATAAGCCCCGGTCCCTAACGCAAGAAACATAAATCCCAACTGACTAACAGTTGAATAAGCCAGTACTTTTTTAATATCATTCTGCTTCAGTGCAATGGTTGCAGCAAGTAAGGCCGTAGCCAACCCTACAATAGCTAGAATCGTCATTGTTGTGTGTGACAATGAATAAAGCACATTGCTACGGGCTATCATATAGATACCTGCAGTTACCATTGTAGCAGCATGGATTAGTGCAGAAACAGGCGTAGGGCCTGCCATTGCATCAGGCAGCCATGTATATAATGGAATTTGGGCACTTTTACCTGTTGCTCCAATAAAAAGTAACATTGTTATGATCGTAATATCAGCCGTTGAGAATTTTCTGTTTTGAACCTCCGCCTTTTGCTACCGCAAAAACATCATCAAAATTTACACCACCAACCCGTACAATAATCCAAAAAATGGCTATGAGGAATGCAAGGTCTCCAATGCGGTTCATTATGAAAGCCTTGTTGGCAGCTTTGTTGTAATCGGTATTCTTAAACCAGTAACCAATAAGCAGGTAAGAGCAAAGGCCAACGCCTTCCCATCCTATGAACATAATTACATAATTGGCTCCCATAACAAGCAAGAGCATGGAAAAAATGAACAGGTTGAGATAAGAAAAGTATCTGCCATAGTGGTCAGTCTTCTCCCCATGCATATAAGCCGTTGAATAAACATGAATCAGGAAACCAACGCCGGTTATTATAAGTAAGAACAAAGATGAAAGTTCATCAATTTTAAATGCAAAGGGAATTTTTAAATCACCGACTGAAATAAAATTAAAATAGTGGGCTGTATGCACATTACCATCCTTTACCTGCATAAAAACCCAAATGCTGAGTACAAAAGACGTAAGCACAGTTCCGCACCCGATAATCCCTATCAGTGTTTTTGATAATTTATTTCTTCCAAGTCCATTAATTAAAAAACCAATTAAAGGAATCAGCGGAATAAGATATACTATATGTAATACGTTGTTCATAATACCGGACTACCCAAACCCTTCCAACCTGCTGCGCCAAGCAAGTAAGGCGGGAAAATGGGCTTATTGAAGTCTTTTATTTCAAATAATTTTTTAACCTCGTATCTGTTAACCCAGCGACCATTCCGGTCATTGGAAACTTAGTTTTTTAGTCTGTTCAAAAAATTCACATCTACTGAGTGTACATTTCTGTACATCATGACAATGATAGCCAGGCCAACACTTACTTCAGCTGCTGCCACCACCATTATAAAAAAAACAAACAACTGGCCGTCAGTACCGGTCGTTGTTGCTGCATTAGCAGCCATTGCTTTTAAATGATGCATTTTTGAAAACGCCACCAGCAGCAGGTTCACTGCATTAAGCATTAGTTCGATGCACATAAAAATTATAATCGCATTTCGTCTTGTCAGTACACCTACAATACCAATGCTGAACAATGCTAACGAAAGTAATATGTAATAGTTAACCGGCATATTATAAAACTAATTGCGATTGGCTAATAGCCAACAGTTTTTTATTCTTTTTTTCCAATTACCACAGCCCCAACCATTGCACTTAAAAACAGAATGCTGCTTATTTCAAAGGGCACAACATATGTTGTAAATAACTCTTTTCCTAAATTTTTAATTAGCCCAATTCCTCCCTCATTAACTAATACAGGCTGCTTTTTAATATCCAAATCTCTTAATGCGGCAACAATAACCAGTAACAAACAGCCACCTGCTACCGTACCGGCCATTTTAAGCCATTTATGCTTTTGCGGCTCTGATTCTGTATTCATGTTCATCAGCATAATAACAAAGAGGAACAATACCATAATTGCACCTGCGTACACTATAATATTAACGATTGCCAGGAATTGTGCATTCAGCATTATGTAATGACCGGAGATTGCAAAGAATGTTGAAATAAGCCAAAGAACACTGTAAATAGGGTTCTTACTGGTAATCAGCATTAGTGCACTGAAAATTACCCACACAGAAAGTATCCAAAATAATATTTGTGTTATTACCATATCCTACAAACTTTTAGCCGCATGCCTCATTATTTTTTTACCGTTTTGCTTTATTTCCCAATGCTTTTTCATATGCCTCTTTCTCATTTATTGGGTGCGGTATTAGCAAATCTTCTTTTTTATAAATAAATCCTTTCCTTCCATAATTGGCCGGCGCAAACGTTTCTGATAAATAAATCGCATCCTTGGGGCAAGCCTCCTCGCACAATCCACAAAAAATGCATCGCAGCATATTTATCTCATATTTAGCTGCATATTTTTCTTCCCTGTACAGGTCCTCTTCTCCCGGAAGCCTTTCTGCAGCTTCCATTGTTATTGCTTCTGCAGGACAGGCGACAGCACACAAACCGCAGGCTGTACAATTTTCTCTCCCTTCCGCATCACGGTTTAAAACATGTAATCCCCTGAACACTTGGGAAAAAGGTCTTTTTTGTTCCGGATACTTTATGGTCGCTTTTCTTTTAAATAAGTGGCTTATGGTTATACCCATCCCCTTAATGATATTCCAGAGGTAAATGCTCTCCAGAAAGGTCATGGGTCTTCTGTCTACTTGTTTTGCCTTGTTCGTTAACTGCATAAAGCTTTTCAGCTATTAAATATTCGCAAATATATATTTTGTCATCTGCATTACTACTATCATTGTCCCTTCCGTCAACTGGCGAACCCCTCATCGTCCTGTAATTCTATTCGCCGGTCACCACTACCCTGTTTTTCATTTGCACTTTGTTAATTTCTTTTATCCTCACTTAAAACACTGAGAGTTACAAACGCATTTCTATTTTCCCCTGTTTCATCCAAAACTACCGACATCTTATTCCCACCGGGTAAATTACACCTTTAAACCCCTCTTCAATCACCTACTTACTTCTTCAGCCACAACATCACTGCTGCTGTAATAATCATATTAAGCAGCGCCAGCGGAATGAGTTTCTTCCAGCCCAGATTCATTAACTGGTCGTAACGGAAACGGGGTATCGTCCACCGTATCCAAATAAAAACAAACAGAAAAAAACAGATTTTAATCATCAATACACTGAAACTTATAAATGTCATTAAAAGTGGGCTCAAACCCCAGCCAGCTTCATTTACAAACGGAATATCGTACCCTCCGAAGAATACCGTGGCCATTACTGCACTGCTGATAAACATATTTATATACTCTGCAAACAGGTAAAAGCCCAGCTTCATAGAAGAGTATTCCTGATGATACCCAAAGTTCAGTTCATTTTCTGCTTCCGGCAGGTCAAAAGGTGTTCTGTTGCACTCTGCCAGTGCACAAATAAAATAAATGATGAACCCGAGTGGCTGATAAATTACGTGCCATCCATTTTCAACCTGGTTTCTCACTATTTCACTCATCTGTAAAGAACCAGTCATAAACAATACCGCTATCAATGCTAATCCCATCGGCAACTCATAAGAAACCATTTGCGAAGCACCCTTATAGCTGCAATTAATGAGAACTTGTTATTAGAAGCCCATCCTCCAATCATTATACCATACACCCCCACACTTACCACACCAAAAACTATTAAAATTCCCATATCCACGTCGGCTACCTGCATAGGAATTACCTTTCCGCTACCAGTTACAAAAGGCGCTGCCCAAGGAACAACTGTACTTGTAACCAACGCGGTTATCATTGCTAAGCCGGGCCCTAATAAAAACAATAATTTATTAGAAGCAAGCGGAATAATTTCTTCTTTAAAAAAAAGTTTACCCCCATCGGCCAACGGCTGAAAAATACCAAACGGACCTGCACGGTCGGGACCATGCCTGTCCTGGATCCAGCCAGCCACTTTTCTCTCGGCTAAAGTGGTATACATCGCAATAAAAAAAGAAAGACCGATGATACAAAGTATCAAAGCTGCTTTTCCTATAATGAACCACAAGTCAATTGCCAATAATTGCATTGGTCAGTTTTTATTGTTCTTTCTTTTCAAATGTTTTACTTGTTGCCGGCCCGGGTAATAAGCCAATATCAACACTGTTCACTTCACTTATATCCTGAATATCCATCAGCAACTTAGGCGCTCTGCCACCCATCACTTCCGGCATTATTTCTTTTGGCATTTGCATATCAATATAATGACCTTGAGAAATAACTGAATGACGGCTAACCTTGGTTGGTCCTTCAACAACCCAGTCATTACTATGCTTCTTATCAAAGCGACAAGTATTGCAAATCCAGCCGGGCTTTCCATCAAAACTTTGCACTTCTCCCCATTGATCTTTTCTTGCAGTTACACGAAGTACATCATCACCTCTTTGCCATAAAGTAACTTTTCCGCAACATTTAGGATTTTCACAATCCCTGTGAGCATCAACAGGCTTGGTAAACCACACTCTGTTTTTAAACCGGAATGTTTTATCGGTCAATGCACCAACAGGACATACATCAATCATGTTACCGCTAAAGTCACTGTCAATTGCCTTAGAGATATAAGTGGAAATTTCTGCATGGTCACGTCTTTCCAGCACTCCATGAACCCTGTTATCGGTCAGTTGATCGGCTACATAAGTACAGCGATAGCAAAGTATGCACCTTGTCATGTGCAACTGAATGTACGGGCCTATATCTTCTTTTTCGAATGTCCTTCTCTTGAATTCATAGCGGGTACCTTCTTTGCCATGCTCGTAGCCGAGATCTTGCAGGTGACATTCGCCAGCCTGGTCGCATATTGGGCAATCGAGCGGGTGGTTTAGTAATAAAAACTCAACCACTCCTGCTCTGGCGTCCAGAACTCTTTCGCTGGTAATATTTTTTAACACCATTCCATCCATTACAGCAGTACGGCAACTGGCGACTAATTTCGGCATTGGTCTTGGGTCTGCAGCAGAACCTGCCTCAACTTCCACCAGACAAGTGCGGCATTTACCGCCACTGCCCTGCAGTTTGCTATAATAGCACATTGCAGGCGGAGTTACATCACCACCTATTTGCCTTGCAGCATTTAAAATAGTAGTACCCGGAGCCACCTCGATAGTTATGTTATCAATAGTAACTTTAAACCTGGCAGGCACTTCTTTTTTTACTTCATCAGCCATATTAAAATTTCTTCTTTCTTCTTTACGCTGTTACCGGTACAGGTATCGGATTTGCATAATGACCAATACCATAATTTCTTCTTTGCGCATCATCCGGGTTAGTAACATGCCATTCAAACTCATCACGGAAATGACGAATAGCTGCCGCCACTGGCCATGCTGCTGCATCGCCCAGTGGGCAGATTGTGTTTCCTTCAATTTTTCTTTGTATATCCCATAACAAATCTATGTCACCCATCTTTCCTTTACCCGTCTCCAGATTCCAGAGTATCTTTTCCATCCAGCCTGTTCCCTCACGGCATGGTGAACATTGTCCACAACTTTCATGACGATAAAATCTTGCTAACGTATAAGTGTGCCTCACTATACACTGGCTATCGTCTATTACAATAAATCCGCCCGACCCCATCATGGAGCCAGTAGCAAAACCACCATCAGCAAGACTTTCATAATTCATATACCTGGTTTCACCCTTTGCTGTTTTCAACAACAGGTTAGCAGGCAAAATTGGCACTGATGAACCGCCCGGAATACAAGCTTTCAATTTTCTTCCGTTAGCCATACCTCCACAATATTCATCGCTGTAAATAAACTCTTCTACAGAAATAGTCATGTCTATTTCATAAACACCGGGTTTTTTGATATTACCACAAGCAGAAATAAGTTTTGTACCTGTAGATTTTCCCACACCAATTTTGGCATATTCCTCTCCACCCTCATTAATGATGGGAACCACTGCTGCAATTGTTTCTACATTGTTAACTACTGTAGGACAATCCCACAAACCTCTTACGGCAGGGAACGGAGGTTTTATTCTTGGGTTGCCTCTTTTGCCTTCCAGCGATTCGAGTAAGGCTGTTTCTTCACCACAGATATAAGCTCCGGCTCCACGTTGTACATAAATTTCAAGATCGTAACCAGTACCTAATATGTTCTTGCCCAGCCAGCCATTATTTTTTGCTTCGGCAATGGCCTGCTCAAGTATATCCACAATCCATGCATACTCTCCGCGAATATAAATGTAGGAACATTTAGAACCCAATGCATACGAAGCTGTAATCATTCCTTCTATCAAAAGGTGAGGAATGAACTCCATCAAATACCTGTCTTTAAATGTTCCCGGTTCTGATTCATCGGCATTTACCACCAGGTAGCGGGCACTCCTTCCGGTTTTGCCAAAAAACTCCATTTCATACCGGCAGGAAACCCAGCACCACCAGACCGCGGAGTCCGCTCTTTTTCACTTCCTCCAGTAACCTGGTCAGGGCTCATCGATTTTAATGCCTTCTCCACACTTCGATAACCACCTTCACGGCGGTACACTCATAGAACCTGATGCCTTCAATGTGAGTTTTTCTAATAAAAGTTTACGTCCCATATACCCCCTATCCCCTAAAGGAAAAATTTTATTCTTAATTATTTTGTACAGCATTCCCCAGCACTCATCCACTATCGTATCGATTTTTTCTTTTGTTAAATGCTCCCTGTAGTGTTTTCCTTGCTGCATCATGGGTGCATAACCACAGGCGCCTAGGCATTCCACTGTTTTCAGGGTAAACATTCCGTCTGTTGTTGTTTCGCCGGGTTTTATCCCGAGCTTTTCATAAATATATGCCACTATCTCGTCACTGCCGTTCAGCATACAGGGGCCTGTCTGGCATATCTCAAACATATACTTACCAACCGGTTTTAAGTTGAACATACTATAAAAAGTAGCCACCTCATATACCTCAATAGGTTTCAGGCCGAGTAATGTTGCCACATAATCCATAGTTTCTGTGCTTAGCCAGCCGCCAAACTCCTGCTGCGCTATGTGTAATACGGGTATCAATGCACTTTTCTGCTTTCCCTGCGGATAGCTTTCAACAATGCGTTGTACTTCTTTTAACATATCGTCTGAAAAACTCAAACTCATTTTACTATTCTTTTAATCACCCTTCGACAACCCGATAACTATCGGGATAGGGTGAAAATCATTATGCATCTAATTCTCCGGCAATCAAATTCAGGCAGCTCATCGTCATAATGGCATCACTTAGCATTCCGCCCTTTATCAACTCTTCATACGCCTGGTAATACACAAAGCAGGGCCTGCGGAAATGCAAGCGATACGGCGTTCTTCCTCCATCACTAATAAAATAAAACCCTAACTCACCATTTGCCGCTTCAATTGAATTATATACCTCACCCGCCGGAATTTCAGTTTCCCCCATTATTATTTTAAAATGGTAAATCAGCGCTTCCATCTTCGTATATACATCGGCTTTGGGAGGCAAATAATATTCTGGTACATCAGCATGATACACTTCCGCTTCGGAACCTTTAAACTCTTGTACTTTCTGGTATGCCTGTTCCAGGATGCGGAGACTTTGCCACATTTCCTGATTGCGTACTAAAAAGCGGTCGTAATTGTCGCCTGTAGTACCTACAGGAATATTAAAATCAAAATCTTCATAACTGCTGTAAGGAGTATGTACCCTCACATCATAATCAATGCCTGCAGCTCTCAGGTTTGGCCCTGTAAAACCATAATTCAAAGCCCTTTCTGCACTGATGGCCCCTGTATTTTTTGTGCGGTCCATGAAAATGCGGTTTCGCTGAAAAAGGTTTTCAAATTCTTTCAGTACCCGTGGATATTCTTTCAGAAATTTTTCCAGTTTCTGAAAAGCAATATCATTGAAATTTCTTTCAAACCCACCGATACGGCCGATATTTGTTGTAATCCTGGCACCGCACACTTCTTCATAGATTTCGTATATCAACTCCCTGTATTGCATAACATAGAGGAAGCCTGTATATGCCCCGGCATCCACACCAGCAATGGAATTACAGATAAGATGGTCGGAAATTCTTGCCAACTCCATTACAATTACACGAAGGTAGTCAACCCTCTTAGGTGTCTTTATACCCAGCAACTTCTCGCAGGTAAGGTGCCATCCCATATTATTAAGCGGTGACGAAACGTAATTCAACCTGTCGGTAAGTGTGGTAATTTGCGCCAGTGGTCTGCGTTCGGCCAGTTTTTCAAAAGCCCTGTGAATGTAACCTATGGTTTGTTCTGTAGATACAATCCTCTCACCATCCAGCTCAAGAATATTCTGCATTACGCCGTGTGTGGCCGGATGTGTTGGCCCCAGGTTAAGCGTAGTGGTGGTTTTCTCAATACTACCTTCTGGTAATTTTATGTTGTGCTCTGACATTTTATTGTTGATTATCCTCTTCCAAACATTTCATCATCTTTATCAATTCTTGTCTGATCTTCCAGCGGAAATTCTTTCCTCAACGGGTGGTAATCCATTTCTTCCACGTTCAATATTCGTTTCAGGTTTGGATGGCCCACAAAATTCACCCCCAGAAAATCGTAGGTTTCTCGTTCCATCCAGTTAGCTGCAGAAAACAGTCCGGTTACTGTATATATATCCGGTTGGTTAATATTTGTGAACACTTTTAAGCGAATTCGAACATTATCAACCATGTTGTGCAAATGATAAACTACAACCAGTTCCCTGCCTGGTTTGTCCGGATAATGAACCCCTGTAATATCGGTGAGAAACCGAAATTTCAATTCTTCATCATCATACAGAAAATTCAGCACCTTAAGGTTCATTTCTTTGGGTGCTTCAAAGGTGAGCATACCATAAGGCTCTTCAAAACCGGTTAGCTGTTCACCAAACTTTTCTGTTACCCTTGCTTTTATCGTTTCGTTTGTTAATGGCATTTACACATTTTCAAATTTTCAATTGGCATATTTGCCTATTGTATTCCATAACTTTCCAACAATGCTTTATAGTGTTCCCCCTCCCTTCTTCTCAGGCTTTCTTTTCCAACCAAATCCTGGATGCGGAGCAAGCCATCAATTATTGCCTCTGGTCTGGGTGGACACCCCGGCACATACACATCTACAGGTATTACCTGATCAATTCCCTGCAACACACTGTATGTATCAAATATCCCCCCGCTGCTGGCACAAGCACCCACAGCCATTACCCAACGAGGCTCTGCCATTTGGAGATAAACCTGTTTTACAACGGGTCCCATCTTCTTAGCAATGGTACCCATCACCATCATCAAATCACACTGTCGGGGCGAAAAACCAACTCTTTCAGCTCCAAATCGTCCCAGATCGTAATGAGAGCCCATCGTTCCCATAAACTCAATACCGCAGCAGGAGTGGCAAAAGCCTTTGGCCATAGTGAGTTTTTACGGGCGAGACCATTACTTATCTAGGAAGTGGTAAAAAGCTTCACCCATGTGGCCATCAGGCATTTCAACCATGCTGATGTCAGCCTCAAGAGGTTTTTGGATAATATTGTATGATACCGGACGTGACATTCTATTTCAGATTTTGATTGAAGATTTATAATTTAACACCAACTAAAATTCAAAGTTCACTCAATCTTCAATTTTTAATAACCAATATTCATTTCTTAATCTTCCCACTTCAACGCACCTTTCTTAATAATATATATGAATCCGCTAAGGAAAAATGCAATAAACATCACCACCGCCCAAAAACCCGGCCATCCCAAACCCTTAAAGTTCACTGCATAAGGATAAAAGAAAATAACCTCCACATCAAATAACACAAACAAGATGGCAGTAAGAAAATACTTGATTGCCATAGGTTGTCTTCCATCGCCATGGCTTTCAATTCCACTTGTATGAAATTCTGGAGTTTGTCGGCTGTTTTTCTTTTGGGGCCAAGCCAATGAGTTTCAGCCGTTAAAA
>JADJYK010000019.1 GCA_016719815.1 Chitinophagaceae bacterium | reverse complement strand
AAGTGGTATTGTTCCGTATCACCATCACCCCTATATCTGACGCTTATTTATTTTTTTAACTAAACAAACCTTTCCGAAATGGCAACATTCAACGAAACTGGACATGCCAAAAATCTGGCAAACTTCCAGGACCTTATCGCCTTCTGTACCTCTTACCCCACTTACAATCCCTCATCAGCAGCACTCACAGTCGCCGGGCTCAACACCAGGTACACCGATGCCCGCACAGCACTCAACGGGGTCATCGCTGCACAAACCACTTTCAACAATGCCGTCAACGTCCGCATGGCTGCATTCGAAGGGCTCAAGCCCCTCGCCACAAGGGTAGTCAGTGCATTCGAAGCCTGCGGTGCCGATGCAGAAAAAGTAAAAGATGCTAAATCCATCAACAAAAAACTGCAGGGCGAAAGGGCAAAGCCAAAAGAAACACCGGCTCCCGTCAACCCCGGCGACCCTGTTCCGGCCGACAACACCATCTCTGCCTCCCAGCAGAGCTACGACCAGCAGATGGAACACTTCGCAAGGCTCATTAACCTGCTCACCACCACAGCAGCTTATGCACCCAACGAAACAGACATCAACCTCACCGGCCTTGCCACCAAACTCGGCGAGTTGCAAACCGCCAACTCCGATGTGTCAAACGCATACGCCGCCTGGAGCAACAGCCGCATCACCAGAACCGAAGAACTCTACAATGCCCTCACAGGTTTGGTGCCGGTGGCCCAAAACGTAAAGAAGTATGTAAAATCCGTTTTCGGAGCTACCTCGCAACAGTACAAACAGGTAAACAGCATCAAGTTCAAGGTCATCACAACCTGATAAGTTACATACGTAAGCATTTAAAATGCAGGGAGGGTGGCCAATTGGCCACCCTCCCTTTTTATATTCTCTCTACTGCTTTGTTACAATTCCTCACTGCTTTGTTACAACTCCTCACTGCTTCGCTACAACTCCTTACTGCTTCGTTACAACTCCTCACTGCTTCGCTACAACTCCTTACTGCTTTGATACAACTTATTATTGCTTCGTTACAACTCCTCACTGTTTCGTTACAACTCCTTACTGCTTTGTTACAACTCCCCTCCGTAACGTTACAACTCCTCACTGCCAAACCAAACGACCATCCAGCGCCTTGCCCAGCCGTACTTTAAGAAACACATTATTATAAACACTTTCAAGGCGGGCTTGCCTGTCGTGGCAGGGCACAGGCCCCCGTTGCCCCACCAAACAGGCAGCAGAGTCCAAGACCTTGCCTCTCACAACCCCAATGTTCAAATAATTATTCCGCCGCCAGTCGCCGAAAGGTGCGTTGGCCCGGCAAAGCCTGCGGCCTGTCCCGCCCATAGCGGGGAAAAAAATAAGAGAAGGAAAATTAAGGGCCTGCCGTCTGTCAGCCTAAAAGAAGGTAAAGGCTGCTGTTCCATCAGTAAAGAGAAAATACATACTAAAAGCTCACTTGGTGTTGCAATGCTCTAACCTATTTTGGTAAGTTTTCCTTCACCTGTCTGGCCGCCGCACGGGCAAATGGCAATGCCCCATCCGTATCTACTGTGCCGTCGGTAGCCACAAATACTTTACAAACCACATTCTCCACCACAAACAGGAAATAGTGGTGCCGCTGTACCAGGCCAAAGGCCTTCAGCATTTCGGCGGCTTTTGCCGATTCACGAAAAACTTTTATTTCTTCTGCATTATCCACCTGGAATGTACCCTTTACAGGTTCGCCCCCTTCAGCATTTTCTTCCAGCTTCAGGCGGTGCCATTTCAGCGCATCTTCCCGGTTATTGAAAACCCAGCGTATATCAACACTGCGCTGAAATTTGTTGTCCTTGTTTTCCATGTTGCAAACATGGAGCAAATTATTTTTCTCTCCGGGCATCAGTCCAAAGGGCTTATAGAATGAATCAGGGATAAATATGTTTTGAGGATTCTCTTCCCGGAAAACAGGTTCAGCTTCCTTTTTCGGTTCCAGCAAAGTGGAAAGTAATAAACAGTCTTTCAGCATCAGTGCTATAGCCATTTGATTGAACCGGGTAAGCATGGCTGAATCGAGCAGGTGCCCTATTTCAATAATTTTTTTATTCAGCAGGTTGGTAATGCTGAGCGACTGGCAGGTTTCCACCATTTGCAGTATTGAATCCTCCGGAAGTTGGGGATCTGCTTCTGCCAGGCACTCACACCAATACTTAGCATGGGCTTTGGATGCGGTACTGTCCTGGGCATTTACTTGCTGCAGAAGAATGAAAGAAAGGAGAAGGCTGGCTATTATTCTGTACATACGGTGAAGTTTGCTGTAAAGTAGCTTTTAGCAGTCAGGTAGTTTATACCCTGGTGACGGTATTTAATAAAAAAGCCCGGTTTAAACCGGGCTTTACAACTATTTAAGAATGTTTATTAATACCTGTAATGCTCAGGCTTAAACGGTCCTTCTTTGGTAATACCGAGGTATTCAGCCTGTGCCGTGGTAAGTTCATCAAGCTGCACACCAATCTTGGCGAGGTGCAGCCTTGCCACTTTCTCATCAAGATGCTTGGGCAATACATACACATTGTTTCCGTAGTTCTTGTGGTTATTCCACAGTTCTATCTGCGCCAGCGTTTGGTTAGAGAATGAGTTACTCATTACAAAGGAGGGGTGTCCGGTTGCACAACCCAGGTTAACCAGTCGGCCTTCGGCAAGAATGATGATGTCTTTGCCATCTACATTGTAAATATCCACCTGTGGTTTTACCGTGTCTTTTGTATCGCCATAGTTGGTATTGAGCCAGGCAATATCAATTTCAATATCGAAGTGGCCAATGTTACAAACGATGGTTTTATCCTTCATCAGTTTAAAATGTTCACCGGTAATAAGGTCACGGCAACCGGAAGCGGTAACAACGATGTCGGCTTCTTTTACCGCATCAATCATTTTCTTTACTTCAAAACCGTCCATGGCAGCCTGCAGGGCACAGATAGGGTCAATCTCAGTAACGATAACACGGCAACCGGCACCGGATAATGAAGCAGCAGAACCTTTACCCACATCACCATAACCACCCACTACAGCAACTTTACCAGCCAGCATTACATCAGTGGCACGGCGGATAGAATCTACCAATGATTCTTTACAACCATATTTGTTATCAAATTTTGATTTGGTTACAGAATCATTCACATTAATGGCAGGAATTGGTAAAGTGCCTTTGGCCACTCTTTCATATAAACGGTGTACACCGGTAGTGGTTTCTTCGCTGATGCCTTTTACATGCTGCACTAATTCGGGATACGTATCCAGCACCATATTGGTAAGATCACCGCCATCATCAAGAATCATGTTCAGCGGACGGTTGGCACCGCCAAAGAACAATGTTTGTTCAATACACCAGTCGGCTTCTTCCTGGGTTTGTCCTTTCCAGGCAAATACACCAATACCGGCAGCGGCAATGGCAGCAGCGGCATGGTCTTGCGTGGAGAAGATGTTGCAGGAGCTCCATTTAACTTCGGCACCAAGGGCAACAAGTGTTTCTATAAGAACAGCAGTTTGAATCGTCATGTGCAGACAACCGGCAATGCGGGCATCTTTGAGGGGTTGGCTGGGCCCGTATTCTTTACGGATAGCCATAAGACCGGGCATTTCGGCTTCGGCCAGGCGGATTTCTTTGCGTCCCCATTCTGCAAGGGAAATATCAGCCACTTTGTAAGGCAGGCTGAAATCAATGGAAGTAGATAATGTTGACATTTATTTGCTTTTTTAATTGGCGGCAAAGGTACTGTTTAAGCAGTATAATAGCTTACTGTTTGTGTTTGAGAAAGGGAATTTCTTTCCACAAGTATGAGTTGTTTACAGATACGATTAACTTTAGAAACTGAACTATATAACGTAATGAAGACAACCCTTTTACAATCATGCGGTTTATGCAGGCCATTATTGGCAATAGCTTTATTCTTAATTGCTGTACAGGTGGCAACAGCGCAAAAGGATTCCATCCGGCTTCAATGCCCGTTAAATGGGGCAAGCCTTGTGCAGCAGGATACCAGTGGCTACCATTGGGATAAGCATGACCAGAAAATTGTTCTGGCAAGTAAAGACACATTGGTAACGGCCTGTCATGACGGTAAGGTTTCAAACATACAGATGAATGAAGAGGGCAGGTGGGAAGTGGTTTTTTTCTTTAAGGATTATTACATCTGGTACTCCGGGCTGAGCAGGGTGTATGTAAAAAAGAATCAAAGCCTGAAAGCAGGGCAGCCGGTAGGCTATTTATTTCCCGGTCATGAGCTGGAACTGATGGTGTATAAATTTGAAATGCAACTGGATCCCCGGAAACTGATGGAATGTAATGCAAAATAAAAGAGGCCGAAGCCTCTTTTCTTATGGTTTGATTGTTTTACCGTTTATTAGTTTTCGATCATCAGTAAAAACCACTGATTTGTTTAGAGAATCTTTTTTGGCCGGTTTGTCTTTTTTGGGAGCTGGTGGTTCATCGTCTTTATATTCCTGCGATTCAGGGCCGAGAGTATCGCCATTATCTTCATACATATAATCGCTGGCATCGCCCACACCCTGGTCTACACCTTCACCGGCAGGGCTGGGGTCGGTTTCGCTGATAAAAATATCAGCACTGTTGATTTCGTTTTCCATTTCTTCAGGCTTGATGAACTTGGCGTCTCTTTCATAGCCCAGTTTACCATCAGCCAGAACTTTTCTAAAAAAGTATTCTGTAATAGGACGGGCAATGGTATTGCCATCGGCCGTGTTGCGCATAAAATTGTATTCAAATCCCACCCATGAGCCTGCGAGTAATTGCGGTGTATAGCCAATAAACCAGGCATCGGCATTATCATCGGTGGTACCTGTTTTGCCACCCATCTCAGCAGCACCAACTCTTGAGCGCAGACCCCTGGCCGTACCCCTGTCAACAGTACCCTGCATCATCTTGCACATTGTATATGATGTTACTTCGCTGATGGCTTCTTTCCTGTTAGTTGTATTGTCAAATCTTTTTATTACCACACCATTGCGGTCTTCAATCCTGTTGATGGCAATGGGTTTGGTAGAAAAGCCACGACCGGCAAAAATGGTATAGCCCCAGAGCATTTCAAAAATGGAAAGATCGCAGGTGCCCAGGCAAATGGAGGGGTAAGGCTTTACTTCAGTTGGTATGCTGATGCGGCTCAGGAATTCTGAAAACTGCTTTGGACCTACTTGTTTCATAATGTAAGCTGTAGCGCAGTTCTTAGAATAGGCAAGGGCATTGGCCATCGTCATGGTTCCGCCGCCGCACCGTCTGCCGGCCGGCACCCATGCACCGCCTCCGAAATTTTGTGCCACATTTTCAACGTCTGTATCAGGAGTAAATCCCCTTTCTTCTATTGCCTGGGCATATAAAAAGGGTTTGATAGTTGAACCAACCTGTCTTTTTGTGCCCAGGTTGACGTGGTCATTCTTATATGTTTTAAAGTTGATGCCACCCACCCATGCCTTTACATCACCAGTTATCGGGTCCATAGCCATAAAACCTGCCTGTTCCATTTGTAAATGGTATTTAATGGAATCAGACGGAGTCATGGTGGTATCTTTTTCCCGTTTGGTATTCCAGGCAAATACCTTCATGGGAACTTTAACCTCAAAACTGGCCCTGATTTCTTTATCACTATAACCGTCTTCTTCCATGTTCTTCCAGCGGTCAGATTCTTTGATGGCCTTCTCTATTATTTTCTCATGTCCTTTCCAGATGCTGAAATTCTTAAAGTTACCCCTGGCACTGATACCCTTTTGCATCATGGCCATGTGCTGAGCCATACCTTCCTCAGCATATTGCTGCATCTGCAGGTTGATAGTTGTGTAAATTTTAAGCCCGTCATCATACAGGTCGTATGAGTCACCGTTTGGCTTTTTTAGTTCTTTTAAAATTGTTTTCAGTTCAGAGCGAAGCACATCCCTGAAATAAGGAGCATAACCTGTGTTTTCGTCCAGCTTCCTGTAATTCAGTTTGATGGGAAGAGCTTTGAATTTTGCAGCTTCGGCAGGGGTTAAATTTCCGTTTTCCTCCATACGGCTAATAACCAGGTTGCGCCTGTCCAGGGCAGCTTTGGGGTTTCTGCGTGGACTATACAACCCAGGTCCGTTGATCATCCCAACGAGCAGGGCCGCTTCATCAACAGAAAGCCGGTCGGGTTCTTTCTGAAAAAATGTTCTGGCCGCATTGCGGATGCCGAATACGTTATCTGAGTAGGGAACGGTATTGAGGTATAAAGTAATAATCTCTTCTTTGGTGAAATTCTTTTCCAGCTTAACGGCAATAATCCATTCTTTCAGTTTTTCAAATACACGGCCTACTTTACTTCCACGGCCATGCTCCAGTAAAGCTTTTGCAAGTTGCTGCGTTAAAGTACTGCCCCCACCTTGCCGGCCCAGTGTTACGGCAGCTCTTAATGTGCCTTTCATATCAATGCCGGGGTGATTGTAAAAACGTTTGTCTTCTGTGGCAATCAGGCCGTTTATAATATGCTGTGAGATGTCGCTGTATTTTACAATACTCCTGTTCCCGTTTTCACGGTAGTATTTGCCCATCAGTGTGCCATCGTCTGAATATACTTCTGAAGCCTGCAGGATTGACGGATTTTCCAGTTCATAGAGAGTTGGCATCTTACCAAAAAAGCCAAAGTTGGCCATCAGCAATAATGCGATGAAAGCTGTAAAACCAATAAAAAAAATACTCCAGAAAATACGGACCGCTTTTTTCATATCATTTTTTTGTCGGGTTGATTACCAGGTTTAGGCCTTATATAATCAAAACCGAAAATACATAAAATGCCTGCGGCGGATAGTAATCGGTAATTAATTTTTTGCAAAAAAAGAAACCGCAGCGGATTAATTGTTAAAACTTGCCGGGAAAATACTGATTCAGGAATGTTCTGTAGGCTTCAGCATCTTTCTTTTCTTTCAGCAAATTAAAATTGGTATCGGTCAATATCAGAAAACTGTATTTGCCGCCTGTTAGCCAGGGCAATATTTCTGTTGCCGTTTTAGGTTTTGCTTTATCGATATAAGATATGGCATCCTGTGCGTTGGAAAAGGGTGCTATCAGCATCAGTTTATTGTCATTATCGAGCTGGAACAGGTCAATTGAATATGTTTTGTTATAGTAAGTTTCACGGTTATACCTGGCAAAAGCATTCTTGGCTTCATTGGAAAAAACAGGATCAACTTTATTTAATAATAAGACTACATAATGAGGTGCATCTGGCGAATTTGCATACGGCGCACTCACCACTAACGGAACAGCAGGTTTTGTACTGATAGTGTCGGGTGTAGGTTTAACCGGGTTATTAACTACCAGGGGCTGCTGTGTTTTTAACGAATCGGCCACAGGTTTGTTAACTGAAACAGTAGAAACTACTGCGGGTTTATTGCTTGGATTCTCCTTCCTGGTTACATTCAGGTTCTTCAGTTCTTCTTCAATTTCTGCCCTCCGGCTCAGCGCATCAACCAGGTTGGTGGCTTTTCCTGCCAGCGGAGTGTTAGGAAATTTTGCTACAATAGAATTGAGTACATCTTTTGCAGTGCTGTCTTGCCTTTGCTTAATGTAATACACAGCTTCTATGTATAATAATTGCGGTGTCCAGTAGTTATCACCATAAAGACTGTCAGCAGCTTTTTTATCAGCAACGGCCTTACTGAAATTCCCTTCAATAAACAGGTTATATATTTTTTCGTAAGCAAGTGTGGCTTCTGTATTAGCAGCTTTCGCCTGCGGGTTTTTTCCGGTTGTTACGATAGTGGTAAAGTTGCTGCCTGTATGCTTTTCCGACATCAGTTTTTTGATGGCAGCCGCTTTTGCTGTTTCGCCGTTTTTGCTGTAGCAATAAAACAGGTTAAACAGCACTTCATCCATTTTTTCATATGCCGGGAATTGTGTACGCAACCTTTCAAATGTTTCAGTTGCGGCAAAGCAATCTTCAATGTCCTGTGTGTATGACTTTCCAATATTGAAAAGAGCTGTCTGCAACGAATCATCCGATATTCTTTTTTTACTTTCATTGACCGGCAGATTGTCATACAGGCTTTCAAAAGTTATCTCGCCCTGCTGCGGGTTTTGGGTGTTATTATTGCCGGTTTGCTGTTGCGGGTTAGGCGAGTTTTGATTTTGCATGCCTGCAACAATTGTGGAACTCCGACGCCAATTATCAACGTTGGGCCTGTTGCCCCATCTTGTTTTGAAATCAGACAGGCCACGGTTTCTGGAAGAAGTATTATAAAAATACCATTCACCTTTTTGGTTGCCGGCAAACAGCGGCGGTTGTTGTATCGCAGAGGGTTGTACAGAACCGGTTGTAAGCGGCTCATCCTTTAGTCCTTTTTGCTTTCTGAGAGTTTTTGCCAGTTTTTTCACAAACTCTTTTCTTTCATCTTCGGGCAGGGCAGCAATACGTTGCAGGCTGTCCTGTCTTTCAGCTATTTCAAGGTTTGTGGCAAGAAAGCCTAAGGCTGTTTTTCTGGAAGTAATTTCTTCTGGTTTTTTTATAGCAGTGTCGTTCAGGTTAAGGCTGTCGTAAAAGTTGAAAGCATCTCTGTATTTCTTTTGTGTGTAAGATAACTCAGCCAGTTGCAGGAATGCCCTGTTTTTTTGTGCCGGGTTGTTGGATGCTGTCTCTATACTCTTTTTCAACAGGCGGATGGCTTCATCAGTGTTCTTGCCTTCCAGCTGCATCTGGGCAGCCATGTAGTAAATAATATCCTGGTAGTCGGTATACTTATCTCTTTTTGACATCTTCAGCAGGTCATCCACATTTTTCTCAATTGTTTTTTCACCCTCATCTTTGTTCACCCGTATAGCATACAGCCGGGCATAAATGTCCAGTACGGGGTCTGTGGTATGACTGCTTACTTTGCCATAAAACCGGGTAGATTCTTTATAGTTTTGCTTAGCTCATACAACTGTGCTATCAGGTATTCCCATCTGGCTTTTTCCTGTTTGTTGGTGGCGTTATCCAATGCTGCCTCAAGATGCAGGGCGGCACTGTCCCACATATTTTGTTTATAAAACCATAATGCCTGTACTTCTGCCAGATTGCTGTTTAGTCTTTTAGGAAAGGCCGGATCATTACGCAGTGTTACAATCAGGCTGGCAGCTTCAGCAAACTGGTCCTGTACAAGAAAATTGCGAATTTGCCAGATAAATGCATCGTTGCGGCTGGGTGGCTGGGATAGCAGCTTTCTGTGAAGCCCCCCTTTTTCTTTTGTGGCAATACTGTACGCCTGGTTGCCATCTCTCGAACTGCCAATGGTTTTATAATAGCCATCTTTCTCTTTAGGCGCATAGGCATAGTTTATGAACTGAAACATCAGGTAGGCAGAGTCAAATTTCTTTTGCAGGTAGAAAGCGGCTCCCCACAACAGGTAGAGATTATCTGTCCAGTCGCTGCGCAGGTCATGCAGGGCAATACCTGTTGATGATTTATAGGTGACAGAGTCTAACTGGATGGAGTCTTTAGCTGTAATATCCAGTGAATAATTATAGAAGGGGAGCAGGCGGCTGTAATCGTCTTTAAAAGATTCCTTGGCTCTTTCCAGTACCTCGTTCAGCTTATTGTTGGCGTTAAAATAATAGTTGTAATGGGTTACTGTATTTTGAATAAAGCGTTTGGGGAGGGTGAATTTTTTCTGGTCAGATTTTTCTGAACGCAGCACCCTTTCATCGTATTCTTTTGGCTTCTTGATATCGAATGTAAACCCAATTGCCCCGATGCAGGTACAAATACCTGCAAAAGGATAAGGAGGGTGGTTATAAATACAGTATTTTGGTAATGTCGCATTTCCGCCGCAATCTAAAGTCTTATTAACTGAATTTCAAATAATTTAGTATAAAACTAAGTCATTTTTTTATAAGAATTTGAGGTGCAGAAGCTGGCCAAAACAGGCTTCAATGCGTACCTTTAATTTCCAAATTCTGAAATATGCTAAAACTAGAGGCCGGCTCTACGCTAAAAAGACTGCGAAACCGCTACCGGCTGGTGGTGATGAATGATGACACTTATGAGGAGGTAGTAACCTTTAAACTCTCAAGACTAAGTGTTTATATTGTTTTGAGCACAATTTTTGTATTATTGGTAGGGCTAACAGTAGCGCTGATAGTGTTTACGCCGCTTAAGTATTATATTCCGGGTACTAACACCGACTATAAATCAGCAGCAGAATTAAGAGAATTAAAATACAGGGTGGATGGGCTGGAAAAGCAAAACCAGCAAAATGTACAATATATTGAAGGATTAAAAAGAGCACTGAGTGGCGGAAATGTTGCTAAACTGGATACTGTGAAACTGGATGTGCCTAAACCCGAAGAGATGCAGGATTAATCAATCTGACATATGTTCAACAAAAACAAACCAGAAATGCAACAGGCTGTTACAAATGGTACAGGGGCAACACTTATTGCCGCCGGCACCACTCTTACCGGTGATATGAAAAGCAGTGGCGATCTCCGCATCGACGGAACTGTAATAGGTAATATTTACAGTGCCGCAAAAATTATTATTGGCAACAGCGGGCTGGTCGAAGGTGACCTTATGTGCAGCCAGGCCGATATAACAGGAAAAATAACTGGTAATGTAAGGGCAAAGGAGTTGCTGCAACTTCGGGGCGACGCATTGGTAAAAGGAAACCTGTATACAGGCAAACTGCAAATTGAACCCACAGCCACATTTAACGGCCAATGCCATATGGGAACATTTACTGAAGAATTAAACAGCAATGATCAACAAAAAGCAGCAGTCAGAGAGCAATAGAAAATTTCTCCTCAGGTATGCCGGGCTTGGTTCACAACTTATTGCAGCCATTGCCATAGGTGTTTTTGCAGGAATAAAGGCCGATGAATGGCTGAATATTTCACCGGTGCTTACCTGTGCTTTACCTTTGCTCATACTGGCCTCTTTTTTTTATAAATTATTCAAGGAAACAAGCCGTACTGATAAAAATGACTAAAGAAATTCATTCGCCCCTGAGGCCCATGCTCATCGTTTTTGCTGTGCTTTCTGTTTTTTTTATTACCGGCAAAAACTGGCTGTTAAAAAATGATATTGACCCTGCTCTGGTGATTATCGGGAATCTTGTCCTTTTTGCAGTAAGCATGGCAGCCTACTTTATTACACAGAAATCGTTCAGGTCTTCCAACCAGTATGCATTTATAAGAGCAGTTAATGGCAGCTTTATTATCAAGTTTATGGTTATCGTCTTTGCCGCTTTTATATATTTCTGGATGGCAGGCAAAGAGGTTAATAAGCCCGGCCTGTTTGTTTGTGCGGCCTTATATATCGTTTACACCGCTGTAGAAACGAGGGCACTTATGAAACTGCTGAAGAAGAAAAAGGAGAATGCCTAAAAAAGAAGTTCCGGTATCGCATTTGCAGCATTTTCTTCCTCCGGCCACCGGGGAGGCAGTACTTGCTTACCTGCATCAGTACAAAGTGCATCTAACTATTGCAAAGGAGCGAAAAAGTATTTTAGGTGATTATCGCCACCGTACACACTATACCAACCACCGCATTAGCGTAAACGGCAACCTTAACAAGTACTCATTCCTTGTTACACTCCTGCATGAAATTGCCCACCTGCTCACCTTTGAACAATATGGCAGAGGGGTGCAGGCCCATGGCAGGGAATGGAAAATGATTTTTTCAGGATTACTGAAGCAGTTTGTGAATGGGAAAGTTTTTCCGGCAGATATTGAATGCGAACTGTTACAGTCGCTGCATAACCCTGCTGCCAGCAGTTGTGCAGAAGAAGGGCTGCTCAGGGTGTTACACCGCTACGATGAAAATAAAAGGGATCATCATCTTGTAGAGGACCTTCCTCCTGGCAGCCTGTTCAGGTTAAAGGATGGACGGGTGTTCAGAAAGGGAGAAAAGTTGCGAAAACGATTCAAATGCACAGAAGTGGCCACCGCAAAAGTGTACTTGTTTAGCCCGGTATATGAAGTGGCTGTTTTATAGGCATTGCATAAAATCGTTAATTGTTTTAATGACTTATACTACATTTGTAATCAATAAAAATTGATATTATGAAGAAAATTATTTTAGGATTTTTGCTGTTGCTGCTATCACAACGGCCAGTGCACAAACACATGCAAACGACTGGATGGTAGGTGGTAGTTTTCGCCTGAATACAGCAAAAAATGCAACAGAGATTGCCTTTACCCCCAATGCCGGTTTATTTGTTATCGATAACCTTGCAGTTGGCGGCAACGTTACATTGGGTCATTCAAAAGCCGGTGACAGCAAAACAACTGACTTTGGTATCGGGCCATTTGTACGTTATTATTTTACAACAGAAAATCAGCCGGTTCGTCCGATAATTCATACTTTTTTTAATTATTTAAGTTCTAAGTACACTTCCGGTACTTATACTTCAAAAAATTCCGGTACCAATTTTTTTATTGGAGGCGGAGCTGCGATTTTTATCAGCGATAATGTGTCTATTGATGCGCTGATGGGATATGAAAGAACAAAGTATAAGAGTTATGATGGCAGCGGCGGGTTCTCTTTCAATATCGGTTTCCAGGTGTACCTGCTGAAGGCACAGGTTGATAAAGTAAGAGGAAAATAATGCTTTATTACAGAAAAGATATCGGGGGCATTATGCCCCTTTTATTTATAGAATCTTAATCATCCACAGCGGACAGCCAAAATGCCCGCTGTGGCCCATCGGGCCGTCAAGATAAAAAAAGCCCATACGGGCATATACTTTCAGGGCGGCCTTCAGTTCGTTCATGGTTTCGAGATATATTTTATTGAAGCCAAAAGTCTTTGCCTGTTCAATACAGATGGTTATTAGTTGAGACCCCAGGCCGGTTCCCCTGGCTTCGGGCAACAGGTACATCTTTACCAGTTCGCAGGTATCGGCCGGCAGGCCATCAGTAGGATAGGTGCCGCCTCCACCAACAATCTTCCCGTCTTTTTCTGCAATGAAATAAGCTGATTTTTCTTTTTGAAAAAGTTCGTAAAGTGCATCTGTTGTTTTGTCATAATACACGGTGCCGGGATGGTTTGCACCAAACTCTTCCAGTGTATTTCGGATGATGGAAGCAATGACCGGGTTATCGGCGGGTTGTATGGGGCGGATGGTAAATGACATGCAGCAAAGATAAAGCAGTGCTTTCTAAAGAATAAAAACCCCGCCCTGCATAAAGCGGGGCGGGGAAAACCATCACTTGAAACCAAAACGGTTTTTCGCCATAATCGTTATCAATGAAGTGATGCTGTATTCCGGAGTATTGCATAAGAAATCCCGTCTCGTTTTAAACGAGACGGGATTCGTGTTTTCATAATTCATACTTCGATAAGCTCAGTAAGACCATACATTACGCCACTGCTTTCTTCACCAAATCAGCCGCCTCGCTCAGCAGGATGGCCGATTGTACTTTTAGTCCGCTTTCATCAATCAGCTTCTTGGCTTCCTCGGCATTAGTACCCTGCAGGCGAACAATGATAGGGATGTTGATGTTTCCCAGGTTTTTGTAGGCATCTATCACACCTTGTGCCACACGGTCGCAGCGAACGATACCGCCAAATATGTTGATAAGGATTGCTTTTACGTTCGGGTCTTTCAGAATGATTTTGAAGCCTGCCTCAACAGTTTGTGCATTGGCCGTACCACCCACATCAAGGAAGTTGGCAGGCTCACCACCGCTCAGTTTAATCATATCCATTGTGGCCATTGCCAAACCGGCGCCATTAACCATACAGCCCACGTTGCCATCTAATTTCACAAAGTTCAGGTTGTATTGTCCGGCTTCCACTTCAGTTGGGTCTTCCTCGGTAATGTCACGCATAGAGGCAAGATCCGGATGGCGCATCAGCGCATTTTCATCAAGATTCATTTTACAGTCAACGGCAATAATTTTATCATCAGCCGCTTTGAACAGCGGGTTAATTTCCAGCATAGAGCAGTCTAGCCCTGCATAGGCATTGTACAGGCTGGTAACAAACTTTACACAGTTCTTAAAAGATTCACCACTCAGACCAAGGTTAAAGGCTATCTTTCTTGCCTGGAAACCCTGTAATCCGCCAGCCGGGTGAACCCATTCTTTAAAAATCTTTTCAGGCGTATTGTGGGCTACTTCTTCAATGTTCATACCACCTTCGGTGCTGTACATAATTACATTCTGCCCTTTCGTCCGGTCAAGCAGTATGGAGAGATAAAATTCTTTTCTTTCAGTAGGGCCATCATAGTACATATCTGTGGCAACAAATATTTTGTTTACCACTTTACCGGCAGGCCCGGTTTGCAATGTTACCAGTGTTCCCCCAAGAATTTTTGTGGCAAATTCCTGAATGTCCTCAAGCGACTTGGCTACTTTCACACCATTTATCCCATTTTCTTTGATAGTGCCTTTACCACGGCCTCCGGCATGAATTTGTGCTTTTACAACAGCGAACTTGCTGCCCGATTGTGTTTTAATCTGTCGGTAAGCTTCTTCGGCCTCCTGAACGGTGCTGCAGGCAAAGCCTTCCTGCACCGGAACATTGTATTTCTTCAATAATTCTTTAGCCTGGTATTCGTGGAGATTCATATCTGGAAAAATTTGTGCAAAGGTAATGGTTAGTAAATAGTCAGGCGCTGGTAATACTGAGTTTTTTTACCTTGCACTATGTTTCGGATATACCTTTTACTGTTGTTTTTTTCTGCCTGCAAACCAGCTATTGAAATACGGGGAGTTAAAAAAAAGGATAGAATTTCCGGGAGTGAATTCTATAAACAGGCAATTGCCATGAAATGGGCAGCCAGAGATTCGTTTGTTTTGGGGGAAGTATTTGCCGGCAATATTCCGGGCTTTTTAAAAAAGCTGGTTCCGGTTAAAGTAACCGTCACAGATTCTGTAACAGGAAAAATGATAAAGGCTACTTTTTTTGTAACACCCGATTACCTCTGTATAGGTACCGATGCAGACTGGGCCAGGGTAAATATAACACCTGTGGCAGCCCAGCGCATTGCTGATTCAACCGGTTGTTTTTTACCCACCCGAAAGATGGTTGATGATATTTACAGAGCTGCCAGGATAAAACCGGAACCGGTGCCGATGTATGCTTTTCGTGACAGTACACCCACCATGTGGCAACATCATTTAATCATCGAAGGGCAGAGAAAAGGAAAAAAGGGGTTGATAGCCGGTATTAAAAAAGATGTTGTAATCAGCGGAAAAATCAGCAGGGATGTTAAACCCGGCAGGGAAGCAATATATGGCTGGCACAAACAGGATGCTAAGCCAATACAACCTTTGTATACCGGGCATATTTACTGGTGGGTAGATTACAGCCAGGGCATACGGCTGATTTATAGAAAAATCAAAATGAACGGCAAATGGGTAGACTACACGGATGTATTAAAAAACCCTGTGCTTAAAAAACTGCTTTGCGATGAGGAATATTGTGATTTTTATCGTTATTGACAGCACAGTAATATTATTAACAAATTAAAACCGGTCTTTTTACATTTGCGGGCTATTTTGCAGGCAATTTTTAAGAATTCTACTATTTTGACCGGATTAAAAAAAACTACATATATCTTTTTTCTCGCAATTTTTTTGTGCTGCTTTACAAAGGTTAAAGCACAGGATCCGCAAATCATGCGGCAGGTTGGCGACAGGGTTCGGAATATGGGAGGTTCTTTTAATAATGCAGGTGGCGGAACAGACAGTCTGCAGCACAGGGATAAGAGCGAAGATTCAATTACTATCAGTTTTCGCTATCTCGACTCCACCCGTTCTTATAAACTTGATTCTTCTATAACAGATTTTACAAAAAGGTTTCCGGTTCCGGCAACCAATATTTACCTGGGCAATACCGGTAATGCTTCCCGTTCCTTATTATTCTCGCCTGAAATGAACGCTGGCTTTGACCCCGGCTTTCATGCTTTTGATGTGTATAAATGGAAATTGGAAAACGTACGTTTCTTTAATACAACTAGACCATATTCCGAAATAAACTATTTGCTCGGGAGCCGCACAGAGCAGATAATTGAATTGCTGCATACGCAAAATATTAAGCCAAACTGGAATTTTTCATTTCAATACAGGCTGATTAATGGCCCGGGTTTTTTAAAAGCCAGAAGACAAATCACAATAACTATCTTTTTACCTCAAGATACCAATCGAAGAACCTGCGCTATACCAATTATTTTGTACTACTGGGAAACAAATTGGCTTCAGCCGAAAATGGCGGTATAATTGATACAGGGACTGGTCAGGCCTTTAGACAATCCCAATTTTAAGGACAGGTTTATCATTCCAACATATATTGGGATGAAGAAAGTTTTTCTTCCAATTTTTTCAGTACAAAATTTAATACCGGGAACAGGTATAATCTTTTACTGTTGTTCTCCGGCAACAATATGACCTTGGCAGAAAAGATTCACTGGTAACAGACTCTACCGTTATTCCATTGTTTTATCCAAGACTGCGTTTTCAGCATACACTTAACTGGGATCAGCAGCGGTATGTTTACCAGGATTATATTGGCGATTCTTCTTATTACAAGAAGTATTTTGATACGGCATTACATAAACCGCTTGATACCCTCATTCTGCGAGAAAACTGGAAAATAATTTCTAATGATTTTTCTATTTATCAGTTTCCGGATGCAAAAAATCTTCACCAGTTTATTAAGGTCGGTATCAATTTTCAGTTAATTAACGGAGAACTGTCTTCAGGTTCAGAGTCGTTTGTCAACACAATTGGCCATGCTGAATACAGGAATAAAAGCCGCAATCAGAAGTGGGATATTGAAGCGAATGCAAAGCTTTTTTTTACAGGATTTAATAAAGGTGACTTTGACGCACATATAAGTTTGGAAAGTCTTATCGGCAAGAAACTGGGCTATCTGAAAGCCGGCTTTGAAAATGTAAACAGAACACCTCCTTTTATTTTTGACAGCCGCAGCAGTTTTTACCTTTTGAAGTCCACTATAAACTTTAAAAAGGAAAATACAACTCATATTTTTGTCTCCTACTCTTTGCCATCATATAAGCTTAGAATATCGGGCCATTATTACCTGGTTACAAATTATTCTTACCTGGCCAATTATTATCAGCTGAAACAGGAAAGTACGGTATTTAATGTATTGCAGGTTGCTTTGCATAAGACATTCAAGGTGGGTAAACGCTGGAACTGGCATACGGATATTTACCTGCAGCAACCTATTGGTGATGCCCCGGTTAACCTGCCGCTTATCTATACCAGGAACCGTTTTGCGTATGAGGGTAACCTTGGTTTTAAAAACCTCGACATCGCAATGGGGCTGGAAGCGAGGTACCGGTCCGCATATAAGGCAGATGGGTATGCACCTGTATTAGGAAGGTTCTTCTATCAGGACACTATTACTGTTAAAAATAAGCTTCCCGATATCTCCGCATATGTTCATTTCAGGATAAGACCCTTTAAAGCATTTATCAGGTTCGAGAATCTCAATACGGCACAATTTAAAAGCGATAGTGGTTTTGGCTTTACCGGCAACAATATGGTGGCGCCGGGTTATGCTATGCCTGGCTTACAGTTCAGGGCTGGAATTTATTGGGGCTTTGTAAACTGATTATCAAATCACTGTTAAAAAGCAAAGATGCTTTCGTACATCTGCAAAATCATGTTATCTTTACAGGAATGAAGAAGGCGCTATTCGCCATATCAGTCTTTTTTACTTCGTAGTAACCTGCGGTGTGGTAATTAATTACCATTACTGTATGAAGAAGCTGTCATCCGTTCATCTCTTTGAAAAACTACTGACGAGTGCGGCAGTTGCGGGATGCTCACATGAATCAAGCGGCTGCCGTCATGATGAGGTGAAAGTGGTAAAGTTGGATCAGGACCTGAGCAAATTGCCGGAGTTTACTTATGAATTGCAAAAGATTGAACAGCCCGTAAGCGTTCCTTCTGCTTTTATGGTATCTCCTTTTGAAAGTGAATATACTCCTGTTCATTTCCAGGATCATTCTCCGCCATTGCTGTCGCTGCAGGATACCTACCTGCAGATTAATGTTTTCAGAATTTGAGATTCAGTTTTTAAGTACACACACTTGTCACACAGGTGTGTAAGGCCTTTTATTAACTGAATAAAAAATTAAAATAATGAAAACGATAAAATTATTATCTGCAGCTGTTTTATTACTCGCATTTACTTTCAATTCATCGGGACAAACAAAAACTGAATCATTCCAGGTTTCAGGTAACTGCGGCATGTGTAAAACCCGTATTGAGAAAGCGGCAAAAGAGGCTGGTGCAGCGGCTGCAAACTGGAATGCAGACTCAAAACAGCTTACGGTTACTTATGAAAGCAGCTTAACAAATACCGCTAAAATTCAGCAGAAGATTGCTGATGTAGGGCATGATAATCCAGGGTTTAAAACCACAGCAGATGTATATAATAAACTGCCTGGTTGCTGCAAGTACGAAAGGGTTACTGATGCTAAAGAGGAAAAACATACCTGCTCTGATAAATGCGAAAAGAAAGACGGCAAATGCACCAAAATGGAAAGCGGCAATGCTGCAATGAACTGCGGCATGCACAAAGACGACAGCCATAAGACAGAAGGCCATGAAGGAAAATCATGCTGTAAGAAAGATGGAGATAAAGCGCAGTGTACAAAAGAAGGCCACGATGGAAAAGCTTGTTGCAAAAAGGAAGGTGACAAAGCGCAGTGTGCAAAAGAAGGCCACGATGGAAAAGCTTGTTGCAAAAAGGAAGGTGACAAAGCGCAGTGTGCAAAAGAAGGTCACAATGGTAAAGACTGCTGCAAGAAAGATGATGCCGCCCAAAAAATGGACTGCTGCAAGGACGGTGCAAAATGCGAAAAGCATTAAGTAAAATTTTTTAAACCTGGTTTTCCTCCGGTCAGCAAATGACCGGAGGAAACCGCTATGGAATCTACCAGCAGTATTTTCTCCGAGTGTGAAGGAAGAATGTACTTCCTGTATCGTTGCTTCGTTGTTGACGCAAGGATTAGGTATTGCGGGTTTATTCCTTATAAACAAAGTGTGTATGAAAATGTATGTGTTGATTGCAGGGTTGTTGCTTAGTTTACTGGGTACTGCACAAGGCAGTAAGGATACTGTAATCAGTTTTAAAGTGTCAGGCAGTTGTGCCATGTGCGAAAAACGTATAATAGACGCTGCAAAAAAGAATGGAGCAAAAACAGCCGAATGGGACAGTAAAACCCAGTTAATGAAAGTCAGTTTTAATCCGCTCAAAACTTCAAAAGAAAAAATACAGCAAAAAATTGCGGAAGTAGGTCATGATACAGAGTCTTTTATTGCTGCGGACGAAGTGTATAATTCATTACCAGAATGTTGCCTTTATCGTGATGCTGCAAAAGTGGCTGAACATAATTCAGAACATCACAAAGGCAAAGTAATGGGTGTTATCATGGAAGAAGAAAATAACGGCATATTGAAGCCGCTTGCCGGTGCCAGCATATTTTTGATCGGTGGCAGTGGCGGACTTGTTACCAAATCAAATGGATTCTTCAGCCTTGAATCAGAAAACGAAAAAGCTGTTATCGAAGTGAGTTATGTAGGCTTTCAGCCAGAACGAATGAATGTAACACAGGGAGATCATCTTACCATTGTTTTGAACAAATCAAAGCCAATGGAAGGAATCAAAGTGCTGGCAATAAAAAGGTCAACGTATGTTTCAACTCTTTCAACGGTGCGAACACAGGTAATGACAAAAAGGGAATTGGGCAAAGCAGCCTGTTGTAACCTTAGCGAAAGTTTTGAAACGAACCCGTCGGTTGATGTATCTTATAATGATGCAGTAACCGGTTCCAAACAGGTGCAGTTATTAGGCCTTGCCGGAAACTATACGCAGCTAACTGTTGAAAACCTTCCAGGGCCTAGAGGTTTAGCAACACCATTGGGTCTTAATTCAATTCCGGGTACATGGGTAGAGTCCATACAGTTGTCAAAAGGCGTAGGCTCTGTGGTAAACGGCTTTGAGAGCATTGCCGGCCAGATTAATGTTGAACTTACCAAGCCTGAAAATGGCGATCGTTTATATGCTAATGCTTATGTAAATGAAATGGGAAAAACGGACATGAATCTGAACCTTACACAACAGGTAAACAAAAAATGGTCAACGGCCTTATTGTTACATGATGCATTCATGAAAAAAACAGATGTGGACTTTAATGAGGATGGATTCAGGGATTCACCTTCCGGAAATCTTTTTGCCGCATTGAACAGGTGGCAATACTTTGGCGACAAGGGCCTTGAAGCGCAGGCAGGAATTCGAGTGTTGCTGGATGATAAAACCGGGGGTCTTACATCCTTCGATCCCGGTAAGGATAAACTTACCACCAATAAATATGGTCTTGGATTTAACATTGGCCGGTATGAAGCATTTACAAAAATCGGTTATGTGTTTCCCGGGCGAAAATATAAAAGTGTGGGTTTGCAGTTGTCGGTTTTCAATCATAAGCAGGACTCGTACTTTGGTACAACCGTCTACAATGCAACACAGCAAAACTTTTATGCTAATCTTATTTACCAGTCAATTATCTCCAACTCCAACCATAAGTTCAGAACAGGTATGAGTTTGGTGGCGGATAAATATGATGAACTGTTCCGTGCTACAGCATTTAAAAGAAAGGAAACAGTTGCCGGTGCCTTTTTCGAGTATACTTTTACCGGCGGCGACAAATTCAGTGCTATTGCCGGTATAAGGGCTGATCATAACAGTATCTATGGTTTATTCATGACGCCAAGGCTGCATATCCGCTACGAACCGGTAAAAGGGACAGTAATACGACTGGCTGCTGGAAAGGGACAGCGTACAGCAAATATTTTCGCCGAAAATTCAAGTGTGTTTGTTAGCTCAAGGATAATGAACATTACTGTGGCAGATGCCGCAAAACCGTATGGATTGGAACAGGAAATTGCCTGGAACGAAGGAATTTCAATTGACCAGCGGTTTCGGCTTTTTAACAGGAATGGTTCAATAGGGGTAGACTTTTTCCACACCGATTTTAAGAATCAGGTGGTGGTGGATCTCGACAAAACAGCACGGCAGGTAAATTTCTATAACCTCGTTGGCCATTCATTTTCAAACAGCTTTCAGGCAGAGATCAATTATGAATTGCTGAAAAACTGGAGCTGCGCCTGGCCTGGCGCCTGTTTGATGTAAAAACAACATATCATGGAATGCTGATGCAGAAGCCATTACTTTCAAAACATCGTGGGTTCATCAACTTGGCATACGAAGTGGCTAAATGGAAATTTGATTATACTGTTACATTCAACGGTACAAAACGATTGCCGCATGCAGCGGATAATCCGGCTCAATACCAGTGGGATGAATCTTCGCCATCATATGTATTGATGAATGCACAGGTTACAAAAACCTTTGGAGAAAAATTCCTGTGGAGTTTTATCTTGGTGCCGAAAACCTTACCAATTATTTCCAGGGCAAAGCTATTATAAGTGCAGAACAGCCTTTTGGTCAGTACTTTGATGCGGCTATGGTGTGGGCTCCGGTAACAGGCCGCATGTTTTATGCAGGATTCAGGTACAGGCTGAAATCAAAAGAGCAATAAAAAATTGAAAACTGAGTTAATTTATTATGGCAAAGAAAACGAAAATCCTAATCATTTTTTTATTGATTGCGGGAGGAATAATTGCTCAGCCCAGGCAGGGAATGGAAGCAGATGAAATAGCATTACCCTCTGTTACAGGTGATACAATAAAATTATCATCGCTAAAAGGAAAAGTTGTATTACTCGATTTTTGGGCAAGCTGGTGCGGGCCTTGCCGTACTTCAAACAAAAGCCTTGTGAAGTTGTATGCGAAATACAAATCCAGAGGATTAGAGATTTTTGGCGTTTCACTTGATGATGATGCAGACAAATGGAAAAAAGCAATTGAAAAAGATAAAATAACATGGCTGCAGGTAAATGATCCCGGCAGTTGGAGAGCGAAGACAGCGCAGCAGTGGGACATTCATGCTATACCAACTTCTTATCTTATAGATAAAGGAGGGCGGCTCATAGAAATGGATCTGGAAGGAAAGGCCCTTGAGAAAGCAATAAAGAATTACTGTAAAAAGGAGGAGGTTATTTCTCCTTTTTTTGTGTATTAAACCGGAAAGAAAAACCAATCGCAAAATAATTGTCAACAGCACACTCGGTTATGCCAAAGCCACCCGAAAAATCAATTTTTGTATTTTCAGAGAAGTAGTAAGCTAATCCACCGTCAACAGCATGCTCCGTTTTTTCATTTTTCTTAATCATTCCAAAAGCCTCAATATATCCGTACCAGTTTTTGCCAATATTGAAACCCGGAGCAAAAGTGTAGATCCAGCCAGGAGTATTGGTTTCGCCATCCCATTCGGCTCCAATATTATAGCCCAATCCCACTGTTTTCGAAAGGGTATTCTGCATCACAAAACGAAAGTTAGGTGCCCATTTGGATGCATGGAATTTCTGGCTTGCAACCTTTGGTGCTGCCACATGAAATATCAGCGATGTTTTAGGAGCGATACCTCTTTCATTAGTCAGGGCAATCTTACCGCCAATGTGTACAGGCAAAATGCCGGAAATAAAATCATTGCCATATGGGATCAGTAACGGGGTCTCTTGTGTGATGCTTTCGGTTATCAGCCGTAATTCAAATCTTTCTGATAAACCATATTTCCACAAGACAGTAGGATGAACAAATGTTTTAAGCTTGTCGTGGTTTTCAATATTAAACCCGATTTCTGCCTGAAGATATTTGTGTTTTGTAAGAAAAGGTGATTCGGTCTGGTCAGGCCTGTCTGTTTCCATGCGTCCCTCTTGTTGTGCTAAAATGTCTGATTTCGATAAAAACAGTATAAATAAAACAAAAGATAGTTTTTTCATGCTTGCAATTGAACTGCAAAAGTACTTATCCAGAAAATGCAGCGACTTGCCAGATCAGATAAATTTTTTTCTTTAATGCGGAATATTACATTTGCTGCCCCAAAAGATTTTTATGGAATTAAAGTACTCACAGCATATAGCCGCAGCTCTTAGTCTTTCACTTAAACAAGTTAGCAGTATTTGCGATTTGCACCAGGAAGGTGCCACTATTCCGTTTATTGCCCGCTATCGTAAAGAAGCAACAGGTAACTTAGATGAAGTGGCCATTGGAAATGTAATTGAGCAGGTTAAATATTTTACTGAGCTGGAGAAAAGAAAAGAAACCGTCATTAAAACAATTGAAGATGCCGGTAAAATGAGCCCTGAATTAAAAAAGAGAATTGATGATTGTGTAAACGCCACTGAACTGGAAGATCTTTATTTGCCCTTTAAGCCAAAAAGAAAAACAAAAGCTACTGTTGCAATAGAAAAAGGATTAGAGCCGCTTGCCACAGTAATTTTTGAACAGGGCAGTATTAATCCTGAAGAAGAAGCTGCCAGGTTTTTGTCAGAGCAGGTGAAAGATGTTGCCGAAGCCTTGCAGGGTGCAAGAGATATTATGGCAGAATGGATTTCCGAAAATGAACAGGCAAGGAATCTTGTCAGGAAACTTTTTACCCGGGATGCAATGGTATCATCAAGAGTGCTGAACACCAAAATGAATGACGAAGAGGCACAGAAGTACAGGGATTATTTTGAGTTTAAAGAACCGCTGGCGCAAAGCCCATCACACCGCATCCTGGCCATCCGCAGGGGCGAGAAAGAAGGGTTTCTCATTATGACCATTAATATTGAAAAGGAAATGGCGGTGGAAGAACTGAAAAGAGTGCTGTTAAAATCAGCAACACCGGCCGCCAAACAGGTAGCTGCAGCCATCGAAGATGCATATAACCGCTTGCTGCAGCCCTCTATTGAAACAGAATTCCGCATGGCCAGCAAAACAAAAGCAGATGAGGAAGCCATCAGGGTATTTGCAGAAAACCTGCGGCAGTTATTACTGGCATCACCGCTGGGACAAAAGCGGATAATGGCCATAGACCCTGGGTATCGTACTGGTTGCAAGGTGGTGTGCCTTGATGAACTGGGGACTTTTATAAAGTACAACACTATCTTTCCGCATGCACCGAAGAATGATAAGTTAGGCGCAGCACAAACAATTAAAGAACTGGTGGCCACATTTAGTATTGAGGCTATTGGCTTTGGTAATGGCACAGCCAGCAAAGAAACAGAAGAACTGGTGCGGGGAATTGACTTCGGCAAATCCGTTTCTGTGTTCATGGTAAATGAAAGCGGCGCTTCGATTTATTCTGCAAGCGAAGTGGCAAGAGAAGAATTTCCGGATGAAGATGTTACGGTGCGGGGTGCAATAAGCATAGGCAGAAGATTGCTCGACCCGCTTAGTGAATTAGTGAAAATTGATGCAAAGAGCATTGGCGTGGGACAGTACCAGCATGATGTGAACCAGAATAAGTTGAAGGAATCGCTTGACCAGGTGGTGGAAAGTTGTGTCAACTATGTGGGAGTGGATGTAAACACGGCCAGCAAGCATTTGCTGATGTATGTATCGGGCCTTAGCTCAACTGTTGCAAAAAATATTGTAGAGTACAGAACGAAAAATGGCGGCTTCAAAAGCAGGGATGAGCTGAAAAAGTGTCCATGCTGGGGCCAAAAGCATTCGAGCAGTGTGCCGGCTTTTTAAGAATACCCAATGCTGTTAACCCGCTTGATAATTCGGCAGTACACCCTGAAAGTTATAATGTGGTGGAGGCAATGGCGGCGAAGGCAAACAGCACAGTGCCGGAACTGATAAAAAATGCGGAAACACGAAAACAAATAAAAGCAAAAGACTTTATCACCGAAACAATTGGCCAGTTTACTATTGAAGATATTTTAAAAGAACTGGAAAAGCCCGGTCGTGACCCCCGCTCACCAATTGAAGAATTTCGTTTTTCCGAAGGCATCAGCACCATGGAAGACCTAAAACCCGGTATGAAACTGCCCGGTATTGTTACCAACATTACCAACTTTGGCGCCTTTGTAAATGTGGGAGTAAAGCAGGACGGACTGGTGCATATCTCACATCTTGCCAACCGTTATATCTGTGATCCTAACGAAGCAGTAAAGCTGGGACAAAAAGTAATGGCCACTGTACTGGAAGTAGATATTGCACGGAAGAGAATCGCATTATCATTGAAAGAAGCAGGAGAGAGGTCAGCGGTAAGAAGTGTAAAGCCGGAAGAAAAAAGCGATAGGCCGGTTACAAAAAAGGCCGGACCAATGAATGCTTTCCAGGCAAAACTGATGGAGCTTAAGAAAAATTTCAGAGATTAAAATAAACGAAGAGGCCGCCGGTCGCAATGAAAAATTTTCTCTGCTTCCTCAGCGGCCTCTTTGCAAAAAAGATTTACTCTGTTTTCTTTGGCACAGCCTTCTTGATCTCAAACAACTCCACTTCAAAAATCAGCATTGACCCACCCGGGATAGACATATAATCAGACGGGCCGTATGCAAGTGTATATGGAACGTAAAACTTATATTTTGAACCTACACTCATCAGTTGCAGGCCTTCTGTCCAGCCGCGGATAACGCCATTCAGCGGAAATGAAATTGGGTTTCCACCGGCATACGAATTATCAAAACTGCTGCCGCTGATAAAAGTACCCATGTAGTGAACGGTAACAGTATCGGTAGCCGCCGGTTTTTCACCGGTACTGTCTTTCAGTATTTCGTATTGCAGGCCGCTTTCGGTGACCTTTCCTTCAGGCCTTGTTTTATTAATCGCAAGAAACGCCTCACCCTCTCTTATATTCTTCTCTGCTTTCTCTGCCTGCAGTTTCGAAATATATACATTCATCACTGCATTGGCCACACTGTCACTTATCAGTTGCTTTCTTTTCAGCAGAATATCTGATACGGCAGCAGGAATGGTACTGGTTTGCACACTCTTAATACCAAACTGCCGGAAAAAATTGGCAATGCTCATTCCTACTGCATAGCTAAGGGTGTCATTATCGCCTTTTATCAGCAGTGTTGGATGCGCAGCATCCGTAACAATTTTATTCTGAATCAGCAACACCTGTTTTCTTTTTGCTTCAGCAGCCTGTATGCGGGGCACTGCAGTATTTACAAAATTATCTGCAACAGAAATGCTCATCAGCATTGCACTGTCGGACAGGAAATCTGAAATGGCTTTGGCTGTAATAGCAGTGTTCAGTTTCTTAATACCCGACTGTTTGTAAAAGTTGCCGATATTAATGCCAAACACATAGCCGATGGTGTCTTCAATATTCTTTAGCTGAACTTTTGCAATGGGTTTTACCTGGGGTACAGGTGGTTTGGAGGCCGGTTTGTAAACGGGCTTGTTTCCTGGCTGTGCCTGGGACAGCATTGATAAGGTTACAATAAGCGAACAGAAAATCAATTTCTTCATATCGTTGAATATTATTAAGTCGTCAAAAATAATGGAAGCGGGGGAGAAATCAGGCCTTATTTTCAGAATTAACAGATGCTGCTACCGGGGCTCAAATGTTATAATTTTTTGCGGAAACCGTGCCGCATAGCCATGTACAAGATTGCGTATAAAACTGTTTTCCCGGTACATTGTCAGGTGGGCTTTAAGCTTTTCAGGGGTACTTATTTTCTCATCAGCAGGTATATAACCCATGCCATAAAAAGTTCCCTTTTCAATTAATATGCAGGACTGATCATCACCGTTCAATCCCGCATCAACAATGACAAAAGTGGGTTGCGATTGCAGGGAGGATGCTGCTTTTGCTACTCTTTCATTATAAGCTGCTGCGGGTTCATCATGCTCGCAGGCACCAATGCAATATCCATCTTCCATTCCCTCGCACCGGCCCGGATCCTTTTGTAAAAAACAAAGCTTGGGACAAAGATTATATTCCCGTATAAGTTTACGCAATATGGCATGGCCATCCACAATGTAATGAAAGGTATATACCGGGTTTAGCCGTTTCCTGTTTTTATCTATGGCAAGCCGCAGGTAGCCTTTCTGATCTTCATACAGGTAAATGCCATAAGTATCTTCCCATCTTTTTTGCGATGAATTGAAAACAGGCCATCTTTTTTTATTTCGGCCGATTCCAGTATGCAGGCCATCAGTTCGGTACCACAAGGCTGGCAACTGATGCTGTGTACATGCTGCATAAAATTTTGTTTCTGCCTGCTTTCAGAATTATTGCTGAAGTGGCTGTTAACCCGGTAGCGGATATTGGTGGCCTTGCCTACATACACTACTTTTCCTTTTTCATTGTGGAAGTAATATACGCCGGGTGTGTAAGGCAGTTGCTCAAAATGTTCCTTTGGCACATTAGGGGGCAGTACGGCTTCTTTTGAGTTGCGCTGAAGGGCCTTTTGTATATGGTTTTCTTTATCGTTCTCAATCAGCTGGCGCAGTATCTGCACCGTGGCTTCAGCATCGCCGCCTGCCCGGTGACGGTCATAAATGGTTATGCCAAGCGAACGGCACAACTTGCCCAGACTGTAGGAAGGCAGCCCGGGAAAAATCTTGCGGCTCATCCGCACTGTACATAGCTTTTTGGTGTTCAGTTCAAAGCCCGATTCTTTCAGGTGACTTTTTACAAATGAGTAGTCAAAACTTACATTGTGTGCCACAACAATTTTGTCGTGCAGTATACTGTAAATTTTTTCGGCCACTTCCTCAAAATGGGGAGCGGTGGCCACCATTTTATCGGTAATGCCCGTCATGGACTGTATGTAATAGGGAATGGGCTGTCCCGGATTGATAAGCGTTTCATACTGCTCCACCACATTTTCGCCATCAAACACATGTACCGATATTTCGGTGATGCCGTTGGCCGCTGCATACCCGCCGGTGGTTTCTATGTCAACTACTGCATACATAAATAAATACGAAGTTATAGGTGCGAAGTACGAATTTCGCAAAAGTTTTGAAGCAATGAACCAGGAGAAATTTATAATGTTCCGCAACAGGTTGCAAAAAGTGTATCGCCACCTGGGCAGGCAGGCCAAAAGGCTTGGTATTAGCTGTTACAGACTGTACGACCATGACCTGCCAGAGTTTCCTTTGTGTATAGAACTGTATGCCGGTAAAGTGTATGTGGCAGAGTATAAACGCCGCCATGGCATGACAGATGATGAACATGAAGGCTGGATGGAACAGACCCTTACAATTGTTGCAGAACAATTGGCAACAAGTAAGGAAAATGTTTTTTTGAAATTGCGGCAGCGCAAACCCGGGCGGCTGGGGCAATACCAGAAACTGGATGCTAAGCAAAACGAATTTGTAGTGGAAGAAAACGGCCTGCAATTTTTGATAAACCTGGGCGATTACTTAGATACCGGCCTGTTTCTGGACCACCGCATTACCCGGCAAATGGTAAGAGAGCAAAGTGCAGGAAAAAGGGTGCTGAACCTTTTTGCCTATACCGGTTCTTTTTCAGTGTATGCTGCAGCAGGCAATGCGGAAGAAGTGGTAACGGTCGATTTATCGAAAACCTATCTGCAATGGGCACAACGCAATATGCAGCAAAATGGTTTTACAGAAGAAAGCAGGTACAGGTATATACATGCCGATGTTAAGCAATTTCTGAAAACAGCTGAAGCCGGTTACTTTGACATTATTGTAATGGATCCGCCTACTTTCAGCAACAGCAAGCGGATGGATGATATTTTAGACATACAAAGAGATCATGTGATACTCATAAATGACTGTATGATGGTGCTGCGGAAAGCCGGCATCCTTTACTTCAGTACCAACTCAAGGAAGTTTAAACTGGATGAGGCGGCTGTACAGGCATCTGCCATAAAAGACATTACCAAAGCCACTACACCGTTTGATTTTGAAGAAAAGTTGCTCAGGTGGTGCTATTGGATGCAGAAATAAAATGCCGTTAATAATTGGTATCCCGTCCTAAAAAAAGTTGAGAACATATTTGTCAACCCCGTAAACACATAACATTTTATAGGGGTTTGTAAACTTCCCTCTTACTTCAAAAATTTTGTCCTTGTAGTGTTCCAGGTAAATAATTAAAACAAGGTGGATTCGCTACCTTCCTTCCGAAGCGTCTTCGCATTTTTCCACCTCAGCTTCCACTTCTTTCATAAAGGTTTCGTTGTCTTTGTATTTGGCTTCAATCTTATCCTCATATTGCTTGAGGGCATATTTGGCAGCATCTTTTGCCGCACCGTCATCGGCCTTATATGCTTTGGCGTTCAGGTCACACCATTTTTGGGCAATGGATTTGGCAGTTTCTTTTCCGCTGCAGGCAGTAAACAAGAGAGCAGCCAGGCTAATAGCCAAAACATGAAGTTTCATTCTCATGGTTTTACATTTTGTAGATAAAGCTAATACCTGACGGGGTGGTTTACAAATCTGAACACCTGTTTTTTGTCATGTTTTTTGCACAGAAAATGGTATACTTTAGAAGTAATAAAAAATTTCAGCTATGCTTACAATTCATTCACTAAAGCCGGGCGACATTGTACGCCTGAATGATGAAGGAATTATCAGGGAAGGCACAGTTGTGGAGACAAATACTGTACAGCACCTCGCCATGATACATAACGGCATTCAGGAGTTTTGGTTCAGAGATGAAGATATTCATGCCATTCCGCTGGATGAGGAGCAGTTAATTAAACTTGGATTTATCCGGCAAGATGATGATGCCGGGGTAAGGTACCTCCGTGATTCGTTCCGGGTTCACTTGCCGGAAAAGGGTAATTTTTCAAATATTGAAATGTGGTGGCGGGAAGACAGGCGGCACTTTCACCACCAACTGGCTGTGCATGAGTTTCAAAACATGTATCTTGACATGACAAAAGTGTCGTTAAACAGACCCGAACTTGCTGATATTTAAAAGATTATAATACTTGTCACCTGATTTTAAGAAGAAACCCCAAAAAATGACGGGGTTTTTTCTTTTTTCAGCCTGATACACTTACCTTTGCGTTCCCAAAAAAATATGTCAAAACAACCACTTATTAAACAGGACGGGACGATTATTGAAGCATTGTCCAATGCCATGTTCAGGGTGAAGCTTGAAAATGGCCATGAAATTCTGGCTACGATCTCTGGTAAAATGCGGATGCACTACATCAGAATTCTACCGGGTGATAAAGTGGGAGTGGAGTTGTCGCCATATGATTTAACAAGGGGAAGAATAAATTTCAGGTATAAATAAACGGCTGTGAGCTGAGAGCTATGAGCTCGAGGCTGGTAGCTCAAAGCTAAAAGCTAACAAAATGAAAGTAAGAGCATCCATTAAAAAAAGAAGTGCAGATTGCAAAATCGTACGTCGCAAGGGCAAACTGTACGTAATTAACAAAAAGAATCCCCGCTTCAAGCAACGTCAGGGATAAGAAAAGGTATGAACTAATAGCTGTGAGCTAAGAGTTTAAGTCTCGATGCTCGAAGCTGACAGCTCGAAGCAACAACAACAACAAACAAACAATAAACAGATAATATGGCTCGTATTGCCGGTGTTGACTTACCAAAAAATAAAAGAGGCGAAATAGGACTTACCTATATATACGGTATTGGCCCTTCTACCGCTAAGTACATTCTTGACTCTAATAACATTGACCGTAACAAGAAGGTAAATGAGTGGAATGATGATGAACTGAATGCTATCCGTCATACAATTACGGAAGAGCTGAAGGTGGAAGGTCAGTTTCGTTCTGAAGTACAGATGAGTATTAAGCGTTTGCTTGATATTGCCTGCTACCGTGGGCTTCGTCATCGTAAAGGTTTGCCGGTTCGTGGCCAGCGTACCAAAACCAACAGCCGTACCAGGAAAGGAAAAAGGAAAACTGTTGCCGGTAAAAAGAAAGCGCCTAAGAAGTAGTATCAGAAGTCGGATGTCTGAATTCAGCTATCTGGCTTTCTCATATAACGACTTACAAATCATGAATCAATACCGGATCGCTTCGTAAGTCAGCAGGAGGATTGATTCATCCCACTACAAGTGGGACAATTTATAAAACGTAAAGATTACCTCTGAACAAAAATTATGGCAAAAGGTCAGCAACAACAGCTTAGCGCAAAAGCGGCTGCAAAGAAAAGAGTGGTAAAAGTGGACGCTTATGGCGATGCACATATCTCTGCCACTTTCAACAACATCATTATCAGCCTTACCAACAAGAATGGTCAGGTTATTTCATGGAGCAGTGCGGGCAAAATGGGTTTCAAGGGTTCAAAAGAACACACCTTATGCTGCGCAGATGGCTTCAGCAGATGCTGCTAAAGTGGCATTTGATGCCGGTTTGAAAAGAGTGGATGTGTATGTAAAAGGACCAGGTTCTGGTCGTGAGGGTGCCATCCGTTCAATTTCTCAGTCGGGTATTGAAGTGGTACAGATTAAGGATGTAACGCCACTGCCGCACAACGGTTGCCGTCCTCCGAAAAAGAGAAGAGTTTAAGAGAGCTATGGGCAAGTAGCTATGAGCTTTGAGCTTTTTTTGCTCGCAGCTCTGTGCTCAAAGCTCGCAGCTAAATACATATTGAAGCATAGTGCTTTCATTTAATTAAAGGGTGACTGATTAATTTTTACCGCTTTCAACGATCAGTTCACCGGTTTTTAAAAAGCGGAAATGAATAAAAACTATGGCAAGATACAATGGTCCAAAGACCAAAATCTCCCGCATTTTTGGTGAGCCCATCCTGGGTAATGGTAAGTGGTTGGGTAAAAACAGCAACCCTCCCGGTATGCATGGTGAAAAGCGTAAGCGTAAGACGCTTGGCGAATATGCCCTGCAACTTCGTGAAAAACAAAAGGCCAAATACACTTACGGTGTATTAGAGAAACAATTCCGCAAAACATTTGAAGAGGCTGCCCGCCGTAAAGGTGTAACCGGTGAAAACCTGATTAAACTTCTGGAAGCCCGTCTCGACAATACAGTGTTCCGCATGGGTATTGCACCCAGCCGCCCTGCTGCACGCCAGTTGGTAAGCCATAAACACATTGAAGTGAATGGTGAGGTGGTAAACGTACCTTCTTTCCAACTGAAGCCAGGTGATGTTGTAACTATCAAAGAAGGCAGCAAGGGAAGAACCTCTATCAGCAGTGTGGTGCGTGCCAAGAACCCCAAATTCAGTTGGGTTGATTTCAACGAAACTGAAATGAAAGGCACCTTCATCACTTATCCTGAAAGGGAAAGCGTTCCTGAAAACATTAAGGAGCAACTGATTGTAGAATTGTATTCTAAGTAATGAGATGAATGGTGAATAGTCAATTGCGAGTAGCTTTTGAGTAATCCATAAATCTGTAATCGTAAATCTAAAATAATAATAATGGCCATTTTAAATTTCCAGAAGCCCGATAAAATCATTTTGCAGAAAGCAACTGATTTTGAAGCTCAGTTTGAGTTTCGTCCATTGGAACCCGGTTATGGTGTAACCATTGGTAATTCATTGCGCATGGTATTATTAAACTCGCTGGAAGGATTTGCAATCATTGGTGTTAAGATCGAAGGTGTTGATCATGAATTTGCCACCATGAAAGGCATAAGTGAAGATGTGGTTGAAATGTTTCTGAACCTGAAGCAGGTGCGGTTTAAGAAAATCGCTGAGCATGAAGTGACAAATGAGAAAATTATTCTGTCAATAAAAAATAAAACTGAGTTTACTGCCGGTATGATCGGCGAGGGTACACATACCTTCCAGGTAATGAATCCCGATCTGCTGATTTGCACATTGGATTCCTCAGCAAGAATGGATATTGAGCTGACTATTGGCAAAGGCCGTGGTTATGTTCCGGCTGAAGACAACAAGCCAAAAGATGCACCGCTGGGTTATATTCCGATTGATGCCATCTTCACACCTATAAAGAATGTGAAGTACACTATCGAAAATACCCGTGTGGAGCAAAGGACTGACTTTGAAAAACTGATCATGGAAGTTTCTACCGACGGTACTATTCACCCGGAAGAAGCGGTAAAGCAGGCTTCAAGGATACTGATCCAGCACCTGATGATTATTACTGACGAAAACATCACATTCGATAATAAGGAAGAGAAGAAAGAAGACCTGGTGGATGAGCAAACACTGCAACTCCGCAAGGTGCTGAAAACTCCTCTTGAGGACCTCGACCTTTCTGTTCGTGCCTTTAACTGCCTGAAAGCTGCGAAGATTAACTCACTCAGCGAACTGGTACAGTATGAGCAGGAAGACCTGATGAAGTTCCGCAACTTTGGTCAGAAATCACTGGCTGAAATTGAGCAGGTGCTTACAGAAAGAGGCCTACATTTTGGAATGGACCTGGTGAAACTGGGTATTGATTTAAGCTGATTCTAAGACCTCCCAAACCCCCTCCGAAGGAGGGGCTTAAGAGGGCTTTAATAAAGAGCATAACAATTATTATCTAATGCCGGTTTACGAACCGGCGAACATTGCAAATCCTGACACGGTGCAATGTCTAAAACTTAAACGTCATGCGTCACGGAGACAAGATTAAAAATTTAGGCCGCAAAAAAGCACACAGAGATGCTTTGCTGAGCAACCTGGCCTGCCAGCTGATCCAGCACAAAAGGATTGTTACCACTACTGCTAAAGCAAAAGCTTTAAGAGTATATGTTGAGCCCATCATCACCAAGGGAAAAGAAAACACAACACACCAGCGTCGTGTGGTTTTCAGCTACCTGCAGGATAAAGAGGCAGTGAAAGAACTGTTCAGCACTGTTGCTGAAAAAGTAGGTGGTCGTCCGGGTGGTTATACCCGTATTATCAAACTGGGCTTCCGTCCTGGTGATAATGCCGATACTGCTATGATTGAGCTGGTTGACTTTAACGAGATTTACGGCAAGGGTAAAGGTGAAGCGAAAGCTGCTACCAAGAAAACCCGTCGTTCAGGTGGTGCTAAAAAGAAAGGCGAAACAACAGAAGCAACCGCAGAAGAAGCAAAAGCTGGCGAATAAACCGGTTTACCGAAATAAATCAAGGGCTCTGCAAAACTGCAGAGCCTTTTTTTTCATCAGTACCCAGTACGGTAGTTAAAATTGGCCGTAACGTTTTCAAAAGTTATTTTTATGTGCTGCTTGCCATTCCAACTAAAAGAAACATAAACCATGGCATTTACTTCAGGAAAATCGATGCAGCAGTTCAGAAGTGAGGTAACTTACCAGAAAGAAAGCGAACGGACCGATCTGCTCTTTCGTTTTGTGCAGTATGTAGAGCGGCAGGTGGTGTTGTTTGATGCACTGGAGGAAGCAGCCTTCAGCATTATTCATGATATGAACGGTGCAGGCACACTCAAGCATCTTGATTCTGAAGTGATGAAACAGGACAAAGAGGAAGCCCTTGCTAAAAAGCTGGAAAATTTTTCTGTAAGGCTGGTGCTAACGGCACATCCCACACAGTTTTACCCGGGGTCTGTTTTGGGTATTATAAATGATTTGTCAAATGCGTTATCAGAAAACAATACCAACCTGGTAAACACTTACCTGATGCAATTGGGCCGGACGCCTTTCTTTAAAAAGAAAAAACCCACACCTTATGATGAAGCCATTAGCCTTGTCTGGTACCTGGAGAATGTGTTTTACGCTGCAGCAGGAAGGATCATCACAACACTTAAGAATGAATTTCCTGATGCAGTCAGCGATAGGAACCCAGTTATCAAAATGGGTTTCTGGCCGGGTGGTGACAGGGATGGGAACCCCTTTGTAACCAATGACATTACTTTACAGGTGGCCAACGCTTTAAGGGGCAGCATTATTAAGTGTTATTACATGGATGTGCGGAAACTGCGCCGCCGCCTGACTTTTGACGGAGTGGATGTGTTGCTGCAGGAACTGGAACAGAAGCTTTACAACAATATTTTCATACCGGGCTTTACTTCAGACCTGACAAAAGAGGAAATACTTAGTCCTTTACAGAAAATTAGGGAATTAATAATCTATCAGCACAACGGTCTCTTTTTGCACCTGATCAGTAACCTGATAAACAAAGTTGAGTTGTTCGGTCTCTACTTCGCATCGCTGGATGTACGGCAGGAAAGCACGGTTCATGGAAAAGTGCTGGAAGCTATTGCCGAAAAACAGCCTTCATTATTGCCTGATTATACTTCTTTGCCCGATGAAAAAAAACTGGAAATGCTTTCAGGAGTAAAAGAAACAGCCGATGTCGGTTTGATAGAAAACCCTGTGTTTGCTGATACACTGAAAGTGATGTCTTCTGTGCATACCATACAAAAACAAAATGGCGAGGAGGGTTGTAACAGGTATATTATCAGCCAGTGCAACAGTGCGCTGAATGCTATGGAAGTGTATGGACTGTTTATGCTTAGCGGCTGGAAGAAAGAAGAACTGAATATTGACATCATACCGCTGTTTGAAACCATAGAAGACCTTACCAATGCAGCGGCAGTAATGCAGCACTTGTACAATACACCTATTTACCGGGAGCATTTGCATAGAAGAAACAACCGGCAAACTATCATGCTTGGTTTTTCGGACGGCACAAAGGATGGCGGTTACATGATGGCCAACTGGAGTATTTATAAAGCCAAGGAAGAACTTACTGCTATCTCCAGGCAAAATGGTGTTGATGTATTGTTCTTTGATGGACGTGGTGGCCCTCCTTCGAGAGGGGGAGGGAAGACGCATAAGTTTTATGCATCCATGGGACATAATATTGAGAATAAAGAAATCCAACTGACTGTGCAGGGACAGACGGTGAGTTCCAATTTTGGGACAGTAGATGCTGCCCAGTTTAATATTGAGCAATTGCTGAATGCCGGTATTTCTAATGAATTATTCTCTGACAGGGAAATCACTTTAAGTACGGAAGAAGAAAAGTTGTTGAAAGAATTTTCTGATGCCACATTTGAAGCATACAGGGAACTGCGTGACCATCCTTACCTGACCGATTACCTGTTACAGGTAAGCCCTTTACGTTTTTACAGCCAGACAAATATTGGCAGCCGGCCAGCCAAAAGAGGGGCAGCATCAGGGCTGTCGTTAAAGGACTTAAGGGCTATTCCTTTTGCCGGTTCATGGAGCCAACTGAAGCAAAATGTAACGGGTTACTATGGAGTAGGCACCGCATTACTGCAAATTGAAAAACAGGGAAAATTATTGCAGGTGCAAAAACTATATCATCAGTCACTTTACTTCAAAACACTGATTGATAACTGCGAAATGGCCATGATGAAGTCGTACTTTCCTGTTACAGCTTATCTCTCCGGGCACAAGCAGTTTGGTGAGATATGGAGTATGATTTACAAGGAGTATGAATTAACAAAGCAATACTTGTCAAAAGTTACCGGTGAAATAGAACTGATGTCTGATTACCCGGTTGACCGTTTGTCTATCCAGATGCGGGAAAAGATTGTACTGCCACTGGTAACGGTTCAACAATATGCACTGACAAAAATCCGGGAACTGGATGAGCAATTAGTACAGGCGCCGGTGAAGGAGACATATGAGAAGCTGGCGATGCGCTGTTCGTTTGGTATTATTAATGCGGGCAGAAACTCGGCTTAATATTTTCAAACCTATATTTTTGTGCCTTAATAGAATATTATGAGTAAAGTAAAAATCGGGCTGGTGCAGATGACATGTTCTGCAAATAAAGATGAGAATTTGCAGAGGCAATCGCTGAAGTAAGAAAGGCGGTCGCTTCCGGGGCGCAAATTGTTTGCTTGCAGGAGCTGTTTACTTCGCTTTATTTCTGCGATGTGGAAGATTATGAAAATTTCAAATTGGCGGAAACTATTCCCGGCCCATCAACAGAAGTACTACAAAAAGTGGCGGATGAACTGAATGTGGTCATCATCGCTTCCCTGTTTGAAAAGAGAGCACAGGGTCTGTATCATAATACCACTGCGGTGATTGATGCAGATGGTTCTTACTTAGGCAAATACAGGAAGATGCACATACCGGATGACCCGGCTTACTTTGAAAAATTCTACTTCACTCCCGGCGACCTTGGTTATAAGGTTTGGAAAACAAAGTACGCCACATTTGGGGTGCTTATTTGCTGGGATCAATGGTATCCGGAAGCTGCAAGGATTACTTCGCTGATGGGTGCAGAAATACTGTTTTATCCAACAGCTATCGGCTGGGCAACTTTGCAGGATGCCGAAACAAACACGGAACAGTACAATGCATGGCAAACGATTCAACGCAGTCATGCTGTGGCAAATGGTGTGCATGTGGTAAGTGTGAACCGTGCTGGTTTTGAACAGAACGGCGCTATGAAATTCTGGGGTGGCTCATTTGTGTCCAATCCTTTCGGAACAGTACTCTACCAGGCTTCACATGATCATGAGGAAACGAAAGTGATTGAAATTGATCTTTCCCAAACTGACCGTTACAGAACACACTGGCCTTTTATGCGTGACAGGAGGATTGATTCGTACCAGCCCATTACAAAACGGTTTATTGACGAGTAGTCAGGAAGACAGCAAGACAGAAAGTCTGTAAGCTAGTCACTAAAATTCACAAATTCTTTATGGCATTTAAATTTGAAAAATTAATTGTCTGGCAAAAAGCTGTTGAATTATCGGATTTTGTTAACCAGGTAACAAAGTCTTTTCCCAAGGACGAACTATATTCCCTTACCTCTCAGATAAGGCGGGCAGCTGATTCGGTGTCGTTGAATATTGTTGAGGGATCAACTGGGCAGACCACTCCGGAGTTTAAGCGATTTCTCGGAATTGCACTTCGATCAGCAGTTGAAGTAGTGGGTTGTATTTACCTGGCTGAAAGACGGGGCTATATTAGTAAACCGGATTTTGATAGAATCTATAAAATGTGTGAAGAAATAGTGGTAATGATAAATGCATTACGCAATTCGTTAAAGTAAACCTGTATAAATTGAATACGCAAAATCTTTCTGACTTTCCGTCTTCCGGACTTATAGGCTATCCCAAACAACTTGGATACTATTTTCCTGCTGAATTTGAACCGCATGTAGCTACCTGGCTAAGCTGGCCTCATAAGGAAGCCTCCTGGCCCGGGAAAATCCATACTATCTTTCCTTATTATGCTAAGTTTATTAAGGAACTGACAGCCGGTGAACTGGTGCGGATTAATGTAGCCGATGAAGCGATGAAAGTATTTGCAATCAGTCATCTTGAAAAAGAAGGAGTGGATATGAACAGTGTGGAGTTTTTCTTTCACCCCACAAATGATGCCTGGTGCCGGGATCATGGTCCGGCGTTCCTGGTAAATCCTGATGCTGAACAAAAGAAGGTAATTGTTGACTGGGGTTATAATGCATGGGGAGATAAATATCCTCCATACGGGTTAGATGATGTGATTCCAACCCTGATTGGGAAACATTTTAACCTGCCGGTTTTTCATCCAGGTATCGTAATGGAAGGAGGCTCGGTTGAATTTAACGGAAAAGGAACCATTCTTACTTCAACAGCTTGCTTACTGAATCCTAACCGGAACCCGCATCTGAACCAGCAGCAAATTGAACGGTACCTGTTTGATTATTATGGCATGGAACAGGTATTGTGGGTGGATGAAGGTATTGTGGGTGATGATACCGATGGGCATATTGATGACACCGTTCGTTTTGTGAATGAGGACACGGTGATCAGCGTTGTTGAAGAAAACGGGAATTATGAAAACTATGAACTGCTGCAGCAGAACCTGAAACAACTGAAAGCCATGCGGCTCCTCAACGGGAAGCAACTGAATATTGTTGAACTCCCTATGCCCGATGAAGTGGTATTTGAAGATCAGCGGCTGCCGGCATCTTATGCGAACTTTTATATCGCTAATAAATCGGTGATTGTACCTGTATTTGGCTCACCAAAAGATGATAAGGCTTTGCAAATCATCAGCCAGTGTTTTCCGGACAGAAAAGTGGTGGGAATTGATTCTGCTGATATCATCTGGGGATTGGGAAGTTTTCACTGCCTTAGCCAGCAGGAGCCATTGGTGTAGTTTTTAATACAATGCTGTAACTTTTTTCTGCAATTTCTTCTGCTGCCAATACTTATTCACTTTGTAACTAAGCCAGGCGGTTCCGCTGCCCAAAATGGCACCTGCCAGTACATCGCTGGGATAATGCACTCCCAGGTACATTCTGCTGTATCCCATCAATGTGGCCCAGCTATAAGCAGGAACCACCACATACCATTTACGAAACGCCAATGATAGCGATGTCGCATTAGCAAATGCACCTGAAGTATGTCCTGATGGAAAGGAGGGAGTCTTCTCATAAACCACTGCAATAAAATCCGGGTATTTCTCTGCCGGTCTTTTACGGTTTATTATGTGTTTCAGTCCCTGTGTGATTAATGCATTTGCCACCTGTGCTTCCAGCATAACGATAGCCTTATGCTGTATTGCCTTATCCTTGCTTGCTAATCCTGCGGCAAATGTTATAACCGGAACAGAATAATCGACATACAGGGATGTGTTAGTAATTGCTTTATAAAACCTGGTGCCAGAAGCTGTCCGATGGTTGCTGATGTTCTCAATGAAGCGTATATCAAAACCGGTGTTCTGTGCAAAAGACTGAACACCGGTAAGTCCTGTAATTATGAAGAGAATGAGTTTCTTCATTGATGAGTTTTATCAGGAAAGGCCGGTAATGCTTTCCTCAATCACTTTTATTTTAGCTTCTGCATCCGCCTTTTTCTTTCTTTCAATTTCTATCACTTCTGGTTTGGCATTTTGAACAAACCTTTCATTGCCCAGTTTTTTCTCTACAGAAACAAGGAAGCCTTTCAGGTAATCGAGGTCTTTCTGTAGTTGTTCTTTTTGGGCTGTGGTATCCATCACCGAGGTTGTCTCTATAAAAAATTTATCTTTCTGCACCACCACAGTAATAGCATTAGTAATCGTTGATTGGGTAAACAATACCGCTTCTGCATTTACCTGTTTGGCAATGATGGATTCTATCAGCCTGTAAACTGATTCATCCTCAGACTGTATATGCAGTTTAACCGTGTCTTTCGGTTTTAACTGGTTCTTGTTCCTTGCATCACGAACAGAACTGATGACTTCTTTCAGCAATGTTCCGTTTGCCAGAATGGCTTTGTCAGCCCCTGCAAATGGTTTGTATTGAGATATAGTCAGGTCACCTTGTTGTTCTTTTAACTGATGATATACTTCTTCGGTAATAAAAGGCATAAACGGATGGAGCAGCTGCATCAGCTCTTCAAAAAAGCCAACGGTCTTTTCGTAGACTGATTTTTCAACTTGCTGTTCAAATCCTGGTTTCACCCATTCAAGATACCAGCTGCAGAAATCGTCCCAGATAAGCGAATAGATTGTTTTCAGCGCTTCGCTTAGACGGAATTCTTTGAACTGTACAGTAAGTTCAGCCTTTACTTCGTTCAGCCTGTTTTCAAACCAAAGGGTAGCAAAGTTGTTTTCTGTGGGCTGTGGACTGTTGTCTGTCGTCTGCCTACCTTCCCACATTTTAACCAGCTTCAGTGCATTCCATATTTTGTTGATGAAGAAGCGACCCTGTTCGTTACCGGCCGGGTCCCACATCAGGTCGTTACCGGCAGGTGATGAAATCATGATACCGAAACGTACTGCATCTGCGCCGTCTTTATCTATCATCTCAAGCAGGTCGGGTGAATTGCCCAACTGCTTGCTCATTTTTCTGCCCTGCTTATCTCTTACGATACCTGTAAAATACACTTCGTTGAATGGCTTCTGGCCTTTGTATTCGTAACCGGCCATTATCATACGGGCCACCCAGAAAAAAATAATTTCAGGGGCGGTAACTAATGTATTGGTAGGATAGTAGTAATTAATATCAGCATTATTGCGATTGCTGTATCCTTTAAAAACTTCTATCGGCCACAGCCAGGATGAGAACCATGTATCCAGGCAATCTTCATCCTGTTTAAGTGACAGGGTTTTAGTTTCGGATTTCTGGGTGTGCAGGTCTTCCAGGCTTTTTGCTACATACACATTTCCGTTTTCGTCATACCATGCAGGAATGCGGTGCCCCCACCACAACTGGCGGGAAATGCACCAGTCTTTAATACCTTCCATCCAGTGGCGGTACAGGTTTTTGAATTTGGCAGGATAAAAAGAAACATCATCATTCATCACTGCATCTAAAGCCGGGCCTGAAATTTTCTTCATATCAACCCACCATTGCAGGGAGAGCCGTGGTTCCACCACTGCATCAGTTCTTTCGCTGTAACCCACTTCGCTGGTATATTCTTCTGTTTTCAGCAGAAAGCCTTTTTCTTCCAGCTCCTGAGCAATTTTCTTACGGGCAGCAAAGCGGTCTTCGCCAATATAAATCTGTGCTTCTGCACTTAGTGTGCCATCATCGTTAAGTGTATCTACAACTTCAAGCTTGTGTTTTTGCCCAAGCTGGTAGTCGTTAATGTCGTGGGCAGGTGTTACTTTCAAAGCACCCGTACCAAAATCCATCGTAACATATTCATCGGTAATGATGGGGATGCGACGATTAATGAGGGGAACAAAAGCAAATTTTCCATGCAAATGTTTGTATCGTTCATCATCCGGATGCACACAAATGGCTGTGTCGCCCATGATGGTTTCGGGGCGAACCGTGGCAATAATGATGCCTCCGTCTCCTGAAGGGGTGTTAGTATATTCATTTTCAGGAATGTCGAGCATATACCGCAGGTAGTACAGTTTCTGGTTTGTCTGTTTGCGGATAACTTCTTCGTCGCTTAGGGCTGTTTTGGCCTTCACATCCCAGTTGATCATCCGCTTGCCGCGGTAGATATAGCCCTTGTTATAGAGGTCAACAAACACACTTATTACCGACTGGTAATAATCCGCATCCATGGTGAAACTGGTGCGTTCCCAGTCGAGGCTGCAGCCCAGTTTTTTTAATTGCTGTAATATGATGCCGCCATATTTTTCTTTCCATTCCCAAGCATGTTTCAAAAAATCTTCACGGCTTAATGAAGACTTGGCAATTCCTTTGTCTCTGAGCATGTGCACCACTTTGGCTTCAGTGGCAATAGAGGCATGATCTGTGCCAGGCACCCAGCAAGCATTTTTGCCCTGCATTCTTGCATTGCGGATTAAAATGTCCTGTATAGTATTATTCAGGCAATGCCCCATGTGCAACACGCCGGTAACATTAGGGGGAGGAATGGTTATGGTATAGGCCTCCCGATTATCGGGTTCGCTATGAAAATATTTCTTTTCCAGCCAGTGCTGGTACCATTTCTGTTCGGCAGCGGTATGTTCAAAGTTTTACTCAGTTCCATAAGGTGGCAAATTTACCCCGTTTTGCCAAGACTGTAAAACCAGAAACTGGTAAAAAGAATACCTTTGCCACCTGGAAAAAAAAGTATGAAGAGAGAAATAACTTCCTGGTACAGTCCCTCGCTGGAAAAGGAAATGCCGATTGTTACATATGGTGATTATGGCTTTGCATTATTGCTGGTTCCTACGGCATCAGCTGATTACCTGGAGTATGAAAGATTTCAGCTGATTGATCACATTGCGCCATACATAAATGCGGGTAAGGTAAAGGTGTTTTCTATCGACAGTGTAAATAAGGAAACTTGGATGGATAAGGGTGCTGATCCCCGTTATAAATCGTACCGCCACCAGCAATGGAATAATTATGTTTATAATGAGGTGATTCCATTTATTAAATCTAATACAAGCCCTGAAACGCCAATAATAACCTGTGGGGCATCATTTGGCTCGCTGCACAGTATGAACCTGTTTCTCAAAAGGCCAGATATTATTAATGGCGTAATAGCCATGAGTGGTGTGCATGACCTGACGGAATATACAGATGGTTATTTCGACGATAATGTATATTTCAACAGTCCAATGCATTATATTCCTAACCTGGCAGACCATATTATTCTTGAGCAAATCAGAAGCAGTCGCCATATTCACATACTTACGGGTAGCGGTGCCTATGAAGACCCTGCTGCCAATGGCCGTTTTGCAAAAGTGCTGTACGATAAAGGCATCTCGTATGAACTCGACATTTGGGGGGCTGAATGGAAGCATGACTGGCCCACCTGGAAGGCCATGCTTCCGCATTATTTGGGAACAAGGTTTTGACTCAAGAGTTTCTGCCTGTGTATTTTTGAAGCAGAGCCGTGAATTCCTTCCTGTCAATCATCCTTGCCCCAAAACCTTCTAAGTATTCTGTATAAACCTGGCAGTCTATTAACTGAACCCCTTCTTGTTTCAGTATTTGAACATATTTGATAAAAGCATAGCGGGAAGCGTTGCTTACAAGACTGAACATACTCTCGCCAAAGAAGACTTTGCCGAGCTTGATGCCATAAAGTCCGCCAACGAGTTTTCCATCTTTCCATACTTCAGCGCTGTATGCAATACCCATTTTATGCAGTAGTGTGTAGGCCTTCTCCACATAATCGGTAATCCAGGTGCCATCCTGGCCGGGGCGTTTGGTGTTTTTGCAGTGGTGGATGAGAGAGGCGAAGTCTTTGTTTACAGTAAACTCAAACTCATCACGGTTTAGCAGTGGTTTTATGCTTTTGCTGATTTTCAGTTCTTCAGGAAAAAGCACAAACCTTGGGTGCGGGCACCACCACAGGATTATATCACCTTCATACCAGGGAAAAATGCCGTTGCGGTAGGCTAATTGCAGCCGTTCAGGCGATAAATCTCCGCCCATTGCCAGCAATCCATCAGGTTCGGCAAGGTGAACAGGCGGAAAAATCAGTTCATTATCGAGGGCAAAAATGGGCATTGTGTTTTAAGCAGGCACCATTTCAACAGTGGCGTTAATCCCCCTTTCTGTAATGGCATCGCAGAGCGGTTTGAGAGTGTCGTAAGTGCCATTTTTTACAGCATACTTACCATGGAAATGGATTATCATAGCGCATTGCTCGGCCTGCTCGAAGGAATGGCCGCAAACTTCCATCAATGATTCAATCACCCATTCAAATGTATTCACATTGTCGTTCCAGACAATAAGGTGGCAACTTTCTTCCGAAGCCGTAAGCAGGTCAGTTTCTTCGGCATATTCAGGAGATATATGTGGATTTGTTTCTTTCATGTCTCCGCAAAAATAGAATTATTGCTGAAATTGGGTGTGATAACTAAGGTTAAAAAAATTTGGCAGAAATACCGTCATCCTTATCTTTGCACTCCCAATAAAAATGGGAGTTTAGCTCAGCTGGTTCAGAGCATCTGCCTTACAAGCAGAGGGTCGGCGGTTCGATCCCGTCAACTCCCACTAAAGGTCCCGCAAAATGCGGGATTTTTCATTTATGGCAGCTACTTATTGCGATTATGTCCGCAACAGCGGTAAGGAAACAGTTCACCGGCATTATCATGATAATGAATACGGTTTTCCTATTAATGACGACAACCTGCTGTTTGCCAGGCTGGTGCTGGAGATTAACCAGGCCGGGCTTAGTTGGGATACCATTTTGAAGAAGAAAGATAATTTCTTCAGAGCTTTTGACAATTTTGAGATTGCCAAAGTGGCGAGATACACTGATAAGAAAAAGGAAAAACTGATGCAGGATGCAGGTATTATCCGCAACAGGCTGAAAATAGAGGCTACAGTGCATAATGCGAAATATATTCTGGCAATACAAAAAGAATTTGGGTCATTCAAGAACTGGCTTGATGTCAATCATCCGCTTACCAAAGAAGATTGGGTAAAGCTTTTCAAAAAAACATTCCGGTTTACGGGTGGAGAAATCGTAAGTGAATTCCTGATGAGTACAGGCTATCTGCCAGGGGCACATACAGCGGATTGTCCTGTGTATAAGAACATAGCGAAGGAAAAACCAAAATGGCTTTCAGATAAGAAGTAACAACTATTTTCTTTGATGAAATTGCTGTTGACTGTGGTCAGTTGTCTGTGGACTGATTAGTTTGGATTTACTTCTGGCAAACGATAATGCTGCCCGTCGAACACAAAGATTTCATCTATTTCGTAATCCCATAATTTGAACAAAGGAGACTTTCTGAGAATTTTGTGTACTTCTGCTTTGCTTTTGGCATTCAGGGTGATCCATACTCTTTTTGTTTCCATACTTACAGCATAATAATCAATAGTTCCTTTATTAATCAGGTAATTAATATAGGTGCGGTGTGATGGTATTAACTGCATGAACTCCTCACTCATCTCAAATTGTATTGTGACCTGATATTTCATCTAATAAAGATGACAAAATAAACAAACGAAAGTTGCACCATGTGGAAAAACAATTAGGAAAACAGGTATTTTTACCGAAATAGAAAACACCCCTTTGTAAATGAGGGGAATTTTCCGGAACGTTAGCTCAGTTGGTTCAGAGCACTGCTTTGACAGAGCAGGGGTCACTGGTTCGAGTCCAGTACGTTCCACTTTCACTTTCTTGATGATAATCACAAGATTTAATGACCTTTTTCATCAAAAAAGTCTGCATTAATGACTAATCTTTGTTTTACAAAACAGTGATATGTCTTTGCCACCAATCTGGAGACAATTCTTATATGAAACCGGAGAAATCAGCCGGTTTACAGGCAGATTTTTTTCACAAGGATTTAAGCCCAGGTACGAAATCACAGAACTTTTACGACAATGTTTTATCATCGGATATAAGTCTCTTCCACTTATTGGTCTTACCGGTTTCATAATGGGACTTGTTTTAACAATGCAGATCCGGCCTTCATTAATTAGTTATGGAGCTGAAAGCCAGTTACCGGCCATGGTGGGCATTGCAATAGTAAGAGAAATAGGGCCAGTAATTACTGCTTTGATTTTTGCTGGTAAAATCGGAAGCAGCATTGGTGCAGAACTGGGAAGCATGAAGGTGACAGAGCAAATCGATGCAATGGAAGTGAGCGGTACAAATCCTTTTAAATACCTTGTAGTTACAAGGGTTATGGCATCAACGCTTATGTTGCCTGTGCTTGTTATTCTTGGTAATGCAATTTCATTATACGGGTCTTACCTGGGTGTTAATATTCGTGGAGTTACCAGTTTCGATTTATTTTTTAAGCAGGTTTTTGATGCACTTTCGTTTAAGGATTTTGTTCCGGCTTTTATCAAGTCTTATTTCTTTGGATTTGCAGTAGGAATGGTAGGATGCTTCAAAGGCTTTTAATTCAAAAAAAGGAACGGAAGGTGGGGCAGATCAGCTAATTCAGCAGTAGTTGTTAGTTCTGTTCTGGTATTTATCATTGACTTGCCGGCAGTACAGATTACAGATATTTTAGGTTACAACCGATATGCATGATGTAGCAACGATAGCAATAAAGGGGGATGCCAAATCTAATAGTGATGGTGTGCTTCTAATCAACAGCCTGCATAAATCCTTTGGAAGTAACCATGTACTTATTGATTTCAACCTGAAATTAGAAGGGGGGGAACAAGTGGCAGTATTGGGTAAGTCGGGTTCCGGAAAGTCTGTCCTGATAAAATGCATCATTGGGCTTCTTGTTCCTGACGAGGGAGTAATTAATGTGCTTGGCCATGATATTGAAAGCCTTAACAGCTATGAATTGGATCAGGTACGGACGAAAGTTGGGTTTCTTTTTCAGAGTAATGCCTTATATGATTCGATGACTGTGCGGGAGAATCTTGAATTCCCCCTGCGCAGACACTCCATAAAACTTACTCCGTCTGAACGATACAATAAAGTGATAGCAGTGTTGCAGAATGTAGGTCTTGCACATACAGTTGATATGATGCCTGCAGAACTTTCCGGAGGTATGCGAAAGCGAATTGCTTTAGCCAGAACATTGATTCTTGAGCCAGAAATAATACTTTACGATGAACCAACAACGGGGCTGGATCCTATAACCGGCAAAGAGATCAGCAGGCTGATAAAAACTATTGGTGAGAAATATAACACTTCTGCATTAATTATTTCGCATGACATGGAATGTATCCGCATGACCTCAGACAGAATTATTATGCTGATTGATGGCAAATGCTATGCGCAGGGTACTTATGAGGAACTGAAAAAAAGTAATGATGAAAAAGTAAAACAATTTTTTGAATAATGGCAACGAAAAAAAATAAACAATGTAAAGCTTGGCATTTTTGTTATATCCGGATTAGTTCTGATGATTTTTGCACTCTATATGATTGGTAAGGATACTAATATGTTTGGCAGCAATTATACGCTTAAGGTCAGATTTGATAATGTGCATGGACTTACATCCGGCAATAATATTCGCTATTCGGGTATTCAGGTAGGCACGGTAAGTAAAGTAAAATTTTAATGATACTTCTTATTGAAGTTTCAATGCTGATTGAAACTAAGATGAAAAAGTATATTCATAAAACGGATGTGGTAAGTATGAGTACTGATGGATTAATGGGAAACAGGATTCTGAATATCACTCCTGCAAAGGATGGCTCACCGCTGGCTGAGAGTGGAGATATTCTTGTTGAGGAAAAGCATCAATACTGAAGATATGCTTATTACACTTGACAAAACCAACAGAAACATCGCAGAGATTTCAGAAGAAATCAAATTAACAGTAGAGCGTATTAAAAATAGTGCAGGTTTGTGGAAGCTGCTCAATGAAACAGTAATAGCTGATAACCTGGCCCTGTCATTAATAAATATCCGGCAGGCTACAGCTGGTGCTGACAAAATGGTTAAGGACATGCATACAGTGATAACGGATATGAAAAATGGCAAGGGATCACTTGGGATGATTTTGGCCGACACGACAATTGCATATAACCTGAATGAAGCTGTGCTGAAAATTAAGCAGGTTGGTGATAATGCCAATGAATTGGCCAGTGAAATGGCCCGGCTTACTGCCGGCGTAAAGAACGATATCAACAACGGTAAGGGGCCCATAAATGCCTTGCTGAGAGATTCTGCATTGGTTATAAAGCTAAATAACAGTATCTCCAGTATTGAGAAGGGAACGGAAGCGTTTAATCAAAATATGGAAGCGCTGAAACACAATATTCTGCTTCGGGGTTATTTCAGAAAGCAGGAAAAGAAGCAAAATCAGTGCGGCGGTGTTATCTCTTTCGCTATATGTAAATACGTGCAGGTAAGACACATCCAGTTGGTGAAGGAAGTCGAAGGTTTCTTTAAAGTCTTCATTTGTTTCTCCGGGAAAGCCAACTATTACGTCTACACCAATTGCGCAATGGGGCATCAGCGATTTAATACTATTCACCTTTTCGGCATACAATTCCCGCTTATATCTGCGGCGCATCAGACCCAGTATTTTGTTACTGCCGCTTTGCAATGGAATATGAAAATGCGGCATGAATTTTTTACTTCCTGCTACAAAATTGATAATCTCGGTAGTGAGAAGGTTGGGCTCAATGGAGGAAATACGATAACGATGAATAGGTTCAACTTTCTCAAGTTCCCGGATAAGGTCAAAGAAGTCTTTGTCTGGTTTGTCGCCTGCGCCTGTGATTTCGGTAAAATCGCCAAGATTTACTCCGGTAAGTACTACTTCTTTTACCCCGTTGGCAGCAAGATGATTTACATTTTTCAATACATTTTCCACTGTATCACTGCGGCTTTTCCCCCTTGCCAGGGGAATTGTACAGAAAGAGCAATTATAATCACACCCGTCCTGTACTTTAAGAAAAGTTCTTGTTCTGTCATTAACTGACCAGGACGAATGAAATCCAGATACATCTTCAATATCGCAACTGCAAATTTTAGCAGCATCTCCTTTTGTCAGTTCACGGATATGCTTTGCAATATTGAATTTTTCAGCAGCACCAAGTACGAGGTGCACGCCGGGGATATTAGCAATTTGCTGTGGTTTTAATTGTGCGTAGCAGCCAGTTATTACTACAAAACTTTCCGGTGCTTTGCGTTGTATGCGGCGCACCAGTAGCCGGCATTCCTTATCTGCATTATCTGTAACTGAACAAGTGTTTATTACGTACACATCGGCCAGGTCGGTAAACTCCTTTTTCTCAAAGCCCTCCTGTTCCAGCATGCGGGAAAGTGAGGATGTTTCTGAGAAATTAAGCTTACATCCAAGCGTATGAAATGCAATTGTTTTTGTATCAGCCATAGAGCCGGCAAAAATACGTTGATAATTTGACAGGCTGAAAAGTTGCTGGTGAAATCAGAAAATCTTAGCATATAAACCTTTAAACTTTTTCTCTACTTTTATTCAAATATTTGAAAGTGAACAAAAAGTGGGCACCATATATTCTTATTGCGGTAATGCTGGCAGCAATAATTATTATTAAACAATGTAAAAATGATAATGAAACGGCGCCAAAACCCAAGATAACCAATACCGATAAGCCTAAAGATCCTGCAACCAATCCAACCAACCGGGATCGGGGTTTTGACCGGCGTATTTCTTATCTGGAATACAGTAACCATGCAAAATGCCGTATGCAGTGCCGTCACATCAGCCAGGCTGAAGTGGAAGAAATTATGAGGGATGGGAAAATTAATTACAACAAAAGTGACCTTCAAAATGCCCGATGCCCCCGCTATGCCATAGAAGGCAATACAAAAGACAACCAGGAAGTGCGAATCGTTTTTGCACAGTGCAATGAAAAGACGGTGGTAGTAACTGTCATAGACCTTGAAACTGATTACAAATGTGATTGTCCGGGAGATGATAAAAAATAGCAGCCACTGTGTTTAGAATTCTTAAAGCTTTATATAGTATTTACGCAGCCATCACTTTTATTGCAGTGATGCTGTTGATTTTTCCCTTCGCCATCATCAGCAGTTTCTTTGGGCGCATTCGTGGAGGAAACATGGTTTACCGGCTCTGCATGCTGTGGGCCGACGTATGGTTCCCGATGATTGGCATCTGGTACAAACGGATTTATGAAGTGCCTCACGATAAATCAAAACAGTTCATTTTTGTTACCAATCACATTTCTTATCTCGATGCTGCCATCATTCCTAAAGCCTACAGGCAATCCATACGTCCGTTGGGTAAAGTGGAGATGAGGAAAGTGCAGGTATTTGGATTTATTTATAAAAATGCCATTGTGACAGTTGACCGGAGTAACCCGGAAAACAGAGCCAACAGTGTTCGAGTGCTGAAATCAATAATCAGTAAGGGCATATCTGTACTGGTTTTTCCGGAAGGAACGTTTAACATGGGTACAATGCCTCTAAAAGATTTCTATGATGGGGCTTTCAGAGTGTCTATCGAAACGCAAACACCTGTAAAGCCTGTTTTGTTTTTAGATGCATATCGACGGATGCCTTTTGACAGCTTATTTTTAATGACACCTGGCATCAGCAGGATTGTTTATCTGGAGGAAATCCCGGTGAACGGGTATACTATCGAAAATGTTAAGGAACTAAAGGAAAAAGTATATGCTGTAATGGAGAAAAAACTGCTTGAGTACAATGCCGCCTGGAGAAAGCCTGCAAAAAAATAAGAACTGGAATATTAGCATAGATTTGTTATTCAATGACCAACAAAGCAGCAGATATAAATCAACCAGACCCCTTTTCCGGGGATGAACTGTTTGCTGAAATCATCATTCCCTCTGCACTTCCTAAAAACTACACATGGTCTGTCCCGGCTCATTTGCAGGAAACCGTAAAATCTGGCTGCAGGGTGGAAGTAAACCTGGGCAAGAGTAAAAAATATGCAGGCATTGTAAAGCGGCTGCATGATGATAAGCCTGATTTTTTTGAAACAAAAGATATCCTCAACGTACTGGATGTGGAACCTGTTGTTTTTGATGAGCAATTAAAACTGTGGGAGTGGATAGCCTCATACTATATGTGCAGCGAAGGCGAGGTGATGGCCGCTGCATTGCCGGCACATTTCAAACTGTCAAGTGAAACAGTTCTTGTGTTCAGCGAAGAACATGGGGATGATTTTTCCGCACTGGATCATGATGAGTACATTGTTGCCGAAGCACTGCTTATTAAAAAGGAACTGAATCTTTCTGAAGTACAGCAATTGCTCGATTCATCGCATGTTTACCCCGTAATAACAAAACTGGTCAACAAAAAAGTTTGTTATGTGTGGGAGGCTTTGAAGCAAACCTACTCACCCAAAAAGGAAACTTATGTTCTGCTGAACAAGCCTTATGATGAGGAGGAGCATCTTGAAAAATTACTGAATGAAGACAAAAAACTGCAGAGGGCAGAGAAGCAAATGGAGTTGTTGCTTAGCTATCTTCATTTTGAGAAGGCAGAAGGGGAAGTAAGAAAATCGGAGTTGCTAAAAAAGGCTGGTGCAAATGAAGCACAACTGAAAGGCTTGGTCAACAAGAAAATACTCAGAATTGAGAAGCGAAATATTGATAGAATTAAGTATTTACCAAAGAATGTGACGATTGATTTTGATCTTACCGCCGTTCAGCAAAAGGCTTTTGAGCAGGTAAAGGAATCGTTACAGGAAAAAGCAGTTTGTTTGCTGCATGGGGTTACTTCCAGCGGAAAAACGAATATCTATATCCGGCTGATAGAAGAATCTATAAAGTATGGAAGGCAGGTGCTGTATATGCTTCCCGAAATTGCGCTGACCTCACAGGTTATCCGCAGGTTACAAAAGCATTTTGGCGGGTACATCGGAATTTATCATTCTAAATTTTCGCATAATGAAAGGGTGGAGATTTGGAATAAGGTAAAGAGCGGGGAACTAAAAGTGATACTGGGTGCAAGATCTTCCGTGTTTTTGCCTTATCAAAACCTGGGGCTGGTCATCTGCGATGAAGAACATGATTCATCCTTCAAGCAGCAGGAGCCGGCACCCCGCTACAACGGAAGGGATGCAGCCATTTACCTGGCAACTATGTTTGGTGCAAAAACGGTTTTAGGCAGTGGCACACCATCTATTGAAAGTTATTACAATGCCACTACCGGCAAGTACGGGCTTGTGGAGTTATTGCATCGTTTTGGGGATCTGAAGTTACCGCCTGTTGAATTTGTCGATTCAAGAAAAATAATTCAAAAAGATAAGTCTAAAATAATTTTATCACCACCGCTAATTGAAGCAGTGAATGAAGTATTGGCCAGAGGAAAACAAGTGATATTGTTTCAGAATCGCCGGGGCTATGCACCTTACCAGGTGTGCAGTATCTGCGGCTGGATTCCGCAATGCAAATACTGTGACGTTTCACTTACTTATCATAAACTAAGTAATAAACTGGTTTGTCATTATTGCGGTACTACCTATCCTCCGGTACACAGCTGTGCTGCCTGTGGCAGCGACAAGTTTGTACAGCGAAATTTCGGTACCGAAAAAATTGAAGAACAATTTCAGGAGACTTTTCCAGATGCAAAAGTGGCGAGAATGGATATTGACACAGTGAAAGGAAAGAATGCCCATGATGTGCTGATACAGCTGTTTGAACAAAAACGAATTGACATTTTGGTGGGCACACAAATGGTGGTAAAGGGACTTGACTTTGACAACGTGGATCTTGTGGGCATTCTGGATGCCGACGGATTATTGCATTTTGCCGATTTCAGGGTGAATGAACGGGCTTTTCAGTTGATAGAGCAGGTGAGCGGCCGTGCCGGAAGAAAAGAAGAAACTGGAAAAGTGCTGGTGCAAACATCACAACCGCATCATCCAATCTTGCAAATTGTGCAGCAGCATGATTACAAAGCCATGTTTGCTGAGGAACTGAAAAAGCGAAAAGAATTTGCTTATCCGCCTTTTTCCCGCATCATACATCTTACATTTAAGCACCGCTTTAAAGAAGTGGTGGAACGGGCTGCAGTTATTTACACCAATGCTTTGAAAAACAGGTATGGCCAGTATATTGCTGGTCCGGCGGAACCTGTCATTGGCCGCATCCGTAATCAATACCTGATGGAGTTGTTGTTGAAGTTGCCCCGTGATGGAAAAACTATCAACCAGTGTAAAAAAGACTTATTGGAACAGGTGGCAATATTGCATCAGGATAAAAGTTTCAGAAGTGTAACGGTGGTGGCAGATGTGGATGCGGTGTAATTTATTTAGCAAATTTATATTCTCTTCTGGTTCTGCGAGAACCCTGATTACATTAAACACTCTTCATTGCTGGCATTTCTATTGTGCATTTGTGAAGCTTACTGTTTTGTTGATCGTCTTATCATCTCTTCAGCCACTTTTCTTGCCTGCACCGGCCTGTATTTCTTTGCAGTAAAAAAGAAATTACCGGCATTATGGCCTGCGCTATCCTTTCTCCAAAGCGGTATTCTTTTCTTTTTCCGAGCAGTAAAGAAGGCCGTACAATGTGTAAATGAGTAATGCCACATGCATTTACTGCATCTTCCACCTCGCCTTTCAGTTTCAGGTAATAGTTATTGCTCTTGCTGCTGGCCCCAACAGATGATACCAGCACAAAAGTTTCGCAGCCGCATAGTTTACCCAACCGGGCAGCATTCACCGGAATGTCGAAATCCACTTTCCGGTATGCGGCTTTATCTCCTTTTACTTTTTTCTGCGTGGTGCCGATAGCACAAAATATTACATCGCTGCCTTCCAGTGCCAGGCGATAGCTTTCCATATCAGAAAAGTCCACCAGTTTCTTTTCCAGTTTTGGATGCTTCAGCTCAAATGGGCGGCGAACCAGTATTCGCACAGTGTCGAAATGCTCATCTGCCAGCAATAAATCCAGCAGATGACTGCCGATAAGACCTGTTGCGCCAAGAAGTGCGGCTGTCATAAAGAATTCCGATTTTTGTACTATGCAAGTTCAGGAAAACATTTCACTTCGTCCTTACAATACATTCGGTATTGAAGCCAAAGCCCGGTTTTTTGCAGCCTTCAACAATCTTGAAGAACTGGCAGAACTCACAACTTTCAACTCCGGGCTCCCAATTCTGATCCTGGGAGGCGGCAGTAATATTTTACTGACAAAAGACTATGACGGATTAGTTCTTAAAAATGAGATAAAAGGGATAACAGAGCTGCATGAAGACGGTGATTATGTTTATGTAAAGGCTGGCGCAGGGGAAAACTGGCATCAGTTCGTTTTGCACTGTATTGAAAGAGGGTGGGGCGGCGTGGAAAACCTTTCATTAATTCCCGGCAATGTGGGTGCATCTCCTATGCAGAATATTGGTGCTTATGGTGTGGAAATTGATGATGTGTTTTGGGATTTGGAAGCATTTCACCTGCGAGAAAAAAGTACTTTTACCAAAGGAGATTGCGAATTTGGCTACCGGGAAAGTGTGTTTAAGAGAAAACATAAAGGCCAGTTCGTTATTTTGAACGTCACCTATCAACTCAGAAGGAAACCCCGGTTTAATACCAGCTATGGCGCTATCAGGCAGGAACTGGAAAAAATGGGAGTGAAAAATTTATCACTGAGGGCCGTTTCTGATGCTGTAATCTCAATCAGAAAATCTAAACTGCCCGATCCGGCAGTTATCGGTAATGCGGGGAGCTTCTTCAAAAACCCAACAGTTCCGAACGGGCAGTTTCAGTCTATAAAAAATGGTTTTCCAGGCGTTATAGGTTATGAAAACATTGACGGGAGCATAAAACTAGCAGCCGGATGGCTGATAGAACAATGCGGGTGGAAAGGATACAGGAAAGGAGATGCGGGCTGTCACTCTCAGCAGTCTTTGGTGCTTGTTAATTTTGGAAATGCAGAAGGGAATGAGATATTTAGTTTGAGTGAGGAAATAATCGATAGTGTGAGAAAAAGTTCGGGATATTCCTGGAAAGAGAAGTTAATATTTATTGAAATTGCCGGGCAGCGTTTTAATTATAAATACTGACTTGTAGTTTTACTGTTTAAAACCTTTATATGAAACGGTTATTATTGATTATGTTTTTTATTACACTTGTTACAACAACAGGAAGAACCCAAGATCGTATTTACCGGCAAAACGGCAAGACTATTGAAGCTAAGGTTCTTGAAGTAAGTTCCAGTGAAGTGAAGTACAAGGAGTTTAACAATCCCGATGGGCCTGTTTATGTTCTTGAAGCAGACAGAATAAAAAAAATTGTTTTTGAGAATGGAACCGTACAAACCTTTTCAGATAATCTCAGGGACAGCGAAAGATATTCAGATGACCGCAGTACGGCGGTCAAACTTAATTTTTTATCACCCCTTTATGGCTATACAGAATTTGGTTTTGAAAAAAGTAAAGGGGTTGGGAAAAGTATTGAGTTTTCCATAGGTATTATTGGAGCAGGTAAATCGGCTACATTAGATTACTATACCAATCAGCTTCGGGAAGTGAAAAGAGGTCAGTTTGGTTTTTTTGTATCCGGCGGCTATAAGTTTGGCAAATTGCCGGACTTTATCATATTCGGGAAAACAAAAGCAAGCCATCTTATGCAGGGTACTTATATAAAGCCAGTCGCCTATGTAGGTCATTATAAAGAGAATGTTATTGTTGAGAAAGGGAATAATACAATGGAGGTGGGTAAGCAAAATGTAACTTTTGGAGCTTTGCAATTAGAATTGGGCAGACAATGGGTATTTGGCGAAAAGTTTTTGCTTGATGTATATTGGGGAATTGGTTATGGGTTTGATAACAAAAAAGACAGTTACCAGGGAATCTATGATACATGGAATGATAATGCTAGTGCATATAACTATGCTAATGCAAGAGCTGGAAAAAGCCCGGGTTTTTCCGGTACTTATGGAATAAAACTTGGCTGGCTGATTAAGTGAAATAATGAGAAGATTGTTAAAATCCCAACAGCCAATCAGTGGGGATTTTCTATGTTTAGTAAAATACAGTGTAAATACTTATTTTTCAGTAAAATTTCTTGTTGCCAGTACCAATTCTTTACTCCCGGGTATATGTATATAAAACCCTTCACCGGTTTTGGCACCCAGTTTTCCTTCATTTACTAACTTAACCAACAGCGGACAAGGAGTGTATTTATCGCTGGCAAAACCATCGTGCAGCACATTCATTATCGAAAGACAGATATCCAGTCCAATGAGGTCGGCAAGTTGCAGAGGCCCCATCGGGTGTGCCATACCCAATTTCATTATGGTATCAATTTCTTCCACACCGGCTACACCTTCATGCAGGCTGAAAATGGCTTCGTTGATCATTGGCATCAGTATACGGTTAGAAATAAAACCAGGAAAATCATTCACAACACAAGGTACTTTTCCCAGCTGTTTACTAAGGGCTACGATAGATTCCGTTACATCTTTTTCTGTTTCTTTTCCGTTAATTATTTCCACCAGTTTCATTACCGGCACAGGATTCATAAAGTGCATGCCTATTACCTTTCCGGGGTGTTTGGTGTTGGCAGCAATTTTTGTAATGGAAATTGATGATGTATTCGTAGCTAAAATGCATTCTTCCGGGGCAGCTTCATCCATTTGCTGAAATATCTTCATCTTAATGCTCTCATTTTCTGTAGCTGCTTCAATAATCAATTCAGCACTTTTTACTCCTTCTGTAATGGATGTGCTGGTGAAAATATTTTTTAAGGTTTCTTCTTTCAGTTCTTTGCGTATAATCTCTTTGCTCACCATCCTGTCAAGGTTTTTGCTGATGGTGGCAACCGCTTTTTCCAGTTGCTCGGCAGAAATATCAATAAGTGTCACTTTAAATCCACGTTGGGAAAATACATGAGCAATACCATTACCCATTGTGCCGGCACCTATAACAGAAACATTCTGAATCATGTTTTATTTTTTGAATAACTTAAAAGCATATCAGGGCTGCAAGATATGCGATTCGTCTAATTTGGTAAAGTGAATATAAGTGTACAGTAAATCCGGAAATTAGCAGAGTTTAGCTATATCCTATTAATCAGTAATAATCAACAAAATCGAGGCTCTGTCTTACTTTTTCTTAAAATCACCCCGTTTCCATGCCTGAATAAACTCAGCCCATGCGGCCGGATTAAAAATGTTCATAGGGGGTGTTTGTCCCTGGTATGTCGCTTTGTGGCTATTTTATTAAACTGCTGCCTGGTAGCTTCACCACCATCACCGCTTATTGTACGCATCCAGGCCCGGCGATTGGATGCACTGGTGTTTTTGCGGGCAATTTCATATTCATCATCAGGTACTTTTGTATTCACGAAATCCCTGGCAAACTGTTCAGATGTGGGCCTTGGCTTAATGATAGTGGCGGGCAGGTAAACAGTATCAATAATCATAAGTTGCACTACGCTGTACTGATTGCCTTCCAGTGTTTTTGGTACTATTACTGTCTTTGGTTTATAAGTTACATGGGTAAACTCTACCTGGTCGCCTTTTAAAACCACAATGGAAAACACCCCATGTGCATTTGTAATGGTGCCCCTGTTTTGACCTTTTACCATTACACTTACGGCGGGAATACCTACAAGACTGTCGGCGGTCATTACGACGCCAAATAGCTGAACTACTGAATCACGGGTATTTTCAAACTGGGCATTTGCCTGTTTTACAACCGTTATACAGAAAATAAAAAGGGTATAAAGTAAAAATTTCTTCACTGCGCCAAAAATAAAGACAAGTTGCTGATTTCGTAAAACAAATTGGCGGTGGAATCGGTTAACTTTGCCGTTTTAACATTTAGTTCTAAAATATTGTTTGACAAGCTGCAGTATTATTATCATCATCCCTTGCAGAGTTAATTCCGCAGGGATGAAAACTCTGTTTATCATTCTGTTTGCTTATCATCAAATTTGAACTGCATTAAAAAATGACGAATTAAAATATAGAAAATGACAAAAGAGAAAGTACTTGAAGCCCTTGGCAATGTAATGGAACCAGATTTGGGTAAAGACCTCGTTACTCTTAACATGGTTCAGGATATTGAGATTAATGGTAATGATGTTTCGTTTACAATTGTACTAACCACACCTGCCTGTCCAATGAAGGATATGATGGCCACCGCCAGCACTAACGCAATTAAAATGCTTGTAAACAAAGAGGCGAATGTGAAAGTGAATTTTACTGCAAATACTTCATCAAAACGTACAGATGCGGAAAATGTGTTACCAAGGGTGAAAAATATTATTGCTGTTGTAAGCGGAAAAGGCGGTGTAGGTAAATCAACTGTAGCGGCAAACCTGGCCCTTGCTTTATCGCAGGGTGGAGCAAAAGTTGGTTTGATGGATGCCGATATCTATGGGCCCAGTGTACCAATAATGTTTGGGGTGAGGGGCGAAAGACCCATGATGGTAGACATAGAAGGCAAAGGCATGATTATTCCGATAGAAAGATATGGCTTAAAACTTATGAGTATTGGCCTGCTGGTAGATGAAAAAAATGCTGTAGTGTGGCGTGGGCCAATGGCCAGCAGTGCTATCCGTCAATTCGTAACTGATGTGTACTGGGATGAACTGGATTACCTCGTTGTTGATATGCCTCCGGGAACGGGAGATATTCACTTAACACTTATGCAGACAGTACCTGTAACAGGTGCGGTTATTGTAACCACTCCGCAGGATGTGGCGCTGGCAGATGCCAAGAAAGGTATCGCCATGTTTGGTCAGGCACAAATGAACATTCCGATAATTGGTCTTGTGGAAAATATGAGCTATTTCACGCCGGCCGAATTGCCCGGCAACAAATATTACATTTTTGGAAGGGAAGGTGGCAAGCGGCTTGCCGACGAATATGATTTGCCATTCCTGGGACAGATCCCTTTGGTGCAAAGTATCCGTGAAGGCGGAGATCTGGGTGTGCCTATCATGATGGGAGATGACGCTGTAACAAAAAAAGCATTCGAGGGATTTGCCTCTGTTGTTGTTAGAAGTATTGCAATGCGTAATGCAAATGTGAGTGTTGACAAGATTGTTGAGAAGGTTTAGCGGTTTTAAAACAACCCAAAATCAGAAATGTACAATTATTCACACTACAAAGAACAGGATAAAGAAGTGGTACTGGCGTTTATGCGTCAGCACAATTTTGTAATGCTGATTGCTGCTGATAACAGTGGAAGGGCAGAAGCCACACAGGTTCCTGTTATGGTGGAAGAAAGGGGTGATAAGCTTTTTATTACGGGCCATATTGCCCGTAAGTCTGACCATCAGAATACTATGGCGGAATCTGGAAATGCATTGCTTGTTTTTACAGGGCCACATGCTTATGTGAGTGGTGCATGGTACAGCAATCCCCAACAGGCCAGTACCTGGAACTATATAGCTGTGCATGCAAGGGGAAATGTAAGATGGACGGATGAAGTTGAGTTAATAGCAATCCTGAAAAAATTATCACTTCATTTTGAGAATTATGATGCGAACTCTTCTCCTTTTTATGATAACCTTCCGGTTGAATATGTTGCGAAGCTGGTAAAGGCTATTGTTGGTTTTGAAATTGAAGTTACCGAACTGGATAATGTGTATAAGCTAAGCCAGAACAGAGATGAAAAAAGTTACGATACAATAGTAGAAAAATTAAAACAGCAGGAAGGTGACGCCAAACTGATTGCTGAAATAATGGAGGAGCGAAAACCGGGAGTTTTCAATCCCGGAAAAGATAATTCCTGATTTGCTATAGCACTACAATTTGTTACCACCCGGTATCTCAATATTTAGGTTATGTAATTATTTCACCAACTAATTGCTGCAATATGAATTTTGAAAACAATTTGTCATTCGCCAGACAACTTGACAATAATGACCCACTTAAGGAATTCCGTAACCGGTTTATCATTCCGGAGGCAAATGGTAAGCAGCTCATTTACTTTTTGGGAAATTCATTAGGCTTACAGCCAAAAGCAACCGACGCCTACCTTCAACGGATTTTGAATGATTGGGCTTTACTGGGGGTGGAATCTTTCTTTCACGCAACAGAGCCCTGGATGGACTATCATGATAAGTTTACAAAAACACTGGCAGTTGTTACCGGCGCTTTACCTCACGAAGTGGTTGTGATGAACCAACTGACCGTAAACCTGCATTTGATGCTGGTTAGTTTTTATCGTCCAGCCGGGAAACGATATAAAATAATCTGCGAAGCAAAAGCCTTTCCCAGCGACCAGTATGCTTTTGAAACACATGTTAAGCATCATGGATATAGTATGCAGGATGCAATTATAGAAGTACATCCCCGGCAGGGTGAGTATACATTAAGAACCGGGGATATTTTAGATGTGATACGTCAACATGCTGATGAAACGGCATTGGTATTATTTGGCGGAATAAATTATTATACAGGCCAGCTTTTTAATATCGGTGCAATCACAGAAGCAGCACATGCTGCAGGTGCCATGCCGGATTTGATTTAGCTCATGCAGCCGGAAATGTGGAGTTGCAATTGCATAGCTGGAATGTGGACTTTGCCTGCTGGTGCAGTTATAAATATCTTAACTCTGGCCCGGGAGCTGTGGGCGGTGCTTTTATACATGAAAAACATCATGAAAAAAATGTTGACAGGTTTGCCGGCTGGTGGGGTTATGATAAACAAACAAGGTTTAAAATGGAAAAGGGTTTCAAGCCAATGGCTGGTGCAGAAGGATGGCAGCTTAGTACACCTTCCCTTTTCCTGTATGCTGCCCACCGTGCGGCACTGGAGATTATTGCTGATGCCGGATGGGATGCTATTCAGGCCAAAAGGAAACAGCAAAATAATTATCTCTGGTACCTGCTTAATGAAATGGAACATCAAGCCATAAAGAAGACGATTGAATTTATTACCCCTGCTGATGAGTTGGCAAGGGAAGCCAGGTATCTATGCTGATGCCAGGGAAAGGTAAAACAGTTTATGACGCATTAATGAAGGAAGGAATAATGGTTGACTGGCGGGAGCCGAATGTTATACGGCTGGCTCCTGTGCCCTTATATAATACGTACGAAGAAATATGGAGGTTTGCTTCAATATTGAGAGAACTGGTGGTCTGAATTTTCTTTGTATACAGTAACTTTGTCCTATGAACCGTCATCAGCTTACAGATCAAATCAGGAATAAAAAGTCCTGCCTTTGCGTGGGACTTGATACTGATATTACCAAAATCCCCAAACACCTTCTATCGGAAGCAGACCCCGTCTTTTCTTTCAATAAAGCAATTATAGATAGAACAAGGATTTATGTGTGAGTTATAAAATCAATACCGCTTTTTACGAAGCACTGGGAGTTAAAGGCTGGGAGGCGATGGAGAAGACAGTTCACTATATTGGTGAGGAGCATTTCAAAATTGCCGATGCAAAAAGGGGAGATATCGGCAACACATCTGACCAATACGCCAAAGCATTTTTTGAAACGATGCCTTTTGATGCAGTAACAGTTGCGCCTTACATGGGCGAAGACAGCGTAAAACCTTTCTCCAGCACAAAGGCAAGTGGGCTATTGTGCTCGGCCTTACTTCCAATAAAGGAGCAAGCGATTTTGAACTATTACATACCGGTGGTGAATTTCTTTACGAGAAAGTGCTAGAAACCGTTTCCACATGGGGAACCGAGGAAAACCTGATGTTTGTAATCGGGGCTACCCGTGCCGGCGAACTGAGCAATGCAAGAAAATTGACACCACACCATTTTTATTTAGTTCCCGGTGTGGGTGCACAAGGCGGCAGTATGCATGAGGTATTTAAAGAAGGAAAGATAAAAGACTGCGGTCTGCTCATCAATGTAAGCCGTGCAATTATTTATGCCTCTGCAGAGGAAGATTTCGCAGAGAAAGCAAGGGAAGCGGCATTGGAATATCAGAAAGAGATGGTGGAATATGTATAGCTTATCAGGGAAAATGATTTCTTTACTTATTCTTCTTTTCAGGTTTACCTGGCACAAAACTTCCTGTCGGTTCACTATACCATGGAACAATATCTGATATAAAAATTCCGGCGGCAACACCCGGGTCAGTTTTTACATATTCTTCAGCTTCTTCTTTTGTTTTACAATCGAGAATAAACAGGCCTCTCCAGGTAAAATCATTTTTCCCGAAAGGTCCGGCTGCTTTTAAAACACCATCGTAATAGAGTTTTTCCATATTGGAGAAATGTCCAGTGAAAATTTTACTGCGTTGTACAGAGTCTGTAATCTCTTTATCTTTTGGCCCGGTTTTCAATATTACCATCCAGAATTGTTTAACCCGAGGTTCCGCTTTGGTCTTTGTTGAGTCTTTTTGTGCATTAGCTGCCATCATGCTAAAAAAGTACGATAAAAGTATAATAGTTATTTTTTTCATGTGCTTGCTATTTCAGCATAAAAATAACAGACTGCTTCTACAAATAATTACCGCTGCCCCTGTTTTCTTATCTTTATAAACCAAATCTCAAATCCGCAATCTAAAATCTAAAATAGTTATATGGCTGCCCGCACAGACCTTTTTCAAAGCCCGGATTATTTCTTAGTGGATGAACTGCTTACCGAAGAGCATAAGATGATTCGTGACATGGTACGCAGTTATGTAAAAAAGGAGATTTCTCCCATTATTGAAGACTATGCACAGAAAGCAGAGTTTCCACAGCATATTGTTAAGCAACTGGGTGAACTGGGATGCTTTGGGCCTACTGTTCCCGTTGAGTATGGTGGCGGCGGTTTGGATTACATCAGCTACGGACTGATGATGCAGGAACTGGAAAGGGGCGACAGTGGTGTCCGTTCCACTGCATCGGTACAAGGTTCACTGGTAATGTTCCCAATCTATGCCTATGGCAGCGAAGAGCAGCGCAATAAATATTTACCCAAATTGGCCAGCGGGGAGTGGTTGGGTTGTTTTGGATTAACAGAGCCCAATCACGGCAGCGACCCATCCAGTATGCTCACCAATTATAAGGATGCAGGAGACTATAATTCTCAACGGTGCAAAGATGTGGATTAGCAATGCACCTTTTGCACAGGTGGCCGTAGTATGGGCAAAGGATGAGGCTGGCGAAGTGCATGGATTGATTGTGGAAAGAGGCATGGAAGGGTTTTCCACTCCAACCACTCATGGTAAATGGAGTTTAAGGGCTTCTGCCACCGGCGAATTGGTTTTCGATAATGTAAAAGTTCCCAAAAAAAATATGCTGCCTAACGTAAAAGGAATGAAAGGCCCGTTGGGTTGTTTAACCAAGGCCCGGTATGGAATTGCCTGGGGTGTTATTGGTGCAGCAATGGATTGTTACGATACTGCTTTGCGATACTCACAGGAGCGAATTCAGTTTGGTAAACCAATCGGGGCATTTCAGCTACAGCAAAAGAAACTGGCGGAGATGATTACTGAAATTACGAAAGCACAATTATTAAACTGGCGGCTGGGTGTATTGATGAATGAAGGCAAAGTAACTCCGCAGCAGGTGAGTATGGCCAAGCGAAACTCCTGTGAGATTGCCACTAACATCTGCCGTGATGCAAGGCAAATACTCGGTGGCATGGGCATTACCGGCGAATACCCGGTGATGCGTCACATGATGAACCTGGAAAGTGTGATAACGTATGAAGGCACTCATGATATTCACCTGCTTATTACAGGAATGGATATAACAGGATTTAATGCATTTAAATAATGCCCCTGTCCCCCTAAAGGGGGAACTTAGGACAATAAAACCTGATATTTGCATAAGTTCTTTTAGTAACAGTTAAATGTTGGTGTAATCAACGGCATTGCTACTATCATTTTTCGTTGCGTCGCACACTTCATCTTTCTGTTCGCTTCTGAACATTTGCTTTGAGTAAATATTTTATTTCGAAAATCACAAGAAGGAAAATTTCCAAATCTCCCCTTTAGGGGGAAGGAGAAATCTAAGAAAATAAAACTATTAATGGGGGTTCGTATTTATTTAATTGGCTTTATGGGCTCCGGTAAAACACACTGGGGGCGGTTACTGGGTGAAAAGCTTGGCATTCGTTTTTTTGACCTGGATGAACAGATCATTGCCCAGACCGGAAAGCCCATCGCTCAAATATTTGCAGAAGAAGGTGAAGAACAGTTTCGTTTGCTGGAAAAGGAAATTTTGTATATACTAACAGAGAGTCACGAGAGTTTAGTAATGTCCTGCGGAGGTGGTACTCCTTGTTATTTCAATAATATCGATTTCATGAAACAGGCAGGCACGGTGGTATGGATTTAACACACCGCTGGACATATTATTTGAGAGACTCGTAAAGGAAAAAGAATCACCGGCCACTGATAAAAGCATTGACAGACGAACAACTAAAGTCTTTTATTGTGAAGAAATTTTCCGACAGAAAAATGTATTACGAACAGGCCGATGTTATCATTGATGAAAAGCCTGTTCAATTAGATAAACTGGTTGAAAAAAATTTTCCATGCATAAAAAATACATTGTCACCGGAGCCTTTTAGGCGGACTTGCAGTAGCATTAGGTGCTTTTGGGGCACACGGCCTACAAAAAATGACTGATGATGTTAAGGTTATTCAGAATTTCCAGACAGCGGCACAGTACCAGATGTATCATGCTCTTGCAGTAATGGCTACAGGCATTGTAATGGAGAAATTCAGCAACAGGTTATTAAGCATTGCTGCAGTTTTGTTTGTTCTTGGAATTATATTCTTTTCCGGTTCTCTATACCTGATGACCTGGCTGAAGATTGGGGGAAGCACTGTGGTAAGAGCACTTGGTCCGGTTACTCCTTTGGGCGGCATTTGCCTTATCTCCGGATGGGTATTGCTGATGGCCGGGGTTTTGAAAGAAATAGCTATCAGAACAATCAGTGTTCTGTCAACAATTACACGCCGGTTTATTATAATAGTTAAGATAATACAGGCAGCGTAAGTGTTGTTACTGTACCATCGTTATTTCAAGGAAAAACTGCCCCCGATGCTTTCCATGCGCCGGGCAATATTTTTTAAGCCATTTCCAAACTGCCGCAGCCTGTCTTTATCAATCCCTTTTCCGTTGTCGCTGATGATAATCCTTATCTCCTGGCTGACAGTAACCGCTATTTCAATTAATGTGGCACCTGAATGTTTTAAGGCATTGTTCAGCGTTTCTTTTATACATAAAAACATATTCCTCCTTTTATCACCGCTTATGGTTATATCCGGAATGACCTCAGGCGTATGCATTCTGCACTCTATTGATGTATTTTCGAAATAGTCGTTGGCGTATGCCCGTATATAAGAAATAAGGCTATCAATACTATCGTTGCCACTATTCATACTCCAGATAATAGCATTCATTTTATTCAGCACATCGTTGGCAGAGCTGGAAATCTTTTCTATTTCAACCGGCGTATTTTCCTTCATCTTGTTGCGGGCAATTTCACTCATCAGCCGGATGGCAGTCATTCCTGCACCCAATTCATCATGCATGTCTGCTGATATACGTTCCCTTTCCTGTTGCTGTGCAGTTAATACGGCCAGTTGCTTTTCATATTCCTGCAGTTTGTTTTGAGCCTTCAGCGTTTCTCTTTCTCTGGTTTCAGCAATGATGCGACGCTGGTTTTTATAATTTAATCCGGAGAGAAATAATACCAGTTCAAGAAATAATCCAATTTCATAGTATAATAGGGATGAGCTTAATATTTCGGGAAGTTTTTTGAAATCATTCTCAAACATTATAGCTATTTGTGAAAGAAGGGAAAAGACAAAAAGTAAAAGATTGCCCCAGAACAGGTAGCGCAGCAGTTTGTCCTGCCATTTCCTGAAACTATAAATAAGAAATATAAGAATCATTACCAGTAACAGTATTTTGGTACCGGTTTCCACATTATTCTGTATTTCAAATCTGCCGGTAAAATAATGCAGGTAAGTATACGCCAGCATACCAAGAGTAAGTAAGATGATTCCAGCATTGTAAAGTTTGTACAGGAAAGGATGTTTTTCCTTTGTGTTCAGAAACTTTTGCATGAAAATCATGTAAAAGATAATTCTAGGGACTGTAGGATGAAATCAAGAAAACTTTCTAAAAATAAGCTGATTGATGTAACCCTGAACTCGAAATAGACTTTAGAAAAGAGCATAACTCCCATGAACAATGCATAAAGCGCATAATAAAGAAATCCCCTGTTGCCACCCTGCAGGTAATTGGATAATGAAAACAAAATCATCATCAGTAATAAGCCACAAAAAATATAGGTGAACAGGTGAATCTTTGTATGTATAGTTTTTGCAACGGCAATAAAAGCATCAATCTCCCCGGCGGCAACTAATCTCGGCCTTATGGTGTTAAGGTATGTTTTGGCAAAAACAGACTTAGCAACTATCGTTAGCGAATCGTGTGGTTCTACGGAAAATTCTCTGAAACTAAAACCATTTGGCCCGGCTGGACGGGTTGTTTTTTGTGGGATTAGTGTGTCGCCATTAACCCTGTAAAGTTCAATATCAGTGTAAAAATAACCCGGAAAGTAAAGGATTTTTATAGCAGTATCTCTGCTGTTTGTAATGTTGAAACGCAATAATAGTGTCTTCTGAAGAATGTTACCGGGAACCGGTCCGTGGTAAATTATATCATCTTCAAATTTTAATGACTTATAGTCTCTGATGGGGTCTTTCTCATCAGGAACAAAGCAAGTACTGACTAATTTGGATAAGGGTCTGACGAGTTTTATACTGCTTACATCGGTATAAGTATCAGTAACGGGTTTCTGTGCATGCAATTGTTCCGGTAAAGCAAAATTGCAGATCAGGATGAGGAAATATATGAGCAGTTTTTTTAGCATTAATGTTTCCGTTGACCAATTCTTCAAATGTAAAAAAAGGGAATGGCTTTTCACTATTACTTTACGGTAATATTTTAACCGAAATAGTATCTTTGTTACTATGGCTAACAGGCTGAAAAAGAAGACTGACGAAAAACCTGCTAAGAAGGA
>JADJYK010000018.1 GCA_016719815.1 Chitinophagaceae bacterium | reverse complement strand
TTATCGCAACTGCACCTCCAGGCATGTCTTTAACTATGTAAAACAAAATGAGCAATGCACCGAAAGTAAGTATTAGCCCCTGCACCACATCAGTCCAGATTATTGCTTCCATACCTCCCAGTACAGTATAAATGATAATACAAACACCCATTACAATCATTATAGCCTCCATAGAAAACCCCGTGAGTGCCTGGAGACTTAATGCAATACCAAAAAAGATGGAACCCATTCTTGCCACCTGTGTTAACAAAAAACAAATCACTGCATAAGTTCTAGCCCACGGACCAAAACGTTTTTCTAAATGTGAATAAGCCGAAATATCTGCCCCATGCCTGTAAAATGGCACAAAATACTTGACTGCAAACCATGCAGCCAGTGGCATTGATAAACTAAATACAAAGGAGTTCCAGTTACTGCCATAGGCCTTACCGGTTACACCCAAAAAAGTATTACTGCTTAAAAAGGTTGCAAAGATTGATACCCCAATTGCCCAACCCGGAATTTTTCCCGATGCAGTTGTAAAACGTTCGCTGCTTTTGTTCTTCTTTGAAAAATAAAAACCAATCCACAGCATTGCAAACATGTAGATTACAATCACAGCCATATCCAGTAAAGGCAGGTTATTCATTTATTCAATAGTATTATTATGTAATCAGCTGAAGTGCTGCTATCATCTTCCCTTACACCTCCCCGCCGAACTACTTTGGAAGGTGGGTCGCACACTTCAGGGTCCTGTCCGCTTATCAGTAAATACAAATGTTGACCAAACTGACAAAATTGAATAGCAGAAAATCAATCTGCTATATCTGTCGTGTCTGCATCACCTGCATCCGATTCAGTCATCCGTTGTCTTTCCGTCCATCGTCACCTTTCCAGGCCATTGTTGGTTTACAATTTCTTTCAGTTCCAGTTTCGCCGGGTCAATCACCACATGCTTAATCCGTTCTCTTCTCCAGGTATAAACAATATGCACCAGTCCATCTTTTGTTTGTATAACCGATGGATATGAATACTGACTTATTGGTGAATCTTCCAGCACAGCAGCGGCAAACCATTTTTTCCCATCATTACTTATCGCCACATTCAATGGAGTCCGTGGCCCTTTTCCTTTAACCCAGCTTGCATTGGGCAATGTGTGATTATAAACCAGCAAATGCCTTCCATCTTTCAGTGTTACTGCATCTGTACCGGAATTGTTATTGGGCAGCTCAGATGCTTTCATTTTGCTCCATGTTTTTCCTCCGTCACTGCTCCAGCTTTCATTAATCGTATGATTACGGCTGCGGCAAAGTATTTGCATCCGGCCATCCTTATGTTTTAAAATACTTGGCTGTATAGCCTGCATAATGGCTCCGTCATTAATTGCCGCACACTTTGTCCAGGTGCGCCCATTATCTGTTGTAAATTCTATATGGGCTTTCCATCCGTCCTTTTCTGTACTGCTGGGACAAAGCAATACACCATTTACTAACTCGGGTTTGTTTTTTATCGGGCCTAAAAATCCTTCGGGCATAGCTTCTCTTGTACTCCATGTGTGACCATTGTCCTGGCTCCGCATCATCCAGCCTGTCCAGCCTGCTACATTCGGACCAATTTTATAAAACAATAATAACTCGCCATTCGGTGCATAAAACAATACCGGGTTATAACAGGCATATCTTGTACTGTCATTCAATACACCATCAGCTGCTTTTGCTGGTGTTGTCCATTGATTGTTTTTGTAATGACTTGTCCAGATGCAAACATCTTTGTTTCCTTCTTTGGTACCACCAAACCACGCAGCAATCAAACCTTCCGGTGTTTCAGAAATGGTGGCGGCATGACTTTCAGGGAAAACCGACCTTTCAAAAATGAATTCATCCTTTGCAATTCCCTTCTTCCACTTTTTATTTTGTACAAATGAATAAGCACCTGATACAATTTCAAACACTGCGGCACCTTTTTCCATCTTTATAAACTTAACGTTCGCATTACCAGCTATTGATTTTCCGCTTTCTGTAATTTCTTCTGCACTACCAGCAGGTATATGAACTGTTGCAGTGGTGTTAACCGGTATTGTAATGCTCCATTCAAATTTATCAATGCCATTCTTCCATTCACTTTTTATAATACCATGCAAACTTTTATAAGATGCTTTTACAAAATCAAGCCCGGCAGGAACTGAAGGCTTCATGATTATTTTTTTAAAGCCAACTTCGGTTTTATCGCTGCGTATGCCGGCAAGGTTTTCGTAATACCAAATCAATAAATCGCCCAGCATCATTACATGATTCTGACTGTTCATACTTGGGTTGGCAGTATTCCCATTCCATAATTCCCAAATGGTAGTAGCACCATTCGCAGCCATATAACCATAACTTGGATAAGTATTGTTGGATGCTAACATAAAAGCAAGTTCCTTTTGATTGTATTCTGTTAAACCTCTGAATAAGTATTGTGTGCCAATTAAACCAGTGCTGATATGCCCTTTACTTTCAATGCGGATTTTAGTATAAATGTTGGCAAACACTTTTTCTCTCAAAGAATCGGGGCAAATACCAAAATACAAAGGCAATAAATTAGCCGTAATGGTATTATTAGAATATGACTGTTTTACCGGGTTATAAAATTTCTGTTGAAAAGCAATGCGCATTTTTTCTGATAACTCAGTGTAGTCTTTTATATCTGCATCGTTGCCGGTAAGTTTGGCAAAACGTTGCATGTACGATAACAATTTATAATAATACGCCGAGGCAATCAATTTACCATCTGTTAACCGTGAAGAATCTTTTGCATGCACCAATAGTAAATCTTCCGGTGGCACACACCAATCGCCATATTTATCACGGGTCATAATATCATTCACCAGGTATTTATCACGCATATACCACATCCACTTTTTCATTGCTGCATAATGCTTCTGAATAGGTTCTATATCGGCATACTGATTATATAAATGATTGCTGATAGTTATAAAAGCAGCTGGCCAGGTTACATCATCACTGTAATAATTCCAAAAAGCAGGTGCCACATCTGGTATTGCCCCTTCAGCAGTTTGTGATTGTTCAATATCATCCATCCATTTGGCATAGAGTTTTGCATTATCAAATAAATAACTCTCACCCATTGCACCAATTACTCTGTCGCCTAACCATGGTTGCCGTTCATTACGTTGAGGGCAATCCACCGGCATGCCTTTATAATTGGATGCAATACCCCACCAGGCATTTTTATAAACAGTGTTTAAAGTGCTATTGGAAGATTGAAATGTACCGGTGTTTTCAAAAGCATCATACACCAGTTGCCCTTCAAAATTATTTATATATGGTTTGGATGACAATCCTGTTATTTCCACAAAACGAAAACCATGATACACAAAACTTGGCTTCCAGCCCCGTTCTCCTAAAGAGGAATTTCCAAATGTATATACATCTGTTACTTTTGCATCTCTTAAATTAGCAACATACAGTTCGCCATCAGGCTGTAAACTCTCGGCAAAGCGAAGTGTTAACTTATCCCCTTTCTTACCAGCAATATTTTTTATCTTTAGCCAGCCTGCAAAATTTTGTCCCATATCAATAATATATCTTCCTCCACTTATAGATTTAATTGATAATGGTGTAATCGTCCGCATTACTTTCATAGGTTCACTCATTTGTGCAGTTATTTTTCCTGCAGGAGCTTGTACTAATTCAGGTTGCATCCATTTACTATCATTATATCCTGCAATCATCCAACCGTTAAATTCTTTTGCAGCATCATACTCTTCGCCGTCATATTCATTATTTGTGCGGATAGGGCCATCAACATTTAACTTCCAGCTTTCATCACTCACAATAACTTGTTTTGTACCATTGCTGTATTCTATTTCCAATTGCAACAACAATTTGGGGAAACCGAATGTGTTATGCTTTTGTGTTTTGTAATTCTGCCGCATGGTAAAAAAACGGCCATTACCTAAAATCGTAGCAATTGCATTTGAACCGGCTTTTACCTGTTGAGTTACATCATGTGTGTTGTAGAAATATGATTTGCGATAATCAGTTGGGTTGGGTGCCAACACCTGGTCGCCAATTTTTTTCCCATTTATGTAAAGTTCATACATGCCAAGACCCGAAACGTAAACAGTTGCTCTCTTTACTGTTTCATTGCTGGCGAATTCTTTTCGTAAATATCTTGCACTTAAGCGACTCCACTGAGAAATACTATCCCACACAGATGCTTTGTCATAACCAATCCACTTTGCATTCCAATCGCTTTCGTTTAATAATCCGGTTGAGAAGAATGCAGTTGCACTGTTTGCCGTGCCTTTATTGGTTATTGATCTTATTTTCCAGTAGTAAGTGGTGGCAGATTGCAATGCTTTACCTTCATAATACACTTTTGCCGATTGTGATGAATTGATAACACCTGAGTTCCATACATCAGCATTGTTTGCCTGTAATTTCTGTAAGCTGCTGCTAACGATAATTTGATACGATTGCTGTGCCACATTGCGTTGCTTGCTTTCCAGTTGCCAGCTTAGCCTTGGTTGCAGCACATCAATACCCAATGGGTTTTTCAACATTTCGCAACGAAGGTTGGTTATAGCTACCTGTGCTTGTGTTTGAACCACATAGGCACCAAGTACACAAAGCAGCACAAAGATTTTTCTTAGTGTGCCTTCGTGCCTTTGCGTCTTGGTGGTTCCATTTGCTGAATAGCGAACAGAACGTACAAGTGAGTGACACAACGATGCCGATAGTAGTACTGAAGCTGGTATCATAAACAATTTCTTCGTCATTCGTTATTAAAATTAAACCACAGCACTATCTTCAATGCCCGGTTTTTTTCTTTTTCGTAATCGTAAAATATATTTTTCAAGCCCATGGGACCGGTTGTTTCGTTTCGTTGATTTTTTGTACCGATGCTGCTGATGCCCTGCATAAATGAAATATCACCATTGGGGAACAGCGGTTCATAATTATGCCACTGGTCTGTTTTCCATGAAGGGGTAAACAGTCGCAGGAACAAATCTTCGGTTTCACTTACTACTGTAAAGCGATTATTTTTTGTAAAGAAATACCCACCGAAGAAATTGGAATAATACCCTTTAAATTCCGGATACAGCCACGGGGCCTCGCCAGTTTCTGTATTGTTGTATGTTTTATTCCACACACCAAACTGGTTACCCTTCATACGGTTTTTCCATACACGGTAAGGGCCATTCCCCATATAGGTAACTGAATTAATTTCATTTTCAGGAAATGAAAAATTAATTCCGACAAAATTGGTGTGATAGGTACCGGGGAAATAATTTACCTGCAACTTTATCCAGCCGGATGGATAGACTGTCCACTTTAATGTGTTGTAACTTTCTTTCTTATCGTAAGTGGATTCGATGATGTATTTATCGCCTTCCCAATATTTTTTTATGCCGTTAAAATTATTCAATCCTTCTTGTACCACCGGACCATTATTGAAAGGCAATATGCCATTTTCATTTTTAACATAAGTAAGTATGCCGCTTGATTCATTAAACATTAAAAAAACATCCTTCACTTTTACCAATATCATATTTGTGTCTGCAACCGGCGTTTCAATAATATTATTACCACTTCTCACAATCATCCGTTCACCGGTTTTAACCGGGTTGCTGATTAAAAAACTCCAGGTAAACAATTCTCTTTTAGATAAATCATAAACTGTAACATACAGGACATCATACTCTCTCCAATTGTTGGGTAAGTTTATTTGCAATGTCCCCTTTGCACCAGGGACAATATCAGGTGCAATTGCAGTGCCATTATCTTCCTTAATGTTACGCAGTTCAAAGCGCCTTAGCTTCCAGCTAAAACTGCAGGTATTAATATTGGTAAAATGATAGCGGTTCTCTAAAATTAATTTTCCATCAAATGCGTCAGTAATTTCTTTTCGTTCAAAATACACCGGACTCCAAATTTCTTTTATCGCATAAAAGCTTCCTTCCTTTTCCATATGAGGCCCGAGTATTCCATCGGCAGCACGATGCTTATCAGTATCGAGAGAATCATTTTTATCTTTTCGCACTACGGCATTGTCTGCAAAGTCCCACAAAAAACCACCGGCACTTAATGGATTGTGCCACATTTTTTCCCAATAATCTTCCAGCCCTGCACCCTGGCCGCCATCAAACTGTCCATGTAAAAATTCGGTGGGCATTATAATTTCTCTGCCGTATTCATAATTGCCAATGCCATAATTATATTCACGGTAATGCTGCGTTTCCACTCCGTTATATAATTGCCAGGGATGAACAACAGGCCGTTGCTGAATATCAAATTGAGTAAAATACTTATCAAGTTCCAGATTATGTCCTCCTTCATTTCCGTTAGCCCACATAATAACAGAAGGATGATTGGCGTCATGGTCAATCATTTCTTGCAACAGTTTTGTTCCCGTCTTTGTATCATAGTTGCCATGCCAGCCAGCCAACTCATCCATAACAAACAAACCCAGTGAATCGCATACATCCAGAAAATGGTCATCCGGCGGATAGTGGCTCATGCGAACAGCGTTCATGTTCATATCCTTCATCAGCATTACATCTTCAATACTGATTTGCTTGCTGGTAGTTCTGCCGGTTTCCGGACGGAAGGAATGACGGTTCACTCCTTTAAATTTCATCTTCACCCCATTTACATAAATGCCATCTCGTTGTTTGAGTTCAACAGTACGGAAGCCAAATTTTTGAGAGACAGTATGGAGTAGTTTCTCTTTAGTAAAAATTGAAAACTCAACTCTATAAAGTTCCGGATTTTCAGAAGTCCAGTTGTTGAGATTAAAAAAACGAGTAGCAAAATCAAACTTCTTATCATTTATACTTTTAACTTGCTTGTCATCAAATTTATCTTGCCCAACAAGTTTACCATTAATATCAAAAATTTTAAATGAGGCGTTATCAACTAAAGCACTATTTGTATTAATTGATGCTATAAATCCACCGCCTACCCTTGCATCTATATTAACTCTACTGATATGGACAGCAGGCAACACTTCCAGCCAAACCGGTCTAAATATTCCACCAAAAATCCAGAAGTCGGCTTTGCGTTCTGCTTCATTTACCGATTGATTGGCAGAATGCTTCGCCACCGTTACTTCCAATAAATTTTGATTGCCATATTTAAGAAACTTGCTTATGTCATATTTAAATGCATAAAAAGCTCCCTGGTGAACTTCACCTGCCAGTTTGCCATTTACTTTTACTTCTGCATCCGTCATCACTCCTTCAAAAACTATATTAATTACTTTTCCTTTCCAGGAAGCCGGTGCATTAAAGCGATGCTTATAAAACCTTTTTCTTTCCCCGCACACTGTCTTTTGCAAAACCATAATCGTATTTACCAAAGCCTTGTAGTTCCCAGCAACTCGGCACAGCAATGGTCGTCCACTTGTTGGCATTCATACCACCGGAACACATAAACTCCCATTGCTTAGTATTATCACTGCCAGTACCGGAGAGATATACTTTTTCTGTTTGCTGCGCTTTTGCATCAAAGGAAAAAAAAACCATAAAGAACACAAAGGCGGTACACAAAGAACACAACTTTGTAATCTTCACGAAACGCTTTGTTATAAAATAATTTCTCATAACTTACCAGTTATCTTTTCTAATTCTAAGGAATTGGCGATTCTTCTTCCATTCACCCACACAGTCATTCCCTTTCCTTTCTTGTACTTTGTTCCTGTTTTATCCCACACTATTGTAATTATTTTTCCATGATACATCACATTATCCAAACAAAACCAATCCCATTTATTAGCTGGCAATAATGGATTTACTTCAATTACATTATCCGCTCTTGGACGCAAGCCCACCAGGCCTGTAATTATTAAATCATTAAAGGTGGAGTGGTTGTAATAACGACTGCGTTCTTCATCACCTTTTAACCAGTAACCTGTTTTCTCGTCTAAGTATTCACCTATGTATGGCCGGCCACGGTAGTACTGTGATTCCACATAGGTCTCCAGCAAGTCGAAGTAGCTGCTGTCGGTTACATAGTTTTGTTTGTAATTGTTCAGCAGGTTTGCCATAGCGGTCAATGTTTGCGAAGTGGCGAAGGGCCACACAGCACCATCCCATTCGCATTTGCAGCAGCCATGTGATCTAAATTGCGGGTGGCTTCTATCTGCGGTAGTAATTCCAAAAGGTGCGCAAAATGTTTTTGTATCTGTTAAGCTTTTCCATGCTACACTGTAATTACTATCCGGCATATTAAAATACCAGGGAATAAAACCAATTTCTTCTTTTACATTAGATAGTGTATCGCCTTGTTCTTTTCTTACTTCAAAAAAAATATTATTGCTGTTCCAGAGTTTGTTAAATGTTTCTTTTTTAATGGTATCAGCCTTGAAGAAATATTTTTGCGCTGCTTCCTTTTTGTCCGCCTCATAAGCCAGTATGGACAACGCCATTGCATTGCCATACATATAACCGTTAATACTTGGCCTTGGATTTTTTTCTTTTCTGCCACCACTGATTGTTTCTTCCATCGCATCCCGTACATCATATTGCCAAAAAAGACCATCCTCTCTTTTTCTTTCAGTTTCCCATGCCGAATAGTTAGTTTCCATATCTGGCAACAAATCATTCACAAATTTTTTATCGCCATTCACCAGGTAGCGGTTAAAAATCGCATCCTCATTCCAGCCACTGTAAAAACGAAGTTTGCTCATGGGCTTACCATTATTGCCCCGATACCATACATGCAGGTTATCGTCCATATATTTTTTATCATGCAGCCAGCGGCTTTCATAAATATGATGTCCAAGGCCACTTGAAATTAAGTTGTATTTATCTGCATAGCTGCGTTGCACCAAAAACTCTGTAAACACAAATCCTTTTTCCGTTTTCTTAATGTGCTTTCGCAATGTCCACCAGCGGTAATAGAATATCTCTTCAAAATTTTGCTGCGGACATTCAAAGAGGGGAATATTTTTTTGCATCCAGTTCCAGCTTTGTGCATTGGGGATGGCTTGCACAATATTCTCGTCTTCCATTTTGTTGAAGTAATCAACGTAATGCTTAAAGGTGGATTGTTTGAGGATGAGAGGTTTTGTTTGTGCTGATGTATTGAGCCAAAAAGACACAAAGGCACAAAGACACATAAAGTATGTTGCTAAATTCTTCATTCGTTTTTTATTGCTTTGCACCAGCCATTATAATATTCGTTTACTTTATTGGTATCTGCTGCCGGTATATATTTTTTCTTATCTGTATTTAAGTTACGTAATACATCAATATTCTCATACACCCCGGCCTTTAATCCTGCCAGATAAGCAGCACCTAAAGCAGACACATCCGGCATACCGATAGCGGCTACTTTCTTATTCAACAGGTCGCAGAGAAATTGTATAACGAAGTGATTGGTGCTGATACCGCCATCTGCATATAGTTCGCTAAGCGTTAAAGCTGCATCTTTTTCCATGGCCACAATCACATCTTTAACCTGGTAAGGAATTGACTCTAATGCTGCCCTTATAATATGATTTTTTGTTGTACTAAAACTCATTCCGGTTAGTAATGCCTTTCTGTCCATTTGCCAGTGGGGAGAACCTAATCCGCTGAAAGCCGGAATTAAGTAGACCCCTTCATTATCTGCAACTGCATTTGCCATCACTGCCGTTTCCTTACTATCTGTAAATAAATTAAGTTCATTTCTCAACCACTCAATAGTGGCCCCACAACTTACAATAACCCCTTCGAGTGCATAATCCAATCTGCCATCAATGCTCCAGCAAACAGTTGTCACCATGCCATTTTGCGAAGCAACGGGTCTATTACCGATATTCATTAATATACTGCAGCCGGTACCGAGTGTGGCTTTGGCAGTACCAGCATCAAAACAACCTTCTCCAAATGCAGCAGCATGTGAATCGCCGATTAGGGAAGTAACCGGAATTTCATTATCAAATAATCCATCCAGTGTCGTTGTTCCAAATAATGCTGAGGAGGATTTAACTTCAGGAAGATTGATACCTGCCAAACCAAATGCACTAATCAACTCTTCGTCCCACTGCAGCGAATGCAGGTTGAACAACAAAGTTCTTGACGCATTAGTATAGTCAGTTGCATAAACATTTCCGTTAGTAAGTTTGTAAAGCAGCCATGTATCAACTGTACCAAAATATGCTTCCCCAGTTTCGATTGCAATTCTTACTGTTTCATTATTTTGATAAAGCCAGATGAGTTTGGTAGCAGAGAAATAGGGGTCAATTATAAGACCAGTTTTTTCTGACACAGTCTGAGACAGGCCCTTCTGCTTAAATGTTTCGCAAATTTGCACACTGCGTTTGCATTGCCAGACTACAGCATTGTACAAAGGCTTACCATTTTTATCCCACACCACAAATGTTTCCCGCTGATTGGAAATACCAATGGCTACAATATCGTTTTTATCAAAACCTTTTTCTGCAAACTGCTTTAGACATTTTGTAACAGAAATAATTGCATTCTGATAAATTACTTCCGGCTCTTGCTCTACAAAACCGTTTGGTAAATAATGTGTATATAAATCTTCTGAACCTTTGGCAATGGCTTGACCCTTATCATCAAAGATTAATGATTTGGTTGAGCTGGTGCCCTGGTCGATTGCGAGTATGTATTTTTTTGTTGCCATAAACATTGCTACTGAGATTCAAAATAACTGTATTATTGCTCAATAGAATTACCACAGTACAAGTGTGCGACGCAACGATGCTGATAGTAGTACAACCGCCGGTAACACAATAACTCACTCTTTCTTCTCGCCTATCTTATCAATTATCACTGCCAGCGAAAGCGGTAATAAAAAAGATTTTTTTTCATCAGCAAGAAATTTATTATGCCTGTCCCGATTTTTTTTGGATTTCCAGCAGCAGTATTACTTTCGTCTTCTGTTGCGTCGTCCGTATCGACTCCTTTGGAGTACTCTTCAACGTTCTGTTCGCTATTCAACAATTAAATCACAACAGTCATCAAGTTTTTCACAGGGTTCAAAAAGAAGTTCGGCACTCTTTGTGAATTCATTTGTGTTCTCTGTGGTTAAATCTTCAATAACTTCATTGCCTCTTCCGCAATCCCCTCTTCACTTATTCCATAATGTCTAAAAATATCTCCCTGAGGGCCTGTTACCGTATATTCATCCGGAATACCCATTATCTTAAATGGTTTTGCAATAGCCTGCTGTAGCAAGAAAGAAGCACAAGACTCCCCCAATCCACCGCACACACTGTGTTCTTCTACTGTTACAATGGCCTTACATTTTTGCGCCAATGATGTTAACAGTTCTGTATCCAACGGTTTGATTGTATGCATACTCACCACTGTAGCCGCAATCCCATTGGCCTTTAATCTTTCGGCAGCCCTAACGGCAGGATATACGGTTTCACCATTTGCAATAATTGCAACATCATCCCCATCTAAAATAATTCTGCCTTTCCCAAATACAAAACCATCGCTGTTATCTTCTTTTAGTTTTGGCATAGCCTTTTTCCAAAGCGTAAATACACTGGCGTTTTACTTTCAGCAGCCAGTTCAGCAGCTTTCCTGGTTTCATAATCATCTGCCGGAGCCACGATGATAATATTATTGATGGCACGCAATACTGCAAAGTCATGCAGGCTATGATGGGTACTACCCAAAGCGCCATAACTTACACCAGCACTGATACCCACCACTGTTACCGGGTTATCACTATAACACACATCATTCTTAATTTGCTCTAACGACCTTGCCGTTAAAAAACATGCCGGTGAAACGGCAAAGACTTTCTTCCCACAAGATGCGAGCCCCGCAGCCACACCAACAAGATTTTGTTCTGCTATACCGACTTCCACAATTTGCTCAGGAAACCTTTTTCCAAAAGTCACCAGTTTGCCTGAACCTCTTGAATCGCTGGTAACAGCAATTATATTCCTGTCATTAGCTGCCAGCAGCTCCAATGTATCAGAAAATACATCCTGGTTGGGCCTGTCAGCATTTATGTTATGTTCTACTTCAACAGCCATTATTAACTCCCTTATTAATTATTCATTAATGATTCCAGCACTGCATCCAGTTCCTGCTGTGCCTGTTCGTATTGTTCTTTAGAAGGAACTCCGTGATGCCACTTTGTTTCATTCTCCATAAAACTTACCCCTTTTCCTTTGGTTGTGTGTGCTATTATTAGCGATGGCTTTCCGGTTTCAAAAGGCAAAGCAGCAAATGCGGCTTTCAGTTCATCAACATCATTTCCATTCACCTCTTTTACCGACCAGCCAAAAGCCTTCCATTTTTCACCTAGCGGGTCTGTGTTCATTACAGCAGCGGTAGCTCCGGTAATTTGCAGTGTATTCTTATCAACAACAGCGCAAAGATTATCCAGTTTATAATGCGCTGCACTCAATGCCGCTTCCCAGTTGCTGCCTTCAGGCAACTCACCGTCTCCCATCAGTGTAAAGACCCGATAACTTCTCTTATCTATTTTTGCGGCCAATGCTATACCAGTACAGATGGGTAACCCATGTCCCAGTGCTCCAGTATTCTGCTCAATGCCATTTACTTTTCGTGTCGGGTGACCTATATATGGCGACTTGTATTTACACAATGTGTTCAGGTCTTCCTCTGGGAAAAACCTTTATCTGCAAGTACAACATACAATGCTTCCACCGTATGTCCTTTACTCTGTACATACCGGTCACGGTCGGGTGAAGTAAAATTTTCAGGCGATACATTCAATACTTCGTTGTACAAAACATTGAGAATATCAGTGCAAGATAAACTTCCTCCGGTATGCCCGGCCTTGGCCCCCAGTATATACTTCAGTAACTTTTTACGATACTGAACAGATTTTATTTTTAATTCTTTTGTTATCATCTCCTTTATTAACCCGCCTTCGACAAGCTCAGGCAGACATCTTTTGATTTAATGAACATACGTTTCCCAACCCAAATAATTTTCAAATGCCTCTTTTAATACACCTGCTGTTTTGCTGGCATTCATTACCACATGGTGTTCAAACCCGTTGCGGCATACATAGTTCATCAGTCCCTGCAAATTATTAATCTGCGCCACGGCCCGGTTGCCGAATGTATTCAGCGCATCATTAGTCAACTCACCTTCACCAACATAAGCCTTGATTATTCCCTTGCAATCATCAGTACTGATACGGCCATAAGTCAGCGCCATTGCCGGTGTGCGGCCATCCAATGCCCCATAGGTATTTTCAGTTCCTACAGTTGTACCCAGGATAGGCGCAGTACTGATTGTAATATCAGGCAGAAAAGATTTAGCCCAGTTGCCGCAATGAAATAAAACACACTTCGTATCATCATCTGCATAGTTATTATTCCAGTCAACCAACGCAGAAGGAGAGCCGCTAGCCAATTGCATTGCGTACATACTCAATGTTCCGGTTACATCCACTTCGCAGGCAGATGGCAGCATGTTCTCACTCATCATACTCATGCTGGTACACACATTGCATCCGTAATTTTTTTGAATAGAAGTCCAGCATTGAATAGCCGTGGCATCCAAACAATTTTCTTCCATAAAATTTGCCAGCACCACATCCAGCTTTGCAATCTGTACAAGTTTATCAGGAGGTGTTAAACCGGTGTTGGTGTAGGCATGAATTTCTTCCAGCTTTTCTTTTACTGCTTTATCATCTGCCGATAATTTATTGGCATTCCCTAAGATTTCTGATAAATCAACCGTAGTAACAGAAATACCATTGCGCTGCAATATTTTTTCGCTGTAGCGAACGGTATTGAAAGCTGTAGGCCTTGCCCCCACCGCACCAATCCGGACCTTACGCAAGCCATTCACCACACGGCAGGTGGCGGTAAAATTTTTCAGGTCGGTAATAAATGATTCATCTTTCGGGCTTACCACATGTTTGGTGGTGAGTGAATATTTTATTCCGTATTGATACAGGTTATTGCACACCGAAATTTTTCCGCACCAGGCATCTCTGCGATTCACTACATCCATCTTTCCTAAATCATCAGGATAGCCTTGTATCAACACCGGCACTGTTAAGCCTGATAACTTAATAGTCTCTGCCACTCCTTTTTCATCGCCAAAGTTTGGCAGCACCACCAAGATGCCGTCAATATCATCTGCATATTTTTTAAACAAGTCTGCACATTTTTGTGCCTCAGCAAATGTTTCCACACCGCCCAGTTTGCTATCAGTATCGCTGAGCATTATTGGTGTAATATTTAATTGCTTAAACAAATCGAGGATTTCTGTTCTTGCTTCAGCCACTAATTTATCAGGAAAAAAATCTCTGTTTCCGATAATAACGCCGAGTGTGCTGTTTTTAATTGCTGCCATGTTATTATAAAGCTTTTGTTTTTAAGTAATGAATCTGAAACACTGCTCCTTTTTCTCGTCTATCTGCACCGGGCAAATCATAATCCTGGTCGGTAGGTGTATCTGCATTGGGGAAGCGCCTTGTGCTTCCGGTTCTGAAAAGAATTCGCCCTACTGAAACAACGGGTGCAAAACATAAATTATTATTCGGTTTGCCACCGTTGATGCTTACGGTATAAAACCTTGTTACAGTATTCAGTTCAATTTTAAAATTGATTGTTTCATCAGTATTGTATTTACCTATTGATTTATTACGATAGCCTTGTTTGGTCAAAATACTTCCCGTTGAATCCAGTATTATCCGTAAACAAGGTATCCCTTTAGCATCTGTTAATTCTATTTCCAGTATACCATTCTTGCTTTGTTTTGGTGTAATTGAAAATTCAATGGCCACTCTCTTAACAATTGGAAACACTCTTTCGGCCTTTGCATAATCAAACGGATCGCTGTCATTTAGAACCAGTTTATTATCTGCAACTTCTGTGCGGCACCAAATCGGGCTGTATATATTCCAGTTATTTAATACGGAAGCATTTCCAAAGTTTTCGTTAATATGCCTTACCTCTCTCTCTTTTACCGGCACCGGAATTTTGCTTACCCACATATCCGCCTTGTTCATACTGTAGGTTACCCACATATTTCCATCGGGAGGCTTGCCATCCATCTCCTGAATACCCCTTACATATTGAGGGCCGTAGCTTTTGTAAGCACCGCCATATCGCATAGAAGAAATCTCGCCATTTATCAATAACAAGTTTTTATATTTCAATCCATCATCGCTTACACTTACTGCAAGCGGCCAGCGAAACTCCGAAGGATTGTACACCGTTGCATATTTTTTATCGCTGGTACGTTGGCCCCATATTTTTGCGTTCGCATTTACAAAACCTGGTGCCCGGGTCGGATTATACTGCCAGGTTCTTCCATTATCTTTTGAAATACTTGTCAGTGCATACTTCCATAAACCCACTACCCTGCCGTCATTCAACCGGTAATAGTTAAAAGCTTTAAAATCTTTCTGCAAAGGAATTAACGGATCATTACGATCAGCCTCTTCTACTGTTTGCATCATCAATAAAGGCGTATTTAAAATTTCTTCACAAGCCACAATTAATTCTTTTTCACCCGATGATTTATAGAATGGATACTCCGTATTGCTTTCATTAAAAGCATGATTGTACCGTAAGAAATGAATGGAGCCAAATGTTCCGTCTGATTTAATTTCCCGGATTACCCTGCCGATTCCGTTACCGTCATTAGGGTCATCTTTTTGTCCGAGCACAATGCCATAATAAGCCAGTGCATACAACTTTCCAGCCTTGCTGGTATAAAAACCAAAGCGTTGGTGCATTACGGCATAATTATTTTTTGCAGTATCTGTTTTGCCCGGTTTTACAAAACCATCGGGAACTTTATAGGGTGGAAAAATTACTACCGGTTCGCTCCAATTGTATCCATCTTTTGAAGACTGCAATAGTGTTTGTCCCGGAGCAATATGCTCCCCGATAGGATTACTGAGGTATTCCAGATAAAAAGAATTATTCCAGTAAGCCAACATGGGAGCATGATTGTAAGTCCACGAAGTAGTACTATTTATATCTGCTCTGTTAGCCCGCATGGTTTGAATATTATGTACTCCAATGACTGGAGATAACTGCCCGTGATGATAATCTACATTTGAAAGTGTATTAATATCAGTTGTTCGAGAGCTTTCTTTTTCACCGGCACTACCGTTCCATGCTTATGCCCTGCCGGCAACTGCACTTTTGCTGTCACATTTTCAAACTGAACAAAATCCTTTGTACTCACAGCTTCGTAAATTTTCTTTTGGTAACTGTCAAAATATATCAGCCATTCATCTTTTAGTTTCACTACCGAAGGACCTTCCGTAAATTTATCACTGAAAGGCTTTGAAATGTTTTTCCAAGGCCCAAATGGTGTTTCAGCAAAAGCCACTTTTAAATTTCTTTCCGGCCTTGTATTATCTTTCAGCACCAGCACATAATGTTTTGCAGCCCGTTTTACAATCACCGCATCAATCACACTGAAACCGGGGTCAAGAAACAATTTTGTTTCACTGAATGTTTTAAAATCTTTTGTTGCTGTATAATACATCCGGTGATTATTACTGTCTTCTTCTATTCCTCTTTCAAATCTGCCGGGTATGCAGCTTGCCCAGATAATTAGATACTGCTTTGCTTCAACGTCATAAAACAATTCAGGCGCCCAGGTATTCACGGTAGTTGGCTCTTTGTCCATAACTGAAATGAATTTCTGCTCACTCCAGTTTATTAAATCCTTTGATGAAGCATAACCAAACCCCTTATCACCCCGCCAACTGCTGGTCCAAACCAAATGAAAAGTACCATCTGGCCCTTTCACCATGCTTGGGTCTCTCATTACTTTTTGATTTCCAACTTTGGGCTGTAAAAGAACTGTATCTAAATCAATCCATTTTTTCCCATCGTAGCTGTACAGCATTCGTAAACCAGCATCAGCCGGTTCTTGAAAAGAAGTGAACAAAAAGGCTTTCTTGTTGCAGGAAGCTAATGCAAATACCAATGAACAACCAAGAATTAATAATTTCCGTAGCATATTTATAACTTCTCTAAAATCAGTACCCAGTCATTTCCGTTCTGTTTTTCACCCGGAGGATTAAAGCTGACAACACCTTTATTCTTAAACCCTGCTATCTTTTCTGTTGCACCTGTCCGCGGATTAAACCAGCTTCCTTTTATTGTAACAAATTTTAGCCAACGGGTATCTGCTTTAAATTCTTTCCCATCATACACATAAAACATAGCGTAGTTATTTCCTTTTGTCGCCACCACTCTTTCATATTTTTCTACATTATCAACTACCAGTTCTTGCGCCGGAACCCTGTCGAAATAAGAATACGACTCCATTAGCTTTTCAGGTGCTTCATTTGTGTAGCCGCTTCGGCAACCAAACCCGTTTTCCAATCCCGCCTTGGGAAAAAAGAAGCGTCTTTATCTCCTGGCATATAGTATTGCATCACCGCATTGTGTCCGTATGTAAACCCGGCCCCACCAGCAAATACATCCCAATAGGCATAGCGGCGAATATCTGCTGCATTCCAATAACCATCTGCTGTATCATGCAAGCCATAAGGGATGTCTTCATAACTGGGTTCACCATCCATTGTTGGCTTTACCGGTTCAAGTGCATAATCTTCTTCCACATATTTCCAGTTATCTTCTCCAAAATGTCTTCTTTCTTTTGAAGATGTATCCTGTGCATAACTCTTGTGTCCGCTTTGAAACATATTAAAGTCTAACCACAATGACTGATGAAACCAATCTGTGCTGCTCGTTCTTCCTCTCGGATGAAAAGTCATTAAATGATGGGTATCAAAATTTTTAATCGTATTGCCTATTTTCTCCCAAACAGCATAGCCGTCTTTACCATTAATATCGCCACCGTTAAGCCAAATGATATTGGTTTTGTTTTTATACCGCTTTGCTAAGAACTTAGCGTAGGCTTCTGCCTGCTGCTCATTTATCTTACCGCTTTTTACATTACTGCCCCATGTTGGCACTAGTGCCATGTACATATCTCGCTTTCCAGCTTCATCAATTATAAAATCAATATTATCCCAGTAATCATATTCATCTGCATTGGCAAAACTATTTCCAGGTGTTACGGCTGGTGTTGATACATCAAAATTTTTCAGTGCCCAATCACCATAAACATTTTTAGTATTATTGAAATCATGCAGCACCATAGCCTGTATCACATTAAAACCCTGTCGTTTTCTTGTATCAAGATATAGAACAGCATCTTCCCTTTTGCACTTCACAAACAAAAGCCACCCGGTATCACCCAGCCAGAAAAAAGGCTTGCCATCTTTTGTCTGAAAATATCTTTTGTTGGCAGATACTTTTAATGGCTGCATCTGGCTGATTGCATTCACACTTAGGAATAACAACAAACCCAGCAGCATTTTTTTTATGTTACCAGCAGCAGTAATCCTGCTCATCGTCCCTTGCGTCGCACACTTGTACATATAATAATTCTATTCAGCTTTTCTAAAATCAGGTTTATACCCCTTTATTCCAAAATACAGTATTACTAAAAAGCAAATCAGTGGCACAACATATCCAGCCTGGATATTGTCATTAGTGGCATCAATAATTCGTCCCATAATAAAAAGGAATGATAGCTCCGCCAACTATTGACATTACCAGCAGCGAGCCCCCAATTTTTGTTTCCTTATCCAGGCCCACAAGTCCCAATGCAAAAATGGTAGGAAACATAATACTCATAAAGAAGCCCATGGCACCCAATGAATAAATAACCATTTTCCCGTCTGTAACAATTGCCAGTGTACATAAAAGAGCGGCCATCAACGCATAAAACCTCAGCAGCTTTTCTGATGCAAAATACCTGGTTAATGCAACTCCGATAAAGCGGCCTGCCAGGAACAATGTACCATATATACCCCCAAGATAATAACCTGCCATTTTTTCATCAACACCTCCATATTTCATGGCCATTCTTACAAAAAAACTTGTTACACACACCTGTGCCCCAACATATGCAAACTGCGCAATAACGGCCCATTTTAAATGCTTATGCCGAAAAGCCTTAATAAACTCTCTGAATTTTGCTGTCTTTGAATCGTCTTTATCTCTGGCAGCTTAAAAGAAAAAAATATTGCCACCAGGATAAACCCACCGGCAATAAACATATAGGGAGTTTTACAGAGGCTGATTCCATGTCTAAATACTCTGCCTGTTTAACAACGGACATAGCAGCCCACTGACCTTCTGTATGATTAATCCCTGAAAAAATAAATATAGAACCAACAATAGGAGCAATTACAACTGCAAGACCATTTATGGCCGCCCCAAGATTCAAACGGCTGCTGGCAGTTTCCGGTTCGCCCAAAATAGCTGAGTAAGGATTTGCGGCCGTTTCAAGTATAGCTATGCCACAACCAACTACAAACAATGCAAATAAAAACAATGGATAAATTCGCCCCCCCGCAGCCGGCAAAAATATGAGTGACCCAATTCCAGCAAGAATCAACCCCGCTATAATGCCATTCTTATATCCCCATTTCTTTAGGATCATTCCTGCCGGAATTGCCATCAGGAAATAAGCAAAGTACACCACCTGATCAATATAGATACTTTGCGTATTATTAAGTTGACAAGCTTTTTTTAAATGCGGAATTAATATCCCATTGAGGTTATGAACCATTCCCCACAGAAAAAACAAAAAGGTTACCAGGATAAATGGCAAAACAAATTCCTTTTTTGTCAGCGATTGGCGAACAGAGCTTTTTATTACCGTTTGATTTGGCTGCATCGTCAGATTCTTTACGTTTATCGGGTTGAAAATAATTTTGCTTCTGTATTATAAATCAAACTCTTCTTTCCATCACTCAGGATATATTCATTCTTATTAGCTGACTTAACAGGCTTCATTCCAATAACTGCTTTTAAAAGCTCTTTATCAATATCAGCATTTAAATTGACCATGCTACCGCCGGCCATAAACGCCGCAATTCCAAACTCATGGTAACTGTCGCCACTATACATCACGGCTTTACCAGGAAATTTTTCTTTGCATTCTTTTACCGCACGGTACACCTGCTCAAAACTTGTCTTCTTTGGTTTTAATAATCGGGCATGCTGACGGGGAGCTAAACTTTGTCCGCCTTTCGGTTCGTAAGTTGTGCCATCGGCCTGGTAATGCCAATAGCGAATATCGATCAAATCAACCACGGCAGCATAGGCAGGCAATGCCAATATTGAATCCTGCACATCTTTTGTTACACTTAACCCGATAATTGGATGTTTACCGGTTTCTTTCTCCCACTCTCTGATAACATCAAGCCAGAATTTTACAAAATGAAGCGGCCCGGTATATTCTTCGCTTATCAGTTGTATTACACCACTGTTCTCCTTAAAATTATTGAGGCACTGCCTGATATATTTTTTGTGCAATTCACGACGAACCGGGTTAGTTATATCATAAAACTGTTCTGCATAAAAAATACGTTTGTCTCCCGCATAATTTACGGGCTCCATAAAACCGGTATTATTTATATTATTGGCGGTACGCCACGGAAAATCTGCATAATGGGCACCGGCCTCAATGATATTATGCTGAAAATAATTTTGATGAATAAGCAGTAACCCATTCTGATCAGCTAAATCAGCAAACTGCTTTAATCGTCCCCAGTAAAATTTATTGTATTTGGTTAAATCATATTTACTCAAGCCATCCCATGCCGTACCAATGCCACTTCTTGCAAAAGGGAGTTCGTAAAAAGGTGGCCACACTTCGCCATCCATCCTTCTGATTCGTTCATGGTCATCCCTTCTTCTGTCGTACCACAAACCATAATTATGTTCTATGGCAATGGTATTAGTAGTTTTCATTTCCATTACCACTTCATTCAAATCATCTGTTAACCCTTTGCCGGTGCGGCCAGGTACAAACCGGGTGATGTGAACTTTTGCATTCTTGATATCAGATGGCTGCAGTCCACCACCCACCATTGAACATTGGTGCGTTTGCCGGTTTGCAGTTCATCACCTCTTATCAACCAGCCATTTTTTATTTGAAAGGCAGGAGCTAAGGCAGGTGTTGATGGTTTTTTAAATGCTATTGCATCAATTGTTGTAGTGCCGTAGCTTGCCGTATTAATAGCATTTCTTTTTGCAGCAGTTTCTATCCATTCTTTTAACTGCATCCTGGGTTTGGATGCCTCCTTCGTTAGCTGTTGTGCTACTTCAACTGATGGACTACTGCTGGCTTCAGTTGGAAAATATAAGATTTGTACCTGCTCATCTACATTCTTGTTCAGCCGTTCTTTTAATTGCTGGTAAAATAAACTTCTTGGGGTAATGGTATTGTTTGATTCATTCCAATAACCATCCCCACTAAACTGGCTCCAACTGCCGAAGGCCCAGTTTTGAGCAGTTGGCGGTTTATAGCAATCAATTCTTGCTGCCGTGCAATTCCAAAATACACTATTGGCTGCTGTCCATCCGGCTCCGTTTCCATCCTGGCCACTGTTGCCGTACCGCAGAGCATTACCATCCACATTCACCACATCAAACAATACCCCGCTGGCCCAGCTATCAATAGCGCCGCTGAAACTGAATGGCAAAACAGATTCGCACTGGACAAATGCATTGGGACCGGGCGCACAATAGCCCACTGCAAAATCATGATAGCCACTTTCGGCATAACAACGCTGAAATAAAGTTTGCTGCCCGGTGGTTAAAAAAGTATAGCGCCGCTGTCCTCCAATTTCTGAAACAGGATTTTTAGAAATACAATCTTCGACTGTAATACGTTTGGAGGTTTCCAATACACTTACTGCACTGCCGGCAAAGTTTTCAAAATTTATTTGGCGTACCCAGCAGTCTTCTGCATTCTCGATGTTAATGGCATTCCAGCGGTGGTCTTCATCTTTAAAATTGGCCTTATCAAATGCTGAAGTCAATTTTATATTCTCTACTCCACAGTTATTTAACCTGCCGTTGTTATTATAAAAATAAACATTGCCTCCACCGTATGTTGTATCCAAAGCTGTGGTTATGGGAGCATCAATAGTGATTGTGTTGCCTTCAATTTTTGTAATGGTACGGTCGAAAAACAAATCTCTGTCACCGGGTTTCCACCCTAAGGCTGTAATGCCGCCGCCAAAATGTTCAGTGCCTAAATTCCTTATCCAGTTAGCCGAAGAAATACGACGGATAATAATTTTATTGGAATGGTCTTTAAATGCGATAGAACTGTCCACATGAAAACTCATTGCACCCACCGGCACACAAGCATCGGTAATTTTCATTCCAGACAAATCACGGGGGATGGTGTTTTTGCCAACAATTTTTATTAACGCCAACCGGCCAGTTCCCACACCAAAAATAGTTGTCGCATTAATACCGCTGCCCCGGAGTACCACACCGCTTGCAGTAATGCGTAATTGTCCAGATACTTCATACATTCCTTTTTGCATAAGCACAGCACCACGAAAACCATTTGCATCAACGGGCAATGCGGCAACATAATCCAGTGCCGATTGTATGCGCACTGTCGCATCACCTTTTGTTAGTGGCACTACCACTTTAACCGGCACATTGGGTATAGCCTGTTCAGATGCCTTGTAACCGCAATAAGAAAAATCAGGAATGCGATTATTAAGAGAGTCGGGGGTGTAAATGAGTTTTCCCTTATCGAAGTAAAGCGGCGGAATGGGCTTTGCCTGTTTTTGCGCCTGCGAACCCACTTGCAGACACAAAATGACTGAAAAAAGAAATAAAAATTTATATGATACCTTTTATTTGTCACTGCTTTTATAAGGGTCGCCAACCTTGCAAGGTTGGCAACCCCAATATATGCTGATTAAAGATATGCAGTATCCCGAAAGCTTTCGGGATGGGACGCTGTGGACGATGCTATGAACCTGCCTGCCTGCCGGCAGGAAACTGAAGCCAATCAACAAAATTATTTCTTAACTGCCGCAACAGGCTTCACATCCTTAACATTCACCACACTGCTTAAATATACTTCAATATTGCTGTATCCTGTTGCAGTAATTTTTGCTGCATCTGTGCCATCCTTTGGATCCAGCCTGTTCTTTATCTCATACTCATCGGGCATGCCATCATTATCGCTGTCTTTGTAAGGAATGCCTTTGTATTCAGGATAACCGCCTACCTGGCTGATATCTGTAATAATGCCCTGCTTGTATGAGTCGAGCGGCATGCGGCGATGCTTAAACTGTGTGGTTGGTACAACCACATTTTCAGGCACCTCAACCTTTCCTGTTGTTACCTGCTTTACAATTCTTGCATCTACAGCATCTCTTTTTGGTAAAGTAGCGCCGGCATTGGCTAATACAAAAGACTTAGCAGCCTCTGCTTTCAGGACAGTTACCGAAGCCATTGGTAATGGCTTTGGCCACTTCATATAATCTTTAAACTCCCCGGCATTTTTTTCGTCCTCTATTTGCACACCACCATTCCAGTTGTCTTTGGTAACATCCGGATAGCCTTCCACAACATTTCCATTCACATAAGCCCTTCCATATACTTTTGTTTTCAATTTGCTTCTGCCGCTTTCCGGCTTAAGAATACGGTAAGCTATAGGACTCTTTGGAGTTGCCGGTCCCGGTTTAAAATAGTTATTGATGATATTGAACTGAGCCCTGTAGTCTCCACCATCGATACTGCGGTGTACCCAGTTAAATACAACGTTGTTTACAAAATTGAAAACTCCATTCCATCCTACAGAGGGATTGCGGCCTGCATTGTTGGCCCACAGGCTGCGAATGAAAGTACAGTTCTCTCCGCCTAGTGTGCTGCCAAAAGCATGGTTCCAAGTATCTAATGCTTCGCCAAAAATGGAATTCTGAATAGTGATATTTACTGTTCCAAATTTATCTTCAACCTTTCCTGTACTGTCGTTATACATATGGCGGTACATACTCATATTCTCATCCAGTCCCCAGGTGGCACTTACATGGTCAATCATAATATTTCCGATGGGATTACCCCCAATCGCATCATCTCTGCGGCCCACCCATGTTTCGCCGCGGCGGAAACGCATATAGCGGATGACAACATCGTGTGTGTTAATCCAGACACTTTCACCAGCCACACACACACCATCGCCGGGAGCTGTTTGTCCGGCAATTGTTATGTAAGGAGCCCTGATAATTAGCGGTGTTTTTAAGCGGATAATTCCAGCCACATTGAACACAATAATTCTTGCCCCACCTTGCTCACAAGCCCAGCGTAAACTGCCGGGACCATCATCGTTTAAATTAGTTACAACAATCACTTTACCTCCCCGGCCGCCAAAGCTGAATTTTCCGCCGCCTTCAGCACCGGGAAATGCCAGAATATCTGCCTGTGGCAATTCATCTACTCTTGAAGCCCAGGGAATATAGGGCTTCCCATGCCTTGCATCTTCCATAATAATGGGATAAGCAACCGCCCACGCCGAGTCTGAGTGATGGTTGGCAGCTTTCATCAGTGAATCGGATGCCCGCTGCACATCGGCCGGAATTTCGGGGTATTGGGCGTTGGCATCAGATACTGTGATAAAAGTAATAAGACCCAAAAAGGCAAATCTAAGTTTCATAACTATAAAATTATTCATCCTGTTTGACGGATTATCTGTAAAACACCAGTATAAAAACGCAAAGAAATCTCAAAAAAGAAAGAGAAGATTTTTAGTAATCTTCTCTTTCAGCAATACAGTTTTTATTGCCTGTAATCATAAGTTCCTGGCGCACCGCTGTAATCATTCCATCCAATGGTTTGTTTCAGCCACGGATTGAGAGATAATACAGTAGCCGTTAAGCCATAAATGTAATAGTTCTGTCTGAAGTTAATAGACACCGCATTTCCGGAAGCATCTCTGTCCAGCGGCTGGTCAGTAGCAACTACAACCAGGTTAGCATCAAAGAAAGTTTTAAGACTGTTTAGCTGCGTTGTAAAAGTTGCTGCATCAGGATCGCAAAGGATAGTGGCCCTTGTTGTTTTCAAAGGATCTGCACTGGTGGCAGCAACTTTATATTGCCATAACCTGCCAGTACGGACTGTTCCGTTTATAGGGGCTATTCCTAATTTGGCACAAGTGGTGTTTCCGGCAGATGCATCATCATTGTACAACATCCAGCGTTGCGCATCCCAGAAACGTTTACCCTCATAAGCCAGTTCCACACGACGTTCATATAAGCAGGCTTCTATCGCTTCATATTTAGAAGCCAGTGTGCCAATACCATAATTGCTGGCTGAAGGTATGCCTACACGGGCACGGATTCTCCCAAGATATGTAACGGCATTACCGATATCGCCTTTGGCTGCATAACATTCAGCAATGTTCAACAGAAGTTCAGCATACCTGTATTCAAAAATATCAGTACCAGAATAAGCCAGACCATCTACTGTGCTTGCGCCGCCAAGATTTGTCATCTTACGAACTATGGCCGGGCTTGAAGTCTGATTATTATCACTATAAGAAACTTTATTTGTAGGATATGTCCATCTGTACAACCAGATAGTATCATTTCCTGCTTCTTTCAACTGCCATCTGCTTCCGGAGAAAGCAAATGTGCGGTAGAAACGGGGATCCCTGTTCATGAAGAAGTGCAGCGAATCGTAACCATTTGCAATTGTAGGACGAATGCCATTTGCCAGCGGGAACAAATCAATCATCTCTTTAGGAGCTGAAACACCGCCAGAACCTGTTTGCTTTGATACACGAATACTTCTTTCCCATCCGTTACTTTCAACTCCTGAGGAAGCAACAGTTTTTGACAGCAGGCGTACTACAATTGCTTCCTTATTAAAAGCATTATCATTTTTAGTCCAGATTTCACTCCAGTCTTTGGCAGTTGCACCATACAGGCCATATCCGGCTGCAGTCAATGCAGCTTCTGCTGCAAGTCCTGCGTCCAAAGCTTTTTGCCAGCGGACATTTCCACTGTTATCCCAATCCGGATTAAATAATGGACTGGCATAGGTTAATAACACACGGCTCTTCATCGCCAATGCCGCACCACTTGTGAAGCGACCATAATCTGTTGTACCCCAAACTGTGGGTAATAAGGCCGAAGCAGAATCAAAATCTGCGGTTATTTGCGCAACAAGTTCTGTTACGGTTGCACGGGGCAGTTGAGTTGACGGATCATCAGCACTTGCGTTTTGTACTGTAGTAATAATTGGAACGCCACCATATACACGCATCAGATCGAAATACTGCAATCCCCGCAGGAAAACATTTGTCCCCTTACTTTATTTTTAAAGCTTGCTGAAAGAGCCTGTCCTTTTTCATCAATTTTTTGCAGGAAAAAGTTTGCAGTTCTGATTCGGGTATAAGGATTATTAACAACAGATGCAGACAAGCCAGCACCATAATACGCATCTCCTTCTGTAGCATTCAGAAGCGTTTTATTGGGATTGATATAGTCAGTAACCGTACCTCCTATTTCTTCTGTTGATCTCGTTCTGGTATCAGTGTACGATCCCGTAAGCGAAACAATCGGAGATTTGTAGGCTGAAAAATAATCGTAGTAAAGCCGGTCGACATACCAGTTGGTCAGTACTTCATTTTCGAATATGCTTTCATCGTACTTATCAAAGCTCTTCATTTCCTCCAGGAACTTTTGCCTGCAGCCGATTACAAGGGAAACAGCTATAAGAAATAAGCCGATTTTATTTATCCTTTTCATAATAATCATTTCTTAAGTTAAAGATTAGATGTTAAAAAGTAGCATTTATCCCTATCGACCAGGTTCGAAGTGTTGGATAGGAAACCTGTGGATTATCATACATATTCCGGTATTTATCCGGGTATGGGTTATTGAAATCCCAAAGGTTGAAACCGGCAGCACTAACCCTAAGTGATTCCATTTTCAGTTTTGAAGCTATGCCCTTAGGAAGAGTATAACCAACTGTAAGGCTGCGAACAAAACAACGGAAACTCGAAATCTGCCAGAAATCGGATGTGTAATTATTATAAGAATGGTAAGCCAGGTTTGGCCATGCACCATTAACATTATCCAGTGTATCGTACATATTATTCAGATAAATCTCATGCGACCACATATTTTGACCTGTACTGGTTCCCTGTTTCACATAATCAATCCTGTTGTATCCGCCCCATGAAGTGGAAATCTGGGTAGTTAATGAAATATTCTTCCAGTTTACACCAATATTGGCCACAACACCGTATGACCTGTTTTTCTTCACTATTTCTGTATAATCCTGATCAGCTTTAACCTGACCATTTGCCCCGGCAATTGTCTGGTTGACTGGATCCAAATTACCAGCGAGATCCTGGTAGGCTAGCATTCCCTTTTTAACTGCTGCCTTTGAAGTAATATCAAAATAAGCAGGTGTGGTTCCGGCTTTTGTGGCCAGATCCGTCAGGTACTGCCAATAAGCATCAATATCTGCCTGCGTTCTGAGTAAGCCGTCGCCACCTTCATTCCCTTTCCACACGAGCAAGCCATATACCGGCCTGATAGTGGAATAACCTTCTTTAGTTCCAATTGTAGATGGATAGTTAAATGGAACATCAACCCACTTGGTTACCTTATTATCGCCAGTTCCAAAGTTGAGGCCAATATTGTAACTAAAATCTTTCTTCACCCTGTCTTTCCATGTTGCGCTTATTTCAGAGCCCCATGCTTTTACGGCACCAAAATTCTGTTCAGCAAATGCGCCACCCACAGAAATAGGCACACCAGTCATTCCTGCCAGAGTCATTAACATATCATAGTTATGATCCCAATACCTGTCATAGCTCAGTGATAACCTGTTGTTCAAAAGACTTACATCAATACCCAAACCTTTTTTTATAGTTTCATCCCAGGTCAAATTTGGATTTGGCGTTGCATCAGGAGTTAAACCACCAACCAAAAGCCCACCACTATTACTTCCGAAACCAAGTCCTTTGTCAGCCGCATAGGCATAAGTTTGTGTCCAGCGCCAGGGCCTTACATTGTCTTTACCTGTTTTACCGATAGAACCTCTGATCTTCATATAATCAACCCACTCCACCTTATCCCTGAACCAGTTTTCTCTGGAAACCACCCATCCGGCAGAAACACCCGGAAAGAATCCCCAGTAATTATCAGGAGAAAACTTAGTGGAGGCGTCTGTACGGAATACAAACTGAAGCAGGTATTTGCCATCATAATCATAGCTTACCCTTCCTAAATAAGCCAGGCTTCCCTGATCCGTTCTGTAAACATATGTATTCGATGGGTTCAACGTACCTGCTGAAGGTGATGAACCATTGTAGGCGCCAAAATTGGAGTATCATAAATCACAAACTTTTCTGATAGTTCTGCTCTCCTTTTCTACAGAAGCCATGGCAGAAACATTATGGTTCCCAAACTTGCGGTCGTAGTTCACGTAGAAGTTAGCCTGCTGCACCTTACCTATCACATCTGAAAAACGTACAGTAGAACGGCTGTTGTTAATAGCCACATTCCATTGTGTAGTATCTGAATACAGGTGGTACCCTGCATTGTGTGTATTAGTACCTGCTGCCAGCTGTAAACCAAGCATCGCCTGCTCATTATTAAGTGTGGAATAACTTAAACCATAGGAAGCTTTCAACGATAAACCTTTAACATAAGGCACATCATATTGCAGGGAGAAATTTGCATTATATGATTGGTTGTCGTCTCTCGTAAATGAACCATTATTCAATAATCCAAAATAGTTCCATCCGGAAATGTTGTTCTGTCCCGAAGGATTCGTTTGTACCCTGTGTGGCCCTAAAGCTGGCGAAGTGTATTGTTTAACACCATTCACCGTGTATTCCCAGGGAATATATTGTGGCATATGCAATAATGCTGCATAATCGGTTTGTTCCGAACCGGAAGTATAGGAACCGTCATTGATACTTATCTTGGTAAATGATTTTTCAACCACAGAAGTATTAGCTGAAACAGAAGCAGACAGTTTCAGGTTGTTAACCACTTTTACATCCACACCCGTCCGGAAAGACCACCTGTTATAATCCTGGCTGCCCATGTTAGCACCCTGTGTAAAATAGCTGGCTCCGGCAAAATAGGTTGCCCTGCCGCCACCGCCACTTACATTTAATGAATGCTGCATAGCACCGGCAGGCTTCCAGGCTTCATCCAGCCAGTTATAGTTCAGGTACTTCATCATCTCCAGTTCAGTAGCGTCAAAATAAGAACTGTTGCTCCAGTTAGAAGCACGGCCAAACCTGTTTGCAAAAACGCCATACTCATATGCATTCATCACTTTGCCAAAGCTTACTGCATTGTTAAATTCAAACTTTCCTGAATAAGATATCTTAGGGTTCGCCTTGTTTTCCTCTTTGGTTTTTATTATAATAGCCCCTGAGAAGCCCTTGCCCCGTAGATGGCAGCACTGGCATCACGCAGCACCGTAATACTTTCCACTTCTGAAGGATCAAGTGCGTTGAATTGATCCATTGTTGGCAATCCTGTGTTTGGATCAACCTGGATAATATCATCAATAACAATCAGCGGCAATGAACTGCTGCCGTCTTTACTGAAACCAAAGTTCTGACGGATGCTTAAAGTGGAATTATCTCCAGGCCTTTGACTACCGCCAGAGACATTCAGACCGGGAATCTGGCCTTTCAGACCTTCTGCAAGGCTGCTCACAGGTAAATCTGTAATTTTCTGCATATCAACTGTAGCTACAGAACCTGTTAAGTGTGCTCTCTTTTGTGCACCATATCCCACTACCACTACTTCATTCAAATCCACTCCGGTGTTTTCAAGCTCAATAGTAAGAACCCCGGTACCGGCCTTTGCCTCGTAGAGTTTGTAGCCTACATAACTGATTGTAAGGACTGTTTCTGATGAAGGGGCATTTATGGTAAACATCCCGTTAACATCAGTCACTGTTGTGACTGTTCCATTTTTCACTTTAATCGTTGCTCCTGCTAATGGCAGAGATGTCTTACTGTCAGTAATCCTTCCCTTTACAGTTACCTGTTGTGCCAACAGCGACCCTGACACAAACATAGCTGCTATCACAAACAGCATCATCAGCAATCGTTTTAGTTTCATAAATTGTTAGTTTTATTTGTAAATAATGAACTCATTTTTACTTACGACTTCAGACCTGCAGCTTCCTTTTCCCTTTTCTTCCGCAACCGTTGCTGCCATGCTTTTTCTTCGGCCTTCATGTCATGTCCCTGTGATGATAAATAATTATTTATTTTCCCTTTATACTTTCCAAATTGCTTATGCTTATCGTCAGATGAACCCTCATCCATTGCTTTCTCCCTTGCCTCAACCAGCCAGTTGTATATCTGCTTTTTTTGATCAGCAGTTAGTGACGGGATCATATCCTGGTAGGCCGTATACGTAATATTAAGTACATTATAGGTCATCCCGTCTTTTACTTTTTCCATTTGACCTGTTGTTAAGTCTTTTTCTAAATGAGTCAAAAAAACAGAATGCTGCTGCTTTAATAAATCTGATTTTTTGTCTTCTTCAGTTTTCACTGCTTTAGCCACTTCATCTGCTTGCTTTTCCTGCTTTATTGCTGCCACTGTCAGTTTCGACTGGTCATGTATCTTATTTACAGCGATGTATTGACCTGTAATTGTTTCAAGTACATTATAATAGGTGCTTGAATCAGTAAGCCCCAATGTATTTACAATCTTTGCAGCCCTGCCTTTTACAACGGTTTTGTATTCAGCCTCCTTCTGTGCATCAATTGGTTGAGCACCGGCGTAAAAATTATAAATAAGTAAAAAAAGAAGGAATGAAACCGGCAAGATTTTAGCCGCGGCAGAGAGATGCCCGGAACACTTTTTAACCATAACAAGCAACAGTCGGTTCATTCAGTAGCATTTAATCGTCAGAATAAAAGACACACAAGTATAGTGGTCTCATTCGCAGGTTTAAAATTACACCCCTCTGCAAGGGCAAAAAATGTAAGGTTTCGCTATAAAGATGGAAGATTTTCCTATGTGGTTCAAATTAATAACCGGGAACGATTGCGTAAAAATATCCTTGTTTTCAGTTTGCTTTCAGGCTAATAGAGGTTGACTTCAATCCGGGGCTTTTTACTATTAATGTAATATTTCCCTTTTTTTCACCCGATTGAATAATTGCCAGCGCAAGGCCTTTCCAGCAATTTCTTACAGGACTTTTTAAGCTAACAGTATCTGCCTGGTAGCCATTATCTGTGCCGGCAATTTTTCCTGCCCCGGCTAAGGAGAATTCAATTCTGTTGGCGGCATCGGGAACAAGATTCCCATTTCTGTCTGTAATTCTAACAATGACAAAGCATAAATCCTTGCCATTTGCCTTTAAAATGCCCTTATCGGCTATCAATTCTATCCGTTCCGGCTTCCCGGCTGTTTTGATTTCCTTTGCTAACACCTGCTTTCCCTGTTTTCTTGTAACAACTTTTATGGCACCCTGCTTATAGGGTAACCGCCACATTACATGAAGGCTGCTGTCTGTTTTCTGCCTCTTTCCTGCAGATTTACCATTCAGGAATAATTCGGCTTCATCGGCATTGTTGTAATAGGCCCAAACATCAACGGTGTCGCCCTGCTGCCATGTCCAGTGGGGGAAAACATGTAAAACCGGCTTATCTGTCCATTCGCTTTGGTACATGTAATAAACGTCTTTTGGAAAACCGGCCAGGTCAACAATTCCATAATAGGAACTCCTTGCGGGAAACTTTGGGTAAGGAAGCGGCTCACCAAGGTAATCAAAACCACTCCATACAAACAGACCGGCGATGTGAGGATTATTCTTAACAGCCAGCCAGCTTTTTTCATGAGTGGCACCCCAATAAGCATGGGTATTGTCATAAGCAGAACAGGTAAAATCTTTATTGCCGTGTGCAAAAGTATCTTGTGCCTTATAATCTGGTGGCCAGATTCGGATGCTGTCGGAAGGAAACTGGTACACTCCCCTTGTTTCTAATGCTGAAGCAGTCTCTGTGGCTACAAACTTTTGCCCGGGAAACCTTTTTGGCAAAGTCTCATAATCGTACAATTTATAATTGAAACCCAGTACATCCAAAGCATTCGCTTTTGCAATAAAATTTTTCTCAGCAAATGTTTCGGTTAGAGCAGTGGTAACAGGTCTCGTGTTATCAACTGCTTTTATGGCGTCCACCAGTTTCTTTACGATTAGGGTTCCGCTGCTGTCAAATTGTTCTCTTTGTTCGTTGCCAATACTCCACATTATTACCGACGGATGATTCCTGTCACGCAGCACCATATCCTGTGCATCTTTTACCGCCCATTCATCGAAGTTCATGTGGTAATCATACTTGTTTTTTTTCTTCTCCCAAATATCGTATGCTTCATCAATAACCAGAAAGCCCATCTCATCGCATAAATCAAGCATGGCACTTGCAGGCGGATTATGAGAAAAACGAATGGCATTGCAGCCCATTTCCTTCAGAATTTTTAACTGACGCCTGGCCGCTTCTTTATTAAAGGCAGCACCTAATGCGCCAAGGTCATGATGAAGGCAAACGCCGAGCAGTTTCAGGGGCTTACTGTTAAGGAAGAAACCCTTTTTTGAATCGAAATTAAAAGTGCGGATGCCAAATCTTATATCTGTCACATCTTCTTTCTTCCCATTCAATAAAACATAAACTCTGAGAGTGTACAGATTTGGAAAATTGTTTGACCACAAATAAGGCTTATCAATTTCTTTCTTTATAGAAACAGTTGTCATTCCGTCCTTAAAACCCAAACTGGTTGTATCAGTTTTTCCGATTAGCCTTCCCTGATGATTGTAAACGGCCAACAATAGTTTTGCAGGCCGGTTTTCCGGAATGTACGTTTTTATAGTTGCAGCTATACTGATAGTGGCTGTCAATCCGTCAAAGCCAGAGGTTGCAACAAAAATATCCTTCTTATCAATATAGGCATTACCATGAAAAACCAATTTCACATCCCGATAAATTCCACTGCCGGTGTACCAGCGACTGTCGGGCTGCTGACTGTTATCAGCTTTTACGGCTATAACATTCTGTTTGTTAAAAAATAAATAAGGTGTTAAGTCATATGAAAATTTATATAGCCATAAGGCCGCTTGCCAAGATAATTACCGTTAATCCACACTTCAGCGTTCTTGTACACGCCGTCAAACTCAATATTTACATTCTTGTTTTTTGCAGAAGCAGGCAACAAGAACGTCTTTCTGTACCAGCCAATGCCCCCCGGTAAAGAACCGCCCTGGTTGGTGGCCGGAGCATCTTTAATAAAGTTGCTTTCAATGCTCCAGTCATGTGGCAGGCTGAGTTTTCTCCATTTTGTATCGTTATAACCCGGTTGTATGGCGGTACTGTCATTACCCAAAAGAAATTTCCAGTCTTTATTAAAGTCAATAACTGTTCTTACCTGGGCTTGTGCCAGGCTAGAAACGGAAATAATCAAAACTAAAAAGACTGCTTTTCTTACCATAACTGATGTACTTGTGGTTTTATATACTTTTCATAAACAGCTCTTACACTCTCCATTATTGGCTCTTCAAATGACGGAGCGTTGAGGACACTCATATTGGCAACAACCTGCTCAGGCCGGGAAGCGCCGGGAATTACAGTACCTACTTCTTCGAAACGTAAAATCCACTGTAAGGCGGCAACGGCCAAATCACTGTTTGCAGGGAATACTTCTTTCAAAGCATTTACAGCCAGAAGTCCGGTTTCATAATCCACTCCGGAAAAAGTTTCTCCTTTATCAAAAGCTGCTCCTTGTCTGTTGAAGTGACGATGGTCGCCTGCTTCAAAGGTGGTGGCAGAAGAATAACGCCCCGATAACAAACCGCTGGCAAGCGGCACCCGTACAATAATGCCAATATTTTTTCCCTTCGCCTCTTTAAAAAACAAATCAGATGGCCTCTGGCGAAACATATTAAAGATGATTTGAACAGTAGCTACATTATCATATTCTATAGCCTTTAATGCTTCTTCCACTTTTTCAACGCTAACTCCCAAAAACTGAATCTTGCCTTCCTTTTTCAAATCATCAAACAGTGCAAATATCTCAGGACGATAATATACCTGTGTGGGCGGGCAATGCAATTGAATTAAATCAATGGTATCAACCTGCAAACGGAGCAAACTGTCTTCTACATATTTTCTCAAGACAGCCACCGTGTAACCCTCGTTCACATGAGGCTGAATCTGACGGCCGCATTTGGTGGCCACATAAATACGTTCGCTTCTCGTCTTTATAAAACGGCCTACAGCCCCCTCACTCTCACCATCGCTGTAAACATCGGCCGTATCAATAAAATTTACGCCGCTGTCAACGGCAGTTTGTAAAATGTTATGTGCATTTTTTTTATCAAAAGCACTGCCCCATCTGCCACCGACCTGCCAGCTGCCCAAACTAACAGGTGAAATTTCAAAACCAGTTTTGCCAAGTATTCTTTTTTGCATTTATTCTGTTTTTTTGTTTAACCACAAAGTACACAAAGAATTTTCACAAGGATATTAGGAGGATTTTTTGCTGTGGACGCTGCGAGCTGTTGCCGGACAGCGATATGCAGCACAAGTGTCCGCCGGCTTGCGGAAAGGGCGATGATAGTAGTATGCAGCTTGAATCATAAAAACTCCACCATTGCTTTTATTACACCTGTTCCCGGATTGAGCCAACTATCAAAATTATCTTTCACTTCATCAAACTTAACCCGGTGTGTAATATAGGTTGCAGGCTGTACCAGCTTCTTCCGCATGGAGTCCATTACATGTTCAAAATCCTCTTTGGTTGCGTTGCGGCTACTCATCAGCGCCGCTTCCCTTTTATGAAACTCGGGATGGCTGAAACTGAAATTCTCTTTCTGCAACCCCACTAATACATAGCGGCCTCCATGTGCAAGATATGCCAAGGCATTATTGATTGCTTTCAGATTACCCGTTGCATCAATAACCACTGTAGCCATATCATTAGCAGTAATAGCAAGCAGTTGCTGCTGTACATCAGCCGAAGCGGCATTTACTGTGTAAGGCACCCGTAATTTCTCTTTGCAAAATTGCAGGCGGTCTTCATTAATATCCATCGCAATCACTTTTGCCCCGGCAATGCGGGCAAACTCCATCACACCCAAGCCAATAGGCCCTGCACCAATTACTAATACAAACTCATCACTCTTAACACCGGCCCTGCGAATACCATGTGCCCCAATGGCCAGTGGTTCTATCAGTGCCAGTTCATCAAAATTCATATCATTGCCTTTCAGCAAATACTGAACAGGCACAGAAATATATTCACACATACCACCATCGGCATGTACACCAAAAACAGAAATCGCTGCACAGCAGTTTGGTAATCCGTTACGGCAGGCAATACAGTTGCCGCAATTGAAATAGGGAATAATAGAAACCTTATCGCCGGTTTCAAAACCATGACCCGGCTCAATAGTCTCAATAACAGCCGCCAGTTCATGACCCAATACCCTTGGGTAATTGAAGAATGGCTGTGTGCCCTCGTAGGCATGCAAATCGGTACCGCAAATACCAATGCGGTGCACTTTCAATATTGCTTTTCCTTTTTCCGGCACTGGTTTCTCACGGGTGCCATACTCAAATAAACCAGGCTTTTCACAAATCAATACGTTCATAAAATAATTTAGCCACGAATGCACAAATAATTTTTCAATTCTATTGGTGAATTCGTGGTTTTTCTCACCAACTAGAAGATGTCAGAACTATTTTTATTTCCACTTCATTTTAAAACTATATTTTCCTGAACCAGTCTTTATTGCTTTATTACTTCCGGGTAAATACACATTGGCTAATGTATTAACCGGAACAGCCACATTCAAAACAAATAGCCCATCTGCAATTTTCCAATCACTTACAATTTCCCCATACACTGAGCGGTAACTTGCTCTTGCATATGTAATGTCTCCAACAGGCTGTGGCTTTATATCAATAGTCTTATAACCAACTGAGTTTTTTGATTGCCTGATTCCAGCAAGCCCTGCATAAAACCATTCCATCAAATGCCCCAGCATAAAGTGGTTATTGCTTACAGATTCATATGCCTGCCAGCTTTCTGTTAGTGCTGTGGCTCCATGTTTTAATTGAAATCCATAACCCGGTACATCATCCCTGCTGTTCATATCAAATATGATATCATTTCTTCCTGCTTCTTCCAATGCCCGCAATACATAGCGATAACCTATATCTCCGGCAGTCAGTGCATTGTTGCGACTTTTGATATCATTTACCAATGCATTTTCCACAGCTTTTTTATATTTCGGCTCCACCAAATCCATATATAAAGCCATGGCATTTGCGGTTTGGCTGGCAGAATCGTACTGTAATGTTCGCTTATTGAAGAAAGCGGCATTAAATGCTTTTTTTATCTTTGAGGCAAGGTGCACATACTTATTAATATCAACAGATTTATTTAAAAGCTTTGCAATTTCAGTTAAAATGGTTACGTCATAATACAAAGTGGCAGTTGCCGTAACTCCCATTTTTGTCATTTGTGCAAAGCCTGATTTTTTCGGGCCAATGTCAAACCAATCTCCTAATCCCTGTTTTAGAATGAACAAAGAATCTTTGGTTAGCAAATAATCAATATACCCCTGCATCATCGGGTATGCATCTATCAAAGATTGCTTATCGCCATACCATTTATAATTATACCATGGTAAAATGATGGCTGCACTTCCCCATTCCGGGCTTTCATCAAACGGTGGCGTGAAGACTGTAAACTCCGGTGCTATCTCCGGAATTTTTCCATCGGTATATTGCGCATTCACTATGTCCTTTATCACTTTCCGGTTTAGGGAAGCAATATCATAATTGTATTGTACCGAGGAGCCCATGAGTTGTGTTTGTTCGAGCCAGCCCAATTTTTCCCGGTGCGGGCAATCTGTAAAAACACTCACCGTGTTACTTTTAATTGCCCAATCAATTAATGTATTTGTTTTATTAAACAATATATTGGATGAAGTAAATGATCCGACTGTTGGTGCTGCATTTCTGATGTGGAGACCTTCTATATTTATTATGTGAGGTAACACACCAAGACTATCCTTTGTAATACGCTGTACTTGCATATAACGAAAGCCGGTATAAGTGAACCGGGGTTGCCAATCTTCTCTTTTAGTACCTTTCAAAACATAAATATAGTAGGATGGAGAGCCTGTAGCTTTTTGATTAGCAGTGCCATCTGTATTGAGCAATTCAGCACAAATTATTTTTATAGTGTCGCCCTTGCTACCTCTGACAGATATTGACGGAATACCCGAAAAGTTTTGACCTAAATCATAGACAGTAATATCACTCTTTAATTCTTTCTTATTAAGAACGTTAAAGCGTTGCATAACTTTTAACGGCTCCTGCATTTGCGATTGCAGTTGCCCAGGCCCTTTTGTAATTATCACATTAAGCCATTCTTTCTCTTTCAGTAACTGATCATTCTTCTTTTTATTAACCAGAAAATCAGGCTCACTCCAGCCATCCTGTTCAAGATTGGCATCATAATCTTCACCACCGAATATGCTGCTGTAAATAATGGGCGATGAAAATGTTTGCCAACTTTCATCACTGATAAGATTTTCTATTGACCCATCGGAATATTCAATAATAGTCCGCATTATCATTTTAGGATGGCCGTAAGCACCAGTCATTTTTCTGTATCGTTGTCCGGGAATATAATAAAATCCATTGCCCAGCATCACACCTACTGCATTCTTTCCTTGCTGTAAATCCTTTGCAATATCAAAAATTACGTATTGTGCATGTTTGGCATAGTCTGTCCAGCCGGGATCTAAAAAATGGTCCCCGATTTTTTTACCATTCATATACAATTCAAAGTGGCCTAAGCCACAGATATAAGCAGCTGCTGATTTAATCTCTTTCTTAACTTCAAATTCCTTTCGCAGCAGGGGTAATACATTTCTTCTTGTACCCCAACTCTTTTTTCCATTTTGGTGTACATGCGGGAAAATCCGTAATGAATCCACAGGTTCATCATAGCCAATCCATTTGGCGTTGCTCCAGTCCTGTCTGGTTAATAAGCCCATTCGCCAATAAGCAATATCACTTTCCGCTATATTGCCTTTATTATCCCACACTTTTACTTTCCAGAAATATTTTTTGGTTGATGCAAGCTGCCTGCCTTTGTATTCAATCTGAATGGATGTATTAGCAATTACTTTTTTGAGCCCCAGATATTACCAATATTTTTTTTTAACAGATTCTCATCATCGCTTACTAATACCTGGTAAGCAGTCTGCAAAACATTTTTTTGAATGCTTTCTAATTGCCAACTAAACCTTGGTTTTGTGTTATCAACACCTAAGGGGTTTGTTCTGCTCTCTATTTTTAAATGAGAAACTGATAACTGGGCGGAGCCTGTTATAGTCTGTAAAACAAATATGGCAATAATTAGCAATCGCATTTTCTAATTTTATTGAACATCAATACTGCTAATGGCTAATCCGTTTGCATTCTCGATAACCAAGCGAACAATATAATTGCCCGCATTTATTTGTGAGCCGGTATTAATTGTAAACAGATTCCATTTACTGTCACGGGTAAATGTAAAGGAAACTTCTTCTTCGAGCATCATGGTGTTTCCCGGCCCTATTAATTGCAGTTTTCCTTTTACCGAATGATCGTTTCCATAATAATATTTCATAGTGATGGAATAGATATCGGCAACACCGATTTGAATAGGGTATTCAATAGAAACTTCATTATCAGTTTTAACGACTGAGCAATATCTTCCGTTGGCAGAATCCTTAAAAGCACCCTCACTCATTTTTACCACATTGGCTTTGTATTGGGTGATGGGCTTGAGGTCGTAGGCGGGTTGCATGTTATTTACAGGCACAAATGCAATAATGTTTTGCTCATTCACATTTAATATCACTTCGCTATTCTTTTTATACCGTTGCTTGAAAACTTCATATACTGTGCTGCCTTTTTCGTCGGTTACAATTTCTGTATTTGTATTTCCAGGCATTTTATTCGGTTCGGTAATAAGAGCCGATTTTTTATAGCCAATAAACACATCCATATCTTCATTTACAATAACTGATACCGGTTCGTCAATTTGATGGTCATTGATTTGCAACCAATCCGCCCCATAAAGATTTGAAGGCAACGAATTAAAACTAATAACAGAATGCTGATAAAGCTTATCTCCAATATCCAGCCATGACTGTAGATTACATCCATTACATCTTCTGATATGAATTGGCGGTACCGATACAGCTATTTGAGGATTTACTTTGTTATCCAATGAGGCAATAGCTATGGCTGAAATTAATGCCTGTCCTGCTTTAGTTTCCGGGAATGAAATAATAATTTTTTCATTTACTGATGTAGCCTTCACTATTTTCTTAAATGCAGTATTCGTTCCAGTCTCATTCCAAATATCCAAATCATTCAGCACTGTTTTGTCATTAATTGCTACATCAAACAACCGCATGCCGCTTGCTTTCATACCGCCGCCAATGCCCAGCCAGGGTTCAATGAAATATAATTCCACTAAATATTCTCCTTCCGGTATATCAAATTCATATTTCAGCTTATTCTTTCCGTAGCGGAAAGTCTGGAACAATCCCCAATCAGTTGCTGTAGCTGTTCCCCGTATAGGAGAAAAGGTTCTACGCTGACTGGCAAAATTTTCCGATACTTCTGGAAAATCTTTTGTCCATGATGTTGTAAAGTTTTTATCAGCCTGCCAGATGTTCCCATTTCCATCCCTATAATCCGGGCCGCCACAATTAACCCGGTAAACATAGTTATATCCTTTTTGAGGATTTAACACAGTTGAATACCTGTCTCTAAAATCTTTGAAGTTTGGCGACTGCGGTAAATGGTTCAAGACTATTACATCTGTTGCAGTAATTTTGTCATTTATATAACCAACAGCACTCAATACATTATAACGGATGTTTACACTATCCCATTGAAAATGTGTGCCGATACCATTTTTCTTTTTTCTTCCTAAAGACAAACCATTTAAATCATTAAACAGTTCCACTTCATCGCAATTGGAATATACAATGATGCTGTCTTTTATTCCCGGTGTCATCCATCGGTTGGGCCATGTGTGAGAAACGATATATACCATCGGCTCTTTGTGCTTATCAGCATAATTACTGCGATACATATAAAATGCATCGGTGGGTTCTTCCCACGGTGTGAGCAAACCTTTATAATTAACCGGACCAATTCTGTCCAGCTCTCTTACTCCTTCACCACCCTGTACTCTTCCCGGATTATCATGTGATGTGAGTAGCCACATAAAATGGCCGGCCAAACTATCCTTAACTTTTTCTGCCAGGTGGATTTTTTGTTCCATTAACAACGCAAACCGGTTTTCGCTATATGGCCCATCCTGCTTAAATCCCCCTTCACTGTGTAAATCTATTGTGCGCCAGGCACCGTATTCTCCTACTAAAATTTGTTTCTTTAAATCTTCGCCGTAAGTGGCAGGGTTGCCGCCGTAAGTACCCGTCCAATTTTGCGGCACATCCCAATCGGTGCCTACGCCTCCATTGCAGGTAGTAACTAATCTTTGTTTAGATGCTGTGGGGTCTAAACTGCGAATGAGTGCAGTACATTCTTCTGCAAAATCTTTGGGTAGCTTACTTTCGTTTTGCAAACCCCATAAAATAACGGATGGATCGTTTCTTCTTTCAATCACCCATTCCTTTAACAATTGTTTGAAATTATCCCTGAATTCTTTTGTATCATACCAGACATGAGCCGATAATTGTGTCCACCAGAGAATGCCTTTTTATTGCATAATTTTCCATACAGTAAATTATGAGGCTGATGTCCATCACGAAAAGCATTGAAGCCTGCAGCCTGTATCCATTTCATTCTTGCAACAATTTGTTCATTGCTGAAAGCATGGCTCTGGCCTAATAAATGTTCATACTCTGCAATGCCGTTTAAGAATACTGGTTTCCCATTTAATGTAAACTGATGTGAAGGGTTATTCCATTTAACAGTGCGGAACCCAAAATCTGTTACCAGCTTATCAATAACTCTATTATTTTCTTTAACCACTGAAATTACTTTATAGAGATACGGATTTTCTAGCGACCACAACTTTGGGTTAGCAACCGCAATATTATTTTTGGAGAGAGTAACAGAATCTCCGGCATTTAATAATTGTTGCAGGCTGCTGGTCAACATAATTTTTCCAGTTACATCAACTAACTGATGCTCTACTGCGATTTTTCTTTTTGCAGTAGAATAGTTTTTGATCGTGGTGTTAATAAACAAATCTGCTGCGCCATTTTTTATATCTGCCCATGCATGCACACCAAATGGTTCTATCCGCACATCGTTCGTAATTATTAAATGTACAGACCGGAAGATGCCCATTGGTTGTGAGCCTTCTGAAAAACCTCTTTCATCACTGCAGCCGCCGCAAACCCAGGGAAGGTCTTTGATGTTGGCAGGATGAGATGCTCTTACTTCGAGTTCATTTTTTGTGCCATCTGTTTTTATAACATCTGTAATATCTATTGTAAATGTTGTTCTGCCACCATTGTGTTCGCCTACTTTTTTATTATTGAGAAATATAGTGGCGTAAGAACCTACCCCTTCAAAAAACAAAAAGAACCGTTTACCGGTTTTGGGTTGTTTAATAGTAATGTCTTTTTTATAAACTGCATCGCCGTGCAGGTTGCCATGTAGTAATCTTCTGTATCCGTGGTAGTCATCCCAGTTGTGGGGAATGCTTACTTTTTTCCATTTTAAGGAATTTGGAGTGGGGACAAATGGGTTCCAAATATTTTGATCAACTAATATTGTTTGCCAGTTTTCATTCAGGGAAATATCCTGACGCTGTGCAATGGAATTTTGCCACAAAGACACGAAGAACACAAAGCAACACAAAGAAGCCCCCCTTGCCCCCCGAAAGGGGGTTCTCAGACTCTGAATATTTTGAAATAAAAATTGCAATCGGAGTCGCAGGGTATTGTTGAATAGAATTACAGAACGATGAACGGAGCGTCGCAACGTCTGCACAATAGTAGCGCAACAGCTGGTTATATAAAAAAATACAATAGCCACGAATACACTAATGGTTTTTATTAGTGCATTCGTGGCAAAAGAACATTTATATTTTATTAAGTAACGCATCAAATTGATAAATTCCATTTTTTGTTGTAGCGATTGTTTTTACTTTCCCATTATATCGCAGCAGCAATGGCAGACCGGCTTTTGATATAACAGTTAGCCGTTGCAATTTTCTCTGTCCATTTTATATTCAGTACAAAACCACCTCTTGCACATATACCTTTTACTTCGCCGTTGGCAAATGCAGCAGGCAATGCCGGCAGTATATCAATATATTTTGTGTGACTTTGTATAATCATTTCACCAATACCGGCGGCTCCACCAAAGTTACCATCAATCTGAAATGGCGGATGCGCATCAAATAAATTTGGATAACTGCCAGCTCCGCCTTTTACCGGACTCAGCAACATTTTACCATGGTAAATGCATGTTCAGCATCTTTAAATCTTGCCCAGCAATTTATTTTCCAGCCAAGGCTCCAGCCGGTGGCTTCATCGCCACGAAAAACCAATGACTGCTTTGCTGCATTCATCATCGTTGCATCATCATCATAATTAATTTCATTGCCGGGGTACATGCCCCACAAATGTGAAATGTGCCGGTGCTTATTATTGGGGTCATCTTTATCCTGCATCCACTCTTGCAATTGTCTGTGTTTACCAATTTTGTTGGGGGCAATCAGTTTTAATTTTTCTGTCAATGTATTTCTTAATGCAACATCTGTATTTAATGTTTTGCCTGCTGCAATTACATTGCTGAATAAGTTACGAATGATTTGATGATCCATTGTTGGCCCCGCAACCAATCCACCCTGCTCAGGTGAGTTAGACGGTGTGCTGATCAAATAACCGGTTACCGGGTCTTTGATTAGAAAATGATTGAAGAACAATGCTGCTTCCTTCATTATGGGATAAGCTTTGTTTTGCAGAAAATTTTTATCCTGAGTAAACAAATAATGCTCCCACAAATGCTGGCACAACCATGCACCTCCGTAACCCATATGCCATGATTAGCGGCATTGATAGGCGCCGTGCCTCGCCATAAATCTGTATTGTGATGCAGCACCCAGCCCGGTGCATTGTAATGGTCTTGGGATGTTTGTTTTCCTGTTGCAGCTAACTCCTCAATCATTTTGAACAACGGTTCATGCATGTTTGACATATTCAACAACTCTGCCGGCCAGTAATTCATTTCGGCATTAATGTTGGTGGTGTATTTACTTCCCCAGGGCGGATTGGTTAAATCGTTCCAGATGCCCTGCAAATTTGCAGGCAGTGTACCGGGTCTTGATGAAGAGATGAGTAAGTATCTGCCGTATTGTGTGTAAAGTGCAGCGAAGGAAGGGTCGTTGCCGGTGGTGAAATTCCTTAATCTCTCCTCAGTTGGAATGTTAGCTTTTCTTGCATCGCCTAAGGTTATTGAAAAAGTGTTGAAATGTTTTTGATATTCCTTTATATGTGCTGTTTTTATTTGTGTGTATGTTTTTCCTTGTAATGAGTTCAATGAATTAATACAAGGCAAGGATGCATCTGCAGAAACTTCTTTATAGTTTTTATAATTAGTACCGGCGGTTAAATACAGTGTTGCTTCATCTGCATTATTAATTGTTAACTGATCATTGTTAACTGATACAGTGCCGCCTTTTGTTTTTACCTGCAAATAACTTTTACCATGTAATACCCCGTTACGTACCTGCACAGAAAGTATCACCGTATTATTGCTCTGCTTTGTAATAGAATAGCCTTTGTGCGGACTGCTCAGCACTGCTTCAAAACTGATGCTTGCTTTTTTATTGGCTGTTAAATTAACAATCACTGATTGATTGGGTGCCGATACAAAATATTCTCTTTTATAATTTACTCCATTCAATGAATAAGAAGTGGCTGCAACAGCGTTTGAAATATCCAATTCTCTTCGGTAGTTAGTTGCACCTATAGTGTTGGCAAAAGTAAATTCAAATCACCAAAAGGTTGGTAGCTGGCCTGGTAGGCCTACCGGCGGCGGATTATCATCTACTATAAAATATTTCCATTGTCCGTTTAATGAAATTTTGCCGCTTCATTATTTGCCTGGATAAATACCAATATGATTTGCCGTGTCTTTATAACCATATATGCCACCCTTATCATTAAAGTTGAGCACTAAAATGGCAACGCTGTTTTTTCCTTTATGCAAAACATTTTTTGCTATGTTATATTTTCTTCCTTCTGTATTTTGCTGACTACCCACCAGCATTCCATTCACATAGGTATAATCATTATCCCGGATGCGGTTTACATCCAGCAGCATGTCCGTTGGCTGCCAATCATCGGGTAGTATAAAATTGGTTCTTAGCCACACTGCCCCATCCAATGCATCAAAGCCAACTGTTTCCCAACCATCCCAACTTGGCACGGTCATCGTCTTCCATTGGCTGTCGTCAAAGTTCTCAGCAGCATATTTTTTCTGCAAAAACCTTTGTAATCCATCCTGTTTTCTCTCCTTCAAAACTTTTCAACCCCATAAATTCTTTTTCCGCAAGGGCCTCTGCTTCCTTTTGTTTGCCTGCAAACAATAACTGGCGAATAGAATCTAAATACTTGTACGCTCCGGGTCGGCTGTAGCTTCTGGGTTCGCCGCTCCATAAAGTTTCTTCGTTAAACTGGATGCGGTCGTTCTCCGCTCCGCCAAATATCATAGCGCCAATGCGACCATTACCAATGGGCAATGCTTCCGTCCATTTAACGGCAGGCTGTTTGTACCAGAGTTTTACATCCTCCCGAACTGCCGGGACAAGTTGTGCAGAAATAATGTTTACAAATAACAGTGCAAACAAGATGAAAGAATGTTTTATTTTTTTGTTTGTCATCTTCATTACTACTATCGGCTTTTGTTGCGTCGCACACTTGTACTGCAGTAACACAGATGGGCATATGCGACGACTCTATATTTAATATATACCTATGCATTTTCACATTGAACCCTTCGGGGTTCTGCTACGTTAACTTCATTTCTTACTCCGGTTTGCACCCGGAGCTATTTATATTTCGCCCCTACGAGGCTATTCTCAAATTACTATTCAGCGTATATCCGTCTAATCTGCGTCATCAGCGTTCCTATTCTTATTCAAACAACCAATCCAGACTCTTATTTCGTAAATCACTCATCAACCCTGCATCATATATCGGCACCACAGTGTCACCATCTACAAAACCCAAAATCAAACAAACCCCCCCTTTTTCCAGTTTGAGTGTATTCGTTCCGGCTTTTAAGCTATACGAATGAATATTTACCGGCGGCATGCCTTCAATGGCGATGGCATTGGAAATTTTTATTTCAGCCTGTCCGTAATCATCGGCGCTGGCATTGGTTTCCAATTCGGGAGCTTTCAAAAAAACCGTATCTGTTGTAAAAGCACTACGTTGCTTTTTAAAATAACCTACCAGGATTTTTACTGACTTGTCGGTTGTAAAAGTAATTTCCGTGGCTTTGTTCAGCATTTGCTTAAATGGAACGGAAACGGCCTTCAAATTCTTCAGTTCATCGGCAATACTCTTTATAACAATGGTGGTATCCGGAAAAATAGAATTGCCACTGCCGGGAATAACAAAACTCATTGCAGTCTGCACATCAGCATTACTAAATGGCTTAACGGCATTCATAGTCTTCCCGACATTATTCTTTAATGAATCAATTTTATACTTAAATTGGCTGAGCTCTTTCTCAAAAACCGGCAGCATTTCTTTCCAATGCTTGTAAGTGCCATCTACCCCACGCATCGGTATTTTACGTTGAGAAGTCTGCATGCTGTTAGCATACAAGTAAGACGAATCAGTAAGACCTGTCAACCTTCTATAACTTTTCCCAGACTCTTCTAAACTTTTTGCGGCTGCTTCAAGGTCTTTAATTTCATTTGTGTATTTATACCGTAAGGTCATTAAAGCGGCTTCGGCTTTTTGAGAGTAGAACCATGCCATTGCATGGTAACAAAGTATATCATTTTTCAGCCGTTCAAATTCCTTCTTGTTTTTCGTTGGCTTTGCCGCATAAATAACTGACATGGCCATATCGGCATGGTGTCTGACTTCCATAATTATCTGCACCGGTGTCTCCCCGGTATGATTCAATCCCTTCGCCTGTTTATCCGCATAGTCGAGTAACATTTCTCCTTCTGGTGCTTCTGCATCATACAGCAACGTAAACAACCCATAACGGTATGGATTAATAAGCTGAGTCATCAGCATTCCTAATGTCAATGTCTGCCGGTTGCCATCAGTTATTCCAAAGCGGCGTAAAAGCTTGGGTGCTATCTCCCCGCTTGCTTCATAGGCTTTCAATATCCAGCGGCCTCTGTCTAAAGAACAGCCATATTTATCTGCCAATAACTGACCCCAGTAATTAATTTCGTCCTCCCGGTTCCTCTTTGCTTTCCATGCATATCGGCTCCAGGCTTTGTACCAAATCCAGTCTCTTTCTATTTGCAATAATCGTTTACCACCTGCAACACTGTCGGCACTGTAAGGCCAGTCCCAGTAAGAAGCCTGTGGGTATAAATGCAACCCATTTCCGCCCATCACTTCATGCATGCCCATTACAGATTGCTGAATAAAATCCGGGGAACCGTACCGAAATGGCTCGAGGTTGGCAAGAATGTGTACATTCTCAATCTGCACACTGCCGAGTTTACTTAATGTTTGATGCAATTTCGCCCATTCACCTCTTGGTCTTGCATAGGTTAATGCTTCACCATTAAACTTTGCCTCAGTATATAAATTTTTATAAAGTGGTAATGCTGCTTTCATTACGGCAGGAGCATCTGTATCATGTGCCCTTAAAACGATTGGTGGCTCTTCTGTTTTTCCCAATGTCTTTAAACCATCCTGCACACCGGGAATAATGGTTTTGGTAAACCACTCAATGTCGTCATTACCTGTTCCTTCCATGGCTTCTCCCAAACAAACCATTAAGCCAACGTTGGGATATTTTTCCACAAAAGCTGAAATACTTTTCCTGGTATAATCAGCAATCACCGGAACAATAGGCCGTTCCCTTTCCTGTGTTTTTATCTTATGATGTTCGGCAAATGGTTTTGATACGATGATATTGTAAAACATCTGTATCACCCAGATGCCCCGCTTATCTGCCTCAGTTGTAAGGAAGCGGTACATCTCTTCATTCTTTTTAAACGTGGCATCATCCACTTCCACCGCATACGGATAATCTTTCAGTTTTACCAGCGATGCAAAGGGATGGCCGTTCCAGAGATACAAAGAATTCATCCGGTTATCAACCATAGAATCCAAAACCTGCAGCCATAATTGCTTATTATAAAACCAGGGAAATGTTTTCGGTGTATACGGATACTCATACACATTTCTTCCGGGCAGGTACGTTGATTTTTGCAACCCTATACATTGCCCACGGAGTACCATCTCGGGTGCATCTGTAATATTTAATGTTTTGGGGTAAGCCTTTAGTTTTTTGAGTTGTTCGGCAAATTCGAGACAGCCGTAGAGTAAACCGGTTTCATCGCTGCCCACTATCCTCGTTTTATTATCAGATGTTATGATGGTGAAGCCTTCTTTGGGACCATCTTTGTAACCAAAAGAAAAAACATGATTTCCTCTTTTCAGTTTTAATGCTTTCTCAGTATCCCAAATTTTTTGTAAGGCAAATTTTTCACGGGGTGTTTTTATTCTATCGCCCCAGCCAACTTGTGCATTAGCAACAAAACCACATAAGAGAAATATTATTATAACAAATTTGTTCATATTTATTATTCAACCCCTGACAGGGTTGATTTCTTTTCTCAATATTACCCCGGATTGCATCCGGAGCTATTAACATTTAACTGCTTCGCAGTTATGATAAATCTACTAACGAAGTAGCCTTCAGATGACAGGGGTTACTCCACCCTGCTCACTGCTTTTATACGCCGCTTCCACACAGGCCATTGTATAAATACAATCATCCACACTGTTATCAGGTTGCCCGATTTGTTTATTAGCAGCCAGCAATACCTGCTCCATACTGCCGATAAAGGCATGAGGAAACCAACTGCCTTCCACTTTCAATTTTTCCACTCCGGCTCACCGCCTTCCTGCAACAACACATACTCGCAACTGTCGGCAGCCCCACGGGGATAATCAATCAATGCCCCGAAACTTATCTTAACTGCACCCTTACTTCCTTCAATCTTTATATACGACTGTTGTTCAGGCCTTCCATAATTATGACAGTGATTGGTATGAATACTGGCTGCTACCATATCACCATAGTCCATAATAACATTACTCCTTACTGATGCCAGTTGCGGCATGGAAGGATGCTTAGTCGTCTTCGCATAGACTGACTGCGGATTTCCCAACAGGTTTCTTACCAGGTCAATATAATGAATGCTGTGATACAAGATTTCAAGCCGCGGAGCCGTGTAAAGAAAATCCCACAGATGCCAGGGAGTATAAACGTTTACATTTATCTCCACATCATTAATGTCACCAATCAGCCTTTCCTGTATCAGTTTTTTTGCCGCTAAAATATATGGTGCATAACGTAACTGAAAGTTTACAGCGGCCAGGAGATTTTTTTTCTTACACAGTTCCTGTATTTGCTCTGCTTCTTCCAGGTTTTCGCCCATCGGCTTTTGAATAAGTACTGCCGAACTATCGGGAAGCTGCGCTAATACAGAAATGATAGCTGAACCGGGTACCGCAACATCAAACACCGTTTCGGCAGTTGCCGCATTCAGCATATCCTGCAGGGAAACAAACACATTGGGTATCGAAAATTTTTCGGCAGTTGATTTGGCTTTTTCAGGATTTAGGTCGAAGATACCCTGTACATTATATCCAGCCAATTTATACGCAGGCAGGTGTGCATCATTTACAATGCCTCCGGCGCCAATAATATAAATGCTTTGCTGGAACATATTATCTTAACTTTCAAATTTACAAAAGAACAGAGCCACGAATGCACTAATAATTAGTGCATTCGTGGCTAATTCAGATTACCTAAATTTAAATTATAGAATGTGTTGGCGTTATTAAAATAAACTTTATGACGAATGTCTTTATGTACCAACTCATCAATTATCTCTTTTGTCATCTGCCATATTCGGGAATAACTGTTTGCCAATGCCGATACCGGCCAGTCTCCACCGCAAAAGCAACGCCCCACTCCAAAATGCTCCAAAGTATATGCCACATACGGCTTAATATCTTCGGCAGTGCGGCCCTCAAAATTTCCACTTGCCGTACCCAACCCTGATAACTTAGCATAGAAGTTTTTATTTTGTGCTGCCACTTTCATCAATTCGCCCCACTTGCCAAATCTTTCTTTCGCTGGTATAGGCGGCGCATTCAGATGGTCGAAAACCATCCGTAAATCAGGCACCAGCTCTGCTACGTTCAGCACCGTTTCAATATGTTCTGGTTTTACTCCCACAACATCATAAGGCTTGTTATGCTTTGCCAGTAATTTCAAACTTTCTATAACAGCAGGCTGCAACAACCATTTTGTATCCGGCTCATCGTGTATTAAATGCCGCATCCCTACAAAATAAGGATTGAGCAAAAACTCTTCTTCCAATAGCCTCTCCGTTTCTTTTGTATCCATCAGCGGCAACCAGCACACCACACCATGCAGCCATTCATTCTGGCTGGCCACTTCCAGCATCATCCGGGTATCGTCCAGGTTGCAGCTGGCCTGTACCATTACTCCATCTGTTACACCGGCAATTTTTCGTTCTTCTTCAATTTCACTAATTGAATAAGTGCGGTTCAATATTGAGGTATCGCCTTTCAGCCAGGGATAATCGGCACGGCTGAAATCCCAGATATGAATATGTGTATCAATAATACGCTGCATAGTTATTTTGGTTTCACTGCAGGCTGCAATGTTTTGCTTAAACCATGTTTTTCATCTATCCGCTCATTGTGTTCTCCTAAGTAAGGCGCACCGGCACTGCTTACCAGTATTTTTCCATCAACCCGTATCGGGCACCGGGTGGTTTTCACCCTAAGGCCGTTACTGGTGTGTGTGGTTATTTCCATATTCAGTACCCTGTAACCTTCCTGTTTGATTAGTGCATCATAATCATAAACTGGGGCACACCATATATCTGCCGCCTCCAATATTCCCAGCCAGTGCTCTGCACTGTTGGTCAGCAAATGTACAACCAGTGCTTTCTTTATTTCGTCCCGCTTATCAAACCAATCATCAGAATTAGTATAGCCTTTTAGTGCATCACAGCCTAATAACTGACCCAACCTCACAATATCAGTCATTGCCAGTGCGATATACGACGTTGCTGTTTTGTACAAACCATAAGGTGCAGCCACATAAGCATGTGCATTATTAATGGCACTCCTGTCAGGTAACTGACCACCGTCATTGTAATGACAGGTGAGTACTTCAAACTGAAAATCGAGAATGCTTTCAAACATGCTTACCTGTATCAAAGCCCCCTCGCCTGTTTTCCCTTTTTGAAGTAAAGCAGCCAGTATGCCCTGCGTAAGATGTGTGCCTGCAAGTATATCCACCACCGCTACACCCATCGGTGTAGGATTCTCTTCATTGTTATTACTCAGCCAGGTTAAACCGCTTGCTGCCTGCAACAATAAATCCTGGCCAGGTAAATCTTTCCATTCACCTTCAGTACCATAACCGTTTATTTCTGCATAGATAATTTTGGGGTTTATCTTCTTCACCGATTCATAATCAAATCCCAGTCTTTCCATCACACCCGGTCTGAAATTATGCATCACCACATCAGCCTTTTCAATCAATGCCCTTATCCTTACGGCATCATCAGCATTCTTTAAATCAGCCGCATAGCTTTCCTTGTTTCTGTTGATTGCATGAAATATGGTGGACTCTCCATCCATCACCACATCACTTACATACAACTGGCGGCAAATATCACCTGTCTCCGGCTTCTCCACCTTTATCACTTCCGCACCCATATCGGCCAGCCGCAACGATGCTGATGGCCCGCTGAGAAACTGGCTGAAATCAATCACTAATATGTCCTGCAATAATTTCATTGGCCTATAAATTATTTTCGCCCACTGCCGGAGCCGGTTTGCTGCTTGTTATCATCCCTCCGTTAATCCGTATCGGGCAGCGGGTGGTTATTATTTTCTTTCCGTTTGCTGTAATCTCCTGCTCCATCTTCAGCACCTTATACGAAGGCTGCTGCATCATCTTTTCCCAGTCCAGCACTTCCATTGCCCACAAACCATGCTCATGCAAATAGTCAATCCACACTTCAGAATTATGCTGAAGGAAAAATTCACCCAGTATCTTCTTTATCTCATCCCGTTTACTAAAACCTTCCTCCTTTCCAAATTGCTTAATGGCTTCACAACCTATCGCATCTGCCAGTTGGTAAATATCCATCATCGCAAGGGCGATAAAACCATTCTTTGTTTTATACAAACCATAAGGAGCACCTAATAATGAATGTCCGTTGTTAATAACGCTGCGCTGCGGCTGCTTGCCGGTGGCATAATAAGTGGTGAGTAATTCAAATTGGAAATCAAGCAGCGACTCCATCAAACTGGTTTGTATCAAAGCCCCTTCTCCCGTCTTCTGCCTTCTTATGAGTGCGGCCAGTATGCCCTGCACTAAATGCTGACCGGCGAAAATATCGCCGACAGAAATACCAAACGGCACCGGGCCATTATCGCCATTGCCTGTTGTGTAAGGAATACCGGTAACCGATTGCAATAGCAAATCCTGTCCCGGTTTATGTTTCCACGGCCCTTCTTTTCCATAGCCGCTTATCTCACCATAAACAATCCGCCTGTTAATCTTTCTCACATCCTCATAACCCAGTCCGTTCTTTTCCATCACTCCCGGCCTGAAATTATGAATCAGCACATCCGTATCGGCCAACAGGGTTTCTATTCGTTGCCTATCGTCAGCATTTTTTAAATCAGCCGTAAGGCTCTCCTTGTTCCGGTTAATGGTATGAAAGAGTAATGAATTTCCATCCTCAGCCCACAGGTTCTTAATGGCCAATTTTCTACCGGCATCACCTGTTCCCGGCCGCTCCACTTTAATTACAGTGGCTCCCAAATCGGCCAGCCGCAGCGCAGCCGAAGGCCCGCTGAGATACTGGCTGAACTCAAGCACTTTAATTCCTTTCAATGGCAGGTTTATCATACCGCAACAGTTATATCATTCAGTTCAAAACTCTTTTTATAAATAACATTCATCTGCGCCAGCACTTCTTCCGGCTCCGCTTTCCCCAGCAGGCATTGTTGCAGCGGCAGTCCCGCATGGTCCTGGAAGTACAGGTAGCCATGATATCTCGGCCGGAGGTACCCGTTCTGCATCACCGGCAGCACATGACTGAAAATCCATTTGTAATACTGTTCGCCTCCGGCGAAAGCCATGCCTGCAAATGCCCCGGCTGTCCGCCATGCTGCACATAAATTGTCTTCTGTATGTCTTCACTCACCACCCATGCGGCAAAATCAACTGCTATATCCTGGTGTTGTGAGGATGCCGATACGGCCAGTCCCGTACCACCGATAGTTGTCCGCAGCTTCTTCCCATTTACGGTAACAACATCAGCATAGTGAAGCAGGTTCTTTGCAAATCCTGCCCTCGAATAATTACTGTAACCATACGCAAAAGGGCAATACCAGTAATCATCGGTACTGCTCATCAGTTCGGCCACAGCAATGGGGTTGCAGTCAAATAGTTGACTGTCCACCAGTGAGTACAACTGCTGCATAGTACGGATGGCCGCAACTCCTGTTTCTTTATCAACCACTTCATCCTTATTGGCAAAGGGAACCGCCCCATGGGCAATGCAGAAACTATAAAAATTCATCAGCAGGTCAATAGGTATGGCCGGTACAGCCACTTTTCCTTTTGTGGCCAGTGCAATCACTTCTTCCCATGTTTGCGGCACAGCCACACCGTTCCTCTCCAGCAAGTCGGCCCGGTAGCTGGCAGCCGGCGTAGCCGCATCAATGGCAAGTGCCCACTGGCTGCCCTCATAGTTATAGCTTTCATGCGAACCGCCAACCGAATTTGCCAATTGATTGGCTAAATATTCTTTGTCTAAGTATTTGTCTAACGGAAGCACACAACCCGTAGCGGCAGCAGTGCCCACCCAGGGATGGTCAATAATCAGCAGGTCGTATTCTTCAGTAAGTTTTTCAATCGGAAAATCAGCAAACTCCTGCAATGTTCTTTTCTTCCACTGTACCTGTACGCCGGGATGCAGTTCTTCGTATCGCTGCGATGCGGCCAGCAGCGGGGTGATGCCCCGGCTATGTCCCCATGTTATGCCCCGTAGTACCGCAGTCATTTCAGTTTTCTTTTTTATTTACCAGCAGCAGGTGTTCGCATACCATCACCAGCTCGTCGTGCTGGTTAAAGCACTCCACCAGTTCTGTTACAATACCAAAGCCCGGTTTCTTATGGTCTTTCTTATCTTTTATAGTCGCTGTTACATAAATGGCATCGTCAATAAACACTGGCCGCACAAAGCGGATTTTATCATACCCGTAAGTCATGCTTACCTCATTAATAACATCCGCCGTAAGGCCAACAGCCACGGTTATTATCACTGTGCCATGCGCCATCCTTTTTTTAAAAGGCTGCGTTTTGCACCATTCTTCATCCATGTGATGGGGAAAATAATCGCCTGATTCTTTGGCGTGCAGGTCTATATCAGCAGCCGCTATCACCCTTTTACCCGACCTGCGAACTTCATTAATCTCTATATCTTCAAAATAGCGTTTAACAAACATATGACTTGCTTTCAAGATGGTAATCTGCTGACTCCTTTTTCAAATCCGGCGAAGAAATTGCGGCAGTTGGCAGGAAAAGGCAATTACAAAACATACGGCCATCTTCCTGGAAATGAACACAATCGTTCTCCTGCTCAGGCACCCTTTATCAGCTTCATTTTCAGAGCAGAAAGTTAGATTCTATGCATTCCGCATTCAATGTCAGGTTTTACTGCAATGATGGAATATCTTCCTGATGGGCGGGAAGGGCATTGTTGAGGGTATGAAATATACATAAGGTACATTATAAGCCATGCAATTCAAAGTAGGGATCAGTATTCCTGGAGTGTTAACAACAGCAACTCGGTCAGGCAGGCCTTTAGCATTAAAACATCTCCCTGCCAAAAAAAACGACTACATTCGGCAATACAACTATTCTGGGGTCATTTGCGAAAGTTTAGGGAACTTTATTTCGTAAATAAAATTGTTGTACGTCACCAGTGAAAGCGACTAAAAATTTTGATTAATTTATTATACATATGTTAAAGCAACTATTTATTTCTTATTTCTTATTAACAACTATTGTTTCATATTCCCAGCAACAACAACTATCAGATTTCTATCCTTCGGCGGGTAAAGTTGACAAAGCTATTATCGGTAAAGCTCAATTCCTTACAACAGGTTGTGCAGAAGGAAACTGCGAAAACGGAAATGGCAAGTATGTTGTTGTAAAGTTTGTAGATCAGGGTAATTACAAGGAACAATACTTTGGTCAACTTTGCTATACCATCTATAGTGGCGAATTTTCCGGGAAAGATTCATCTTTTAAAGGTCAGTGCCTTCAATTGATTATAAAGGTAACCATGAAAAAGGGGGGGAAAGTTTACACCCCCGATGAGAGACAGCCAGACTTCAGCAAAGCAAAAATGATTAGTGCCGGAAGTTTCAGAAAGAAACGGTTTGAAAAAAACAATATCGTTCAGGACGCCTATGTAAAACATGGGATAGTGAAATTGTTTGAATGGGAAAATAAATACAGTTACACTGAGTATCAATCTATTTCCGGTTATTATTTTGACGATAAGCTAAAGTATGCTCATATAGTATATCCGGATAACTATCAAATGGGTACAAAATGGTTCACCGGCATTGTAACAGCAAAAGGAAAACCGGTAATGGGTATCAGGCAAACAACAAAAGGCCTGGTAGAAAATTACCGGCCGTATGAACAATTGGCCGGAGACTTTGCCAATAAGCTTTATGATACTACCCTGTTGCTTTCATTGGTAAAAAAGATGTGAAAAACACCACCCTCAGCTTTAGCATTCCGGATGATGCGGAAATATTTTTTTCTGACCAGAACAATACCAGACTAAAAAAATATACTACCGACAGTGGCTTCATCATCCAACCGAATAGCAAAACAGCGGAACCCAATTATACAGGTCCCGGCATTTTTTATACTAACAGCGGAAAACTATATGCTGGCCAGTTCAGCAATGGCAATCCCCAGGGAGAAGGCTGGCTTTTTGTAGAAGGAGACAGTGAAGACCCGACGTTATCATACAAAGAACACAATATGTATGGCCTGTTTGTAGCAGGAAAGATTCAAAATGGCTGGTATGTTGCTGCCGATCATATATACTTTAGTTCACCTAATAGAATAATCAGCAAAACAGATCTGGCTGCTGAATGGGCTGCTTTGCAAAAAAAGACTGAAAGTGGTGATACCAAAGCCATGTTTGATTTTGCCAGGAAATATTATACCTATGATGCCATAGAACCTAATACTTCAAAAGCATTGGAATGGCTGGAGAAGGCAGCAAGGGCGGATTATATGCCTGCGATAAAAGAACTGGTAGATATATATAGTGGTGAATCGGCTTCTTACCGGTCGAAAGATAAATTTGCCGCCGACAAAGAAAAACAGGCATACTGGGCAGGTGTTATTTGCAAAAAAGATAAAACCCTTGCTATAGCTGAAAGACGTTTTGAACGAACCTATTTCCAGATATACTGGGGCCATTTCTATTATCATCTGAATCATTGGTACCATGAGAATGGTTCAATTAAATGGACTAATCAACCCTTTATACTTTTAAACGAGTTGACCCCCTGATAAAAGAAAAGTTTTATACATGGGTGAATGATGAAATAAAAAGAGAATCAGCTGCCGGCAACTATTACTCAGTTAGGGTCAGCAATTATACGCTGCAGCCACTCACCATCATCAATGATTCGAATATGACCTTTAACGTAGTGGCTACCATTATGGTAAATTACCCGAATCGCTGGAGTTCAGTATTTCAAGATTTGATAAAAGTGTGAAAGAGGAAAACAACCAACGAATAACTACCAGTTCACGCAATGCCCTTGTCTGTACTTTTGATAAAGACGATGAAAAGTACAAGGGGATGATGAGCAAACGAACCTGTAACAACGGTAGCCTGGCTTATGTTTTCAAAAATGAAAAATTTGCAGCTGAATATTTTTTTAATCTTACTCCTGTTAATAAACCGGAGATGAAAGTGTACGAAAACTGGAACAGAAAAGGTTTTGACCTACTTGTGGATTATGACAGCAATGTGCTGTGGGCAATTTTTATTAAGCGATAGATATTAATGTAGTTTAAGTTACAAAGGAACAATAACCTTTCCTGTTTTTTCACGCCGTTGCTGGTGTTGAGTGCAGGTATGGCGGCAGGCAGGCACCAGCAACACAACGGTTAAGAAATTCGCACAACGATTCAACCTCTCGGCGCTATGCTGTGTCCGCCTCCAGCCCGGCCTCGGCACCCAGCCAAAACCTTCACCCACCGTTCTTGCATTATTACTGACTTATCAGGTGTTTCCTCATTTTACCAAAGTTTGAATTCCAGTACCTTAACCAGTTGGGGTACCGTTCTTGTGACACCCTCCGAATCGGCCTGTACTGTTTGTTGCATAAACAAACTAAGTATGCGGCTCCGCATCCATCGCTCAGTATCATAGGTTGGCTCCCACGATCCTGTACTTGTACTGCTCAAATCCTTAATTTTCCATTTATCCCTGACAATATTTCGGGCACTGGCAACAGAAATTCTGTCGCCTCTCTCTGCATCTCTAAAAATAAGGGCAATCCTTGTTTTTCTTCCTTTACTTCTGCAAACAATCTGCGGACGGGAAATTGGAATTTGCTTTGTTCCTTTCCCGCCAAGGTGGAAACTTGTCTTCCTGAAGCCCAGATCCTTTTCTTTCCAACTGCTGTCCTTCTTAAATATAATGTGATATTGTGGCACATCATTCTTATCATTCCGGTATGTGGCAATGAATGGATTGCCACTTTCATCTGTGCACATAGATGTCTGATTAATCAGTCCGCTGTTTTGCGGAATAACACATACTACTTCGGCAGTAGCGGCCCTGACCGGCAAATCATACTTCTCTCCGGTCGATTTTTGCCAGCTTATGCCGCCATCTTTTGAAACAGCATAACACATATCATGATTGCTGGCCACATCAGGACTTTCACGCCATACCCAGGAAATATGAATATATCCCTTCATATCCACGCAGGTCTGCCAGTAAGCATTCCGTTTCCCTTCCCCATCAATTAAATTTGAATGAAGACGAACCCACTTTCTCCATTTTACGCTGTACTTATTAATAATCAGGTTGCCATTGCCTGAGCCTCCATCCCGGTAAAAGAAAAGTAAGTCGCCGCCGGGAAGTTTATAAAACTCAGGATAAGTGATTTTTTCTTCCTGGTTGCCGGTCATCGGCTTCACTTCAGATAATTCAGCTGATAGTGGCTCTTTGCTCATGCAATAACGCAAAGGGCTGTTATGATGATCCCATGCCATATGCAGATATCCGTCACCGTCCAGCATTAGACTGATGCTGTTATGAGCGTCAGTAACATTGCCTTTGTACAGTGTCCTTACTAATTGCCAGGCTGTATCAGACAATTTTCTTTTCCCGATAATAACATAGCCATCGGCATCGTAATAGCTTATAAACTGGAGAGAATCGTTGCTTATTAATGAGTTCTTCCGGAATACCACCGTATTAACAGAATTTCCGGCCCAGCCAGCACCTGCATTAATAATGGCAGTATTCTTTCGGTGAACAGTTTGTGCTTGTCCTGTACAAACAAAGAAAATAAAAAACGGAATAAGAATGGCTCTGTACATATAAACCTAAAAGTAACAACTTATAGAAAACTACTTCCTGATATAGAACAACATGCGCCTAATACCCAAATACCCCTTTCCTTATAGCTGCATATTGGGTTGATTTTTCAGTCTGTTTCATATCCTGGCTCATCGAAATGATGCCATCGAGAATCAAAGGCTGGTTACCGTATTTTGCTGCAAAATCTTCCAGTAACTGTAAAGCCTTTACTTGTTCCCCGCCGGAAAACAGACCAATGGCATAGCCATATTGCATTTGTGCATCAGCTGGTGCATATTGCGCTGCCAGTTTTAGCTCAGCCATTCCTTTGCTATTTTCCTTTTGCCTGATATACCACAATCCTGATGAATAATGCAAATATGCACTTTGTGGTTGCCTGCGTAAACCCATATCTATAAGCCTTTTTATTTCATCTTCCCGACCCTGCTGCCGGTATAAGTCTGCCAGGTTACTGTAAGCCGGTACAAAATCCGGGAAACGCCGGATACAATCCTTGTATAAATTCTCTGCTACCTCATTTCCACCCGTTGCGCTAAATAGTATTGCCCTGTTAAAATATCCTTCAGGCCGGTGGCTCATTTCCTCTTGTACAATCATGTATTCGCTCATCACCTTTCTAAACTGTTCCATATCTTTTTCACTGAGTTTTGCTGATAGCGGCGCCAGCATATTCATAGCTTCCATCCGCACAGCAGCCACTTTATCGTATAGCAATGCTTCAACATGTCCCAGGAGATTCTCTGCGGGATAATTGCGCAATGCCTTTAACGCATTCAGCCGGATATTAGGCGCTGTACTTTTTAGCTCGTTCAGTAAAATTTCATTTACCCTTGATGTAGTATAATATCCGTAATTCCCCATGGCAGTCGCCCTTATGATAGCCGGGTTGCTTTTATTCTGCAACAAATCATATAACGACGGCTCACTTTCCTTTATATACTTTGAAACAGCGTACAGCAGTTCGGCATAGGTTTTTTCTTTGGGTAACTTGTTTCCATACCACTTAACAAAACTATCGGCGACCCATTTTACCGGCTTATCTGTATGGCATTTATTACAGGCGTTGGGAGTGCCCATTGTAAGAGAATGGTCGGGCCTTGGAATACGAATGCTGTGGTCGAGCCGGTTATCAACCACCATGTAAGTTGTAATGGGCATGTGGCAGGTTACGCATTGATTGCCCGTACTGGTTGGTTTATGAAAACTATGCTGCGGCCCGTCATACTTTGCCGGCTGATGACAGGATGTACACAGTGCATTGCCGGTGGCTTTAATCTTCATACTGTGCGGCTCATGGCAATTAATACAGGTTACACCAGCCGTATGCATTTTGCTTTGCAGGAAAGAAGCATATTCGTAATCTTCTTCTTTTATCTGCCCGTCAACATGATAGTTTACCGGGTCGGCTGTGGCAGGAATATGCGATTGCAAAAAAGAATTACCATGATCATACTCATCGGTAAACCGGGTTGCCCGGGCATGGCACCTCGCACAGGTTTCTATCAATGTATCGTTGGTCATTACCTGTTGCGGCATCAGTGTTTGCTTTGCCGCATCCAACTGCCAGTTAACAGGTTTAGCGGCAAGACTGATTCCAAATCCTTTCATTAATACACTCAAATCTTTTTTCTCTGCCCATTGCATATGCCCGGATGCAGGTCCGTGACACGACTCACAGGAAACACGGCTCTCTGTCCATGAACTGTGAAATTTATTTTCTGCTATACTGAAGTTTTTCTTAAAATCTGTAGTGTGACAGTCGGCACACATATAATTCCAGTTCTGGTTAATACCCATCCAGAACAGTTCGTCGGTATGGGAAATTCTTTCCTTATCGTATAAATGAAACCAGCGCTGCCCTCCTTTTCTATTTCTCTTGTATCCAACAAAAGGCAGCACCTGTAAACGGTCATCATCAAATTTTACCAAATACTGCTGTAGTGGCCTCAGCCGAAAGTATAGCTGATTTGAAACCTTCTTCCCCGGTACTGTCAGTAGTGCGAACAAAATGATCTCCGTTCTTCTTATAAAAAAAGGCAGTATCACCATGATAAATAAACTGGCTGTTATTAAAGTCGCCTTTCACCGTTTCAGCCGACACCGTATCCATTGCATGATAATGGTCAGATGTTTTGAAAAGTTCAAACTCTTTCTGGTGGCAGGACTGGCATTTATCGGTACCAACGTAATTGTAAACTGTAGTTTTTTGGAGTGTTGCCACACAGCAATATAAAATTGTAACAAGAGTGATAAGCAGAATAATTATCCTGGTTGTCTTCATATGAATGCCTGTTTTTCTTTTCTTGCTAAAGAATTTCTATTTAAACAAGATTGTAAAAGTCTGCTTTTTATTACATTCTGCCTAACGTAGCCGTGCTATATCGCTACAGGCAGTAAAGACTGCAATGAGCAGAAAGGAAATAGTATATTTTCTTATTTGTAGTGTACAGTTACTACAAGTTAATAAAGCGCTATGGGCATTAGGGTAGGTTTAATAAAAATGGCCCGGAATGGTGATTAGTCAAACACCTTCTGAATTGCCACATAACCTGTTGGTCTTACAATAGTGATTACCACATTGCCATTATAGTTAACGGCTACTTCTGCATTTATCTTCTCGCCTGGTTTGATTTCGGGAAGTGCATAGGGCTTTGCTGACATGTAGTTATCTGTTTTATCAGAAACATACAGCCAGTATCCCTTAACAATATGCTGGGGCAAACCGACACTTCCAAAAACAGACACACTCATTTTTCCATTACCAGTACTTCTTACACCCTGAACTTCTACAGGTGATGACAGGTTTCTTAGCACTTTCATGGAGGACTTTGCATTACCATACATATCATATATGCCATGAATTCTCCGGCGATATTTGTTGTTATCAGATGTACCGGGATAATGAGTACGGTAATCTGTAAGGTCGAAATAAATAGCCCCTTCCACATAGGGTTTGCTTTCATAAATACCCATGTGATAGATGAGGTCCTCAATCCGTCTTTCGTCCCCGCCTTTAAAGTTAGGCTCACACAATCCAAATTCAGATATAAAGAAAGGTTTATCCGGGTAACTCATGTGTACACTATCAAGGTAGAAATGAATTTTCCCTGAAGGTATGTCCCACCAGCTGCCTCCATATTCATTCATCATCAGGTAATCACCATCTGCAGCAGCATCCGGAACAAATGAAGGGTTATTAATGAACTCCCGGGTAAGTGTATTGCTCACATAGGCTGACATCCTTCCCGGATCCAGTTGTCTTGAGTACTTTAGCATATCCTGTATAAACAGCCTCATATCAGCATCTCTTGCTCTTAACTCATTCCCCACACCCCATGAAAAAATAGAAGTGTGATTGTAGTAATTATGCACCATTCTTTCCAGTTGTTTCATGGCAATTTTCCGGATAGTATCAGTAACAGGTGTTTCAGGTCCCCATAGGGGAATTTCCTGTTGCACAAGAATTCCATTTCTGTCACAAAAATCATAGAACAGGTCGTCCTGCTGAAAATGCTGTCGTGTAAAAATAGCATTCACGTCTTTCATCAGTTTGCAGTAGCGGATGATTACGGAATCCGGCTCAGCAAAACCAAAATCGGGATTTGAACCTGCCGTCCACTCTACACCCATCAGCTTTACTCTTTCTCCATTCAGAAATGTTTGTCCGTTAACAAACTTAACCGCACGAAATCCAGAAACGGCACTAATATGATCCGTTACTTTTTTATTGTCGATAACAGTCACATCAACCCGGTAAAGATTTGGTAAATCAAAATGCCAAGGGTTCACTTTCGGAAGTAATATTTCTACTACTCCTTCATCTTTATTCCACACCGGCTCAAGTATACTATCAAAAACCACATCCGCTGATGGCTGATTCTCTTCTGTTATTCTTACGCCAAAGCGAAGGATTCTGTTCGCTGCTGGTTGCATTCCCAGCTTAACGAGTAATTTCCCACTTCCATTTTGGACATTTAATTCCGTTGACAGGTAAATATATTCGGCAGAAAGTTTTTCGCTCACTATTATTGCAACCTTACGTATAATACCCCCATCATTGGGCCAGTCGAAAGAACTGCCGAAGGGCACCTTGTTTGGTCCGTAATCATTGTTAACGGCTACTGTAATAATATTCTCCTTCCCAAATTTAAAACCGCTACTTAGATCCACAGAAAACTTACTAAAACCATCCCCTGTATTACTGGCGATTTGCTTTCCATTTAAATAAACAATACAAGTATGGTTAACAGCACCAAACTGAATGACTATCTTCTTGCTTTTCCATGCTGATGGGATACTTATTTTTTTTTGATACCATCCCCATCCATAGTGATTCTGGTTTTCATCTTCTGCATTCCATGTATGCGGTAACTGAACAATCCTGGTTTTGTTCAGAATTTTAATAAACCATTGCTCCCTGAAACCTGCAGCACTTTTATCTGTTGCAAACTGCCAATCAGTATTCAAATAGACAGTATCTCTCTGCGCATAGATCGCTATTGAAGAAAGCATGCCAGCAACCAGAAGTAGTATTCTCATAAATATTTTTATTGTATTCTCCGGTGACCAGTTAATGATTCTGCTGATTCCTGATGAAAGTCGAAAATGATTACTTCATTTTTCCCTTTTTTAAAAAAGGAAGCAGGGCAATATAGCCTTTGTTGCGGACCAATATTCCAAAACCGTCCAAGGTTATGACCATTCACATACAGCACCCCTCTGGTGTAGCGGTTCATATCAAAATAGGTATCGCCCATTTCTTCCAGCATGAACTCCCCCTTAAAGAACCGGCAATGCTTACTATCATTATTCATACTTTCTTTCAACAGCTTTAGTGATGCAATGAATTTTTCATCCATGGGCAGGAGAAAGGTTTCCCAGTTCATCAATGTCATACCATTCAGAGTTACTCTGTCTGTAATACCTTTACGATCGATCATGAATTGTGCAAAGTTGATATGGCCCATTCCCTCAACCAATATTTCCAGTACAGGATCTTTTACTTCTGATTTAGGAAGATCTACTTCCCATTTGCCACCATCCCGAAAAACAGTGTCTATAAATTTACCGTTCAGATATACGAGGGCATAATCATGCGGTTCCCAGATTTTCAGTTTACCGCTTTTGTGACCCACCAGTTTTGTTTTATACAGAATTATGCCCTGATTTTGGTCATAGGCTTCCATGGTTTTTGGCTGTGAAGAATAAATGCCCGTTGGTAAAATAATCCCAGATGCTCCCCATTTTTTGTAAGTAGAAGGATGGTATCTCAATTGTCTTTACCGGAGCAGGAATTTCGGGCAACGGTTCCTTTGTATAAGCAGCAATCAGGTTTCGTAACATGAAATATTTTGCTGTTGGTTCGCCATTCTCATTGATAGGCGCATCATAATCATAACTGGTGATGTCAGGCTGGTAAGCAACAGGTGAAAATGCGTTAGCTCCTGCCGTAAACCCAAAATTTGTACCACCATGTATCACATAAAAATTAAATGATTTTTTGTTTTTCAGCAGATATTCTACTTCCTTTTTCAAGCCGCCGGTATCAGGTCTTGCCCATTTTTCTCCCCAATGTGTGAGCCAGCCAGGATAGGTTTCTGAACTAAAAGCCGGCACATTGGGATTGTGCCTGCGGGCCTGTTCAAAATCCTTTTCATCACCGCCGCTATCAAGACCTATGGCCGCACCAGTCAGACTGCCTGCTTCGAGCATATAAGGAGTGGGCCCGTCAGCCGTGTATAAGGGGACATTGAAACCGCTATTTTTAATCAGCTGCTGCAATGTCTTCATGTATTCCCTATCATTTCCATAACTGCCATATTCATTTTCCACCTGCACCATAAGTATGGGGCCTCCTTTTGTACATTGCAGCGGCACTGTTTCATAAGCCAGTTTCTTTATGTAACGGGTAACTGCTGCCATGTAGCGGGGATCCATACACCGTATGCGGATATCTGGTACTTTTAGTAAGTAAGCAGGTAAACCGCCAAAATCCCACTCAGCACATACATAAGGCCCCGGTCTTAGCAATACCCACATTCTCTCCTGCTGGCATATACGGATAAATTCAGCAATGTTTTTATTTCCTGTTTTAAAATCAAATACGCCTTTTTCTGTTTCATGATAATTCCAGAAGGTATAAGCAGCGACAGTGTTGCATCCCATTGCTTTAATCATCTTTATCCTGTGCCGCCAATATTCAGCCGGTATCCTTGCCGGATGTATTTCACCACTAATGACCTGAAAAGACTTTCCGTTAAGAAGAAACTCATCTTTCCTAATGCAAACACATTCTTCTTTTGACCATACAAAGGATTAAAAATGATTGATAAAAGGCTTATGGCAGCCACGATGAATAAAAATCTTGATTTCATTACAGTTTATGTTTTCATTAATTTTTTGTATTTAACAGAAACTTCAAAAGTTTGTGCTGATTATTCTATCATAAACAACTTCAAAGAAATTCTCAGCTCTTACTCTTCTTCCGTTAATACAAACGTAAACATCCATTTTACAGGGTTTTGCCAGTTCTTTCCTTTGAAGGTAGTGACCGGTGCCTTAATCAATACAGTATTCCAGCCTTTTTGAAAATAAACTTTTACCGGTTCCCGGTATTCATATCCTTCGTCCGTTAAAGGGATTTCAGCATTTCCATTTTGCCCACCCGCATCCAAACAGGAGGAAGTACCAAGTTTCCATTCACCCAAACTGCACTGCCCTTTTCATCCCATGCACCTGCCGGCGGGGAATCTGTTGCCGGCGAACGGGAGAGATTATTAAAGCCAATCCAGCATTCTTTTTCACCTGCTTCATCGCACCAGATATTCGATACAGCATACCAGGTTGTGTTTTCCTTTGGGTCATCAATTGCTCCTTTTATCAAAGGCGCCCACCAATGCCGAAGTACAATCGTTCCGCCTGTAACCTGTTTATATAATTTCGAAGATTCTTCATTCCACGATTCGGTTTCTGGCAAAAACCTTTTCATAACATCTCCTCCGTTATCAAACGGGCCATATAGGTTCCATTTAATGTCCGATTGTTTTACATAGGCAAAAGGCATCTCTGCAAAATATTGTTTTTTATTATCCAGCAGCCTGTTTTCAAATTCAGCAAACGCTTTCTCATCGCCGTTGCTAATGTTAGCTACCCAGCCGGACTTACCCCCGCCCTGCCAGCTTCTTTCTGCAAAAGCCAGCATACCAGCATAAACAGGATTCATATTGAGAATATCTTCCTCCTTGCTCACAGCCCTGTCGTGCCACATACAGATTGTACCACCAAGTATTGTTGCATCGCCATTTTCTTTGTCAGCTATTTTTCTGTTGAATATAGTGGTAACTGCTTCCAATGGGTCCATATGATTCAGGTACAAATGCCGTGAATCGATAAACTGTATTTGACTATTGGCTGTATGATGTGCATTGTCATCCATCCACAACTGGCGAATAGTGCTGTTGGAAAAATTACCACCGGGTTGCCAGCCGATCACTTTTTTGCCAAAACTTTCAATATAAGATGTCACCTCAGGTATGAATTGTTTATTGGTAATCTTTACTTCATCTGCCCCAATGTGGATATAAGGCACATCATAGGTTGTACAGAACTCTTTCAATATACTCTTGACAAGTATTAAACCGGTATCACTTTGCATGTCAGTCTTCATGGCACGCCTGAATGCAGCACTATGGACCGGGCATATCCATTTCAGGTACGAAAGTAATATGCCGCTCTTTGCAATAAACGATTAGTTCTTTTATTTCGGACTCACTATAATACATACCCTTTATTACGCAGCATATACTCTGGCTCGGTAAGCTGGGGATATTGTTTGATAGCAATCCTCCATGCAATATCTTCTGTTGCATGAAAATGAAAGACGTTGAGTTTGTTTGCAGCCATTACATCAATTTGCTGCTTCAACGAAAGAAGAGACATATAATTTCTTCCTGCATCAATCATATAACCTCTCCATGAAAAAGCCGGCCAATCTGTTATATCGCAGGCATCTACCATGACAGCGTCACGCATCAGTTGGCGTAAAGTCTGAATGCCATTAAATATTCCATGAGAAGTATTGGCAGTTATTAGAATCTTATCTGTAGAAACTTTTAAATCGTACGATTCTTTGTGAGAGGGAAGAATACCTGTCTTTTCTATTCGCAATTCAATATACTTTTCTGAAGCCAGTATCTCTTTTTTTATCTCTACATCAATTCCAAAACTTTCGATTGCTTTCTTCAAAATACCAGCCTCATTTCCCAGACTGTCATCCTTAACAACTACAGATCTGCAGCTAAACAAAGGGAAAAGCCTGACTCCCATTTCATTTGTTTCCGGTACTGGAATCAGCGAGGGCTTTCCTGCAAACCATAAATATGCGGGAAAACCATATGTTCCAACGCAGGTATCCTGCACCGGTGAGATGCAGGCCATCATTTGTTAAGTCCGCTTAAGCTTTCCCTGTTTATCACAAAAAAGAAGTATACAGATCAATAAATGTATATTTAAAGGAAGATGCACTGTCAAAAGCTTCTTGTTCACTTCTTTTATCTGCACAGACTTACTGGTATGGCCACTAAATTTCCCAAACACATCGTTTACGGAAGAATACTTTGTACAAAGAGTTTTGAAGTTGGACACTCCTGACTCATGTAAGCAGCAATCCTTAATATATTCTTCACAACACTGTCAGGAGAAATATTTCTGGCCAGATCATTAGTCCTAATCATCAAAAAACACTGGCCGGTTTTTCTTTTTACTATTTCATCCAGTCGCTTTATCACACCAGCAGTGATATCACTACTTATCCCACGATTCTTGATTCTTAAATCTTCAAAGATTTCACTCCACTCATTTCCATCAGTGATACTATTGCCAATAAAAATTATATCATTTTTTGTATGAGGTAAGGACTGAAATAAGGAATGGCGCTGATGATAATAAGCAGAAAAAATTGAATCCGGATAAACCGGTAGTTTCACTTGTGCAGACAAAAGTCCGGAATAAAAAAGGATAAAATTGTAATAACTCTTTTCACTTCACCTTTATTTTTAAATGTTGAGGCGGGGAGATTTTCCGAATTAAAAAGATTCCCGTCGCTGAAAGGTTTCCATCCATAATAAACATATTCAGGCTTACTGTCAGAACGAATCTCTACATATCTTCTCTGAATGGAAGCAATCACATCATCTTTACCATTTAATGAAAATCCTCTTAATAATTCCCCTCCTGTTGTTATGAGCTTTTTTTCCTGTAAACCGAAATCTGATCAGCACTCTGTTTTTCCTATATATTGCACTAACCGGCATAGGCCTGATGGCAATAAGTTTTTTCTTACGTTTTACTTAAAGCCCATCTTGACAGTCTTTCACCGACCGTCTTCTTTATTTGTGGGATGTACATCATCTCTGGCCCCAATATCACTACTTACAGCCATACCACTATACTCAAGCAGCTCTAGCATCTTTCTTTGCTCATCCCTGAATTCTGGCCATAAATGACCTTTGTATTTTGCCGTATCAATTGAAGATAACTGGACAAAATAAAAGGGCAATTCTGGATTGTTCCATTTTTTCCGGTAATCATCCACCATCAATTTTGATAATGCTGCATATTCATTTACTCTTTCTATCTCCTGCGCATTGCTCTCGCCCTGGTAGCATAAAATTCCTTTTATTGGCATCGGCAAGAAATTTTCAATACCAGATACAAATGCAAAACCTGGTTTATAAGCATGATTCTTTCCATACTCGTCTTTGGGAACATTATTTAAACTCCCTACATTTTGTCTTCCTCTTTCTTTTATCCAAACAGGCAGTGATGTGTTTATCAGCCAATCACCATTTATTTTTTCAGAAAATTGTTTATTTTTTTTAAAAACTTCTGTGCTGATAAATGATTCGAGTGGCGCACCACCTATAGAAATATTTATTAACCCAACGGGAATATTTTCTGACGAAACAATTTCTTTACCAAAATAATACGCCACCGCACTCATGGTTTTAAAAGAAATACTGTCACAGTTTTGCCATTGGCCTTTATAAAATTGTTCTGTGGTTAGCGTTTGTGTGATTGAATCTGTAAATGGAACATTAAAAGTATTTTTTCCTGCATAGGTTGGATTATACAATCGGAGTAACGGTTGCTGGCTATTTTGTATTTCATCTTTATAATGGATTTCGTTTATCATAGGCCATTCCATATTGCTTTGTCCAATACATACCCATAAATCGCCAATGAGAATGTTATTCAAACTAATCTTCTCTTTGCCAGAAACTATCGTAAGTTTTTGGGGATTCCTATTTGCCTTTTTTGCAGCTAAGAAAATACTCCATGATGAATCGGCACCTGCCTTTTCTGATTTTGTTTCCGCAGCAAATGAAAGGGTAACTGTTGCACCCGGGACTCCATAGCCCCAGATATGAACAGGTTTATCCCGTTGCAGCAGCATATTATCGGTGAACACTTTGTTAAGCCGCAACTGTGCCTTTATTGCAAGGGGGAAAAAATAATGCTAATCAAAAACCATTTCATTTCTTTTCGTATTGATTTTTGATAATAACAAACCACCGATTACTAACGAAACACCTGCAATAGTGTAAATGCTGACAGCATCCCCCATCCACCAAACGGCAAAAGCGAACCCAAAAAGCGGGCAAAGAAATAACCATAATCCTGCTTTTACCGGATTTACCTGTAACAGCCACATCCAAAGCTGAACAGCAAATATTGAAACCGGTATGGCGAGCCAGCTAACGGCATACAAAAATGACTTGTCAAAATGGTTGGCTGAAGGGTTGTAAAAGAATAAAGCGAAGGGCAATAAAAACAAACCACCTATCAAAGTTTGCCAGCCATTAATTACAAATAGCGACAATCCGTTCCATTGCTGCTGAGAGAAATAAATAGCAGCTACTGAGTAGGAGAGCATACTAATTAATAAGATAAATAATCCTTTTGCTGTAATAGTTGCTTCCGCAAACAAGGGCCATGCAGCATATATAACTCCGATAGCGCAAACAGTAATTGAAAGAACGATGTTCCATGTCAGTTGTTTTTTTAATATAATAACCGACATAAACAATATGAATATAGGATTTGTGGCTACAGCCAAAGCACCGATACCTGCGGTTACGGATTGCATAGCCACGACATACAGTCCCAGGTAAATTGTAATGTTGAGTAATCCGTAAATAGCTATTTGTTTCCATTCCTTACCGGCAGGATACCTATGCCTCTTGATAACATGTGCAAAGAACAGCATAACTGCAGCAGCAATAGCAAACCTTGTTACAGCAATAACTAATGGTTGCGCAACAGTTAACCCAACTTTTGTGGCGGTAGATGCAGACGGCCAGAGTATGGCAAACGTAAGCCCTGCGGCTACCCATTTAAAATTTGTATTAATTTTTATTGCACTCATTACTTCGTTTACATTTTCTCATAAGCCATATGGCTTTTCTACTCAAGTATTTTAACAGCCTCGTTTTGTTCATTTAATAATACCAGCTTAGCCTTATATCCTTTTTCAATTTTCCCCAATTCGCTATCCAAACCCATTAACCGTGCAGGATATAAACTGCACATCCTGATAGCTTCGCCTAATTCAACCCCCACATGATTAACTAAATTTTGCACAGCTTTTGACATTGTTAACGCCGAACCGCTAAGAATACCTGCTGTCTCATATTTATCTCCCATAAGTACATGTTGATAATCTCCTGCATGAGTGTCGGTAACTGCATCGGTAATTACAAACAACCTGTCTTTCATTATTGCTTTTGCTATTTGTATAGCAGCATAATCCACATGGTAACCATCGGGGATAATACTCACCATCACTTTATCATCATTCATGGTTGCTCCAACTAAACCAGGTTCACGGTGCTGCAATGCACTCATTGCATTATAAAGGTGGGTAACAGCAGTAACTCCTTTGGCAAAACTTTCCTTTACTTCCTTATAAGTTGCATTGCTGTGCCCTGCTGAAATAACAATATTATCAGCAAGTATCAGGTCAATCACTTCATCACTGCATTGCTCCGGCGCAAGTGTTATCATTTTAATAATACCCTTTCCGTATGCCAATAAATCTTTTGCCTGCTGTAATGATGGTGTATGAATGTATGATTTAATATGTGCCCCCCGCTTTACTGGATTTATCCAGGGCCCTTCGAGGTGAATACCTAAAACTCCTTCTCCTCCTTTGTTCCAGTAATCGTTTATGGCATCTATGGCCTGATGAAAAACCTGGTAACTGTTGGTAGCTACTGTTGGAAGACAATTGGCTGCACCGCCACTGCGGCTATAATCGTTCAATTTATACAATGAATCTGCTTCGGGATATACCGACAATAACCTTCCATGCGCCCCATATATCTGAAGGTCAATAAAAGCTGGTGCAATTACCCGGTCATAAAAATCATGCGTCACAAGTGTTGATGAAACTTCATCTGCTGGAATTATCCCGCAGATGATTCCTTCTGCAACAATTATTGCATGGTCGTTAAGCCATTGTTCTCCTGTAAAAATTTTGTCGGCGATATATGCTTTTATTCCTTTCACTGACTAATTGTTGTAAATAACATATTCAAATTATTGCCCTGATTTTATACTCTATTTTTGAAAGACTCTATTTATCCGTTTAGCTTTTCTTCTTTCTCCATTAACCTGTTTAAAAGAACAATCTGATTGTTTGCCCTCCTCAAATTTTGCCCTTCGTATTTTGAACCATAATAAACATCGTCACCTAAGTAATCGGTCAAAAATCGAAGCGCCTGCATATAAATCATAAATTTACCGGCATAAAAAAATTGTTGTTGTTCCTTCTCTGTTAACAATTGTTCCATATATTCAGAATATCCTTGTACAATAGCTTTGTAGAAATCTTCTCTAACTTCAATTTTTCCTGTATCGTTCTCTTCTTCATTTACAGGCGACAGATAAGTTCTCATCATATCTCCAACATCGCTAATGAAATATCCGGGCATTACGGTATCAAGGTCAATTACCCCAATACCATTGTTTTTATCATCAAATAATACGTTGCTGATTTTGGCATCATGATGTATAACCCGTAATTTGAACGTTGAGTCAGATTTAAAGGCATTATACTTTACAACAATGTCATTTTCTTTTATCAAAGAATCTATTTGGGGCTTTGCTTCCTTAATTCTTTCCCCGTTGCCTGTTTTTATAATGTCACTGAATTGCTTGTATCTTAATGAAAGGTTATGAAAATCAGGAATAGTAATTTTTAATTTACCTGTATCAAACCCTGAAAGCAGGTATGTAAATTTTCCAAATTGAGAGGCTGCCTGATAAGCCTGTTCAGCAGTACCAACTGAATTTATTGTATGTGAACCCTGTACAAATTGAAAAACCCTGTAGCAACCATCCTTACAAGTAATTAAATCATGCCCAAACAAGCTTGTTAGCGGTGCAGATAAATTGTAATCAGGATATTTAATTAGCAGGTACCTGCTAATTTGCTTTATGTTAAAATGTATATCAGACGGTGTCTGGAAAACATGCTGGTTTATTCTTTGCAAAATAAACTGCCGGCTGCCATCAGTAATTTTCCAGGTTTGGTTTATCAGCCCACTGGTAATTTGTTCTGCAACTGCATCCTTATTTATACCAAATGCTGATAAAGCTGATTCCATATTTATAGAGAGATGTTTTATTTAATAGTGTTAACTGATTTTTTTTATTACATATTTCCTGGCAGGAGATAGTGTTAATATTCATCGTTAAGAGCAAAGACAGGTTTGCGGTACATCCACTTGCCGCCTGTAAAGTCAGGGAACTCAATTGTCTCATTACCTTTTTCGATAGAGGTTTCACTTAATGGTGTAATGGCACTCCATGCGGCAGCATCATACACATCCATGGGTGTTGCTATGTTGCGTTTTATGGATTCTATGAAAGAATGGATTACAAAAAAATCCATGCCGCCATGACCTGCACCTTCTGTTTCCTTACTCCATCTTACCCAAAGCGGATGGTCGTATTTATCAAACCATTCTTTTGCAGCATCCCACTGGTGGGGTTTTGATTGTCCTTCAATATGTACACCCTTTGCAACATCCATCCATATACCATTTGTACCCTGCACCCTAAAGCCCAGCGAATATGGACGGGGCAGGTTGGTATCATGCTGCAATAAAATAGTTTCTCCATTGGCACATCCTATAGAAGTGGTAACTACATCGCCTAATTTGAAATTGATTTTTGCATTGGGATGTTCTGCACCGCATTTTTTTACAATATGCTCATGCAAGCCCCTTGCTTTGGAAGAAAAAGAGGAAATATTTACAAACCTGTTTCCCCTGTTAATATTTATGTAATGTGCAATGGGGCCAATACCATGTGTGGGATACAAATCCCCGTTACGATAAACTGAATGGTGTGTACGCCATCTTGCTTCGCTCCAGCCCTTATCACCAAACTCACAGCCTTTTCCATAAGCATCAATGCCATTATTAAATTTTACTTCACGCAGGTCATGCTGATATCCGCCCTGCAAATGCACCATTTCTCCAAACAGTCCCTTTCGCACCATATTTAATGCCGCCATTACATCTCTTCGATAGCAAACATTCTCCAGCATCATCACTTGTGCATTGTATTGCTCCGCTGCTTTCACTACATCCCAATGGTCTTGCAGCGTTATGCCAAGCATTACTTCAGTACCAACATATTTAATCCCAGCCTGCAGCGAGCCAATAATCATTTCCTTGTGCCATTCCCAGGGTGTAGCGATTATTACGCCATCAATATCTTTCAACTCCAGCATTTTTTTCCATGCGTAGGGCTCGCCGGTAAAGATTTGCGGCATTTTCTTTCCACTCTTAGTGATAATTTCTTTCGACAGGGAAAGCATGCGATCATCAATATCGCAGATGGCAACCAACTCCACATCCTTTCGCCGCAATACAAGGTCAAGGTGATTTTGTCCACGCAGCCCCGTACCAATCATTACCAATTTTATTCTGTCTTTTACTTCCCTTGCAAACAAAGTAGTGTTTGGCATCAGTGCAACTGATGCAGCCGTTAATGCGGTGTTTTTAATGAATTGTTTTCTGTGCATATATTGTAATTTTAATCAGCGTTTTTTTTCGACGACTTCTTAGTGTTTTTACAGGTGGAATACCGAATATTCGACGAGGTATTATTCTACATATAGTTTGGCAGTAAAATGATGTTAATATATTTTTCATTTTTGATGTGTACCTAAAAATGGGAAGTGAATACCTGGATAGTTATTGGTGAGATAATTTGCAGATAAAGGAGTTTGCAATGAATATCCGCAGTGGTCTACTGCTTGTAATACTGATTTAAGTTTGTCAGATAAAATGGGATTGGGAGTAAACTCCGTCCAGCGGATGATTGTGAATTTAATATCGGCTTGTTCAGCTGAGGTTGGAGTCCACGTATATGTCCCACTCGATTTTGAACCGCCAAAATCAATTGTCCAGGTATAGTCGCTTTTTAGAACCATAGTGCTTGAAAATGTATAGGCCATTTCTTCGATTGTAGTGTCGCCAGCTGCTCTAAAACTATGCAACTTAAATTCAATGTCACCAAATTCTGGTTTAGCTACATCGTTGCCTTTTCTGCAGGAAGCAAATATTAAAACTGTAACTAAAACAAAAAATATTAAAATCTTTTTCATGTTATTTTTTTTATCCGGCTTAAAGCGATTTTTATACTTGTGAAGCTTGCTCTAAAGTTGCGGGCAACTTTTTTTAGTCTGTCAGTAATGTTAAATCTGTTGCAGGGTTAGGTAATCCTAATGCTACAATTTCTGTAAACACTGCATCTGTTGCCGTTTGCGTAGAAAGTTTCATTCCCCATTTTTGAAAAAAGCTAGTGAGGTTTTTTCCACTGATAGAACATGCCTTCAGCATAAACCAACGCATCCTTGTATCGGTGGTTGTGGGTCTTGCTGTTTCTCTTCTTGCCTGGCGGTGCAGTTCATGGTAAAAATTTTCTCCAAAAGCAATCTTTAATTGCTGAAACATACACAGCCTCACCCATACACTTGCATTGCTGCCGTTGAAACTACGTTCGGCTTCCGGCCTTGCAAGATAGGTAGCTGTGTTATTCCATTCTCCTTGCGATGTTAATCGTGTCGGCGTAATGCCAAATGCTTTTTCAACTGCAATGCTGTAGATGTTCACTGTTACTTCTCCCAGTTCACTCCACGTCCATGAGCCCTGCTGGTGCATGTGGCCGAGTTCATGCCAGGGGCCCCAGGTTAAATTTTCTGCTTTTAGAATTGCCGGCACACCACCCGTAGTGCTGCCATACCAGGTTCGGTAAAACGTTGCAGCCATAAAATAACCCGGATGGTCTGATTCTGTCATCAGGTATTTATGCACATTAGGTTTGTCAACCGGGTCGCTTCCAAACAGGCCGCTGATACTGTCCTCAACGACAATTACCCGGTCGGCTTTTTTTATTAATGTTTCCTGGTTTTCATTTTTATATGCCAATGCATTTGTACGGGAAAAAGTAATAATCGTTTTGTTACCCACTAACTGAACATCGGGAACGGTTGTAAGATTGTCAACCATTTTCACCCAATCTGCCTGTGTTGTTCTGCCCAATTGATAGTAAGGAACAGGTTTCATTCCGGAAATAAATTTTATCCGAGCCTTGTCTGTTGGATTATCGTTGTGAAATCGAAAATAAATGATGCCGCCGGTGGCATCGGCAATTGAGTTTACGCCGGATGTCAGCGTATGTGAAGTGGGGTTCCAGCTTGCCTGGTAGCGGGAATATGTACCCACCAGTAATGTTGGAAGCCTGCTGCCGTTTACAGATGTTACTTCAACCGTCATAATGGTGGAGGCCGGCAAATAAAACCCTGTGGTATAAAAATCAGAAGCCGGATTATTTTGCGCCAGTCTTGTTGACTCTTTTGAACCCGATACTGTTTCATCCAATAATAAAACGCTGTCTGCTGTGTTTAAAACAACAACAGGTGGCGGAGGAGGGGGAGGCGGTGGCGGTGGTGTTGTTGTACCGCCGTCGTTGTTTTTTTTGCAGGAAATAAAACCTGCTAATATCAAAATTATTATAAGAGTTATTTTTTTCATTTTCCTTCTTTTGTATTTATAATTTATTTTAAATATTGTTCCAGTATTTGCATACAATACCATTCCTGCCGTGGCAAATGAAAAGGCCCTTTATACAAATTTCCTTTTGCCGGTTGTGCTATTGTGCCATCCCGGTGTAAATAGCCAAACCATTCACCGTTTTCTTTATCATGGAAATGACTGTATGAATAATCATGCACCATCTTATGCCACTCAGCATATTTTTCATTGCCTGTCATCAGATAAGCAAGCAAGGTTGCAATAATTACTTCGTTATGCGGCCACCACATTTTCATATCCTGCCAGTATTCCTGCACAGGCTTATTATATACATCACGGAAATATAAAACACCGCCATGCTCTTTATCCCATCCTCTTTCCCACATATAGTCCAGCATCCTGCATCCCAATTCAATTAATCGTTTATCATTATTACGGTGCTTTGCCTCATGCAAAATAAACCAGGCGCCTTCCATAGCATGCCCGGGATTGAGTGTCCGTCCGTCTATATGGTCAATGATGCTACCATCGGGAGCTACCTGCTCCATTACACATTTTATATCGTCTTTTACAAAATCTCTTTCTATTTCAGCCATCCATTTCTCTATCCATTCATCGCAGCGGGGGTCGCCAATGGTTTCTCTTAATTGTTGCGCCGTATTTATCATTATCATTGGTACACCAATACCTTTAGATGGTCTTGTACCGGTATATTTTGGTTGCAGCAGACCGGGAGTAGTTGCATACTCAATACATTTTCCAAATACAAACCTTGCTTTTTCTGCGGCTTCTTCATCACCACTGGCCTTTGCATAAGCTGCTGCAGCTATTACATAACATGTTTCAGAAAAAAAATATCTACGCTTTCTTATTGGCCTTCCATCTCTTGTTACATGAAAGAACATCTGTCCATCCGTATCAAAACAATGCTTGTTTAAAAAATCGTAACCCAGCTTTGCACCGTCCAGCCATTCCTGTTTTTTTTCTACCAAAAAGGTACAGTACTGCTCAGCAACTGATTTGTATAATACTCTTTTAAAGCATTTAAATCATTTTTTGAATAGTTCATTTCTCACCGGATTTCTTTATTTCCATTTTACAATGGTAAATACTATTTGTAAATAATTGTTTTTCTCATATAGCACACCCACTTCTTTGCGGGAAATCTTTACAATGTCGGAGTAGGCTGCATTATCTTTTACATTTTCCGCTTTATCTAACACAAAAGATTTTTTCCATGAACGTCCATCATCGAAACTGGTACGAAGGGTGAGGTTGTCTCTCCGCTTTTCGTCAGCTGCATTGCAAAAGGCCAATATGTTTTTCCCTTTCTTTTTTCCAATAGTAAGGATGCTTGCCTGGCAAACAGGGTCGGGCAGGTTTTTGTCAAAATAGCTGGTATCCCAGGTTTGACCACCATTACTGCTTACTGAAACAATTCTTGCACGGATGTCTCCTTTTTGGTTACGGCTGTTCATAATCAGTTTTCCATTGCTGAGTTCTGTGGCTATTGACTCATTACTGCCGGGAATATTTAAACTGGCTCCCAATTGAAATGTTTTACCATGGTCGTCGGTATAAAATCCATGTGCATCATAATCCTCGGCCCTTTTTTGTGGCCCGCCTGCTGAGTGATTTGCGGCAACATAAATCCTTCCTTTATATTTTCCAGATTGAAACTGCATGGCGTGGCCGGGAGTGTTGGCATAAGTACGCCAGTCTTCCTTAAAATTATAAGCCGCATTTGCCTGCGGAAAATTGGGCTTATGCACTTGCAATGTAATATCCGTTGGCTCGTCCCATGTACTTCCGCCATCCGTTGAAGTTTTATACCACACTTGTTTATAACCTTTCCCTTTTCTAACCTCCCCTTCATGATTGTTGCCGGTGTTGTAAAAAAGAAAGATGCGGCCTTGTGGATATTGGGGATCAGTCAAATCAACCACCGGTGCAGGATTGCCACATTGCAGCGTATCAAACTCTGCTACATATTGCAATGCACTCCAGGTTTTTCCTTTGTCTGTGCTGCGCTTCATTACAATATTGATATCACCGAAATCGCCTGCACCATGCACACGGCCTTCGGCGAATGCAAGAATTTCACCATTGGGCAAACTTATTATTGCAGGTATACGGTGGCTTTTATGGCCTTCTGTGCCGGAAGTAAACACAGAAACAGCATTATATTGGGCATGGCTTTTAGTAAAACTAAAAGCAACGATAATGATTAATAATGTATACTTCATTTTTTCCCGTTTTACTTTTTTTCTCACTTGACAATTTCACTCACTGCCACTTTCACAAAGTATAAATCTTTTGTTCCTTCATATAAAATTCCAACCGTATTATCATCAATCTTTGTGAGAGAGGAGTAACCATAGCATTGCCTTTCATCAATCAGCAATTGATTGGCGGGCAACCAGGTTTGCCCAAATCCAGACTTGCTTTAATGGTTATGTTGACTCTGCCCGATGATGAATTAGGGTTGCTGAAAAACAAAACATCTCTCAGCGTTCCATTTACATTCACTTTTGCTTTTATAAGGCTGCCCATACATACCGGGTCAGGCAATGTATTGTAAGAAGTGGAATGTTCTGTCCAGCTTGTACCCATATTCGATGTGGTTGCCACACTGCGGAAACTGCCACGGTTATCCCTCATGTTCAGCATGAGTGTACCGGAAGTAGTTTCCACCACCTGGCTTTCTGTGGTATTTGATTTTGGACCGAGTATTTTTCCTTTCCATATGGCGCCCTGATTATCGCTGTAAATAATGGTGGAGTACGGAACATTTGATGATGTCCAATATTGCGCTGCAAAAACAAGTTTGCCGTCCTGCATGGCAATACCGCTACCGAGGCCGTTGAAGAATATTTTCCATGCCGGTTCTTTTACTTGCGGCGTGATAGTGTAGGGGGCCGACCATGTTATCCCATCATCTGTGCTACTTACCAGTACAAACTGACCTGTTGAATCAGGAGACATACCGCCTATCGATCCTGAAATAGAACGGTTACCTTTGCTCCATAGTGCTGCTACAAATATTTTTTTTGTAACAGGGTCAAATAAAATGGCTGGGTCGCCAATACCATTGTTTTCATGCGGGGCACCCATATCCATAATTATTTTCATTGGCTCCCATGTTCTGCCACTGTCTGTACTGCGGCTTAAGCCTACGTCAATGTTTCCGGGCAAGTCTGCACTGTTGTTGTAACGGATATCATAGACGGAAAGCAAAGTCCCCCTGTCAGTTTGAGCAATTCCCGGTATGCGGTAGGTATTTACATTATCCTCGCCAGCTTTGCGAACGGCCACACCGGTAAGCTTGGTATACACAGAAGATCCTTGATCAACCGCCAGCTCTTTTGCAGATGCATCTATCAACTTTGTGGCATGCAGTTCAATTTTATTATTCAGTGCAGCATCATTTTTAAGTACTACACTCAGCCAGATATAATGTATACCGGGCTGCAGGTTAACCGTAACAGGAATATCAAAATTTGCAGACGATGGAGTACTTGTGCCGATAAGGTTTGTGGCAGTAAATGCTTCCCCCGATAAATACACATCCACTTTCTGCACTTCATTCAATGCAGAAGTATTCAGTGTACATTGTATTTTCCGGTATTGCTGTTCTGGGTTTCCCGAAAAAATTTGTACCACAATACGCAGTAATGGGTTGGTAGCCATTCCATTTAATACCGGTGTGGCTGGAGCAAATGATGAAACTTTTATTTGTCCCGATGATGGTGGCGGTGTGGTTTTTTTGGAGCAGGTAAAGCTGGCCAATACCAGTAAAAGGAAGCAGGGCCATAAATCAGGAAGTAACTTTTGCATAATGTTATGTTATACGTCTGTGAAATCATTTGTCTTTGGACGCAAAAAAGAAAGCTGAATAATTAATGCTACTAAAACAATACCAGCAAGCATCGCAAAATCTTTTCCCAACTTTCCGGCATCGGTGGATTTGCCCAACAAATCAGTAATGAATGCGCCTGCAAATACACCCACCATATTCATCAATCCATAAGCAGTAGCCCTGTATTTTTTTGAGACAAACTGACAGAGTATTGGCATGTTATTCGCATCAAACATTCCAAAACCAAAACCAAAGCAAAATGCTGAACCGATAACTGCAAATAATGAATGACCAAATCCAATAAACAATAATGCAGGAATGGTTAATGCCAAACCAATAGCACTGGTATATATTCGTCCACGAAGATTTTTTTGCACCCACCTGTCGGATAAAATACCTCCGAAAATAACCCCGATAAAAGACGATGCCGCAATAGTGATAGTTGATATTGGCCCCGCCTTGCTCATATCAATACCTAAATTTTGCGCAAACAAAGTAGGCAACCAGTTTTTAACGCCCCAACCGGGCAAACTCGGTACAGCAAAATAGAGAAGTATAATCCAGAATGAAATATTAGTGAACAATATGCCCAATCCTTTAAGTATTGGAGTTTTAATTTTTTCTACTTTGTTTTCTGTATTTATTTCATCAACAACTCTCTTTTCTTTTAGTAACACTATTAACACAACAGAATAAACAATGCCAATTATACCAAATGAATGAAATGCCTGTTGCCAGGAAAATTTATCAGCGATGGTAGCTCCAAATCCTCCAAGTGCCTGACCCATGTATAAACCGGTCATGTGTATGCCCACCGCCAGCGACCTTGTTTTTGATGAATGATAATCTGCAATCAACGATAAGCCTGCGGGTATGTACAATGCTTCGCTTACCCCCATAATGGCCCGTAACCAATACAACTGGTCAAATGTTTTTGCATACCCCATTGTAAACGTAACGGCACTCCACACAAACAAACTACCCACAATCAGCCATTTTCTGTTCATCTTATCAGCTATGATACCCGATAAAGGGCTCATGAATCCGTATATCCACAGAAAAATCGCCATTAAATAACCGAAGTTGGCAGCCGCTTGCAATTCATGAATATCCACTTGCATAGAGGGTTTCATGGTACTGAGCATTTGCCTGTCCATGTAATTCAATAAAGCAACAACCCATAGCAACGCCACTACAATCCAGGGATATTTTTTTGATTGTGTCATTTATTTTTCTGTTGAATTTTTACTGACAGAATTTTTGACGAACGTACACCTGCCCTTATTTCTCCCGAAGGAATAATGATACGGGACTTCCATTGTACAGCGGTAGTAGTAACTGGGGTTTCAAATGGAATGGTACCAATAATTTTCCAGCTATCATTCTTGATGTTATACAATAATACTTCTTTGCTAAAACCAGGATGTTCAGACTGGAGCTTATTTTTCTCCAGGATAAGTTGTTGCTTTTTTACAGGGTCGTTTTCAGCTTTTATGGCCGCTATCAGTGTTTCTGTTTTATGAAATACTATTCCTTTATCCCCGCCAAAAAGGAGAATATTGTTTGCATCATATGATATGCCCGTTCCGGCACTTAGCGCATAAGACATTGCTTTTTTTTCTTCCCAACGGTTTGAAGCTACATCATACACAAAAACATTGTTGTATAAATCACTGATGCCATTGCTGTTTTTCTTTCTGCCTCCGCATATAAAAATTTTATCGCCGGTTTTACCCGAAAAAGCAGTCATTACCGTATGTGATAGAGGCAGAGGAATGTCAGCCAGTTTTTTCCATCCCGCAGGGATGTTGCACAGGTCAAAGGCCAGAAATTGAGATGATGTGTTTGTAACGGTTTCACCTCCTGCTATATAAACAGTATTGCCAATCAACGTTGCTGCTGCATTACTTACAGGACCGGGAAGTGCAGGGAGTATTTTGAAAAGGATTTCTTTATTTTTATCATCCCACAGCATCAACCACACGTTATCACTGATCCCTTTTTCGTTTTCGCCGCCGGCATACAAAATGCCATTTGGCGTGTTGCAACAAGCAGCGTAGGCAACCGGGTAAGGGAGTGAAAATGATTTTGTAATTAGTTTCAGTTTGCGTAGCCCCTTATTATATACACTAATATCAGAGTGAAATGCCTTCACACCGCCTTCCCAGGGCATGGCTTTAGGAAAGTTGGCACCGCCTGCTATAAATAACACATCCTTGTGTACACCTGTAACCGGGCCAGCAACACCCAGTGAATTTTGTTGGCCGCTACCGGCGGGTAACTCACCAGCAATTTCCCATTTAAAAAAAACATTCTGCCCTTTTTTGTGCCATTGCCGGAACAGTTAAAAACATAAGTATTAAAATAACAGATACTTTCAAAAGAACCATTTAAATTTATACGTTTGATGCAGCTGTTTTATCTGAACAGAAATTGCCGAACCCAAGTTGTTCCACTTCTTTTAAATAACTCAAACTCCCCAGCACTCATATTTTTACAGGCAGGCGAAATTCACCACAATCTAAGTTTATTAATTTCATATACGCTTTGCCTGTTGCTATACCACCATATTTACCGAGTAAGCGAATCATATCAACAGATTGCTGTTGCAATAATTTTGCTTTGGTTAAATTGCCGGTGTTAAAAGCATCAATCAGCTTGTAGTATAAAGGTGCTGCATAATTATAGGTGCTGCCTACAGCAGCTTTTGCACCAAGAGCTAATGCCGGTAACATATTTTCATCCCTGCCCCACAGCATATCATATTTACCATTTAGAAAGTTGATGCAGGAAAGAAAATCCATAAAATCTTCGTGGGTATATTTTATCCCGGCAAAATTTGGTATCCGTCCATCTATTGCTTTCAGCAAATCATACATCGGGAAACCAACTCCGGTTAATACAGGAATGTGGTAATAATAAAAAGGCATATCCGGCACTACTGATGCTACTTCGGCACAACATTGCGCCAGCAATTCTACATTGGCTGGTTTAAAATAAAAGGGGGCTGTAAAAGAGACCGCATCTAATCCAATTTCCCTGGCATGTAAAGCAAGTTCTTTACAATCTGTAAGGCAAGTGCCACCCAACAATGGCATTACAATAAAGTCGTTGTCATCTCTTGTACAGGCGGCCCATGCTTCAGCTACGTCTTTTTTTTCTTTCACAGACATAGAAACTCCTTCGCCGGTAGATCCGCAAATAAAAGCACCAATAACTCCGTTTGCTTTCAGCATTTCATAATAGGCGGGAATAAGAGACAGATTTAATGACCCATCATTATGCATGGGAGTAAACGGGCTGCTATCAGGCCTTTTAATTGTTGATTTGCCATAATAATTATATTGAAATTAAAATAATAAGTCAGGATATGAAAAAAACCGGGAGCAAGATTACCCCCGGTGATTGCTTGCTATCTGCTAATGCTTATGAGAAAATTATATTAATATCCCGTTGTTTGCGTCAATAAAGGGTCTGCCGTTAACATAGCCTGAGAAAGCGGTAACAAAAACTTGGCGGTACTTGCTGGCGAAAAATATGTAGGGCTCAAATTTGCATATACATATGAATCACCAGCCCTTCTCAATGCCCACCAGCGTTTGCCCTCTGCAATAAATTCTTTCAGATATTCTTCGAGTATAGCATTCATGTTTGCCGTAATGCTTCCAGTTACATAAGGGGTATATCCAGCACCATTAGCCCTTAGTCTGATGGCATTGATTTCTGCAGACGGGTCTTCTGCCAGCTTTGCTTTCGCCTCTGCCAACAACAACAGAACATCAGCATAACGGTAAATTGGATAATCATTATTAAAAATTTGAGATGTACCTGCTGTAGTGCCAATGTATTTCGTAAGAAATATACCCCTGATTGCAAATGGTGATGCGTTAGAGTACATCACCCGGAAAGTTTTGTCGATACGTTGGTCAGCAGGCAGGGCGGTAAGCCTGCTAATCATGGTCTGGTTCATACCTACCCTGTTAGCACCATTTACATACGGATAAACAGAAGATACCGTAGGGGTGGCAGCCTGGGCAAACGATAAGGTATTGGCCTGGATTGAGTTAACCAGGAAATTTCCAAAACTCCCAATTGCGCCTGCTGCAATTCGTAATTGATTGCAAAAATTATTTCCTTATTATTATTCTTTTTTGTTGGGTCAAATATATCAGCATAATTGGCCTGAAGGTCTAAAGTAGCTCCTTGCAGGTTTCTTACTTCCTGCAGTGCATTCTTTGCCGTTGTGAAATCTGTATTACCGCCACCCATATGTGTGCCCGACCAAATAAAAACATCGCCTTTCAATATCAGTGATGCCACTCTGCTCCAGTAAACTCTCTTGGCGGTTGATAAAGTGTTAACAGAACCAAACAACTGGAGAGACTGTTCTATATCACTTTATCTGGGTCATTATCGTATCTGCCCCTGTGCGACGTTTATAAGTTTCAGCGGCATTAGTAATCGTTTCTACAGGTTCAGTATTTAACGGAACTCCACCCCATGTTCTCACCATTGTATAATATACATAAGCCCTTAGTCCATATACCTCAGCAAGTATCCTGCTTTTTTCGCCATCTGGTAATGGAGTTTGCGGAATTATTTTTATTACGTTATTAAAATTATAAATCAGGTTATAAAAGCCACCCCAATTGGTAAATGGCACATTAAGGGAACTGATATTGTGCCTGTATAGATTCTGCAAACCACCATCTACAGATTCAGTAAAAAGACCATCCACCCAGATATCCGATCGCATTTCACCTAACTGGAAAAAAGTACTACTATATGACCTGAATAAGCCATAGACACCGTGATACAATGTCCTAGCGGCGTTAGGGTCTTTTAATGCCTGGTCTTTACTTATAGTATCCTGCGGTACAACCTCATCCAATTTTTTTGTGCATGACAGTACGCCCAGCATCAACATGAGTACACCTGCTATTATTAAAAGTTTATTGTATTTCATTTCAATAAGTTTTTTTGTTGAATAAACAATTATAAAGTAACCCTCACACCAATTGTAAGCCTTTTAGGCAGTGGAAATTTTCCCTGGTCAAATCCTCCAACCTCGGGAAAGTTGCCGCTATAACCTGATAAATAAGCAAGATTGGTTCCTGTAATATTTACACTCAATCCTTTTATCCTGTTAGCTAAGTACTTGCTGAGAATTTGGGGCGACAGGTCATACGCAAGTGTAAGCTCTCTCAGCATCAGATAATCGCCTTTCTCCCACAAATTGGCAGCAGGGTTATTTCCACTTGCATCAGTTGCATAGTTTCTTCCCCTGGTTAGCCCAATAATACCTTGGCATGGTGCCATTAGGATTGGTAGGTGACCAGGTTTTTAATACGTCAGTCGTTGAGTTTTGAGAACCCTGCACCTGGCTCAGACCTCTTACAATCTGGTTGTTCAGAATAACAAAACCAAAAGCATAGTCAAACCCGGCATACAAACGAATACCTTTAAATGAACTGTTGATATTAAAACCACCGATATGCTGAGGTGTGGTTCGGCCAACCTTTACAAACTGGCGGCTGTCAATGGTATCATTTTTATTGACCTGGTGCCACTGAGCATCTCCTAATTGTTTTATCCGCTTATTGGTATAAGGCAAAAAGGCATTATACACATTTGCATCGGCAGCAATTTTTGAAAGATCAGTATAAATTCCATCCCACTTAGGAGCCCAAACTTCATCCAGACCTATTCGTTCACCTTCCACTAATCCTCCTACATACATTTGTTGTCCGGGATTTTTGGGATCCCATACAAAGAATCCACTTGTTCTGTTGCCAGGCAAACCGTTAAACGGAAGTTTCTTTGCAAAACTTTTAACATGGAAATAGTTGGCACCAACTTCAAGACTAAACCCATCTGCCTTTTTCGGCTCAATTATTTTCGCATTAACAGCTATTTCAACACCCTTATTCTGTAATTGACCAAGGTTGGTGGTGAAACTGCTGAAACCAGTTTGAGATGAGATGTTCAATCCGGCCAGTTTATCGTATACATTTCTGATAAAGTAATCAAAGTTTAGGGAAATCCTTTCGTTAAGGAAACCTAAATCAGCACCAAAGTTTAAACTGTTAGTGCGTTCCCATCTAACATCCGAATTGATATAAGAAGCCGCATACGTACCACCAAAACCATTATAAGTTCCGGCATTATTATACACTTGTGAAGTTGCAAAGAAACCAAGTGAGCTTACGTTTCCGTTTACACCATAACTTATTCTTGGCTTTACGCTGCTTAAATATTTTGATACCACAGAACCTTTATAAAAATTTTCATTATGCAGGTTCCATCCCACAGATACACCTGGGAATGTTCCGTAATAGTTCCCCTTCTTCAGCCTGCTGGAACCGTCAATCCGTACGATACCTGTAAGCAAGTAACGGTTAAGATATGTATAGTTGACCCTTCCGATTGCTGATCCAATTCTTTCCCATTGATTAAAGTTTGAAGAAGCACCTGCAGGATTTACTATGGTTGTACCCTGCACACTGGGGGGAGTAGAAGCGGTAAGCCAGGGAATCAAATCGGTGGGTGCGCCTTGCGAAAAACAGGAGTTTACATAACTTTTATAATCATAAAACTCCGTTCCGGCCAATGCCGTTACATTATGGCCTTTGAAGGCCTTATTAAACTGTAAGAAGGTATTGGTGGTATATTGGATAATTTTTGTGTTATTGAAGCTGGCAGCCCTGTTGGTATTAAAAGCCCCGCCGTTACCTTGCTGGTATGCCTTGGTGAAAAATTGTTATTGGTATACTGATAATACCCTGAACCGCTGGCCAGTATTTTCAGGAATGGCAGTACGGTATATTCAAGGTTAATACCACCCAGGAAACGTTGCTGATTGGTGTTGTTAACAGTCAGATTGCTCCAGTAAACCGGGTTACCCAGCGTTACATCATTAGGACCAGGTAACATTACCCTGAAGTATCTTTTACATATCTTACTGTTGGAGCAACCCCGACAAAACGCTGTAACAATCCACCTGATGCGCCGCCTTCCGGATCTACACTGCCAAATTGACCATATGGTAAAGCCTGCTCCACATTGTATGCACCAATATTTGTTGTTATTTTCAGGTTCTTGCCTACATTAAGGCCTCCGTTAAAATTCAAATTAATCCGCTTCAGCCATGAACCGATAATCATACCATTGTCTTTAACTGTCCCAAGCGACAGCGCATAAGAGCCCTGGTCATTGGCACCTGAAAAATTAATATTATGCTCGTTGGTATTTACCTGCTGCAGAAGCATAGCCTCTCTTTCCTTTGCGCTTAAATCTGTAAAAATGATGCTATCCATCTGATTAGGATTGAATGGATTCGGGTCAACCAGCAGTTTCCACCTTGGATCGTTTAATAATTGGCGATTTTGATTATTTAATAACTGTGTAGTGTATAAGCCCTCAGCTGACCTCCAGCCTGAACTTACAGCCCAGCCCCATGACCCCAGCAACTGGTTACGATCCGTATTCATCGCATTTGTGTTATTATCCAGCGAGTCGCCCCTGAAACGGGCCTGGAGACCGAGGCGGTTCATTCGAATATAATCTGCCGCATTCAGATATTCGGAAGGATTGCGCCTGATATAGTTTGTCGTTAAGCTATAAGAATAAGTTACCTGCGTTTTTCCTTTTTTACCCTTTTTGTAGTAACCAGAACAACGCCATTAGCCGCCCTTGCACCGTATATAGCAGTAGTTGCAGCATCTTTCAACAGGTCAATACTTGCAACATCATTTATATCTAAGCCATAAAGCGATGGAACGATTACACCATCTACGATAAAGAGCGGTGTACCACCACCACCAAATTCAGTACCTCCTCTAAAAGAGATCGAAGGTGTGGTTCCCGGCTGTCCGGTACGTTGCTGAATCCTAAGACCCGGAGCATTTCCCTGTAGCACAGTTGCCACATTTGTTGATGGACTGTGTTCAAAAGTTTTAGGACTAACCGTAACAACAGCCCCGGTTACCTCTTTTCTTTTTTGGGTACCGTAGCCGGTAACAACAACAGCGTCCAGTTCACTAATTTTTGTTTCAAGCGATATATCAACTGTGGAGTTTGTGCCCACTTTCACCTCACGGGTAGTAAAACCCATAATAGAGAAAACAAGCACATCGCCTGGTGTGGCATTAATGGAAAAATCGCCATTGGAATTTGTTTGTGTACCAACGGGTTTCCCTTTTATGATAATATTCACCCCTGATAACGGTTTGTTATCATCAATCGAAGTTACCTTACCAGAAATTTTTTGAGCTTGCGACCAAACAGTCACAGAAATGAGAAAGCTGGTAACCAGGATCAGCCCCCTCAGACAAGCAGATTTCATAACAGCAATTTTAATTTAGTGTATTATGTATGACATAATAAAGATAAAGAGTAATTTACATTTTTAACTAAAAAAAGTTATTAACATTTCAAATATTATTGATTATCAATTATATAAATTTTAATTAAAGTAAAAAAAAATGAATACCTTAGCTTATTCATTTACAATTATGTAATACATAATAATATGTTGACGGTAATTACAGAAGAAATAACTGGTATTGATAATAGTTCGCTTGTAGACAAGGTTGAGGCCCGGTTGGTTGAGCTTTTACAACTGCAAAAACTTAAAATTGGGGATTCAATACCTAAAGAAATTGAACTGGCTTCAGCGTTAGGAGTAAGCCGTACTGTTGTCAGAGAAGCATTGCTAAGGCTAAGGATGATGGGATTAATTGAATCAAAAAAGAAAAAAGGTGCCGTAATTACAAGCCCGGATGTATTCGGTAATCTAAGTAAGAGCATGAACCCCTATATACTGGACCAGGAAACACTTAGGGAAATGTTTGAGATCCGGCTTGTGCTTGAAATAGGAATGGCAGATTTATTATTTCACCGTATAACACCTTCAGATATTGAAGAATTGAAAAAAATAGTTGCTAATGAACCTCAGGTTACACAATACCACTTATTTAATATTGAACACGAAATTACCTTTCATGGAAAGCTGTATGAAATAACCGGAAATAATGCCATGAAAAAATTTCAAAAAATGCTGTTACCAATTTTTGATTATGTACATAAAAGTGGAATACTAAAAAAGCAACCGCTTTTTAAAACCTTCGTATCTCATAAGGAACTGGTGGATATTCTTGAAAAAGGTGATTCGGAAAAATTCAGAAATGGTATGCGTAATCACCTGGAGAATCATTTTGCCAGAATTTTTGAGTAATTCCAGGATTATATTATTCTGCTTGTTTTTAAATTCCCGTATAGCTTTTGTTGAAAACCCGTTTAATAATAATTTCGATTTACTAAACGCCACATCAAAACAAGATTTTTAAATTCTAAAATTCTGATACTTAAAAGCATTTTCTTTTTCCTTTCTTGTTTTTTACAAACTACCTGCCCTGCATTTATCAAACGATCAAAAAAACAATCCGCTTATTTTCATTCAGGAAAGCATCGGATCAACTAAACTTTGCCAGCCAATACTCAATGTAATCCCGGTTTAATGGATTCACTTTTTCGCAGCGGCAACTTTATTGAACTCAACTAAACCAGTACCAATTCAAATCACCTTCTATTTTAAAATTATAGGCAAATAGTGAGTAAATCATGTTAGGCAGAAAAAATGTCTGTTCATCAAAAAAGCCGCATCCGTGACTGAGACGGTTTCACTATGTGGTGGGGAGGGATTTGATCCGCCAGTCGGCGGTACAACTTTAAGGTCATAAAAAACCGCACCAGAAAACTGATGCGGCCAATTACTGCGGTGAGGAGGGATTCGAACCCTCGGTACAACTTTAAGGTCGTACGACGGTTTAGCAAACCGTTGATTTCAGCCACTCATCCACCTCACCGGCTGATTTTCAAGGGTGGCAAAAATAAAGATTAACTGGTACAAAACCCAAAAAACAAATCCCAAATTCCAATAATCATTTTCTGATTGGAACCCGGGACTTGATATTAATGGTAATAATTACTTACATGGCGGCCAATTGCACTTTCTGCTGCAATTCCAGTACATTCTCCCTGAATACCCCGTCCGTATCCATCAGGTCTTTTACCGTCTGGCAGGAATGGATTACAGTTGTATGGTCACGGCCACCAAAATGCTCACCAATCGTTTTTAAAGAATTTTTAGTGAAGGCTTTTGCCAGGTACATTGTAATCTGCCGGGCCTGCACAATTTCTCTCTTCCTTGTTTTTTGAAGCAATTTATCGTATGGCACATCAAAATATTCACACACCATCTTCTGAATATTTTCTATAGTGATTTCCTTGCTGGATGATTTGATGAAGTTGCGTAACACTTTCTTGGCTAAATCAAGGTCTATTTCCCTTCTGTTCAGCGAAGATTGTGCCAGTAATGAAATGAGTGCCCCTTCCAATTCTCTTACGTTATTGCTGATATTATATGCAATATACTTTACAACTTCTTTTGGCATCTCCAGGCCGTCATTCTTCATCTTTTTTTCCAAAATCTCAATCCGGGTTTCATATTCCGGAACCTGTAAGTCTGCACTTAATCCCCACCGGAAACGGCTGAGCAACCTTTCCTGCACTCCTTCCAGATCTTTGGGAGATTTATCCGAAGTCAGAACCAGTTGTTTGTGCGACTGATGTAAATGGTTGAAGATCGCAAACAACGCATCCTGCGATTTTTCCGCTTTTGCGAAAAACTGCACATCATCAATAATCAGCACATCAATCAACTGATAGAAATGTATAAAATCATTAATAGCATTGTTCCGGCTGTGGTCCATAAACTGGTTGATGAACTTTTCAGAACTCACATACAACACCACTTTATTCGGATGCAGCCGTTTTACTTCATTACCGATAGCCTGCGCCAGGTGTGTTTTACCTAAACCAACACCACCATATACTACTAAAGGATTAAAGGAATTTGCACCGGGTTTTTCAGCTACAGTTTTACCGGCACGGCGGGCTACCCTGTTACAATCACCTTCAATAAAAGCATCAAACGTATATATATGATTAAGCTGCGGGTCTATCTGCATTTTTTTCAGACCCGGAATGACGAAAGGATTCTTAACTGGATTATTTATTATCAACGGAAAATCCATTTCATTGTTCGAAAATGTTTTATACCCCTGGCCACTCACATCCATCGTTACTGGCTTATTCTTACTATTGCCACTGTCTACCATAATACGATACTCCAGCCTTGCCTCTTTACCTAATTCTCTTTTCAGTGTTTTCGCCAGCAGGTTTACGTAATGCTCTTCAATGTACTCAAAAAAGAACTGGCTTGGAACTTGTATCACCAGCACATTATCCTTTAGCGAAACAGGCTTGATGGGCTCGAACCATGTTTTGAAATGCTGCCATTCAACAATGTCCTTAATAATCTTTAAGCAGTTGGTCCAGGTTTTGTCAGCGTTCTTGTCCATCAGATTAGTAAGCAATTTATGTCGAGTTAACTATAGTAAAATCAAAGCAACTGTCCAAAAAAATTCTCCACACAATGTCAGTAAAAAAAGTTGCACAGGACGGCGAATATCATCATTTCTTGGATAAAAAAAAATTTTATCCGCCTGATTTTTGTGAAACAGAAATATTATGGTTTTTCACTAAATTTTTGCCGGAAAATTTGGAAAATTCAAAATCAAGTCTGCCTAAAATAATACCGGCAAATCCCACCTGGTTTATTACCACATCATCCCCTTTTCTATTCTTTACCACCACCGGGTTATCTAAAAAAGTATGTGTATGCCCGCCGATAATCAAATCAATGTTGTCACTTTCTTTTGCAAGTACTTCATCGCTTACTTTATTGTCCCCATATTTATAGCCCAAATGCGACAGGCAGATAACCATATCACAATCCTTCTCTTTTTTCAATATTGAAGCTGCTTCATTCGCTTTCTGAACCGGGTCCAGATATTTCGTTCCGCCAAAAAGATTATCGGGTATTAATCCTCTTCCCTCAATACTCACGCCAAACACTCCAATTTTTAGTTTCCCTTTCCTGAACACTTTATATGGCTCCGTTCTATTTTCCATTGGTGTACCTGAAAAATCATAGTTACTTACCAGCATCGGAAAGTTTGCATGGCGTGAAAGTTGTGTGGAAAGATTTTCCATTCCTGCATCAAAATCATGATTGCCAATTGTACAGGCATCATATCCCATTGCCGTCATTGCCTTTATTTCCGGTTCTCCTTTATATATATTGAAATAGGGAGTTCCCTGAAAAATATCGCCGGCATCCAACAATAAAACATGCTCTTCTTCTTTTCGTATCTGATTTATCAAAGATGTCCTCCCGGCAATACCACCCAGTCCCTGGTTTCGGCCACCATCCATAGGAAAAGGTTCCAGCCGGCTGTGTGTGTCATTGGTATGCAGTATTGTAAGCCGTAACGGAGATAGCGCCTCTGCCGCCTTCATCACAGAAGGACCAGCCAGCATAGCACCGGCCGAGAAAGCCGTATTCCTGAGAAACTGTTTTCTATTGAGCATTCGTAACTCTGTTTTCAATTTTTGCATTAATATTTTTTCCTGACTTTTCATTTTCTTGATATAATCAAAAATTGCATCCCGCATCAGGTAGCCATTTGTTATCTGTGGAATCTTGCGCAGCATATCAGCATTGTCGCCACCATTAGCTATAAAGTCAGAATTAACTATGGTGTATATAGCATCAGGATCAAGCGGCTTTCCCCCACCATCACATTCACCGCTTTTTTATCTTTAATCTGCATGGTTACACCTGCCAATGGCCAGCCTCCCTTTTCTGCCATGAGGTCAAGTAATTGCTGAAATACTTTTCCATCCAGCTTCTGCAGAATGAGCAGGTTGTCAAAAGGCATCAGCTCAAATATTTTTCCGGTGGTAACATTACCTGCCGGCAGTTGTGTAAGCCGGATTCCTCCAAAATTCACTAAAGCAGCATCCACCTTAGCAGCGTACTTTTCAGCAGCCATAGTGTACAATGCATCAACCATAAAATTTCCCAATGTGCCTTCTGGTTGTGTTTTGTCAAGACTCATATCAGCAACACCTACCACTTCATTCATCGTCTCATTTACTTTCACTGTATAAGGGTGCAGCATTTGTTGTGTTGCCGTGTCTTTTACCTGTGACACACCTATACGATACGACTTATGTTGAAGTGACTGGCTTTGGTAAACTGTATTGCAGGAAAAAACTGTTATTAATAACAACAGGGCTGCAAAAATCCGGAGGGAGTAATTTCTTCTCATAACTGGTTACTGTTTCAAGGTATTACTATTTTAAATGGGAAGCAAAATTTTTGATTAATAATTTTATATGATTTTTGTCGCATCTTTGCCTGACAATTTTCAGGATAAATACCTGACGTATGCAAAAAACAATTACACTCAGACTGCTTCCTTCTGAAGCAGCCAGTGAAGCTGCGGTAAAAAAATACCTGGCTCAAACAGAAGGAAAATCGCTGTCTGCCATCACTGGTTTTAACATCCTCAAATATTCAACCGATGCAAGGGGAAAACAACCATGGATTAATCTTACTGTAAATACATTTATTAATGAACCTTATCTTCAAAGACCGCTGCTGAATTTTAATTTCAGACATATTAATAATGCTGAACAAACAATTATCATTATTGGTGCAGGGCCTGCCGGATTATTTGCAGCACTGCAACTTATTGAACTGGGCATTAAGCCAATTATTCTTGAAAGAGGTAAAGATGTGAGAGCAAGACGCAGAGACCTCGCCATTCTGAATAAGGAAGGAGAAGTAAATCCCGATAGCAATTATTGTTTCGGCGAAGGCGGTGCCGGCACATACAGTGATGGTAAACTTTATACACGCAGTAACAAAAGAGGAAATATTGACCGCATACTGAATCTCTTTGTTCATTTTGGCGCTGATGAAAAAATTCTGTATGAAGCACATCCACATATCGGTACCAACAAACTGCCGCATATTATAACCGCCATGCGGAAAAAAATTATTGATTGTGGCGGTGAGTATCACTTTGAAAAGAAAGTTACAGACCTTATCATTCAGAACAATAAAATAACAGGTGTTAAAACTGCAGATGGTAATTCGTTTAATGCAACCAGCGTAATACTCGCCACCGGCCATTCGGCCAGGGATATTTTTACGTTATTACACGATAAGAAGATTTTGATTGAAGCAAAACCCTTTGCATTAGGTGTACGGGCCGAACATCCCCAGGCCCTGATTGACACAGCACAATACCATTGTACTATAAGAGACCGTTTCCTGCCTCCGGCATCATATAGCCTGGTACAACAAGTGGATGGTACAGGTGTATTTTCTTTCTGTATGTGCCCGGGTGGTATAATTGCACCGGCTGCTACTGCTCCCGGTGAACTTGTAGTGAACGGGTGGAGCCCCTCAAAACGAAATAATCCATACGCCAACAGTGGTATTGTAGTATCGGTAGCGGAAAAAGACTGGCAGTCCTTCAGAAAAATGGGACCGTTGGCAGCTATGCATTTTCAGCAGTCCGTTGAGAAAGCAGCATTTAATGCAGGCGGTGGAAAGTTTGTAGCACCGGCACAGCGGCTTGCAGATTTTTCAGAAAACATCAGTTCCTCCACTCTACCCAACTGTTCTTATCTGCCCGGAGTTAAATCTGTTAATATGGCCGAGGTGCTTCCCGGCTTTATCCATCAGCGGCTTCGTGAAGCATTTAAAAGCCTTCGGCAAAAAAATGAAGGGATATTATACTAATGAAGCTGTCGTAGTGGCTACAGAATCCAGAACCTCATCGCCGGTTCGGATTCCACGGAATCCGGATACATTAAATCATCCCCAAATAACCAATCTTTACCCCTGTGGTGAAGGTGCTGGTTATGCCGGCGGCATCGTAAGTGCGGCGATGGATGGCGAACGGGTAGCCGTACTGGTTGCAAAAAAAGTTGGCTTACACCGTTAATCCTTTGCAGCGGCAGTTCACCCTGCTATTTACGCATCTCACCGGATTACAATTCATTTTCCATAAGGAAGACTAATTTTACAACCCAAAACCGATACTATGCCTTCAATTCTTGAACTTCAGAATCTTAAAAAATATTTTGCCACACAGAAAGCAGTTGACGACATCAGCCTGACCGTTGACCGTGGACAGATATTTGGATTATTAGGACCGAACGGAGCCGGTAAAACAACTCTTATACGGATGATTACCGGAATATTCTACCCGGATGATGGACAGATATTTTTCGATGGCAAAAAATTTGACCCCGTAAACGATACTATTGGCATTGGTTATATGCCCGAAGAAAGAGGACTGTACAAGAAAATGAAGATTGGAGAACAGGCTATGTACCTGGCCCAGTTAAAAGGCCTGGGGCATAAAGAAGCACTTGAAAAAATAAAAAAGTGGTTCATCAAATTTGAAATGGAAAGCTGGTGGAATAAAAAAGTGGAAGACCTCTCAAAAGGGATGAGCCAGAAACTGCAGTTTGTGACCACAGTACTGCACGAACCAAAATTAGTAATCCTTGATGAACCTTTCAGCGGACTGGATCCGGTAAATACTAACCTTATTAAGGATGAAATTTTCAATATGGCACAAAACGGCACTACCGTTATTTTCAGTACACACCGGATGGAGCAGGTGGAAGAAATCTGTACCCATATTGTGTTGGTGAACAAAGGCCAGAAAATTCTGGATGGCACTGTGGCGCAGGTTAAACAGGATTTTAAAGAAAATCTTTTCAGCATCGGTGCAGAACACATACCCGAACAAAACGGTACAGCGCCTTTTGAAATGGTACGCAACAAAGAAAACAGCTATATAGTAAGAATTAAAGAAGGCAATAAGCCAAATGATGTGCTCTCTTATCTTATTCAGCAAAACGTTACCGTTCATTCTTTCAATGAGATATTGCCTTCACTCAATGAAATTTTCATCAGGCTGGTGGAAGGCACACCAACAGCCCGCCAGTTTCAAACCATTTAACGCTTCAAACTTCCATATATGAAAAAGATTTGGCTCATTATAAAAAGGGAATACCTGACAAGAATAAAGAAGAAAACATTCATTATTTCCACTTTACTATTCCCGGTCCTCTATGCTTTACTCATTTTCGGATCCGGTTACATGGCTTCGAAAGGAGCTAAGAAACTTACCATTGGAGTAGTTGACTCCTCAGGATACTTTACCAATGATAAACTGGCAAGAGAAAACCGGAAAGACAGTTCTTCCGTCCTTCTGGCGGTTAACATGTTGCCCGACAGCATTGCCGGTAACATGGAGAAGCTTAATCTCGACGGCTATATTGTTATTCCGGAACAAAATGACTGAAAACGGGGCTTCAGGCTGAAGTTTAAAACAGAAAAAACACTTGGTGTAGAGGCAACAATGCCGGCAGCTAACAAACTGAACAATATCTGGAATGAAATAAAAAATGAGAAGCTGGGCGTATCTGATTCAATCAGGCAACAAATAGATGCCAGTATAGTAAGCCTGTCTGCAATAAATATTAACGATGAAAATGCCAGTTCTGAAATAGCCGCACTGATAGGCTTTATCTCCGCATTCGTTATCTACCTTATTTTACTGATCTATGGCTCCCAGGTTATGATGGGTGTGGTCGAAGAAAAAACAAACCGAATTGCTGAAGTGATGGTGTCATCTGTCAAGCCTTTTCAGCTAATGTTGGGCAAGATAGTTGGAATAGGACTGGTTGCTATCACCCAGTTCTTCCTATGGATAGCACTGATCTTTATTGTTTACAATATTACAAATGCTGCTGGTCAGTCATCCGACAGTATGAGCCAGATCGTTGGTCAGGTGCAAAGGGTTTTTGCCAGCATTAATATCCCTATGATCATTTTCTTTTTTGCTTTCTACTTCCTGGGTGGTTTCTTCTTCTACTCTTCTCTGTTTGCTGCAATAGGCAGCTCTATTAATGAAGATATGAGAGAGGCCCAATCACTTTCTTTTCCTGTACAGATGCCCCTGATATTCTCTATGATTATGATCTCTGCCGTAATGCATGACCCCTCAGGCCCTGTTGCATTTTGGGGAAGTATCATACCCTTTACTTCGCCGGTGGTGATGATGGTACGTATTCCATTTGGTATACCAGGGCAGTTCCTGGTGGCAAATAGGATTATCAATGGCTTTGCTGATTAGCGGGTTTATTTTTACTACCTGGTTTGCCGGAAAAATATACCGCACCGGAATCCTGATGTATGGCAAAAAGCCCAGTTGGAAAGAAATGATAAAATGGGCATTACGAAAGAACTAATGATAAAATACATTTTATTAAGGCTGATTAATATCAGCCTTTTTATTGGGCTGAAACAATGTTTCGGGATTTGGATTAAAAAGCATGACGAAAATCAAATACCAAATGTGACATCAGTTCCACAATTTTTCTTTAATTCATCTTCTCTTTGCAGCAGTAAAACAAGAAACAGAAGATGAAATACATTATTATCGGAGGTGTGGCAGGTGGTGCCAGTACGGCAGCAAGACTTCGCAGAATAGAGGAGAAAGCAGAAATCATACTCTTTGAAAAGGGGGAATTTATTTCTTATGCCAACTGTGGCCTGCCCTATTATATAGGAGATGTTATCAAAGAAAGAAACCAGCTTTTTGTACAAACAGCGGCAAATTTCAAACAACGTTTTAATATAGATGTACGGGTAAGTTCTGAAGTTACCGCCATTGACCCAGAAAAGAAAACAGTTTCGGTTACTGACCTGATATCAGGAAGACAATACACAGAAACTTACGATAAGATGGTGCTCTCACCCGGAGCAGAACCTATCCGTCCTCCCCTTCCCGGTATTGATCTTGCCGGTATTTTTACACTCCGCAATGTAAATGACACTGACAGAATAAAGGAATATGTACAGCGAAAAGGAATCAAGAAAGCAGTAGTCATCGGTGGTGGCTTTATCGGTCTCGAAATGGCCGAAAATCTGCATCATCTTGGTATTGCTGTAACAGTTGTGGAAATGGCCAAACAGGTAATGGCCCCAACCGATTATCCAATTGCCGCATTGGTACAGCAGCATATCCGCGGTAAAGGTGTGGACCTGCGGCTGCAAACTGCTGTTTCCGGTTTTGAAAAAACAGCAACCGGCATCAGGGTATTGGTGAAAGAAGGTGAAGCGATGGATGCCGATATTGTAATTCTTTCAATTGGTGTAAGGGCTGATACCAAACTGGCCGCCAATGCCGGGTTAAAACTTGGTGCAGCAAAAGGTATCTGGGTAAACGAATTTCTACAAACTTCCAACCCCGATATCTACGCAGTAGGCGATGCTATTGAATTTGAGAATCCGCTTACCGGACAATCAATAAACACTTATCTCGCAGGTCCGGCAAACAAGCAAGGACGAATTTGTGCCAATAACATCATTAACGGAAATACTGAGTCTTATAAAGGCGCTATCAATACTGCGATTGTTAAGATATTCGACATGACGGTAGGCACCACAGGCACTGCTGCTAAACATTTAATGGCCGCAGAAATCCCGCATATTGTTTCCACAACCCGCAGCGGCTCTCATGCCGGCTATTACCCCGGCTCACAACTGATGACCATTCAAATTGCTTTCTCTCCTAAAACCGGAAGATTGCTCGGCGCACAGGTGGCAGGTTATGAAGGTGCTGACAAACGTCTTGATGTACTGGCCACCATCATAAAACTGAAAGGCACAATTTACGATCTGGCAGAATTTGAACATGCTTATGCTCCGCCTTATTCTTCTGCAAAAGATCCGGTTAATATGGCAGGATTTGTGGCCATGAATATCCTTGAGAAAAAAGTTTCCTTCGTTTACTGGGATGAGGCCACCACACTTGCTGAAAAAGGAACCCTGATTGATGTCCGCACAAAAGAAGAATTCAGTCATGGAACTATTCCAGGTGCAATCAATATTCCACTTGATGACCTAAGAGATAGAATGAATGAAATACCGGCCGGCAAACCAATTTTCATTTATTGCCAGATAGGACTACGGGGTTACCTGGCTTACCGAATTTTGAAGCAAAACAACTTCACCGAAATAAATAACCTCTCTGGTGGCTACTCCTTGTGGGAAGCCTGCAACGCAGAAGTGAATGCACTTCAGAAGGTTGCTGAGAAATCTTCTGAAACGGCAAAGCCTGCATTGGCCTTGGCTTAAAACATACGGGTTTTAGATATACATAAATACCCACAGCAAGGTATTGAGTGCAAAATTTGTTTTGTTATTTTAGCGTAACAAAACAAGTTACCATGCACCGCATTCTTTTTGCTTTCTGCTTCCTTGCTGTCACAACTCTTCCGGCTTCTGCACAAAAAACAACACCGGTTAAAAAGCCGGTCGAGAAAAGAGTTAAAGTTTACTACGAGCCAACCGAAGATTCCTCCTTCCTGGTATGGCACGATTCATTTAAAGAAGACAGGTTTCTCGAAACAATGGGCAAAGTGGTGAACGATGTATTCCGGATGGACAGACAACTTACCCTCTCATTAAGAGACTGCGGCGTTATCAATGCTTTCTATAGTTCAGACAGAAAAGAGCTGATTCTCTGCTATCAGATGCTGGATTACCTGTATAAGAATTATGTTGATTCTATCCCCGACCCGACTGAACTGGGAGAAAAAATCGGCAATGTGCTTTCCTTTATTTATTTCCACGAAATCGGCCACGCCATGATTGATTTGCTGGATATACCGCTTACAGGGAAAGAAGAAGATGCAGCCGATTATTTTTCGTTTTACTTTCTGGCCAGCAATGAAGTACCCGAGGGAGTAAAAGCCACCATGGAAGGTGCCAATTTCTTTCTGCAGAACTATCAGAAAATGATTAATGATACAGCCTATCTGCGGCTGAAAAAGGAAGGCAAAGAACCCCAATTGCCCTTCTGGGATGAACACTCACTGGATATGCAGCGCTTCTACACCATCGCCGCACTGATATACGGCAGCAACCCTGAAAAGTATGACTACTTTATCGAAAGCGGTTTTTTTGGGTGGCCGCCGGCCAGCGATTGCAATTGCTGAATATAAAAAGATTAAGAAGGGCTGGGACAGGGTACTGAAACCTTATATTAAATTCAAAAAATAGAATTATCTGAGCGCATCAGGGAACCGGCTCAGGTTTATAACCACTGGTGTTACCATCTCTGACCTTTACTTTTTTCTTACCCGAATTTTTTTTCTCAAAATCAAGCACAGCCTGTGGTTTTACCGTTTTTTTCACAGTTACTGTATCAGTTGCTGCAGTTCTGCCACTGCTTACAGACAATGGCCTGATATCATCATCCCCAATCATGCCACCGTCATCCGTTTGCAGCTTATTCATTACATAAAACTCAGTAGCTTCTACGGTTCCTTCACGGGCATCATAGTAGGTCCATCTGCCATGTTTCATCGCAAGGCCTTCATTCTTTACCACCACATAGTCAAGCACCTTACTCGGATCTTTCAAGTCATAAACGGCAACTGTGTCAAATGGATTGGCCGGGTCAATAGCCCTCCAGCTTTCTTCCCGCATTAATCCGCCGTTATAGGTAAAATACTGTTGCTTGCCATTCAGCTTTCCCCAACGGTAATTTTCCTCAGCAATCTTTACACCTTCAAGCGAGAAACGCTTCCATATTCCTTCTTTGAAATCATTTTCAAAATAGCCTTCCTCTTCATATCCCCGTTCGCCGCGAAGGTCTGGTACGGATATGACCCAAGGTCCCTGTTTCATGCCCGTAACGTCAACCCGGTTCAGGGTATCTCCCTTTACATTCAGTGTATACGTTTTCCATTGCGAAGCACCACTCAGTGAAATAAACAGGAACAGTACAAAAATCAATCGCATAGTTTAGTAAGTTTGATTGAAGAGCTATCAGCTAATTGCTGCAAGCCTGTGTAATTTACTAACGAAATTTAAACGCTTTTATGTTATTGCCATTAAAAAGAAATATGCAACTGCCTGTTTTACGGTTATTTCTCTCATTTTCGTTCCTCTTTATTGTCAGTCTTTCCGTTGCACAGGTTCAGCCTACTCTTGCCGGTGAGCGGATGAAATGGCTGGAACAAAGACGATTGCTGGAATCCCGTTCGTTGCTTACAGAAGTTTCTTTCCGCAATATTGGTCCGGCTATTATGAGTGGCCGTGTAGTGGACGTAGAGGTGAACCCCGAAAATGCAAACGAATTTTATGTAGCGTATGCCACCGGTGGCCTGTGGCATACCACCAACAACGGGCAAAGTTTCACTTCCATCATGGACAGCCTCGATATGCTTTTCATCGGTGATATTGCCATAAACTGGGAAAAAACAACCATCGGAAAAGGTATACGCAAAACTGCCCGCATCATTTGGGTGGGTACCGGCGAAGTAAACAGCAGCCGCTCTTCATATGCCGGTGTGGGCATTTACAAAACAACCGATAATGGCGAAATATGGGAATACCTGGGATTACCCGAATCTCATCACATTGGAAAAATTCAGTTACATCCCGGCAACGAAAATGTTGCGTGGGTGGCAGTTATGGGTCATCTCTATTCGCCCAACAGCGAAAGAGGTGTATACAAAACAAGCGACGGAGGTAAAACCTGGAAACAAACATTGTTTATTGATGATAATACCGGATGTGTTGACCTTGACATTAACCCCTCCAATCCCAATGAAATATTCGCAGCTATGTGGTTCCGGGCCCGCAGGGCCAATTTCTTCTCCGAAAGTGGCATGACCAGTGCTATCCACAAAAGCACTCACGGTGGAGAAACCTGGAAACACATCACCGACCTTGGTTCCGGTTTTATGTATGGGAAAAAAACCGGAAGGATTGGCATCGCTGTATATCCGCTTAACCCAAATATTGTTTGGGCCATTGTTGACAATAACACCAGGAAACCTGATACTGTAACGAAGAAAGACTCCTTCTATCAAAAAACCGATTTCAAAGAAATCACTAAAGAACAATTTGCCCAATTGAAGGATAACCTGCTCGACACCTTTCTTAAGAACAATGAGTTTCCGGAAAAATACACTGCAAAGAATGTAAAAGAAATGGTTGCTTCCGAAAAAGTAAAACCCACAGTGCTGTGGGAATACATGGACAGTGACGATGGCTTCCAAAATACCGGCATCGAAGGCTGTGAAGTGTATAAAAGTGAAGACGGCGGCTCATCGTGGAAAAAAGCAAACACAAAACCCATTTCCATCTTCTACACTTATGGTTACTATTTTGGCAAGATCTATGCATCATACTATAACCCCGATAAGGTTTTTATACTGGGTTACTACGCACAACTCTCAACCGATGGCGGCAAAACATTTAAAACAATTGACAAGAACAATGTACATGCCGATCATCATGCCTTATGGGTGAATCCAAAAAATGATGCTCATTTAATTGATGGCAACGATGGGGGGTGCAACATTACTTACGATAATGGCGAACACTGGTTCAAAGCCAACACTCCTTCTGTAGGGCAGTTTTATGCAATTACTACCGATGATGCAAAACCCTATAATATTTATGGTGGCCTGCAAGATAATGGAAGCTGGTGGGGACCATCCAATCACAAAGAAGATATTGGCTGGACAGATGAGGGACAATATGCTTACCGCCGTATTAATGGCGGCGATGGAATGCAGGCACAGGTGGATACAAGGGATAATGCAACAATGTATTCCGGCTCTCAGTTTGGGTATTACGGCCGATATAACAAAGAGAAAAAAAGGATGCAACGGTTCATCCGGCCGCAGCATGAACTGGGCGAAAAGCCCCTGCGGTTTAACTGGCAAACTCCCATCCTGCTGAGTAATCACAACCAGGATGTGCTATACTTTGGCAGTAATCGCTTTTACCGTTCACTCAACAAAGGCGATACGCTGATTGCCATGAGCCACGACTTAACCGATGGTAAAGCTCCCGGCAATGTGCCCTTTGGAACAATAACCACCATCTCCGAATCGCCACTGCGGTTTGGGTTAATTTATACCGGTACCGATGACGGCAATGTGCATGTAACAAAAGATGGTGGTTATACCTGGCAGCGGTTAGATGCTGACCCGTCTTACCAACCGGTAAGCAAAAAGGCGAAAGCCAAAGAAGACAACGGTAAACTCATCACCCATAACCTGTGGGTAAGCCGTGTTACTGCCTCGCAGCACAGAGAAGCAAGAGTATATGTAAGTGTAAACGGCTACCGCTACGATAATTTTCTCCCTTACCTGTATGTAAGCGATGACTATGGCAGCACCTGGAAGCAGTTTGGCAAAAACCTGCCCGCCGAACCGGTGAATGTTATAAAAGAAGACCCGAAGAACGACAGCATTCTATATGTGGGAACTGATGGCGGCCTGTATGTAAGCTTTGATGCCGGTAACAGTTTTATGCTGTGGAATGCAGGTATGCCCAAATCAGTTCCTGTACATGATATTGCCATACAGCAGCGGGACAATGAAATTGTGGTGGCCACCCACGGCCGCAGCCTGTATGTGTGCAAATTAGATGAAGTGCAGGCCTTAAAAAAAGACCCGGACTGGATGAAGAAAAAACCAAAGCCGAAGAAGGAAGAAAAAGAAAGAAGAATAGTATGTCAAATAAAAAATGAAAAACAAAAAGTAATAGCAACCCGCCTGTCCGCCAAAACAGGCGGGGGCTTGACTCGGGGTCTTTAGTACTTTGAAAACGACGCCGGGGTCCCCCGGAAAAAGGCTGTACTTTGAGACTCCGAAGGAAAAATAAAATGCCTGCAATAGCACAAATGCCTATACGTAGTCGTAATACTCAAAACGCCTACATTTACTTACTCTAAAAAATGACAAATGAAATTGATTTACTTTTTTTCGCTCTTTCCCTTTCTATTAAGCAGTTGCAGCTCCCAAAACAAACTTTCAAAAGCTAACGCTGAAAATGAGTATGTGACAACATCTTCAGGGCTTAAATATAAAATTCTTAAAAATGGCAGTGGACAAAAAGCACAGGCCGGGCAGGAAGTTCTGATTCGTGAAACAACCTCATATTTGGATGGTACAATATTATATTCTAATGAAAATTCAGGTACACCTGTAAAAGTATTAATTGGTGGAAATCAGGCTACAAATGCTGTAGACGAGGGACTAAGGGGAATGCAGGAAGGAGAAATACGTTATCTTATTGCTACGCCTAACCTTGTTAAACGAAAATCATATCCACCAAATGTGTCTCCTGACTCGACTTTAACAATAAAAATTATTTTGCATAAAATCTTATGACTTAGCCTGTCTGCTCTGCGAAGCATCCCGCCTTCGCCCCTACTATGTTCTTAACGGTCTCTGACTGCTTCACTGCATAAATATAAAAACAAAATGCCGCTCCATTACAGAACGGCATTTTTGTTAACCATCATTATAATCACTAAAAAGTTTAAATCTTTCCCAGCAGGATTTCTCCAGCATTTCCCTGTCATCGGGGTGGGCAATATTGATGATGGCTTTGGCCCTTTGCCGCATGTTCTTGCCCCACAGGTAGGCCACACCATACTCAGTAACTAAGTAATGCACATGGCCACGGGTAGTTACCACACCGGCACCCTGTTTTAAAGTGGGCACTAAGCGGCTCACCCCTTTGGTGGTGCGGCTGGTTAAAGCAATAATCGGTTTACCACCTTCACTCAGCGCTGCACCACGCATAAAGTCCATTTGTCCCCCAATGCCGCTGTATTGTCTTGTACCGATAGAGTCGGCACATACCTGTCCGGTTATATCCACTTCAATTGCACTGTTAATGGCCACCACCTTAGGATTGCGGCGTATCACATGCGGGTCGTTTACATAGTCAATATCAATAAATACAAAAGCAGGGTTATCATCTACATAATCATACAGCTTCCGGGTACCTACAGCAAAGCCGGTAACTGTCTTATAAGGATGGATGCGTTTTTGTGAGTTGTTAATCACATCTCTTTCAAACAAATCAATAATGCCATCGCTGCACATTTCTGTATGCACACCCAGGTTTTTGTGGCTAGTAAGCGATTTCAATACAGCATCCGGTATCGTACCAATACCCATTTGTATGGTGCTGCCATCTTCAATCAATCCGGCAATGATTTTACCAATCTTTAATTCGTCTTCTCCCAGTTTGGCACCATAATCAACTTCTGGCAGTTCTTCTTCATGCCATACCATGGCTGTAAAGCGTTTCGTATGAATAAGGCTGTCGCCATGTGTGCGGGGCACTCTTGGGTTTACCTGCGCAATGATATGCGTGGCAGTATTAACGGCGCTGCGGGCCACGTCAACCGATACACCCAATGAACAATAGCCATGTTCATCTGGTGGCGACACCTGTATCAGTGCCACATCGATATGCATCTGCTTCCTGAAAACATCTGGAATATCACTCAGGAAGATGGGCACAAAGTCGGCACGACCATCATTTACAGCCTGCCTTACCGACTCTGAAACAAACATACAGTTGATATGGAACGAATCAACGTATTCTGGTTTGTCAACAACTATGTCTCCGGCAACTGTAATAAAGGTTAATTCAACATCTTTTAATTCCGGGGCTCTTTTGGCCAGGTTTCTCATAAGGTATAGTGGCGTTTGCGCACTTCCCTGAATAAATACCCTGTAACCTGACTGAATGACTGATAAGGCTTCTTCTGCTGATTTATAAACGTATTTGTTATCCATAAAATGAAATTAACAGTTGATTTGTTTGCAGACCAAAATACAAAAGACGAATAAGCACTTTGATCGTTATGAAACACAAAACTAACAGTCGTACGGAAAATATAACTGACATTCCTTACCTGCCTGAATGACTGGCATCAGTAATATTACTGAGCTATCAACCATTCAATTGCCAGTTCGTAGCCTTTTAAACCCAGGCCAATGATGCTGCCGGCAGCCTTGGCCGACACATGTGATATCTTTCTGAAATCCTCTCTTGCCTGCACATTAGAGATGTGCACTTCCACCACGGGAGCTTTTATGGCCGCAATGGCATCACCAATGGCAACTGAAGTGTGGGTATAACCGGCGGGATTAAAAACGATGCCATCGCTGTTGTAACCTGCACGTTGCAGTTCATTAATCAGTTCGCCTTCCACATTGCTCTGGAAATAGCTGATTTCGGTATCAGCATATTTGGTACGGAGTGTTTCGAGAAATGCTTCAAACGTCACCGTGCCATAGACATCGGTTTCTCTTTTGCCCAGCAGGTTCAGGTTGGGGCCGTTGATGATAGAGATTCGCATAACTCAAAAATAACTGAATTATTGAAAAATACCCGCCGCATGGTATTTCATCTTTGTTTTAATAGAGGATATTTGAAATAAAACAGTATGACCTTTTTAGAAACACTTTACGGCAGCCAGTACTACGAATTACAGCAAAAGGGAAGGGATGGGAATAAAGGAAGGCTTAATGGTAACCTCTTTCTCTCGGCCTTCATCATTCTTGTGTTTTTTGCAGTTTTATTGCTGCTGGTAAACTTTATTCCGGGCTTTGAGAAAAGTGTATGGAAAACTATCCGGAACCTGTTTGGCAATGGTTTCAGCGGCCGCTCCATCGGCAGGCTGGTGGCTTTACCATTGATGGCAATCATCTATTTTATTTGTGCAGCCACAGCAGGCAGTAAGAAAAACTTTACGGCCCTTACTCAAAAATTTATGCAATACCCGGACGAGGTGAAGAAGAAAGCCCCGATGAAAATGCTCCTGCCCTTTTTGCTGGTGCTGGTGGTGTTTATGGTGATGTTGTTTATGAAGCTGTAATCATCATTCCAAAAAACAACCCTTCCTTTATTTAAGACCAAAAGCCGATAAGTCGAACGCTGTCACCTTTTCGAATATCTTGAACATTTCATCCAGGTAATACAAGGTATATACCCTGTTCTTAATAACCTGCTCTTTCATTACATATGCTTTGCGGTTACCACTAAACTCCGGCTGCTGCATCGGGCCTTTCTTTTCAATCTTCTGCACTGTATATTTTGCAGTGGCACTGCTGAAATTCGCTTCGTTGAAACTGGTTTTGCGGGCAACCGGGGTTGCCTCATTTTTCTTAAACACCAGTCCGGCGACTGCACTTTCATATACGCTGGGGTCTGACATGCTACCCGGCACATCACGGATGGGAGCACCGGGAGTTTGAAAACTCATCATGGAATAGGAGCCTAACGAAACCGCATATTCATTCTCATTAAAATGATGGAGGTATAAGGCAATATCCCGCTTCCCCAGTTCTTTGATATAGTCTTTTACAGAAATGGGTTCCACTTTTTCCTTTACCTCGTAGGTACCACTGAATATTTTTCCTGCTGCCGGGGCCGACTTATACAGTACCGGGCCATAGGCAAATGCACTTTCGGGAGTACCACCATCTATTTTCAGGCTGTGCACCAGTTTCTTGCTCTCCATATCGAAAACACCCAGTACAGCACCATCCTTGTATGCCGTAAGTACCCACACTTTATTATCAAAAATGAGGCTGGAAGTATTGAGTGTGTTGTTCTTTTCCGATGCCGGAATCAGTTCTTCCACAGAAAAAATATCCGAACGGATTTTCTTCCAGGTGTTCTTATCAAAATAGCTTACTTCCGTTATCGGCTCTGTATCTGATACCGTAAAGATGTATGCAGCAGTATTCTTATAGAAATGAACCTTCTTACGGGCAAGATAGATCATCTGGCTGCTGATGGTATCCATTTCTTCAAACATCTCCCAAATATCTTTGGGGGTAAACTTCTTTGATTTCTTCAACGGCAATTGCGTTGACAAATCCAGCGGAAAATTTTTCACTGCACCATTCTCATCAATAGCACCTACGGTAATATTGCCGCTTCTGTTGGGGTAAACACTAAAGAACCGTTTACCATCATAAAGCGTTTTACTGAAATACTTTTTGTCCTTATCCTGGAAAATTGCGCCAGCCACCACAAAGGTCTGGGCTTTGGTATCCACCACTTCTGCATTAAAATCTGAGTTGCTGCCGGTGATGAGCGTCCAGCGGTCGTCTTTATGGGTAAAACTGCCCACCTCAAAATTGTCATTGTTGAACGTACTGTTCTTAGGTGTAGCTGTCTCAAAAGTTTTCAGCAGTTTCCAGTCATTATTAACAAGGTAAAAGTTAAGGACTTTATTACCGCTTAAAACAATAAGTCGTTCATTGGTAGCACTGTCTTCAAAAATATGTCCGCTCATCAGCTTTTTGCTGAAGGCATTGTTCTTAAAGGTGTAGGGTTGCTGCAAAACGATTTTCTGGCTTAAGATGCCCTGCTGTGCAGATGAAATAAACGTACAAAGCAGTAACGCAGCAAGTGTTGCTGATTTTCTGACTGAGATTTTCATGGACGATACTTTATGGTTAAGTAAAAATATTGCTTATACCGATTGTTTTATCATACTGATAAAATCATCGAAGAGATACCGGCTGTCATGCGGGCCGGGTGTGGCTTCCGGGTGGTATTGAACCGAAAAAGCCGGCTTGCCTTTTACCCTGATGCCTTCAATGCTCTGGTCGTTGAGGTTAAGGTGGGTTATTTCTATATGTTCCGCTTTCTTCACCGCTTCGGGATCAACACCAAAGCCGTGGTTCTGCGTGGTGATTTCGGATCTGCCCGTAACCAAGTTCTTCACCGGGTGGTTAAGGCCGCGGTGGCCATGGTGCATTTTAAATGTGGTGATGCCGTTGGCCAATGCCAGCAACTGGTGACCCAGGCAAATGCCAAACACCGGCTTCTCTTCTTTCAATATCTGTTTTACGGTGCTGATGGCATAATCCATAGGTGCGGGGTCGCCGGGACCGTTGGAGATAAAATAGCCGTGCGGCTGAAACTTGTTTACTTCCTCCAGCGGAGTTTTGGCTGGAAATACTTTTACGTAAGCACCTCTCTCCACCATACACTGCAAAATGTTCTTTTTAACGCCGTAGTCCATCACCGCAATGCGGATGTCTGCACTGGCATCGCCCAGTTCGTAGGTTTCGGTGGTGCTTACTTTGCTGGCCAGTTCAAGGCCATCCATGTTTGGCGTTTCGGCCAGTTTCATTTTCAGCACTTCTATATCGGTGGTCTCGGATGAGATGATGCAGTTCATCGCCCCTTTGGTGCGGATGTGTGCCACCAGTGACCTTGTGTCCACCCCTTCAATAGCTACCACATTGCTGTCTTTAAGATAGTCGCTCAAGGAGCCTTTGGCCTGCTTGCGGCTAAACTGCTCTTCCAGGTTGCGACCAATGAGGCCATTGATTTTTATACCGCTGCTTTCCACATCCAGTTCCTTTACGCCGTAGTTGCCAATGTGGGCACTGTTCATAATCAGCACCTGGCCAAAATAGCTGGGGTCGGTAAACACTTCCTGGTAGCCCGTCATACCGGTGTTGAAGCAAATTTCGCCGGTGGTGGTGCCAACAGCGCCAAAGGCAAAGCCGTGAGCCACAGTGCCATCGGCCAGTAATAAAACAGCGGGGGTTGATGAATGGGACATTTCTTTTTGGGGTTTCTGTAAAAACAAATTGCGCAAATGTACGGATGCAGGGCGGATTTGGAAGTGGTTTTTTAGGGGAGTTATACACAGGGAGAGGAGTTCTAAGGTTACGGACGGGAGTTACAGGTATTATGGTACTATCCAAAGGTGAAAGTGAGTGTAGTAGTACGGTAGGTTTTTAACGGATAGGTAATAATTTGCATAGATATGTAAGGATTGGTAAAGTGAAATGGGATAAGTACACAGGTTTGGCTGATTGTATTTGCGAAACTCCATTTAGGCAATCAGAATCTTGCATAAACAATAGTAAGCAATTGAAAATGAATGCGACAATATTCAGGCGATATAATTATAATGTGTTCGTATATTCGCTAATACACACGTTGTACTGAAATGCCTCTTCAAGCATTCTAAATTTCGAAGGGTAAATAAATTGTCCCATTTTGGGAACTTTTTGCTATCTTTGGCAAAACTTAAAGGTTGAGAATTATTGCAAAGAAAATTTTAAGGGATTTTTGGGAGGCACATCCTGACAGTGAACAGCAATTAAAGGCTTGGTATCAAGAAACTGCCAAAGCAGAATGGGCAACCCCGAATGACATAAAAATTGAATACCCAAGTGCAAGTTTCTTACCTGGCAATAGAGTTGTGTTTAATATCAAAGGAAACCATTACAGACTGATAGTGAAAATTAATTACGATTATCAAATGATGTGGATCCGTTTTATTGGCACACATGCTGAATATGATAAAATAAATGCTAAAACAATTTAAAATGAACATTAAACCCATTAGAACAAAAAGGATTACGAACAAGCTCTTACCAGACTTGAAGTAATCTTTGATGCAAAAAAAGGCACAGACAAAGGTGATGAATTGGAAATATTGGGCATGTTAATTGAAAATTATGAAACTGAAAAATTCCCAATAACCTTCCCTGACCCTGTAGAAGCTATTAAATTCAGGATGGAACAGCTTGGATATAATCAAACAGATTTAGCAAATGTTGTTGGATTAAAAAGCCGTGCTAGTGAAATTCTTAATCGCAAAAGAAAGCTGTCACTTGAAATGATTAGACAGCTTCATGACAAATTAAACATCCCTACAGAGGTTTTAATTCAAGCTTACTAAGTGCACTTCTGCCAACAAAAAATTTTGCGCAAACATGGCAGGACAAACAAACTTCAGCAAATTGCTGTCCCGTCCTGAAACAAGTTGACTAAAAACAAAAATTATGGCAGTTAT
>JADJYK010000017.1 GCA_016719815.1 Chitinophagaceae bacterium | reverse complement strand
GTACGAAAAGATTTGTAACCGGTCATCCTGCCTTCCCAAAAGGGAGAATTTGTACTCAGTGCAAACACATGTGGCAGAAAGTAGCGGGTACTGTTTGCGATATGATTAGCCATTTCGCGGCTTTCCATACCTACATGCACATGCAGGCCAAAGATTAAATTGCTTCTTGCAGCTTCCTGCATCTCGTTCACAATATCATGATACCTGTCGTGGTCGGTTATCAACTGGCTTTCCCAATGGCTGAAAGGGTGTGTACCGGAAGCTCCCATTGCAAACCCAAGACTTCCGGCGATGTCCGAAATTGTTTTTCTCAGGTTTGCCACATCTTCATACGCTTCATCAATGTCGGCACAAATATCAGTACCCACTTCCACAACTGCCTGGTGCATCTCTGCTTTAACTTTATCCTTTGTCAGTTTTTGACCTTCATGAACTATTTTCTGTTCATGACTTTTAAGTTCGTAAGTGTGCGGGTCAAGTACCATGTACTCTTCTTCAACACCCAATGTAAAACTTTTGTAATTCAGGTTCATATATCAGTTCGTTGTTTCAGACGATTGTTTCAGACCGTTTTTATTGTTAAGGTGAAGTTTATATCAAGGGCATTTTATTACTACCTCTTTTTACATATTCACCCCAGGTGAGATTGTCTTCTCCTTCCTTCTGTGTAAGTGCTTTTTCAATCGCATAGCTTGCTGCTGTTTCCACTACCCATTCAAAGTTTTCTGCTCCAACACTGTTTATATCTGCATCGGGTGCCGGATTGCAGAAATCAATAGCATAAGGAATGCCATCTCTTACGGCCAGCTCTACGGTATTAAAATCATAACCCAAATAAGCATTAATCTTTAAAACAATCTCAGTCATTTGTTGCAGCAATTCCGGGCCGGGATTAAAGTCTGACACATACCGCAGATGATGAGGACTCCGGGGCTCATAAGGCATGATCCGTACATGTTTGCCGCCAATGCAATAGCACCGGTAGTATTCTGTAAATACGATTTCTTCCTGTAGTAACATAACCAGTTGCCCTGTTTCGCTGTGCTTATTAAAAAACTCATCGGCACTTGCCAGTCTGTAAACATGTTTCCAGCCACCCCCGGCAAATGGCTTCATGTAGGCGGGAAATCCAACATAATTAAATATGGTGTGCCAGTCGAGCGGGTAGGCCAGGTTGCTGAACGATTCGTTTGTAGTATCATCTGGCAGTTCTCTTGAGGGAATAATGACAGTCTTTGGTACCGGAACACCAATCTTTTCCATCAGGCAGTTATTAAAATATTTATCATCAGCACTCCACCAAAACGGGTTGTTTATAACTGCAGTTCCGGTTACTGCTGCATTCTTCAGCCAGGTGCGGTAAAATGGAACGTCCTGAGATATCCGGTCAATTATCACAGCATAGCCGCTTGGGTCGGCCTGAATGGCTTTTTCAATTCGGACGGGCTCTGCCACTATTCCTGCCTCATTTTTACTGTTTATCCGGGCCACAAAGGCTTCAGGAAATGAACGTTCTTTACCGTGAAGGATTCCAATTTTTTTCATGGTGATTAGTTATAGATATTTATTCAGAATGTTGTTGGTCGAAAGTTTTTCCGAATACAATATAAAGAAAAATGTGATTAGATTTTGCCGAAATATCAATCAGGCAATTAGGGCCAAATCCTTATTTTTGAAACTATGCACAGAACGAATGTATCCCGGTATTGTAGTGGAAAAGGCGGAGATCAACTCCCTTCATCTGTCAAGAAAAGTGACAGTTGATTTTTACCTTCCTCAAAATGTGGTACATCCTGATGAAATGAGTTTGTTGCTGGTAAATGATGGCCAGGATCTGGTGAAAATGAACTTCCAAAATATTTTGGAAAAGCTATATTCAGATAATGACAGAATCAGGCCGGTTTTTTGTGCTGCCGTACACTGCAGCGCAGACCGAAAACTGGAATATGGAGTAGCGGGAATACCTGATTTTGCAAACAGGGGAAATAAGGCCGATGTTTATACCAGTTTCATTCTTAAAGAATTATTGCCCTATATCCGGCACACCTATCATGTTTATTCTTTCAGGGAAAACGTCTTTGCGGGATTTTCACTTGGTGGGCTTAGTGCTTTGGATATTGTGTGGAATTATCCCGGGATATTCAATAAGGCAGGCGTTTTTTCCGGGTCTCTTTGGTGGCGTAGTGTTGATCAAACTGAAAAGGAATATGACGATGACAGGCACCGTATTATGCATCAGCGGATAAGGAATGGGGTATTTAACCCGGGACAGCAATTTTTCTTTCAGTGTGGTAATATGGATGAAACTGCTGACAGAAACTATAACGGTATTATTGACTCAATTGAGGATACGCTGGATATAATTACTGAGCTGGCAAAAAAGGGTTATGATAAAGACCGGGATATTTGTTACGTGGAATATGCCGATGGCAAACATGATGTGGATACCTGGGCCAGGGCAATACCTGAATTTATGAAGTGGGGTTTTTCTTATTAATAAAATGATAACCGGGCTACTGCCAGTGCCAGATAAATGAATGACAGTTTTCTGCATAAAAAAACCGTCTCTTTTTGAGACGGTTTTTTATCTTAATTAAGTACCAGATTAGTTAAACAAATATCTCAATCCAAACTGCATATAGTATGTAGAAGAAACAGTTTGGTTATCTCTGAATGTTTTTGTTATAAGCTGACCTCTGTCGGTTGCGAGCCAGAATTCAGGTTTAACAGTACCACCAGCAACCAGTGAACTTTCGTTTCTTGGAACAAGTATTGAGCTTGCGTTGATCGTTTTCAACTCACCCCATTTAGGGTTCAGCATATTGCCAAAGTTGAAGATATCAACACTGAATTGAAGTGTGTTTTTGCTCTTACCAATATTGGTGAACAAATCCTGAACAACTCTCAGATCAAACTGGTTTCTCCAAGGTATCTGTGCTCCATTTCTTTCCGCATACTGTCCTTTGTGAGCTCTCAGGTATTTGTCCTGCTCTATATATGCAAAGAAAAGATCACTTTGCTGCTGGGCTGTGTAAACAACACCATTGACAGTTTGCGACTGAAAGTGATTTCTGATGCATTATTAGGAATATAGATTGGGTCGGCATTGGTGCCGTCCCTGTTGAAGTCTCTGCTGTAAGAATAAGTAAAGCGGCCCTGTATTCCACCTTCCCAGAAGAATGATATTTGTGTGGCAAGATGTTTCAGGTACTCTTTACGATAGGAAATTGAAGCAATTACCCTGTCAGGAATATTATCATCAGCATAGGAGAGGTAAGGATTGTTTGCTCCGCTATACGATTGAATCAGGCTCCACGTATTAAATGGCTGGTCACCTATACCATCATACAGCCTGTTGGTAAGAGACTTGGTATAAGCAATCATAGCAGAGAATCCTTTTTTGAAAGGTTTTACAAACTGCATAGTCAGGAATCCAGAATGGCCCCTCTTTTCGTTACTGGTAACAATCATACTAAACGCAGTTGTACCAGATGCACTTGGAACGAGGATGCCAGGGCCTCCCGAAGCAAGCTTGTTAATATATTTTGCAGCATTTGCTGAAGGATAAATCAGCCTGTTGTCAGGATAACCGGCTACATTCAGCGGGGCAGGAGCAACAAGATTTACGTTCTTTGAGTAAATAACTCTGTAATCTCTGTTGTAGATACCTTCAAGTGTACCAACAATTCCCCACGGAAGTTTAACATCAATTGCCAGACTGGTTTTGAGTGTTTGAGGCATTTTGAATTTCTCATCAAACACTGTAACAGTAGATGGCATTGTAGAACCAGCAGCAGGAGGAGTAACCGGCCTGTAGAACCCAACTGCAGGATTAAACGGACCAAATGTTGTAGCCTGCGTATTGTACGACTGTGTTATTTGCAACATACCGGAGTTGCCAGCCTGTCCAACTATCCATACATATGGAACACGGCCGGTGAAGATACCTGTACCACCCCGAATCTGTAATGAACGGTCTCCATATATATCCCAGTTAAATCCAAAGCGGGGAGAAAAAAGAATTTTATCGCTTGGCAGTTTACCTGTATTATATTTTTTGCCATCAGCAAATGTTAATCCAGACACAAGCTTGTTGTCTTTTATTTCTTCAACACCTGGATAAGAAGACTTGTCAGCTCTCAAACCAAAAGTCAATTTCAGTTTTTTGTTCACTGTATATTCATCCTGGAAGAATGCAGAGTATTGAGCAAATTTAAATGTGGGGAATGCCTGTGAGTAATCTTTTTTAAGTGAATAAGTATAAGCAAAGTCAGTAGGCTTTACACCGTTTACGAAGTCAGCCCATGAATTGAAGCGGTAGTAGCTTGCTCCTAAAGGCTGGAATCCGTTCAGCGTCTTTGTAAAGTCTGCCTGAAGACCTAAGAGAAAGTTATGCTTACCGGCTGTCATGGTCAGGTTATCAGTTACAGAATAGATTTTCACATCTCTGAGGTTGCCATAAGTGAAGGGCTCATAACCAAACGAAGTGAAAGGTTGACCATCTTTCATAATATCAACAAACGGGAAGTCTTTGCTATCAGAGCTACGGGGTTCATTCTGGTTATTGTAAGAAAGCCTGAGTGTATTGGCAATTCTTGAAGAGAATGAACTGTTCAGTTCAGCTGCAATTGAATAAAAGTTATATTCCTGGTAGTAGTTTGTATTCTTAAAATGAAGCGCATTAATATCATTTCTTCCAACACCTGTTGAAAATGTTACACCAGAACTTGAAGTGGAGCTGCTCATCAAAGACGGATCCTTACTTTCGGTTTGGCTATAACGGATATTCAGTTTGTGCTTAGGGCTAACATTCCAGTCGAAGCGAACCAAGAGTTTCTGTTTCTCGCCTTCCAGATCGTAACCCTGGTATGGGCCGGTTTCATATCCGTATTTTGTTAACAGGTAAGCGCTGATAGCATCCAATTCAGCTTTAGTAGGCCGTGCAATGTTTGAAGCGGTACCATAATCAGATGCACTGTTTGAAGCCACTTTTGTCTGGCCGGGAGAAACTCTTTTTTCAGTTTCAAAGTTGATGAAGTAAAATAATTTATTCTTGATAATAGGGCCACCCACTCTTCCGCCATATTGATTGAACTGAAGGTTTTGCTTTACAATGTTGGCTTTACCCACTTTATCACCCTGCATCTTTTCATTCCTCCAGTATGTATAAATAGAACCTTGTACTTCGTTTGTGCCAGAACGGGTAACAGCATTCAATGCACTGCCAATGAAGCCTGACTGGCGAACGTCAAACGGAGTAACGTTAACAGAAATTTCTTCAATGGCATCAAGTGATATTGGAGAACCCTGTGCAGGAAGATTGGATCCAATGCCAAAACTATTGTTGAAGTCTGAACCGTCAACGGTAATATTATTCTGGCGATAGTTGCCACCACCAACAGCTGCACCATTTGCCTGCGGTGTAAGCCTTGAAACATCATTGATGCTTCTGCTGATACTTGGCAAAGAAGTAATTTCTCTTCTGCCAACATTGGTAACAGCTCCAGTTCTGTTAGCATTTAAAATAGTACCTCTTCTTGCACCTGTCACCACTACATTCTCAAGAGTGGCATCAGTTTTAACCAGCAAGGGAGTTAATTGAAATGTTTCTGCCAGCTGCAGAAAAACATCTTCAATTTTTTCGGGTTTGTAACCCACAAAAGTTATTTCAATTGTATAGGGGCCACCCACTCTCATATTCTGAATACTGAATGTACCACCCGAACGGGTGATAGCAGAGTACTTAGTACCAGAAGGCAGGTGCGTTGCCACGATAGAGGCTCCCATCAGGGATTCATCTGTTGAGTTTTTTATAGAACCACCGATAGCAGATGTAGTTATCTGTGCCATTAAGGACGATCCGGCTACAAAAGCCAACACAAACAAGAAGAGTATTCTCTTAAGCATAAGTTTTTAGTTTTCGGTTGCAAAGAAAGGGAATATTTCCAAAATAAATATAGGCAAATATTAACAAACCACTATTGAAAAATAATGCATTATAAAGACAAAGCCTGCTTTTCTTTTTGCTGCTTTTCGGGAATTGACCTTTACCAGTGGCATCTTTGATTTACTTTTGCCAAAAAAAAAGCATGTTTGACACGATAAAAAGTGCTGTTGAGGATATTAAATGTGGAAAACTGGTCATAGTCGTGGATGATGAGGACCGGGAAAATGAGGGAGATTTTATAGGTGCGGCACAGGCTATTTCCCCTGATACAGTGAATTTTATGAGCAAATATGGCCGTGGCCTTATTTGTGTGGCACTTCCTGAAAAGCGGTGTGAGGAGTTGGACCTTAAGCTAATGGTTATCAACAATTCATCATTACATGAAACGGCATTTACCGTTTCGGTCGATTTGCTGGGTAATGGCTGCACTACCGGTATTTCTGCAGCCGACAGAGCAAAGACAATCAATGCGTTAATAGACAAAAGTACCAAACCGCAGGATTTAGGCCGGCCGGGTCATATTTTTCCGCTTATTGCAAAAAATGGAGGGGTTCTAAGGCGAACAGGTCATACGGAAGCAGCTGTGGATTTAACAAAGCTTGCAGGTTTAGAATCTGGAGGAGTACTTGTTGAAATAATGAATGAGGATGGTACGATGGCCCGGTTGCCCCAGTTAATTGAAGTGGCGAAGAAGCATGATCTTAAGATCATTTCAATTAAAGACCTTATTGAATTCAGAATGAGGACAGAGCTTCTTATTGAAGAAGTGGTAAGAGTTGATATGCCTACCCGGTTTGGCGATTTTAAACTGGTGGCGTTTAAGGAAAAAAACTCCGGCAATGAGCACATGGCTTTGCTCAAAGGCCAATGGGAGAAAGATGAGGCCGTACTGGTAAGGGTTCATTCTTCCTGTTTTACCGGAGACATACTGGGCTCATTGCGTTGTGATTGTGGCGAACAACTGCAAAAAGCCATGCAGATGGTGGAAAAGGAAGGGAAAGGAGTAATATTATATATGAACCAGGAAGGAAGAGGTATTGGACTAATGAACAAACTAAAAGCCTATCGCTTGCAGGAGAGTGGAATGGATACTGTAGAAGCGAACCTTCACCTTGGCTTTAAAATGGATCAACGGGATTATGGTATTGGGGCACAAATACTAAGGTATCTTGGCGTTTCCAGGTTGCGTTTAATTTCCAATAACCCTAAAAAAAGAGTTGGACTGACCGGATACGGACTGGAAATTGCAGAAAGTGTGCCTATTGAGATGCCGGCCAATAACTTTAATAAAAAATACCTGCTGACTAAGAGAGATAAAATGGGACATGAAATACTGGATAAAGGATAAGTTGCCTTGTTAGTTAGCTCCTTTTGCCGGTTCTTCTTTTTTTGCTTCTCCTGCCGGAGCTGAAGTCTCCTGTTTATTTTTCTTGTTCTTCTTCCTTTTTAGAAAATTAAACAGGTCAGCCGGTTTGTTGAAGTCCTTTCTTAATGAAACACTGCCACCATATCTTGTGGATTTTCCAGTTTGTCCTAATGAGGCAACATTCAATGCATCAATATTTTGCTGGTAAAATAGCGAAGCTCTTAATGTCCCCGATTCATTTATCAACCACTCAAGAGTAACATCGGGTAAAAAAAGGATGTTTTTCTGAACTGTTGAAGTATTCTGCAGGGCCAGGTCAAGCCGGCTCCCCAATTTAACATAAAACCGGTCGCTGATGTAAATAGGGATATTAATGTCAAGCTGACTTTGGTTAGGGATCAGGTTGCTGCCTCTTTGTTCCAGCAGGTTACGGTTATATACTGAACCGCTGATGTTGAATCCGACCCTGTTGCCAGAAACCTGTGCGAATGCATCGTTAACAACTTTGCTAATCTCATTGAACAGCAGACCTGAAATACTTGAGAATGTACTGTAGGCAAATTCATTGAGTGTATTTCCCATTGCGCTTCCGGTGGAGCTTTGCGAACTCAATGGAGCAAAGCTGTTTAACACTATGAGATAGGCAACTTGTTTGTTCAGCTCATTTTCATTCTTTTCCAGTTGTTGCACGCCCAGTGCAAGCGAAGGGTCGGTGTTTACACGGCTGTTTTCAGGGAATTTTAAACTAAAACTATACTTTGGTTTGAACAAGCTGTCAGTAAGATTAACAGTAACATATACATCCTCCCGTTGCCCTTGTAAATTATTATCATCACTATTTAATAATGTGGCAAGTGGCGTAAGGTTGACTTTTGACGCTGTATAGGCAGCCGTAACATTCATTGTTGCGCCATAGGGATCGCCATCCCAAATAATGTAGTTTTTTTCACCCCTTTCCAATACAAAGGGTTTTTTAAAGAAAGACTGGAAAGTAAACAGGTAATCACCTTCATCAATATCAAACCGTCCACGCAATGTTAATGGCTCAGAACTGCCGGAACGGATATTGAGAGTTCCTTTTCCTTTACCTTTTATTTCATCACCTGTAAGATCATCCAGAATCATTCGCACCGTAACTGCAGGATTAGCCGTCAGTCGTACATCATATGTAAGGTTTGTGTTTTTCTTTTTGAAATCCGACTCATCCATTTCTCTGCCATATTTTCTTTCTACGAGGAAATCCGCCATTCCAGACTCACGGCTGCTGGATGGCGGGAGTGTTACGAAACTGCTGTCCCGTTCTGAAGCCTTAGCATCGATGGTAATGTACATGTCCTTGTCTGTACCGCTGACGGACAACGACCCTGTTCCTTTTACCCGGCCATAAAACTGCTTATTGTCTTTTATAGTTGTATTTAGTAACAGCACCGGCCTGTTATATATTGTGTCAGTGGTACGGGGTTTTTTGGTCGAAACTTCAAGTTTGTATAACATACTCTTAAACGAAGAATGCTCTATTCCGCCAGTAATGTAAACAGGATTTTTTGTAACGGTGTCAATAAGTGTTAATCCATCCAGGTTTATTTCTTCCGGGGTCAGTTCAATATTGGTATCCTTGATTTTATAAAAACACTGAGTGAAAATTACTTTCAGTCCTGCATTTTCCAGCTTCCCTTTTCCTGTTACCGCAATGTTTTTAAAAGCACCTTCCAGATCAACATTGCCGGTCAGATACCCTTGCATATCAGTAAATAAGGTTCCAAGAAAACGTTCAAGTACTTTTATTTCAAATCGTTTTGCTTTTAATGCAATCTTATTGTCTTTTGCCTTTTCCGGATTCAGAAATATATGACCATCAAAAATCAGGTTATTTTCCTGGTTAACTGTATTTCCGTTAAAGGAGAGTTCCTTTTCCGTATTACTATATTTTACGATTGCTTTTACTTCGCCGAGAGAATCATTATCAAGCCGTAGTTGGTCTGTTTTTACATTATCGGAAGTAATGACCATTTTGCCAGTTGGATCTTCAATAAGTATATTGCCGGTAACTAATCCTTCCAGTCTGTTTTTAGGCATAATAAATGGCCCGATATCACCAAGGTTAATTTTTGTCAGGTCGGCTTTCAGGTCGTTCCAGTCTCCTTTCTGTGATTTTTCGGTATGCAGATTAATTCTCTGGTCGCCTTCGTACATTACAAGATTACCTGCGACGGGAGAATTTCTTCTGAATGACAATTTCCCGTTTTCGTCTATCGTCCACTGCTTTCCGTTAAGAGTAAAATCAGATTTTTCAAATTCAATTTCTGCGCCGTCTCCGTAAGTAAGCACCAAAGCATTTATGTTAGCACTTTCCACCGCCTGATTTGCTCCCGATTTAATTTAAACCCGGGATGAGTCATTTCTTGTACTTACACTGAAATTGGCAAGGGGTATATTCAGGCTGTCGCTGAGGTTTATGTTTTTTAGCTCTCCGGTTATAGATAGCCTTTCTTTATTGCCGGTTGCTTCAAGATTTACATCGTCAAAATTATATTGCCTGAATTTGAACTGCGGAATATTTCCAGAAAAAGACAACTCCTGTGATGCCATGTTCAGGCTTCCCTGCAATTTGCTGAAATTAAATCCCGAAATTTTTTTGTCAATCAGTTTTATATACTCATCTACATAATAAGTATTGATGTTAAAGTTGAATTGCTGGTTTTGCGGAATTTTCTTTGGCGCTTTTACGAATGATGGATAATACCTGTTAAGAAAAAATGCAAAAGCATCGGGCAATTCTTTAAGGTTGTATGTTCCGTTAATCGTAGCGTTAAACTCGTTTGAGGCAACGGATAATTTCTTTTCTTCTCCCGAAAAGCCTGCTGTTAATACTAACGAATCAAAGGGTAATCTTTCGCCATTTTTTAATATTTCAGCATCCGATATGCGGGCTGTACCCAGGAAATTGTCGAGGTTTTTGCCAGAAAAATCAAGGTTTGTTTTTCCCCTGAACTGTATGCTGTCTTTACTAATGCCCAGTTTAAGCAGGTCGCTTTCCATAATATTGGCAAGCATATTAAACTTTGGGGTGGTTTTATTAAAGTCAATAGCGCCGTTTAATTCCAGTTTGGCATTGTTATCGTTCATCTTTGCATATCCTTCAAACAGGTTTTTGTCAAGTTTGCCTTTTATCACAATATTTTCGTACCTGTATTTATTGTACTCAATGTGCCGGATTGTACCATCCACTAACGTATTTCTTGATTTTTCATTAAACCCTTTCCCTTTTAGCGTTCCTTTTACAGATAGGGAACCGGTATTTTTATCACCAAGAAAAGTGCCTAATTGGAAATTGTCTGTTTCTATCCTACCCGAATAGACAGGGTCTTGTCCTTTGGGCAACTTCATGTTGAGATCGCGGCTGATGCTGCCCAGGTTTGTTTGAATTGTGCCGTAGGTTACAAAGTCCCGGATAAAACCCGTAAAGTTTCCTTTGAAGTTTACAAACTCTATTTTGCCTAATTCCGGTTTTGTTATTTTTCTTATTGCGGGAACAAAGGCAGATGCATCATTGTACGTAGTTCTGAAATCGTTTGCTTTGAAATCGATGAATGTCTGATTAATGTCAGGCAGGCCGGTCATTGTTATATCGCCATCAAGATAGGTGCTGTTTCCCGATTGAAGCAGCAAATCTCTTGCTGTAAAATCATCAACCAATCCTCTGACTTTTCCATTCAGCTTTATTTCTTTATTCCACGTTTTTAGAGCAGGAGCAAAGAAAGCGATGTCATCGCTGTGTATGGTTGCATCTTTAAAGGTTGCTGCCAGGGTTACTTTATGAATGAAGTTTCCTAAGTCGCCCATGTCGGCATATGACATGGAAAAATAATTACGAAGGTTGCTACTGTTGGTTTCAATATTCATATTACTGAAAGCCATTCCCTGCGGGGTGATTTTTGCATCAGCAACCATGCTTTTTACAAAAAGACCACTTCTTTCCTTAGCAGTTAAATTTACTTTGCTGCGTATTGTATCTCCTGTTAAGCCTGCGTCTTTAAACTCAGCATTGATTGCAGTAAATAAAATGTGTTGACCATCAAAATGGGCAAATTGCTGATGTCCGTCAAGCTTATTGTTTTTAAATGTTCCATCAATAATTTTCAAGTTCGCAATTTGTATTGCCGCCCCACCCTTATTCCAGGATGCAGGGCGAAGTACTTCTTTTATTATCTCTTTTAATGCGGTGGTGTCTGTTGGTTTATGCTTTGCGTATTTTTCCAGTGCAGTAACCGGCTTAGTAATAATGAGTGATTTGATTGAATAGTTTTTTCCAGTAAAATCAATTTTGTCAGCATCAAGGTCCAGTTTTCCCAGTGTTATCGTCATGTCATCACCAAGCCATGCATCCTTTTTAATAAATGTTACATTCTTCAACTCTGCTTTTCTCAAGTCTAACTTTATTCCGCCTTTTTTCTTTTTTGTACTGCCTGGTGATGAAGAGAAATAATCAACCAGAAACTGGTGCCTCCACACTGAATCGGGCCTTTGCAGTTTTACTATTGCATTTTCAAGACCGATGTATTTTAGTTCCACATCTTTTTAAAGATAAACCAGTCAGTAATTCTAACTTTAACATCGCCGGCAAAAAAGCAGTGTGTCACCCTGGCGGTCTTCAACAAGTACGCCTTCCAGGTGCATTTTATTGAGCAGCGAAAAATTAACATGATTTATAGTGACTTTTGTGTGGAGGTTCCGGGAGAGTTTTTTAGTTACCTGCCGTGTTATCCAATTTTGCCCAAAAGGTGTTTGAATAAATATGTAAATACTGGCCAGTAAAACCAGCAAAATGATTAAAAACCATTTTAATATTTTTTTAAATCTTTTCAGACTGCTGAAATTTGATGTAAAAGTATGCAATCGAACCCGTTAGGCAAGTACAATGCCAAACTCTTATTGCAGAAGAATGCTATTTAACTAATGTTTAAACAAAACTGATTTCATTACAGTGCAGATACAATCAATAATTTGCATAAAAACAGAAAAAATGAAACGGCTAACTATTCTTTTCCTACTAGTTTGCATAATTAATGCTACATATGCCCAGGTTACAAAGACCAAACTAAAAGATAAATATGTACTGGTTGTTCACGGCGGGGCAGGAACCATACTTAAAAGCCAAATGACACCTGAGAAAGAGAAAGCTTACATAAGCGGACTGGAGAATGCGCTTCAAATAGGAAACGAGATATTAAAGAATGGCGGTTCTGCAATTGATGCTGTTGAAGCGGCTGTTATAGTACTCGAAAACGACTCTCTTTTCAATGCCGGGAAAGGAGCTGTATTTACTAATGAAGGAAAGAATGAACTGGATGCGGCCATTATGGACGGGAAGACACTGTCTGCCGGATCGGTGGCAGGTATTACAACAGTTAAAAATCCAATAAAAGCAGCGAGGGCTGTAATGGAGAAAAGTCCTCATGTAATGATGACAGGGCTGGGTGCCGAACAATTTGCAAAACAGCAGGGGCTCGAAATTGTTGCCCCATCTTATTTTTTTACTGAAAACCGGTGGCAGGGCTTGCAAAAAGCCAAAGAAAATGAGAAAGAGAAGCAAGAAACTGACTCAGTTACTCAAATCAAAAGAAGAGAAATTGCTTTCAGTGAACTTTTTTTCTCTCTTTCGGAAAATGGAAAAATAGTTGGCGGTAAATATGGGACAGTGGGGGCAGTGGCGCTTGACCGGTATGGAAATCTTGCCGCTGCAACCAGCACCGGTGGTATGACCAACAAGCGTTATGGCCGGGTGGGAGATGCACCTCTTATCGGGGCGGGTACATATGCTAATAACAGTACAGTCGCTATCAGTTGTACAGGATGGGGCGAATATTTTATTCGCCTTGTAATGGCCAAGAGCATAAGCGATATGATTGAATTTGGAAAAATGAAATTGGAGGTTGCTGCAACCGAAATGGTAATGAAACGACTGCCGGCAATTGGTGGTGATGGCGGGCTTATTGCTGTTGATAAACTTGGTAATATTTCCATGCCTTTTTGCACACCGGGTATGTACAGGGCTTATATTAAAAACGATGGAATAAAAGTCATTAAAATCTATAAAGAATAAATGCTTACCGCCAGAATACCTTTTTTCTGTTATAATTACTGAAACTATATAAGAATTCCCGCCAGTGATACCTGAGGATTCGTAATACTATCTTATTTTAGCGATATGAGAAACAAAACCATTCTTACTTCGGTTGCGGTATTACTATTTAGCTGCAAGATATTTGCCCAGGACGCTGCTGCATTATACAAGGAAGGAGTTAAATTAAAAGAGGAAAAAAATGTAAATCTTGCATTGGAAAAATTTACAAAAGCCGTTGCGCTCAAGCCAGATTACACTGAGGCTTTGTATGAGATGGGCTGGTGTCAGAATGATTTGGCGAAATTTAAAGAAGCCAATTCTACCTTAAAAAAAGTATTAAAAAGGTGGAATAAAGAGCCAAAAGTTTATTTTGAGCTGGCTTACTCATTTCAAAAAATTGATTATACAGATTCGGCTATTAAATATTACAACAAATGCCTTGAGTTGAAACCCGATCATTCAGAAGTATATAAGCAGCTGGGTTATAAAGTATGGTAATGATGAATATAAAGATGCTCTTTTCTTTTTTGAAAAGTATGAAAGCCTTTCAAAATCCCTAATAACTGATTATTTGTATTGGTACAGGAAAGGTTTCATTTTCAATGCAATAAAAGAGTACGCAAAGGCAAAAGAGCCATTAACCAAGTCGCTATCATTGAAGTCTGATTATCTTAACACTTTTCTTGAACTGGGTTTTGCCAGTTCAAGGCTGAAACAGGATGAAGATGCAATCAATTATTACAAAAAGGCAATGGAAATTGACCCCAAAAGCCATGTACCATATAACGGAATTGCTGAAGTTTACAGAGACAATAAGAAGGATTGTAATGAAGCAATAGCCTGGTACCGCAAGGCGTTATCTGTAAAGCCCAAAGAACGAAAGGCGGATTTTGGTATTGGATATTGTCTTAACTCTGCAGGTAAGTATACAGAAGCAATTCCTTATCTTATGGAAGCGGTTGAGCAAGAGCCAACGTATACTGCAGCATTTGTAGAACTGGGATATAGTTATTATAAGACAGGAAATGATGCAGAAGCGGAGGAAAATTTTACTGAAGCCATTTCGCTAAACCCAAAAAATGAAAATGCCCGTTATTATGCATGTCTCATGTATTTAAAACAGAAGAATAAGGTACTGGCACAAAAAATGGTGAATGAACTTAAATCTTTGTCATCAAAGTACACCGATGAATTGCAAAAAAAGGTTGATAACATGTAAAGTATTGATATGAAAAAAGAATAGCCATTGTTGGCCTTTTTTGTTTTAGGGGTATCAGCAGTAATAGCACAAACAAAAAAGATTGCTTTTAAAAGTCATAGCGGTAGCGCAGAAAATTTCAGCATTGCGTTTGAAGAAAATCTTTTTGATATGGAGTTTTCAAATTTTGGAATGGCTCCGCAACGGGAAGTTAAAATGCCCAGTTGGATAGTGTGATTTATGTTTCAGATGGAATGGCCATAATGGTAACCAGCGAATATTGTACCCGTGTGGACAGGACAACTGAGAAACCCCTTTCTGATCCTAAGCTTTGGAAGGCTGGCAGGGACAGTGTGTTTAACCATCCGCTGTTTTCACGCAATCATTCTTTGGATAGCATAAAAAAAGTATTAAAAGAACAGTATCATTTTATGAAACCGGCAGAGAAAGTTGTTTTTGTCGGATATGACAATAAAAAAAAGAAATACAAGACTAAGACAAAAAAATCAGCCATTATTCCCGTCGCATCTGGCTTTGAAGGTAATAATCAGTCTCCTTTCGGACCACAATTTGTAACGATAATTGCTGCTATTATTATTTTTTCATTTCTAATTGCCGGTGGTGCCTGGCTGTGGTTTCAGCGTAGAGCTAAACGGATGTTGGCTGCTTAGTTATTATGGAAATAAAGCCCAACTTTTTAAAAATAACTGCCGGGATATTTTTATTTCTGGGCATCTTGTTTATTCCTTTTTCTTTTTATTTTTTTCCTTTTCAGCATCAAATAACTGATTCAGTTTTTAGCTCAATTATTGATTGGGCCGGTAAATCTTTATTTTGTATTACACAAAAAAACGCAATAATATCTTCCGATTCCGCTTCAATGTACCTGCTTACGCTGTGGCTGTTAGTACTTTCTTTCATTATATCCGGACTATTAATTTTTGGGGTTAGAAATATTGGAACAATAAGACATCTGCAGTTATTTGTTTATTACGCATGTCTTTTTTATTTATGTGTGGTATTAATGAAATATGGCTTGGATAAGGTTTTCAAAAGCCAGTTTTATATTCCGGAGCCCAATACTCTTTATACACCAATGGGGCAGTTGGATAAGGATATACTTTTCTGGTCTTCTATGGGCAGTTCAAAGTTGTACAACTGGGTTACGGGAGGAATTGAGATATTAGCAGCCATATTCTTATTTTTCAGCCGTACAAGGCTTGCGGGTCTTTTGTTGTCTTTTATTGTGTTGCTGCAGGTGATTGTTATAAATTTCGCCTTTGATATTTCTGTAAAACTATTTTCTTTTTTTCTTTTATTCATAGCAATTTACCTTTTGTGGCCCTATGGAAAAAGAATCGGGACAGCCATTTTTTCAAATAAGGTTGTTAATCCGGCATTTCATAAACCTGGTTATGTATACAGCAACAATATTTTTAGGGAATTTTTCTGAAATCTTTTATTGCCGGTATTATTCTGTCTGAAAGTTTATATCCTTATATACAAAGCGGGAATTATAATGATGATAAAGTGGCCAGACCATTTCTTCATGGTGCGTACACTGTGCAGGCTGTTGTGCTGAGCGATGATACACTTGCAAAGGGGGATTTTCCTTACAAAAGATTTTTTATTCACAGAAACGGCTATCTGATTTTTCAACAGAATGATGACCGTATGCGGGACTACCGTCTTACTTATGATACTTCTAATCGACTGTTGTTAGCGGAAGACTATCAGCAAAACAGGGTAGCAATAAATTATCGGGTTGAGGTGAATGATAGTTTGCTTGTTTTGGATTATTCATTAAACGAAAAGCCTGTAACTGTAACGGGTAAGGCAGACAATTGGAAAAATTTGCCATTGATGCAAGACCGTTTTCATTGGATTGTTAAATAAAAAATCCCCTGTAAGACGGGGGATTTTAATAATAATGTTGAAGATGGTCAGTGGTTATTTTTTTGCAGCCTTCACAGGTTTTGCAGGTGGCGGAGGCAATGTTTTCAGGTACTCGGCATAGGCTTCAGCAGTAAGAACCTCTCCTTTGATATGAAGAATTAATTGCTGGTCAACTCCTGCCAGTTTTACATATACATCTTTTTGTAAAGGGAGCTACAGCAGCAGCATTATATTGTACTTTCACTTTCCCTACTTCACCTGGTAAGATTGGTTCTGTAGGCTTTTCTGGTGTGGTGCAACCACAAGATGCACTGGTACTTTCAACAACCACAGGGGCTTTACTGATGTTTTTTAGCTCAAAAACAAATGATGCGGGTTCTCCTTGCTTTATTTTACCAAAATCATGTGTTTCTTCATTAGACTTTACAACATCTTCAGGTTTTGTTTGCGCTGTTACAGCAAAAGAGAATGCAAATGCAGTTGCAAGTAAAAATAACTTCTTCATGGTTTTTAATTTAAAATGTTTGCTTTTTAAGTATATCAATTGATGCATTGGCCGGCGCTGGTCCGTCGGGGGCCCTCCATACATTGCCTTTTATTATTAATTGCTTTGTTTGATTTGTATTATAAATAATTGAAACTGGTTTGGCAAATGTACCTTCTGCTGCTGAGTTGTAGCCAACTTTTACCTGCGCAGTACCGCCAGCTGGTATCGGGTCACGGCTCCATTCGGGAGTGGTGCATCCACAACTGGCTGTTACATTATCGAGTCTCAGTTCGGTTTTGCCCTTGTTTTCAAGTATAAAAATGTGATAAACAGGTTTCCCTTGTGGAATACTGCCAAAATCGAATTCTGTTTCTTTCACAACCAGATTGTCTTGCTGTAAAACAGGTTTTGTTGTTGTGGCCTGACCATGATTATGTCCTGCATGCTCATTTTGAGGCGTTTGTTGTGCATTTGACAATATGCAAACCAACGAAAGAGCCAGAAAAATTGGTAATTTCTTCATCAGAAAGGAAATATTAATGACCCCAAATTTAGCGAAAAGATGCTAAATAGGTGAAATGGGTTGCAGATGGAATCAGCAATTTTTTCACAGCCGGATTGGGGCAGGTCAATCTCCCTATTTTTGCTTCATGGAACATACTAATCCGGAAGTAATGACCGATGAAGGAAAACTTTCCTTCGATAAGTTCAGAAATGAAGTACTGAACGATTTCCGAACAGCCTGCATAAGCCGGGAGACCAGCCTGCTTGGCCGCAAGGAAGTGCTAAGCGGGAAAGCCAAGTTTGGCATTTTTGGCGATGGGAAAGAAGTGGCACAGGTTGCCATGGCCAAGTTTTTTCAACCAGGAGACTTTCGCAGCGGATATTACAGAGACCAGACTTTTGCTATTGCATCTGGTATGGCAACGGTTGAGCAGATTTTTGCACAACTATATGCCGATCCGGATATTAATAATGATCCTTTTAGTGCCGGCAGGCAAATGAACAGCCATTTTGCTACTCCTAATGTTGATGAAAATGGAGACTGGCTAAACCTTGCATCCATGAAGAATACTTCAAGTGATATGGCACCCACAGCAGGGCAAATGCCCAGGGCCTTGGGATTAGCTTATGCATCGAAGGCATTCAGGCATATTGAGGAGTTACACTCCTACAAGCATTTATCAAATAATGGTAATGAGGTTTGTTTTGCCACTATTGGTGATGCCTCAACCAGCGAGGGTCACTTTTGGGAAGCTTTAAATGCCGCCGGGGTTTTACAAATCCCAATGGCTGTGTTTGTTTGGGATAATGGATATGGGATATCTGTCCCTAAACAATTGCAAACAACTAAGGGTTCAATTTCAGAGGCCTTGGCCGGTTTGAATAAAGAGGAGCATACAAACGGAATAAAAATTTATACAGTAAAAGGTTGGGATTATGCCGGTATGTGTGAAGTCTTTGAAGAAGGAGTACGCTTGGCCAGAGAAAATCATATTCCCGTTTTATTTCATGTAGAAGAAATCAACCAGCCACAGGGACATTCCACCTCCGGAAGCCATGAAAGGTATAAATCACCCGAAAGGCTTGAATGGGAGAGAGAGTGGGATGGGATAAAGAAAATGCGGGAGTGGATTGTTGCAAACGACCTGGCAGAAGATGACGATCTTACGGAAGTTGCTGTTAAAGCAAAGGAATTTGTGAGGGATAACAGAAATGCTGCATGGGAAAAATACATTGCTCCGGTAAAAGTACAGGTGGCTAGAGCAACAGAGCTTATTCATTCCATGGCAAAGGCGTTGCCAGATTTGGCAGTTACCCTGCATAAGATTGCAACAGAACTTTCAGCGATTAGGGAACCACTTCGCAGGGATGTAATGAAGGCATTATACAACGCCTTGCTCATTTCCGGAGATACAGACGCAGCATTTTGGACCAGAGATTATTATAATGACCTGCTGGCCGAAAGTAAGAAGCTTTACAACTCGCACCTGTATAATGAAGGCGTTAAAAGTGCCTTGCATGTAAATGAAGTTAAGCCTTCTTATGCTTACGATGTACAAATAGTAAACGGTTTTGAAGTACTGAACCGGTATTTCGACCAGCTCTTTACATCTAACCCAAAAGTACTGGCTTTTGGAGAAGATCTTGGCTATATCGGCGATGTAAACCAGGGCTTTAGCGGGCTGCAGCAGAAGCATGGTAATCTTCGCATTTTTGATACAGGTATCAGGGAGCTCACTATTATGGGTCAGGGAATTGGCCTTGCTTACCGGGGGCTGAGGCCAATTGCAGAAATCCAATATCTGGATTACCTGTTGTATGGATTACAGCCATTGAGTGATGATGTAGCCACATTGCATTATCGTACTTCAGGTAAGCAGTCCTGTCCATTGATTGTTAGAACAAGAGGGCACAGACTGGAAGGGATATGGCATAGTGGTTCGCCGATGGGGATGATAATAAATTCTCTCCGTGGTATGTATGTATGTGTGCCCAGAAATATGACGCAGGCTGTTGGCATGTATAATACACTCCTCCGCAGCAATGACCCTGGTCTTGTTGTGGAATGCCTAAACGGTTACAGATTAAAGGAAAAGCTTCCTTCTAATTTGCTTGAGTATACAGTACCGCTTGGCGTACCTGAAATTATTAATGAAGGAACAGATGTAACCATAGTTTCTTATGGATCAACCTTGCGAATTGTGATAGATGCAGCTCATATTCTGGAAGAGCAAGGAATAAGTTGCGAGGTAGTCGATGTGCAAACTTTATTGCCTTTTGACTTAAAGCATATCATTCTCGAATCGTTGAAAAAAACAAACCGGATTGTTTTTGTGGATGAAGATGTACCAGGTGGAGCAGCCGGGTTTATGTTTAACAAAGTGATGGAAGAACAGGGCGGTTACAAATATCTTGATGTGGCACCCCGTACGATTACCGGAAAAGAACACAGACCTTCCTATGGCAGCGATGGAGATTATTTCAGCAAGCCAAATACGGAAGATATAATTGATGTGGTAATGGCAATGATGAAAGAATGACGAATGAATGGTTAGTTCGATTATCGCAGCCTGAGATACAAAATTTTATTGAATAAGAATAATGAATTTATCCCTTTCCGGAAATACTTGATGGGTTTTTATAATTTGCACTATTAAATAATCAGACGATGAAACTTAATATTTATCAAGTTGATGCTTTTGCCGGTAAATTGTTTAGTGGTAATCCTGCTGCTGTAATCCCCTTAAAAAAATGGCTGCCGGATGAGTTGTTGCAGCAAATAGCCATGGAGAACAATCTAAGCGAAACAGTTTTTTTTGTTGAAGGGACTAGAAGCAGTAAAGCTGATTTTAATATTCGCTGGTTTACACCACTTGCTGAAGTAAATCTGTGCGGTCATGCAACATTGGCTGCGGCTTTTGTTATTTTCAATATTCTTAAGAAGAAAAAAAAGAAAATTATTTTTGATTCGAAGAGCGGTTTTCTTCTAATAAAAAATGATAAGGGAAATATTTTAATGGATTTTCCGTCATGGAAGCCTGAAAGGGTGGAAGATTATCCCTCCGAGTTTTCGGCTTCACTCGGTGGAAAAGAAATTGTGGGTGTGTATAAGCACCGCGACTGGCTGGTAGAGTTACTTGATGAAGATGCTGTAGCCAGTTGCCAGCCAGACTTTTCGTTATTAAGAAAACATTTTGGTGAATTGATAATTACTGCGCCAGGTAAGGATGCAGATTTTGTTTCCCGGTTTTTTGCTCCCGGTGTTGGAATTGATGAAGATCCGGTTACTGGCTCTGCTCATTCTCAGCTTATTCCTTTCTGGAGTGAAAAGCTTGACAAATCAATTTTGTATGCCCGGCAGCTTTCAAAAAGGGGTGGTCAGTTATATTGCGAACAATTGAATGAGGAGAGAGTAATAATTGGTGGCGAATGTGTTTTTTATATGAATGGAATGATTAAAATAAAGTAGTTTTATAAAACAAAATAGTTTTTATGTCAAAATTACCTTTCAATTTAATGCCCGAAGAACAGGTAATTGATACCTGGACTTTGCTTTATTCTCCTCCGGGAGGAGGGAAATTTAATGGAAAACTTACCGTAACGAACAAGAGGCTACTTTATGATGCTCAGTATGATGTTTCTGCAAAGGGGTTGCTTTCAGAGGCTATGTTTGCAAAATGGGGAAGCGAAGGGTACCTCGAAATCATTAAATCAGATATTACTGATGTAAAGGCAGAAAAAAGTTTTTTGGACAAGAAAGCAATTCTAACATTGTCGGATGGGTCAAAACACACTTTTAATTAAGGGATGTTAAGTATTGACAAAGTGATTACTGCTATTAATGAGAGATAAATAACTTAAGTTAAGAATCTTTTTTTTAGATCAGGAGAAGGCATCATACAAGCAGCTTTTTTCCCAAACCACTTATACCTTCGTTTGGCAAACCACTTATAGACCGGCTGGCTTATAAAGGGGGGTATAATAATGAGTATATACAGCAATCTTGCTGGCCAGTCTAAATATTTGCATACCCTGATAGCAGCAACAGCATAGGTATATGCTTTTTCATTATCAATAAATACAATAGTATCAGCATCTGGCGAAATGCCATATTTCTCTTTTAGCATCGTTCCATATCCTGATTGTAGGGGAGAAAATTTAAGTTTCCCCTTTTTGTCATTGCGGATGGTAAAATTTACCATGCTGTTGCAGAAATTACAGAAACCGTCAAAAAGTATTATTCCTGAATTCATACTCAAAAATAACAGATTGTGAAATATAAAGCTGTGAATATCAGTAATACAACACGATTCAATGCTTTTCAATCTTGAAACGGAGTTAACCTAAATTTTAAACCGTACAACTTTTTTGACACTTAATGCGACATATGTTAGTTTGGGTTTAATGAATAATGACTTGGTAGAAATACTCATTTTTCAGAAATTTATTTTGAACAAGTTATTAAATGTTTTGTTTATACACATTTTGTGTAAATTGGGTTACAAATGTTATTATTGTAAGGGCATTCATATGAGAATAATAAGATAAGCAGGACAAGATTAAGATGCCTGTTGGCGGGAATCTGATAAGTAGTATTATTTTAAACCATTAAGCATAATATTTATGTTATTAAGAACTGCCTTCTTAGCCTGTGCTGTTTTTTATATTCAGGCATCAAATTCCCAAAATTTTAGTGGGTTACAGAATAAAAAACTGACTAAATCTGATGATATTACATCATTAATCGAATCAGGAATTGGTCTCCTTTTTGGCGGAAAAATTTCCGGTCAGGTAGATAGTATTATAATTACTCATGATGCTGAGAAAAAATTAAAAGGGAAAGTGTTCTTTAAGGATTATGTGGGTGGCCTTTTTACCATTTCATGTTTGGCTGGAGACCGGAAGGTTCAGGCAGAAATGACAAAATTTCAATTTGCTCAATCTGCCTCAATATCACCTGTTGAGTTTACAATTGATCTTGCCTCTGGCCTTCCTGAAAATAAAGAGTACGAGTCTGTTTACCTGCGCATTGATGTTTCGAAAAAACAAAACGGAACAGGGAATATATCAGTCTTTCAATTGAATAAGAAGTGGAAAACAAACCTGGATGCTAAGAATGTACTTATTAATGTGCCGCTTGTGCCGGTTGGCAAGGCCGCAAGCCTTACTAATGAAAAAAAGGATATAACACCTTCCAAGACAATTTATTTTGACCCGTCCAAGACGTATATTAATCCCGCTGTAATACGAAATATTAAGCCTGGTATAACGCCGGGCGGAGGCAATTACTTTCGCAAATTCAACTTTGTGGTATCAGGGCCGGATAATATTTCCGGCACCTGGGTTAATACTGATCAGAATACGCAGGGTATTACAAAACTTATAGTTTCTAACGATAATTCTATTCAGGTGTTTGGAAGATGCAGTCCGCAAGATTGTGATTGGGGCAAAACGTCATTAGTTTCAACTGGCTCCAATAGTTACAGGGCGGTATATGCATTGAACTATAAGACAACCAATCTGAACTTGTTGCTTAACGGCACAGAACTGGTGCTGAATGGTTCTGACATATACAAAGATGGCAGACCAAACAGAGCATATACGTATTCATTCAAAAAGGACATAAAAATGGTATATGTGGCTAACCAGATTTATACAATGAAGGATATTGCAATAAAAAATCCCCCGGTAACAGGGTCAGTAGATAAAACACCGAAAGGACCGGATAAAAATCTTCAGTTTTATTTGTTAGACGGATTAAGTGCTGATGTAGATTTCAAAAGGCCACAGGATATCTCTAATATCAATATAAATGTATTTGCTGATAAGAATATTAATTCAGGTATTTACTATATCCTTCCTGCCGATTTTCATCTGAAATGGGAAACAAAAGCAGAACCAGAGAAAGGATATGATTTCAGAATACTCTATGGCACACAAACAAATGCCGGTGAAGAAACCAATTCGGATGCTCCGGTAAGGATGTCTGCAACCCTTACTTCAGGCATCAGTTCAAGAGAACGGGGGTTTGTAAAGGAATTGTTGAAATCCGTAAGACCTGATTTTGTTGATCTTCGCTTTTTACCACTTCGTGAAAATCCACAGTTCACTTTTCAAAGTACATTAGGGTCACAATTTAATATTCCGGAAGGAAAAATAAAAGTAGAAAGTTATACTGACCTTAACAGCGATATAAAGGTGGCCTGGCAAACAGATGTTATAACAAAAGATTTTATTCAGACTTCGCTTACTTCCCGTGAAGGAATAAGCGCATCGGTTATTCTAAAACCCTCAGATGAATCAATTTTAGATCAACAGGTGCCGGCTACAATTAATCTGGCTGATATCAGGACACTTGGAAAGATGAATCTCAATCCTGCTAACTGGCGCAGCCAGAAATGGAGGAATCTTACTCCATATCCCTTGCGGCTAAAGTACATTCATATATTAAAAAAAGAGATTAACGGTATAAAACCTATCATTTATTCATGGGCTTTAAATGATGCTATTATTCCATCGCAGGCGCAGGTTGATTTTGAAAGTAACCGGATACCTGCATGGATAGACACTGATCCCTCTGTTGTAATGTGGCTAGAGTATTCGGTGGAAGATTGTAATCCCTGTGATCAAAAAGTGTTAGATGCTGTTACCGGTGGAGTGGCCGGGACAAAAAACCAGCAGGTGAAATTTACAATACCGCCAGCAGTTTTTGATACACTGCGGGCAAGTTATTTTCTTATTTCTCTAAGAAGCAGGCAAGGCGATCCCAAAGGAGCTGAGTTAAAAGAATTTGAAGCTATAAAGATTTCAAAAGAAGGAACCGGAAATAATTCTGTTGGGCCATTATTCATTCCAACGGGAGGTGCCCTCGAATTTGAATTTAAAATTACGGTGGCATCTGCAGATGGAGATTTTTATCCTGCAAGGGATTGGGTTGCCGGTACCGAGAAAGAGATATTACTGGGCAAAACAAAACTGAAAGAAATGTTCAAAGGCATTATTCCCGGAATAGAATAAACAGCAAAACTTTTTGTCAGATGTTTAATGCATCTTATCATATTTTTTTTCTTTTCACACTCGTCCACTTAATATCAGTGGAGGCTGCAGCACAGCCAATACTTGCTTCTTCAATAGTTATTGATGGCCAGAAAGTGTTTAAAGACAGTCGTCAGCCAGACCTGTGGTACTATATGCCGCCGGATTATCATGTAATGGTTGGTCCTGACGGAGGACCTTCTATTACCCTGATGCAGATGCGTTACACCGGAACTGTAGCTTCAGGTGATAATGGCTTGAAAAAGTCAAGTAATATTTTTCAGTTTAAGATTGGAGTTGATACTGCACACCACCGAAAACTTACTTCCCTTCAGCAGGCTGTTAAAAATACCCGGCCCGGTGCACAATTAAGGATGTTGCCGGTTCGTAAATTTTCATCTGTTCTTGTTTTTTCGGGTACTGGTACTACTTCAGAAACAGACAGCGTTACAGTAGTAAAAAGTAGTGGATATGCAGAGTCCGCAGATGAAAATGCTGATATAAACAACAGTTATTGGAACGAAAGGATTGTTACATTCAGGGTGAGTGATGAAGATGCACAGATAATTGCTGCCGCAATAAAGGAAAATAAAGTGGTGCTGAGCTTTGGTTATGCATTTTATACAGGATTTTCAGACAGTGCAAACAGCAGCATTACATCTAATATTGACAAAGAGGTAAGAAGCCAGATTGCCGGAGTGCTAAGCGGGATTAACAAAGACGACAGTAATATCGTCATGATAAAAGCAGATGCAATTCCGCTAAAGGCTGATATCAACAAGTGGCCTTCAGTAATTGTGAAAACAGATATTAATGAAAGTATGCCGGCAAAGTTTCCTGTGTTTGTAATTTATTGTTATGATTTTAATAATGGACTGAGGAGTGATTTGTATGCCAAAAGGATTGAAGTAAAGGCCCGCAGTGTTAATGGTAGCGATATTGAAACTGCTTTTACATTCAGGCAGGCAAGGCCAGAACAATTTGCAAAGAATATACGGTTTCCTTATGCTGTACGTTTTGACAGGCCTTTTTATTACCGTGTTACGGAAATAAATAATGACGGGGAAACAACCAGTACAGACTGGATAAAAAGAGATAGCTGGACAGAACTGATTGATATTACAACGCCCCCGGAAAAAGTTATGCGAAAATCCTTAATTTCTGAAGAAAATTAAAAAGTATCTGTATTAACTTAAAAAATATGCTGATGAAATACGTTATTAAAAATCTGCCATTTTTATTTTTTGTTTGCTGCAGCCTGAATATTAACGCCCAGGTTAAGTATGATGAGGGGGCAATGTATATTTCAGGGGTTACCTTATTGCAGGATAGGGCTAATGAAAAAGATTATTACTATTTGCCGCAATTTCCCCGGCTGTCAACAAAAGATGATGGTTCATTTGAATTTTTGTGTCTGAAATATGTTGGTGACAAAGCTGAAAATTCTGGTGGCTTGTTTCATGCACTGGTAACATTTGATATACCTGACACTTTACTTGAACGGCTTACAAAAGAACTGCAGAAGAAGGTGCCAGGTGCAAGGATTGCCGGCCCTGTCCCGCTAATGCAACCTAAAAAGGATGATCCGGAAAATGTAACACCAAGTTTTGATATTGTGTCTGCAGTATTAAGCAATAAGGACGGAAAAGATGCAATGACCCGTTCTATAGTTACTTCGGGATTTGCACCTCTTACACCAGGATCAAAGGCGGCAGTTGCATCACTATTAAATCAAAATGGAGCCACATTGCTTTGGAATTCTTTTACAGGGCCTAATTCTGATGTGTCTGTTTCCATACATGGTTATTATGAAGCTGCCGTAAAAGCTTATAATGCTGTGGTGACAGCAGAAATGAATGTGGTTTATAATCATTTCAGCCAGATGATTGCAAAGCAGGAGGGCTATAATAAGAAACAAATTCGGGAAGTGGTGGATGATCTCTCGAAAAAAGGAGGTATTAAAGTTGATGTGTTTGACAGATCGGCCGGCCTCGGTATTAAAACAAGCGAAATGGACGGAATACTAAATCTGGTAACTAATAAGCTTACAGAAATAATGTTTGATACCAAAACCGGATGGTCGAAAGAACCTGAAACAGTTGATCCTAACCTTGGATTTGATCCTCGGGGCAGACAGGGCGATAAAACTAAAGAAGGCCAGATTATAAGTGATGTTGGAGATGCTATGTGTGATGTAATGGGTTCTTTACCCATATTGGGGTGGTTTGTACCTAAGAAAAAGAAAAATACAAACCCTGAATATATAACCGACAACCAGTATGTTTTGAAGGATATTCAGAATATCCGGACTAATAAATTCTATCTCAATTTAAGTAAAGCCACAACTATTAAGGTGCCCTTTCATACAGCCGGTAATCTGGGAGGCTTGTATTCGGCATTAGGGGAAGACACAAAATATTTCCGGATAGTAAATATGGATGATCCCGATTTTCAAAAGCGATCAATCAGTTTTCAGGTTGATGGAAAATTTTTTGATGCCTTCGATGAAATTATAAATTTTGCTACAGTCAATTTCAGGAAGAAATATTCAAACGGGCAGGATGATGTTACCAGCCAGGTAATCATTAATGGCGAGGATCTTAAAAAAGGAGTTAGTTTCAAAGATGTAATGTATCCCCGCCTGGGACTGTCAACATCTGAGTGGCTTAACTATGAATACCAGATTTTGTGGAGCTTTAAAGGAAAACAGGATGTAGTACGGTATCCTTCAGATGCAAAAGAATGGATAAAATCATCTGACCCTGCCGTATCATTAACACCACCTCTTGTAAAGGAGTTTATTGAACTGGATGGTGACAGGGAACAGTTTCGAACAGACAGTATTTCGTCAGTTAATGTAAATTTCGCATCTGTACTTGGTGGTCAGAAAACGGTGTTAAGAGTATTATATTAAGAGCCGGAGATGCTGCTTCTACCAGTAAGATAACGCTGTATCATGATTTGAACCAGCCTGTAGTGCAACAGGCAACATGGTTCAGCCGGTATAAGGGAGAAGCAAAATCGGATATGAGTGTATTAACCTCTTCATATCTGTTCTTATCACCACCGTTGGCAGAAAAGTTTAAAAAATAATTGATGAAAGCGAAGAGAAAAAAGGGATTTCGTTTGCTGGCTTTTCTGTTGCTGGCTATTTGGCTATCATCTGGTAAGTTGGAAGCACAGCAAATTGCTGTTGACCGGGTGTCAGGGTGGAGGGTTTATGGTGTTTTCCTTTGATTACCGATTCACTTCAATATCTTTTTTTGCCAGACCGTTCTCTGCTTGCAGTTGATGAAAGGAAACAGCCGCAATTTTCATTTATCAGGTATGTTACACCATCAACAGCTGTAGCAGGTGATGGCAGTTCTATTGTAAAGGCTGGAGGCGGCGGAGTATTGCATTTTTTGGTTTTATATGATACAGAAGATAGTAAAATAAAAAAGGCAGAAGTGCGGCTTAAAGAATTACTTAACAATGATGAAGTGAAACTGAAAGGGCCGGTAATTTTTAAAGAAGGTCGCTATGCACTTGTTTCATCTGTTATTAATCCGGAAACAGGTAATTCAGAAAAGAAGTTGATGGCTATGGGAGCAGCACCTGTATTACAAGGGAGCAGGATAGCTCTTTCATTTGAATTAGATCCGGATCGGTCAACATTGTTGTTCGAGAGTTTTAAGACGGCTACACCCGATGTATCTATTGTTTTTGATCTTACTTTTTCAGGGATCATGGATGCGTATAATGCAAAAATGACTGTTGACTGGGCAGAAGTACAGAAAAATGAAAAAATTTCTGGCGGAGCCAATGTGTATTTTGTAAGTGCAGAACTGGAAAAAATTTATGAAGAGATGAGGCGCACAAGTGCTATCAAACTGGAAACCACAGGTCAGGATGATAAAATGCAGGTGATAGTAGATGAGGCGTATGCTAAGGTTACTGATATGATGTTTCGAAGGGTAGAGCCAGAACAACTACCTCCGGCTGCACAAAATGGATTAAGCTCACTGCTTGGCGGATTAATTGGTAGTAATGGCAGCCTCTCAAGCGGAAAAACATTTGGGTTTGGAGCACATTTCGGATACAAGAGAAAGGATATAAAACTTTCGGGGTTTAGTGTACTCAACTTTAACAGTCGCACTTCTACCGACCGACATCATTATATTACTTTCAACATCGGTGATTTTTATAAAAAATTCGGAAACGATGATAAATATTTCAGGACTGTTTCATTATATAACCCTGAATTTGAAATGAGGCAGGTTCATGTGGCAGTCGATGGGCAACTTGTGCCCGAGTTTGACAGAATGATTAATAGCATTACAGTAACACTAAAAAAGAAACACCAGAATGGCAGTCAGACAATAAGAGAAGTTACCATTCTAAAATCAGCTGTAGCGGAAAGCAGAGATTTAATGATGAGTTATGGCTCTGTTGGTGATACAGACAGAGAAAAGTGGCTGAATTATGAATACAAGGCACAATATAACTTTTTAGGTGGCAAAACATATCAGACTGATTGGAAGGAACAGAATAATTCAATGATTAATCTTTTCGTTCCATACGTTCGTAAGATAGTAAAAGTGGAGGCCGATAAGGAAATATTAAAAGCTGCCAACGTAAGGGCTGTTTCAGTACGGATAAGCTATCCGTTTCTTGGCGAATCGAAAACAATTGATTTCACAGTCAAACCCGATGATGACCTTTCGCAAAAGTATTTTGACATTACACTCCCCGCTGGCCAGTATGAGTATGATTATACCATTCGATGGCGTATGAAAGATAATACTGAAAGGATTTTAACCGGAAAGAATGATAATGAACTGCTGTTTGTTGATGTAATTCCTGCCAAATGATAAAGAGAAAGGCTATATTACTAAATACTTTTACCGCTATTGCAATTATTGCGGTAACCTTACCAGTTGCTTCGCAATCTTCTGTTTATGTGGTTTATTATGCAACCAGCAAGGGTAAAACCGGGCATATGGGTATAGCACTAGACAATTATTCAGTTTGGGTGAAGGATAATATTGATGGTGGACGAAGTGTTTTTGACACCACAACAACTTCAGAACTTACATATTATGACCTGTGGCCGGACGAGGACCATTTCAGAATAACAAATACCGGAAGGAGTATTCCTGCGGTATATTATAAACTGCCCGTTGCGTCTCATGAAAAAATCACATTGAACAGACTTTATTATGAAGGCCTTCCTCATAAGGAGTATTATCCTGAAGATGGTATTTTAGTGATAAGAACTTCCTGGGTACAAAATATATGGTTAAGAAGTTTCTTAGACAGCTTTGTTGACGTTAAACAGGATTTTAATGCCAGGAATTTCAATTGTGCCGATTTTGTGAAGCTATCTCTCGAAAAGTTTTTAAATGTTTCGCTGAAAAGCCGGGAATTTATAGGATTAGGCTGGAGTACTACACCAAATAAACTTTACCGGAAGCTTAGCACTCTTTCTGGTGTTTCAGTTTTAAAGGATCCTGGTAAAAAATCATCCGGATCGTTTCTTGGTCAAAGGGTTTTTTACACAGGTTATGCTTGCAAGAGATCCTGCTTCGCAGGTGCCTGAATTTCTGTTTTTGAAATACATTACTGAAGAAAGAGAGGATCAGGGAGGTGTTACAGGTGCATTAATGCACTTTCTGATGCAGACAGGTTTTACACCTGGTCAGTTATCAGAATTACAATCCAAGCTAAATAGCAGGGTAAGTGGAGCACAGGTAAAAGGTCCCGTTGACCTGTTTGCTGCCGGCGATGCCAATACCTTTACCATTACTTCGGCTGTTGTGAATAAAGAAGGTGGGATGACCAAAAGTCTTGTTACATCTGGCAAAGCACCGCTCTACCAGGGAGGGAAAGTGGCTGTAGCAACTAACCTCAATAAATATGGGGCCCAATTGATGGCCGCTACATTTGAGAAAGCAAACTCAATAACTGATTTAAGTGTAAACTTACTTTACAAATACTATCTGAAAGTAAACGGGCTTAAGGGAAAGATTACCGTTGACTATGAAAAAATGTCTCAGCTCATCAAGCAGGATAAAGTTACTGCTGAGTATCGGAGAATAGAGTCAAAGAATTCTGTTCAGGAAAGTCAGTCCTGGGATGAACTGCACAAAGTATATAACAAACTTGTTGAGAAGAATGCAGTGATAATTGAAATAGAACAGGGTATTCCCAACGCAACCTCAGACAAACTGACAGAAATGTTTTTCCAACTTTTCATGGATAAGTTCGCAACCCCGGCAACCGATAAGCCTGCCACTCCTCCAACAGAAAAAGAAAAAGAATACTTGCCGGGAAAGAATAATGCGTATGGGTACTATCTGAATGTTAACAGGATAGAGCAAAGTATTACGAAAAAGAAAGAAGTGATTTATATGAATTATGATTATATGATGCCGATGGAGCTTTCTGTAACACAGAACCTGAAAACGTTTTATAATTCAGCCAAGGACAATAAGAACTGTGTGGCTACAATAAACCTGAATGATCCTTTTTATAAGCACATGGATATTCAGTTTCTTGTTGATAATGATGCAGTCAGTATGTTTGAAAAAGGAGAGGTTAATTATGTAACGGTCAATGTAAGAAAGAAAGAAACTCGGGTAACGATTTCACTAATTCCTTTGTTTTAAATAAAGATGATTTGCAAAGCAAGGGTAACCGTAAAACATTATCGTATGCTGCCGGTGACGACAAGAACCCTGAAATGTTTCAGTACAAGATTCAGTGGAGCCTCCGTGGAGGTTTACTTTTTCCAAAAGAACCACAATGGCAGGTTGGACAGATGCAGGGTAATGAACTGAAACTGCCTGTGCAGGCTCATAAAATTGAATTCGAAGCGGATATTGACAAACTGAAAGAATTCAATATCAGCAGGGCGGTGATGCAGGTTCGTTATAGCAAACTTGGTGAAGAAGTAGAAGAAAATATTAGTGTTTCACCTGCCAAGAACGAAGCAATAACAAGTAAAACAATCTTTATTGACAGGGATGTAAGGGGCTATGCTTACCGGTTTATTTTTTATCATAAAACGGAAGGTAAACTGGCATTGGAATGGAGTCCTAAAGTGAGTGGCAGTGGTACTGAAAGTTATGAGTTTGCAGTAATCCCTGAAGAATTAAAAGACAAAACTTCCGCAGTATTCACTAAGGCAGTAGAAGTTGCCAAGAATATAATTACCCCGGGGCCTGACGGTAAAGTGACGGCTGATAAAGTGTTGGACGGATTTAAAGACATACTAGGGGCAATAAAGAACTAACAAGGCCAACATAAAAAGTCAATTAACCAACAAATAAGTTTTATGAAAAAGAAAGTCTATGGGTTGTTACTGCTGATGTTCTTTGCAGCAGTTGTAAAGGCCCAAAAGGAATTTGTTCAGCGAATTCTGCTGGACAAGCCCGTCAGTGCAGGAACACTCAAGGTATTTCCGCTACTGGATGATCCCAACAGCTATTATTACCTCCCCAATAAAGTAGGATTTGTAGAAAATGTAAGTTCTGGAAATGCCGACAAAACAGCCAATGTTGGCGATGGTGGTGGTTATGTTCACTTGCTTATTGGCCTTAGTGTAAGCCAGGATGAAATCAAAGCTGCAGAGCAGGAGCTTAAGAATATTAACCCGAAAGGAAAGATTGTAGGTACAGTTGTCTATCGTGGTGGTACTATGGCCCTAATTACTAAGAGTGTGATAACTAATGCCAATAATACCAATGGAGAAAATCAGCGCCGGGTGTTAGGAATTGGCCCTGCGCCTGTGCTGGAAGGAGATAAAATTGCAGTATCATTTCTGCTTGATAAAAATGACGCAACTCTTTTGTGGGAGTCGTTAAAAACACCCACTCCTGATATTTCTTTCAACTTAAACATGACATTAGCCGGTTACCAGTCGCCCGTAGAGTTTAAAATAGAAATGGACTGGGACAAGGTTTATAATCATGACATTTTTAATGCAGGTATTGCAAACGCCGGTTCTTCAGGCTGAAATAGGAGTTGCTGTTCAGGAATTAAAAGAGTCAGGAGCAATCAAAATAACACAGATAGGAGAAGATCCAAATTTGCAACGCCTGCAGGATGTTCTTACAAATAAAATGATTGATATGTGTTTTGTTCCTTTTGGACGTGAAGGTTCGCCAAACTGGAGTGATTTAGCACAACCACTTAACGGCGGCCGTAGCTTTCTTGACAGGGCTACTGACCAACTCAACAATGAAAGACAAAGGCAACGAGAGAGCAACAGGCAGATAAGAACTGAAAATCAAAATGAAAGAAGATATGCTGATGAAGAGAACCGCCGCAGAAGAGAAGAAAATTATCGCCGAGAAGTACAAAGCCAGGGAAGGAATGCAGATTCAAGCAGAAATGCCGGGGGTAATAACCCTGGCAGAGGAGAAATAGGCACGGGTGATATCTCAGCTAGAGAGTCAAGACTTTCTGAAGATTCAGATACGAATTCTATTGCTAGCATTATGCGTGGGGGTTGAAGTGCCTGTATCAACAACACGACCGCCATCTAGAGACTCTTCAGCCCGTGAAGTAGTAACAAATCCTGCAAACAGGAGACCGGCTAATCAGCCAGTGCCAGATGTGCAACCGGTACAGCAACAGCAGGAAAGTTTGCAATCAATAAATATTGTGGCATCATACCAGAAAAAAACGATAAAGCACACCGGTAAGTATACTGCCGAGGCAAAAACGTATTTTACTACCTCATTAACTGAAGTGTTTGGAGGAAATATTGGTAAAATAAATTGCAAGGATTGTATTCGTGAAGTAAACCTGAATAGTCCGCTTTATACACAAAGGGAAATTGTGTGTTTTATTGATGGTGAAATATCTCAGGACTTTGACAAGTTTATTAATTATGTAACGGTGAGTATGCGTAAAAAGCATGTTGGAGGAGATATTTCAACACCGGAGGTTAGAGTTGACCGGAAAAACTTTAACAGCGAAGGGAATAATTTCAAACTTTTATACGGATGGATGCCCGGTGATAACGATCGAAAAACATGGTTAAATTATGAATATAAGACTGTATGGAATTTCTTTGGAGGAGCAAGTGTGGAAAGTGACTGGACCGCTTCCGTAAATCCAGTTATTCCTTTAAAAGCACCCGTAAAAAGAAAGACAGTCAATATAATTGCCGATCCAGAGCTGGCCGTAAAAGAGAATATCAGGAGTGTAACGGTAAGAGTTTACTATAAAATTGCAGGAGGTGATGAACAGTTTAAGCAGGCGAGCCTAAATATTGGTAAGCAGGTGTACAATGCACCTATTGATTTTATTCTGCCCAAAGGGCAATCTGAATTTGAATATGAAATTGACTGGCTGACAAAAAATAACCAGGTAGTGAAATCTGGCAGGTTAAAAACTGCATTGGATGATATTTATGTTGATTCAGTTCCAAAATAAATGAATATGCAAACCGTATTAAGGAAAATATCAATTTGCATTTTATTCTTTTGTGTACTTACAGGGGCAAATGGGCAAACTGTACCATCATCTCAGGTTTTACAATACCTGAAACAAAAAATAAAGGTATATTATACCGGAAGACCGAATGATATTATGAATTTTAGTATTCATGAAATAAGTGCAGATACCATTTCGGCCAACACCGATGGAGTTATTTTTGGCAGGGGAGGAAATAACAGAATGAGTACATCAGCCAGGTTATTGTTAAGCTTATTTAAAGAGAGAAATAATGGAGGTGATGGTTCTTTCCAGGATTGGGTTTACCAGGTACTCAGGATTAAGGATAAGCCTGTAAATCTTTATTTCTTTAATGATGTTATGCTTCCTATATCAGAAATGGCGGCATTTCATGCAGGGCTTGATACAGTAAGTAGAGATGGTGGATTACGTGTATTCCCAGCTGTTTGGGGTCGTAATAATGATACAGAAGCAGGAAATATTCAGATAGGCGAATATATTTTTGATGACGATTTGCGGTTATTTAAAAATACTTTTATTGAATTGATTGGCTATGCAGCTTTAGGTAGTTATCGTACGCTTCATAATTCAGGTATTTATTACTTTACGCATAGTGGTTTGGATAATGCAGTTTTTTACTGTTCAGAGAGTTTAATGGATTGCAGGTTTAGTGTTGATCAGGCTATCTGCATGGCAATGGCCAGAACCTTTGATACGGCAAGACAAAGACTCTTGTATAACTGGGTAACACGGCCCTCCTTAACTCTGAGAAAGCAGTTGCCAGCAGTTACAGAAACAACCTTAAGCAGGTATTGGTTACTGAATCAGGAACAATACAGGAGTATAAGCTCTTTGTTTTCAGTCTTGCCAATGCCTCCTTATTCACTTAATGCAAGAAACAGCAATGGTTGGTTTAATTTTTCCAATCAGGAAACCCGCAATGAAACCGGAAAATTATATAAGCTGAGGAATGAAGTTACGCTTGCAGTAGTTCTTAATTATATTATCAGGAAAGAAGGATTGCCGAAATTTCTCGATATCATTAAGTACGACGATTACCGTTATCTTTCTGCCCCTTTGATTCAAAACTTCCCGTTATTCTTGAAAATGCAATGAGGGTATTAATGACTCTCAAACACCTGAGCAGTTAACAAACACTGCACAGGCAAATAAAAGGTATCTTTCTCCAATAGCTCTTGTGCACTTTTTTTCCGGAAGATCGCCTGATTTTAATTTCCAGGAATTTAGCCATTATGTCGGGCAGGGGTTTCCTGAAGTACTTTTTAATCTTTATTCTCCCAACATTAAATCGGCCATAGCATCTTTAAATTTGCCTGCAAATGATCCTGATGCGTGGTATGAAATCCGTGATGAAATTCACAGGTTGTTAACCAGTAATTAACCATTAAAAGAAATTTTATGAAAAGGAAATATTTCACTCTTGTGAATACATTGTTAATGATGTTTATAACTGTAGTCAACACGTCATCACAAACAGGCTACCGGGATTATATTATTTCAAAAATGAAAGTTCTTTATGTGCCAACTCCTAATAATTCAACAAGCCCGGCATATCATGAGATATCTTCCAGTACAATCATTAACTCAGCAAATATTTTTGGTACAACCGGAAATAGTAATATGGACAGATGTGTTGAATTCCTGAAACAATTATTCAAGCCAGTTAGTGACGGTGGTATGCCTGAACTTCAAAAATATACGGCCAATATTATCCGCCTGAACAATAAGCTTGTTTATATGGTTCTTTACAATGATTATAATACCTCTTTGACTGCTGCATCAAAGAATGTATTTGGTTTTTGTTTGTCGCCAGAAAATTATGTCTGGCCATGTGCCAGCCATTTTAATTCAGGAAGAGTTGCTGATACTGTTTCGGGTATTATAAAAATGGGTGAACAATATTTCCGGAATAATGGAATAACTGCGGGACGAAGAACTTTCTTGCACGAGTTGATGCACACACAGGATCCATCAGACAGACGAGAACATATCTGGTATTCTACAAATGCCGCACAATCTTTTTCTTATGGCTCCGATGATATCCATTATTTTGTTGAGCTAACTCCCAATATAACCGCCACTTATAAGGAAGGCATAGCCAATGCGTTTACATATTTATACAGTAGCATTGAAAAAAGAGAAACAATAAATTGGTTTGCAGAAAATGGTGAGTGTATTGTAGAAAGAACAAGGCCCTCGCATATTTCGGCATCTATGTGGCTTTATTCACTTATTTCAGCAACGAATCCTCCAGGAACAGGAAGAACACCTGTTTCGCCCCGGTATAACGACAGTATAATCCGGTATTATAAAGTATACAGGTTGGCCGAGTTGCAATCGAAATATATTTTACATAATGAAAAAATTATGGGAATTATTGCTGCAGAGTATTCTGACAAAATCGGATTTTCGAAATTTATTTCTGCTTTGCGCCAAACAAACAGGGATGTCACAAATGTTAGTACCAGCCCATTAGCAAGATTGATTGAAAATTTTTGTTTGACTGCTTTACCATCCGGACTTACAGTACAGGATGTAACTGCAGTTTCCCGAACGGAAATGCCGTATTTGTATCCTTTGGCTTTAGTTGATTATTTTACTTATTACAGAACGAACAGTAAAGCAGAATACAGGGCATTATTTGAAAATTTGTTGCCTGAAGTTTGGGTTGATTTATATTGGACTGCCGGTAAGGATATTGTAAGAAATATTGCAAGGTTTAACATGGCAAATGGACAGCCCACGGGCAGGCAAACTGTTTCAACTCATATTTCGGCCATCGCAAGGGTGTTGGGAATAACCAGTAATTAAAAAATGTAGAAAAGTATTTTGAAAAAAAAGTGGTTGAAGCCCAACCACTTTTTTTTGAGATAATGGTGCCTTATCCCATATTATGAAATACCTTTTGTAAGTCATCGTCCGGTTCCAGTCTTTCTATCAGTTTACTTACATCTTCTGCCTGCGCATCAGACAGGGGAACGGTAGTGGATGGAATCCATTCCACTTCGGCACTGATGGGTGTAATTCCTTTGTCTTCCAATGCTTTTTGCATATGGCCAAAATCAGTAAATCCACAACGAACCACTAAAATATCTTCGCCATTTTCGCCGGTGCCTTCGCCCAATTCTTCCAGGCCGAAATCAATCAATTCAAGTTCCATATCATCGGCATTAAGCCCTTCGGGTTTTAGTTTAAATACTCCCATTTTTTTAAACTGAAAAGCCACACTTCCGCTGTTGCCCATAGTTCCGCCACCTTTATTAAAATGGCTCTTAACATTGGCAACCGTTCTTACATGGTTATCGGTGGCAGTCTCCACCAGGATAGCAACGCCATGTGGTCCGTATCCTTCATAAAGGATTTCGTCATAATTCACCAGTTCTTTGCCCTGGGCCCTTTTGATAGCAGCTTCTACTCTGTCTTTGGGCATACCCACACTTCTGGCATTTTGAAAGCAGCGGCGCAGGGCGGCATTAGTACCCGGGTCGGGGCCACCGGCTTTTACCGCAATAATTATTTCTTTGCCGATACGGGTAAAGTTTTTAGCCATTTTATCCCAGCGAGCAAACATGGAGGCTTTTCGTACTTCAAAAATTCTTCCCATAGTGTGTTTTTGGGTATTGAGTTAATTGGTAATCCGGGCTGCAAATGTAAGGTAATGGCCGAAAATGAAAAACCACCCGTTTGGAGGGTGGTTTTTATATTTTAGAGAAAGCTATTGTTTTTCAGGATTTCTCAGTTTGCTATGAAACCTTGAATAACCAAAATAGATAATAAATCCAGCCGCTAACCAAATAAGCAATCGCAACCATGTATCGGCAGGTAAAAAGGCCATTACACCTACACAAGATAAAATTCCAAGTATTGGAACGACAGGGAAAATGGAGTTTTAAAAGGTCGTTTTAGTTCGGGGTTTTATAGCGTAATACTAAAATGCCACCGCATACTAGAACAAAAGCTAACAGTGTCCCAATTGAAACCAATTCTCCAAGAAGGCCAATTGGCAGTGCCCCTGCAACAATTGCCGCAATAACACCACACAAAATTGTTGGGATATACGGTGTTTTAAACTTTGGATGTACTTTACTGAATGCGGCAGGAAGTAACCCATCTTTTGACATAGAAAAGAAGACCCGGGGTTGTCCCATAAGCATTACTAACACTACAGAACTTAACCCGGCAATAGCACCAATTTTTATTGGGTATTTTAGCCATGCTAATCCACTCGCAGAATCAATAGCAACAGCAATAGGGGCGGAAACATTTAACTTATCGTAATGAACGATACCTGTAAGGACAAAACCAACTGCTATATAAATAATTGTACAAATTAAAAGAGAACCCAGAATGCCCCAAGGCATGTCTTTTTGCGGATTTTTTGCTTCTTGGGCTGCTGTGCTTACTGCGTCAAAACCTATGTAAGCAAAAAATATAACACCTGCTGCCCTTAATATTCCAGTAATACCAAAGTGGCCAAAACCTCCATTTTCAGGATGAGCCTTATCGAAATGGCCAAATTCATTTGGGTTAGCGGGAATAAAAGGTTCCCAGTTCACTGTATTTATATAACTGATACCAAACAGAATAAAAGCAAGGATTACAGCAACCTTTACATAAACTATTATGTTGTTAAATTTAGCTGACTCTTTTATTCCTTTTACCAACAAATAAGTTACAGCCCCAACAATTAACATAGCTGGAAGATTGAACAAACCAGAAGCATGATCCAACGTTTCAGGTGATACCTTTATGCTATTTAATGTGTCAAGTAGGCCACCAGATGTTTCTTTCCAACCCGATGTAAGTTGACCATGTGAGAGTGAAGCAACCTCTGGTGTTATTAGAGTTAGCTTAGTTCCGGGAGCACTTGTCAATGCACCCGGTAGTGTTATGCCTAAGTCGTTTAGAAAGCTAACCACATAGCCTGACCAACCAACAGCAACTGTTGCTGCTCCAAATAGATATTCTAGTATTAAATCCCAGCCAATAATCCAAGCAATTAACTCGCCAAGTGTAGCATAGGAATATGTATAAGCACTACCAGCAATTGGAATCATACTGGCAAATTCTGCATAACAGAGGCCGGCAAATGCACAAGCAAGGCCTGCTACCACAAATGACCAAACAACTGCAGGGCCTGCATATTGAGCTGCGGCATTACCTGTTAAAACAAATATACCAGCACCAATAATTGCTCCAATACCTAACAAAATCAGATTTGTTCTGCCTAAAGTTCTTTTTCAAAGTATGTGAACCTTCACTGGATGCTTCTTCCATTAATAGGTTCATCGGTTTTCTTACAAATAAACTCATAAGCTGTTTTTATGATTAGGTTTTAAAGTTAAGGATTGACGTTAATATTTTCAGGCTTATTTGATTTGCGGTTAGAAACTGCGATATAATACAAAGGAATGCCTGAAAGTACAATACCAAGGCCAATACCTGCATAAGTAGGTTTCATCATTATCAGAAAATAACAGAATGTTACCGCCATTAATATATAGATAGCCGGTAGCACCGGATAGCCAAATGCTTTGTACGGCCTTTCTATATTAGGCCTTTTTTTGCGAAGTATGAAAATGCCAAGAATAGTAAGTGCATAAAATAATACCACTACAAAGGAAACCATGTCCAACAGGTCGCCATATTTACCGCTCAGGCAAAGCAGGCATGCTACCACACATTGTGCCCACATTGCCCACCTGGGACTGCATTCTTATTCAGTTCGCCTGTCTTTTAAAAAATAGCCCATCATTAGCCATTGTGTAGTAAACCCGCCCCCCGGCCAGTATTAAACCGTTGTTACAGCCAAATGTTGAAATCATAATCATAATGGCAATAATGATGGCCCCGGCTGTTCCAAAAATGGCATTAGATGCCGCAACTGCCACCCGTTCGCCTTCGGGAAAGGCGATGCTGTCCGTACCCTTTAAGGGCAGTACGTTCAGGTACATCAGGTTGGCAGAAACGTATATCAGCGTTACGATGAGTGTGCCAAAGAATAGGGCAAGGCCAATATTCTTTTTTGGATTTTTTATTTCCCCGGCAATAAAAGTTACGTTGTTCCAGGCATCGCTGCTGAAGATAGAGCCCACCATTGCCGCCGCAATAGCACCCATCAAAACAGTACCGCTAATGAATGTCCATGAACCACTGTCTTTATGATATTGTGTGGCATCAAAACCTGTTTGCCAGTTCTGTGACCAGAAACTTTCTTTTGCCAGGAAGAAGCCAAGTATAATCAGCCCGAAAAGCGAAACTAATTTTGTTGTGGTGAAAGTTGTTTGAATAATCTTTCCGCCTTTGATGCCTTTTGAGTTGGTATAAGTAAGAAAAATAATTAACCCCATTGCCAGCAACTGTGCGGCACTGATGGAAAATGAGTATTCCATTTTGCCAGCAGCATTCAGACCTTTTTCTATTCCGAACAGAATATTGCCTTCTCCAAGAGCCGGTATCAGATATGCTGTATATCGGGCAAAAGCCACACCTACGGCAGCAATGGTGGCTGTTTGAATTACGGCAAAAAAACTCCAGCCGTACAGAAACCCTGCCAGTGGATTGAACGCTTCTTTCAGATAAACATACTGGCCGCCAGCTTTTGGGTACATGCCGCTTAGTTCGCCAAAGCTTACAGCAGCAGTGATGGTCATAAAACCGGTTATTAGCCAGATGGCAATCAGCCAGCCTGCGCTCCCTACGTTTTGTGTAATATCTGAGCTTACGATAAAAATGCCTGAACCGATCATAGACCCTGCGACAATCATAGTGGCATCCAGCAGCCCAAGCGACTGCTTAAAAGTGGTTTTGTTTTCTGTCATGCGGTTGGGTTATTTACAGGTTGGAAAATACTGATTTCCTGATATTTGGTTGAAAAAGAATTATGTAAGGCGGCAGTATTATTGATTTCACTGATTGGCGGTAAACCATTAGTTTTGAGAACTTAGTTTATACTGTATGAACCAACGTAAAGCCGGGTTGCTTGCATTGATAGTTTTTTCGGTTTCTGCAATAATACATGCTATTGACTGGAATGGAGTAGCCAATGTTCCATTTATGGCTTTGTCAGCCTCAAGGTGGGTTTTTGTGGCAGTGTTATGTATCTATTCCTGGTATAAAAAGTCGCTTACAGCCTGGATAATGACCAGCATGGTTCTTGGCATACTTATCGGGCTCGAATTCAGGGAGTTTTCTCAGCACCTTGCATTTCTGCGGCAAATATTTCTGAACCTCGTTAAAACGATTGTAGCGCCACTTCTTTTTTCAACATTGGTTGTTGGGATTGCCGGGCATTCTAACCTTAAGCAGGTTGGGAGACTGGGATGGAAATCGTTATTGTATTTTGAAGTGGTAACTACTATTGCGTTGATAATTGGAATCATCGCCATAAATGTGTCGCAGGCTGGTGTTGGCATTATTCAGCCTGAAATTTTAGAAAAACTTCCTGAAACAAAAAAGCTGTCATGGGATGAGCATATCATAGATATCTTTCCTGTAAATTTTATTAAAGCCATTTATGAAGGAAAAGTGTTGCAGATAGTGGTGTTTTCAGTTCTGTTTGCTATCGGCCTTGCCATGGTGGAAGAAGAAAAAAGGAGACCGATGGTAAGGGCCTGCGAAAGCCTTTCAGAAGCCATGTTTAAGTTCACGAATATCATTATGTATTTTGCTCCGATAGGAATTGGTGCAGCTATGGCAGTTACGGTCGGCCATTTGGGTATTGGAGTCTTGAAAAATCTTATGGTGCTGGTCATTACGTTGTATGCAGCATTATTGGTTTTTCTTTTTGGGGTATTGCTTCCAATCGCAATGTTTATAAAATTGCCGATAGGGAAATTTATCCAGGCAATTAGAGAGCCTGTATCTATTGCATTTGCAACTACAAGTTCAGATTCGGCTTTGCCAAAGGCAATAGAAAACATGGAAAAATTTGGAGTGCCCCGCAAAATCGTGTCATTTGTAATTCCGACAGGATATACGTTTAATTTGGATGGGACAACGCTGTATTTATCCCTTGCCTCAGTTTTTGTTGCGCAGGCTGCAAATATGCATATAGTATTGGTGCCCAAATTACGATGGGATTAATACTGATGCTGACCAGCAAGGGTGTGGCTGCTGTACCAAGAGCATCACTGGTGATTTTGATTGCTACTGCTGAACAGTTTCATCTGCCCCTTTGGCCAATAGCCGCTATATTTGGCATTGATGAGTTGATGGATATGGCCCGTACGTCTGTTAACGTAATTGGAAATACGCTGGCCAGTTGTGTGGTGGCAAGGTGGGAAGGGGAGTTTGATGATAAAAAAGCACAAGCTTTTAATGAGCATGATGCTGACGCAATAATTGAAAAATAATTTAAGAAGAAAGATTATGGGAATGGAACTGATGTATATACTGGATAGTTTTCACTGGTCGCAGTTGTTGCAACCACAATGGTATATTGAAAATGGCGGCTTATGGCTGTTGCTCTTTGTTGTATTTGCAGAAACAGGTTTATTTGTTGGATTCTTTCTGCCTGGCGATTCATTGCTATTTGTGGCAGGTATTTATGCTCATGAGATTACCAAGAAAGGAGAGGAAGTTGCTCCCGGACTTGGGTACCAGTTTCTTAAGTATTTTGGATTTGATTATCCCTATACATACTGGCTCGACCTGTTTGTTTTAGTCGGCCTTATTTCTCTGATGGGTATATTGGGAAATACAGTTGGTTACTGGACAGGTCGAAAGGTTGGCCCCGCCATGTATCACTGGCGGGACAGGCTTCTTGTTCAAGAAAAAATATCTGCACCAGGCACATGATTTTTATGAAAAGCATGGTGGACTTGCGGTTATTGGGGCCAGGTTTTTGCCATTCATCCGCACTTTCGCACCAATAGTTGCAGGCATTGTTGAAATGGACAGGAATAAATTTCATTTCTTTAATATTGTTGGCTGTGTTGCGTGGGTGGCCACAATGATACTTGGCGGTTTCTTTCTCCAAAAATGGGTATTGCAGCAGTTTGGCTTTGATTTGAAGGAGCACCTTGAAATTATTGTAATAGGAATTGTTGTGGTAACCACAGCTCCTGTATTAATAAAAATGTTTGCACCACATAAAAAGAAACCTGCTGAAAGCAAGCCCGAGTAGCAGCATTTTCCCAAAGTTATCTATGCAACAAAAACAGTATGGTATATTATCTGTTCCGGTACTGGTAGCTGCGCTGGGTTATTTTGTTGATATATACGATTTGCTGCTTTTCAGTATTACCCGTGTGCCAAGTTTACGTTCATTTGGGCTTTCCGAAACGCAAGTCACAAGCCAGGGCGAGAGCATTATGATGTGGCAGATGGCAGGCTTGCTTATCGGCGGAATTATTTGGGGTGTTATGGGTGATAAGAAAGGAAGATTGAGTGTGCTGTTTGGTTCAATTGTTTTGTATTCTCTCGCCAATATTACTAACGGATTTGTACAAACAACTGACCAGTTCAAGGCGGTTCGTTTTATTGCAGGTCTTGGGCTTGCCGGAGAGTTGGGAGCGGGTATAACACTGGTTTCTGAATTAATTCCAAAAGAGAAAAGAGGAATTGCAACTTCCTTTGTAGCGGGCATAGGACTTACCGGTGCTGTTGTAGCGTTTATTATGAAGCAGCAATTCGACTGGCGAGTCTGTTATTTTATTGGCGGAGGTTTGGGCTTATTACTTTTGCTGCTGCGCATTTCTGTTTTTGAATCCGGAATGTTTCATGCTATTAAAAAACTGGATGTAAAGCGGGGAAGTTTCAAGATGCTGTTCAATAACCGGGAACGGTTTAAGCGGTATGCTTTGAGTATTTTGATTGGATTGCCTACCTGGTTTGTAATAGGAATTTTGGTTTCTTTCTCAAAAGAGTTTGGAGAAAAGTTTGGTATCGGGGAGAAGATTGATGCTGGTAAAGCCATCATGTTTGCTTACGCCGCCATTTCGGTAGGCGATATAGCTGTTGGTTTTGTGAGCCAGTGGTTCAAAAGCAGGAAGAAGGCACTTTTTCTATTTTATTTTCTTACCGCAATATTCATTTTGTTATTCTTTACCACTTTGTGGAACGGAACCGCTGACAGGATGTACTGGATTTGTGCGGGGCTTGGTTTTAGCACCGGGTTTTGGGCCATTTTTGTTACGATGGGTGCAGAGCAGTTTGGTACTAACCTCCGCTCAACTGCGGCAACCACAATTCCTAATATGGTGCGGGGAATGCTTACGTTCTTCATTATGCCTTTATTTTTGCTGTTGCGTAATCATATGGATTATGTAACAGCAGGATGGGTTGCTGCGATAATAATTATGGTGATTACCGTTATTGCTGCAATATTTACAAAAGAAACATTTAATAAGGACCTGAACTTCCTTGAAGTGGAAGAGATGATGCCTTAAACAGTATGGCAAAGTTTTTAATTATCCGGTTTTCGTCTATTGGTGATATTGTTCTTACCACACCGGTTATCCGTTGCCTGAAACAACAGGTGCCGGATGCGGAGGTGCATTTTCTTACAAAGGCTGCCTTTCTTCCGGTAGTGGAATATAATCCTTATATTGATAAAATACACCTGCTGGCACATAGCCGGGAACTGATGATGGAAGAGTTGAGGACGGAAAATTATGATTATATCATCGACTTGCATCACAATACAAAAACACTCCGGGTAAAGTCCGCTTTGAAGAAGAAGTCTTTTTCTTTCTATAAATTGAATATTGAAAAATATTTCTACACTGCATTAAAGATAAAGGCTCTTCCCAAAGTTCATATTGTTGACCGGTACCTGAAAACGGTAGCCGCATTTGGCGTTAAGAATGATGGTGCAGGATTGGATTATTTTATTTCACCGCAAGATGAAATCAAAAGAGAAGACATCCCGGCATCACACTCTGCTGGTTATATTGCCTGTGTAATTGGTGCGGCATTGGGTACAAAGAAATGGCCCGTTGAAAAATGGAAAGAGTTTTGTGCGAAGGTTAAGTATCCCGTTATTCTTCTTGGCGGGCCGGAAGATGCTGAAGCCGGAAAAGAAATTGCTGTGATTGATGACATAAAAGTTTATAATGCCTGTGGAAAGTTCAGACTGAATGAAAGTGCCGACCTTGTGAGGAAAGCCAGGCTTGTAATTTCAAATGATACAGGGCTCATGCATATAGCCGCAGCGTACAAAAAACCAATTATTTCACTTTGGGGCAATACGGTTCCATCTTTTGGAATGTCTCCTTATTATGGTGATGCGCCTGCAACAGATGTCATTATGCAAGTGAATAAACTCTGGTGCCGGCCTTGTTCAAAAATCGGCTACAAAAAATGCCCGTTGGGCCATTTTAAATGTATGGAAAAGATAGAGCCAGATGAAGTATTACGTAAAGTGATGGCGAGATTGTAACTTTAGATAAATGTATCTGTGGTCAATTTCAGCACATCCTGTTTATTCTTTCTGTTTTCTCCTTTGCTCCTCATCGGCCAGCAGAAGAACACAATTGACTCTTTCCGGCTTTATACTGATGTTAAGGTTACGATTGATAAACCTGTGACTTTTTCAAAAAAGGGTGCAAAGATTATTGTTTTCTACGCTTTGCCTAATGGCAACACTACTGCGCAAACAATGGGCAAGAAAATGCAGCCGGGAGATGACTGGCATTTTGATATTCAGCATATAGCTGCAGACAACTTTTGTAAGACAGCAGTTAAAGAGAAAAGATTTCATCGTAATCTATCTTGAAAATGAGTACAAAAGCTGGCCTGCCTGGAAACAAAAACATCTGGATTATAAAATAGTAATTCCAAAAATAGTGGATTCTCTATCGGGTTTATTTGGCAAGAAAAGATATGTTTACCTGAACGGGCATAGTGGTGGCGGCAGTTTCATCTTCGGGTTTATTGCCGGAGTTGAGCTGATGCCATCTTACATTAAGCGGATATCTTTTTTGGATAGTGACTATGGTTATGACAGTAGCTATTATTTGAAATTGAGGACCTGGCTAAGGAAAGGAAAGAACTCCTTAAATGTTTTTGCATACAACGATAGCATTGCATTATACAATGGTAAGCCTTTTGTGTCAGCAACCGGTGGTACATGGTACAGAAGCCGATTGATACTTTCTCATTTGAGGCCAGATTTTGATTTCAGGCCTGTTCTAACAGACAGTCTTGAAATCTGGAAAACCTTTGATGAAAAAGTTCAGTTTTTCTTCAAGTACAATTTAAACCGGGGCATTTATCATACCCAGCAAGTTGAGCTTAATGGATTTATCCATTCTGTTTTATGTGGAACGAAACTGGATTCAAAAGGCTATTCCTATTACGGGGTAAGGGCATATGCAAGTTATATTGAGTAGTCAAAACTCATAATCAATGCCTGTTGACAGTGAGTAAGTGGTTTGTGGTGCATCTCCTGCTGGTAGTTTGTCAAAAAGGTAGTTCCATTTTAGTGACAGAGAGAAATGTTTTGTGGCTTTTACACCAACCTTTAACTGGTTTAGAATCCGGTAGTCATTGAAATTTCCTATTGCCGGCTGAAAAAAGGTAGTGCTTGTAATGTCAGTTGTCTCAACAGGTGTAAGAGTAAATGAAAGATAACTGCTGCTTCTTGCAATGGTATGTGCAGGAACTGTTGAGGAGACTTCTTTTTCTCTCTCATACATAACAAGACTTGCTGCGTAAAGTCTGAAAATTTTGTTTTTTACAATCCTGAACCGTGGACCTGTTCCGATTAAATATCTTGAATCAATCTGTGTAATAACATTTTTTTGAAATTGACCGAATGCTTCCCACCGCAGCCAGCTATTCAGTTTCCTGTTATAGCGTATATGGCCAAATCCTTCTGCAATCAGTTTTTCATCGCCGGCTTTCAGCAGGCCATAATCACCCAGAAAAAGCCAAAGGCTTTTATCACTTTTTGTCTTATGCTGAAGGTGTGCCTGAATACGCCGCCAACTATTTTTTCTTTATTCTGGTTTAAGCTGAAAGAAGCACCGGCTCCGCCCATCCAGCCGGTCGTATCTGACTGCATACGGGCATTTTCGATATTGATTATTTGAGCCGATGATGTGAATGCCGAATAAAGCAATACCACCACTATTGCAGTTTTTAGAGAGTAATTCATTTTGTAATGGTTAATAATAATGCACTCCAAGATACAAAAATCATTGCAGTTCGCTCAGTTCCAGCCAGCGCATTTCCTTCTCGTCAAGCATTTGTGTTATCTCCCCGATTCTTACTGATAACAGCTGTAATTCTTCGAAGGGTGCCGCACCACTGTTGAGTTTTTCAGTGATTAGCTGCTTTTCTTTTGTAAGTTCTGGTATCTCTTTTTCTAATTGTTCAAACTCTCTTTTTTCTTTGTAAGAAAGTTGTCGTGTTTTTTCTTTGTTGTTTTTTTCAGAAGCATCGGACTCTTTGAATGCTGCAATGTCTTTCTCTGTTGTCGCTGTACTATTGACTGCAGACTCTCTGTATTGTGAATAATTGCCTGGATAATCTCTGATGATTCCATTCCCTTCAAACACAAACAAGTGGTCAACGAGTCTATCCATAAAGTAACGGTCATGCGATACGATGAGCAGGCAGCCCGGGAATTCACTCAGGAAATTTTCCAAAACACCCAACGTTGGAAGGTCAAGGTCGTTGGTGGGTTCATCCAAAATAAGGAAATTAGGATTACGAAATAGGATAGACAACAAGTGTAATCTTCTTCTCTCGCCGCCACTCAATTTACTTATATAGGTATATTGCTTATCCGGGTCGAAGAGAAAGAGTTGAAGGAATTGTGCAGCGCTTAATGAACCGCCGCTGGCCAGCGGAAAATTTTCTGCAATATTTTTTACAAATTCAATTACCCGCATATCTTCCTTCACTATCAAACCTTGCTGTGAGTAGTTGCCAAAGATTACAGTGTCACCAATGTTTATTTTTCCGCTGTCGGCTTTTTCCTGTCCCTGGAGAATGTTTATAAAAGTTGATTTTCCGACTCCGTTTTTCCCAATTATGCCAATTCGTTCACCTTTCTTAAAAGTATAGTCAAAGCCTTTCAGGATAGTTATTTTATCATAGTGCTTGTAAACTTTTTTCAGTTCAAGCACTTTCCCGCCAAGGCGGCTCATTTTCATGTCAAGTTGCATCTGTTCATCAGCCATCTGCTTTTTGGCTTTTTTTTCGATTTCATAGAAATTATCCTGCCGGCTTTTGCTTTTTGTTGTTCTTGCTTTTGGTTGCTTTCGCATCCATTCCAGTTCTTTTCGATACAGGTTTTTGGCTTTGTCTATGCTGGCAGCATCATTTTCGGCACGGGCAGATTTTTTTTCAAGATAATTTTCATAATCGCCTTTGTATACATACATCTCACTTCTGTCCAGTTCCCATATTTCATTACAAACGGCGTCAAGAAAATAACGGTCGTGGGTTACAAGCAGCAGTGTTACATTTTCCTTATCGAGATAGTGTTCCAGCCATTCCACCATACTTACATCAAGATGATTGGTAGGCTCATCCATTACGAGCAATACATGCTTGTGTTCAAAACCTATGTCAATTAGTGTTTTGGCTAGTGCCACTCTTTTTCGCTGTCCTCCGCTTAGTGTATTCACCGGCTGGCTAAGGTTGTGAATATTCAATTTGCCCAATACCTGCTTAACCTTTGCATCAAAATCCCAGGCACCCAGTTCATCCATTTTAACTATGGCTGCATTCAGTTTGTCAACATTGCCTTCTTCTGCTATTGCCTCATATTCTTTAATAGCATTGATAACTGGATGATTATGGAAAAAGATATTGTCCAGTACTGTTTTTTTTTCTTCAAAGCAGGGGTCTTGTTCGAACAGCACTACATCCACATCTTTGTTTACCCAAACTGTGCCTTCGTCAGTAGTTTCAAATCCGGAAAGAATTTTCAGCAGGGTGGACTTACCAGTCCCGTTTCTTGCAATAAGGGCAATCTTGTCTCCTTCTTCGATATTGAAAGAGATGTTCTGAAACAGGGGCTGAATACCATAGCTTTTTGTGAGTCCGGTTACCGAGATATAATGCATACTGCAAATATATTTTATTCAGTACAGGTGGCAATCACCGGGATGCAATCCACATGATGATACAGATCAGGATGGTAATGAGTATTACAACGGGAATTGTCAACCTTTCTGATTTGTACTTTTGATGCTGTTTTTCTTCAAAATGATTAATTATCTCTGTGGTATTGACGTCATCTGTAGACAACTTTCGAAGCGCTTTTATTATGGGAGTTGTATGTCCCTTTGTAAGTGGTTTCAGCGAACGGAGTACCGTGTTAACGATCTGCCGTATAATTGATGGCTCCTTAAAAACATGCAGTTTCTGAATTGTCTCTGTACTCAGCATGTCAAGGATATAATCCCGTAAGCCATTTTTATCCATCCTGAAAATATCAATGGTGGCTGTATACCTTTCCAGTGCAATAGCTTGCTGCAGAATGGTGACAGGCGTAACTATGCTTTCGGTTTTTCTTTTGCCAATACTTTGGGCATACCATCTTTGTTGCAGGTAATATTCTTTTTTTTTGGGGTCTGTCAGCACTTCGTAGGCTTCTTTTATCTCTGTATAGTGAGCATTTGCATAAGGGTCGTTTTTGCTTTTATCAGGATGGTATTTATGAGCCAGTTTCCGGTAAGCTTTTTTTATTTCCGGAATAGTGGCGGAAGGTTCAATTTCAAGTACTTTATAATAATCTTTTAAAACAGAAGCCATGATAATTTGCTGAAATGATTAACAGATTCTGAAATCTGCCGTAAATAAAAATAACCTAATTTTATTGAACAAAAACCAATGATATGGGTGACAATAAATTCAACAGAAGAAAATTTCTATTTACCACGTCAATTGCCGGAATTGGGGCAACCGTTATACCATCGTGGGCATGTGCTGAATCAAACAGAATTGCAAGTATTAATGGAGAAGAATTTTCATATACACAGCAGCCGCTGTCATATGCTTACGCCGAATTGGAGCCAGTTATTGACGCTATGACAATGGAAATACACTACTCGAAACATGCATCTGCGTATGCAAAGAATTTAGCTGATGCTGTAAAAGCAGAAAATGTAGATACAGGTAAAGTGTCATTAACTGCTTTGATGAATAATATTGGCAACTATTCTGTAAAGATGAGAAACAATGGCGGGGGACATTATAACCATGAGTTTTTCTGGAAGAGCATGAAAGCTCCGTCAGATTCTAACACACATGGTGATAAGCTTTTACAATTATTAGTTAAGGATTTTGGTTCTGTGGATGCTTTCAAAAACCAGTTTGCTGATGCAGCTAAGAACCGGTTTGGCAGCGGATGGGCATGGTTGGTAAAAACAAACGAGGGAAAACTTGTCGTGGGCTCTACCCCAAACCAGGATAATCCTTTGATGAATATCAGTGACTTAAAAGGAATCCCTTTGCTTGGGCTGGATGTATGGGAACATGCTTATTACCTCAAATACCAGAACCGGAGGGCAGACTACATCTCTGCATGGTGGAAAGTAGTGAATTGGGATGTAGTGGAAAGCAGGCTAATTAAATAGCTGTTTAATGAAAAGAAATCTGCTGTTTTTAATCCTGATTTGTTGCATAACTGTTATGAATGCGCAGCAACCTTTTAAAAGGAATACTCTTTTTATTGAATTGGGTGGCAATGGCCTCATGGCATCTGTAAATTACGAAAGAGAAATTATAAAGGGTACTGGTATCAGGTTTCAAGCTGGAACAGGTTTCTATGGTTCTGATTTGACAGTGCCAGTGGGATTAAACTACCTGATTAATATGGGAAAATCTAAGAGTTGGCTAGAACTTGGGACGGGTGCAACTTATACTAAAGCGGATGTGCACCTTTATGCAATAGCAGATTATAGGAAACTGCATATTAATAAACAATACTGGAATTTAATACCTTCAATCGGTGTAAGGAGTGTAACTAAGGAAAATTTTGTGTACAGGATACGATTTACTCCTGTTATTAATCACATCGGTTTTATTCCGTTTATTGGTTTTAGCTTTGGTAAATGTTTTTGATTTTTGTCTTATCGCTATAAAAAAAGAGAGCAATTCGATAATTTTAAAAAAAAGAAGTTTAATATGATAAGCATTTTTAAGAAAAAAGGGTTAGTTAATGCAGTGGTACTGGCATTATCAGTGATTCTGCTTCACTCCTGCCAGCGGGAAGTAGAGGGCACAGTGCCGGACATAATTGTTCCTGCTGACCCAGCAGTGAACGACAATGAAATGGTTACAGGAGGTGTAAATGGTATTGTGGTAGATGAAAATAACCGGCCTGTCGCTGACGCAACAGTTAGGAGTGGATCGAATACAACCACCACCGACCGCTATGGAGTATTTCGATTCAGAAATATTAGTCTTTCAAAAGCCAATGGTACTGTTAAGGTTGAAAAGGCCGGGTATTTTACGGGTTACAGAAGCTTTGTATCGGTATCAGGCCGTATCAATAACGTAAGAATAAAAATGTTGCCCAAAACAAACAGCGGAATTTTTGCTGCTTCTGCCGGAGGTACAGTAAATATTTCAGGCGGAGCTAAATTAGTACTGCCTGTTAACGCTGTAACCGATGCAGGAGGAACGGCCTATTCCGGCACTGTAAATGTAGCAATGACCTGGATTGATCCTTCCTCTGCTGATTTGCCTTATACAGTTATGGGTGACTTGCGGGGAATTACAACTACCGGCACAGAAAGGGGCCTTTCGACCTATGGAATGATTGGAGTGGAACTTACTGGCTCATCAGGTCAATCTTTAAAAATAGCAAGTGGTAAGACGGCAGAATTAACTTTCCCAGTTCCTGCCTCTTTACAAACAAGTGCACCGGCCACAATTGACCTCTGGCATTTTGATGAAGCCACTGCCCGGTGGAAGCAGGAAGGAACGGCCACAAAATCTGGAAACAATTACATTGCACAGGTGAGCCATTTCTCATTCTGGAATTGTGATGCACCATTCCCTTTAATTGACCTTTGTATGTCGTTTAAGGATGATGATGGACTGCCTTTAATTAATGCACAGGTTAGAATTAAGAGAACTGTAACGGGGACATACGGATATGGACGTGCAGATTCTTCCGGCAACCTTTGTGGAAAAGTGCCGAAAAACGAAGCATTGGTACTTGAAGTGCTTGACATTTGTAACAGTGTTGTTTACAGCCAGAATATCGGGCCATTCAGTTCAAATACAACTTTGCCTGTTGTTACTGTAACTATCCCCGCAGCAAATAGTCTGATTATTTCCGGAACCGTTACAAACTGTGCCGCAGCCAATGTTACAAACGGCGCTGCCGCAATATATGTCGACGGCGGGCATCAATATACTGTACCTGTAACCAATGGAACTTTCTCCTTGTCATTGATGCGATGCAGTTCGGGAACTTTGAACTTTTCAGTGCTTGGAGTTGATTATGCCACCCTGCAAGAAAGTGTTCCCGTAAGCGGCACTGGTACAACCGGCACCGTGAATGTGGGCACATTACAGGCTTGCGGCACATCATCAGTACAATACATTGAATTGATGGTTGATGGCTCACCCAGTAACCTTGCATCACCACCCGATTTTCTTAATTATAATGACTCCACTAATATTGGTGCATATACACATAAATCATGGGTGTTTGGTTACAGGCAAAATTCAGGTACAACCAGTTCTGCTCAGATTTCTTATCTGAATAATCAGGCTGCTGCGAATAATTTGCCGCTCACTTCAGTTTCAATTGGAACGGGATTAGGGTTTACCGCTAACCAGATTATTACTCCCAGCCCAACAATCAACATCACGGCATTTGGCCCGCCACTAACCGGTTTTGTTGAAGGTAATTTCAATATACAGATGATGTTCGGTACTACACCCAAAAATGTTGTTTGCAATTTCAGGGTGCGGAGAAATTAGTACTTAAATCAGTCTTTCAAAAGGTCGTCTTAATGGCGGCCTTTTTTGTTAACACAATTTTTTGATAAAAAATGCTTGCTTATTCTTTTTAACTGGGGCTGGCATAGTTATGGGGTATTTATTAAAAACAACTTGTATTGAAATTAAACTTTACAAAAACAATTGACCCATGAAACGATTTATCCAAATCGCTGTGCTGGCATTAATACTTCTGCCGGTCAGCAGCTTCCGCAATAGTGTATCAGCGCAGTATAGCGGTAACAATGATTATTACGGTGCTGAGAGGTACGATAATCAGTATAATAACCAGTATGATGAAAACCGTGATGTTACATACCAGGATTTTTATGACGACCTGAGCCCTTACGGTAACTGGGTGGAATATCCCGGTTATGGTTATGTATGGGTGCCTGAAGCAGAAGAAAATTTTCAGCCATATAGTACCAATGGCCACTGGGTATGGACAGAAAATTATGAATGGATGTGGGTATCAGACTATAACTGGGGCTGGGCACCTTTCCACTATGGCCGCTGGGAACAGGACCCCTACTACGGGTGGTTTTGGGTTCCGGGTTACGAATGGTCACCTGCATGGGTAGCCTGGCGGGATGGTGGTGATTATTATGGCTGGGCTCCGTTAAGACCTGGTATTAACGTCAGTATTAACTTCAACCTGGGTGGTTACAATCCTCCGCATCATTATTGGTGTTTTGTACCCAGAAGGCATATCACTTCATTCAGGTTATTTGATTATTATGTTCCAAGGCATCAGAATGTAACCATCATTAACTACACAACGATTATTAATTATAACTATGGCAGAAATTATGGATTTCGTTCTGGCCCATCAAGGTTCAGCGCAGAACGATATTGCGGAAGGATAGAACCGGTACGTTTCCGCCAGAGTTATTCACCCGGTCGCACTGAATTTCGTAACAACGAAATAAATGTGTATCGGCCGAATGTAAGGCGGGAAGAGAACCGGCAGTTTGCGCCCCGCCAGTTCGACAGATATGAAAGAAGTAATGGCGATTCCAGGAACAGGACATACCGTGAAGACAGAAGAGACATAAACAACCGCGGCAGTAACAATCCCGACAGCCGCGACAGGATTGACAACAACCGTTTCAGAAGAAATGATGACAGCAGGCAACTGGGAAGTGGCACCGGTACTAATGGACAACCAGGTAACCGAAATTTTGAAAGAAACAGTAATGACAGGCAACAGGGAAATGAGCAACGAACGTACCGCCCTGCAGAAAGGAGTGAAAGAACAATGAACCCAGGCAATAGTGGCAACAACAGAAGTCCTGAGCGGGGTACTTATGATAATAATGGTAATCAGCCGCAACCGCAACGACAACAGGGAACAAGAACTTTTGAAAGGAATGAGCAGCCTCAAAGGCAACCGCAGCAAATAGAAAGACGATACGAGCAGCCACAGCGGCAGCCTCAGCAAATGGAAAGGAGAGTAGCGCCACAACAGCACCAGCCTTCCCGCCAGATAGAAAGAAGGGATAATGGAGGAGCTAATAGAAACTACGGGAGTAATAACGGAAGTGGAAATGGTGGTAATAATAGCGGTGGCAGAAACAGTAACAATCGTCAGGGCAGATTCTGACTTATGTATAGCTAAGAATAACAGAGAGGCCGCAAATTACTGCGGCCTCTTTTTAGTTTAGCAAAGTTTTATTATGATTCTGCTTCCATATAACTTTCAACTGGTTCACAAGTGCAAATCAGGTTTCTGTCACCATAAGTGTTATTCACTCGGGCTACTGAAGGCCAGAACTTGTTTTGTGTTACATAAGGTAACGGGAAAGCAGCATCCTGCCTGGTGTAAGGATGGTTCCACTCGTTGGCGGTAGCCTCCGTTTGAGTATGCGGAGCATGTTTTAACGGATTTTCTTTCCTATCGGTTTTTCCTTCTTCGATAGTCCTGATTTCTTCACGGATAGAGAGTAGTGCATCGCAGAAACGGTCTAATTCTGCTTTGTCTTCACTTTCTGTGGGTTCAATCATTATTGTTCCGGGAACCGGGAAGCTCATCGTTGGAGCATGAAAGCCGTAATCAATAAGCCGTTTCGCAACATCTTCCGCTTCAATTTCAGCTGATTTTTTAAAAGGCCTTAAATCAACAATAAACTCATGGGCGCATTGCCCGTTGCTGTTGGTATATAAAATATCGAACTTACCTGCAAGTCTGGCTCTCATATAATTTGCATTCAGAATGGCATATTCAGTTGCTTGTTTCAAACCCTTAGGGCCAAGCATTCTGATATAGCCATAAGAAATCAGAAGAATAAGTGCCGATCCATAAGGTGCAGCAGAAACGGCTCCTGTACTACCTGTCTGACCGGTACTGTCAGACAGAAAATGCCCCGGTAAATGTTTTGCAAGATGGGCTTTAACGCAGATAGGACCCATTCCGGGGCCACCGCCCCCGTGTGGTATAGCAAATGTTTTATGAAGGTTAAGATGACAAACATCTGCACCAATTAAACCAGGTGCTGTTAATCCCACCTGGGCATTCATGTTGGCTCCATCCATATATACCTGCCCACCATTCTCATGTACTATGCCAGTGATTTCCTTTATTGTTTCCTCATAAATACCGTAAGTACTCGGATACGTAATCATTATACCGGCAAGGGTGGCAGCATTTGCTTCAGCCTTTACTTTCAGGTCTTCTATGTCAACATAGCCGTTTTCTAAGGCTTTTACCACCACTACTTTCATGCCTGCCATAACAGCAGATGCAGGATTTGTGCCATGTGCTGAAACCGGAATCAACATTACATTTCTATGGTGATCACCATTAGCTTCGTGGTAGGATTTGATAGTAAGCAGTCCGGCATATTCACCCTGTGCTCCACTGTTGGGTTGTAAGCTGCAGGCATCAAATGCAGTTATTTCACAAAGGTATTTACTCAGTTCATCAATAATAAACTGGTATCCTTCTGTCTGACTTGCAGGTGCAAAAGGATGTATTTTATTCCAGTGTGCCCAGCTGAGCGGAATCATTTCGGAAGCAGCATTTAATTTCATCGTGCAGCTGCCCAGCGATATCATAGAAGTATTTAGAGACAGGTCTTTGTTTTCAAGATACTTGATGTACCGCATCATCTGGCTTTCACTTTTGTAAGTATTAAAAACAGGATGGGTAAGAAATCCAGAGGTTCTTGTCAACGAAGAAGGGATGTACTCCAGCAAAGCGTCCTGATCAATTTCAAAACTTACTGTGTCCTTTTCGTTTTCAAAACAACTAATTAAATCGAAGAGGTCTGATACATCTGTAGTCTCATCAATCGAAATGCCGACAAGGTTATTGCCAACATAACGCAGGTTTATTCTCTTAGCCTCAGCATTTTCTTTGATCGCAGAATTGTTGTCTGTTCTAATAAAAATGGTGTCAAAAAAAGCATCAGATACTAATTCATATCCCATATCCTGAAGTGAAATGGCCACTGTTTGGGTTAGTGTTGCTATTCTTTTGGCGATATCTTTAAGTCCGTCATGGCCATGATAAACAGCATACATAGCAGCCATATTGGCAAGTAATGCCTGCGCTGTGCAAATATTTGAAGTGGCCTTTTCCCTCTTGATGTGTTGTTCTCTTGTCTGTAAAGCCATTCTTAATGCTCGGTTACCCTGTGCATCTATCCTGATTCCGATAATACGACCAGGAATGCTTCTTTTGAAATCGTATTTTGCTGCGAAAAAAGCAGCATGTGGTCCACCATATCCAAGTGGTACACCAAAACGTTGTGCAGAACCAATTGCAACATCGGCACCTAGTTCACCGGGAGGAGTAAGCAGTGTTAATGCCAGAAGGTCTGTGGCCATCACAACAAATGCACCGGCAGCATGTGTTTTTTCGATGAAATTGCGGTAATCTTCTACGGCACCTTTATCGTTTGGATACTGCACAATGGCACCGAAGTAACTGTTATTTATCTCTGCCGATTTATAATTGCCTTCTACTATTTCGATACCAACAGGAATTGCCCTTGTGGTAAGAACATCTTTTGTTTGTGGGAATATTTCTTTGTCAACAAAAAATTTAGGTCTTTCCGGTATGTCCTGTTTGTTTACAGAGTGAAAGAACATGGCCATTGCTTCTGCTGCAGCAGTTCCTTCATCAAGCAATGAGGCATTGGCAATGGGTAATCCGGTAAGGTCGCTTACCATTGTTTGGAAGTTAAGTAAGCTTTCAAGCCTGCCTTGTGAAATCTCAGCCTGATAGGGGGTGTATTGTGTATACCAGCCCGGGTTCTCAAAAATATTGCGCATTATTACGGACGGAACGATCGTATCGTAATAGCCCTGGCCAGTGTATGTTTTGAATACTTTGTTTTTTTGAGAAATTATTTTAATATGTTGCAGATACTCATACTCACTCATTGCTTCGGGCAGGTTCAGTGATTTGCCTATTCTAATTCCTGCAGGAACAGTTTGTTCAATTAGTTCATTGAGGTTGGCATTCCCAATAATCTGCAGCATAGCCATCGTATCTGTTTCACCAGGCCCTATATGTCTTTCCGAGAATTCGTTAGCTTGTTTTTCAATCAGGTTCATAAAAGTCAAAGTATGAGTGTAATAATAAGAACGTATTAACAGGCAAATAGTTCAATACAGAATATTTGCTTTTTGCCCCGCAAAGGTAGGACGCAGAGGTGACAAAAAGAGTGTTGCAAATATGCTGGGGATAAGCAGTGAAATGTTTTTCTTTGCAATATGACTGAAAAGCTTTTGCATAACTGGGAAAAGAAATCTAACGAAAGACAAAAAGTATACAAGCAGTTCCTGGATAGGGCTGGGAAAAATGAGGTATTACGGCTACTTCCTGAATTTCACAATGAGGCTTTTTCCAAAGTGGATTGCCTGCAATGTGCCAATTGCTGTAAAAATTTCTCTCCCCGGTTTAAAACGCCGGATATAAAACGAATCAGCAAATTCCTGCGTATGCGGGAGGGTGATTTCATTGAAACTTATCTGAGGGTGGATGAAGATGGTGACTTTGTTGTAAAGTCATCGCCTTGTCCGTTTTTAGGTATAGATAACTACTGTGCAATTTATGATCAGCGGCCGTCTGATTGTCAGCGGTTTCCATATACAGATGAAGATGTTATTATCAAAAGAAAGGTACTGACACTGAAAAACTCGGCTTTTTGTCCTATTACATATTATGTACTGGAAAAACTGATAGCGAAAAAATAATAAGACAAAATGGATATTTTTTATCCAATATGTCGTATCTTTGGTTAAAGAAAGAGAGTATGAGAAGTAGAATTAAAAAATCAAAAGCATACCCATTACATGAAGAAGCGTCATCAATGGCAGAAGAGCCGGCGATAAAGTATAATACATTCCGGGTTATTCTTGGAGGAAATACTTCACTTCAAAAACCCATTTCCGGAGATTATGATTTAATTGCCCTTACCAGAGAGGGTATTCAAAAATCAACATTGAAATCACTAGCAGCTCACCTTGGAATTTCCATGGAGGTGATGAGCAGATTGCTTCACAGTTCACACCGAAATATTCAGCGAAAAGAGGAAGATGAACTGCTTGATACATTAAAAACTGAAAAGTACTGGAACTGGCCGCTTTTGCACAACGTGGAATTGAAGTGATAGGTTCTAAAGAAGCATTTATTGAGTGGGTTCACAGTCCTCTGATTTCTCTTGGCAATAAAACACCTCTTGATTTTTTGGATACCACTTTTGGGATACAACTTGTATTAAAGATATTAGGAAGGCTGGAACAGGGTGTTTTTTAAGATTATTTGATTCTTATTATTAATATGGAACTATACCGTATTACACAGGAGAAATATGCTGATGATTTGAGTGGTAATGGGGCAAAATTGTTTGGCGGGAGATGGAACAGCGAAGGGCTGCCTGCATTGTACACAGCTTCGAGCCGGGCATTGGCTTTACTGGAAATCCTGGCACATACACCGGCCAAAATGCTGGATGCTAAACCCTATTTTCTGGTTACCATCTTTGTTCCGGATACGGCATCTATTCTGGAAACTGATTATAAAAAACTGCCTGCCGGATGGGATGCTCCTGACATCAGAAATTCAACTCAGAGGACTGGTGATTTCTTTTTAACGGAAAAGAAATATATGTTGCTTTCTGTGCCAAGTGTAATAGTGTTTGAGGAAAGAAACTTGCTCTTGAATCCGCAACATACTGATTTTAAGAAAGTGAAAATTTTGAGTCGAAGGAGAATTTATTTTGACAAAAGGGTTGAAGTGAACTTATAGCCGCTTATTTCCCTCCTAACTCCTCCCAGGCAGCGGTAAGTGGCCGGGCTATTCCATCTCCTTTCCATTCATCAGCACCAGGTATGGAAGTAGCTTTTAGTATTTCATATTTGGTTTTCCCGGCTTTCATTTCTTTTTCTACAAACTGCAAAACGTTACCGAGATAGTCGTGGAAAGCATTCAGGTCTTCAGCTTTGCCAGTTACCTCATAACCTGTTCCGGCATGTCCAAATATATATTGGGTATTAGTATCGAATGTATTTATGGCTTTATCCAGTACTTGTATCCAGCTTTTTATGCTTGCACCCCCGGGCCGGTCTACATACGGGTGGCGACGGTTAAAAACAAGATCTCCCATATGTACGATGTTTGCGTGCTGAAAGTGTACCAGGCTGTCACCATTAGTATGTGCCGCCCCAAAGTAGTGTAAGCAGATTTTTTCGCCTCCCAGTTTTTTGCACCACTTGTCAGTAAAAGTAGTATCAGGGTATAATTGTTTGTCTTCTGATTTATTTTGTTTGGCAATTATTTCCTGGTTCAGCTTCGAATTGGCATGTGCGATTACTGTTTCTGCTATTCCTTTAAAAACAATATTGCCTGAAGTGTGGTCACCGTGATGATGTGTGTTTATTAATAGTTTGATTGGCTTTGCACTCTTTTTTTTCAGTTCATCCATCAGGTGTTTGCTCTGGTCAGGAAATTGAGTGTCAACTACTGCCAGCCCTTTTTTTGTAAGCAGAAAACCGATTGTGCCACCCCTTTCTGAAAAAAGACCAAGATTATCTGTAAGCATTTTTATCTTCCAGGGGTCTTCAAACAGGTTAGCCAAAAGACCTTTTTGTGTTAATGTTAAAGCACCAAAAGTGAAGGCTGTGTTTTGGATAAAAGAGCGGCGGTTCATTTGTTTATATTTTATAGTTGGGATGCTTCATTAAAGTTAAATGAATATTTGGCAGCAAATTCAGACTTGGGATTAATTGCTAATATTCAAACTTTCTTAACCCAGGTGCCTTGAACCATGTGATGACGGAAACGAGCAAGGTCATGCAGCCGCCAAAAATTACGGAAGGAACCATGCCCATAGCAGTAGCTGCAACGCCACTTTCAAACTGTCCCAGTTCGTTGGATGAATTAATGAAAATTGAGTTAACGGAACATACCCGTCCCCGCACTTCATCGGGCACAAATAATTGCACTCCAGTTCCCCGGCTAATTACACTCACACCATCGAACAAGCCACTGGCTAAGAGTGCGATAAAACTCAGCCAAAAACTCTTTGAAATGGCAAATACCAGAATGCATAGACCAAAACCGGCAACAACATACAATAGAATTTTACCTTGTTTCCCTGTGAGTGGATGTGCTGTTAGCCATGCAATGGCTATGAAATTGCCAAGATAAGTAGCTGCCACCAGCCAACCCAAACCTTGTGGACCCACATGGAGAATATCACTGGCAAATGCTGGTAATAATGCAACTGCACCCCCAAATAAAACGGCAAACATATCAAGGCTCATCGCTCCCAGCAATGCTTTTTGGTGGAAGACAAAGCGTAATCCTTCTTTTACGCCATCCCATGTTTTGCTGGTGCCCTGCCAGCTTACAGGCTTTGGCTTAATTTTTTGAAACAGAAGAAATGACAAACCTACCAAAATACATACAGGTATGAAGGCGATAGTGATATTGGTATACCCCATCAATAAACCGGCCGTCGCCGGACCGGCCACTGCTGCTATCAGCCAAACCATGCTATTGTACGATACAGCCTTTACCAACGATTCGGCCGGAACAAGTTGTGGCATAAAGGCATTGAAGGCAGAGCCGGCGAATGCCCTCACCGCTCCTGTAACAAAAATTAGGGAATAAATACTCCATTCAATGGTTCTTCTTGAGTAATGCTGCCGCATCCATTCAGACGTAACCAGCATTAAACCCGCCATTATGAAAAAATAAAGGAGCATACAAAGACTGAGTAAACGGTGTTTATTGCTTTTGTCAACTTTAACGCCGGCAGGTAATGCCAAAGAGATGGCCGGTATTACTTCTGCTAAACCAAGAATACCTAATGCCAGCTTACTGCCTGTTATTTCATACAATCTCCAGCCTAATAATACAGGTGTCATGCGCAGACCCGCAATAAAGAGAATTCTTGCTGTTATGTACCGTGTAAATTCAGGGTTGATGATAACCCGGAAGAGATTCTTTATGTGCCAGCTCTTACTCATGGTAATGTGATATAATACTGGCCCTGTTCGTAATCTTTTTCCAGGGCTTCGTAAATAACTTCCAGGTGTTGTTCATTGCCTAAAAAGTCTGCATTGCTTGTATCAATGAACAATGTTTTTACATTATGCTGTTTGATGTAATGTGTATATGTTTCCTGCAGGTTAAAAAGATATTCGTCAGGTATATTCTGTTCATAAGCCCTGTTTCTTTTTTATATTAGCCTGAAGCCTTGCAATAGGTGAGTGCAGATAGATCAGAATATCCGGCTGTATCAATTGCTGGTGTATAATGTCAAAAAGGCGCTGGTACAGCCTGAACTCATCATCGGGCAGGGTTACTTTGGAAAACAGAAGACATTTTGTAAAAAATTAATCAGATATTGTTACGCTTTGAAAAGATCTTTTTGCTGAATAAGTTCTTTTAATTGTTTAAACCTTTCGGCCATAAAAAAAAGTTCAACCGGGAAGGCATATTGCTCAGGATGTTCATAAAATTTAGACAGAAAGGGGTTGTCCGCAAACTCCTCCAGCACCAGCCTTGCATTATAATGTTTGCTGAGCAAATGCGCCAGGGTTGTTTTGCCGGCACCAATATTTCCTTCTATGGTAATGAAGTGGTAGTTCATGAAAAAGTATAATGTACGAGATAGAAGTACGAGTACGGGTGCAAAATATGCCAAATGTGGCGGCAAAAAAATTGATTACAAAGAGCTGTGGAAAAAATCAGGAATACTTTTTAGCCGGTAATGTATCGGGACATTCATTTAGTAATTCTTCAATATTCTTTTTAAGCAAAGGATGTATGGCACCGGGGGCTATTTCGGCCAAAGGCAAAAGGGCAAAACGACGGTTTTGCAGTTCGGGGTGGGGTACTTTTAATAAGGAAAAATTATGTACTTCGTCATTAAAAAGCAATATATCAATATCAATAATGCGTGGACCGAATTTTTCTTTGCGAATCCGGCCTATTTTCTTTTCCGCTTTAAGTACCCGGCGTATAAGCTGTAAGGCAGTTAATGAGGTCGAAATTTTAAGTGCCTGGTTCAAAAAAGATGGCTGGTCAGTTTTTCCCCATGCTGCCGTTTCATATAATGATGAGGCAGAAATAATGCTTCCGCATTCTGCTGATATAATTTCTCTTGCTTTTTCAAGATTGGCAGCCCTGTTGCCCATGTTTCCCCCTGTAAGTAAGAATGCTGTATTCATATTAGCTGTGCAAATATCTTTAATTTCTGTCTTGACCATAAAAAAAATACATTTGCCAAAATGAAACCAACGGTACAGCAATATAGTCCGTCAAAGGCGTTATGGGCAATCACAAAGGCAAGCTTCAGGGCAATATTTGAAAATCCGAGTGCATTAATTTTCAGTATACTTTTTCCCATCATATTTGTATTGATTTTTGGTGCTTTTGGAAGCGGCAGCGGCATAACTTACAGGATTGCATTAGAGAAAGAAGTTTCTGTTACCGATACGTTCTATAATGCCCTTTTGCAAATTCCCGGAATAAAAATGATCAAATATGCCGATACCGTAGAAAGGAGAGAAGATATGATAAAGGGGAAGCTTACAGCTATTCTTGACATTCAAAAACAAACGGATACAGCAGGACGACTGCATTATACTGTGGGTATAAGAACAACCACTGCGAGCAGCAATACAATTTATAGCTTTCTTCCCAGCCTCGACCTGGTGAAACTGAAACTGGAAAAACTTCTCAGCAAGAATGCAGAGGATATAGTGGTGGTGCGTCAGCCCGATATTGAGGCTGTTCGTAAGTACCGTGCGATAGATTTCATTCTTCCAGGGCAACTGGGCTTTTCTATTCTTTTTTCCACTTTGTTTGGGATTGCTTTTACTTTCTTTGGACTCAGGGAACAACTGGTGCTGAAACGATTTTATGCAACACCCGTTAAGAAAATTAATATCCTGATGGGAATCGGGTTCAGCCGTCTTGCCTTTCAGGTGCTGAGTGTTACAGTACTAATTGTATTTGGTCATTTTGCAATGAACTTTACTCTCATCCACGGTGTATTTACATTTTTGCAAATTCTCCTGTTAACACTGGTTATGTTATTTTTCCTGATGGGAGTGGGGCTTATCTTCAGCAGTGTGGTCAAAACAGATTCTTCAATACCGTTGCTGATAAACATTTTTGCGTTGCCCCAAATGATGCTGTCCGGAACTTTCTTTACTATCGAAGTATTTCCAAAGTGGTTGCAGGAAATCTGTAAAGTTCTTCCGCTGACACAGTATAATGATGCAGTGCGAAAAATTTCTTTGAAGGATTGACGGTTCTTGATTGCTTGAAGGAAACCGGTATACTTGGTATTTGGATAGCCATTGCTTATGCTATTGCTGTAAGAGTTCTCAAGTGGGAATGAGAAACTGGGATGAGCCCAAATAATAACAGATGGCAAACATTAAACCATTAACGTTGTGAAAATTATTAAACTTGGTTTTATAAGTATTCTGGCTTTTGCAGTAGTGATAACACTTTTTTCATTATTGATCCCTTCACATATCCGTATTTCAAAGGCTACAGATATTAATGCTGTAAGGGAGGTTATTATGGTACAGGTTAAGGATTCAGCGAATTGGAAAAACTGGTATCCGGGTGCAGATACAGTTAAGGTGGAATCCGCCATAAGTGCTGTAACCGATTCAAGTGTGGTGATTAATACAAAAGGCCGGAGCGAAAGTGGGTTTATTCTATATAATCCGGGCATTCCGGGAATTACTACTGTGCAATGGTACATGGATGTGCATTTGAGGTGGTACCCCTGGGAGAAATTCTCCAGCCTTCTCCTGGAAAAGAGATATGGTCCGCTGATGGAACAGGGGCTGGATAAGCTAAAAAAATATGTGACAGCAAAGTAAAATGCAGCTATTTCGGCTTAGCAGGCATCTTTTAATAAATTTTGAGTTATGAATGGAAGAGTTCTTAGCCCCTATGTGGTTCTGTTAGCCAGCCTTTGGGGGGTATATTTAAATGCACAAGTTCCGGCAGATTCAGTAATGTATGCAAAAGACAGTGTGATTGAAGTTGAAACGGATCCTACCACCTTGTTTTTTCAGCAGGCAGAAAAAACGAAGTATCCGGAAAAAATTTCATTGGTAACAAAAAGCAAACAGGTTGTTACACTGAAAAAGTATATTAATACCCTCAATGGAAATACTCCTGAAGCTCCTTTATATGCCGATCATGCCTTCAGCGATTTAGATAAAGATGGCAGAAATGAGCTGCTGATATGGAACTATACCGGTGGTGCACATTGCTGTGATGAGATTTATATATTCAGAAATACTGCTCTAAATAAATATCAGTATGCTGCAAAAATGTTTGCAGGCCATACAATGATAACTGAAGACGGAAGTTTTGGATTTAGCCTGAATGAATATTTTGGCTATTTCTTTTACCTACTATGCATGTGGTTATACGGATACAACAGATGCTGCACCTATAGATGTATCGTCAATTGCCTTGCAGTATAAGAATGGAAAATTGTTTGTAGCTGCCGGCGATGCAGAGTTAAAAAGTATTATTAATGACAATCTTGGAAAATTGGGTGAGCAGCCATATGAGAAACTGGATGATGTGACAGATTTTGATAATGGCCTGCGTAAGGAGGTGGCCTTTAACCTGGCCGCTTATTATTTTTATTTTGGAAGAAATCTTACAGAGACACAGAAACTGTTCAATAAATACTACAGGTACCCCGATGCAAAAAAAGTTTGGGCATCGTTTGTTAAAAGTCTTAATGCACTAAGGGCTGATAATGGTTTTTAGTGTCAGGACTGCAGAAACTTCAGGTTGCGTTGTATGCCTGTGAACTTGCTGCGTTTCAGTGGGGAGTTTTAAATATTTTCCGGAATGTTTCTTCAGTCATCATTTCCCATTCTGTTGAAGTGAGGTTAAGTATTTCAGGAATTGGAAAAAAGCCCGGTTCATTATGCGGTTTGCTAAAACTGTTCCATGGGCATACATCCTGGCAGGTGTCACAGCCAAACATCCAGTTCTGAAATTTTCCTTTCATTTCGCCCGGTATAACGGCATCTTTTAATTCAATTGTAAAATAAGAGATGCAACGACTTCCATCAATAACTTTATTTGGCAGTATAGCCCCGGTTGGGCAGGCATCAATACATCGGGAACAGGAACCGCAATAATCTTTTGCTAACGGGTCATCGCTTTCCAGTTCAAGGTCAGTAATTAGTGTGGCAATGAAAAAAAATGAACCGCTGTGCCTGGTAATGAGGTTTCCATTTTTCCCTATCCAGCCCAGGCCACTACGGCTTGCCCAGCTCCTTTCCATCACCGGGGCTGAGTCAACAAAACCACGGCCATTTATATCACCAATTTTTTCCTTCATTGCATCAAGCAGAGCGTTTAACTTATCCTTTATTACATAATGATAATCTTTGCCGAAAGCATATTTTGCTACTCCGGGAGTATTATTTTTTTGCTGTTCTTGCGGAAAATAGTTTTTTATTACAGTAATGACTGACTTTGCCCCGGGAACCAGCCCGGCAGGGTCAATCCGAAGGTCAAAATGGTTTTCCATGTAGAGCATAGAACCTTGAAATCCATTTTTAAGCCATGTCTCCAGTCTGCGGGCATCTTCATCCAGCTTTTGGGCTTTTGCAATGCCGCAAAAATCAAATCCGGCAGTGTCTGCAAGTTGCTTAATAAGAATAGTATTTTGATGTATGTTAGCCATCATTGCGGGAGCCATAAAAGTGAATCATGAATAAAGCTGATAAAAATCAGTGCAAGATTATCCTTTTATTTCTAAAATTGAATATTCAATTATCACAATATTACCAACTATGAAATTTTTCATTTGCTCGTTTGCATTGCTATTGTCAATCGCTGCCTTCTCCCAGGAAAAAATTAAAATTAAGTTTGGGGATATCAGCCCTAAAGATTTCGAAACAAAGCTATATGATATTGACAGTGCTGCCGATGCAGTGGTGATTGCTGATATTGGCTCAAGTAATGTTGAGGGAAATACCAAAGGATGGTTTTCTTTAGTATATAAAAGGTTTAAAAGAATACATATACTGAACAAAAATGGCTATGATGCAGCCAATATTTCAATCTTCACTTATTCAGAATGGGATGACGAAACCCGGATTGAAAAAATTAAAGCGGTAACATATAATCTTGAAAATGGTAAAGTTTCCGAGTCAAAGCTTGATACAAAGTCGGGAATATTCAAAGATAAGATTGATAAAAACAGGAGCATTACCAAATTTACACTGCCTAATATAAAAGAAGGGTCAGTTGTTGAAATTGAATATATTATCCGGTCCGATTACCCGGAAGATATGCGTTCATGGGAATTTCAAAGCCAGTACCCGCATTTGTGGAGTGAGTATAATGCTGCGATTCCTGATTTTTTGGGCTATGTATTCCTGACACAGGGATACAGGAAGTATGACATTGCCGACAGAACTTCCAGTAAGGAATCGTACAGGATAATAGACAGCCGCGGAACAGGTGCTTCGGATGTTTATGAGTTGAATTCGGGTGTAAGTAATTATCGCTGGGTGTCAAAAAATGTACCGGCATTGAAGGAAGAAAGCTATACTTCTACTATTGATAATCATATTTCAAAAATCGAGTTCCAGTTTACCGAATACCGCTATCCTTTAACGTATAAACGGATGGCAGGCACCTGGAAAGCTTTGCTGAAAAATACCTTGATGCAGATTACTTTGGTAAACAGGTGTATAAGGATAACGGATGGCTGAAGGATCTTGTTGTTCCTTTGCGAATTGGTAATCCCCGGAAACTGGAAATGGCAAAGCGGATTTTTAATTATGTACGAAATAATTTTACCTGTACCGACCATGGTCGGCGTTCAATGGACCAGACTTTGAAGAATCTCGTGAAATCAAAAAATGGTAATGTGGCTGAAATTAATCTTCTGCTCAATGCTATGCTGCATTATGAAGATATTGAGGCGGCCCCGGTACTATTAAGCACCAGATCCAATGGATATACATATCCGCTTTTCCCAATTGCACACCAGTATAATTATGTAATAGCCAGGGCTGTGATAGATGATAAACCCTATTTTCTCGACGCATCTGAACCCAAAATGGGTTTTGGGCACTTGCCGGTCAGATGCTATAATGGTCATGCAAGAATTATCAACAAGAACGGAGAAGCAACGCACTTGTACACCGATTCACTGAACGAAGTAAAGTATACCAGTCTTTTCGTAATTAATGATGATAAAGGCAACTGGGTGGGAAGTATGCAGCAAACTCCCGGATATTATGAATCGTACAGCCTGCGGAACAGGATAAAGGAAAAAGGTAAAGAGCAATTGCAAAAAGACATTGTACAGGGGTTTGGCCCGCAGATAAAAATGGAAAATTTTGTAATAGACTCGCTGGAGTTGTATGAAAATCCCATTTCTATGCGGTATGAGTTTGCAATTAATGATGAAAAAGAAGATATTATTTACCTGAACCCCATGTTTGGAGAAGGACAGAAGGAAAACCCGTTCAAGTCGGCAGAGCGGAAATACCCCGTGGAGATGCCCTATAAGTTTGATGAGTCGTTTAACCTTCAGATTGAAGTCCCAGAAGGATATGTAGTGGATGAATTGCCAAAATCTATGATTGTAAAACTGAATGAAGAAAATGAGGGTATGTTTGAATACAGGATTTCTCAATCAGGCGATAATATTTCATTCCGGTCAAGAGTAAGGATAAGCCGCACAGTATTTCAGCCGGAAGAGTATGAGATGCTGCGTGAATTCTTCAACCTGGTGGTAAAAAGCATGCTGAGCAGATTGTATTTAAAAAGAAAAATAGCGGATGAAAAACAGATATTTCTTTACAATAGCAGTTTTATTCATTTCACTGCAATTGATAGCAGGTGATGGTCAGTATGCAATATCCAAAATTCCGGAAACATTGCTGAAAGGAGCCAATGTTGTGAAGAGGACGGAAGAGATAAGATTTGAGATTACGGAAAAAAACCGGGCAATCTATGTGCAAAAGGTTGCCTATACAATTCTAAACGAAGCAGGTGACAAATGGGCCTATTTTTCTGAATGGTACGATAAACTCAGGAGCATTGAATCATTCGATGGCACATTATATGATGCAGCCGGAAATAAAATAAAAAGTCTTAAAAAAGGTGATATTAAAGATGAGTCAGGCGGCAGTGATGGCACCAGTCTGGCAGATGATAACAGGCTTAAATGGCATAGTTTTTTTTACAAAGTATATCCGTTTACAGTAGAGTATGAGGTGGAAGTAAGGTACAAAGGCACCATGTTTCTTCCCCGCTGGGTGCCGCAAGAGCGGCCTGTGATGGGAGTGCAGCAAAGTACAGTCACCGTTGTTACACCCGCATCAAATCCGCTTAAGTATAAGTCTTTTAACTATAAAGGTGAACCCGTAACTACAACCGATAGCAAATCAAATAAGGTTTACACCTGGGAAGTAAAGAATATTGTACCCGCAACCTCCGAATTTGCTTCTCCCGGATGGCACGAACTTACTACCAGCGTATTTATGGCAACTGAAAAATTCATGCTGGAAGACTATGAAGGCAGCAATACGAACTGGAAAGAATTTGGAAGGTTTGTGTATGACTTCAAGAAGGACAGAGACGGGTTATCAGATGATGTTAAACAAAAGGTTCATCAGCTGATAAACGGCATTACAGATACCAGGGAAAAGATTGACAGGTTATACAGTTACATGCAGGAAAATACCCGCTATATCAGTATTCAGCTGGGTGTGGGTGGCTGGCAGCCATTCAGTGCAAAATATGTAAGTGAAAAAAAATATGGCGATTGTAAGGCCCTGAGTAACTACATGTATGCACTGCTTAAAGAAGCCGGGATCCGCTCTGTTTATACTGTAACCGGCAGAGGCTATGACCTGAATTATTTTCTTCCTGACTTGCCCTATTCGCAATTTAACCATGTGGTATTGTTTGTTCCTTCCGAAAAAGATACCATCTGGCTGGAATGTACAAGCCAGACACTTCCAGCAGGTTATGTAGGCGCAGATAATTGTAACAGGCAGGCACTTGCAGTGGATGAGAACGGTGGTGTACTCGTTAACACTCCTGTCTACGGAATAAAAGAAAACCTGCAGGTACGGAATAGTAAAGCAACGCTGGAGGCGGATGCAACATTAAATATTAAATCTTTCAGTACTTACGGGGGTATTCAGCAGGACAGGTATCATGATCTTATCAATAGTCTTTCAAAAGACAAATTGAAAGAAGTATTGCATGAAGACCTTGACTTTGCCACCTATGATATAAAGAATTTTGAGTACAGGGAAAAAAAATCAGTAAAGCCCGAAATAGAAGAGTCGCTTGATATCAGGGTTAGCAACTATGCCACCATCACTGGCAAACGGTTATTTATTTTACCGAATATAATGAGCCGTCATCACAGGAAACTTTCTGCTGACTCGGCAAGAAAATATGACATTGACTTTTCATACGAATACAAAGATGTGGATACGGTAGAAATCAGCCTGCCTGCCGGTTATACGGCAGAATCCATGCCGCAGGATGTTACAGTAAACAGTAAGTTCGGTAAATACCAGTCAACCGTAAGACTTTCTGGCAGCCAGCTTTTTTATTTCCGTTCGATGGAACATAATGCCGGGCGGTTTCCTGCATCCGACTATACTGAACTGGTTAAGTTTTATGAGACAATTTACAAGGCCGACAGGAGTAAAGTGGTGCTGGTAAAAAAGAATAATTTTTTCCGGAACAGCAATTGATTTTTTTATCAGTAAGCCTTGGGGCTTTAGTATGCAGCTAATTCTCCTCCACATGCAGCCGGTGCAGTAACCTGTGTATGGCAGGTGCCATAATAATACCCACATTAGTAATGAAAACAATACCGCTGAATAATGCATAGGCAGATGAGAACCATTTGCCACCTGTAGTTTTAATCTCCACCACCGGCCCCATTCCACTTAGTATCATGGATGCATTATGCAGGGCATCCAGCCAGGGTATGTTGGCGGTATAGTGATAGCCGGCAACACCTATAAGCAGGCATACCAGCATAATACATGCCGCTACAAGAATACTGCGGGCTATTCGCCTGTAAAATATTTGTCGTGAGGCCAGTGGCTGTTTCCGGTGTTCGTACATAAAAAAAGATTCATTGGTTTTATAAAGTTACCAATGAATCTTAAATATCTTCTTGTCTTTTGTTATAATGCCTTCACCGTTGTAGTGCTGAAAGACCTGCCAGTAGTGGGTATTTCCATTCCCATTACTTCAACAATTGTATTCATTTCTGTAACAGTAGCTTTTGCCAGTACCAGGCCGGTTTTTATATCAACCTGCAATTCTGATTTTACAATATTATTGCCGGTGGTGTTCATTTCCATTCCCATTTGTTCTATTACACCGGTAGTTTGTTGTATGCCGCTGTAAGATATACTGGCCACACCATTTTCCACTATTGTAATTTTATAAGTGCCGGAGTCTTTTGAACTGTTTTTTTCACCGGTGGTTACCAAAAAACTTTTTATGCTGTCACCGGCTACAAACTCTTTACCAGTAAGGTCTGGTACAAATAATTCAGTTGTTGTTGCTGCGCCAGCTCCTGCCGCCATCATCAGCGGGTTAGTGGTTTGCAGCATTTCCTCCTGTTTGGTAATGTTACCCTTGCCATCAATGCTAAGATTAAGAGGCTTATTAACCATACCTGAAAATATCTCTTCCATTTGAGCCGGGTTATCCTGCTTATCACTGTCATATTGCAGTTCCTGGCCCATCATACTGGCAGATACTACAAGTTTGCTAACTGTTTTTTGAAGGTCTGCCGATTCGCTGCCGGCATTTTTCACATCATAATTGGTGCTGGTTTTTACATCTATATTAGTTTCCATTGTCTGTCCCATCACTTCGGCAGCGGTATTTGTCTTAAGGGTTGTTTCCACAATAAATTTCTGCCCCGATCCTACGAGACTGCCTTTTGCCTGCGTTGCTGTTTGTAAACCCGTCTGGGCGAATTGTGTTAGCGGAGAAAAAAATAAAATTGCGAAAGCCGGTAAAATAATTTTTTGCATATACTGTATTTAAACGATAAAAATAACTATTAGCAAACAACCCGCCTGTTAAAAATGTTCAGCGGTTATTACTTGCAGGTTGACGGAATCTGCTTATCAATAATCTCTTTCAGCCCTTCGTGTACCTTGGCCCTTTCTTCGCCCAGCAGATTTTTTACAAAAACGATATAAGCATAACCGCGGCAATAATCCACCATCGGCCAGGTGCCAAACAAGCCCGGACTGGCCAAGGCAGTAGCGTTCCCGCTCTGTTCTTCCACCACCCAACTGCCCGATGCATAGTTATAACCTTCTGCTGCCTTGGGCGCATACTTTATCAGTTCAGGAGTAGTCTGTACCTTTCGCATTTCATTTACCGACTTTTCACTCAGTATCTGCTTGCCGTTATACTTTCCATTGTGCAGCAACATCTGTAAAAACTTCATATAATCATCAGCGGTGGATGCTGCCCCGCCTGAAGGGTTCACCGGCCCGCCGTTCAGATTGGTAAAGCTGGTCTTCGTCATTCCCATCGGGTTAAAAAGTTTGGTCTTTATCAGCACATCAAATTTCTTTTTGCTGATGACTTCCACCACACGGCCTGCAATATTCAGCCCGATATTGCCATACCAGAAATCGGTACCGCAATTGGCCCGTATGGGTTGTTTGGCAAAATGATTCACTTCTTCTTCCAGCGTTTCAAACTTGCGGCGTTCAAACAGTTTCTTCAGCAGCTTACCTTCATCTTCAATCCCCGTCATGTGACTAAGGCAGTGCCGGATGGTGATATAGCCTTTAAAGTATTTTTCAAGCTCCGGCACATACTTCGTTACCTTATCATCCAGCGACAATTTACCTTCATCCACAAACTGCATCACCAGTGCTGCCGTCAGCCACTTGCTGCAACTGGCAATCGGTGCCTGTGTCTTGCTGTTAAAGCTGCCCATCTCTTTTTTAAACACTAATGAATCACCTTTATACACCATCGCCACCAGGTCGTTGCCCAGCACTTTTTGTTTGGCATTCAATTCATCTTCCAGTGCCGACCAGTTGTATTGCGAAAACACAGGCTGAAAGAATAACAGGAAAATGAGTGCTGATAAGACGTTAAGACAGGTTAAACTAACTTTATGTGACATACTTGCGGTATTTGCAGCGTTGGATGAGAATTTGATGCTAATCTAAAAATTAAATAATGAACCACAAAGTTCACTAAGATAATACACAAAGTTCTCAAAGGTTTTTTGAACTCTTTGTGAAATTACTTTGTGGTCTCTGTGGTAAAAAATATAATTATGAATCTGGGAAACTTAACCATCAAAGCCGCCGAAGCCTTTCAGCAGGCGCAGCAATTTGCCTTTAACGCACAAAGCCCGAACATTGAGACGGAGCACATCCTCAAGGCGTTGCTTGAACAGCAGGATTCGCCGGTTGACTATCTCCTCAAAAGAATAACGTCACCGTTAACCTGGTGGACAGCAAGCTGGATGAACTTATCAGTAAACTGCCCAAGACTTCCGGCGAAGCCGACAACAGGTAAGCCGCGAAGCCAACAATATCATCCTGCGGGCAGGTGCCGCACTCAAACAGTTTGGTGATGAATTTGTAACGCCTGAACACCTGCTGCTGGCCTTAGTGCAGGGCAACGACAGCACCGGCAAACTGCTCAAAGATGCAGGCCTTACCGAAAAAGGATTGATAGCCGCCATTAAAGAACTGCGCAAAGGTGAAACCGTTACCTCGCAAACGCAAAGCCAGGAGTACAATGCCCTGAACAAATACGCCAAGAACCTCAACGAACTGGCCAGGCAGGGCAAACTCGACCCCGTTATTGGCCGTGATGAAGAGATAAGAAGAACGCTGCATATCCTTAGCCGCCGCACCAAGAACAACCCGATACTGGTGGGTGAGCCCGGCGTGGGTAAAACCGCCATCGCCGAAGGTATTGCACACCGTATTGTAAATGGCGATGTGCCCGATAATCTCAAAAGCAAAATCATTTATGCCCTTGACATGGGGCTGCTCATCGCTGGTGCAAAATATAAAGGCGAGTTTGAAGAAAGGCTGAAAGCCGTGGTAAAAGAAGTAAGCACCAGCGAAGGCGAAATCATTCTCTTTATTGATGAAATACACACCCTTGTAGGCGCAGGCGGTGGCGAAGGGGCGATGGATGCTGCCAACATTTTAAAACCAGCCCTTGCCAAAGGCGACCTGCGGGCCGTGGGTGCCACCACACTCAACGAGTACCAGAAATACTTTGAAAAAGACAAAGCACTGGAACGCCGTTTCCAGAAGGTGATGATTAATGAACCTTCGGTGGAAGATGCCATTTCCATCCTGCGTGGATTGAAAGACCGCTACGAAACACACCACCATGTGCGCATCAAAGACGAAGCGATAATTGCAGCGGTTGAATTATCCAGCCGCTACATTACCGACCGCTTCCTGCCCGATAAAGCTATTGACCTGATTGACGAAAGCGCCGCCAAGCTGCGCCTCGAAATGAACAGCATGCCCGAAGAACTCGATACCCTCGAACGGCAAATCCGCCAGCTGGAAATTGAACGGGAAGCGATTAAACGGGAGAACGACGAAGCAAAACTCCACGAACTCAACACCGAGATTGCCAACCTCGCCGTTGAAAGAGATACACTGAAAGCAAAGTGGAAGGAGGAGAAGGAAGTGGTGGAGAAAATACAGAACGGCAAAGCCGAAATTGACAACTTAAAGCAACAGGCTGAAAGGGCCGAGCGGGAAGGCGATTATGGCAAAGTGGCCGAAATCCGTTACGGAAAAATCAAGGAGCAGGAAACCCTTATCAACTCGTTAACTAATCAACTTGTCAACTCCACAGAGAAACGCCTGTTAAAAGAAGAAGTGGACGCCGAAGACATTGCCGAAAGCGTTGCCAAAAGCACCGGCATACCCGTGCAGAAAATGCTGCAGAGCGACAGGGAAAACTCCTGCACCTCGAAGACCACCTGCATGAAAGGGTGGTGGGGCAGCAGGAAGCCATCACCGCCGTGGCCGATGCCATCCGCCGCAGCCGTGCCGGCCTTAGCGACCCAAAGAAGCCCATTGGTTCTTTCATCTTCCTCGGCACTACCGGTGTGGGTAAAACCGAACTGGCCAAGGCCCTTGCCGAATACCTCTTCGATGATGAAAGCATGATGACGAGGATTGACATGAGTGAGTACCAGGAAAAGCACACCGTAAGCCGCCTCGTGGGTGCCCCTCCCGGCTATGTGGGATATGATGAAGGCGGGCAACTGACAGAAGCCGTACGCCGCAAGCCCTACAGTGTGGTGTTGTTCGATGAAATAGAAAAAGCACACCCCGATGTGTGGAATGTATTGCTGCAGGTGCTCGATGATGGCCGCCTTACCGATAACAAAGGCCGGGTGGTGAACTTTAAAAACACCATCATCATCATGACCAGCAACATCGGCAGCCACCTTATTATGGATGCGTTTGAAAACCTGAAAGAAAAAGACATAGAAGCCGCTGCCGAAAAAGCAAAAGTGGAAGTTATGAACCTGCTGCGGCAAACCATACGGCCCGAGTTCCTGAACCGGGTGGATGAAATCATCATGTTTCAGCCGCTGCTGCGCAGGGAGATAAAAGGCATTGTGGGCATACAGCTCAACAAACTGAAAGCCCTGGTAAAAGAAAGCGGCATCGAATTGCAGTTTAGCGATTATGCACTGAGTTTTTAGCCGAGCAGGGCTTTGACCCGCAGTTTGGTGCCCGGCCACTCAAGCGGCTTATACAAAAAGAAATTGTAAACCAGCTAAGCAAGCGGATACTGGCCGGCGATATTGATAAGAGCAAACCGGTGCTGGTGGATGTATTTGATAACACGGTGGTATTTAGAAATGAAACAACAGAGAAATTAAAGTAAATTAGAAGCCCTGACGAAAGTTGGGGGCCTTTGTCTTTTATTTACCCAGCTTCATTACTACTATCATCGTCCCTTGCGTCGCACCCTTCAGCCTTATATCGCTTTTTGGCAATAAGTAAGGGAAGCATTATTTAATAATAAAAGGTGTAATTTTACAAGCGAAGTTCTACCAAAGTTTTTAAAAGCCTGCGTATGAAACATTCATTGCTTTTAGCTAATTATTGATTAGTTTTTCTTGTTTGTCACAAACACAGCAGGTTGTCTTACATACGGTTTATTTTGATTTTAATAAGTCGGAAATATCTTCACAAGAGGAAGATTCATTACAGGGGTTTCTAAAAAAAATACAGGGCAAAAGGATTCTTTCTGTAAATTGTAAATATGTGACTACTGATGGAAATAGGTTCAAAAAGTTATAATGATGCTCTCTCGTTTCAAAGAGCAAAAGTGGTTGCAGAAATAATTAAGCGGGGCTTGGAATCTTCTGTAGAAATAATTAGCGAATCATTTGGCTGAACAGCCTATTACATCTGGAGCCAAATAAGAGCATCTGAACAGGCGGGTTGAGATTGGTATCTCCTTCTTCAGCTTCCCTGAAAAAGTGGAAACAATCTTAGAGCCTTTTGAAAGATGTGGAGTTGCAGGAATATGAAATGTATCATTTACATGATACAGTTTGAATATGGAAAAGAGGGAACCGTAATAAAAATATCGCCAGGTAGCATTCAAGAATCCAGAAAAGGGCATGTTGCTTTGGGGTTAGCAAAATTACAGTTAAAGGAATACTATCAACCTGGTGCATATAATGCTATGGTGGCTAAACACCCTGTCAATGGATAAACTCCTTGAAACAGGGGTATGTTTAGTTTGTTGATTATAAAAGGAAGGATACAATGTCTGACAGGTCAGTAAAGCCTGTTGAGATCAGGATACCGGTAATAAATAAAACCTCTGGACTCTGGGAAAATGAATGTTTTTGAGCCCGGAAGCCATTTGGACACACGATTGGCAAAAACTAGTTAGCCTTCAGCATAACAAATTTCGTTGGGATTTTCCTCCCTAAGAAGGAAAGCTTAGGCATTGGAGTTTGGATAAATGAATTTCCATGATTGGAAGAATGGCCTCAAAGTTTGGAAGAAATTTTTCTGGCGGGTGGAATTTGTTCAGGACGAAAATCAAGAAAAGGCGAAATTAAAAAGCAAATTCATGTTATTCAGAAGCTGGATTCAGCTACTCTGCGAGTAAAAGTAAAAATCAGGTTCAGAAACTTTGGATTAAGAACCCATGGCTTAAGGAATTTTGATACCACCTTCCTGGTAAAATTTAAAAGAAAAGAGTATGTTGGGTTTACTTATGCTGTTAACTGGATTAATTGTGACCGTTTTTTGAATTACCCCAAAGTGATCGATTATTATATATCCACACCTAATTTTAATGGTGCTCATGTAATGGTTTATTTTAAAAAGCTGAAGGCCTTTATGCAGGCAAAGCTTATTTTGAGAATGATAATATGCAATTCCCTGTATCCCTCCGGGAGAAGTTGTATGATTGATGGCATTTGGCAATAAGGATAGTGTTGTATTATTTGCAAAAAGATTTTATCACAATTGAAAAAGGCACGGGGGAAATGAATATTTATCAAATTTCTAAGGATGATTTTTATAAAGAGATGAAATCTTTTTAGGGGTTCTATACAACTCTGCGAAGTTCCCGTTCTCCTTAGTCTTCCCTTTAATAAAACATAATAAAGTTTTGGAAAGTTGTCCTGAGTTGCAACTCAGGATTGAAAAGAAACTCTTCTTCACCTGCTTAAAGCCGCCAGCCAACAGAAGCACCAAAAAAGGCTGGCTCGTTGTTTTCCTTATTGAAAAAAGGAGAATAGATCAATTTCCACATCAGCCCATATGGTGTATGGTGGCGGTAGCCCACTGAGGGAATGAATGCAACCTGGTATGGATTTGTAAGAAGCTGAGTTTTGTTATCATCCCAAAGATCTTTTTCGGCAAGTGTAATGCCAATGCCTGTTTCAATAAATGATTTTTGTTTCCCGATTTTAATTAGGTATGTCATGCCTAATGGTATTGCCGGTTGAGCACCTGCGAGTCCGATACCGGCATGAATACCAAAGCCGGGTTTGTTGATTAATTGCAGTTCATAGTTGGCTGAAAGTACAATTCCATTGCCCAGTACCTCTGCGTAGAGAGTATGCTTCTTAAATTTATTTTGTGCTTGTACCTGAATAGCAGGTAGCAACAAAATGAGGAATATTTTTTTCATAACAACGGTTGGTTGGAAATAGTAACGAAGGCAGGGGCGTATTATTGCCCCAGTTCTCTTTTGCCCTGCCTTCAATAAAACTTAATAAAGTTTAGGAAAGTTGTCCTGAGTTTACAACTACTACTGTCCGGTAAAAGTATTGAATTCCCCAGTTCTCCTTAGTCTTGCCTTTAATGAGTATTTCGTTTGTTGGTGTTTTTGCCAGCAACACCAGGCAGCACACAACACACAACAAAGACCGCTCAACGGTTCGGAAGACCAATAAGGGCAAAAAATTTAAGTAAATTAGAATGCGTACATTTTCGATGGGCTATAATTTTTTTGCAGTAATCTCAATTGCCTTATCTATCAATGCTTTTATTTCAATGGCCTGTTTAGAATCTGAGAATTCCAATGCAATGGCCGTATCGTTGTAAGGAGTGATATATGCGTTTACAGTTGTTCCTGATTCCCAGGTTTCGCCATACATACAATTATTATTTTTATCTGCTTTTATGAACTGATAATACCGTTTGCCATTAGCTTTCCAATCTTTTACTATAAGACATACTGCAAATGTGGATGGTAAATTTTTTTCAGATTTGAATTCATAAATGCGGGTTGCTGATACATCAGCCAAATTAATATACACCAATTCATGCATAAAAAAGGAGCTCGTAGTGCTGCAATCATTATTTGAGGGCATTCTTTTTTTATCAATTTTTATCCTGCCATTGTCATTGTCGGTTGCAATCTTTTGAATCAGCTTTTCTTTACCTGAATAAAAACTTCCGGTTTTCGGATATACAGTTCCAATAGCCCACAATTTATCCTGGATGTTTTCCACAGCTTTGGTTGTTGCAGACCGGTCTTCAAAAGATTTGATTGTTGGTTTTGAGGAAATACCTTTAAAATCTGCATAGATTGTTAAAGTATACCCATCGGTGGAGGCCTTATAAACATTTCCGTTCTTCACCCATTTTGCCGAATTAACGAATTTCCCTCCACCATTGTCTTTTATCTCTTCCTCTACCAGCCTGTATGACTTGTCTTTCCGCATATCATCCACAGCCCTGTAATATTTTTGCGGTGAGCTAACAAAAAGTACCTGATTAATTTTTTCGTTGCTATGATATATTGCCAGGCTCACTACGCTATTTTTTGTATAATAGAAATAGTTATCAGAGGATTTGTTCTTTTCATAATTATACCCTTCACTCTTCATCCATTTTTTGTGATTCTTAAAGCTCACATTGGTAAATATTTTTTCTATCTCTACGGCGGAATAACCATCTTCGAAAAGGCTGCCAATGTTTGAATCTATTTGAGCAGGAAGTAAGGAAAAAAGGAAACAGGCCATGATAAGCAGGAGGCACTTTTTCATTGAGTACATTTTATTTATTCTGAACAAGATACAATAATAGAAAATTATTTATTTATTTCTTCTTTTTTCTGTTGGGTCAGTTTAAGGAGGCGACGTTTCTCCTTAGTCTTGCCTTTAATAAACTATACAAAGTTTAGTAAAGTTGTCCTGCGTTTGGCCTTTGTTGGTGTTCGGGGCAATATCCTGTTTTGTAGCAATAGATTGTCAGCTTCCCCGGCTTTTATTGCTGCATTTCATATTTTTTATGGCAAAACAGACTTTTTTTACAAACAATTAGGTTACCTTACAACTAAATCCCGGTAACGCACATCTTGCATCATTAAATCCCATAGTGGAGCCGGAAAAGAATACAATAATTTTATTAACTTGACAACAATTAATAATTGACTGATGAAAATTCTTGTATTGCTACTTACTATTACAGGTTTGTATTGTACCGAACCTGCATCCACCACCTTTAAACCAGGCAGTAATGAAATGACAGACGGCAAAGAAATACATAACCAGAAGCCCGATACAATAGAAACGAAAACCGGCAATGAGTTCGGCATAAAACTCAGAGCTGCATTAGGTACAGGCAATCGCTGGATGCTGGAAGATTCATTGGATAAAGACTATTTAACCCTTATCAGTTCAAACACCATTACTGACAGTACTGAGATGGCCGGAAAGCCAGACCTTCAGACCTTTATTTTTAAAGCTGTCAAACCGGGCACTGCAAATATTTCTTTTGTATATAAAAGGCCCTGGAGAAAAATTACAGAGGCCAATGCAGAAAGAAAATTATTTTACATTAAAATAAACTAAAACTTTTATTAACCACTAAACTGAAAATTTATGAACTCAAAAAATCAAACACTTCGGTTACGCCTGTATCTCTCTCTCTTTATTACCCTGACCAGTTTCGGGTTTACTGCATTTGCACAACCCGTAATCAATCCTAAACTTTCGTCTAAGTATTTAGCAAGAGAGGTTCAGGCTACCCCCCAGTTAAAAACAACGCTTACAAACCTGCGAGCTGATATAATTAAGAATAAGTGGACCTTTAATGTAGGCGTTACCGGCGTTTCATTAAAACAAAGAGCCGCTATTACAGGCGAAAGTGAAATAAATGTTACCCAGGCCAATGCTATTAAATCTAAAGTTTTTAACCGCCAGATTTCTTTAGAAGCTCAAAACATTATTAAAGCATGGGCAACTGCATGCTTCGCATCTAAATCATCTTATGATGCCCGCACTGTGGGTTATGTTACCCCGGTTAAGGATCAGCAATGTGGTAATTGCTGGGCTTATTCTGCTATGGGTGCTTACGAAGCCAGTTATAAAAGAGTAAATGGCACTGTTGCCGATGCCTCCGAACAATATGTGGTAAACTGCTCCGGTGGTGGTGACTGCGGGCCTGCCGGTGGACTGGCTTACAAAGTTTTTGACTGGATGGTTGACAATAACAGAAATGTTGCAACCGATGCCGCATATCCCGATTTGGGAATGGTAAATTCTTGCCCCAATGCACCTAATGTACCGGCTGCTTCAAATTATTATGCTACAGATTGGGGCGTAGTAGAGGCGTCAGGTGATATTTTAAAAATTGCTGCTGTTGCTGATATTAAAGCTGCCATCTGCAAATATGGCCCTGTTGCCGCCAGTGTGTATGTAACGGATGCGTTTCAAAACTATACCAATGGTGTGTTCAATGAATTTGCAAGCAATTATTCTAACCCGAGCAGCAACCATGCCATTGTTCTTGTTGGATGGGATGATAGCAAACATGCATGGCTGTTAAAAAATTCATGGGGAACAGATTGGGGCGAAGATGGCTATATGTGGATTGATTATAATTCAAACAATGTAGGCCGCAGGGCAGCCTGGGTTATAGCCAAGAAAGCACCATCATTAATCAGGCCCGGTAAGAACATACAGGTAAAAGATCTTCCAATTAAAATTCAAAATTAATTTCGAAGGCGAAATACATTTCAGGCAAAGGCACGGCTCAATAGCCGTGCCTTTGTGGTTTTTTGGAAGCCGGTAGTCCTTATTCTTGCCTTTAATATAACAGCATTAAGTTTGGGTAAGTTGTCATGAGTTTGCATTTACTACTGTCCGGCAAAAAAAGTACTTTTGTTCATTGGTTAGTTTTTTGTGTGGTAACTCAAAACTACCAATTTAGGGAGGTCAAACGACCTCCTTTTTGTGTGAATTCAATATTTTTACCGGACAGTAGTAGTTTGCAACTAAGGACTGAAAAGTCATAGTTCTGGCAGTTGCACAGCTATAACCCCCAAAAACATTAATTTTAACGCATGGCAGCCCCACAGACATACCGGATGGATAAAACGGCTTTCAGGCTTCAAACTGTTGAAGAGGCAGATGAGGCCATGCGCAATTATCATAACCATTCTATAAAAGAAAGATTGGAAATAGCCTTTTATCTTACCAGTGTTGCTTATAAATTTGATATGAATAATCCACCCCGGATGGATAAAACAGCATTCTGCATTAAAAAACATGAAGAGTAATGGCTGATATTTTCCAGGAAGATTTTCGAGATTTTTTATAAGCCCCCAATAATCAGGAAGTTAAATACATCATGGTAGGTGGTATGGCTGTTATCCTTCACGGTCATGCCAGGGTAACAGGCGATATGGATATTTGGGTAGAGTGTACAAACGAGAATTATCAGAAACTGGTAAAAACATTTAAACAGTTTGGAATGCCATTGTTTGATATGACACTTCAAAAATTCTTAGAAGTAAAAGAAAATGTTGTTTTTTCTTTTGGTAGAAATCCAGTAGGTATTGATATTATGACAGCAGTAAAAGGATTGAATTTTGAAGAGGCATATAAGCTGTCAGTAATTTTTGATGATGATGATTTGCCAATACGGATGATACATATTAACCATCTTTTAGAAGCAAAAAAAGCTTCCGGCCGTTTAAAAGATCTCGACGATATTCAGCAACTTAAAAGAAGAATAATAATCTTTAATATTTTATCCTGATGAAAAGGTTCTGCTACATTTTTGTCCCCCTTATTCTTGTGATGCTTTTGGCTGCAGGGGCCTGCAGGAAGAAGAAAAACAACGGCGATGATGTACCGCCGCCACCTCCTCCGCCGAAGTCATCAGTAAAAACAATCAACTCCTTTGTTATAACTGCTGTTGATAACAGTACGATTACTCCAATGGACATATCCGGCCTGGTAGGCAGCGATACTATCACTGTCACCTTCGACGAGGGTATCAGCCTGGTAAATGTAATTCCAACCATTGGATTCAGCGGCATATCAGTTTCTCCCCAAAACCGTACCCCGCAAAATTTCAGCACTCCGCTTTCCTATACTGTTATGGCTGAAGACAGCAGCACCAAAAGATATTATATTAAGGTAAACCTGGTTCGGGCCAACACAGCAGTTTATGTGGGCAGTGATGACCGTAACCTGTATGCCATTAATGCCAGCACTGGTACATTGCTTTGGAAATACACTACCGGCGGCGGCATTCAGTCAAGCCCGGTTGTTAAAGATGGTACTGTATATTTTGGCAGCATTGATACTTATCTCTATGCTGTAAATGCAACTACGGGAACCTTAAAGTGGCGGTACAAAACAGACTACGCCATTAGTAATCAAAGCCCGGTATTGGGCGGAGATGCGGTGTTTATTTCCAGCAGTGCTGGTTACCCGGTTGGCAATGTTTATGCAGTTGATACAGCCACCGGTTTATTAAAATGGAAATCATCAGGTATTCCGCTTCCCTATGGTCCTGTATATGCCGAAGGAAAAGTGTTTGTTTGCTCTTTTCCTGCAGGATGCAGTGCATATGATGCTGCAACCGGAACAACAGTCTGGAATGTGCCCGGAGGTATTGCAAAGTGTAATCCGGCATATTATAATGGTAAAATTTATTTCTGTGGCGAGGGAACATTCTATTGTGTCAATGCAGGTAATGGAAGCACTGTTTGGACAAAAGGGAATATGTTACCCTCTCCTTCATCACCCACAATAAATAACGGAGTGCTTTATTGCGGTTCAGGCAATTATATGGTGGCGATGGATCCTGCAACCGGTACAGAACTGTGGAGACGGCAGTCAAATGGTGGGGTGTCGGGCAGTGGCCCGGGTACATTCTCCAGCCCGTTTGTTGCGGGGTCAATTATTTATGCTGATAATAACGACAGCTACTTTTATGCCCTGCGTACAACAGATGGAACTAATATCTGGACAAAAGGAACATCGGTATTAGCCTCCGGTGTTACAATGGGCAACCCAACTGTTGCGAATGGGGTTGTATTTGTTGGACGATACGATAATTATATCTATGCTTTTGATGCATTAACCGGCACACAACGCTGGAAATACCTGACAAATGCTGCTGTACAATCAGGCCCCTGCGTTGCAGATTCAAGAGGAGAAGTATATTGTTCGGGAATATCCGGCGTTACAAATTAAGGTTAATCCTTTTCCCTTCACAGAAAAAGCATAACAGGCGTCATTACTATTCTGAGAAAATAAGATTTGACCGGTTTTTTTTGACTGATCCTTTAACATATAACTACTGCCATGGAAAGTAAACCCCGCCTGAATGCCGAATGGCATAAGAAGAACAAGATGCCGGCGAACCCAACACTGCAGCAACGGATAGACTGGCATCTTGAGCATCAGAAAAACTGTAACTGCCGGCCCGGGCTACCCGTAAAGCTGAGAGAAGAAATGATAAAACGGAAGATTAAAATACCAAAGGGGTTGTAAGGCAGGCGGCCTGATTGATACCGGCTGGCAACATTTCTATTGCCTTACCGGCATCTCTGGTTATCTTAGGCGTTAAAATTACCTGTATGAAAAAAATTGTATTTTTTATCAGCCTTGTTTTTATTGCACTTACTGCAAATGCACAGAATATTGATTATAAAAAAGGAATGATAACTGTGGATGGAAATGACTATGCCAAGGTGGAAGTAACCAAGCAAAATTTTGGTCTTACTAAATTGTTTGATGTTTTTTCCCTATCCGGCGAGAGCAAACTGGTAGGGGGCAGTGGCATACTTGTTAATGATAAGGTGGATGAAAATAAAGTAAAGCAGTTTATTGCAGCTAAAGGCGCCAGCCCAAGTATAGCCGTAGATTATACACTTGTTGCCAGAAACAAAGCCTGGCCCATTAGTTTACAGGTGGATAAAACTATTGAGCAGAATAGTAAAATTATTGGCAGCTTTAAACCTGCTGGCTCCGGCAACGGATTAGATCATTACGAGTTTACCTTGCCATCAGGGGTTATGATAGCCAAAGTATCTTTTACAGGGGGCAATAATGCACAGAATATGGAATTGTTTACGGCAAAGGATAATCTAAAAAGAACTGTACCTATACCACAGCAGGAAAAAATAATAATAGCAGATGCCAGTATAGATAAAAACCAATTTACTATAAAGCGTATAGCTAAATGGCTGGTAGATAATCAGTATTTATAGTGCAACACGGAAAAAACCGCACTGCGTCATTCTCCCCGGGAGACAGTGTATTGATACCGCCCTTTCAATTGCAGTTTTTTGGCAATGAGTGAAAAACGGTACAGCTTTTCGCCCCATACATTCGATAACCGTTTGTCTGTTTGCGGAACTGCTTCTGTTGTTATGTCAAATGCTTTGGTATCGTATTGCAGTTGAACAGTTGTTCCATTTTTTTTAAGCCGTACAGTGCCGGCTTTTGTAATGTCCGGTTCTGCCCAGGTAAGAAAGTTGATTACGTTATTTGCTTTTAATGCCGTAACTGTAAATGCATCATCAATAATAAGACTGGCCTCTTTCAGCATATAACTCCGTATCCATTTTTCTACAGACGCTTCTTTGTTATATGCATCAGCCATGTTCAGGCTGAACATATTTTTCTTTTCGTCAAATTTTATATCTGTTGCTTTGAACTCAGCACCAAATTGCTGCGGGTATCCGTTTATCAAAGGCAGGTTGTGGTAATTACTCTGCATAGTCCAGATCGTGTACCGTTCACTGCTGAAGGTTTGGCGTGTATAAGTACCTACGCCGGCATCAATGAATACCGGCAATGTATCAATATAGAGAGAGAATGTACCCACATCATTGTGATTATGACTTTCGTTATTAAAGCCAGCTTTGGCAGCAAAATAGAATCTTTCCCTATTTTTCATATAGCAGAATTCTGTTTGCGGGTACCATGTAAATGAGTACGATGTAAGCGCTGGTTCCGTGTTCAGTAAATCTTTGTACGAATTGATATTTTCCAGGGTTCTGAAAAAATCTCTCACATCGTTGATGTCAGTTTTTCCCTTTGCCTTTTTAGTAAGATATGCCGCAAACTGCTGCATGTCGTTGCTTTTACTGCCCGCCCGTACCGAAAAATGATGCCTGCATCTCCGCCGCCTTTAGCAGAAGCATCAGCAAAGTTCACCACCCAGTCGTTTCCCACATAGCTTCTTGCAATATATTCTCCCATGTTTTTTATCATTGGTTCATTAAACAAGCTCAGTTTTCCATTGGTTGCATAGCTAAGTATCTGCAGGTAATCATACAGCTTTCCGGCGGCATGTCCCCAGTAGGAAGGGCCCTCTTCACAGGCTCCGTCTTCTTTTACATAATTTAAAAACTCATCAGTGCTTTGCATGGTTTTATAAACAGCAGCAGCCAATTTATCGTTGTCGTCTTCCAGTAAGAGAAAACAGGTGAGCACATTGAAATTGCACCACGGATTCCAGTTATTAACCAATACACCGGGTTTACTTAATGCCTGCCACCAGTAATCGCTTCGCTCCATATATGGCTGCAGAATACGCTGCTGAATATTCAGTTTAAGCCGTTCTGCTATTACCGGGTTTATTTTGTCAAACTCGTCGTGAAAAAAATAATATACCCATGAAAAGAATGAGCCCATATCGCCGGAAGTAAGATCAATTACCTGTTCTTTATAATCGGGCAGTGTCCGTTTTGATTTTTGTAGAGGAAGGTGTGCTGACAATACCCATGACGACATATCGCAGGAATGCCAAACACCATTTATTATCTGGTTCAGGAAACGACCCTTGCCTTCAGCCAGTTCTGCAAATACCAGGTGGCTCAATGCTTTGTTATTGGAACCAAAAGGATTTTCCATAGCGGTACGACTGCCGCTTCGTTCATATTCCAGGTAGTCTGTTGCTAAAACTACTTTCCATGTGTAGGTAAGATAAGCTTCGCCGGCTTCAGTTATTCCCTTTTTCAGTGGCCCGGTAAAATTATTCCAGCCTTCTCTGTCAGCATAATCAGGATACTTTATCCAGTCAGATTTGGAAACAAGTAATTCTTTTACTTGCTGAAGGTTTGCTTGTTTCTGAAGCAGGTTACGGGGCTCGTAGGCTCTGGCCACAAAAGAAAAAAACAGTACGGCAGTGGAAAGAATAAAGTGGTTCATTCTCTTATTATTAGTACGATGAGTAATAAAATCCCTGAGCAAAGTAACGTACTGAATTCGGATTTTATAACAATCAGTTCAAACGCAAATAATCCTTACCTTAACTGTCTTAAGATAGGATTACTGCTTATAAATCCGGCATTAGATGAATTTATTCTACGGTAATTTTTTTTGATATGTTCAGGTATAGTTTATTTACTTTCTGTTTTTTATCAGTTATATTTCTTTATTCAAAAGGACAGACAGAAAACAGAAGAAAAGTGCTGGTAAAAACAATTGACAGTATTCTTCAGTACCAGGTAAGTAATAGCCTGATTCCAGGTGCAGTCGTATTGGTAAAAAAGGATAATAATGTAATTTACCGGCAGGCATATGGCTATGCCAGAAAAACTGACTGTAACAACCAGGCAATATCTCTACCTGAAAAAATGACTATTTATCATTTGTTCGATATTGCATCTCTTACAAAAGTGATTGGCACCACTACCGCTCTTATGTACCTGGCGGGAAAGCAACAACTTGCCATTGATGATCCGGTAAGCAAATATGTAAAGGGGTTTGCCACGCAGGAGAAGAGGGGAATTACCATTCGTCATTTACTTACGCATACTTCCGGTCTGTATGAGTGGTATCCGCTATATTATCGTTCTTCCTCAAAACAGGAAACGTTTTCCCTTATCAGTAGTTTACCGCTGCGTGATTCAGTTGGCAAGCATCGCAGGTACAGCGATCTCGGGTTTACCGTACTTGGACAAATTATCGAAGTGGTTTCGGGAATGCCGCTTGATCAGTTTGTGCGGCAAAAAATTTTTGCACCTCTTGGGATGCATCAAACACTCTATAATCCTTTGAAAAATGGCTGGGGTTCAAAAATAGCTCCCACCTCTTTTGGCAATCCATACGAAAAAAGAATGGTGTATGACTCCTCGCTTGGTTTTACGGTTAAGGATATTGATCCGGCAAGTTGGAATGGATGGCGGAATTATGTGCTTGCAGGAGAAGTAAATGACGGCAATGCCTGGTATGCCAATGGAGGTGTTTCTGGTGCTGCGGGTTTGTTTTCTACGGTAAATGATATTCAGCGGATGATTGATTTATTACTGAATAAAGGAATACTGAGAGATCATGCGTTCATACCTGCAGAGACTATAAACGGTTTTCTAAATAAAGATCATTTCAAGAATGGTCTTGGCTGGATGATGGATCCTGCCAACTCATTTATGAAGAATGGACCCAAAGGAACATTCGGGCATACAGGGTTCACCGGTACAAGCATCGCTGTTATTCCTGTTTATAAAGCTTCGGTGATATTGCTGGTAAACCGACAACATACAGGACTTTCGGCTAAGGGTGAATACTATAATCTGAACCCGGTGAGAGAAAGAATATTTAAAGCTGTTCTTCAGTACTGTGAGTAAGCCTGTTCATATCATTTCCAGAGGGGAAGAGGCTGCCTTTTTTTGGGCAGCCTCGCTTTCTTTATAGTTGCTTGCTTTTGATACTTAATCAATACGCATGCCGTCATTATTCTCCTTATGATTTATTTCAAAAGATTTGTGTTTAGTAAGATAGCTGTTGTATTTCCTGTAGACAGATTTAGGTTGCTTTAGACCATTAATAAGCAGCTCACCATCTTTGTGTGAAAGTGAATACCCCTCTTTTTTACTGATGAGTCCATCTTTTTCAAGTTCCTCAATAAAGTTTTTATATTCTTTCAGTTCCACACCGGCCTTTTCCAGTTCCGCTTTTGCTTTTTGCATTGATTTTTCTATCTCTGGTTCCAGTTTTTCAAGTTCTTTTTTAAGGTTCTTCATTTCTTCTTTTAATTTCTCCATGTTGATATTCTGTTTTATCTTCTCCATATCAACTTTATCCATACTTTGCCTTATTTGGGTGTTAATCTTATCAAAGTCAACTTCTTTTAGCGCCTTTTCAATATCGGCTTTTATCTTATTGCCATCAATTTTTGAAAGTGATTCATCTAGCTCCGCTTTTAGCTTTACCATATCCACGTCTTTCATTGCCTTTTCAATTTCTGCCTGTATTTTGGAGGCATCAATTTGTTTCAAAGCCTTTTCCACTTCCTGCATTGCATTGTTAATTTCACGGTCAATGTTGAACGTTTCAGGGTTAACTTTTGGAGGAGGTAAAGTATCTGTTTTGTCATGGGTTTTGCCAAACTGATATTTATCCGGCGAGTAATTCCATGAGATTAAGAGGAAAGATAATCCTGTTATCGCAACTGCCATTGCTGTTATTCCCGGGAGGCTGGTTTTGAACTTCATAATCTTAAATTTGATTTTTTTGTAATTGTATTTACTTGTTTACGCCTTTAATACGATGAATTTCGTATTTTGTTACACAACTTTCAGGATATTGGAAAATTTTAACAAAAGTTCTTATTACTGTTCGCCGGTTTTTTTGTTTCTAAATTATCGCTCCGCCTGTCATTAAGTAATTTTAAATAGGCAGAAATTAACCGTTTGGCTCCGGATTTTCCGACTGAATTGATGTTTGTTTACCTGGGAATTTTACTAATTAGTATTAAGGGCCGTACTATATTACTTACAAACAGCGAATTAGTATAAGTATTAATACATAGAGTGGAAATTCCCTTTTCTATGTGACAGAAATCATAAATAACTTAACTGCCTGGAAATACTTTCGATGAAAATTTGACGGCAGCAATACAGTAATAGATCACTGTAAATATTGTCAACATCTGTAAAATCCATACTTATGATTACCATTCCGCTCCTGTAATTATTTGTAGCATCCTGATAAATGCGATTACACTTTTTGTGTTTTACACCTGTTGTTTTATTGGCTTCTGCGATTTTATTATTTACTTGTTGCTAAAGAAACGGGTATTAACAAAAAAATTAAACAGTTAAACTTTCGTTTTATGAAAGATTCATGAAAATGCTTTTTGCTATTATTTCTTTCAGCATTTGTTTTGGCGAGAGCAGTAAAGCCCAAAATGTGGCAATTAATACGGATGGAAGTGCCCCTGATGTATCAGCTATGCTGGATATTGTCAATTCTGCAAAAGGATTATTAATTCCCAGGGTTTCACTTTCCGCTATTACAGATGCAAGTACCATCAGCAATCCGGCGACAAGTTTCTTGGTGTATAACACCAATGCAAGTATGACAGGCGCATATGCAGCTGGTACAGGTTACTATTATAATGCCGGAACATCCGGTTCGCCTTTATGGAGACGTTTAGTAGGAGATGGCGAAACCCGATGGGATGACCTGCGGGTTACACTTGATAAAGGCTCAAACTCAGCGGCGTTAGATTATCTTACGGGTAGCTCGGGCCCGCAGATATGGTATTTCCGCAATAACCAGGGTGTTGAATCAATGTCTTTTACAGTACAGTTGCCTCATAGCTGGAAAGAAGGAACTACCATCTACCCTCATCTGCACTGGTCTCCTAAAAGTTCTGCTTCGGGAAACGTTGAATGGAATTTAGAATATTCCTGGGCAAATTACGATGCATCAACACCACAGGTATTTCCTGCTATTACCACCAGTACAGTTGTTGCTGCCGGGGCTTTTACAGCCAATACCCATACTATTACACCGTTAATAGCCGGTAATGCAGGCATTGATGGGGCAGGGAAGAAAATTTCCAGTATTCTTATTTGCCGGCTCTGGAGAAATTCCGGAAATACTGCAGATACTTATAATGCGGATGCAGGTGTATTGTTTGTTGACTTCCATATCCAGATTGACAGTTGGGGAAGCCGGGAAGAGTATATCAAGTAAGTTTCAGCCTGAATAATTAGTGCTGTTTTGCTAAGGGTAATATAAAATGAAATGTTATGCTACAGCTAAATAATATTAAGAAGATTTTTCCTGCAGGTTTACTGCTGATAATTCCGGCATTTATTTCCGGGCAGGGGATTCTAAATACTTCCGGTACAAACCTTGTTGCGAATGGTACTGCTAAAATTGTTTTAAATAATGCAGGCTTCACGAATAACGGTATTTTCTCAGCCGGTAACAGTGATATGATTTTTACCGGCAATACTTCAACAGCTAATTCATTTATTGCAGGATCAGCCGGAACTGAATTTTATAATCTTGTTCTTAATAAATCTGTCAATGGATTACAGTTAAACAGAAGTGTTGCCGTATCGAATTCAGTGGTTTTTAACAGCGGTGATAGCCTTTTTTTAAATAATAACATACTTGATTTAGGTAGTACAGGTAATCTGACCGGGGAAACTGAAAATAAGCGGGTTACCGGGAGAACAGGCGGATATATTCAGGTTACCCCATTATTGAATGCTCCAACAGATATTAATCCCGGAAACCTGGGATTTAAGGTTACAAGCACGGCAAATCTGGGTAACACTATTATAAAACGGGGACATCAGCAGCAATCCGGAAGATCAATCTATCGCTATTATGATGTGACGCCTCTTAATAATTCAGGACTTGCAGCTACTGTGAATTTATGTTTTTTTGATGCTGAACTGGCGGGCTTGTCGGAAGCCAACCTGGCAATATTTTATAGCAGTAATGGTGGAACGGCCTGGACAAACCTTGGTGAGAACGGGATTGATCAGTCTTTAAATTATGTAACAGTAAATAATATTGATGTGCTTAACAGGTTCACACTTTCGCACATTAGCCAGCCGCTTGCCGTAAATTTGTTAAGTTTTAAAGCAGCACTCATGAACGGACAAACCCTGCTTGACTGGAGCACTGCGAATGAAATAAATAGCAGTTATTTCGAAATTGAAAGGTCATCTGATGGTATCCGGTTCTTAGGAATTGGTAAAGTGAAAGCAAAGGGAAACGCCGCCATGCAGCAAGATTATCAATTTGCCGATCTCTTTCCGGCAGCCGGAAGGAACTACTACAGATTGAAACAGGCTGATATTGACGGGCATTCAGAATACTCGTACGTTGTTTTTGTTCAAAATGATAGTAAACAAATGGGTTTAATAACCGTATTCCCGAATCCGGTTAATAGCGGGTCTTTAAAGATCAATTTACTGGTTTCATTGTCTGATACCTATGGTATAAAAATATATGATGCAACCGGTAAATTAGTGATAACAAAAAGTGCTTATTGCCTTGCCGGTAAAAACGAGATTGAATTAAATGTAAGTAAGCTAACGAGAGGTACTTACTCTCTGCGAATTGATAAAGAGAATTACACACCTGCACAATTGATTATTCAATAGTCAGCAAACAATAATAATCTTATGCATGAGACATTAGCATCGAAATTTTACCCTGAAAGGCTTTTTTTAAAACAGTAAATTTAAGAGGATTTGGAATGAATAAGCCAGTCATTCTGACCCATTCCCAGGACATAGAGAGAACAGATTCGTTTGCAAAACCGCATTAAAAATCCAGTCAGAATTGTAAATGAATTTATTCAATGCTTTAAATACTACTTCATTGGTATAGGGGGCGACACGACATCGTTATAATAAACAAATTTCACTCTTGCATAATAAACCGAACCCGCATTCAGGTTGGATATAAAAGCACTGTAACTGTCGTTAATTTCTATCTGTTTCCAGTCTCCTTCTTTTTCTCTATATTCAAGAAGTATTTGTTTCCGGGAAAATGTGGGTCTTTCGTTGTACTTAATATTAAAGGATGCTGAATTATCTCTGGTCTGATTGATTTCCAATTTACAGGGGGCTTCGTTGGAGGTTGTGGCGAAATGACAAAGCGGCCCTATTCTCAAATTGCCACAACGGGTGTAAATGCAAAATTCATAAGACATTCCGGGTATCAGATCAATAAATTCCCAGAAAGAACTATGCTCGTTTTTTGTAAGCTGGAAAGAATGTTCCTTCGTAGAAGTGTCAATATCCTTTATCCAGTCGGCCGTAATGGCTTGCGAAAAATAGGGTTTGTAAACTATTGTGAAATTTGCTTCATATTCTTTTTCATTTTTATTACTCCAGAATTTTGAAGGCCGTAAAGGTCTGTAAAACTGCACTTTCACTGCAGAGCAGGTAATGGCGAGAGCATTCATACCTGTTACACCTCCACTGCAATCTTCAGTATTTTGGGCGGTCGTTTCTGTATGTAGTAAAATAAATCCCAGGATGACAATCAGTAACTTTTTCATATAACAGTGTTTGCAGAAATGAGTCTAAAAATAGGGATAGACAATATTGTTAAAACTGATTATTGTCAGTGTATTAAGTACGGCAGAGTACAATCTCCTTCATTTTGAGGGCATCTTAATTAAATAGCTTACCTTCACACATTCCTGCCTTTTAATAAGTCTTCCGCCTCTTATATGCCTTATCAAAAAAGCAGATTATTATTAATTAAAATTAAGAATGCATGGCTGAGTCCTGGAACAAAAAAGAAAGAGAAAAAAAGAAGCAGAAAGAGAAAAGAGATAAGGCTGAAAAAATGAAGGAAAGAAAAGAAGGTGGTGCCAAGAAAAGCCTTGATGATATGATGGCTTACGTAGATGAAAACGGCAATATTACTTCCACACCGCCTGATCCTAAAAAACGCAAAGAAGTAAATGCTGAGGATATTGAGATTAGTATCCCAAAACAGCAGGATACTGTTGATGAAGTACGCAGCGGTAAAGTTTCATTTTTTAATCAGGATAAAGGTTTCGGGTTTATTAAAGACAACGTTACTCAGGAAAGTATATTTGTCCATGTCAATAACCTCTCATTCTCCATCAAGGAAAATGATAAGGTAAGTTTTCGTACTGAAAATGGACCAAAGGGGCCTGTGGCAGTTGATGTTTCACTTATCAAGTGATGCTAAGCTATGCATTACCTGATTGTTATGCCTTTACGAAAGGAGCGTAGTGTTTTTTATTCATTGTCATCTGAAAGCCTTGTAAACGAAATGCCATTAAAAATACGGCTCAGGTTAATGTCATTGCGGCTGCTCCATTCCTTAAGGTTCATACTGCTGACAATACGCCAAAGATTCTTAGACTTAAGTTCAGAATAATCGCTGCCGGTTATAAACATCCCTGTAACAGGTTGGCGATCTTTAAAGTGTATCTGCACCTGTTCGTTTTTTCTTTTTAGCTGCGTTATGAATTTTTCTATTTGTTCGCTAGTCATCCGGAATTACATTTTTTTGATAAATAAAAGGAAGCCCGGGTTATTTACTCAGGCTTCCTTAAGCTAATTAATACTCTTTTTTGGGTCTTGCCTGGTTTACGCCAATTGATCTGCTGTCAACAACTTTGCCGTTGAGTTCATCAATGGCCTTTTGGGCAGCGCTGTCGTCGGGCATTTCTACAAATCCAAAACCACGGCTTCGGTTTGTAAACTTATCGGTCATTACCCTTGCTGAAGTTACTTCGCCATAACTTGTGAACAGCCCTTTAAGCAATTCGTCCGTCACAGAAAAGTTCAGGTTAGAAACATAAACTGTCATTTAAATAAAATTATTGTAAATAAAATTTGAGAAAATGCAGGTGTAAAGGGAAAGACGAAAGTGCGGACAAGATTCTCTTACAAGCGCAATGAACTCAATATAACCCGGCAAATGTAACTTAATAGATCGAGGAGGCAGCTTTTATTTTTATTACGATGATTTGTACTGCATTATGTAATAGTAATTTTCTGTCTATCTTATGCTTTTTTATCGGTTACCAGGTAATTTGTTTTGCCTTTGTGGAAAAAAAATTGGCTTCGCCGTTGGCTCCGCCTAAATCATTACCTGATTTTAGCCGGTACAATGGTACATTACCCCATGGCGCCGGCTTATCTTCAATATACATATCTTCTCCTGTATCGTTGAATACATAATTGTTAACCAGTTGCTGCCACTGGTTGATACGTTGCAGACTGGCCGTGTAATTAAAATAAGGCAGACTGCTGCCTGCAAGTTCTTTCAGATAAGATTTATATAAATTGCGATAGTCAACAATCTGCAAAATTTTTGTAACGAGTGGTCGTTCAGTCATATTGCCCCATTGCAATAAGTCCTGTGTTCCGGCATTGAAGAAATAGGAGGTGCCCAGTGTATTGTCGTAGTCGTAAGGGATAAACCAGGCTTTGCCCGCTTTGTCAAAGTAAAAGTAATAATTATTACCATTAGCCCAGTAGTCATCCCACATGCCCACTATTACATTAACTGCATAGGTTTTCAAAAAAAGAGGGGCATCCATTTTCTGTGCAATCCATTGTTCAAACTCATTTCCTGTCTTACTGTTTAACTCCTGTATAAATGTAACAAGTTGGGCTTTGGCAGTACTTAACTCTTTTTTCTTTGTCTTTAAATCGTAGGCATAGTATTTTGACAAAGCCGGATCTAGCTTTACATCTTCTACGCCAATGCTGGTTGTTTGTACCATATTTGCATTCAGGCTGCCTGCCCAGCCGCCTTTCCACAAATAACCAGTGTCAGCACCCCATTTTTCTTTTCGGGAAACAATATAATCCTCATCAATACTTTCAATCATACTGTACACGCCAAAATTTGCTGGTTGAGGATCGCCTTTTATATGGATGATCAGCCTGCAGTACGAAGCTTTGGGTGCTGTCCATACACCATATCGTTTAAACAAATCGTAGCAATAGATTTCTCTTACATAATTGGCATCGTCTTTAAACCATTTTAGGTTGATCTTCTCTATGCCATTAAACCGTTGTTTTTTCCTGTATTTAGAAAAACTAAGGGCAAAGTGTGCATGATGCCAGTCAGGATTTTGAGTATTGTGCATTTGCCCGGTACTGCCTTCGGGTCGGCGGCGGCTGGTGTTGCCCCGGATGCGGATACCCATACTGTCAAGAGAAATATTTTTTCCGCCAAGAACAAAACGATAGTCGGAAATAATATACTCCTCGTTCATTGGATTAGTGTCGAAGTTGCGGAGAAGTGTATCCCATTGTGGCTGTGATATTTCAAGATATAGCTGTGGTAAATCTGTTAGCTGAAATAACTGCAGTGATGTATCTGCCGGAGGATTTGGATTAATCGCCGGGGCATCATTTTTTTTGCAGGAGCTGGTAAAGACGATGAAGGAAATAAGAAAAGCCAGGATCTGTATCTGGCACAGTTTTTCAACTAAGTACGACCTTCTCATATTTGAAATTGAGAAAGTAAAGGTAGTGAAAAGAGGGGGCTGATTGTCATAAGTGTGCTGAATGCGGTTCGTATCAAAGAACAGAGCATTTATTTTTTTTACCAGTCGTATACTGAACGAATACTAATGATGCATGGCAACTCATTATGAGTGGTGGTATTTGAACAGGGCGCAATAATCATGAAAAGTTGCCTGATTTTTCTATTGGAACTTTGCATAAAATTCGCCATTTGTGATGGTTATTTTACCTGTTGAACGAACATTTCCACCAGGATAAAAATCACCGCTGAATGTTCCCCTTATAGTTTCAGCATCCAGTTGTGTAATATTAATCTTAAAGTGATTGGTAATAGTAACACCATAACTCACAGCATCCTCTGCAATACTTTGTCCTGCCTCATATTCAGAACCGCCGTTTGCGTAGGTGGAAAGGAGTGAATAGGTGGTTCCGGCATCCGTATATTCCCCGGTTGAAAAGTTATTCCCTGCAGGATAGTTATCCAGGTAAATACCCATATAATCATTATAGGAAGTGGCAGAAGTGCTGCCATTAACTACCAGTTGTGAAAATCCACTAACTGTCTCCTTATGCGCAAATACATGCCCTTTATATGATTTATTAGCTCCGTTTACGGAGAATGATACATGGAAGTTTTCATCAGTGTCTTTTTTGCATCCTGCTAATGTTATTATAAGAAATACGGATGCAAGCAGATTCTTTTTCATAGTTTATGTCTGATAAGTGAGCTGCAAATGTATTACTGCCTGTAATATGGGCATATGATTATGATCAATAAGCTGGTATATGTATTCAGCTAAAAATATATGCTGCAGACCGCTAAAGTCTCCAGCCTGCGGATACTCCGTCACCCTGGGAAATATTTCCAATGTAGCGGATCCAGGTTATTATTTTGGTCATTTTTGTGAATGAAACCTGAGAAATATCAATGACTGAAATGCCCGGGGTCATTGATTTGAGTTTATCAGTATTCTACACTTGTGTTTAATTTTTTTATATGCTGCGATTTCTTTTTTTGTTTCTGGCAGTCGTTCACGGACTTATCCAGCTGCTGGGTTTTGTTAAAGCATTTAATATTTCCCCGGTTCAGCAACTTACCGCTGCTATTCCTAAAGTAAATGGGGTGTTGTGGCTGCTGGCAGTAATACTTTTTTTAATAGGTGCTGTATTTTTCTTTACAGGATTAAGATCGTGGTGGGTTGTTTTTCTGGTTGCGGTTATTCTTTCACAATATCTCATTTTTACTTGCTGGACTGATGCAAAATTTGGAACTATTGCAAACCTCACCATCTTGCTTGCTGTAATAACCGGGTTTGCCGCCTGGAGTTTTTATAGCAGTTATTTGCAGGACGTAAAAACAGCAAAAAAAAATTCTGAGGTAAGTGTATCAATGCTTACAGAGAATGATATTGGGGTGCTGCCACCTGTTGTGCAGCAATATGTCCGTTATACAGGATCCCTTAATAAACCAAAGGTTATAAATTGCAGGATACGGTTCTGCGGACGTATCCGGAAAGATGAAAAATCGGGCTGGATGCATTTTGCATCAGAGCAGAATAATTTTTGCCAGTGCAAAACGTTTCTTTTTTATGAATGCAACAATGAAACAAATGCCGGTAGCCGGGTATCATTGTTTTGAAAATGGAAAAGCCAGCATGGATATTAGACTGTTCTCTTTATTCAGGGTGCAGTATCAGCACGGACCGGAAATGGATACGGCAGAAACTGTAACCATGCTGAACGATATGTGTTGCATGGCTCCTGCAACTTTAATTGATAAGCGCATAACATGGGAGCAGGCTGATTCTCACAAAGCGAAAGCTATTTTTCAAACAATGGGATTACCGTTTCTGCATGGCTGTATTTTAATGAAAAAGGTGAACTTGTCAATTTCATTTCTGATAACCGCTATGCTGATATGGGTGACGGTACCATGAAAAAAATTAGGTGGTCAACACCGATGGGAAAATATGAAGAGATGAATGGGTACAGGCTGTCATCATTTGCACAAACCATTTATGCCTATCCGCAAGGTGATTTTTGCTATGGAGAGTTTGAAACAAAGGCCGTGGAATACAATTACCTGAAGTAAGCTGCGAACAAGGGCTCTTGTCACAATTATTTCATTTCTTCCGAGTTTATCTTAATCTGTGATATAAGTCATTGGATAACAGGCTGGCTTCTGCGTACTTTGCGGGTGAAAAAGCAATCTATATATTATTAATTTAAAAGTGATTAACATGAGCACCAATGAAGAAAAGATAGTAAGTATGCCCCGAATTGGCGATACAGCGCCTCACTTCGAAGCGGTAACCACACAGGGTAATATTAAATTTCCTGGAAGACTATATGGGGAAGTGGGTTGTTCTTTTCAGCCACCGGCTGATTTTACACCAGTTTGCACATCAGAGTTTATGACTTTTGCAAAGATGGAGGATGAGTTTGCAAAACTAAATACACAACTGGTTGGGTTGAGCGTTGACGGATTATACAGTCATATTGCCTGGCTCCGTACTATCAAAGAAAAGATTGAGTTCAGGGATATGAAAAACATCGAAGTAAAATTCCCGTTAATTGAAGACATTACAATGGAAGTCGCTGCTAAGTATGGTATGATTCAGCCTAACGAGAGCAGTACTAAGGCGGTTCGGGCCGTTTTCTTTATTGACCCCAAAGGTATTATCAGGGCAATTATTTATTATCCGCTTTCCCTTGGCCGCAACTTTGACGAACTGAAGAGGGTAATCATTGGCTTGCAAACAGCAGACAAGCATGCTGTAGCATTACCTGCTGACTGGCGGCCCGGAGAAGATGTGATAGTACCACCAGCCAACAGTTGTGGAGTTGCAAAAGAAAGAATGGATGGAAAACAAGAGAATGTTTATTGTAAAGACTGGTTCTTCTGTATGAAGCCTTTGCCAAAAGAAGAACTGGATTTGGGTTGATCTGTGTTATATATGAAATTTGAAAGGAGCCTGGGGGCTCCTTTTATTTTTTATTGAAATTTTCTTTAAAAAATAATAGCTGAAACTTCACTGCATTTCTCCAGTAATTCCAGTCGTGTTTACCCGGTCTCTCGATATAGTCATGCGGTATCTTCAGCCGCAGCATTTTTTCATGCAGCGCTTTGTTTACTGAAAAAAAGAAATCATCTGTTCCGCAATCAATTATTACTGCAAGCGGCTGAGAAGGCTTATTGTCAATAACGTTAATAACGGTATATTTTTCCCAGTCGGCTGCATGAGAGATCGTATCGCCAATTATTTTTTGCAAATCCCAGTTTTTTGTAAAAGCCTGATGTCTGCGCCGCCGCTCTGCTGCCACCGCAGGCACCAAAAGTTTTTGCATGCCGGAATCCAAGAAACAATCCACCATGTCCACCCATGCTGAGGCCGGTAATAGCCCTGGCAGACCGGTCATTGATTGTCCGGTAGTGGGTATCAATATATTCTGGTACTTCCATTCCAACGAAGGTTTCAAATTTCATACTGCTGTCAACAGGACTGTCGATATACCAACTGCCGTAAGCTCCATCGGGGCATACAATTATGAGTCTCATTTCATCGGCCTGATGTTTAAGTTCAGGAACCCGTTTTATCCAGTTGGCATAATCGCCGCTGTAACCATGCAGAAGGTATACAACTGGATAACCAGTTTTTGCTTTTTTGTAACCTGCTGGTTTTATTACCACACATTTGTAGCTTTTTTGCATGGCATTGCTGAAAATATTCACCGTATCAACAGTTGCCTGTTCGTTATTTTAACACTGAAAAGGAATAATAAAGCAAAGATTATTGTTCGCATGGTGTAAAGATAAAAAAAAGCGTACAGCATAACTGTCCGCTGTAACCATTAAACATATCAGAAAAAACGAAATCTTAAAATCCTTTCTTTTCCTGTGCCTTTTGCATCGGGTTTATGCCCTGGCCACCTGGCATCATGCCGCCACCATTTCTTCTTCCCCTTCCCATGTTCTCCTTAAAGATGTTAAACCTGGATGGTTCATCTTTTACGTTCCATGAGTTATTACTTTCATTAATATCCGCAGTTTCCCGGTTTGGGTCCAGTTTTACAGATTGAACTTCTTTGTTTTTAATGAAAGATTTCACCACCTTATTTTCATTTTGTCTCCACACCTGTGCAGGAATTCTTTCCACTTCTTTACTGCCATCTTTGTATGTCCATTCAATGATGATGGGCATTACCAGTCCGCCTTTATTGCTGAAAGTGAGTTCATACATGTTCATTCCTTTATACTTCTCCTTTTCTTCATCAGTGAGTCCTTCCGTTTTTCTTCCCGGAATTGTTACTTCATATTTTGACGTATCATAAGGTTCAATACTCCTGGCATACCGCCAGTAAAAATCACGGAGTGTAGTGTCGGCATCAGTTCTGAATACAATGTTTTTGTCTTCCCGGTTTCTTTGTTTACTGATGTCATCATACAATACCTGTGCAGGTTTTTCGACGCTGCGTTTTACAGTCATTTCTTGTGTTTCCATCGGTTTAGTTTCCAGATCCGGGACGGCTCGTTTTACAGTATCAAGAGAAATATCGCAGGCATCAGTGCCATAAAACCAGCCTCTCCAGAACCAGTCGAGATCTTCACCGGTAGCATCTTCCATTGTCCGGAAAAAATCTGTTGGCTCAGGATGTTTAAATGCCCATCTTCTGGCATATTCTCTCAATGCATAATCAAATTGCTGACGGCCGAGAATTGTTTCACGAAGGATATTCAACCCGGCTGCCGGTTTTGCATACGCATTGCTGTTATAGTTTACAATGTTCTCACTATTGGTCATAATGGGTTCCAGCTGTTCTTTCGGCAACTTCATATAGTCAATAATTGATGCGGCAGAACCTTTTCGGCTTGGAAATTTACTGTCCCACAATTCTTCAGTAAGGTATTCCATAAATGTGTTTAAGCCTTCGTCCATCCAGGCCCATTGGCGTTCATCACTGTTAATGATCATTGGGAAGAAGTTGTGACCCACTTCATGAGTGATTACACCAATCATTCCGTTCTTTATTCCTTCACTGTAAGTACCATCTTTTTCGGTACGACCATAATTAAAACAAATCATTGGGTATTCCATGCCGCTTGAAGCTTCAATGCTTTGCGCAACAGGATAAGGATAGGGGATGGTAAATTTTGAATAAGATTGAATAGTGTGTTCTACAACCTTGGTCGAGTATTTTCTCCACAGGCTATAGGATTCTTTAGGGTAAGCACTCATGCACATCACTTTCTTTCCTTCCACTTTTGTGGCCTTTGCATCCCATACAAATTTGCGGGAGGAGCCCCAGGCAAAATCCCGTACATTCTCTGCTTTAAATACCCAGGTCTTCTTTTTTGGGGCTGTGGAAGAAATTATTCCCGGGCCATTTTTCTCTGCTGTTTTGGCTTCTTCTAATGTTACCACTTCAACAGGCTCCGTTGCTGTTTGCGCCTTTGTCCACCGGGCTAATTGTGCAGGGCTGAGTACTGAAGCATAATTCTGACATTCACCGGTTGCCATTACCACATGGTCGGCAGGCACGGTCATTTGAACTTTGAAAGTTCCAAATGTTAAGGCAAATTCTCCGGTGCCGGTAAACTGGGCATGTTGCCAGCCTTTAAAATCGCTGTACACACAAAGCCGGGGATACCATTGGGCAACGGTAAAAATATGGTTTCCATCTTCCTGAAAGAACTCATAACCGCCACGGCCGCCTCTTCTCATTCTGTTCACCATATTATAGTGCCAGTCAAGTTTGAATGTAAAACGCTGTCCGGGTTTTAAAGGGGCCGGCAGTTCAATACGCATCATTGTTTTGTTAATGCTGTATTGCAATTTTTTTCCGGTCGCATCTGTAAGAGAGAGAATATTGAAACCGTACTCATTGTTTTCAGATGCAATCAAAGCATCATCCAGCTGAGCCGGGTTCACCTGCCTGTTCATCGGATTACTTCGCTGGTAATTGGCATTATTAATATTGCTGTGCTGGTTTTCGTCCAACTGCAGCCACAGGTAGGTAAGCGCATTGGGAGAATTATTGAAATAAGTAACAGTTTCGCTTCCTGTCAGTTTTTGATTTTTCTCATCCAGGTCACACTTAATATCGTAATCACATTTTTGCTGCCAGTATTTGGGCCCGGGTGCCCCGCTTGCCGTACGGTATTCGTTGGGTGAGGCAAGTATGTTGCCCATCTGTTCAAACTTGTTTCCGTGGTTACTTCCGGGGTTATTCTGTAAGTTTTGTGCAAATAGATTGCTCAAAAGAAAAAAGGAAGCCAGAAAACATCCAATAATTTTATTCATTTTCTATGTTGGTTTTTTATAATGAAGAAAATCTTCCGATTGCCATAATCAACGAAAAACTAAAAACACCTGCTGATAATACCAGTACCCAGTCTTTACGCTTCACTTTCATCCATTCAATCACAATATGGGCAAGTATCAATAAAAGAAACACAACTGCAATTTGACCTGCTTCAAGTCCAAGGTTAAAGCCAAGCAGACTCCAGACAAGATTCTGGTCTGCGGCCATCATAAACCTGATGGAATTGGCAAACCCCATTCCGTGTATCAGTCCGAACAGAAGGGCAAGTATATAATTTACCCGGATTGATTTAGGAGTAAAGTCCTTCAATAGCAAATTACTGGCCGCCGTAATAACGATAGTGCAGGGGATAAGAAATTCAACCAGTTTGCTGTTTAGCCTGAAAATGTCCAGTACGCTTAACGCCAGGGTTAATGAGTGGCCAATTGTAAATGCAGTAACCAGTATAAGCACCTGTTTCCAGTCCCGAAAGAGATAAATTGCCACCAGCGCAGCAATAAACAACTGATGATCCAGCGCATCTTTGCTGATGATATGCTCCCAGCCAAGGCCAAAGTAAAAATTAAAATCCTGCATCTTTTTCTAAAATAATTCCGTCATTTGTCTGACTGTCAGGTTTTGCCATTAGTTTTATAAACGGCCTGTTCAATTGCCAAATTAATCCAGACTTTTGTAACAAAGAAATATATTGTTTCAATGGTGATATTTATAAATAAATGGCTTCAGTTACTGGTTTTTTCCCAATTCTTTTCAATGGGAAACCCTTTACCTGCAACTGTGCATCCATTTCATGTAAGCGTTACAGAAATTGAGCATAATGAAAAGGAGAAGACTCTTCAGATTAGTTGTAAGATATTTACCGATGATTTTGAAACCATTCTGGCCAGGAATTATAAAACAAAAGTCGACCTGGTTAACCCGGCCAACAGGGCTGCGATGGATACATTGGTTAAAAAGTACCTGTTAAGTCATTTATCTGTCAGGATGAATAATAAGCCAGTTCATTTTTCCTATCTGGGATTTGAGCATGAGAAAGAGGCTGTGTACGGCTATGTCGAAGCGGAAAATGTGATAACAGCAGGTAAGATTGAGATCATTTCAACGATCCTGTATGATATGTTTGATGACCAGGTAAATATCTTTCATGTGAAAGCCGGTGGTGGGAGGAAAAGCAGCAAGCTCAATTACCCTGATAAAGAATTAAAGATCGAGTTTTAGCAGAAGCGATAACCTGCAAACTATGCACTATCCACTTCTCCTTCTTCGATTTCCTCTTTCAGTTCATCGCTTAAGGTAACCAGCAGTTTGTCAATGCGGTGTCCATCCATGTCAAGTACTTCAATTTTGAAGTCTTTCCATTCTAATTTATCGCCGGCACGGGGAATCCTTTCCAGTTCGTGTAATACAAAGCCGGCAACCGTATCAAAGTCGTGTTCATCTTCATTCATCCATTCAGTTTTTTCAAACCGGCTCAGAAAATCGTAGAAAGGAATTTGCCCGTCAACCAAATAAGTACCATCGTCTCTTTTTCTTATTTCATAATCAAGTACATCGGGTTGTGGCATGTCGCCCACAATACCTTCCAGGATGTCGTTAAGTGTAAGCAACCCCAGGATACTTCCATATTCATCCACAATAAACGAAGAATGAATTTTGGATTGTTTGAACTTTTCAGAACCTGGTACGGTGAATTATTTTCGGGAATAAAAAGAGCAGGTTGCATTATATCCTTAAACAGCGTATTGTCGGGACTAATGTACAGGTCTTTAATTGAAACAACGCCTTTAATATTGTCAATAGATCCATCGCAAATAGGATAGGATGAATGAGGCTCCTGGAATATCTTTTCTTTTATCTTTTCTTCTGTTTCATCCAGTCCAAACCAAACAATATCGCTGCGGTGTGTCATCAGCGAAGTAATGTTTCTGTCTCCTAGATGAAATACTCTCTCAATAATTTCCTGTTCAGCTTCATCAATCGTGCCGGCTTCAGCACCCTCTGTAATCAGCGTTTTAATTTCTTCTTCGGTTACAGCATCATCGTTAGACCGTTTGATGTTAAATATGCGGAAAAAGATATTACTGGTCTTATTAAGAAGCCATACAAAAGGGTGGGTGATACGGGAAAAAGTTCTCATGGGCCCGGCTACCGCTTTTGCAATTTTTTCTGAACGCAACAAGCCTATTCTTTTTGGAATGAGTTCACCGAAAATGATAGATAGAAATGTTACAACGATAATGATCAGTGTCGTGGAAATAGTTTCTGCATATGGTTGCAGAACGCTGATGTTTTCAAAAACGGGTTGCAGGTCTTTACTGAATCTTTCCCCAGAGTAAACACCCGTAATAATTGAAATAAGTGTAATACCTATTTGAACAGCGGAAAGGAACAATTCGGGATGACTGGACAGTTCGAGAGCCAATTGTGCTCTTTTATCTCCTTTTTCCGCCAAATGTTCGAGCCTGGCTTTGCGGGCAGAAACAAGTGCAATTTCAGACATGGAAAAAAGGCCATTCAGCAGAATCAGAAATCCCAAAATAAATATATCCATCAAGAAACAGGAGTTGGGTGATTATCGAAGATAGTAAATCCCACCCGTTTATTGAATATAGAAGCTGTTAGGTAGCCTGTCAGCATCCCCACTACGGCTCCGCAAAGTACATCAAGAGGATAGTGAACTCCAACATATACCTGTGCATAAATTACAATAAATGCCCAAAGAAAAAATAACTGAAGCCACTTGCCAAACAGGTTTCTTCCGGTTAAATATATGAATGCAGCCATTCCAAAATGGTTAACAGCATGTGATGATGTAAAACTGGAACTCTGCGGGCAGTACTCCACAATAAACCGTACCTGGTGTGCAATGGCGGCATCCCGGCATGGGCGGGGCCGCCAAACCAATTCTTTAATAATATCGCTGCTGATATAGTTTGTAAGTGCAACTGTAACCGCGGCCATTACTACCCATATCCAGCCCTTTTTACCGTAATTGATTGTTGCAAAAGCAATTAAAAAAAGGTAAAGCGGCAGCCATGTATTGGCAGTTCTGGCTAGGGCAGTACTGCATCAAAAAAATTATTGGCAGTTCCATGGTTAATTGCGAAAAAGAGTTCCCTGTCCCAGTCTAAAATGCTTTGCATGAGTTTTTTCAGAAGTTTACAAGCTGATAAGTAAAAATCTTTGGCGAAAGTAATACTTTAGCTGCTTTGAAATGACCGGATTATGAAGGGATTTGTACCAACAAGGTTTATTCGCTGGATGTTGCTTACGGGCAGTTTTTTTTTAACACTGATGTCGCTGCTGCGATTGGTTTTTCACCTCGTTTTTATTCAGGCAGGAGAAACAGGTTTCAGCAGAGCTTTTTGGATAGGTTTCCGGTTTGATGCAAGAGTAGTTGGTATTTTGCTGCTTCTGTTATTACTTCCCGGTTTGTTTGGGCTGTTTCGTAATTTTTCAGGCCGGCTTCAAAGAAATATATTGCTGACTGTATCCCGTCTGTTTGGCTTCTTACTGATAATAATCTATACATTCGACTTTGCACATTTTGCTTACCTGCGCCAGCGGCTGAATGCAAGTATACTGAATTATGCTGCGGATGCGGGTATTTCGCTTTCAATGGTTTGGCAGAGTTATCCTGTTATCAAAATCTTGCTGGGATGGCTTGTATGTTTTGCATTAATTTTCTATGCAACAAGATTTATTTATAAGCTGAGCAACAGGCCACCTGATGCATCTGCAAGGATTAACAGAATTGTTACAGCTGTTCTTTGCTTCTTGTTGCTTGCAGTTGCTATATTCGGCAGGATAGGACAGTTTCCTTTGCGCTGGAGCGATGCATACCGCCTGAACAGTGATTATAAAGCCAGCCTGGCGTTGAATCCGTTTCAAAGTTTTTTTCAGTAGTTTAAAATTCCGCAGCACCGGATTTGATGCCGCCAAAACCCGGAAATATTATCCGTTGCTTGTGTCTAAGCTTGGTGTTGAGCATCCTGATTCAAATACGCTGAATTTTACACGTACCATACAGCAGGCTGATTCTGCCAGTGCAACACAACCAAATATTGTACTGGTAATTTGTGAGAGTTTCAGTGCTTACAAAAGCTCAATGTGGGGCAATCCGCTTAATACCACCCCATACTTTAATGAGTTATGTAAAAAGGGTGTGTTTTTTAAGAATTGCTTTTCTCCGGCTTATGGAACAGCAAGGGGCATTTGGCCATTATTACCGGTATTCCGGATGTGACAGAACGCAAAACTGCCAGCCGCAACCCAAGCCTTGTTGACCAGCACACCATCATGAATGATATTAAAGGTTACGGAAAGTTTTACTTTCTTGGCGGCAGTGCCAGTTGGGCAAACATCAGGGGTGTGCTGACCAATAACAGTAATGACCTGCATATGTATGAGCAGGAAGATTACAGTTCCCCTAAAATAGATGTTTGGGGTATTAGCGATAAAAATCTCTTTCTGGAAGCGAATAAAGTGCTGAAACAACAAACAAAACCGTTCTTTGCCATTATTCAGACGGCGGATAATCACCGCCCGTATACCATTCCCGAGGAGGACAGAAAGCAATTGGAGCTGAAATCTTTTTCTAAAGATTCGTTGGAGAAAAATGGCTTTTGGTCAAATGAAGAACTGAATGCTTACACTTATATGGATTACACATATAAAATATTCATGGAGGCGGCAGCAAAGGAAAAATATTTCACTAATACCATTTTTGTTTTTGTAGGCGACCATGGCATAAGAGGTAACGCAGGTGATATGTTTCCTAAAGTGTGGACAGACCAGGGGCTTACCACGCAGCATGTACCGCTTTTGTTTTATGCACCATCCATGCTGCAACCGGCCATTGTGGAAAGAAAAGTTTCACAGGTTGATATAATGCCTTCTGTCGCCTCGCTGGCAAATATTCCTGTGAAGAATACCACTTTGGGAAGAAATGTTTTCTCCGTATCATTTACAGCTGATAGCAGTATTGCAGGAGATCATACATTTGTTTTAGATCCTGACCAAAACCTGATTGGGCTCGTAACTTCAAAATATTATTACCAGTACAACCTTCGTTCAAAGTCTGAGGCTGTTTACCCTTTACTGAGTAATTTGCCATTGCCAAAAGGTGATCCGGAACCACGTCTTATGAATGAAATCAGGAATCTAACAATGGGTTATTTTGAAGCCTCCCGGTATCTTTTATTTAACAATAAAAAAAGTGTGGGGTCAGGCCCGTAATCAAAAATTGCTGAAACGTTGTTTATTTTATTCTTTTGTAAACCATTAAACTGAAATTAAACCTGTAGGCAGATGTTTTGAAACTTAAAATCCCAAAAACAATATTGTGGGTGATAAATCTCTTTATCATCTTCCTGCTGATATTTACATTGTTCAGGCTGGGCACATTTATCGGTTTCAGGCCAAAGAATTTTTCACTTATTGATGTGTTGCCATCTTTCCTGCTGGGATTACGATATGATGCACGGTGGATTGCCCTTATACTTTTGCCTGTTATTTTAGTAAGCCATATACCCAGGCTTTCACCTTTCTTTTCATCCAGGAATAAAAAATGGTGGACATGGTACCTGGCAGTTGTTACGTTTATCGTGTTTTTCTTTTTTGCGGCCGGGTTTGGCAGCTTTTCTTATAACAGAACGCCGCTTGATGCCGGCGCAATGAATTTTGTGGAGGATCCGAAAATATCACTTAAGATGATGTTTCAGACCTACCCGATGGTGTGGATGATTCTGGGTTTGATCGTAGCCGTTTTTTCCTTCAGGTGGATGTATCACCGCAGTCACTGGCAGGTAATAAATCTAACCGATGGCAAGGGAATTCTCTATAAAAGAAAATATTTCATTGTCACGGCCATCGTTTTTGGGATTTTTATATGGGGAAGTTTTACACATAAGCCCTTAAAACGAAATGACTGTTTCCGTTTTGCCAATAGTTTTAAATCGTACCTGGCTATTAATCCGTTGCAGAATTTTTTTGCTACACTTAGACTAAGAAAACCTGATTTCAATGAAGCAAAAGCAAAAGATGCTTTTCCAATTATTGCTGAATGGATGCAGTTCCCAGAAAAGAATACATTCACCTACAGGAGAGAAATTGGCCCCAGGAGCAGTTCGCTGGAAAGTAAACCAAACATTGTACTGGTGCAATGCGAATCGTTCAGCATGTACAAAAGTTCAATGAGCGGCAACCCCCTGAATGCAACTCCTTATTTCGACTCGCTTTGTAATAACGGAATTTTTTTCGACCGTTGTTTTGCACCGCATTTTTCAACAGCCCGTGCATTGTTTGCAATTATATCGGGCATACCCGATGCACAGTTGTTTAAGTTTTCGAGCCGAAACCCGGATGCTGTTAAGCAGCATACGATTATTGATAACCTTACAGAATATGAGAAGCATTACTTTCTGGGCGGTGATCCTGAGTTCGGAAATTTTGAAGGCATATTAAATAATATTAACAACCTGCAGATGCATACCGGCCAAAGACAGGGTGTGAAGGAGGTAAATGTGTGGGGTATAAGTGATAAGGATTTGTTTCTGGAAGCAAATGATGTCTTCAGAAAAAAAGACAGACCGTTTTTCGCCTATATTCAGACAGCCGGCAATCACCGGCCTTATAATAAAACTATACCTGCATTTGATACGGGTTTTACAAGAGTGACTGTACCCGATGAACAATTAAAAAATATGGTTTTGAGTCGTTGGATGAGTATAATTGTTTCAGGTATTCAGATTATTGCTTTCAGCAGTTTATTGAGGCCGCACAAAAAGAAAAGTATTTTCAAAATACCATTTTTGTTTTTGTCGGAGATCATGGCCTTGCAGGTAATGCTGAACATATTTACCCACCCGTGTGGACTACTCACCGCCTGACTGATGAGCATGTGCCACTGCTGTTCTATGCCCCTGCTTTGCTTACGCCACAGCGTCGCAGTGAGGTTGTTTCCCAGATTGATATAATGCCCACCATTGCAGGTATGCTCCACCAGCCGTATATAAATACCACACTTGGCCGTGACCTGCTCAATCCTGCAAAGCGAAATAATTTTGCATTTGTTACAAACACTTCTGACCTGATCGGCATGATAACTGATGATTTTTTTTATACCAGGAACCTGTATTCAAATGAGGAACAACTGAACCAAATGCATGCAGGCGCAATGCGGTTTTCAAAAAGTCAGCAGGATTCTGCAAAGAGATCCCTTTCTGGATTTGCAACAGCGTTTTATGAAACAGCAAAGTATATGTTGATGAAAAATGAAAAAGAATAGCTCTCTGTGCTATATTTCCAAATTATTTTTTTACAACCAGGATCAACCGGGATGATTCTTTAATATGATAGGGATTCAACTGGTAGTCGCCAAAAACTTCCTGTACCTGTAAGCCCTGGTAACTGAGCATATCAGTAAAATCTCCAAAAGAAAACTTCGCTACTTTTTCAGTGTACTCAATTGGGTTCTCTGCTGCTGCATCAGTAACTGTTATTTTCTTATAAAAATGAGTCTCATCATCCCAGCGGAGAATAGTATAGGAAGTGCCCGAAATTTCTTTTACTTCATTATGCACCAGTCGTTCTTCCACATAGTGTACATTCAGGTAGTCAATTACAAATATGCCGCCTGGTTTTAAGCTGTTTGCAATTGTTCGCATGGCATTATCATGCTCCCTTCTGGTTTTAAAATAACCAAAGCTGGTAAAGAAGTTGAAAGCATAATCAAAATAATTACCCCAAAGGGGAAGCCGCATATCATGGACATAAAAGTCAAGATTTTCACTCTCAAACCCTTTGGCTTGTTCTATACAATTAGCTGAAATATCAATCCCTGTCACCGAAAAACCATGCGAGGCTAATGTTTTACTGTGCCGGCCCTTTCCACAGGCCACATCAAGCATACGGCTGCCGGGTTCAGGTCCAAGATGCCGGATGAGTTTATTTATGAAGGCAGATGCTTCTTCTTCATCTCTGTCAAAATAAAGCTTATGATAATAAGGAGATCCAAACCAGTCTTTATACCATGATTGTAATGCCATGTGGCAAAGATAAAACTGTAGCAGTATGTGTGAACAATAAAGGCGGTAACTAAAAAATACTGCTGTATTTTTGCAGTTCTAAAATTTTGAACTGTGTCATTAATAAAAAGTATATCTGGAATTCGTGGTACAATTGGCGGTAAACCCGGTGATAATCTTACTCCTGTGGATATTGTAAAGTTTACTGCTGCTTATGGAACAATCATTGCAGCAGGCAAATTGAAAACAAAAATTGTTATTGGCCGTGATGGGCGCATCAGCGGCCCCACGGTGCAAAGCCTTGTGGCAAACACACTGGTGGCTTTGGGTATTGATGTGGTTGACCTGGGTGCTTCCACTACCCCTACTGTGGAAGTGGCTGTTGAAATGGAAAATGCAGATGGGGGCATCATTCTTACTGCAAGCCATAATCCAAGGGAATGGAATGCACTTAAACTGCTGAACGGCGAAGGGGAGTTTATATCTGCTGAAACCGGTGCCAATGTACTGGAACTGGCAGCAAAAGAAGAATTTACATTTGCAACGGTTGATAAACTGGGAACGGTTAACACTGATGAAACCTATTTACAAAAGCATATAGATGCAATTCTTAATTACCCGTTGGTTGATGTAAAGACCATTAAGAAAAGAAAATACAAAGTAGTGGTGGATGCCATCAATTCAACCGGGGCTGTTTTCGTTCCCGCATTATTGAAGTCATTAGGTGTTGAAAATGTTATAGTGCTGAACGCCGAAGTAAATGGAAAGTTTGCACACAATCCCGAACCATTGCCGGAGCATTTATCCGAACTCTGCAGCGAAGTGGTGAAACAAAAAGCTGACCTTGGTATTGCTGTTGATCCCGATGTGGACAGATTGTGTTTTGTAAATGAAGACGGAACCTTTTTTGGTGAAGAATATACACTGGTGGCTGTTGCTGATTATGTATTAGGCAAACGGGTGGGAAACACGGTAAAGCGATATGAGCAGCACCCGTTCGCTGAAAGAAGTAACACTTAAACATGGCGGACAATACTTCCCTTCTGCCGTAGGCGAAGTAAATGTAGTGGCAAAGATGAAAAAGTGAATGCGGTGATAGGAGGGGAGGGTAACGGCGGTATCATCGTTCCCGATTTTCATTATGGCCGTGATGCACTGATTGGCATCGGTTTGTTTTTAAGTCACCTGGCGGCAACCGGCAAGAGCATTTCTGCACTGCGCAGCACTTACCCCGATTATATCATCTCAAAAAACAAGATTGAACTGGAAAAAGGCATTGATGTAAAAGCCATCTTTGAAAAAATTAAGAAGAAATATGAAAAGAATCCCATCAACACCGAAGATGGGTTGAAGATTGAGTTCGACGGCGATTGGGTGCACCTGCGTACCTCCAATACCGAACCCATCATCCGCATCTATGCCGAAAGTGACTTTGAAACCAAGGCCAACAATATCGCCATGCAGATAATGCGGGATATTAAGGAGTTTAGTATGTAGCGCTATGTAAATAATAATTACGTTTTGTGAAAAACTTTGAAACAAATGAGTCTAAAACCGATTTTTTTTCTTTTTGCTTTTGCGCTTGCTGTTAACAACTTAACTGCTCAGTCTTATCTTAAGGATTACAGTACAGGCAGACGGCTATACGAGTGGGATGGGAATTACCTGGAAGACTACAGTACCGGGAAGCGGATTTGCGAACTTGATGGCAGCTATTTGAAAGATTATAGCAGTGGCCGGCGGTTGTATGAAACAGACGGAGATTATTTTAAAGAGTATAGTTCAGGGAAAAGGCTATACGAATGGGACGGTAATTATCTGAAGGATTACAGCACTGGCAGAAGATTATATGAGACAGATGGCAACTATTTAAAAAGTTATAGTACAGGACGAAGGCTGTACGAATGGGAAGGAATGATACCAAAGACAGTACTTGTTTATGTTTTACTCAGGCAATGCGAATAATTCCATTCGCAAGAAAAAAACCAATAATATCGCTATATATACGATAGCAGGATTAAAGGAATTTTGTGTATGATATATTTAAGGTCTCTGATACTACTTGTGTTTCTGCTTCAGGGGGCCATTCTTACTGCTCAGCACAACTATACAATTACTTATCGTAGTTCTTTTTATGCTGATGACAGCCTGGAGCCTCACAGGCCATTTCATCCTTTTAAGCTTTTTGTGCAGGATACCTTTGCTTATTGTGCACCTACTGGAAAAAAATAATCAGACTGGTGTAGATATGCCAGTTCCTTTAGGTAGTGGTGGTTGGGGAAAATGGGCATTTTTTAATCGAAAAAGAATAGGTCAATATTCCCTGAGGGAGGTATGATAAGCCAAAGCAATGGCGATTAATTGAAAGAGTGAATGACACCGGGAAATGGGTGATAACTGGTGAGAAGAAAGTAATTATGGGCTTAGAGTGTACAAAGGCAACAGGAGTAATCAGGAATAAGAAATGTACTGTCTGGTTCACAACAGAATTGAAAGGTGGTTACGGACCTTATATAATGACAAATCTGCCCGGACCCATTCTTGAAAAGATAAATGAAGAAGATGGTTTTCGCACCATTGCCTATGAAATACTGTACTATTCCCTGCCAATTGTTGAACCGGCCTATTGCAAAAAAGTTTTCAGACGGGAATAACCCCTAAACCACCATCTCCGGCTTTATCGGCAATCTCCTTATCCGTTTTCCAGTCGCATTATACACGGCGTTGGCAACGGCTGAGGCAAAACCAATCAACGAAATTTCACCAATACCTTTTGAACCCATCGGGTTGATGATAAAATCCGGTTTATTGGGAAACCATGATTCAATTTCTGGTACATCTGTATGCAATGGCACATGATAATCGCCCAGGTTATTATTTTGGTAGTTACCGGTCTTATGGTCAATCAGTGCTTCTTCTGTCAGCGCCATGCCAATGCCCATCACCGCACCGCCCAGCATCTGGCTGCGGGCCGTTTTTTCGCTTACAATGCGGCCGCCATCACCGGTTACCACCACCTTACCAAATTTGATTTCTCCCGTTGTTGGGTTCACCAGCACCTTTACAAAGTGCACACTGAAAGAATTCATCGCATATTTCGATGCCTCAGCAGGACTGCCTGATTCTTTTACAATCTCCACCTGCTGCTTACCGGCTTTTTGCAGCAACTCAGCAAGGCTGATTTTTACTCCGCCGTCAGTCTTTGATACCACCGCTTCATTCTTCACATCAAGGTCATCGGCTTTCAGATTCTTAAAGTTGTCAGCTTTTGCAATGGCCAGTTCTTTCCACTGCTTTTTCAGTTCTTCACACACACGGCTCACACCTCCGCCCCAAGTGGAAGTGGTGGTGGAACCGCCCTGCGTTGGCCCCGGCGGAAAATCCGTATCACCCAGCATGAACCTGATCTTTGATTGCGGCATCTGCATGGTTTCAGCCGCAATCTTCGTCATCGTGGTGGCAGTACCCGGTCCCATATCGCTTACAGCACTTTGCAATACCAGCATTCCATCCTGTGACAAAATGGCTTTTACGGCCGCATTGCCACGGCCTGCGCCAAACACACCACCGCCCATTCCATAACCCACCAGCATTCCGTTTTCTTTCAGGCTGCCGGGAACAGACGGCCTGTTTTTCCAACCCACTTTTTCCATGCCCGTTTCATAGCATTCCTTAAGGTACTTGCTCGACCAGGGCAACTTTCTTACCGGGTGAAGGGTAGCGTAGTTTCGGATGCGCAATTCCACCGGGTCCATATTCATTTTAATCGCCAGTTCATCCAATGCACATTCCAGTGCAAAGGCACCACTGGCCTCACCGGGTCCCCGCATCCAGGTGGGTGTGTTAATATCAAGCGGAAGGATTTTATACGAAGTGTTCACATTCGGGCACTCATACAGGTATTGCGACGCATTCACAATGCCTTCCCGGAAGTCCTCAAGTCTTGATGAGTTGCTGATGGCATGATGGGTGATCCCCAACAGTTTTCCATCCTTATTGGCACCTATGCCAATCCACTGCCACGATTGCGGACGATAGCCCACCATGCTGAACATTTGTCGGCGGTTCAGCACCACCTTCACCGGACGCTTTACCATTTTTGCTCCAATACAGGCGGCTGGCAATTGCGGCCAACTGCGCAATCCGCTGCCGAAGGCACCACCCACATATTCAGTAATCACCCTCACATTTTTTTCTTCTAACCCAAAATTTTGTGCCAGGGCAGATTGTGTTCCTTTCGGCCCCTGCGATTTGTCATACACAGTCAGTTTATTATCCCCGTCCCACATGGCAATTGAGGCATGCATTTCAATCGGGTTATGTGTTTCAATAGGAATATCATATTCCGCTTCTATATAAAAGTCGGCTTTCTTATAAGCTTCTTCCTCGCCCCGCTTATAAGTACCCATTGGTTTCAGCTTCTTTTCATCTTTGCGCAGCTTGTCAAAGTCTGTTTCAAACTCTTCCGTAATGTATTCTGCTTTCACCAGTGAGGAGGCATGTAAGGCCCGTTCCCAGGTATCCGCAATTACCAATGCAATAGGCTGACCAAAATGATGGACTAAGTTGTTCTGAAAAACCTTAAACCCTCTCCATTCGTATCCTCTCTTGTTCGGGTCTTTCCTGTAAGGATTATGTCCCGGAACTTCCGGGCAGTTCAGGTAGTAAATGATTTCAATAACACCCGGTGCATCTTTTGCTTTATGCAGTACCATATTTTTGATGGAACCTTTGGCAATGGTGCTGGTTACAAATACTCCGTACACCATATTTTCAGGCCGCTGGTCGGCAGTGTATTTTGCCCGGCCTGTCACTTTTGCAATACCGTCCACACGGTCATCATCAGCAAATTGAATAGCAGGTGATTTGATATTGTTGTCCATTATCTCAGTTTGAAATGTTATAATTTTTATTTAGCCAGCTGCAGCTTTTCATGGCATCCTGGTTGCGTCGCACACTTCATCGTTCTGTTCGTTGTGCATCATTTTTTTGCATTTATACTTTCACTCCACTTTTCTTCACCTCCAGTATCGCTTCCACAATATTGGGATAAGCGCCGCAACGGCAGATATTGCCGCCCATGTATTCCTTTATCTCCTCCGGGTTGTTGGCCTTTCCCTCTTTAACGCAGGCCACTGCCGACATAATCTGTCCCGGCGTGCAGTATCCACACTGAAAAGCATCATGCTTTATAAATGCTTCCTGCATCGGGTGCAGGTTGTCGCCATCAGCAAGGCCTTCAATGGTGGTGATTTTTGCCCCGTTATTCTCAGTTGCCAGAGTAAGGCAGGAGTTTACCCGCTTACCATCCACATGTACAATACAGGAGCCGCAATGTCCCTGGTCGCAGCCTTTTTTGGTGCCGGTAAGCCCCACCTGCTCCCGCAGCATATCCAGCAGGCTCATTCGTGGGTCAACCGTAAGGTTGTACGGCTTTCCGTTAATCTCTAATTTCAGGGGGGCTTTTTCAATAAATGTGGCGATGGCTTCATTGTTTTCCCCGGCTTTGAGTAATGATGCCGGAACGATACTCAACGCAGTAAAAGCCGTTGTTTTCTTGATAAAATCTCTGCGGCCGCTGCCGTCTTTGTTTTGATTCATGTGTAGTTATTTGCTTGCTAAATTTACCACAAGCTGTTTGTTATAAGAAAAATAATTATAGAAGCGGCCGAAAAATCAGTTCGCTTTGAGAAATAAAATAATTACAGACGGCAAGCCCTCCGAAAATTTTATCTTTGCCCACTTTATACCAACATGACCCGGATTTACCTTGATAATGCCGCCACCACGCCGCTCGATGCCGAAGTACTCGATGCCATGATGCCTTACATGACCACTCATTTTGGCAACCCATCATCTATCTGCTCTTATGGCAGGGAAACAAGGCTGGCTATCGAAAATGCCCGTAAAACCGTGGCAGCGCACCTCCATGTATCACCCGGCGAAATATTCTTTACCAGCGGTGGCACCGAAAGCAACAATACGGCTATCCTTTCTGCCATCAGGGATTTGGGCTGTAAGCATATCATCACATCGCCCATCGAGCACCATGCGGTTTTATACACCACGGCCCATTACGAAAAAACCGCTGAGGTAACCCGCAGTTTTGTAAAGCTGCTGCCCGATGGTCATGTGGACCTGCAAGACCTGAGCAACAACTGGCCTCCGCCAGCCAAAAAATGTCTCGTGTCGCTCATGCATGCCAATAACGAGATAGGCAACCTGCCGCCCATAAAAGCAGTTGGGCTGCTGTGCCAGAAATACAATGCCATTTTTCATTCCGACTGTGTGCAAACAGTGGTCACTACCCGGTTGACCTCAGCAGTATTCCCATACATTTTATCTCCGCCTCCGGCCACAAGTTTCACGGGCCAAAAGGGCGGGCATCCTCTACATTAACAGCGATGTAAAAGTCAGCCCCTTCATCTGGGGTGGCGGGCAGGAGCGCAATATGCGGGCCGGCACCGAAAACCTCTACGGCATTGTAGGTTTTGCCAATGCACTGATGGTGCAATGGCCAGCACAAAGAAGATTTCAGCTATATCAGTTCGCTCAATACATACTTGCGGGAGCAATTGCAGGTACATATCAGCGGTGTGCAGTTCAATGGCGACGTTCAAGTGCATGGCCTTTATACAGTGCTAAGTGCCGCCTTTCCCAAAACAGATAAATCAGAAATGCTGCTCTTCAACCTCGATATACAGGGCATTTGTGTATCCGGCGGCAGTGCCTGCACCAGCGGGGCGGCCAGGGGCAGCCATGTTATCGGCACGGTGTACAACAATCCCGAAATGGTAACCGTCCGCTTCTCCTTCAGCCGCCACAATACGAAAGAGGAGATAGAAGAGGTGGTGAGTAAGCTGAAGGAGTTCATCTGATGCAACAATAAGCTGCCAAACATTGTCAATACTCTAAAACCACACATGAGGTTAGTCTTTTACGCCGCCATCATTTCAATGTTTTCCTTTTTCCAGTGCGAAAAAGATGCAGACGAAAACTGCTATGCCGATATGGTCATCACCAAAGCCACCGCAGTTAACACATCAGGTATTCAGTACGGCATCTTGCTCAATGTGGAAGCTTATGGCTCCAATCTCTGTTATACGTATTCCCATTATGAAGTAAAAAAAACAGGCGACAGGCAATATGCCATCCGTATTAAAGCCACGGTGCCCTGCGGCTCACCGGTATGTGCGCAGGCGTTGGTATATGCCAACCCGTCTTATCGTATTGATAATGCCGCCATCGGCATCAACACCCTCAACTTTTATAATGGCGCCGACCTGTTTACTTCTATTACGGTTACAGTGAACTGATGGGTGACCCATCCTGAAAAAAAATCTAAAGGCTTGGTCTTTTACACAACCTGTCCCGCTCTGCGGGAGTTCATATCAGGCCTTCGTTATTCCTTAATTATACTTCCCCATTGTTAGTTGGGTCAAATTCCACGATCCACTCAATGCCATATTTGTCTCTGAACATACCAAAAAAGGTACCCCAGGGACTGTCTGTAATAGGAATTTCTATTGTTCCGCCTGCCGAAAGACCATTGAATAATTGATCAGCCTCCTCTTTGCTTTCAGTACTGATCGAAATCTTGCTTCTGTTCTCATTCTCATTTACTTTCCCCAAAAAATCCGGGACATCATTTGCCATCAGCATATTGCTTTTACCGATTGGCAAAGCAATATGCATGATTTTATTTTCATCCTTCCCTGCTATGGGAAATTCAGGACCTGACATGTCTTTAAAACGAATAATCCTGGCAAATTC
>JADJYK010000016.1 GCA_016719815.1 Chitinophagaceae bacterium | reverse complement strand
GCAGTTACTTTATTACAAGATTCATTAAAGAAATTAAATCACGAGAATATGCAACCAGATTTAGTTGACCCTTTTAAAATTGAAGAAGCTCTTAAAATTTGTCGAGATATATGAAAGAGCAGGTGAATTAGAAAATATATTTGACCACTTAAGAGGGAAATTTAAAAACTTGTGAAGAAACAATGATTATTGATTTTACCGAAAATATTTTAACCATCAACGATGCTTCATTTAATCTCCAAACAAATTAGTCAATTAAAATTTTGGGGCTTAAAGGTGTTGGTAAAAATTCTTTGCGTTCTCAGGTGATGAATCGGAAAATTGCTTAAAAAGTTATTGCCTATTTTCAAAAAAGAAAATTTAAAATTTAATCCAACAAAAATGGAGAAGCAAAAATAAATTCGATAGCTGAACGAACAGCAGAATTTCAAGACAAAAAGTTAGGGAAGATTTTAAGAACGGAGTTTATAGCAAGAAACAGTTCAAAGAGTTTGAGGAGTTCTTCAAAACTCATTTGCCAAAAACGAAAATTAAAGCCGCATCAACTCAAAAGCAGCATTTCATTTATACCTAATTCATAATCGGAGCAAACTTTTCAGTCCCCGGGAGTGCAAGACATCGGTTGTGTTGAGTGTTATGAGAAACTGAGAGAGGAAGAAAAAGTAAATGTTCTTTCGTTGTAGGCCCGCCAGCTTGTTTCCGGGCCTTGAAGAATGAGTTTGTAGAAACGTTTGAAGAAAACCAAAACAAAAAGTTTTGGCAGGTGGCGACAAAGGAAGTCGCAAGAGTGAATACTTTGCCAATAGCGACAACAAACTTGAATTGTATCTCACAACTTTTCAAACGCTGATTAACGACCAGAAAGAAATCAATACATTTTTTCACAAAAGGAATCAATGTTTTTGTAATTGACGAAGCACATACATCAACCAAGTGAACGGCAACTGGGGAAGTGCGGTTTTGAATATTTCCAAACATTCAAAGTTCCAGTTGCATTCTCACTGGAACACTACCAAAAAAGTTTCAGCGACATCTACAACCTGTTTGATTTTTTATGCCCAAAATGAAACGATTGAATCTAGTGCAAGAATAAAATTACAAACGCTTGAAAAAGCAACAAGATTCCAGAAGCGAAAAGCCATTTTGAAAACAGAATTGGTTCTCTGTTTTACCGAGTAAGAAAGAAAGACCTTGGCTTAATAGAGCAAGTATTTCATGACCCAATTGTTTTGCCAATGAACAAGTATGAAAAAACAATTTACGAGCCATTGAAAGAAAAATTAAACACTACGCAATGGATGATTACTTGCAAAACATTGATTTTATTGATAAGTTGAAGCGAGGCAGAAATGATTCGTTTGCGGGCAGAGTGTTTCTTACTTGCACCTACTGATTAGGCAATTGAAAATTATGACGAGGACATTTTAGAGATGAAAGATTTGCGTTACATCGTTCGTGATTACGACAAACTTGAATTACCTGCAAAGTTTGAATACCTGACAAAGAAAGTTGGCGAGCTGCGAAAGGAAAACAGAAAGTTGTTATTTGGACAAACTTTGTTGGAACAATTGAGAAACTTGAAAGAGCATTTCAACAAAAGGTTAGAATGTATTGCCGCTCTATTTATGGCAAGACCTAATTGAACAGTCAACTATTGCAGACGAAAAAACGAGAGAAGAAATCAGAGATGAGTTTGTAAATCCGAAAAGCGGACTTGACATTTTGATTGCCAACCCTGCGGCTTGTGTGAATCAATTTCTGCTTCACAAAACTTGTCATAATGCAATCTATTATGACCTCACATACAACTGTGCAACAATACTTACAATCACTTGACCGCATCCATCGTAGGGAGGTTCAGAAGAAATTGAAGCAGACCATTACTTTTTTCCAGTACGAAAATTCTATTGACCAAGACATCTTAAACAATTTCAGGAGAAAAGCAGACCGAATGAGTAAAATAATCGACGAAGATTACAGAATTTATTCTCTGGATATGTTTGATGATGAAGACGAAGAAATAAACGCATACAACAGATTGTTTGGTAAGAAATGGGAAAGCTGTTTAATAAAATAAAATTATCGCAACTGCACATACTCTGTAATACGATTGCAGATGCTGAGGTGCGTAATTTGGGCAACATCAAACGAAAATATTTGGAAAGAGGATTTTCATTTGATGAAACACCTTCCCTTTCTTGAAGATTTGAAAATTGTAAAAATCAATTCGTCAGGAATTGGTTCTGGCAAAAACATTTTCGTTCACTCAAGATTCACTTGAGGAGTTCAAAAGAAAATTTCGTCAGGTTTTGTTTTCAGCAGACGGAAATGTTTCTGACGAGTTAACAAATTTCCTGTTAAATTTTCAAACCGAAAACGGCAAAACATTTTTCAAAGCAACCGAACTTCAAAAAATAAAATTCAGTGACACAAGGAACTTGTTGCTTGAATTGGAATTCATTTCTACAGGAGCAGACATTGCTACCTATTTTGTTAATCCTGATTTTGCCGATTTGTTCGTAAAGCAATTCAGTAAACGGAAGCTTTCGCCTGAATCTTTGAAAAGGAAGCAAACAGAAAATGAATCTATCGGTTTGACGGCAGAGAAAGCAGTAATTGAGTTTGAAGTAAACCGACTTGCAGCCATTTCAGTTTTGCAAAATGAAATTGAACACACTTCACTTGACAATGTTCTTTCAGGCTACGACATCAAGAGTTTTGAAGATTACCTTGACAGTAATTCAAAACGAATTGACAGATTTATTGAAGTAAAAGCGGTTTCAGCAGACGACTACAAATTTTACTGGAGCAAAACCGAAATTCAAATTGCAAAAGTTTTTGGAGAAAAGTATTATTTGTATCTACTTCCTGTTGGCGCAAACAATACCTTTGTGTTTGACAAAATGATTATTAAAAAAAATCCATTTAAAAGTGTTTATTCAAACGAACGTGAATGGAAGAAGGCAGAAGAAAGTATTTCCTTCTCAAAAAATATTGACGACTAATTATGACGAAAAGTGTTTTAAATACAAATATTTTATATAATGGAGATTCAGCAAAATTACTTGCCGATAAAACAAAGTTTCCTGATAAAAGTATAAATCTTATTATTACTTCACCACCGTATGCAGACAAACGGAAAAATTCTTATAAAGGAGTGCATTCGGCAAAATATGTGGAATGGTTTCTCCCAATCGCTGACCAACTAAAAAGAATTCTCAAAGACAATGGTTCCTTTATTCTTAACATTAAAGAACATCCAAGTAATGGGGAAAGGGAGACATATGTATTAGAATTAATTTTCGAAATGAAAAAGCAAGGCTGGTTGTGGATTGAAGAATATTGTTGGTACAAAAAAATTCATTCCCTGGAAAGTGGCCAAACAGGTTTAGAGATTCTTGGGAACGCTGTCTTCATTTCACCAAAAGAAAGGATTTTAAGATGTATCAGGATGCTGTAAAAGTACCCATTGGTGATTGGGCAACAAAGAGGTTTAAATCAATGAGTGAAAATGATTTTATTAGATATGTTTCAAAAAACAATACTCAAGAAAGAATATTTTGCCGAAGCGAAAAAAATGTAAATGAAGTAAAAAAGTCGTATCTCATAAATTAAAAAAGAAAATTTAATCAACAGAATGCCCGGAACAACAAAACATAGAATACAAACAAAGCTGGCATGACGATTATATGAAATGGGTTTGCGGATTTGCAAATGCCAATGGTGGAGTTATATATATTGGTAAAGATGATAATGGTAATGTTGTTGATGTCCCCGATTATAAGAAACTGATGGATGATATACCCAACAAGATTAAGAATGCAATGGGTATAACAGCAGAAGTAAATCTGCATGAAGAAGCAGGAAAACATTTTATTGAAATCATTACTCCACCTTACTCTGTTCCCATCTCAGTAAGAGGCAGGTATTATTACCGAAGCGGAAGCACCAAGCAGGAATTAACTGGAGCAACACTCAATGAATTTCTTTTAAAGAAATCAGGCAAGACATGGGATGATGTAATTGAGCAAAGAGTAACATTTGATGACATAGATGAAAAAGCTGTCAAAACATTTCTTGCTGCTTCTGAAAATGCAGGTCGCCTTCCAGAAAATAATCAGGGGCTTACGATTCCTGAATTATTTGAGAAGCTACGTTTAACTGAAAACGGACAATTGAAAAGAGCAGCCATTATTTTCTTTGGCAAAGACCCCGGCAAATTTTATCCAAGCATTTATGTAAAATTGGGCGGTTTGGAAAGAGTGACACAGACATCGTATTTCAGGAAATGGAAGAAGGTAATTTAATTGTGTTACTCAATGCTGTCTTGAATCAACTCAATCATAAGTTTTGATTCGGTCAATAGGTTTGAAGGAATGCATCGTATTGAAAAGGGTGAATATCCTTTACCTGCCCTTCGTGAAATGTTGTTGAATGCGTTGGTGCATCGCAACTATATGGGAGCACCTATTCAAATCCGGGTGTATGACGACAAAATAAGTATCTGGAATGAAGGGACATTGCCTGAAGGTTTGACACTGGCTGCATTGAAACGTTCGCATTCTTCAAGACCAAGAAACCCCATTATTGCTGATGTCGCTTTTAAAGGCGGTTATATTGACGCATGGGGTCGTGGTACTATTAAAATTATTGATACCTGTAAAGAAGCAGAATTACCTGAACCGAAATGCAAGAATTAGACGGTGGATTTAGCATTACTCTTTTCAAAAATACTTTGACAGAGGAGCAACTTACAAAGTTGGGGCTTAACGCAAGACAGGTAAAAGCAGTTTTGTATGTTAAAGAGAAAGGGAAAATCACCAACAAAGAATATCAGGAAGTTTTGGGCGTAGCGAGAATGACTGCAACAAGAGATTTAACACAGCTGGTTGAAAAGGGGATTTTAAAATCGTCTGACACAAAAGGTGCTGGCTCATATTACGAATTATGAATTGCATCATAATTGCACCAATTGCACCATGATTGCCTCATAATTGCATCATCAGGTAGACACTGACCCTTACAGCCAACACACCAAGTCAGGCACATTTGCAAGGCACACAAGGCCGACGCACAAAAGCCAACCTTGCAAAAGAGCCTGCCTTGTTCCTACGCTTCAGGGACACACCCTACTTCGGTGGACACAGACATTCAATTCAAGTTACCAAGACGAAGGGCGAACATACAACAGGAGTTTGCTGCTATGCTGGCAGACGAATATATTTTCAGCTTCATATCGCTATCAGCCCATATCCAGCTGACGGAATTCTATCAGCTTTTGTTGTTATCTTCATCATCAGTTTTTCAAATCGGCAGCGGCTCCGGGCTGGACATTATAAAATACCAGCACAGCAGCAAGCTCTGGCCGTTAGGCGCAAGCAATAACGAACTCTATGGAATTCTATCAACTCTGTATCTTATTGAAAAAGAGAAATGACCAAACATCTGCTATTACTTCTTATTCCAGTTACTATTCTGACACATATTGGGTGTAACCAAGCCAACAAAAAGCCCGACACAGAAAAAGCAATTTCAGATCTAATAAAAAAATATCCTCAGCTTCCAATAGGCAGTGGCAAACAAAGCGATTATTATAAACTTATTCGAACCATCATTATCGGTGACAAAAACATAGAACTTCAGTTACGTTCATCTCCTGACACATTAGATGACCCCCAAAAAATTATTCTAACCATTAATTCAAAAAAGGAGGTTTATGCAATTCCATTCTTTTCAAACACATATCATGATTTTTGGAATTTTCAATTCGACAGCATCCTAACTTCTATAAAACCTACTAATACCACTTTGCAAAAGGAATTAGAAAATTGCCTGGAAACCTTAAGCCTTAATGATACATCGGGAACTGCAAGTACTGTTATTAATGAGCTATTTTTCTCTCTTTTGCATTGTGAGAGAATTACAGAAGGAGATAGTATTTTTTTAAACGCTCCTGCATTAGTTGACAACTCTTCGCTAAAAGAGGAGGACAGTGACAGTTGTACTATTCGATTGCATAAAAACTGGCAGGCAATTACAAAAGAGTTCCATCCAAAAGATTATATTTTAAATTATAATGCATATTGGGACGACAAAAACAATCGTATATATCAGCTTAACTTTATCAAGTTTAACCGCCGACAAAAAATATCTTTTAATATTAAGACATACCGGCAAGATTGTATCTTTCATCTCATGTACCTTTAGTAACGAACTTGCAAGCGCCTAATCGAGTAAGCCGGGGGGATTTCACCCCCAGCTCCTCACAGAACCGTATCCCGAAATAAGTTCGGGACAGGTTTTGACAATCTCCCGGCATACAGCTTTTCAGTTTACCGGCTTAAACAGGTTATTCTTCTTTACTCCTGCACACTACCTGCCCCTCAGCGGTATTTGAACCGGATGCCGCTTACCTGCTTATACTGTGGCTCTTCCATAAAATAGCCAACTTGTAATTGTAATATCTCCTTCATAACTTTAATGAGTAACTGAATAGCGGGGGCTAACCGATTTACGAAATAACGCCACATCGCCGATGCTTTAGCGTTAATAATTAAAGGAGGGTTAACATTATGAAAGTCTTTTTTAAAGCATTACCAATTTTAGTTTGTGTGTTCTTTTACCAATTTGCCCTGGCTCAAAAAGGGTCATCTCTCGTAATCCACGATAACACCGGTAAGGCTAATGGCGGAGAAAATGCAACATCAAACCTGAGAAGCGAAATAGAATCTGCCTTAAACAAAGAAAAACCCTGTGTTGACATCATGGATGACCAGGACATTCGCAATGTACTTGAGAGTGAACGGGAAAGAACTTGCTCGAAGGCGGCGACCAGACCAGGTTTTAAAGACATCGGAACCCTGATGGGTGCCAGTTATGTAATGGTGTATCGGCAACTCCCCGCAGCCGGGGGCACTGTTTACACTGCTTTTGTGATGGATCCGCAAACGGGAAAAACGATTGCCCGTCAGACCGGAACAGATGCGAAAGAAGTTGCCAGTATTGTAGGGCAACTTTGGCTCAACCCTGCCGGACAACTGCAAACCGCATTGGGCTGGCGAGGTCAAATATGAATTCATCCAAAATGAAACAAAAACAACTACTGACGGAGGTGCTATGCATGCCAGTACGAGGAATACCAAACGTACTAAAACCGATACGTACTCGGCACAAAACTCAATTGAGCCACTCTTTTACCGCCAAAACCGGGCAGTGATGTTTCTGCGAGTAAGGCGATGGCAAGAGTATGGATGAGATCAAAGATTATCTCTGAAAAGAAAAGCGAAACAAGTGGCGAAGTGTATTGCCGTCCGAAAGGCGGAAGTTCTTATTGGACGGGGTACAGCTCAACGTATTCGGAAACCGTTACTCAGTTAGGCGGGGATCAGACAATCTTCCCGTTTCTGTTTCGCTTGACAATGAAGGTAATTACAGAATCTTTGTAGTAACCCCTGGCGGAACGATGTTAACCAAAATTGAGACAAACAGGTCGGAGTCGGGCTGCAACAAGGAAAATCCCCCAATTAATGATGCTCAAAGTGGCCCCGAACAAAAAATTGACGCATCGGGTTTTGATGTTACAGGAAAACGGATACAAAAAACCGGGATTCTTTATCCGGCTCAAAAAACCACGCCCTGACGGAAAGACAAAATTACCTGGAATCTGCGGCTGGTGAAGCCGAAGAAATAGGGGAGAATATGGAACTGAGGCGATGAAAGTTTTAATTGACTTAGTGAGCCGCCATGATGCTTTTTATTACTTACTTTTGGCATTGCCCAAAAAAAACAAGTGTCCTGTTTTTGTCAGCCCACCCACCTTTTCCGGGACTGGCAACGGAATAATTATTGAGCATTGCTGGCGGAACGGGCAAGGTCTGAGATGCTGCTGCTTACTATGCGGAACAACAGGAGGCGCTGTGCCTGCCACGGCAGGCAAGCCTGCCCTTGAAAGTGTTTACAGTAAAGAGTTTTAAGTACGGCGGGACAAGGCGCCGGGTGGTCGTTTTTGTTGGGGGTGGGAGTTTTCTTTTCTGGGTTCAGGTTAATACTTACGGCAATCAGATCTCTACCGATTTTTCAATAATGCTGTTTCGTGGATATTTAAAATCAGAATAATTAGCTTACTACGCATCATTAATTTCAACACCGGCTTCCTCTTCTTTCTTCCAAGAAAACTTCTCCATATAAAATGTGCCAAAGAGGCAGGATGGAGGCAGAAACCGGCTTTACCAGCCAGCTGAATTTTTGTTGTACTCACTTTTACCTGCAGGGCTGGTGCGCCAAGGCTACAAACAATACGCCGTGCAGGCTGCCCACATGGTTACGGCCTTGGGCATATCGCCATAATACTTGAGCATGGCCACAAATAATAATACAATAAATGATACGCCTTCGGCGAAAGGCCACTTGCGGAACCAACTGAATGTTTTCTTCATACCCCAAAGGGGATTTTTAGTCCTCTGTAATTCATAGCTTCCTGAAAATATTGCAAAAGTTCTTTTGCCGTCAGTAAGAAAGTTTATACAGAGAAAAGTTAATAATGCTGTTTAAAAGAGTAATCGTTAAATACAAGTAAGCGTCGCGGAACCTAAGCTCCCCTTCAGGGGACAGGGCGACTAATAGTTGATAATTTGTTCCTGGATAGTTTCCGGCAGTTCCCGCCATTCGTATTGCTGGTTGCGGAGCTGTGGCGCAAAGCCTGCCTGGCGGATGGCATCCTGCATACTCTTATACGTAAAGCGGTGTGGCGCCCCGGCGGCGCTTACCACATTTTCTTCAATCATAATGGAGCCAAGTCGTTGGCACCGGCATGCAGGCAAATCTGTGCCGTTTGTTTGCCCACCGTAAGCCAGCTTGCTTGTATGTTTTTTACATTGGGCAGCATGATGCGGCTGAGGGCTATCATGCGGATGTATTCTTCGGGAGTGATGAGGTTTTGCACACGGATTTTTGCCAGCAGGGTGTCCACATCCTGGAATGTCAGGGGATGAAGGCGGGGAAGCCCTTTGCCTCTTCGGGCTTGCGGCTTTGCACTTCTCTTATCTTCGCTAAATGTTCGAAACGTTCTTCCCTGTTTTCCACATGACCAAACATCATGGTGGCCGATGTGGTGATGTTGAGTTTGTGTGCCTCATGCATAATATCGAGCCACTCCTGCGCCCCGCATTGCCTTTGCTGATGAGGCGGCGAACCCGGTCAATCAATATTTCTGCACCGGCACCGGGCAGTGAGTCCATACCAGCTTCTTTCAATGCTTTCAGTACTTCGTGGTGGGTGCTTTTTCCAGCTTGTGATGTGTGCCACTTCGGGCGGGCCTAAAGCATGGAGCTTTATGGTTGGAAATTCATTTTTATCGCCCTGAAGGTGTCCACATAGAATTGTAATCCGAGTTCCGGGTGATGGCCGCCCTGCAGCAGCAACTGGTGGCCGCCGTATTTGAGGTTTCCTCAATCTTTTGCGGTATTCCGGCATATCGGTTATGTATGCTTCAGCATGGCCGGGTATGCGGTAGAAGTTGCAAAAACTTACAGTTGGCAATACATACATTGGTGGTGTTGACGTTGCGGTCTATCTGCCAGGTTACCTTGCCATGCGGCACCTGTTTTTGCGCAACTCATCTGCGATAAACATCAGATCGGCAAGCGGGGCATGGTGATAAAGGTGAAGCCAACTTCTTCTACGGTAAGAAAACCAAAGCTTGCGGCTTTATCGTATAGTTCCTGTAACTGCATGGCGCAAAGGTAATGTTGTAGTCGATTAGTAGATTATTTGAAGAATGGTAACATCCGGCAGCAGATAAAGTTTAAATTTACGGAGATGCCCGATGGTTTTACAGATGAAAGTGGCAAAAGCATCGTTTTTATACGCCACCTGTCATAAACAGGATGATAATCATGCCATTCCGAAAAAGGATATATAATTTTTCTTGCAGCTGATATGTTTTGTGTGCAGCAGGGGAGCTGCACGCCCAGAATGTTTGTTGACCCGCCAGCCCGGCCAATAACCAGGGTTCCGTTTACACAATTAACCGGCGGCATTGTGGTTGTGTTGCAGGCGACGCTTGGTGATAATAGCGATACGCTTAGTTTTATTCTTGACTCGGGCAGCAGCGGCATTTCTCTTGATTCAAGTACCGCAGAGTATCTTGGGCTGAAGCCTGTTCCCAGCGACAGAACCATTCGTGGTATAGCCGGAACAAAAAAAGTAAGCTTCCTGTATAATCAGCAATTGCATTTTCCGGGTTTAACAATTGATAACCTGAATTTTCATATCAACGATTACAGCATCCTCACTTCTGTATATGGTGAGCAAATTGACGGCATAATCGGCTACTCCGTTATCAGCAAGTACATTATGAAACTGGATTACGACAGCCTGCGGCTTACATTTTGCACCCCCGGAACGTTGCGTTACCCAAGGGGTGGCTACATATTAAAACCCACTATTAATATGCTGGTGGCGCAGCCGGCCCGGATAAGGGATAATGAAACCGTCTACTCTAATTTCCTGTTTGATCTTGGAGCCGGCATTTCAATGCTGCTTTCCAAAGAATTTACAGAAGACAGTATTTTTTTGATAAGAAGAAAAAGGTGGATAAAGGAAGCAGAAGGCCTTGGGGGAAAAATTGATATGGAGCTGATGGTGATGAAAGAAGTAAAACTGGGGCCTTACCGGTTCAGAAATGTACCCACTTTCGTTTTTAACGATGAAAACAACGTAACCAGCTATCCGTATATGTGCGGCATTCTTGGCAACGACATTTTACGCCGCTTTAACGTAATACTCAACTATCCTGCCGGCGAAATTCATTTTACTGCCCAATACACTACCGTGACCAGTTTGATTATTCCTATTCGGGCATCGAGCTATATCTTATTAATGGTATTATTATTGTTGGCGATGTGGCCAAAGGCTCGCCTGCTGAAGCTGCCGGAATTAAAGAGGGCGATGAAGTGATTGGTATTAATAAAGTGTTTACGCAAAACCTGGATCAATATAAAGTGGCACTGCAAACTCCTAATGAAAAAGTAAAGATAGTGCTGCGCAGAGATCAAAGACTGTTTGATGTGGAGTTTAAGGTAAAGAGTATTTTAAGATAGCCATTCTTGCTGCCGGTACTTTTTCGGTACTTTTACCAATTCATTTGTTATAAGCTTTAGTGTATGATTCAATTTGAAAGATTTGTATTATCCAATGGCCTTCGTGTAATTGTGCACCAGGATACCAGTACTCCCATGGCCGTTATGAACATTATGTATGATGTGGGGGCAAGGGATGAAGATCCGGCCAAAACAGGTTTTGCGCATTTGTTTGAACACCTCATGTTTGGTGGCTCAGTTAATATTGCGGAATATGACGAACCCTTGCAAATGGCCGGTGGAGAAAACAATGCTTACACCACCAATGACCTTACAAACTACTACATACAGCTTCCGGCACAAAACCTTGAAACGGCTTTCTGGCTCGAAAGTGACAGGATGTTGTCGCTGGCCTTTGGCGAAAAGAGTTTAGAAACGCAGCGTAAAGTAGTGTGTGAGGAGTTTAAAGAGCATTACCTGACCAAACCCTATGGCGATGTGTGGCATAAAATGCGGGAACTGGCTTATACCGCTCACCCGTATAAATGGATGACGATTGGTAAAGAGTTGTCGCATATTGAAAATGCACAGTTAGATGATGTAAAGAATTTCTTTTTAAACATTACCGTCCGGTGAACGCCGTACTCGTAGTTGCCGGAAACGTAACAACCGAAAAGTAAACGAACTGGCAGAGAAATGGTTTGGCGATATTCCTTCAGGAGAAAAATATGTCCGCAGCCTGCCGCAGGAACCGGAACAAACGGCTGAACGCAGACTAGAAATAAAAGCAAAGGGTGCCGCTGGATGCATTATATAAATGCTGGCATGGGCAGCCGGTTAGATAAGAGTTATCATGCCACCGACCTGATGACCGATGTTTTAAGCGGTGGCGGGTCGTCAAGGTTGTATCAATCGCTGGTGAAAGAAAGAAAGCTGTTCAGCAATATTGAGTGTCATCATTTTGGCAGTACCGATGCGGGGCTTGTGGTTATTGAAGGAAAATTAGTGAAGGGCGTAAAGATGGAAGATGCCGAAAACGCCGTGGAAGAAGAACTGGAAAAAATGAGGACTGCTTTAGTTAGCGAGAACGAACTGCAGAAGGTGAAGAACAAAACCGAAAGCATGATAACCTTTGAAGACATGAGTGTGATGAGCCGGGCCAACAGCCTTGCTTATTACGAAACGCTTGGCGATGCTGCCTGGATGGATGAAGAACTGGACAGGTATGCTGCTGTAACCACACAGGATATTTTAGAACAGAGCCGGAGAATATTCAGGAAGGAGAACTGTAATACCATCTGTTACTTATCAGAAAATTAATTGTATTTTTAAGAAAAGTACCGAATAATGACGAAGGAACAAATTCTACAGGCTATACAGCTAATGCCGGAAGAGAGGTTTGAGGATATTGACATATTGCTTGAGCGACTTATTCTGCTTGATAAGATTGAGCAAGGAGAAGAAGATATAAAAGCCGGACGGGTTTATTCAAATGAGCAAATGAAAGAAATAATGAAATCATGGTTCAAATCATCTGGACAGAATCCGCAAGCAACGACCTGATTGCAATAAAAGAGTTCATTTCAAAAGAATCAGCCTTTCAGGCAGAGTTGTTTTTAGACGCACTTTATACAAAAGCACAGGTTTTAATACAGTTTCCTGAAATTGGAAAACCAGTTCCTGAGTTCCAGGATAAAAAATACAGAGAACTTTTGTTTAAACGATACCGGATTATTTACAGATTTGCAGGTGAATATGTTTACGTTATTTCGGTTCACCACAGTGCAAGATTGCTGATTAACAATCCTCATTTTAAAGACATTTTGGATAATAATATGCCCAACAGACAACAGTCCCCCCAAATAGTTGATGCCGTAAATTTTGACCTCAGGCTGAAACAGGCAGAAAAATTCACTCTTAAAAACGGAGTGGATGTGTATGCTGTAAACGCCGGAAACGAAGATGTGATTTCTTTTGAGTGGGTGTTTTATGCCGGTAACTGGTTTGAAGAACAAAACCTGGTGGCCGCCACTACAAACTTTTGCTGCGCAACGGCACCAGCAACAAAACGGCTTTCAGATTAACGAACATTTTGAATACTACGGTTCGTACCTGAACAGGGCCTGTTATAACGAAACATCCACCATTACCCTTCACTGTCTTACCAAACATATTAACGAACTGCTGCCTGCCGTAAAGAGCTGATTACTGATTCTGTAATGCCCGAAGATGAACTGGCCACTTACAAACAGAATATGAAGCAGCGGCTAAGGGTTAACCTGAAGAAGAGTGATTTTGTGGCCGGCCGGCAAATTGATGTGTGCCTGTATGGCGAAAATCATCCCTATGGTAAATACAGCAAACTGGAAGATTTTGATACGTTGCAAAGAGAACAACTCACCGGCTTTTATAACAGGTATTATAAGCAGGGCAAGCATATTATGTTTGTTGCAGGTAAGCTGCCAGCCAATCTTGAGACGTTGCTGAATCATCATTTTGGCGACCTGGCCAATGGAACTGCTGGGCTATCTCCCATTGCCATACAACCTGCCACTGAAAAGAAATACCGTATCACCAATGATGAAAACGGAGTGCAGGGCTCTGTCCGTATTGCACGGCCATTTCCTAACCGCCATCACCCCGACTTTTTAAAAGTACAGGTGCTGAACGCATTATTTGGCGGATTTTTCGGCTCCCGGTTGATGAGCAATATCCGGGAAGACAAGGGCTACACCTATGGTATATACAGTTTTTTGCAAAACCATGTTCATGATTCAGCCTGGGTAATAAGCACTGAAGCCGGTAAAGATGTATGTGAGGCAACGATTGAAGAAGTGTATAAAGAAATGAAGCTGCTGCGGGAAGAGCTGGTTGATGAAGAGGAATTGTTACTTGTGCGCAACTATATGATGGGAGGCCTGCTGGGCGACCTTGACGGCCGTCCAGATTATTGGCCGCTGGAAAAATATTATACTCAACAACCTGACAGAGCAATATTTCTACGATACAATTAAAACGATTAAGAATATTTCAGCGGAAGAGATACAGGCTCTTGCACAAAAGTATCTGCAACCGGAAGATTTTTATGAGTTGGTGGTGGTGTAGTACTTCAACACAGAGGTTGGGAGAAACAGAGAATACACAGAGAATAATAATTAACCTAATCATTAAAGAGTGGTAAACGAGAAACTGTACAATAGTATTAAGGAAAAAATAATTTGGTGTGCTATTGAAGTTCACAGAGAACGGGGGCCAGAAGATTTTTATGAGTTGGCGGTGGTGTAGTACTTCAACACAGAGGTTGGGAGAAAAAGAGATACACAGAGAATAATAATTAACCTAATCATTAAAGAGTGGTAAACGAGAAACTGTACAATAGTATTAAGGAAAAAATAATTTGGTGTGCTATTGAAGTTCACAGAGAACGGGGGCCAGAAGATTTTTATGAGTTGGTGGTGGTGTAGTACTTCAACACAGAGGTTGGGAGAAAAAGAGATACACAGAGAATAATAATTAACCTAATCCTTAAAGAATGGTAAACGGAAAACTGTACAATAGTATTACGGAAAGAATAATTTGGTGTGCTATTGAAGTACACAAAGAACTGGGGCCGGGTTTGATGGAATCTGTTTACGAGGTTTGTCTTAAGCGGATTCTTGAAAAAGAGGGGTTGTCTGTGAAAAGTCAGGTTAGCGTTCCTGTTTGCTTTCAGGGCGAAATACTTGATAAGGAGTTTATCATTGATATTTTAGTGGAGGATTTAATAGTTCTTGAATTAAAATCTGTTGAAGTAATCCTGCCTGTTCATGAAGCACAGCTGGTAACCTATTTAAAACTGTCTGGCAAAAAACTTGGCCTTTTGATAAATTTCAATGTTGCATTATTAAAAGACGGCATTCGCCGAAGAATTAACGGCAAACTAAACTCTGCATAACTCAGTTGTTTATCAACGGAGGGTTTGAAAGAGTTTGAGCCATACAGAAAGAATCTCTGTGCAACTCCACTCCTCTGTATCTCTGTGTTGAAAAAGCCTGAACTTCGTAATATGACTTTCGACCGGAAAGATTTAACCAACGAACAGCTTGTACATATCTACCGCAACCTGTTGTGGCCCCGCATGATTGAAGAAAAAATGCTGGTGCTGCTGCGGCAGGGAAAAATATCAAAATGGTTTAGTGGCATCGGGCAGGAAGCAATTGCTGTGGGTGCTACATTAGCGTTACAGGAAGATGAATGGATAATGCCAATGCACCGCAACCTCGGTGTATTTACCAGCCGCCATATGCCTCTTAGTAAATTATTCATGCAGTGGCAGGGCGCACAGGAAGGATATAGCAAAGGAAGAGAGAGAGAAGTTTTCATTTTGGCAGCAATGCATCATATCTGCGGCATGATTTCTCACCTGGGGACGCAATTGGCCATTGCAGATGGAGTGGCATTGGCTCATAAACTGAAAAAAGAGAATAAAGTTTCATTGGCTTTCACCGGCGAGGGCGCCACCAGTGAAGGCGATTTTCATGAAGCACTGAATGTGGCAGCAGTGTGGGACCTACCCGTCATCTTTATTATCGAAAATAATGGGTACGGGTTAAGCACCCCTGTTAACGAACAGTACCGTTGCATCAGCCTGGTGGATAAAGCAAAAGGCTATGGCATGGAAGGCATTCAAATTGATGGCAATAATGTGCTGACCGTTTACGATACAATTAAAGGCATTAGGGAATTCTGCATCAAACACCAGAAACCCTACCTGGTTGAATGTATGACCTTTCGTATGCGGGGACATGAAGAGGCCAGCGGAACCAAATATGTGCCGCCGGATTTATTCCGCCTGTGGGAACAAAAAGACCCGATAAATAATTATGAAGTCTTTCTGAAATATTCCGGTGTACTGAACGATAATGATATTGCTGCCATAAGAGAAGAATTTAAAAACAAGATAGAAGAAGAACTGGCGATTGGTTTTAACGCAAGGCCTATAACAGTGGATACAGAAATGGAGGAGGAAGATGTGTTTATTGCCCCTTAAATTCCCCGCAGAGGGACTCTCAACACACAGCCCCGGCTTGTTGACCACACCACAATTAATAGCGAGATTCAACAATCAGGTCTGGGCGATGGCAAATCCCCCTTGCGGGGGGTGGGGGGGCTCCGTTTCATTGACGCAATTAAAGAAGGTCTTCATCAGTCCATGCAGCGCCATTCCAACCTTATCCTCATGGGACAGGATATTGCAGAATACGGCGGTGCTTTTAAAATAACGGAAGGCTTTGTGAATGAGTTTGGCAAAGAACGGGTACGTAACACACCCATTTGCGAAAGTGCTATTGTGGGAACTGCGTTGGGTTTGTCGCTGGAAGGATATAAAAGCATGGTGGAAATGCAGTTTGCCGATTTTGTTACCTGCGGCTTCAACCAGATAGTAAACAACCTCGCCAAGATTCATTACCGTTGGGGACAGAATGCAGATGTGGTTATTCGCATGCCCGCTGGCGGTGGTGTGGGTGCCGGACCATTCCATAGCCAGAGCAATGAAGCCTGGTTTACCAAAGTGCCGGGATTGAAAGTTGTTTATCCAAGCACACCTGCGGACGCAAAAGGATTATTGATTGCTGCTATAAACGACCCTAATCCTGTACTATATTTTGAGCATAAAGCTTTGTACCGTTCGGTTAGTGGCGAAGTGCCCGATGAATATTACGAAATTGAAATTGGCAAAGCAAGGCATGTAAGAGAAGGCGACGATGTTTCCATCATCACTTATGGCAGCGGTGTGCATTGGGCCGATGATTATGCTGCCGAACACCCTGAAATATCCATTGACATTCTCGATTTAAGAACACTGGCACCGCTTGATTATTTTGCCATCCGTGAAGCGGTACAACGAACTGGCCGTGTGCTGCTGTTGCACGAAGACACACTGATTGGCGGCATAGGCGGAGAAATAGCAGCCTGGATAGGCGAGCATTGTTTTGATTTGCTTGATGCACCGGTAATGAGATGCGCCTCACTTGATACACCGGTGCCGTTTAATACAGAACTGGAGCAGAACTTTCTTGGCGAAAAGCGAGGTTGAATGAATCTATAATAAAACTAATAGGGTATTAATAAAAAAGTCCCGGCAATTCAGGATGTTTTATTACAGAACAATCCTTATTTTTTTCGGCAATGTTTTAACTAATTCCTGGATGGATCTTTCCAGTTGGTGATCTTGTCTGTACTCATCAGCAGCTCATTTTTGTTTTATGTCCGGTTCCGATTGTACGTTTTCACAAATCTTCCATCGGGCATTCGCCAGCCCACCTGGGAATACCCAATATAAGTCATGGGATCGTCTCTATGTTTCCCACAGACAAACGTACCGGTACCTGGTACCGGCATCTGAACTGTCTAGCCCGATATTTACTGAGGTTATATACGCCACCGGGAATAAGTGTGCATCTGAATAATTGCTCTCCCACCGCGTCACGGGACAATCGAGAAACGATCATTTTCTTTGCGGCTGGCTGGCGGTACCGACATACGTTGCGGTATGATGTCCATATATTTTTGGGGGGCTGAGGAAATCAGATATGTTCATGCAGGTTGCCACCACCAAATAAAACAGGTATCAACAACAAGAGCTTCTTTGTCAGGTTCTTGCCTTTTTCGTCAATCACCACCCGCATACTCAGGTCATTCATCCCCCACATACACATAACCAGATATTTCATCCAGATAATCGTTCTGTTTCTTTCCGGCGATTCTCACCCCAGCGATAAGAACAAGGTTCATTTTCTTCTCTTGGCGTTGTAGGTTTTATACTTTCTTCCCGGCAGAGTAGCCTGCGGATCATAAACAGCAAGTAAGGGTGAAGCTTCCAGCCACCTTAGTTAAGTATACAAATCTTTTCCGAGATCGAGTAGTCTCCATCAATAAGCTGATAATATACCAGCTTTTGTTTTGACATTTTTATCCAACGGGCCCTTTGGCCAGTACTTCGATCGGCTGCATTCACTTACGGTATAATACGGTGGGTAATGAAATACCAAGTACAAGCAGTAACGTCAGTATTTACCCTGTGGTGGTGCGTGGCGACAGCCGGGTGTGAGAACCATCCAGTTCGCAGCATTACGCCCAGCATATCTGCCGAAATCCATAGTTGTTCTTTACAAAGGAAGAAACTTTTTATACTCTTTTATAAATGCAAAACGGCCAATCCACAAAATGCAGAATCCGACTTAAAATTTCTTGTACCTGCCTGCCTCAGAGGCGTGTTCAAAAATATAAGCTCTTTCACCGGCGCCATCATGTCCCATTTCTTATTCATGTTTGTTGTCCTTTTACCGCTTTCCGGATCCGGTTCGTTGTCCATTGTTTCTGCAAACAATGATTTGCCGTCTTTGGACAATTCGGAACTTGGTGGTTGGTTCAGCTTGGTAACTAATTTGGTTTCTTTGTTTTGATTAGGTGGGTCACCCCGGATCAGCACCGGTTTCAAAACGGATGGGTAATATAAATTTGTCGATCCGTATTATTAATAATGGCGCTACTCTGTTACGGAAGTGTGTGTCGTTAACCGTACTGCTAACCATTGATATTCTCCAGTCCATTTTGAAAGTTGCCCATTCTCTTGGTGGTTTTTGCTTTTCATACTTTCTTTTTATCTTATTCTCCTTGTTTTACGAGGGCAAAATCTTTCAATTAACTGGAAGCGATCCAGTGCACTCCTGTATCAGGAATACGCTATATATATCTGGAAGCAGATTGGTGTTCTGTGCCCGGCTAACCATCCCGGTCACTGTACCAATGTGAAATTTTCCATCTTTTGAAAAGCCGGGTGACATATCAGATAACCGCTCTATGTACGGTTGGTATTACGACCCTTTCCATCGGATTGAATAATGCCAATATCACCAGATCGATCCAAGGCCTGTCAGGTAACTCATGACAACCCATTTACTATCCGTGTTCAGTCGAAACTGAGATCGCCATCTGCATACGAATAATTTTATCTGCTGTAATGATTGTTCTGCTTTGTTTACCGGCCAGGTTATATATTCTCAACGCTGTTACGTTCTTCCAGGAAAACCACTTTATTACCTCCGAGAATACAACGGATTGCAGAAACTCTTTCTTTATCCGTGGCAATGATGGCTTCTTCTTTCAGCACGGTGGACGCATAGAAATAAAGTGCTTCTTTCCTTTTAATCGACGAAGTGTAAATATTCAGATAGCTATTTCTTTCTGCCACATAAATGATCGTTCCTGCCATCCGGGCTAAACCGAGGCGGAGCGTTTACAGGCCGGTATATTAGTGATACGTTTGGTGACGCCTCCTTCCGCTACCCCTACAGGAACTTCTCCCGAGGCAACAAAGACCACTTCTTTACCATTGGGAGAAACTGACATTTCGCTAATGCCTGCATTAACCGGGAGAACCTTTTCCTGGTTTGCCCTACCATCAACATCACTGACACCACGACAGATTTTTGAGAAGCTATCTCCCCTTCTTTCATGGTATAGATTTCACCATCATAATTAAAACAAGAGTGTTGTTATCAGCAGCCGTAAGAAAACGAACCGGGTGTTTACTTAATGTAGTGACTGCTGTTGGGGTGCCGTTATTGTTCAGCGCTGATTTACTTATAAAGCATTGAAGGAAATCGGTTATTCACTGAGGTAATAAAGAAATCGCTGCCATTGCTGTGAAAACCGGATTTCTGTCTTGCCGTTGAATTGGGTGTGCTGGCTGTATTTTTGTTTTCAGATCATGGGTCCATACATCCCTGGTAACAGCCAAAGTGTGATGCTTGCATGATTGTCTTCGTATCCCTTTATAATCATGGAAAATAATTTTATCGCCGTTACTGTTGTAGCGGGCATTGTTAGCAGGTTGGGTAATTACCATAGTGGCTTTTCCACCCTGTACGGAACGGAATATGGTTCGTTCATGCCAGCATTGCTTGGCTGGACATTAGTGTGCCGATCCGGGCGGGCAGAACTGAACAGTACTGTTTATTATCGGGAGAAAAATCCCAGGGAAGGTCTAAGCGCCGGAAAAATGAGTGAGCACTGCAAGCGGCTCCACCGGAGATAGGCGTTGCCGAAACATCAAAATTGCCACCAACGGTCAGAGGCAAAAACAATCGGTTTTCCGCATCATGGCTCCACCGACGCCGTCGCCATCCTTCATGCAGGGTAAGCAGGGTGGCCGGCCCGCCACCGGCAGCTTTATAAAGATCTCCAATGCGAAACTGGGTACCACGGTGCCGGCGTCCGGCGATAGCGGGAGTAACGAAGCCAAAGCGGGTTTTCCTGTGCAAATCCGGTACGCCGGGAGAAAGCAGTACCGGGGCATGGATTTTCTGGTAAAATGAGTTTTAATAAAAACAGTAAAGCAGTATTTCAGACAAGCAATTCTGAATCTAATTTATTCCTTTTTACCAAAAATGTACAAATTAACAATTCTGGTTTATCGGATTTTCTACCCACGGAAAGTTGTCTGTATTTAAATGGAGGAATAATTTTATGGCGAAGGGGTGGTGGTATATAAACAAATTAACAGCTAATTATGAAAAAAGAGAGTATTTTTATTTTCCCCTCTTTTGAACTGAGTGTTTAAGACAGTTTGAATAACTATACTTTTGAAAGAAAAAATTATACACCAACACCAAATTTAAAATTCTTTTAATATTACTTTTTATATACCAAACTTCCTGGATTAAGGGATGCTTAATACACAAAAACTGTCTAAATTTTTTTACTCACTGTATTTTTCTTTCACCTACCTGCGATAAGCTGCAGTGAGCAAATGCTAAAAAATTGTAGAATGGGGCTGAAAAGGCATTTTCTTGCATACAGGTCAAAGGGGCGGCGTTACAGGTTTGATTGATGCAAAGGGTAAAAGGAAGCCGCTTTGAAGGATGCTGAAATAAATAAACAGGCTGCAGCCCCTGGCTGCTGAAAGGAAGGGTGTACCGAAATAGCGGGTAGTCCCTCTATGAGAACTAGACCGATCCGGTTTCAGGAGATACCTACGCATTACGGGCACTACAGGCGTTTATGAAAGTGAAGGATATTTCTACAGCTGATTCCGAAAAACTAGATGTTATCAAGTCTTTGGATCCGATAGCGTATCGTTGTTATTAACCGGTAATAAATTACCGGAAAAAACAGCAGAACTAGCGCCGGGCAGCATTTCAGGCTGCCATCCGGCTAACATACGTTTTACCCAAATCTCCCTGGATGGATGATTCGACTTGTTTTCAAATTGGCGGAGGTTGCCAGAACATGTCTGCTGCATTGGATGCCGGTATTCATGATGAAACGTATCAAAAATTTACAAAGATATATGAACACAAAAAACTCTACAATTGCCTTAAATATACTAGAGGGTATTTACTACGGGCTGATCAGTGCATTAATAGAAGCACAAGGTTACCCGGCAACTGAAAAATTGCTAACAGAGGCGAAAAAAAATATCCCAATAATCCCCAATGGCTTTTACAGAAATTAATTATTATATGAAGGCAGGAAGTTTAATGGAATTGATCCCCCGGTTAAAAAAAGGCGATTGAACTGGAATGATCCAATAACGGTCTTTATTATACGATGGCGCAGGTAAATGAAAACCTTTGGCAAAGTGGAAATGGCAAAAACGGTATCATTAGTAATGCCAGCATGTGTTTCCAAGAAGCTAAAAAATATTATGCGCAGCCCATGCGAAAGATCCCGACATGCGGATGTTTTTACTCGGCAGGAGCGTTGTTTTGTCACCAGGCTTCTTATTTGACCAATGAAATACAAAATAACCAGGGAAACGAACTGAAGATTAAGCAACTGGAGGCTGAAGTAATGAGTCTGATGAAAGACGCGTGACCTTATTTTTAAAAAAGCGGAAGATTTGTCGCCTAATAGTGGGAATGCTGACCGCCTTATTTTTAATTTATAAAATGTTGAACGATCCGCTGCAAAATGAATTTGAAAAAGAGTACAGGTAATAAAGAATGGGGGACAAAATAACCCTTCTTGTTTTAAAAAATTAATAAGCTGCCTTTTATGAATCGATTTTCTTTTCAGCCAATACAAGGATTATTTGTCTTTTTAGTTGTCTTTCTTTAGTTGTATCCAACGGATGGTCATATGAGATTGAATGAAGCCCGGGGATCATTATTATTCGCAGTCTTATAGAGTGCTTGTTATTGTTGACTGGCGGCAATACAAATTTGATACCATTTGGAAAGAGCCATGGGATCCCAATACGAATTAGATGAAAGCAGCAGCATGATCTGCATTATAAACTGCAAGAACTTACCATGAAAACGATTTAAGTGATAACTGGTTTGTTCATCTTTATTCCCTTGTTATGTGTTGGTACAATAACCATGAATTATGAAGACGGGTTCACCAGCCCCATTTTTTAGAAAACAGGATAGGTACTTTCCAGGAGCGGATTCAGGGCGGCATTAAAGAGCCATCAGGTAAATATGCAGATGAAACTGCCCAGGGTGAG
>JADJYK010000015.1 GCA_016719815.1 Chitinophagaceae bacterium | reverse complement strand
TCCTTTGTAACTTTATTGTAGAGTTCTTTAATCTCAGACCAAACATCGATATCTCTTTTTAACTCAGTGACACTCTTTAATTGATTAATCTGATTAGGAAATATTCTAGATGTTGCATAAACTTCTTTAAGGCTGTCTTCATTGCAATGTGCAATATCTAATAATAACTGAACATTTAACTTAACCCATTCGCCATTTTGATGTTGCAGTAAGTTGAAAAACACTTGCACTAAAATTTTTCTTGCCGAACGAATGTCTAGATTATCTTCTTGTATCTCAAGATTAGATATTTGAATTAAACCTTCATCCAAAAGATAGTACCTGCTTAGTATTTTGGTTAATATAGCTGGCTTACTTTGTGAATTGATATTGTTATTGAGTTTACAATACTTGAGTAAGCTGGTAAAGAAGGGATATTCAAGTTTCTTTATTCCTTCAAGAACTGGCTTGTTGAAATTTTCAAGATTAATCGTTTCGGGAAGGCAAATACAAATTGAGGCCTCCATTTCATCTAAACTGGTCTTTACACTATTTGAAAAATCTTTTCTATTGAATTTCTCAAACTGAAAGTCAAAACAAAAATCTTTGTGAATCAATCTTTCAATCGAATGGGGTATTAATATTTTTCCAATTTCAATTAGCGTATCATTTAAATCTTTGGGATAAAGAAGTGTTGATAATAAGCAGAATTTCCCATCTAAATTGGGTAGTAAAGTATGCTCAGAGAAGAAGTTTATTCTTTCTTCTAAAATAAGGGTTTTGAAATATTTAATCAGACTGTCATTGTCAAATTTTGATAAGTGCTCCTTTGATATTGCTAACACCAAATCTTCATGTCCAATAAAACCAAGACTTTCACTTGTCCATTCGCCAACAAACTGACTCCATAAGACTACCTTATCCTTAACAGGTATGTTTTTATGAAATGCAGCTGCTAATTCATAAACCCTCATCAAAACAATCCGTACTGTGTAAAGGCCTCCATTGAAGAAAAGAACTTCGTTGACTGGCTTATATCCATCTGCTGTTTCTACAATGGGTAATAATTTAAATTGTTCAGTCCATGTATGCTGTAATGTTTCAAAATATTCATTCAATAAAGTATTTTCTGTTGTTCTTTTAAAATTAATTTGAGCATAAAAGTGGGTTTGACACCTGAATTACATTGCTTTTAAGAAATTCAAAAATTAACCCAGAGGCTTTTTCTAATAATCTTTCTATTTTCTTCTTCCTGATCTTTAACCTGGTCTTTATTGCTTTTTAAATGGATGCCATCTCTCTTTGTTCGGTAGGTAGAAATTGGTTGCAATTTATTATGAAATTAAAACCAAAATGTTCGGAACCAATCAAGGGATAATATAAAAACAGACGGGCAACTCTTTCAGCAAACTGAAATAGTTCTAGTTTCTCATTTATGGGTAAGATGACTTCAATTTGATTTTCTTTATCAATAATGGAGTATAGCACTTTTCTATTCCATTTTTTGTAATAGAGGTTTTGAATAAATTTATTGAATGGTTGTTAGGCACTTCGGCTTTTGATGCTCTTACAAAAGTTGTTTGAATACCATTATTGATAATGCTTACTTTTTAAGCCTCTCGTTTATTGTTAAGACTATGGGAACATAATCCTCTAAGTCTTTATTCGATTCAGCTATATAACTAAACTCTTGTGGGCTTACGGGTATAAATGTAAATGTGGTTTTGTTTGCTGGATTAGAGATGATAGCACCTTCTTTAATAATTTTGTAAACATTCTCCTTTTGGGTTTTAATGTTTCGACTCAACTCTTTCCACTCTTTAGGGCTGCGATCAATTAGAAAATCTTTTATTTCAAAATAAGTATTGTTTGCTTCAAGTACCGAATTAATTAAAAATGTGCGTCCAAAAGTGTGTGTAGTTAAAAAGCCAGTTCCATATTTACCAACTTCTGGTATTTCCGATTCTTCGCCATATTTGCCACTAACTTGTTTTATTAGCGAAATAAATGCTTTAGTAGTAAAAGGTGTTCCATTATGTGTAAAGAAAAGCCGTCATGACTATAATCAATTTCTACTTCACAATTTTTCGATAAATCGCAGGCGTTTTGTACTAGTTCCCATATTGCACGATTTGAAGAAAAGCTATTAAAATTTTCAAATCCTCTTATCATCTTATCGGCATGTTGCTTTAAGTCTGACAATTCAGATTCGTTTATTGCATTAGTTAATATTGCTTCACGATTTATTTGAGTTACTTCTTCCATTTTTTTGTGATTATCGTTACGTATGCCTGTTTTGTGTGCCTTGCAAATGTGCCTGACATGGTGCGACGGCTTTAAATCATGTTGTTTATTTACTTTTTTTTGTTTCTCTTACCATACTTGGCTTCTTCTTCAGCAGCAAGTAAGAGGAAAGTTTTCTTGTGATGTATATTTCTTGATTATTTGATTTACCTCTGGGTCGTAGAGATATTCATTAATTTCATTATTGACAATTAAATTGATTGCATCTTTGATTACATCATGACTGACTTTAAACCACTCTCTAGGCTTATAGACATTTTGATGACTATCAAATAACTCAATGTCTAATTTTACAGCGGAGAAAAATCATGAATGGTTTGTTCAAGATTGTAAGTTTGAATATTAAGGCATCTATGAGTAGAAATAATTTCTACATCATAAAATAAATATGTCGCTTCCTTTTTTGCATTTTTAATTCTTTCTGCTACAGAACCTGTGGTATGACCAATTTTAAAAAGATTAGGAAGTCCTTTTACATTAGGATTTTGCTTGCTAAAACATAAATGTAGCCGTTTAAAACATCAGATTCATCAACAGGATTTGCTTCATTGCTTGATTGATTAATTGTCCCGCTTATAGAATAGCCATCTAGTTGCATTGCTTTGTCCAATGAACGAAACAGCATATCTGATTGAGTCCCATTATCAAAATTACAAAGCGTTCTGCCGTCAAAGCGTTCTCTCTCCGCTATTGAAAACATATTTATTTGTATCTCCTTCAATTGAGTTTAAATAAAATAGAATCCCGTCAAGAGCATAGAAGTTACCTACATTCAAATCAGATGAAGTGGATTTGATCAGTCTTCTTTTTTTTGATGCAAGTTCTTCATGTAGAATATTGAACATTTCTTTATAATGTGAAAGGCTTTGCAAACTTTTTCTTCTTGAAAGAAAGTCGGGTTTAATTCTTTCAACTGCCTTAACATGTTTGAGTTTGAAAATTTCACTTTCCTCTATTTCACCTAAAAGTCCATCAGAATCGTCAGCTATAATATCTTCTATAGTTATTTCTTTAATGTTCTCACCCTTTAATATTCCAGCAAAATCATATTTATAAAGTATTTTTATTTTTTTTGCGTCTGAACGAATAGCCTTCAACCTTGCGAATAATTTGAACTCAATCATATTTGATAAATTAGACTGTGGTTCGCAATTATGCTCTTCAATAAAAGATTGAATTTCTTCAAATGAATTAATCAATACAGAATCATCGTCTGAAATTCCTTTTTTGATATAATCACTTTTAAGAAGTCCGAATGGGTCATTCTTAATTAAATCAATAAGTTCTGACCTTTTTCTCATTGTGCAAGTTCGTTTTTAATTTGTCGCATATAGATTAACGCTTCAGCCATTCTCCTTTCAAGTGGGTCGAATTGAATCTGCACTTGGTTGCTTCCCTTTTGCTCGATAAAAGTCTTGAATTTTTGGCCATAATAATATTGCTTCGTCATCAGTCATCTGAATTCTTAAAGCTTGAATACATTGCTGAACCGCTTTGAAAACTTTTGAACTAAGTTGTTTTGACATCACTTCAAATGCATTCTGAAATGGATTAATCGAATAAATTAAATCCATGTTTAGTTCGTTTACATTTACAAACCTGTTGGCAAATGAGATAAACTTGTCATTTCCATTTTGAACAATGTTGCTTGACCGTATGACTGAACTTGCCACAATATAATCCCCTAGTTCTGTGACTTCATTTTGCTCCAAATGAGGATATATTTCATGAATCACTTTTGGAATAAGGCCCTTGTTCAATACTTCGGGGTCAATAAGCCCAGGGAATGAGTTTTGAATTTCTGAAGATTGTAAAATCTTTGCTTTTAAATCTACAATGTCATTTTCAATAATTTCTTTTACTTTTTTAGATGAAGGCTCTTTGAAACCTTTGATGAATATATCTACTCCATTGTTTTCGTCATGAGTATTTTCCTTGGGTTGAAATTAAATTTCGGTGCAATAACTTCTTCCATTAAAAGAGATGCCGCTATTGCTTTAAGGATGCTATTAACACTCTCAATTATATCTTCATTTTCCGCATCGGGTTCCGCAATCAGATTTGTAAACTGAGCATGTGATTTGTTTTCGCTGTCACGGGTGCAACGACCAATAATTTGAATTACTTCGGTTAACGAACCTCTGTAACCTACGGTTAAAGCATGTTCACAAAAAGGCCAATCAAAACCTTCTTTTGCCATTCCTAAAGCAATGATAATATCAATGTCATCAAGATTTTTAACGTTTCTTAAGAAGCCAATAATTTTTCTCGTTCAAAAGAGCTTTCATCATTAACTAAGTTAGCAATTTTTATTTGCTCTCCATCCTTGCTCTTCACATGTATGATACCGTGTTCGTCTGTGAAATCATACGCTCCGATATGGTCAATGATTGCATCAACTTCCATTATCTTTTCTTTAGTTGATTCGGATGCATTCACACTTGGAATGTGAATTATTGTTTTCTTTTTTATATCAAGAATTTCTGCAATTGAGTCTAAGTATTTGCCATGATAAAAATGAGAACCCGATACCCAAAGATTTTAAATACTGGTATCCGTTCAGTTGTTCGTAATAATTGTATGTAACTTTTGTAAATTTTAATTCATCTCTTGGAGATAGAACTGCAACTGAATCTCCTCGAAAAATAAGAACCAGTCATTGCAAGTATGTTTGCATTTGTATTATTCATTATGTTTCTTAATAATTCCCTAACTTACTTTCTGCATCAGAGGAAACATGATGAAATTCGTCAATCGCAATTAAGCAATTATTAAAAGCGTCTGCCCCTATTTGGTCAAATGCAAATCGCAAAGTAGCATGTGTGCATAGTATTATGCTTTCATTAGACTCCATGAAATTTTTTGAATGCGACTGTTTTTCTCTTGTTCGCCACCTGGGAACAAAGGTCAAACTGTGGTTGAATTATCCAGTCGGAATGAAATCCTGTTTCAGTTAAATTGGTTGTAGCAAAAGATTTTGCAATTGACCTTTCGGGAACAGCAACAATAACTTTTTTCACTTGATTGTTTTTCAATTTTTCAAGTGCCAAATACATCAATGCTCTAGATTTCCTGATGCTGGTGGAGCTTTGAGTAAAATATATTGTGAAGCATATTTTTTCGTAAACTCTTCTTTGCATTTCCGCATCCCCATATTGTTAATGGAAATGCTATTGCCATTGGTTTCGTATTCCGCTTTGATTATGTTATTCATCTTGAAAGATTTTTTGTTCGTATAAATCAAAGAGAAGTTTAATTCTCTCGGTGTCGGATTCAAAAGGTTCAACTTGATAGCAACTATCCAAAGTTTTATCAAGATAGTCATGTAATATTCTCAGATTCTCAGGTATGTCGTTATACAAATCTCCAAGATTTCCTTCTGAATACATTTCTCTTGCACTAACAATATCAAATACTAGAGAAGAAATCTCAGCTTTTTTTTCGGCTGAGATTTGAGGAAAAGGGAAAGTGTTGTAGCCAAGTTCACTTGAATAACGCAACCTTGTTTCCAAACTTCCACAAACTGTTCTTATCCATACCATGTGTATTCTTGAAGAGATTAAACCGAAAATCCAAGGTTCGCAATTGTAAATTGCAAATGCAAGATTAGATACAATAGTGTCCTCACCAATGAACCCAATAGGAATGTAAGGTCTGTTTTCTGATGAAACGGAAGGGACAACTAAAGTCTGTGATGTTGTTGACCTGAATTCACGAAATTGATGCGGTCTTGTTGCAAGTTTGTTTGCACTCTTATCTGTTTTTGAAAGTCTGAATTTTTTACATTCTCAATTCTTACTGCAATCTCTTTTTATCTTTTGTGCCTCACTTAAACTTTCTGTTGGAATCCAAAGACACCATCGTTCTATGTTTTGAATAAACTCTTTTGAACCAACTATTCTTTTTAAATATTTCGTTGTAAGTTGGTTTGATTTGACCAGTGAATTTTTTTCCTGTTTTGTTAGCAAAAGATTTTGATTGTCATAAGGCATATTTCCTTTTTGCATTAATGGCAATTGATTGGAAATCGCTTTTGTTCTTTCGCTAACAATTGTTTTTGTTGAATTGACTAAGTATGGACCAATACAGTCAGTAGAAATAATTTTATTCTCAGCATAAAGTGTTTTAATTTTTGGTTGACAGGACTCGCTTGTCAAACCAATGATTATTACTGAAACACCTGTAGCATGACTAATACTGTTCTTCCATTTGAAAGAACGATACGCAAAAGATATTTCGCAACCTTCTTTATAAATTCTATTCCAAATGAATGGAACTTGAACTCCTTGACAAATTGAATTTGTAATAACTAAAGCACCTTGTGAAGTAGTTCCACCAATGTATCTGGCTAACTTAAATAACCAACAACTGCTATAATCAGTATCGGCAAGACTTGTGGTGCCGAACACTTTTTGCATGTTACTTTTCTCAATCGCATTAATTTTTTTTGCTCCCTTAAATATTGGACTTCCAATAATTATTGTCTGACCATTATTTGGGCAAACAGTTTTCCAATCAGTTTTTAATTGGTCGGACTGAAATATTTGGATGCTTTCAAATGCATTTTCAATATCCTTGTTTGTAATTGTTTTATGACTTGACAAATATTGAATGTAAGAAACCCAAAGTGTTAAATGAGTTAACTTCATTGCTAAACTGTTGTCAACTAAGCTAACGAACTGATTTAATTTTATTAACTCTTTTGGTTTGTCTTTAACCAAACTATCAATTGAATAAATCAGGCTTGATACACCGTTAAAAGCAGAAGATAAAAAACAACCAGGCCCATTTGTTGGGTCAAAGAATCTCAAACCCAAAATTTCATTTCTGATTTTCAGTAGTGCTTTTTCATTCTTCTTATTCTCCTCAATTTGTTTTCGTATTTGAAAATGAAAAGAGGATTTAAAACTTTTGAAACATTATGAAAGGAAGTGTAGTGACCATAAATACTTGGAGCATCATCATCTTGAGTTAACTTATAAATTAAAGAACCAAGTATTTCAGGATCGATATTTTCTAATTGATAGCAAAGAATTTTTGCTACTAATTCAAAACTTGCAGTCTTAATATTCGGCAATGATTTTTTATCAGAATTACCGATATTGAAAAACGGAACATCTGAATAAAATTTGCCGTTCTTTTTGTCGTTGAATATTGCTTCAAATAGATCATTCATCAACTGATTGTATTCTTTGTTCTTTGAAGCAAAAGCCAAAGAGAAAAATTTTTCGATTGCAGCATCTTTAGTTATGGACTTGCTAAAACTTGCATAAATCAATGAGAGAATAAAATCAATTATTTGTTTCTGATTTTTTGAATAATCATTTTCTTCGTCCACACATAGAAGATTGTATAAGCGACCAACTAATTCTGCAAAACCTAAAGTAGAAATTCTTTCTCATCTGCCTTGCCATAAATGAGAGGAATAAAAAAGGAAACATGATTGTGAATTTCACTCGGTTCAAATTCAATTATCTCATCGGTAACAGAATCTTTGCAAATAACTATTTTCTCATTTGCTAAAATCAAAATTCGATTGATAGATGAAAGGCTTGTCTCAATGGTAGGAAAGGAGTGTCTGTCAAAATTCTTTTGATTGTTGATTCTTGCTGCCCTCCTGTAAACAAGCATTGGTTTGTCCTTCTCAGTATGAGAAATTAATCTTTGTATTGTAGAGTTTGGAATTAAAAATGCTGTAAGTATTTCTTCCACATATTTATTGAAATCGAAAATTGGATTTGCTCTAAAGATTTGGAAATTACTTCAAGGTTCTTCATTGCTTAATTAAAGTTTGAATAAATATGCCTTGCAATAAACTCAGCCATTTTTACTGGAACGGCATTACCTATCATTTGTTCAATCGCAGATTTTGTTCCTGAAAATTCAAATTCATTAGGGAAGGTTTGAATGTAACTCCGTTCCTTGCTTGTTAATGGACGAACCTTCTTAATATTCTTTGACTTGTCAGCAGCATGAGGAGTGTAAGTTTCAGGTATTGGACGATTTACTCCTCGTATAGTTGAACTTGGTTCTTCAATCGAAAAAATTGCTCTTCGATTGTAACTTCTTGGATGCATGTAATAAAACTCAGTCTTTAGCGAGTCTCCTAAATAATCTTTTACTGTCATTCTTTTTTACTCAAACTATTTTCAAGTTGTCTTTTAGAAAATCATCTTTACTATTTAGTTTGCCGATTACAAAATATCGCTTTCGTGTTTGAGGAACACCCATTAGGCTTGCATCGAAAATCCTTTTGTAATTCCATAACCGGCTTTCTTAAAATTCTTTAGAACATCATCAATTATGGTGACTTTTCAATATTGTAAACATTCTCCATCACAAACCATTTAGGAAGAATGTTGGTAATGATCTTACTGTAGACTAAAGTAAGATTTGCTCTATGGCCGTTAAAATTTCTATTACCAGCAATTGAGAAATCTTGACAAGGGGGGCCCCAATAATAATATCAGGCTTTAATGATTTAAGTTCTTTTATTATGGATAAATCTGATAAATCTTTTTAAGAATTGGGTGTTTAAAATTTCTTCCATAAACTTCAACAGCAGGTTGCCAATTATCATATGCAGATACAATTTCAAAACCTGCATTTTGAAATCCTAGTGACATTCCACCACAACCAGAAAATAGGTCTATCAATTTAATTTTTTTCATTTATTTTCAATGTGTTTTTAATTGAATTGCAATATATTGAGCTAATTTAACAGGAACAGCATTTCCAATTAATTGGTTAAGGTTGTTTTTGAACCTTCAAGATAAAGTTTTTTGAAAGGTTTGGAATGAGACTTCGTTCTCTATATGTAAGTGTTCTGATTGATTTATTCAATGGAATAGGGTCAGCTGAATGACCTGTATAACCTTTGGAACAGGTCTGTCAACACCCTCTATTGTCATTGATGGTTCATAGATGCTAAATATACCTCTCCGACTGTATGACCTGGAACTCTGAAATAATATTCAAAACCAAGTGATTTACCAAAGTGATCAGAGAAGTAATTTGTTTTTTAGCTAAGATTTGAGGTCAGTTGATCTAATAGAAAATCATCCTTCCCGTTCATTTCTCCAATGAGGACAAATCTTTTTCTAATTTGAGGAACTCCGCAACTACTTGCATCTAAAACAGTCATTGTTAAACCGTAACCTAATTTTTTAAATTTTTAATAATCCATCTAGAATTTTGCTCTTTTGAATTCTAGGAACATTTTCCATTACAAAATATTTGGGTTGAACTTTTGCAATAATCTCCGAAAAGGAAATCGTTAAGTCTGCTCTTCCCAATTTCTCGTTACGATGTCCTGCACTGGAAAAATCTTGACAAGGTGGTCCGCCAATAATTACATTTGGTTTTAGCAATTATATCTGCCGATCAGAAGTTTCACTGAGGTCTTTTTAAAAATTGGATGTTTAAAATTCATTTGTAGGTTTGAATTGCAGGTTCCCAATTGTCAAAAGCAGCAACAATATTAAATCCTTTCTTTCAAATCCCAAAGATAATCCACCACATCCTGCAAATAAGTCAACTACTCTTATTTTCTTATTTTCTTCTTTCGTTTTGTAAGTCTGTTTTTGTTTCATTCAAATTATAAGTAAAAAGTTTCTATTTAAGTCAAAGATAAGATACTGACAGCCGACTTTGTCAAAGCTTTGGAGAAGACACTCATTCATTTTTTAGAGTGGGGTGGTGGGTGGGCTTGGTGTCCAGTAATGATTTATTGCTGAAGTACATTGCTGATGATGATAGATATTCGTCAGCCGGGGTGGGTGGGCTGTGCGTTGGCATTTTTAGCTCTTTGCAAGGTGGGCTTTGTGTCGGGGTTTTGTGTGCCTTGCAATGTGCTAAAAATAGCGTAGGGTCGTGTCGGCAAAGTCTTGGATGATTGTATTGTGTAGGATGTTCAATAGGTGTTGTACAACGTTGAAGCATTGCTGTCAGTGCTGGAAATTGAAAAACAAAAGTTGAGAACATGCAGAAAGATTTATTTGAAAACGAAAAGATGAGTGATGCACTTCAGCCAGCATTGCAGCAATGCAGTGTTAGCCGCAGTACATTCTATCAGGGTGATTGTCTTGTGGAAATGGATAAGATTGCAGATAAGTTGTTGATATGATACTTAGTGAGTTGCCTTATGGCACAACCGGTTGTAGTTGGGATACATTGATACCGTTGCCCTGAATTATGGAAGCAATACAAACGCAATAAGCCCAAAAGGAAGTATTGTATTAACAGCTTCGCAACCTTTTCAACTGTATTTGGTAGCAAGTAATTTAAGTTGGTTTTGTTATAGTTGGATTTGGCAAAAAGAAAGTGAAGTAACTTTTTATCTGCTAAGTATATGCCACTTAAAAACCACGAAGATATATTGGTTTTTTCAAGTTCAAACGATTTAGGAACGAATGAAGAATTGAGACAATATTTTTATGACGAAAAAGTAAAAGGTGGATTTACAAATAAGCAGGTAAATGAAATGCTGGGGTATGCCACGACTGGAAGCGGAATGGCTGGGCACAGGTTAAAAAAATTGTTTTCCGTAAAATAGTTTCGTAAATGAAACTTATTTATTTTTTTAATATGTACCGGCACATAATATTCTTAACTCACTAAAAAGATAAATCATCCAACGGGCTCATCACATGCAACAGGTCACGGTTGGTTACATGCAGGTAACGCATAGTGGTCTTAATACTGTTGTGACCCAGCAGTTTCATTATCATCGTAACATCGGTTCCTTTATCCAGCAGATGTGTGGCAAAACTGTGCCGTAAAGCATGTACACTTCCCGGCTTCATTACCCCGGCTTTTTCCTTGGCGGCTGCTAATACCAACTGAAGACTCCGTGTACTGTACGCCTCATCTTTCGATTGCCCGGGAAACAAAAATCCCTTTTTCGATAACCCTGATGTTTTCCAGTATTCACGCAACATAACAAGTAATAAAGGGCTTAGTCTTACAATCCTGTCCTTCTTGCCCTTTGCCTGTTCCACATGCACACACATCCGCTGGCTGTCAATGTTCTCAACTTTTAGCTTTACAATTTCGCTTACCCGCATACCGGTTGCATAACCAAGCATGAGCATCGTTTTATGCTTGATGTTGTCGGCCGCTTTTATGATGGACGTTACCTCGTCCTGGTTAAAAAAACGGGAGTTAATATGGGCTTTTAGGCCTTGGTATTTCCCAAAAGAATTTTTCCCTTCTAAGCACCTGTTCGTAATAAAACTTTAAACTGTTTATCCGGCTGTGCAGGGTGTTCTCTTTCAGCCCCAGTTTTTCAAAGCAATAGACAAAATATCTTTTCAGGTGTGATGCCGTAAGTTCATCAGCCGGTATATTTTTTAATGTAAGCAACAACTGGGTCATTTCGCTCAGATAGGTTTTACGGGTGCTGGCACTGTATGCTTTCAACCGCAGGTACTGTTCCATAGCCGGCAGTACATGGGCATTTATAGCATATATTTTTCCGCTTCCTGCCAGTACAGGCTGTTTCACGGTATTTAACCAGTGTTGCCTTTTTACTGGTAAGCTTTCTTTTTGCTTAATGGGTAAGTGGTTAATCGGTCTTGCTGCATTAACAACCTTTTTCTTTTCTGCCAGAAATTGATACAAAGCAGTATTATCAATAACAGCCAGCTCTTTTATGGCATTATGTACCTTGTTGTAGTTCTCTTTCGTATTAAGGGCATACCAGCACTTATGCGTATTGCTAAATCTGCATACACCCGTTTTTCGCAGCGCCCCGTTTATCTTAAGTTGTATTTCAAAAAAAATACCGATACATTCCATTCCCCGGTGCAGCAGGGGTTTTAATACCACGTTCGTCATAGTTTTTTCTAACTGAAAAGGTTTGTAATCAGATAAATTTTTTTGGCCACAGCTTCGCCACCTCAATCACACAATGCCTTTATAAGCTCCATAACTGAACCATTATACACATGCAATTTATCAACCATCCTCAATATTAACTACCGTACAACTACGGTATTTTATTTCGCAAGGCGCATACAGGCCTTACCCCATTTTCAATTTTCTACTTTCCATTCACTATTCACCCCTTTTCGGCCCATTTTCACCATTTTCTGCCTAACTCACTCATAATCATCATCGAAACCGATTCTGTCAGCCTCCGGAACCATACTGTCTCTCACCAAATCGTTAGTGTTACCAACCGGGTCGTTAGTGTAGCTGTCTGGGCAGTTAGTGTCACTAAATTATTCGTTTCTATCAATAACTAAATCGTTAGTGGCAGTTAATAGATCGTTAGGGTTGCCAACAAAACTGTTAGTATCACTCACTGGATTGTTAGTAGGACTAACTTAATCGTTAACTGTTTTAACCGTGGCGGCGGCCCGAAAAAAAGTAAGGAAAGAAAAATGCAAAGCAGGACATTGCGCCTGCCGTAACAAACGGCAGCCCTTTCAAAACCGGTCAGCACCCGCTAACCCCCTACAAATAATACCAGGGATTTCGCTTCGCCTGGCAGATGTACTTCTTCACATTCCGGAAGAAAGCCAGTACCATGTACAAAACAATCGGAGAGCCCAGCGTAAGCAACGAAGCATAAATAAAATACCGCCGGATGGTGCTGGTGGCAATACCCAGCTTGTCGCCAATGGAGGAACAAACGCCAAAGGCATTCCATTCAACAAAGCTTTTGAATTTGTTCATAGCACTAATTTAGAGTTTTTGGCTGTACCCGCCAATTCCAGGTTATTCACACCAGTGATTTTCGTACTTTTGCACTGCTTTTAACAGTATAAATCAACAAAACATACTCATCATGGTTTTCGACCTCGATCTCATCAAAAAAACGTATGACGAACTGCCTGCCAAAGTAGATGCTGCCCGCAAAGCACTGGGCCGTCCGCTTACCCTGGCTGAAAAAATTCTGTACTCTCACCTGTGGAGCGGTGTGGAAATAAAAGATTTCAAAAGAGGAAAAGATTATGTGGATTTTGCCCCCGACCGTGTAGCCATGCAGGATGCCACCGCACAAATGGCCCTGCTCCAGTTTGATACCACCGGCCGTAAGAAAGTGGCCGTTCCGTCTACAGTGCATTGCGACCACCTGATTGTTGCCAAGAATGAAGGCAAAGCCGACCTGCAAAAGGCTGTTACCGAAAATGAAGAGGTTTACAATTTCCTTTCCTCTATCTCCAACAAGTACGGCATTGGTTTCTGGAAACCCGGTGCCGGCATCATTCACCAGGTAGTGCTGGAAAACTATGCTTTTCCCGGTGGTATGATGATTGGAACCGACTCTCACACTGTAAATGCCGGTGGCCTTGGCATGATTGCCATTGGTGTGGGCGGTGCCGATGCCTGCGATGTAATGGCCGGCCTTAGCTGGGAGTTGCTGATGCCCAAACTCATTGGTGTAAAACTGACGGGCAAACTAAGCGGCTGGACAGCCCCGAAAGATGTTATCCTCAAAGTGGCCGGTATCCTAACGGTGAAAGGCGGCACCAATGCCATTGTAGAATACTTTGGCGAAGGCGCAGACAGTATGAGTGCAACCGGAAAAGGAACAGTTTGTAATATGGGTGCTGAAATAGGAGCCACCACATCAACCTTCGGTTATGACGAAAGCATGAGCCGCTACCTCAAAGCAACCGGAAGGGCAGCAGTGGCCGAAGCAGCAGATAAAGTAAAAGAATACCTTACCGGCGATGCCGATGTATATGCCAACCCCGAAAAATATTTCGACCAGGTAATTGAAATAAACCTGAGCGAACTGGAACCGCACCTGAATGGTCCGTTCACTCCCGATCTGGCAACACCAATCAGTAAAATGAAAGAAGCTGCTGCCGCCAACAATTGGCCCACCAAAGTAGAAGTAGGATTGATAGGCAGCTGTACCAACTCTTCTTACGAAGATATCAGCCGTGCCGTTAGCCTGGCAAAGCAAGTGGCTGAAAAAGGATTAAAAACCAAAGCAGAATTCACCATCACTCCCGGCAGTGAACTGGTACGATATACAATTGAAAGAGATGGCTACCTCGACAGCTTTTCCAAAATTGGTGCAACAGTATTTGCCAATGCCTGCGGCCCTTGCATCGGTATGTGGGAGCGTATGGGAGCCGAGAAGCAGGAAAGAAACACCATCGTTCATTCCTTCAACAGGAATTTTGCCAAGAGAGCCGATGGTAATCCTAACACATTGGCATTTGTGGCTTCGCCAGAATTGGTTACAGCCCTGGCAATTGCAGGCGATTTAACGTTCAATCCCATCACCGATACACTCACCAACGAAAAAGGCGAGCAGGTAAAACTTGACCCGCCAAGTGGTGATGAACTGCCTGTGAAAGGTTTTGATGTGGAGGATGCCGGTTACCAGGCACCTGCCGAAGACGGAAGCAGTGTAGTGGTGGATGTAAAGGATGACAGTAAGCGTCTTCAGTTGCTTTATCCATTCTCAGCATGGGAAGGCACCGACCTGAAAGGTCTGAAACTGCTGATTAAAGCAAAAGGAAAATGTACCACCGACCATATCTCCATGGCCGGCCCGTGGCTGAAGTTCCGTGGCCACTTAGACAACATCAGCAAGAACATGCTGATTGGTGCGGTTAACTTCTTTAATGAAAAAACGGATTCGGTTAAACACCAGCTAACGGGTGAATACGGAACCGTTCCTAATACACAAAGAGCATATAAAGCTGCCGGTGTGGGAAGCATCGTGGTGGGCGATGAAAACTATGGTGAAGGTTCATCCAGGGAGCATGCCGCTATGGAGCCAAGGCACCTCGGTGTAAGGGTGGTGATGGTAAAATCATTTGCCCGCATACACGAAACCAACCTGAAAAAGCAGGGAATGCCGGCTATTACTTTTGCAGATAAAGAAGATTATAACAAAATACAGGAAGATGATACGGTTGATGTGATTGGCCTGACCAGCTTTGCGCCGGGACAGCAATTGCAATTAGTGCTGAACCATAAAGATGGCAGCAGCGATACCATTAATGTAAACCACAGCTATAATGAGCAGCAGATAAACTGGTTCAAAGAGGGTGGTGCATTGAACCTGATACGAAAAGAATTTGCAGGTTAGTAAGGTGGCTTCCCATTAATTTAAGCATCCCTCCGGTAATACCGGGGGGATTTTTTATGCCTGGCTTGCTGCATACAGGTTGGTTTGGAAACCTGATGAATGTCAACTTTGTTAATTTAAAAAAGTTGTACCTTTTAAACGAAACCAAAACCGTTGTTATGAAACACTATCACATTATTTCCAGGATTGCAATTTATTTACTGGCTGTGGTGCTATTTGTTTTTGGTATTTTCCATTTTAAATACCCGGAAGATCTTCTTGTGTATGTTCCCGATTTTTTGCCTTTGGGAATTAAATGGGCTTATATAGTTGGAGGGGCATTTATACTGGTTTCCATTTCATATCTTACCAACCAGTACGTAAAGATTTCAAGTTATGTCCTTTTTGTTTTACTCATATTTTTCATTCTCACTATTCACTGGCCGAATTTCAGAAATGCCGGCACTGCAGAAATGCGCCAGTTTGCATTATTGAATATACTGAAGGATACAGCCATCGCTGCCTTTGCCCTGCATATTGCAGCCAGTGCATATCATCAGCATTTTAATCTTGATAACAATGATTGACAGGTTAGTTTGAAAACTCATTTTTTGTTGAGTATAATGTAAATGAGTTTTTGAACAGGTTCCGGAAAAAATAAGGAAGCCGTCTCAGGTATTGAGGCGGCTTCATGGCGTTAACACTACTGTTATGAAATGCCAGCTTTTCTAATTATTTATTTACCATCACTTTCACTGAAACAGTTTCGTTCAGTTCTTTAATCCAAACTCTGACAGTGTATATCCCTGAGGCAAGATTACTGATATTAAGCTGATGGGTAGTTACATTATTCCATTCTTTAACAATACTGCCATTCATATTAATCAGTTTAATATTTGCCCTGCTGTTTATGTTGTCTAAAACAATATTCAGTTGACCATTGTGAGAAGGGTTAGGGAAAACTATTACTTTATCAATCTGATCCACGCCTTTTACGGTTCTTACATCGCTGTATGTGATGTTATTGTCAAGTGAAACCTGTTTAATCCTGTACAGGCATACGCCGGTCAGCGAGTTGATATCGATATAAGAATAGTTTATTAACTCATCACTGTTGCCGTTTGAAGCGGCTGATGGCAGATAGCCCAGATTAGCCCATTCTGTGTTGCCATATTTTCTTTCAACGAAGAATCCCTTGTTGTTTTCTTCTGACGCAGTGGTCCAGGCTAAGTCGACTTTATCACTTTTTCTTGTGGCATTGAAGGATAAAAATTTAACGGCTAATGGGATACAGTTGTTTTCAATCCTTGCATAAATTTCATTGGGGATAGAGGGGCTGGAAATAACCACCCACAGGGCTCTGTCGCATTGGGGTTTGGTGTAAGAATACGGCTCATATCCCAACACAGGCGAATGGTAACTGTCGTTGACATTATCAAGCACCACATTGCCCGTATGTACATTGATATTGTCTGTTGTTTTATTGTAAATGCCATCCCCGTTATCAATAAACACATTGTAGTCAATACTGAGGCTCCCAGATTGGATGATAGTAGAAATGTCAAAACGGAATTGCCGGGGAATCTGGCAAAAGAGCAAACCGCTTACTTTAGGATCGTTTGCATAAAAAACGATTCCCTTGGTATAGCAGGCAACGGTTTGTGCTCCTGATGCCTGGCTTTCCCACAGATCGGCAGTAAACGATTGAGAAATATCACAACCAAGCGGAAGAGAGAGGTTGAGTCCGCTTAAAGTGTACCTGTCCGAACCCGAAGAATACCTCCGCCTTCAACTTCAGATATAGTAAGACCTGCGTACTGAAAGTTTGGAACATTGGCATCAGGAGGAAAAGACGGCAGCATATACAAGGCCGGGCTCTTATGATACATGCCAAATGTTGCAATGGAATTATCCAAAACTCCATTGCCACCTGGTATTACTGATGTTGTTGGAACGTCTGATGCCGGTGTATAATCATGATTTGGGTATTGACTGGTTGGCCAAAGATGTATCCAGAAATATTTTCCACCAGCGTTGTGCAGGATATCGAAGTAGAGATCGACGTTCATGATACATTTTCCTGTAACCGGGTCAGTATAAGGTGTGCCGTTGATTTTAACTCCGGGGTTGGCGAAAGTGCATTGTGCATGGGTGTTCAGATAAATGCCGCAAATGCCCACCATACATAATGTGAGTAAAATCTTTTCATAACTAAGATTTTTAAGGTGAGGAACCTTTTTGTCAGGTTCAATAAGATTTCTCCCACCTTTGAAGGGCGGGAATTAAGATTCCCGTAAATCAGTGGTGGTCGTCAAAGTGGTTGACCAGCAGGATATAGTGGAGATAGTTCCATCGGCTTCGATCATTAAACCAAACCTGTAAGTAATTTAACTTAGTTATACTACGGAAAGCAATGACTTTTGAAATATCAATTAATGATAATAATCAATTTAATTTGCAACAAATTACATTTTCTGAAACAAGACATCGAAAAAATTCAATGAACAGACTTAAGCCGGGTGTAGATATTGTCTATGATATTTTGCTTGCAGTAGCAGAGGCACAACCGCATAATACTTTTGCACAAAGTATTCTTTTTCAATACCAGGAAAGGGGCGGGCTTAGTAAAAAGCAACTTCAGGGCTTATTAGGAAAAGCAAAAAAGCTGACAAGTTTACCACAGTCAAAGCTTGCCACACTTGAAGCGATCATTTTAAAAAAGCCGGAAAAAAATAAATCTGCTTTGCCGGCTAATGTTCCAATGTTTACAAAAGATGAGATTGCCGGGGAAATGATAAATAAAATTCTTACTAAATATCCTTCGCATTTAAGAGTAAAATACCTGAAAGCAAAATTCGAAAACAACGAGCCACTAAGCTCTTCGGAACTTACAGAACTTCAGCGTTTTAGTAAGCTGTTATAATAAATACGGCAGGGTTGATATCTGCAGCCGACAGGCAAAAGATAGTTAACTGGGTGAATGCAGGCGGTCGTTTTACAGATTGATTTCAGCTACCTGTTTTTATAAAGTTTAAAGGGGGCATCTGGCCCCTTTATTATTTTCCCCACCGGAAAGTTTTGATATCAAATCCGGCAAGGTCAAGAATTCTGTCTGTAACAGTACCTGCAATTTCATCGGGAGTAGCCGGCTTACTGTAAAAAGAGGGTGTAGCAGGGCAGATGATTCCTCCTGCCAATATTATTGTTTCCATATTGCGAATATGAATCAGGTTATAAGGTGTTTCTCTGGCTACACAAATCAGTTTTCTTCTTTCCTTCAGAATAACGTCGGCAGCACGGGTAATGAGATCATTAGATACACCATTGGCAATTCTGCCAAGTGTACCCATTGAGCAGGGGACAATGATCATGGTTTTATATTGGCCTGAACCAGACGCAAAAGGGGCATTGAAATCATTTGAATGGAAATACCGGGCAGGAAAATTTTTCCAGGATTGGGAGTCTAGTTCGGTTTCCCAAACAGTCTTGGCATTTTCTGTTAGTACAACAGAAAGTTCTTCCCACTAGTCTTTGATAAGTGCCAGCTTTTTAAGTAAATTTTCCGCATAAATGGAGCCACTTGCTCCCGTAATGGCAATAAGAAGTTTATTCATTTTGTAGATTTGTTGACCGCAAAATCAAGGACTAAATGAGCTTATTCAATAAGCATTTACTGTTGTGCAATATCCTTTGCAGCCGTTAATTCTCCTGTAAGAATAAACAAAAAAAAACTGCCGAAGTTGCTCAGCAAGGAATTATTTTCTAAGTATTTTATACTATATAATGTGACGAAAGTCACAGAGTTATAGAATATATTCTATTGAGCAAAGTCAATATTTTTGTGTTTTATCGACGTATTTGTCTTTTTGACACGAAAAAGATAAAAATCATTTTGCAGATTCATTTTATTAGCGATATTAGCATTGAATTTTCATAGGATAAGGTTTAATGGTTAATGGTTTTTGATTAGGGCCCCCCGATTTCCATCGGGGGTCTTCTTTTTAGTAATATTCTGAACTTATTATACAGCTTCAATAAAAAAGCCCTTCATGAATATGAAGGGCTTTTTAGTAGAATGCTTTTAAGATAATCAGAAACCTTTAGGCTTATTACCCATGGCTCCGGGCTTTTGAGTATTCTCATTTCCCATGTTCTCCAGTATCCAGTTAGTCATCTTACTCCACAAGTGGAAGGTAGTGTTGTCTAACCCGCCACCAATGCCGTGATTCTTATTAGGATAATAGGCACTTTCAAAATCGATATTGCTCTTTACCAATGCAGTAATCATTTGTGTGGCATTCTGGAAATGTACATTGTCATCTGCAGTACCGTGAATGAGCAGGTATTTCCCTTTAATCTTATCGGTGAAGTTAATAGGTGAATTATCGTCATAGCCTTTCGGGTTTTCCTGTGGCGTTCTCATAAACCGTTCAGTATAGATGTTGTCATAATACCGCCAGTTGGTAACAGGAGCTACAGATACGGCTGCGCTAAACACTTCGTTACCTTTTGTTATTGCCAAAGCACTCATAAAGCCACCGAAGCTCCAGCCCCAATGACCAATGTTGTTTTTATCAACAAAGGGAAGACTGCCCATGTATTTGGCTGCATCAATCTGGTCTTCTATTTCAAACTTGCCCATTTGCAGGTAGGTTTTCTTCTTAAATTCTTCTCCACGGAAACCGGTTCCGGTATTGTCAACACTCACTACAATAAAACCTTTTTGTGCCAGCAATTGATGCCAGGAACTTACAGCACCAAAGCGGTTGGCTACTTGCTGAGAGCCGGGCCCTCCGTAATTACAGAAAAGAACCGGGTATTTTTTTGCCGGGTCAAAATTAGCAGGTTTAAGCATCCAGCCGTTGAGGGTATCACCTTTGCTGTTGGGAACTTTTATGAATTCTGCTTTGCCGTATCCGTATTCATCAAGCTTGCCTTTCTGTTTGGAACCATCATTTACTACCTTCAGTTCCTTAGCAAACAGGTTTTTCTTTTTGTCAATCTCAATTGTGTTCCGTGTTACATATTGTGGTGTATTTATGTCTGAATGGTAGATATAGAACGTCGAGAAATTTTTATCAAATTCAAACCTGTTCCAGCCGATTCCCTGTGTAAGCTGGTATGTTTTTTTCCCAGTGAAATCTGTCACGAAAAGGTTCCTGTCCATGGGGGTAGGGAAGGCCATGGTGTAAAAGATGCGTTTATTGACTTCGTCAACACCTACCACTTCTGTCACTTCGGTATTGCCTTTTGTCAGTTGTGTTTTTGTTTTTCCGTCAAGACCGTAAAGGTATAAATGCCTGAATCCGTTCATTTCGCTTGTGAAGAGGTAGTTTTTTCCATCTTTTAACCACCACCAGTCGTCGTTAATTTCAACGTAGTACTTATTTTTTTCTTCGTAGAGCAGGCTGCTTGTCCCGGTTTTGGCATCTGTTTGCAGCAGCTTCAAATCACTTTGATACCGGTTCATCCAATAGACAATTAATTTGGAGTCATCTTGTGTCCATTTGATGCGGGGAATGTAAATGTCGCCCTGCTCGTACTGAGCCTTCACATCATTGCCTGTGGCAACATCATAAATATGTATTTCCACTTTTGAGTTGTCGTCGCCTGCCTTCGGATATTTATAGCGGTAGTCGTTGTTGTGGGCATTGTCGTACATCGTCATGTTGTACTCTTTTACATTACTCTCGTCAAAGCGGTAGTAAGCAAGATAATTTCCTTTTGCACTCCACTGGTAGGCCTGGCTAAACTCAAACTCTTCTTCATACACCCAGTCACAGTTACCATTGATTACATAATTCCATTTGCCATCCGTTGTAATGGCTTTAGTGAGCTTTGTAGCCACATCATACAGGTAAAGATTATTGTTTTTTACAAATGCAATTTTACTGCCATCCGGGGAGAAGGAAGGGTGCAGCACTTTTTCGTTATCTAATTTGCTTAATTGTTTTTTCTCCGGTTCATAGAGGTACACATACGATTTGGCCGAACGGCGGTAAATAGATTCAGTACCTTTTATCAGCATTACCACATTGCGGTTGGCAGAACTGCGTATGATGTCTTCTGCCATTCCGAATGGCTTGTCATTTTCGTCTTTGAGTTCTTCTGTTTTAATTTCAATTTCCGGTACATCCACTTCCTCGTCAAACATAGCCGGTACATATTCTCCCCGGAACGTCCCTTTTTTATAAATGTCTTCTAATGTAATTTGTTTTTTCTGGGCATTGGTAAAAAGTGGGGCCAGAAATAACAGCAGCAAAAGTTTACGCATAGTTTGTTCTTTTTGTTGCCATAAAAATACTGTAATCGCATCAAAGCCGCTTGCCGTATAAATAAAAACGGCATCTGCGAAAGCAGATGCCGCCAGATAACAATTATAACAATACTATTTTGTTTCGGCCATATCCGGAATTACTTCTGCCTTGTAGGCTCCGGCATCCAGTTTTTTCTTTGTTTCAGAAAAGGCATTTAAAGTGATTTCAATTTCCTCATCAGTATGAACAGTAGAAGGGATAAGCCTGTAAATAATGTGGCCTTTCGGTATTACCGGGTAAACTACAATTGAAGCGAAAATGCCATAATTTTCTCCCGAAGTCCATTACCATGGCGGTAGCTTCCGGTACATCTCCTTTCATATAAACAGGTGTAACCACTGAATCTGTAGTTCCTATGTCAAAACCTCTTGATTTCAATCCTTCCTGCAATTTGCGGGCATTGCTCCATAATTTTTCTTTGTACTCAGGATGGTTGCGCAGCAATTCCAGCCTTTTCAGGTTGCCAATAACCAGCGGCATTGGGAGGCTTTTGGCAAAAATCTGCGAACGGATATTGTAACGGATGTAGTCAATGATTTTTCTGTCACCAGCTACAAAAGCTCCAATTGATGCCATTGATTTGGCAAAAGTGGAGAAATAGAGATCAATCTTATGCTGTACGCCCTGCTCTTCACCGGCACCGGCACCGGTTTTTCCTAATGTGCCAAAACCATGTGCATCATCCACCAGCAGGCGAAACTGGTATTTGTCTTTTAAAGCAGCAATTTCTTTCAGCTTTCCCTGGTCTCCGGCCATACCAAATACGCCTTCTGTGATTACAAGAATACCACCGGCGCCCTGTTTTTCAATCAGGGCTGTTGCTCTTTCTAATTGTTTTTCACAATCCTCAACATCGTTGTGTTTAAAAACGTAGCGGTGGCCAGGGTGAAGGCGAAGGCCATCAATAATGCAGGCATGACTTTCGGCATCATATACAATCACATCATGCCGGCTGCATAATACATCAATAATGCTCACCATTCCCTGGTAGCCATAGTTTAGCAAAGCGGCATCTTCTTTCTGCTCAAAGGCAGCCAGTTCAGCTTCAAGTTGCTCATGCAGGTTACTGTTGCCACTCATCATACGGGCTCCCATTGGATAAGCCAGACCGTATTGCTGAGCACCGTCGGCATCAGCTTTACGTACTTCGGGGTGATTGGCAAGGCCCAGATAGTTGTTCAGGCTCCAAACTATTACATCTTTGCCACGAAATTTCATCCGGCTGCTGATGTCACCTTCTAATTTTGGAAATGCAAAATAGCCGTGTGCCCTTTCCCTGTATTGTCCAAGTGGGCCATAATTTTTCAGTAAACGTTCAAAAATATCTGCCATAGTATTTCAGATTTAGATTTTGGATTTTAATTGACTTTGATAATCAATAAAATAGATAAAAAATCCAGAAAATTTCAGGTGCAAAAGTAAGGTTTTGAAGCAGAAAAAAAGACATGTTTTTGCCATAGCTGCAATGCCATTGCTATGGACCGTTTATTTAAACTTCATCCTCATTAAAAGATAAATGAATGCTCTTTATTTTACTTTCCACTTTTCTGCATTTTACACCAGCCCTGTCAAGCATCAGCTTGGAAGCTTTAAAAATGTCAGAGCCTTCATATTTATCAGAGAGATAGATTACTTCAACTATGCCAGCCTGGATAATGGCCTTGGAACATTCATTACAAGGGAAAAGGGCTGTGTATATTTTGCAGCCATGCAAATCCATTCCAATATTATTAAGAATGGCGTTTAGTTCTGCATGGCATACATAAGGATATTTTGTTTCCAGAAATTCACCGGTTCTTTCCCAGGGAAATTAATCGTCATCGCATCCGGCTGGCAATCCATTATAACCGGCCCCTACAATTTTGTTTTTTGATTAACAATGCAGGCTCCTACTTGTGTACCGGGATCTTTGCTTCGCTGTGCAGATAAAAGCGCAACACCCATAAAATATTCATCCCAGGAGATATACCCTTTTCTCTTTGCCATAGAAATCAATTTAACGGGCTAAGTTAATAAGTCTAAAAAGAAATTAATACATATTATGAGGATTGTATTACTCCCTGTTCTTTGTATCAATTACTATCTTTTTGTTTTTTATATACTTGCCAATTGACAAGCCAAACAACCGGTGCCTGATGCGGGGACCAAAATCTGCATTGCTGATGCTTCCTTCGCCCAGCGTATAATGGCCGAAAATTGTAAAACCACTGCCCGTCTCATATCCAAACTGCCCGATGAGACTTGCAGCATACCTGCCATAATCAACCGGGCTCCATTTCATATTTCTGCTTACGGTTGTGCCATCAGCCAGGTCAAATTTCTCTTTACCGAAAAGCTGAAAATCAAGAGAAGGGCCAAGCCGGATAAAAAAATGTCCGGAATTTTTACTTAAATCATATTGTAAAAGCGCCGCCAGTTCAAAAGTGTGTATTGTGGTACTGTTGTTTATGGCTTTATTATCGGGCGGAAAAGTGAAACCGGTAAACTTTACATCATATCCTTTCATGCTGTAAAATGCTGCAGGATTGAAATACAGGTTACCTTCAAAAGGCACTTTCATGTTTACGCCAAGGTGAAAGCCCGGCTTCATGCTTACCTCCTGCTCCTCATTAAAAACAAGGTAACGGGCACTGCTTGAATGAGCCCCAGCAAATATGCCAACCTGGTTTTGTCCTTTTATAAGTCCGGCAGTCAGGAATAAGGTACAGACCGTGAAAATTAACTTCATTGTTGTCAGGTGTAAATTAAAAAATAGGCTGATTCTCCAGGAAGGATAAATGTGGATGGGAGGTAAAAGTATGTATAAAAAACCGGCTTTGCAACAGGTTAAAATGCTTTTGCCGGATCCTTTATTGCGGCGGTATTGTTGTACTCGGCAGAACTGCCTTTTGGAATAGACAGATTTTTCCAGCTTACATTTTTAATAGCTTTTGCGATGTAGATGATTTGCCCAATGTGATAAGGATAATGAGCCAGTTGCCTGTTGATGGCATCTGTAACTGTAAGTTTCTCACCTCTTATGCTGATTTTTTTCTTAAGATCTTTTTTCTTTAAAGATGAAACTGCTGATAAAAAGCAATCCCAGCCTTCTTCCCAAAATGCAATGAGCTCCTCTTTGGTTTTCTGCTGCTCTTCAAATTCAGCATCTCTTTTCCGCCATACTTTCTCTCCGTCTTCTGTTAGAAAGTTGGTCCAGCGGCTGAGCATATTGCCTGAAATATGTTGCATAATAACTGCAATACTGTTTGATTCAGGATTTGCCTGGTAATGAAAATCCCACTCTACCAGTTGCTCAAAAGTTTTATCCCCAAGGTCTTTGTAGTATTTCAATCGTTTAATTACGGTTTGCAGATAATCTTTTCCAATTGATGACATGATGGAGCCGGGTTTATGGTATTAAGTAAATAACAAAACTAAAAAACAATAATCTACAAACAATAAAGCTTTTTACCAGCCTTCGGCACTGTCATCTCCCCGGATATCTGCTACAGCTTCAAATTTACCACCCGGTAAAACCTTAATTATTTCAGTTCTGCCTATTCCGGTGCGTTCTTTGCCGAAAGTGTAACCCATTTTTTCAAGAGAGGCTTTGACTGTAGGCGGAAAACCCTTTTCATACATTATTTCATCCGGCAACCATTGATGATGGAATTTTGGCTTATAAACTGCATCTTCAGTACTCATATTAAACTCCAGAATATTAACCAGTGTTTGAAAAACCTGCGTGGGAATTGTAGTGCCGCCGGGTGTCCCCAGTACAATATACGGTTTGTTGTCTTGCAACACTATTGTTGGCGTCATAGAACTCAGCATTCTTTTTCCTGGCATGATGGCATTGGCTTCTCCTCCCACTGCGCCATACAAATTGGGCACCCCGGGTTTAATGCTGAAATCGTCCATTTCATCATTCATAAAAAACCCGGCTCCACCAACAACCGTTCTGCTGCCATAAGAATTGTTAAGGGTGGTTGTTACAGCCACAGCATTTCCTTCTTTGTCAATTACGCTCAGGTGAGTGGTTTCTTCACTTTCAGCCCGCAGCAGCATTCCTGGTTTGATAGTGCTGCTTGGAGTTGCTTTATCAGGGTTATAGGATTTCATTCTTTCCTGTAAGTATATATCGTTGGTAAGCATGGATACAGGTACTTTATAAAAGTCGGCATCGCCCATGTACTCTGCCCGGTCGGCAAAGGCACGGCGTTGCACTTCTGTCATCAGTTGCACTGCTTCTGTTGAATGAAAGCCCATTGCTGCAATGTTTCTGTTTTCAATCATCTTCATCATCTGGTTAAGCAAAAGGCCGCCGCTGCTGGGCATGGGCATCCCTATAATGAGGTAGTTTTTGTAGTCAAATGAATGTGGTGTGCGAAATTTTGCCTTGTAATTTTTTAAATCATCATAACTGATGATACCGTTTCCTCTTATCATTTCTTCAACGATCAGCCGTGCTGTTTCTCCTTCATAAAAACCGGGTTGTCCTTTTTCTTTGATTCTTTTCAGCGTGTTGGCAAGTTCTTTCTGTATCAACGTATCACCCTTTTTCCAATCCGCTGGTTTTATAAAAACCGGAGTAATGCTATTGTATTGAACCAGGTCATCTTTTATAGCGTTTAAAGCCTTTGCTTCCGTTACAGAAATGGCATAACCTTTCTCTGCCAGTTCTATTGCCGGCTGTATTAGTTTTTCAAAGGGTAGCCTGGCATATTTGTGTGAAGCAAACAGCCCGGCAACCGTTCCCGGAACACCTGATGATAAATGACCAAGCTGGCTTTTATCTGTATTTGCATTTCCACCTGCCTCCAGGTACATATCACGGTTTGCTTTTGCCGGGGCCATTTCACGGTAATCTAATGCAATTGTTTCACCACTATTCAGTCTTGCCACCATAAAACCACCGCCACCGATATTTCCTGCATTGGGATAAACTACCGCAAGTGCCAGTTGCGTGGCTATCACCGCATCAATGGCGTTGCCACCTTGTTTCAGTATTTCAAGTCCGACTTTACTGGCGAGCGGATGAGCAGATACCACTGCACCGTTTTCGGCTATTACTTTTTTTGTAATGGAATAATGAAATGGGTTAACACCCGCAGAAACACCAATGTTTTTCTGAGATGACTTACAGGAAATAAGGAGTATGAACAAGGTAAGATAATAGAAAACTGCTTTATTCATCTGTCAACTATTTGATTCTAAATGTAGCAAAATAACTACGGGGAATATAAGTAAAAAAGGATAATGAAAAGCAGAAATCAGTTTTGACCCTTCGATTTTGATTACAGTCAAAACCGGATCAGCGTTTTCGATTTTATTCGCAGATAGTGTTTTTTGAAGTAATTTTAACGCTTAATTCATTCCGAAAATGGAATCCGGTAATTACATATTCTCATCAGTAGAGTCAGAAACCAGGTTCACTATTTACAACACTTCTCCTCCGGCTAATTAAAACAGTAAGTTTAAGGTAAAAGTTTATATATAGCATATGCTTTCTGATGCTTCGTGTAATCAGGTAATTATGCGCTGTTGAAAACTTGTGCGCATAAATTTTGGCCCGTCATAACCTGTTATGAAGAAATAAAATAATTTGATCACTTATAATTAAAATTAAAAATGGAAACAAACGAAATCGTAAAATGGAGCCTTATCATTGGTATCCCTCTTTTTTTATTGCTTTTTTACAAATTTATACTGAGAGTTTTTTTTTGGGTTGGTAATAGTCCCCGAAGACAGAATCGGGCTTGTAACTAAAAAATTTGTGCTTTTTGGTAAGCAGGAATTACCAGAAGGCCGCATTATTGCTTCTCATGGAGAGGCCGGCTACCAGGCACAAACGTTGCCACCGGGTGTTTACTTCTGGAAGTGGATCTGGCAATACTCCATCACTTTTCAGCCCTTTACTATTGTGCCAACAGGAAAGATTGGACTGGTACTTGCAAGAGATGGTGCTGAACTGGAAACAGGCCGCATTCTTGGACGCAAAGTAGACTGTGATTCCTTTCAGGATGCCGCCGCCTTTTTAGCCAATGGAGGCCGTAAAGGGCGTCAGACAGCTATCATTGCTCCCGGTTCTTACCGTATCAATACTTTTCTGTTTGATGTGGAAATGACTGACATGATGACCATTCCGGATAATGCAGTTGGAATTGTTACAACATTAGAAGGTAAACCACTGGAAGAAGGCCAGATAGCAGGAAAGATAATTGAAGGGCATAATAAGTTTCAGGATGTGGACATGTTTTTGCATAGCGAAGGCTATAAAGGTTTGCAGGAGCAGGTTATACTGGCCGGTTCTTACTTTATCAATCCCTGGTTTGCAATGATTGAAATGGTGAAGATGACTGAGATTGCAATTGGCCATGTGGGAGTAGTCATTTCATACGTAGGGGCTGAAGGTGTGGATCTTAGTGGTGTTGAATTCAAACATGGTAATATCGTTTCAAAAGGATATAAAGGTGTTTGGGCCGAGCCATTAGGGCCGGGTAAATATCCTATCAATCCATATATTATGAAAGTAGAGTTAGTTCCAACCACCAACCTTGTACTAAACTGGGCAAGTGCAAGAAGCGAATCGCACCAGCTTGATAAGAATCTTTCTACGATTACTGTACGCAGCAAGGATGGTTTCCCGTTCAATCTGGATGTTTCACAGATTATCCATATCCCAACAACGGAAGCGCCAAAAGTTATTGCACGGTTTGGTAATATGAATAACCTGGTAAGCCAGGTATTGGAACCAACAATTGGTAACTATTTCCGGAACAGTGCCCAGGACAGCGATGTAATAGCTTTCCTTGGTACAAGAAAAGAAAGACAACAGTCAGCTAAGGATCATATCGGAAAAGTACTGGAACAGTATAATGTATATGGAGTAGATACATTAATTGGTGATATTGTTCCGCCTGAAAGCCTGATGAAAACACTAACAGACCGTAAACTGGCTGAGGAGCAGAAGATAACCTACGATACTGAGAAGAAAGCCCAGGAAACAAGACAAACACTGGAAAAAGAAACAGCTATTGCAGAAATGCAAAAAGAAATTGTAAAAGCTGATCAGGGTGTATTGATTGCAGAACGTATAGCCGACGCTTCGGTAAAAAAGCTACCGGTGATGCAAACAGCGTTCGTTTGCAGGCCAATGCCGAAGGAGACAGATTGAAACTGCTGGCTACCGGTGAAGCCGAGAAAACAAGACTGCTGGCCAAAGCCGAAGCAGAAAAGATTGAGTTGCTGGCCAAAGCCAATGCAGAACAGATTTCTCTGACAGGTAATGCAGAAGCTGAAAAATTCTGGCCATTGGTAAATCAAATGCTGAGGCATATAAACTCTCAGTGGAAGCGATGGGCGGAGACAACTTTACCCAGTTGAAAGTGATTGAATCAATTGCCGCTGAAAAAGTTAAAATAATGCCAGATGTGCTTATTGGCGGTGGTGGCGACAGCGCCAACGGTGGTATCAGTGGCTTGCTGGGCCTGCAACTGCTTGAAAAATTGGGAAGGAAAGTCAGCAACGACGATAAGAAGGAATAAAGAAAAACACAGGGCGGCATTTTTTGCCGCCTTATTTTTTAAGTAACACTGTTAGGAGATTGCAAATTATCCTTTTTAGAACGCTTTACTGACATTCAGTAAGCGATGGAAGAAGCAATATAATTTTTATACCGTTTCTGTTGTTGTAAAAAATTAGCTATTTTCAGTACATCAATTAACCATAAACTGAATGCAATGAGAAAATTATTTATTGCCCTTTTTTTGTTCACAGGATTAGTTGCCTGTAAGTCAAAATCAGCATATAATTATAACCAGGAAGTGCTGAAACTGGAAAAGAGCCTGGAGGTGGATATCAAGGCAACAGAAAATAATGTGGAAAGGTATATTGGTGAAGACAACTATGACAGTATAGCTGTTGCCGGAAAAAAGATGGAACAGCTGGTACAGCAAAAAATTGATATAATAAATGATAAGCCTGCTCCGAAAGTAAAGGAGGGAGATAATTTTAAAGCTGCCAGCCTTCGTTATTTCAGGTTTATCAAAAGCATGTACACCGGGTATAAAGAACTTGGGCTGGCCAAAACAGAAGAAGCCAGGGGAGACTGTAAAGGATGATTTAAGAAAGCTTATTGGTGAGAAAGATGCAGCCATTCAGGATATGCAATCTGCTCAAAAGAAGTATGCCGCTGCCAACGGGTTTAAAGTACAATGATAACAGGCAAATAAATACTGACAGGCCCCGGTACTTACTACCGGGGCTTTGTCATGGGTATTGGAAATATTACCGGCGGTTTACAAGCTAGCGAAATACCGGTTATATTCGTTGAATAAATTATGTTGATGAAACGGATAAATTTTTTTCTATTTACTTTTTTAATTGTCGGAAGAGTCTTCTCTCAGGGGCAGCAAAATTGGACATCTGCAGAAATTTACCAATCGATAAAAAAGCTGAATGTGCTGGGCTCTGTATTATATGTGGCAGCTCATCCGGATGATGAAAATACCAGACTCATCGCTTATTTATCAAAGGACAGACTTTTCCGAACCGGTTACTTATCCATGACAAGAGGTGATGGCGGACAGAATCTTATTGGTGAAGAACAAGGAATAGAGTTAGGCTTAATAAGAACCCAGGAATTACTGGCAGCACGAAGAATTGACGGAGGTGAACAGTTCTTTACAAGAGCGTTTGATTTTGGCTATTCAAAAAATCCCGAAGAAACATTTATAAAATGGGATAAAGAGAAAATCCTCAGCGATGTTGTTTGGGTAATAAGAAAATTTCAGCCAGATATAATTGTTACACGGTTCCCCACAACCGGTGAGGGCGGGCATGGTCATCATACGGCTTCTGCCATTTTAGCGAATGAAGCTTTTGATGCAGCGGCAGATCCGGGTCGCTTTCCCGAACATTTTAAGTATGGAGTAAAACCATGGCAGGCAAAAAGGATACTCTGGAATACATTCAACTTTGGTGGTAACAATACAACAAGGGCCGACCAGTTTAAAACAGACGTCGGCGGATACAATCCGCTCCTGGGCAAAAGTTATGGTGAGATAGCTGCCGAAGGGCGAAGCCAGCACAAAAGCCAGGGTTTTGGTGTGCCTGCATCAAGGGGCGAATCATTTGAGTTCTTTAGAAGTACAAAAGGGGTGCAACCGCAAAATGATTTGCTGGATGGAGTGGACATTACCTGGGGCAGGGTAGAAGGTGGGCAAAAGATTTCTTTTCTGGCTGACAGTATTTTGAAAACTTACAACCTGCTCCTTCCCGAAAATTCAGTTGAAGGACTGGTAAGGTTATACAAAGCAATGCTGACTCTGCCGGATGGATACTGGCGCAACCAGAAACTGAAAGAAACACAACAGCTGATTATGCAATGCAGCGGTTTGTTTTTAGATGCGACTACAACTGAACAGTACACCGTACAAACAGATTCACTGCGCATCAATTTTTCTTTTAATAACCGGTTGGGAACTGATGCGGTTCTTCAACAAGTGCAGGTAGATAATTTTGATTCCATTTTTTTAAAACCAATGGAAAAGAATAAGAATGTCAATTTTCTGAAAACAATTTTTATTCCATCAACAAAACAAATAACTCAACCTTTTTGGCTGAAAAATGAAATGGCCGAAGGCTATTATAATGTAGATAACCAAATGCAGATAGGTAAGGCAGATGCTGACCCGGCATTTAATGCATTAATCAAGGTGAAAATATTTGGGGAGACTTTTACATTTACAAAACCTGTCAGGTATAAGTTTACTGATCCGGTGAAAGGAGAGATATACTGGCCATTGGTTGTAATGCCGCCTGTTGAATTTAATTTTGTTAATGATAATAATCTTTCTATTAAAGATTCAGTTGCAAGAGCCCAGCTTCATTTTAAACCTAAACTAAATGATTCTACATCTTATAAAGTAACTTTTAAATATTCCGATAATTGGTATGCAGAAAGAAGTGAGTTTAGTTATGGCACCTGGAAGAATAATGAAAACTATGCTTCTCCGAATTTTAAGCCGAAAAAGAAAGGACTGAATTTGAAAGAAACTGTTTCTATTGATGTTTTTAAAGGGAAGTTGCCAATTTATGCCGGAGAAAGAAAGTCTGTTTCTTATGACCACATCCCTATGCAGGTTTATTTTAAAGCCGCAAAGACGGAACTTTTACAAATTGATTTGAAAACGTTTGGAAAAAAATAGGCTATATTGTAGGGCCGGTGATAAAGTTCCCGATGCGCTGGATCAAATGGGGTATGAAGTTGTCTTATTATCTGACAAAGAACTTTCCAGAAATAATTTAAATCAGTTTGATGCAATTATTACAGGGGTAAGAGCATATAATACACATACCTGGATGAATAAGCATTACGATAAATTAATGAAATATGTAAATGATGGTGGAAATCTTATTGTTCAGTATAATACCAGCAACCAGATTGGACCGGTAAGGGCAAAGATTGGCCCTTATAATTTTAATATCACGAGAAACAGGGTAACGGATGAAACTGCAACAGTTACTTTTTTGAAACCAGAACATCCTGTTTTTAATTTCCCCAATAAAATAACACAGGAAGATTTTAAAGGATGGGTACAGGAACGGAGTATTTATCATGGCGGTGATACTTCCGGCAAATTTGAGAAGTTGATTGCAATGGCAGATCCTGGAGAAAAATCAGATGATGGAAGTCTGCTGGTAGCCAAATACGGAAAGGGCTGGTTTACTTATACAGGACTTGTGTTTTTCAGGGAACTTCCTGCTGGTGTTCCGGGTGCTTTCCGGTTACTGGCAAACATTATTGCATTGAATAAGAAGAAAGGATTTTGATAGTCATTACTTATGTCTGAACAAAAGCAAAAAACAGGATTGCGGAGTGGTGAGGTTGCATTTATGATTGCAATAGCACTGGGCCTGGCAATTGGCATACTTATCAAGCGAATCAGAATCGGTATCTTTCTTGCCTTCATACTTTGTTTGCTGATTGTACTTTCCGGCTGGTTCAGGTTTACAAGAGGAACAAAAAGACAGTGATGAAGTACGACAATAACGATAAAGCGCCGTTTTTTAAATCATGGAATACATGGTATGTACTGGTCGTTATTTTTTTGTTACTGCTAATCATCTTTTTTTATTTTTTTACTAACCATTTTGCATGAGCAGTCTTGACTGGATAGTGCTTGTTGTTACCTTACTGGTAATCATTACGTATGGTCTGTACAAGAGCCGTACTACCCGTAACCTCGAAGGTTATTTTCTCAGCAACCGCAGTTTACCGTGGGGATTGGTTTTACTCAGCATTATGGGCACCCAGGCGAGTGCCATTACTTTTTTGTCTGCACCCGGACAAGCCTACACAGAAGGAATGGGCTTTGTGCAATACTATTTCGGGTTGCCGTTGGCAATGATTGTCATCAGTATCTTTTTGTTCCTGTTTACAGAAGGCTGAAAGTATACACAGCCTATGAATTCCTGGAGTCGAGATTTGACAATAAAACAAGAACGCTTACTTCATTTTTGTTTTTACTGTCAAGGGGTCTGTCAACGGGACTGAGTGTGCTGGCGCCATCCATTATTCTTTCATCATTACTGGGCTGGAATATATACTGGACTAATATTTTCATGGGAGGCCTGTTGATTATTTACACCATGAGCGGCGGCGCAAAAGCAGTTGCTTATACACAGCAGTTGCAGTTGATTGTCATTTTCACAGGCATGTTTCTTGCTGGTTATATGCTGGTGCGGATGCTGCCGGAAAATGTCGGCTTTATTGACTCATTGAAAGTAAGTGGTAAATTGGGAAGGTTGAATGTGATAGACACCGGGATAAGTAATAAGGGTATCGACTGGAGTGGTAAATACAACCTGCTGAGCGGAATAATTGGTGGTTTCTTTCTGGCACTCTCGTATTTTGGCACAGATCAAAGCCAGGTAGGCCGTTATCTTACCGCAAAATCGCTACGGGAAAGCAGGATGGGGCTAATCATGAACGGTTTTGTGAAAGTACCCATGCAGTTTTTGATTTTACTGATAGGTGTGCTGGTATTTACCTTTTACCAGTTTAATAAAGCTCCTGTTTTTTATAATGATGTGCAGGTGAAGAAGATTTTAGATTCTCCGTTACGGGATTCATTTCTCCTGGCTGAAAAGAATTATAACCTGCTTGCTGAAAGGAAACAACAACTTGTTACCGGTTATATTTCTGCATCAGATGCGGGAAATAATTCTGTTGCCGGCAAGAAGGCAGATTCATTACGAACTTTCCAGGTAAGTTCTGACAGCATCCGTAAAAAAGTAAAAGGCTGGATTGGTTCTAAAGCGGTTGGTGGTGACAGTAAGGATACTGATTATATTTTCCTACGTTTTGTGGTGGATTATTTGCCTGCCGGTTTAGTTGGCTTGCTTATTGCCATCATTTTCCTTGCGTCATGGGGAAGTATTGCTGCGGCCATTAATTCCCTTGCTTCCTGCTCAATTGTTGATTACCATAAGCGGTTTACCAAAAAGAATGAGTCTGCCGAGGTTGAGTATAAATTATCGAAATGGTACACCTTAGGTTGGGGTGTATTTAGTATTGTGGTAGCCATGTTTGCCTATAATATTGGCAACAGCATTATTGAGGCTGTAAATATTCTGGGCTCGTTATTTTATGGGGTGATACTTGGCGTTTTTATTATTGCATTGTTCTTTAAAGCGATTAAAAATGGCAATGCCGTATTCTGGGCGGCGGTAGCGGCAGAACTGCTGGTTGTTACTGTTTATTTATTGGTACATTTCAAGGCTTTTTCGTTAGGCTTTTTATGGTTGAACCCCATCGGAGTATTTGGGGTTGTCTTTTTCACTTTGTTATTGAACAGGATGCTGGTACAAAAAAATATCCCGGCTGTCTGAACAAACAACCGGGACATTTGAAAGTAAAAATGCAAATTATTTAAGGCTTTTTATCAACTTTTCGTTCAGTTTTACATAGTCGTCATTTTTTGCTTCCGCAGCCATTGCTTTTGATTTTTCGGCTGCTTCAATTGCTTCTGCTTTTTTATCCAGTTTTGCCAGGCAATTTGCCCTTTGGTGCAATACCCAAAATGCCTTAGGGTTTGCTTCGGCTGCTTTGTCAAACCATGCAAGTGCCTGGTTTAAATCTTTTCCATTCTCCATATAGTACATGGCCGCATTGTAGTAAGGTGGTTTTTCGCCTTTCATCACTTCTGCTATTTTGGCCATAATCTTGGAGTCAATTTCAGTTTTTATGGGAAGTACAACCATTGTTTTTGCCCATACAATCTGTAAATCGCAGCTTGTTGAGTTAATGTTTGCAAACTGAATCGTAAATGTTTCTGTCTTTGTTTTTGTTTTAACGGGGATGCCTGCACTCTTACAACATCCTGTTCCTGTTTATAGGCTGCAGGACTAGTTACATCAGTTTGTTTACTGATGATGAGCGTCCAGCCACTTTTGCCAGGTATGGAAAGAAGGCCATATTTTCCGGCGGGAATCAGCTTATCGCCGATCGTTACTTCATCGCCAAAGGTGAGGGTGGTGGCGCTGTTGGCTCCGGTTCTCCATACATTGCCATAGGGAACAAGGTCCCCAAATATTTTTCTTCCTTTCATTCCCGGCCGGGAATAAGAAAGCTCAATGTTCGAAAGGCCGAAGTCCTGTTTTACTGTTTGTGTCGGGCTGGGTGCAGGTGTTTTAAGTTGTGCTTCTGCTCCCAAAAAAGCAAATACTGCTGTGGCAGCAATAATTAATTTCTTCATAATTTTTTTGGTTTTTGAGGCTGTAAAGATAGGGAAGTAGCTATTGGAAAATTTCCCGGATACGGAATAAAAAGAATCTGAATAAATAATAGTAAACAGATGCGGAGATCAGAAGTTTATGATAACCGTGGTTCTTCCGTGTTTTTTGGCCGACCGTTTCCATTTGGGGCCTTCCTTAATCAGCCGGATAGCCTCCTCATCACATTTGGAGCAGAGTGATTTATCAACGGTAATATTTACGGCTTCTCCATTTTTATCGACTTCAAAGGAAACCTGTACATAGCCGGCATTTTTCTGCCTGAAGTTTCCCTCTTGCGGAATGTTCAGGTTATTGGCAATATAAGTGTCGTAGTTGTCCCAGCCATCGGCAGGTTCAGGTTCTTCTAAGGTCCTGTTCTTGTTATTGTCAAATGCACGGGCATTTGAATTAGCTCTTTGATTATTGATCACAAACTCATTCAGGCTTCTGTCGTCTGACAGCATAATTTTATTACTGGCTATATTGTTTTTAAGAGCAATATTTGCGTTTTCAAATCCAAGTGCCTTTACCTGTATGTTCAGCACAGTATCCGGGTAGGTCAGGTTAAAATAGCCATTTGCATCTGTATAAGTGCCGGCGTTCCGGTCGGCAGGGTTATATACCCTTGCGAAAGGAAGACCTGTGTTGTTTGTATCAGTTACACGGCCACGGAAAATATTAACCTGCTGCGCTTTATATTGGTCAGCAGCTTTTTTTGCCATGGCGGCATTTTTTGTATTTACGATACCTTTTTCACTTTGTTCTTTAAATATAACATCAGCTTCGCCTGCAGCTACGGCCGGAGCTTTAGATTTCACCTCTTCTTTGGCTAACTCTTTCTTCTCTTCCTGTTTTATTGTTACTTTTTCCCAGGTGGTTACTTCGGCATCCTTTATATCAGAAATTACAGGCTTAGGTACTGATACGGAAGCTATATTTTTATCTCCTTTTGCAACTGGTATTTCTGTGGTTTCTGGTTTTGCCTGTTCGCCGGGTTTGCCGGATTGTTCACCAGTTATCTCTTTCGAGATATTGGTGGTAACAGTTGCCGTATTATTTTGAACGTTAACAGGCTTTGATGAATTGTCAGATGTATCAGTAATTTTTGGTTCTTCTGTTTTTGTTTTTACCGGGGCCTGGGCTATATCGGTTTTTTTGGGATTATAGAACAACTGGTTTGCCAGTGCTGCCACACCACCAATAATAACTACTGCTGCAGCAATACGTAACCAGGGGAAAGCAACGGCTTTTCCACCTGAAGCTTCCATTTTTACCACTATAGCCTCAGCAGTTCTCTCCGCCAGCCTTTTCTTAAGGTCGTCAATATCAGCGGCTATAGTTACTCCGGGAATAGCATAGCCCTCAAGGGCATCGGCCAGAAATGGGTCATCCAATGCGGCTTTTTCCAGGGCATTCCTTTCTGCAGGAGTAAGTAATCCCTTGTGATATTTTTCAATATCAGCCGCTGTAAATGTTTTTATGTTATTGTCGTTTTCCATTTTCTTCCCCCCAGGGGAATATGCTTATACAAAGTTCTGAACTATTAATAAATCCCAAATAAAAAATTCCACCTTCATACTTGCTTCTCCATACATATTTTCAGGTTTCTCCTTCCGTTCTGTATCAGGCTGCGAACCTGGTTCCAGTCCTGCCCGGTAATTTCCACAATTTCATTGTAGCACTTACTTTCCAGGTAAAATAACCGGATAGCTTCCCGCTGCTCGTTTACCAGTGTTTCAAGGCAGGATTCCATCTTTTTAAAATGCTCCTCTTTTCAAGCACACCATTCAGATGCATTTCTTCCCCGGATTGCACAAGTTCGGGTTGAAACTCCACGGTTTTCATATTCTTGGGTGTCCGCAACTGCATCAGGCAGTGATTTTTAGCCACCTGGTGCAGCCAGCCTTTGAAATTGTCCACTTCATGCCGCTTCAATTTTGATACCAGTTCCTCAAAAATCTGCATTACGGCATCCTTCGACCGTTCGGGTTCTTTAAAATACTTGAGACAAACCCCGTATACCAGTTCCATATAGCGGTTGTATAATTCGCCCAAAACGGTCATGTCGTCCCGTTCTTTGTACAGGGCAACCAGTTCTCTGTCGGTTAGTGATGTGTGAGATATGTGCTTAATAAATGCCAACGGCTAAAATTAATGAATTAATAGATTCTATTGTCGGGCTTATGCAATCGTCTTTAATCCTGCATCAGGGTAGTAAAATCAGTTTTATGAAGAAGTTATTAATGCTTATTGCGCCGGTGCTGTTTGTACTGGTGGCATTTCGCCCGGTAAAGTCTCACACTGTTAGCGGAACAATTACTGACGAATCAGGCAACCCGGTAATGGGAGCCAGTGTAATGGTAAAGGGAACAACAACAGGAGTGGCAGCAGATAATAAAGGAACCTATAAAATTATTGTTCCTGGTGCCCATTCGATATTAGTTTTCTCTGGTGCTGCTGTTGAAACCGTTGAAGTGAAAGTGAAAGGGCGGTCTGTAATTAATGTAGTAATGAAAAACAAAACTGCTGTGGGAACGGAGGTGGTTGTTACTTCTTTAGGCATGGCGAAACAATACAAAGAATATGGCTATTCAACATCAAAAATAAAGTCATCACCGCTGAACGGCTATATATCCGTACAAGATGAAGGAGATATGAATTCCTACTTTTTCAAACCGGGTGAAGGCCGTTATGAAGATTTTGACCGGGAAGGTTACGATAAAATAGTCGAGAACAAATTCTTAAAAGCTACCGATAACCCGTTATCTACTTTTTCTATTGATGTGGATGCAGCCTCATACAGTAATGTGCGCCGCTTTCTCAACCAGGGGCAACTGCCGCCTGCCGGTGCCGTTCGTATAGAAGAAATGGTGAACTATTTTAAGTACGAATATCCGCAGCCGGAAAAGAAAGACCCGTTTACTGTAAATACAGAAATATCAGATGCGCCGTGGAACTCTAATCATAAGTTGGTACTAATCGGTTTGCAGGGCAGGCAAATTCCCACTGATAATTTACCGGCATCCAATCTTGTGTTCCTGATAGATGTTTCCGGTTCTATGGGCGAGCCTAACAAACTGCCCCTGGTAAAAGCATCTATGAAGCTATTGGTTGAACAGTTACGGGAAAAAGATAAAGTAGCGATGGTGGTATATGCCGGTGCGGCTGGGCTTGTGCTTCCCCCAACCAGTGGTTATGAGAAAACAAAGATTAAAGATGCTATTGACCGGTTAGATGCCGGTGGTTCCACCGCAGGTGGCGCCGGTATTAAACTGGCTTACAAAACAGCAAGAGAGAATTTTGTAAAAGGCGGCAACAACCGTGTTATCCTTTGCACTGATGGTGACTTTAACGTGGGAGAAAGCAGCGACGATGCCATGGAACGGCTGATTGAACAGGAAAGAAAGAGTGGCGTATTTCTTACGGTGCTGGGTTATGGCATGGGCAACTACCAGGATGCCAAAATGCAAAAACTGGCCGACAAAGGAAATGGCAACCATGCATATATTGATGGCCTTAGCGAGGCGAAGAAAGTACTGGTGAATGAATTTGGCGGCACACTCTTTACCATTGCCAAAGATGTAAAACTGCAGATAGAATTTAATCCTGCCAAAGTACAGGGCTACCGGCTTATTGGTTACGAAAACAGGATGCTGGCCAAAGAAGATTTTAACGATGATAAAAAAGATGCCGGCGAACTCGGCAGCGGGCATACCGTAACAGCACTGTATGAAATTATACCAGCAGGAGCGGAGAGTGAATTCCTGAAAGATGTGGGCAAACTGAAATACCAGAAAGATGTGGAGCCGCTCAGCAAAACAAAATACAGCGATGAAATAATGACCGTAAAACTCCGCTATAAATCACCTGATGGCGATGTAAGCAAACTGATTGAACATCCGGTAAAGGATGAACATATTGCGATAGCAAAAACATCAGATAATTTCAGGTTTGCTGCAGCGGTGGCACAGTTTGGCCTGCTGCTCCGTGACTCTGAGTTTAAATCAGAGGCTTCATATGTCAGTGTTATCAGCCTGGCCAAAAAAGCCAAAGGAAATGATGATGAGGGCTACCGTTCTGAGTTTATCAGGCTGGTGGAAAGTGCCAAATTGCTGGCCAAAACAAAACCGGCAGCGGAAGGTGACGAAGAAACAATAAGTAAAAAATAAGCAGTGGCTGTGCAATAGTCTGCTCACTGCATCTCAATACTGAACTAATCATTTAACAGCCGGTTAGTGATTTCGGGGTTGGTTTCTACCAGCCCTTTTTTGTGTAAACAGAGGGTTAAGCACTCTTAAGTCGTTGTCAATGCTTTGCGAAGTCTCTGACTTTGCATATTCTTTGTTCTTCACAAACTGTGTTTGGTGTTTTTGCCATACCATTCTGACAGATACTTGCAGCAGCAGGGTTGTGAGAACATATGGATGAGATCCAGAGATTTTGCCGGGCGGGGGCTATTACGTTTAAGGTTTTAATCCTAATTCATATCTGCCAATATTTTTGTAACTTTATAAAAGAAAAATGTCCAGCCCGGTTACTATATCGCCAAATATTCAAAGCGGGAGCCTGTTTTCACAAATACAAGGGTCCCGGTAAAAAACCTCTTTGATTATCTTAAAGGAGGTCATTCGCTGGATGAGTTTATTCTCGATTTCCCGTCTGTCAGGAAAGAGCAGGCCATCCAGGTAATTGACCATTTTGAAAACTTACTCAACTTCCACACACTTGCCAATGAAAAAGGTGTTGCTTGATGAGAACCTTCCGGTAAAACTTAAGTACCGGCTGCAGGATGTATGTGAAATTTATACTGTAAACGACATGGGGTGGAATGCTTTAGAGAGAACGGGGAACTTATTTCGGCAATGCAGGAGCAAGTTTTGACTGTCTGCTAACATCAGACAAGAACCTTCAATACCAGCAAAACCTCTCAAAGTATAATATGGGCTTCATAATACTCAACGTAAAAAACAATAACTACGAAACTATCCTTCCGTTAGTTGACAAGATTAAAGATGTGCTGGCACAAGACAGCGGGAGCCGGATTATAGAGATTGAGTAACTGTGTTAATTTACATTGCCAGTTCTTCCGGCTTTGCTTATTCTGTCTATTTCGCAAACCTGGTTGGCTTTTTTACCATGCTATTCTGCCAGAATTATGCAATCTGCAAGGCTGGTGAAAACATTAAGCAGCGAAGTTAGGCGACTTCGCAGAGCGGAATCGTCGGTATTAGTGATTCCGGAGTCGGTTTCTACCAGCCCTTTTTTTTGGATGTTTGACACTGTTGACCCTGTAATCTTGAGTTACAATATTTATTCCGTACCAACGGTTGGAGCTCATGGCAACTTTCTTAAATTTTATTTAGTTTTATTAAAAAGAAGACTAAGAAGAACGGGAGAAATTATCATAGCAAAAAAGTAAATAAATTATTTATGAAACAAGGGTTTTATTTTTTATTTATACTTATTTTTTTTAGTTGCAACTTTTATCCCAAGAAAAAGGAACCGGAAGATGAAATATTTAGAATACTGAGTGAAAAATATAAAAGGAATTTGTTTTTTTTGGTGAAAAATTTGTAACCCATTTTCCTAAGAAGTTTTCAAGAAGTAATATAACTTTTACAGAGGGGCTTACTTCAGAAATTGCGAATATGGAGTTTATTTCAATTGAGAGAATTGATACTGTAAAGCAACAACATCTGATGAAAAGATTTATGGAAGGCTCAATTGCAGACTATAAACCAAATGATAATTGCTTGCTGGTTATTAATCGATTCGTAAATAAAGAGAATTTCTATGATATCAAATTGAGTGAGAAGGATAGCGGTTATCTTGAAAGAAATTGTTATTCAAACAAACTGCCAATTCCAAACTTTTGGCACACACCCTATACAACTAATTCTACTGATTGCAAATTGCCATTAGATTTTGTAATTTATGTATTGGAGTCTCAAAAGGGAAAATATTTTTCTGAAGATTTGTTGACAGATGGTAAGTTTATGCCACTTCAGTGGAGAAATGGGTTTTCCAGAGGCGTTGCTATAAGTAAGAATAGGGGCTTGATTATATATTGGCTTGCCATTTGGTAACAAAAACTGAAATTTATGGTTGCTAGTGGTATTCAATAAAATAAAGTGAAAGGTAGTGGTTAGTCTGCATCTATCAGTCGACTTTGCTAAAAGCCCTCAAACGAATATTATCTTTCCTGAATGAGCTTCGGTTCCGCTTCAAATGTATAGCCTTAGTAAATAGAATTTTAAATTTACCACCAGACTAGTTTTTAAAAAGATGCTACTTCTTGATTCAACAATTTGGGTTCAACTCATTTAAACGCCGGATGAAACAACTCCAATGTCTTTCTCAAAAACTCCCTGTCAAGATGGGTATATATTTCGGTGGTGGTGATGCTGGCATGGCCGAGCATTTCCTGTACGGCACGCAGGTCGGCACCACCTTCCACCAAATGTGTGGCAAAGGAGTGGCGGAATGTGTGCGGCGATACTGTTTTCTTAATACCTGCTTTCTGCACCAGGTCTTTGATGATATAAAATATCATTACCCTTGACAGTTTACTGCCCCTGTTGTTTAAAAACAGCACATCTTCACTTCCTTTTACCGGGGCCGTATGCACTCTTATTTGATTTTTGTAAATATTGATATACTTCACAGCACTGCTGCCAATGGGTATCAGCCGTTCTTTATCGCCTTTACCGGTTACACGGATAAAACCCAGGTCGAGGTAGAGTTGAGAAATACGCAGGTTCACCGCCTCACTTACCCGCAGGCCGCAACTGTACATGGTTTCCAGTATGGCTTTGTTGCGTCCGCCTTCGGGTTTGCTCAGGTCAATTTGGGAGATGATGTTTTCAATTTCTTCAAAACTCAGCACATCGGGCAAGGCTCTTTTTAATTTAGGCGATTCGAGCAGGGTAGTGGGATCTTTGGTGGTTATTTCTTCCAGCTGGCAGTATTTGTAAAATGCTTTGATGCCTGAAATCATCCGGGCCTGCGAAGTGTCCGACATACTGAGTTGGGCAATATATTTAATAAACTGCTGTAAATCTTTCAGTGTGATTTCTGCCGGCGTTTTCATCGCATCCGTTTCCTGCAGAAAAACGGTCAGGTGTTCCATATCCCGCAGGTAGGCCTGCACCGAGTTGTCAGAGAGTGATTTCTCTAACTGCAGGTATGCTTTGAATCCTTTTTTGTAAGGCTCCCACATGGGGTGAACAGGTTAACTGGTTTAAAGGTTGAAAAGTTTAAAGGTTAGGAGTTTAATAGTTCTGCTGTCATATTAAATCAGGTAAAACAATTCCAAAATCTGAATTACTTAACCCAATACCAGAACCGAATAAACCTATATACTACGTTACTCCCAGGTAAATTTCTTCTCTTTCTCCTTCCACTCGCCGTCAATCTTTACTTTGACCCAGATTCGTTCGTTGGTGATATTTACGGAATCAATGTAGTTATGAATATCATCGTAGTCGAGTTCAATCTCTTTTCCAAAAGTCATCATGGCTGTTTTGCCGGTGTTCATATCCTGAAGAAAGATATTACCCCTGTCGGTATGGGCTACAATGTTGTCCGCGATAGAAAATTTCTTATCAGTATTGTTGATACCGCTTGATTTCATTACGAAGCTTTGTTTTTTATCAAATGGCAGTTTTATCTGGAAGCCGCGGCCGGTCAGGCAATCATTGAAAAGTATATAAGCATACCCGGTGTCTTTGAACACACAACGTACATAGTCTTTATTCATCTTAATGTCTGAAAAGTCAAATGTTGTTTTCCTGAAACTGCCCATTCCTTTGTATGTCCACATAATCGTATCCGGATTACAATCCTTTGCCATAATATAAACTGCAGGGGCGAGGGAGTGGTTGCCGGTAAATTTCAATGTGTCTTTAAAGCAAACGGTATCGCAAAAGAGTTTTGGCGCATTTGATGTTTTTGATTTGCAGGATACAACGCTTAGTGCCAAAGTGATAGCGGCCGCAAAAGAAATCAGTACTTTCATATTAATTGATTGTACACAAATGTAATTACAGAACTCTTTCTGTGTAAATTTCTTTTTCAACCTGTTGGCAGCAATAATTGAATCATTATCTTCGGCCAATGAGCAAGCAACCAACTGTAAACCTTCGTTCCTTTCGTCAAAAGGTCCGTACTGAAAAGACAGGCATGCGCCGTTACCTCTCCAAAGTGGAAAAGAATGCTCCCCGTTACCTTGACCGTACTATTGCTGTTTTGGAAAAAGAAGTGTGGCAGCAAACAGACTGCCTTGACTGTGCCAATTGTTGCAAAACAATGACACCCACCTACACTAATAAAGATATAAAGCGCATTGCTGCACATTTGAAAATGACACCCAATGATTTCAGGACGAAGTGGCTGAAACAGGAGCGGGGCGGTGACCGTGACTGGATGAATAAAACCGAACCCTGCCAGTTTCTTGATCCCAAAACCCATTTCTGTTCTATTTACGAAGTACGTCCTGCTGATTGTGCCGGCTTCCCTCATTTATCAAAAAAGTTTAAAGACTTTGGGCATATACACAAGCAGAATGTAGAGTACTGCCCGGCGACATATCGGTTAGTAGAAAAAATGAGAGAGGGATTAGTCGGAGTCGGTAGCTGATAGTGGTGAGCATTGAGCTGTGAGTTTCGAGCCGTGAGCCATTATTTATGCGTTATGAGCGGCCAGTCATGAACTATATTCCCACTCACTTTATAAAAAAACATCTTCAATCAAAAAAAACTCCGCTTCGCCATTCCTGTTCAGGGTGATGGAAAGAATATCGTATTGTATCCATTTGTGACCAGGGTGACGATAGAGATATTCGTCTGCAGCCTTTTGCAATGCCTTGAATTTTTTCTTTGTCACACTATCTTCCGGGTGACCGAATGGCGATGCATTTCTTGTTTTTACTTCTACAAAATGCAGAAACTTCCCTTTGGTTGCTACGATGTCAATCTCATGATAAGAGTGCCGCCAGTTTTGGTGCAGTAATGTATAGCCGTGTTCTCTCAGCCATCCGGCTGCCCGTGCTTCGCCTTCTTTGCCCAATTCATTATGCTCTGCCATACTTATCTTTACCTCAAGAATAATAAAAAATTGCAGATGCAAGGTGTTTTTTTATTGAAAGGAACGGTGAAACACTATGACTGGGGCGGACAGTCATTTATTCCCGATTTGCTGAATATGCCGAATCCCGGTAATCAGCCCTTTGCGGAATATTGGATGGGTACACATCACCTGGGTATGTCGCAGGTATTGAATGAGGCAGGAGAAACAGTGCCGCTATCTGCCAAAACAGCACCATTACCCTATCTTTTTAAAGTGCTTGATGTTAAGGACATGCTGTCTATACAGGTTCATCCTTCAAAAAATGAAGCGGAGATTGAATTTGCAAGGGAAAATGCAGAAGATATTCCTCTTGACTCACCGCTTCGTAATTATAAAGATGATAACCATAAGCCCGAACTGATGGTGGCGCTGAGTGATTTCTGGCTGTTGCATGGCTTTAAACCAGAAGAAGAGATTATCGAAGTCCTGTATAATATTTCTGAGTTGAAAGAGTTACTGCCTGTATTTAATCAGTCAGGTTATGTTGGGTTATACAGGCATATAATGGTAATGCCACAACAGGAAGTGAACAGAATATTGAAGCCTTTACTTGATAATATTCCCGGTATTTATGATGAAGATGGCCCAACAAGATATAAGGAAGATTTCTGGGCTTTGCGGGCTGCTGAAATTTTTAATAAAGGTAATGACATCGACAGGGGAATATTTTCTATCTACCTTTTCAATCTTGTATTTCTCAAAAAGGGAGACGCCATTTTTCAGGATGCCGGTGTGCCGCATGCTTACCTTGAAGGGCAGAATATTGAGATAATGGCCAATTCAGATAATGTGCTTCGTGGCGGACTTACCGCCAAGAATATTGATGTTAAGGAATTGCTGAAGCATACGAAATGTGAGGCGACTTATCCCCAGGTATTTACAGGTGATGTGGTAAATCCCAACGAAAAACTGTTTAAAGTACCGGTGCCGGATTTTCGTTTAAGCAGGCTTATTGCAGATAAGAGTGAAACAGTTTCGGTTAAAACGGATGGCGCAGAAATATTATTCCTGGCAGAAGGTGAGGTACTAGCAAAAGACGGAAATACGGGAATTTATTTAAAGAAGGGTGAGGCGGTTTTCTGTCTCCCCGGAACGTTGATTGAACTCGAAACAATTGCAAATGCAGTGATTTTCAGGGCGGGTTCATCTGTCCACATAAGTGAATAAATACCGGGCTTCTTTCCGCCGATTCCGCTAATTTTGCAGGTTCAACCGATAATTCTTTTTAAAATGAAATTCAGTAGAAAATTGATAGTATTTACGTTGTTACTGGTGGTACTGACGGCTGCCTGCAAGTACTTTTTTGGTCCCGATATTAACTGGTCAGGCTTTTCGCCGGTAATTGCCATAGCTCTTTTTTCAGGCTTTATTGTTAAAGAAAAGAATGCTTCTTTTCTGCTGCCGCTCCTGGCATTGTTTATCAGCGATGCGGTGATACAACTATTATATACGCAGGATTTATTTAAATATCCGGGTTTTTATGATGGACAATGGAAGAATTATCTTGTATTGCTCTCCTGTACATTAATTGGTGTGGCCTTCAAGGAAGAAGCTACAGCAGCTTATTGGCTGGCGGTCTGGCAGCGCCAACATTGTTTTTCCTGGTATCTAACTTAATGGCATGGCAGGCAAATATTGATACATTATATGCCCGCAACTTCGGAGGACTGATAACTTGTTATGAAGCCGGGTTACCTTTCTACAGAAATTCATTGATAGCAACTTTACTGTTCCTGCCGGTGATTTTAGTTGCTTATAACTATTTGACTAAAGAAAAGGCAGCGCTGAAACTGGCTTAAGAATATTTCAGACTAGTGTTTAAACCCACCGGAAGGCGGGTTTTTTTATTTACAGGATGTTCTGTGAAATCTGTGAAAATAATCCGTGTTATCAGTGGTTAGCCTGCTGTTCCTTCATACCCTTCATCATGTAATAATTTATGATGGGGTCCATCCGCTGCTTCAGTTGCCAGTTTATCACAACGGTTATTAAAGGGGTTATTGGCATGGCCTTTTACCCATTTGAATTTGAGATGGTGTTTCTTTGAAAGTTCATAAAACTCTTTCCATAAGTCAGGATTTTTTTTGCCGCCTTTAAAGTTGGTCTTTATCCAGTTTTGCAGCCAGCCTTCTTCCACTGCTTTCACTACGTACTGACTGTCGGAAAAGATTGTAACATGCATATCAGCTTTCTTCAGTGCCTTAAGCCCGGCAATCACTGCCATCAGCTCCATACGGTTGTTGGTAGTAAGTTTATATCCCTGAGAGAGTTCTTTGCGGTGCGGGCCGCTCATCAGAATAACACCATAACCACCTGGTCCCGGGTTGCCCCTTGAGGAACCATCTGTATATATTGTAACACCTGCACTCATTATTTGCCCATGTACCAGTTTTTATAGCGTAACAAGGCTTCAATGTAATAATAATCTGCGTAAGTGAGTGAAACATCCACTTCGCTGTTGTGCGGCATAGAACCCACGTTGTGTTTAATTAAGAAGCCGCCACATTCTCCCGGCCGGGACAGGTATTCAGAAGAAGATAATGCCCGGATAATTTCTTCTGCGGCTGCCACCAGTTTTTTTCGCTCGGCTTTTTTTACATGTTGGCCCAGTTCCAGAAAAGCAGATGCCATAATAGCGCCTGCTGATGCGTCTCTGTGAGCATTGGGAATGCCTTTTGCATTAAAATCCCAATATGGAATTTTATCTGATGGCAGATTGGGATGGTTCAACAGAAAATTTGCAATATTTCTTGCCTGCTTCAGGTAAGTTTTGTTGTGAGAGAAACGGTACATCATTGTAAAACCATAAAGGCCCCAGGCCTGTCCCCTTGACCATGCGGAGGAGTCTGCCGCTCCCTGCCAGGTTACTCTCTTAATAATTTGACCAGTATTTAAATCATAGTCCAGCACATGATAGCTGCTGTAGTCGGGTCGGAAGTGCCGTTTTAAGGTACTGTTGGCATGGGTAACAGCAATATCACGGAATTTGCTGCTGCCGCCATTATTGCTTGCCCAGTACAGCAATTCCAGGTTCATCATATTGTCAATAATTACCGGGCATTTTAATACTTTGTTACTGTCCCACGACTGTATGGACTGAATAGCGGGGCGGTACCTTGTGGTAAGCGAACTGGCCGCTGTAATCACCGCTTCTTTATATTCAGGCTTCCCGGTAATGCGGTAAGCATTGCCAAAACTGTTGAACATCATAAAACCCAGATCGTGGTTCCCTGTAAAGTGTTTTTCCTTTTCAAGAATAGACAACCTTTTCTCGGCAATTTGTTTTATCTGTTCATCTTTTGTGTATTCATAAATGTGCCAGAGTGTGCCGTGAAAGAAACCACTGCACCACCACTTGGTATCGCTGGTTTCTACCTTTCCTTTGGCCGGGTTAAAATTTCTTGGCATCAGGTTATTGGGAACATTCTTTTCAAGCAGTTTGTATTGTTTGGCGGCGAACTTCAGATTGGCATCAATCAATGAATCCATGTTTAAGGTCTGTTGTGCATAACTGTTAACTCCGCACAGAACTGTAAAGGCAAGGGTTGTAATGATCTTCATAAATGTGTTTTAGTAGTCAACGGCATAATCTTTTGCAAAAGGCTTTCCGCTCCATGCTTTACGCTGTGTCCATTCCGTGAATGGGCCTGCCCAGAATTCATGATTGGCCGGTAAACCCAGTGGCAAAAATACAACTGAGGTAATGTACAAACTGCCGGTATTGGAATAAACATCGGCAATATCTGCCTGTTTTTCGCCAACCAATCCTAATGTAAGGCATCCTTCTTTGGTAAAAGTAGAGGGAACAAATAAATGTTTTAGTACGGCAGTCAGTCCGCAACGTACCTGTGCCGGTGTGATCTCTTTGGGCAGTGCGCCATCCACCACCAATTTGGTAAGCGGCCAGAATGCTCCGGCCCTGTATGTGGAGGAGCGGCCAAATACAGGATAGTAACCTTCCGGCGAAATGTACCGTTCCTGGAAGTGTGCATAGCGCTGCATTCTTTTATAAGCGGTTTCAAACAAGGCCTTGTCCTTTCTGCCTTTGGCCACATTTACTTTTAGTATTTCAGTCATCATCGGGTGTATGACATAACCGTTGTAATGGTCAAAGTGAAATTTCTCTCCATCCTTGTACCAGCCATCACCTGCATACCATTTGTTGATGGTGTCAATAGCCACATCAATTCTTGCCACGTCCACCTGTTCATCAATGCTGAGCAGGAAGGTTTCAATAATGCCGGCAAACAACACCCAGTTATTGTTATATGGAACAATCTGCCGTATTTTTTTAAACTCGCCGATTATTCGCTGTTTGGTTATGTCATCCAGCGGCTTCCATAATACTTCGGGTGCTGTTATCAAAGCCTGTGCGATGTAGGCGGCATCCACTAATGGCTGTCGTGACGAAGGAGTGCCCCAATACAGGTAATCGGGACTTGACGGGTTTACAGCATGAACCAGGCTTTTTTGTGTTTGCTCCAGCAATTGCTTTCTTATCTTTCCTTCGGCACTATTATCGGGCGGAAGTGCCAGGAAAGGTGCAATGCCGGCAATCAGCCTGCCGAATGCTTCCATATAGGCTACTTCTTTGTTGCGGTTATCCCATTTAGGACTATACTGCATGGGTACATTTTTTCTTAATTCGCCTTTACTCATGTTGGAGAGTATAGGCGAGGCAATTTTATTCATCAGTTGCAGCCAGTAGGCCCGGTCGTTGGCGTACTTGTTAGCCGCATCTGTTTGTGTGTTTCCGGCGGCAGAAAGTCTGGATACTGACAAACCGCCAAAAATACCCAGTGCAGATGATAACCGAAGGAAGTTTCTCCGTTTCATGTTCATTGAAATTTGTGTCACTCTGAGCCTGCTGAAGAGTGGCATAGTTAATTAAGTATTCATGCTTAGGCAGACTCAGCATGACATTTCATTAGACCTGAAAGACCCCGGTCCTTAATTCCTGTATATGTGGATTGTTATTAGCCGCTGCAATACCTTCGCTGATCACCAGTCTTGTTTCCACCGGGTCTATAATGGCATCCACCCACAGCCGGGCTGCCGCATAGTAGGGCGATGTTTGTTTATCGTACCTGCCCTTTATTTTGGCAAATAGCTTTTCTTCCACTTCAGGCGTAATCATTTCCCCTTTTGCTTTCAACGATGCTTCTTCAATTTGTAACAGCACTTTTGCTGCTGCATCGCCACTCATTACTGCAATCTTTGCGGTTGGCCAGGCGTAAATAAAACGGGGGTCATACGCTTTGCCGCACATGGCGTAATTGCCTGCGCCATAACTATTGCCTATCACAATGGTAATCTTGGGCACTACACTGTTGGCAACAGCGTTCACCATCTTTGCGCCGTCTTTAATAATACCGGCATGTTCGCTGCGGCTGCCCACCATAAACCCGGTTACATCCTGCAAGAAGACCAGCGGTATTTTTTTTTGGTTACAGTTAAGAATAAACCTTGCGGCTTTATCGGCGCTGTCGTTGTAGATAACGCCGCCCATCTGCATTTCGCCCTTTTTATTTTTTTATGACCAACCGCTGATTGGCCACTATCCCAACTGCCCAACCATCAATTCGGCCATAACCACAGATGATGGTCTTGCCATATTCGCTTTTGAACTGCTCAAAGTCCGAGTCATCCACTATCCGTTCAATTATATCAAGCATATCATAGGGTTTGCCATCACCGGGAAAGATGCCATAGAGTTCTTCTGCATTTTTCTTTGGAGGTTTGGCTGTTGTGCGGTCAAACCCGGCTTTTTCTTTTTCGCCCAGCATACCCATCACCCGTTTGATGTGATCCATGCATTCCTGTTCGGTCTTGAACTTATAGTCGGCAATCCCGCTAATTTCGGTATGGGTTGTTGCACCACCCAGCGTTTCATTATCTATGTCTTCGCCGATGGCGGCCTTCACTAAATATGGCCCGGCCAGGTAGATGGAGCCATTGCCCTCCACCATCAGTGTTTCATCGCTCATAATCGGCAGGTAAGCGCCACCTGCCACACAAGGTCCCATCACAGCGGCAATTTGTGTAATGCCCATGCCGCTCATGCGGGCATTATTGCGGAAGATGCGGCCAAAATGTTCCTTATCGGGAAATATCTCATCCTGCATCGGAAGGAACACTCCGGCACTGTCAACCAAATAAATAACCGGAAGATGATTCTCCATAGCAATTTCCTGAAGGCGCAGGTTCTTTTTTCCCGTGATGGGAAACCAGGCACCGGCTTTCACCGTTTGATCGTTGGCCAATATCACACACTGCCGGCCGCTTACATAGCCTACACCAGCCACTGTGCCGCCTGCCGGGCAGCCACCCTGATCTTCATACATTTCATAACCGGCAAAAGCACCGATTTCAATAAAAGGTTTGTCTTTGTCAACCAGATAGGCAATGCGTTCTCTGGGGGTGAGTTTGTTTTTCTCTTTTTGTTTTTCGATGGCTTTCTTACCGCCACCGAGGTAAATCTTGTCGAGCCGTAGCCGCATATCGCTCAGGCTCATTTTCAGTTGGTCCTCGTTTCTGTTGAATTCTATATTGTTCATATTGCAATCCGTTAGTTAACAAAGATAAGAAGGGCGGTTGGTGAATGGAGAGTAGAAAAGGAGAAGGGTAAGTGGAGAGCGGAAAAAAAAGCCACATAATCACAATCAGTAAACAACACATAAAAACTTCGTACATTAATGGCATAAATAAGCCGCTATGTCCGAAAACCCGGGCTCTGCCAATATTGTGTTGCGGAATATTCTTGTAGGGCTTACCACTACTGTACTCGGCGCTATCATAGTTTATTTTCTTGGATTTAAAGACAGAAATGTAAACAAGGCTCCGCAGGAAGAAAATATGCTGGCTGCACGGGAAGCCACCATACAGGCATGGAAATCCTATGTGGCGGCAGAGAACCTGCTTTTGCAAAACTTCAATACTTTCTCAGCCAATTTCACTTTAGCCAGATTTGATGAGTACAAAAAATTAACGCTGGCCGAAGTGGACCGTTTTAATACAGACATCAAGAAATTGCTGGAGCATAAAAAATTAGATCCCTCTCTTGTTTCGCTGCTGGAGCGGAGGCTACGGCTTAAAGAAAGCTGGCTTGAAAAATACAAGGCCCACCTGAACAATTATCAGCGCATCGCTAACACGACACTGCCTGACTATGAAAAAACAAATCGCTGCAGGATGAGTCCTTCCGCTTTCAGAACGATGTCAAAGACCTCGACCAGAAGTTTGCCAACGAAATCGGCAGCCTCTGCAAAGTGCTTACTGAAAAGAATAATTACAATTTCTCTCCTGGGCCGATCTGCTGCTTTTTCAGCCGCCTCCTGTAAGCACTACCGGCAACTCTACCACCACTGCCTCAAATACTGGCGATGCAACTGGAGGTGCCGTATCTTTTACGCCGGAGCTATTTTGCGGGCAGTGGACATCGGCTGATGCGGCCAATAACCAGCTGGTAGGCTATATCAATATCTATGCAGATGGAAAGTTCTATTATTATTTTATGTCGGGCGACAGCACCTATGGCTACTGGCAGCTTAGCAACAACCAAATGAAACTGGTATACGACCGGTATTGGGGTGCCGGCCAGTCTTATTTGTACGATATAACTGCCGTCACCGGCCGTGAGTTTACCCTGCGGCTGGCGGCCCAGCCTTATAATTCATTTCTTTTTAGCAGGCAGAGTTATTAATTGTTTGAGGGAAATATCTTTTTTATGGTTCTGTTGATGCGGAATTCTTGCTATTAGTATTGCCGACACCATGCCTGCTATGTATACGTTATGCCTTATAGGCACTGGGACTTTGCCGGCGGATTTATTTGCAACAAAGCATAAGCACTGTAGTACCCACTTCGTCCCGTGATTTTTCTGATTGGAGCTGAAACTTAAATCCAGAAAAGTCTATTATTAATTTAGGTTTCTATATTCGGTAGGCGACATACCAACCTTTTGCTTAAACAGTCTTGTAAAATGTTGTGGATATTTAAAGCCTAATTCATAAGCCACTTCACTAATGGATTTATCCATATCGAAAATTTTTTCTTTGGCAACATCAATCACTTTTGACTGAATGTATTCCTGTGCAGATTTTCCGGTTTCTTTTTTAATTAAATCGCCAAAATAATTGGGCGACAAATGCAATTCACCAGCACAATATGCAACGGACGGTAAACCAATAGTCGCAGGTTTTTCAGATGAATGGTATTCGTTCAGCAAATTTTCAAATTTTTCTAAAAGGCCTTTATGTGCATTGTCACGGGTAATGAACTGACGGTCGTAAAAACGGGTGCAGTAATTCAAAAACAGTTCTATGTTGGAAGCAATCAGCTTCTTGCTGTGTTTGTCAATGGCATGTTCCAGTTCGTATTTAATCTTGGCAAAACAATCCAAAACAATATTTCTTTCACGTTCAGATACATGAAGTGCTTCATGCGATTGATAGCCGAAGAAAGAAAAATCCCTGATATGCTTTCCCAGCGCAGTGCCATATATCAAATCCGGATGAAAGACCAGTGCAAATCCTTTTGGCTGATACGTTAGGCCGGTGTTGTCCAGGCTAAGCACTTGCCCCGGCGCAATAAATACCAGCGTACCTTCCTGGTAATCATAGGTGTTCTTTCCATATCGCAGATCACTGCATTTTACTTCTTTTAAAAAGATACTGTAAAAACCAAAATATAAACTTTTGGCCAGAAGCCCTTCTCGGCTTTGCCTTCGAAAAATCTATCACACTTACCAGCGGATGCATAGTTTCAGCATTGTTGAAAATATTATAGTCGCTGATGGTCTCAAACCGGATGACGTTATCCATACTTTACTTTTTTCTCAATCAAAGTTACCGTTTTACCCGCATCGTATTTAGTGTATATAGCGCAATCAGTAATCTTGGTAAGCAAATGCGTAATTCGTATAACATCCGGGCAGTTTATTCCGGAGACCTTTGTGCAACAATAACTGAAACGGAATGGCAGGATGAAAACACCCCGATGAATAAAGCCGGTTCTGTCACTTTTATTAAAACAGTAAACAATTTAATATGCAAAGCAACGATGAACAAAGTAATAGCGTAAGCCGTCGCAATTTCTTATCACAGTCTGCACTGGCTGCAGCCGGGTTAGCAGTAGGTCAGTCACTATTGTCCGGCTACCGTTCGGAGCCGGTTGGTAATACCGGCCAGCGCACAATGCCACAATTCAAAACAAGAATGCTCGGTACTCTGGAAGTTTCCGCATTGGGTCTGGGATGTTTGCCCATGGTTGGCTTCTATGGTGTAAGAAAAGATAAAGCTGAAATGGCCGGGCTTATTCAAGCCGCTTATGATAAGGGAGTAACTTTTTTTGATACTGCTGAAGTTTATGGCCCGTTTGTGGATGAAGAAATTGTAGGTGAAGGGGTAAAATCTTTCAGAAAAAATAGTCATTGCCACAAAATTTGGTTTTAATCTCGACCCCAGCTCAGGGCAACGGGCGGTTTAAACAGCCGGCCTGAACACATTAAAAAAGTGGTGGAGGGTTCACTCAAAAGATTGCAGACAGATTATATTGACCTGTATTACCAGCACCGTGTTGACCCGCAGGTGCCAATTGAAGATGTGGCAGGTGCCATTAAAGATTTAATAAAAGAAGGCAAGATTTTGCATTGGGGACTTTCATGCCCGGGAATAAATACTATCCGCAGGGCACATGCTGTTCATCCCTTAACTGCTATTCAAAATGAATACTCCCTATGGACCCGTGACCCCGAAGCAGCAGTATTACCCCTTTGCGAAGAACTGGGTATTGGTTTCGTTCCCTGGTGTCCTTTAGGTTATGGCTTTTTTGCAGGTGCTATTAATGAGAACACAACATTTGTACAAGGCGATTTCCGGGCCATTCTTCCTAGAGTTACACCTGAAAATCTGCCACAAAATTTAAAGATGCTGGACTATGTAAAAGAATGGGGAAAACGAAAAGAAGCCACCGCTTCGCAAATTTCACTGGCATGGTTGCAGGCGCAAAAACCATGGGTAGTTCCAATTCCCGGAACAACACAGGTAACGCATCTGCAGGAAAATCTTAAAGCAAATGATGTTAAATTTTCTTTGGATGAAATTCAGGAGTTTAATACCGGTTTATCGAAGATTGAAATTGCTGGTCCAAGAAATGCAAAAGCTATTATGGATGGCATGGGTGTTGAAGCGCCTGCGAAACAATAAGAGCAAATCTGCCTGCTATGAGCTTTTTTAAAGAATATCTAACAGAAAAAAATAAGCGCCGCTTCAAATCGTATGGCCTGGTTACTGGTGGTAGTATTTACTATCGATTTGTACCAATTTTTATACAGATAAAAATTAGAAATGGAAACAGATAAACCTACATACCACTTCATCTTATTAAAACAAAAAGTCGAAAGATGAAAATCAGTAAATACAATGAGAATGCGTAAAGAATGGTAGATTAGTAGTAATAAGCAACTGTTTTCGTTCAAAATATTACTTCACAGATAAAACTATACTTAAAAATGGACAATTCAATCAAAAAAACGACTTCACGAGTTAACCGCCGCAACCTTCTTAAAACGGGGCTGGCACTGGCGGGAGGAGCTTTGTTACCTGCAGCTTGCACAGTGCCAACTAAGTCTGCTTCTAATCAAGGCGCTTCTTCTTCGCAAAAGCAACTACATTAGCGGGCCGTCGTAAGCTGGGCGGTACACTGGAAGTTTCCAGTATTGGTCTTGGTGTACAGAACATGCCTCGTACCTATCAAACCACCATCCCTTCCCGGCCGGAGATGATTAACATTATTCGTACTGCTTATGACAATGGTGTTACGCTGTTTGATACGGCAGAAGTATATGGTCCTTTGGAAAGCGAACGCATCCTTGGCGAAGCGGTTGAATCTTTTCGAAACAAAATTGTAATAGAAACAAAATTCTTCAGAAGCCGTCCTGAACAGATTAAGGAAGTAGTAGAAGGAATGCTGAAACGTTTACGTACTGATCGCATCGATTTGTTATATCAACACCGTGTAGATCGAAATGTTCCCATTGAAGATGTTGTTGGTGCAATTAAAGATTTAATGACACAGGGAAAAGTATTGCATTACGGTCTTTCAGAACCTGGCATACAAACCATCAGGCGGGCACATGCGGTTCACCCGGTTACAGCCATTCAAAATGAATACTCCCTTTTATGGCGTGGGCCGGAAAAAGACGTAGTACCACTTTGCGAAGAACTTGGTATTGGCTTTGTGCCGTGGAGTCCATTGGGCGTAGGCTTTCTGACCGGAGCTATTGATGCCAACACAAGATTTGCACAAGGCGATATTCGTGGTGGCGAGGGCAGGTTTTTACCAGAGAATTTACCTAACAATCTGGCACTGGTAGAATTGATTAAAAAGTGGGCTGTTCAAAAATCTGCAACGCCTGCGCAAATATCATTGGCATGGCTCCTTGCCCAAAAGCCGTGGATAGTGCCCATCCCGGGCACAACACAAATGGCACACATGATAGAGAATAACGGTGCTGATCATGTTCGGCTTACAGCTGATGAATGGATAAGTTTTAATACAGATTTAGCTAAGATCGAAATCAAAGGATTACGTCTCCCGCAAGGAGTACTCAATATGTCAGGAGTGGAAGCGCCGGCAAAAAAGTAAGCGTTCTCTTTATCATTTAAAAAAACACTTCATGAAATTTTTTATCCCGGCAATTTGCTTTTTGCTCCTCTGTGGAAAAAACACTTACGGCCAGCAAACAAAAACGTTTACTGCTGCCGAGCGGAAGTAATTACCCTTTCAAAACAGAAATGGTTGTGGATGGCAGAGAAAAAGGCTGATACACTGGCCGATCTTTTTCACGAAAAGTCGGTATTTGTTCACATGGGCGGAAGCTGGGGAAAAACACAAGAACTCAACGTAATAAAAAGTGGAAGCATTCATTATAAGAAAGCAGATGTACACGAAGCATCTGTAAAAATTATTGATAATACGGCTATACTTCTAAACAGAATTACTTTGCTTGCAGCAGTGGGGGGAAATGAAGTAACCAATCCCTTTATGGTTACCGAAGTTTATATAAAGATAAAAGACAAGTGGATGCTGGGTTCGTTGTCATTTACTAAGCTAATGACACCCGGACAATAAAACCTGAAGGATGAAAAATTCATAATGAAAAAGAAAATCATAAGATATAGCTCTGCCGTCTGTTTATTATAAATGGTCTGTTCATCACTGAGGTATAAAAATATAAAACAAAATCCTTTGATGACAAATTCGTAAGACAGTTTTGCCGTTGCCGGTACTGTAATTACAAGCCATTACGCATTTGCCTTAACGAATGTTCAGGGAGATTGTTATCTGGCACGTCTTCAAAACAGAGTTGGAAAGAGGTGATGTAAAATATCGCTTTGTTATTGATATGGCGTCGCTTATGTGAAAGTATCAATAGAAGGGTTTTGTGCACATTTATGGCTACATATTATGCCGGGATTAAAGAATAAACGACAGATTAAATTTTGCTAACGGAAGCAGCACACCCTTTCGCTTAACGATATTCTTATAATCCCACTGTATTTTTTTGGCCTTGCCCAGCCACCGTTTCAGGTCTTTGGTGTTCACCTGTTCTATGGCAGTGTAGCGAACTTCTGCCGCTTTAAAACTGCCTTCGGGTTGAAGTCCCGGCTCATCAAACGACTGGCCGCTCCAGAACAGCAGCCTGATGCAGTCCTTCAGTTTGCTGAACCCCACTACGGGATTACCCTCGATAAACCACACAGGGTGGGCATGCCATATTTTGTTTTCTGCCTTGGGCAGATGAGTGTCTATTTCATTAGCAAGCAGTTTGCAGATAGCCTGCTCTGTTTCGGGCAGGGACTGAATGTAAGCGGCCGTATCGGTAAAAGCGGGAGTTGTTTTTTTGGTTTTTGTTGCCATGAAGGTGAATGGTTTTGTGCAATGAATATAGAAACGGTTACTCAATAATCATAACGGTAACGTAAGACTTCTTAGCACTGCTTACTTAGTCGTTTGGCTTCCCATTTGCAGCCCCAGTTTTTCATATACAGTATCGTTCGGCTCCCACAGTTCAATTTTATTGCCTTCCATATCCAGTATATGTACAAACTTGCCATAGTCGTAGGTTTCAATACTGTCGGTAATGGTTACACCCTGCTGCTTTAAATCGGCCACAAGATTTGTGATGTTTTCCACCCGGTAGTTAATCATGAAGTCTTTGGTGGAAGGGGCAAAGTATTTTGTGGTTTCGGCAAACGGACTCCACTGCGTAAAACCTTTTTCGTGGTGTCTGCACCCTGCCGCCATTCAAACACGGCGCCATAGGCATTGGTGTTCAGTCCAAGGTGTGTTTGATACCACTCCCGCATTTTCTTAGGGTCTTTGCATTTGAAAAAGATGCCGCCAATACCGGTTACTTTCTTATAGCTGCTTTCCTTTTGTTGGCCGGTAAGCACCGACTTAAAAGCAAACCCTGAAAGAAACGATGCGGCAATAACCAGGAGGAGAAGAGGTGTTTTTTTCATTTGTGGGTGTTTATTGGAAATAATTTAAACTTCTAAGGTCGGTATTTGAATTGTATTAGATTGGGATAATAATTACTAACAAAATTAGTATTTTCGTTCCGCTGCCGCAGCTCTGTCTTCCTTAAAAGCCCGGCAGCATCCCAATATGGCCAGCCTGCACGACTTTAACAACAATGGTAAGTGGTACCGAATCCGTATCGAACGGATATACGAGAGCAACCAGGTAATCCGCTACAAGGTTAGCGGCCGCAACAAGTTTCTTGTTTTTCAGAACAACGAACCCCTGTTCCGCAACCGGGGCATGATGCACCGCCGTCCCGACTGGAAACTTATTGAAGGCCAGATGATGGACCTTGGTTTCATTGCCCGCCTCACCCGCTACCTCGACGATATGCAAAAACAGAAGAAAATATAGGGCTGATAAAAGACTATGCCAGCACTTATAGCCTGTTCTGAATACAGGGTTTAAAAATTGAAACAACTAATACAAATTTGAATTAATCCAGTTTATGAACAGATATCACAGTCCTATCAATTGAATCTGGATCGCCGAAGGCAAATTCCCATCCATCTTTTAGCTGAATTGTAAAATTTGAGTCTACTGATTTTCTAACAATTTCTTTTGTGGGCTTTTTCGGGCCTTTTATGGCAGGTGTACAAACAATCGCTAAAGTATATCCGGAATTGGCAGGTAGCTTTATTTGCAGCGTAGTACCTTTTTTGATACCACTTACAGAGAATTTCTCTGGAAAAATAAACGGAGTTTTATTTTTTGGGATGTTAGACCATTCTTTTTTCAAAGCTTTGTCTTCTTCGTTCAAGGGTGGATTAAATCTTTTTGAGTTCATAGCGTTTTGGTATCTGTTTTTTTCTACATCCGTACCGGTTCCGATTATTTCTTCGTTTTGTACTGTACTTATAAATGCATCGGGCGGATTAACATAGGGGTCAATCGAAACAAACCTGGCATTGCCTTCGCCATATTTGAACTCTCCGTTTTCACAAATAATCTCAATATCTCGCCGTGAATGTACTTTTGAACCACATCGGTTCATTTTTTTGCCAGTTCCATCATTAAAGGCCAGGCTGTAATGAAAATCATCAATTTCAATTTTCCATTTTTCAATTTTTTTGCCTTGTAATTTAAAAGTGACTTTTTCATCATAGGTAAACCCATTCTCTTTGTCCTCATTCTTCTTTAGCTCCAGGCTGGAGTTATTATTAAATGGTAGTGCAACCACATTTGTATCGATTAATACCCAAGGTTCCGGAAAGAGAGTATTGTCGTTACGAAGTGATAGGTTTCCTGATATAAATTGTTTTGCACTAATGGTGAACCTAAGTGTATCATTCTGTATGATACCATTCATAATATAAGTTCCTTTAATTTCATCTTTCTTGTTGAGCACTTTTGGCCTGGTCCACTTTTCACTGGACTTTATAATGAATTCGCCTTCTCCCGCAACTTTGTTTTCATTTTTTTGGAAAGGGAATGTTATTTTGCCTGTCCCGGTAGCGGTAATTTTAGCATTTGCGGAGTTATTATTTACACTGAACAGTGTAGTTCCTTCTATGTTTATTACCCACAGATTTTGATTCTCCGGCGAAACTGTTATTGGAGTTTTAATAGTCCTGTCATTATCTTCTTCTGAGATATTATTACCGCCGGAGAGAGTATAAGCAATAGAAACTTTAGTATCCGTTTGCGCTGAGGAAATATTATTGGTATAGCCTCCTTCCTTTCGTTCAATAGAAACTTCAGATGGAGTGCAAATCGAAGGCGAAAGGCTACTTTTTGTTTCATGTTTTTTTCCAAGAATTGTTATATAGCCATTGAGAATAAGAGGTAGGCCTTCAAATTTAAATATCAGATACTTTCCAATACGTTTTCCTGTAACAGAAAAATTTCCAGAACCTGTGCAGGAGCTGTTGTAATCATCGCTTATTAATTCTTCTGTTGCTTTCATAGAACCAGTTCCATTAAAAACACCTTCGGCATTGGCTTCTATAAACGCAGTTCCTATAGCCTGAACACTGCCTTTTGAATTTCCAGTATTTAAACTGCCTTCATATTGTACTTTCAGTATCCAGGATTCGTAAGTCTGGCAATATGATGATGGTAAGAGTGGCAATGCAAACAGAGCCAGAAAAGATATTTCATTTTGCTCAGTTCATTAATGCAATATAAAATTAGGCAATTCTAATATTAAGACACTTCCTTATTGCCGCTTCCAGATTGATAGGGTAATCAAAAGAAACGAAATTTCATATTTTATCATAGGCTTACCTATTTGGGAAATCTGAGAAAGGGGTCATTTTCTGTCTAACTACCTCATTTTCATCCAACCGGGCTTATACTGGCTGTGTCCGGGTCGGCGCTTTCGGCATCCGGATTAGCGCCTCGGGTTTCGGAAGAACAGTTTTTCCGGCCAGACCTAAAAACAAATCACCCCGGTTCAGTGCGAAACATGACCGGGGCGAGTATGTATGTATTTGTCCGGTACAGAATTTTTAATCATTGCAGTATGCCAACTGCTCCATTTATCCCCAATCAAAATTTGATTAACTGTCTTGAAAAATGGGTAAATGGCCGGTATTACAGGCTTAAAACCGGTTTATATATCAGCAACCGGTACAATAAATCAACCGGGGAAAGGATATTTTTTTACTAAGGGGCTAAATTGAAAAGCCGTACTCGCTGATTAAAGCACGGCTTTCGCATGTATTTCAAAAAAGACACATGCTTTATGTGGTTTTCTCCGGGTTTCTCACTATAACAAAAACATGTTTACTAACTCTCTTTACTCACCAGTTCGTAACACTGCTTTACAATTTCCAGTTCCTCATTGGTGGGTTTTACCAACACTTTAACCGGTGATCCGGCAGTATTGATTTCCCTTGTGCCTTTTCCAGGTGTAATGTTTTTAGCTTCATCAATATGGATGCCGAGGTATTGCATATTGGTGCAAACCCGTTTGCGAATATCTGTATCATTTTCACCTACACCTGCGGTAAATACAATCGCATCCAGCCCGTTGAGTACAGCGGCATAGGCACCAATGTATTTCTTAATGCGGTAGGCATATAGCTCAAAAGCCAGTTCGGCATTTTTATCACCATCATTGGCCAATTTGTGAATGTCACGCATATCGCTGTGGCCGGTAAGGCCAATCATGCCGCTTTTTTTATTCAGCAGGTCAATAACTTCCTGCGGTGTCATCTTCATTTGTTCCAGCAGATGGAAGATAACAGAGGGGTCAATATCACCCGAACGGGTACCCATAATCAGTCCACCCACGGGGCCAAGGCCCATGGTGGTATCAACAGAATGCCCTTTATCAATCGCTGCCATGCTGCTGCCATTGCCCAGGTGTATGGTAATGATTTTTGCGTCTTTGTTGTTTAGATATTCAGCAGCTTTTGCGGCCACATATTTATGTGATGTGCCGTGGAAGCCATAAGCCCTGATGTGGTGTTTGATATAGTAGGACTGAGGAATGGCAAAACGGAAAGCCTTTGGTGGCATGGTTTGGTGAAAAGCGGTATCAAACACAGCTACCTGTTTTGCCCCGGGAAATACTTTTTGCGCCACCTGTATTCCGATATAGTTGGCCGGGTTGTGTAATGGTGCCAGCGAAAACAGTTCTTTAATTTTATCCATTACCTCATCAGTTATGAAGGTGGTGGAGGAGAATGTTTCGCCGCCATGTACTGCACGGTGGCCTACTACTTCAATATCATTTAGCGAACTGATAACGCCGATCTTTTTATCAGTAAGCAGCCGGGTTACTTCATACAGACCTGCTTCGTGGTCGTTCAGCCTTATTTTTTCTTTTACTACCGATTCCTCACCGTTGATGTATGTCTTGTGAGTAATACCGGAGCTGTCAGTTCCGATGCGTTCAATCAGACCGGTACAAACGGGTTGTTCGTCCGGCATTTTAAATAACTGGTATTTGAGAGAACTGCTTCCTGTGTTGATTACAAATATGTTCATGCCTGCAATGTCTTTCTTTTGTTTATTTATCCTGTGCCTGTATGGCTGTTATAATTACCGTGTTAAAAATATCATCAACAGTGCAACCCCGGCTCAGGTCGTTGATGGGTTTGTTCAATCCCTGCAACATCGGGCCGATGGCAAGGGCACCTGTTTCCCGCTGTACAGCTTTGTAAGTGTTGTTTCCGGTGTTCAGGTCGGGGAAGATGAGTACACTGGCTTGTCCTGCCACGGGTGAGCCGGGCATTTTTTGCTTGCCTACCACTGGGTCAACTGCTGCATCGTACTGTATTGGGCCTTCCACCTTCAGGTCAGGGCGTTTTTGTTTTACCAGCTCGGTAGCCATTCTTACTTTATCCACATCGGCACCTTCGCCTGAAGAGCCTGAAGAGTAAGAAAGCATGGCAATCCGTGGTTCAATGCCGAAAGCTATGCTGCTTTCGGCAGATGAAATTGCAATCTCTGCCAGTTGCTCTGCAGTTGGATCAGGATTTACAGCGCAGTCGCCAAACACAGAAACCCTGTCGGGCAGACACATGAAGAACACGGAGGATACTACCGAGATACCCGGCTTGGTTTTTACAAACTGCAAGGCTGGCCGGATAGTATGCTGTGTGGTGTGTACAGAACCGGACACCATTCCATCGGCATGACCTTTATACACCATCATGGTACCGAAATAAGAAACATCGGTCATCAGGTCGTGGGCCATCTCACGGGAGATATTCTTTTTCTTCCGCAGATCAAAAAGGGTATCCACATACTCAACAAAATGCGGAGACTGTATAGGGTTAATAATATTCAGTTTGCTTAAATCTACATGCAGACCGAGTCTTTTTACTGAAGCGGTAATTTCTGCCGGGTCGCCCAGCAGTGTAATTTCCACTATTTCCTGGTTGATAAGGCGGGAAGCTGCTTTCAGTATGCGGTCTTCGTTACCTTCCGGCAGTACAATGTGGCGCAGTTTGCTTTTTGCTCTTTTAGTAAGCTGGTACTGGAACATGTGCGGAGTAATACCCTCATGTTCGAAGTTGATAATTTTCTCTTCCAGTTTATTTACATCCACATATTTTTCAAACTTGCTAATGGCCAGCTGAATTTTCTTGGGGTTATCTACGGAGATTCTTGATTTTACATCGCCCAGCCTTACGCTGGTATGGAAAGTGCCTTCTTTGACAGAAACAATGGGCAGCACACCCTTCAACCCTTCGAGCAGCCGCATTACCGGCTCTTCGGGTATAATACCTGCTGTGAGAACAACACCGGCAATTTTGGGATAATTTCTTGACTGGCCAGCCTGCACAGCACCAATAATAATATCGCCACGGTCGCCCGGTGTAACAATCAATACGTTTTCGCAGATGTGATTCAGGAAGTGTGGGAGGTGCATAGCTCCGGTAATGATTTCATCCACCTGGTTATTAAGCTGGTCTTCTCCAAAAAGTAATTTTCCGCCCATTTGTTCGGTAATTTCTTTCATGGTGGGATTCTGCAGGTTCTTATCCTCGGGAATGACAGAAAGTATAGTACCATTTGAGAGTTGTGAAGTGAGTAATTCCTTCACATCACCGATCATGTCTTTTTTCACCTTGTTTACAATCACTGCAAGTACCTGCACATCCCGTGAGTCAAAATTGCGTAAAGTAGCCTGTACTGTACTTACCAGTTGTGCAGTAGTTTTATCGGCGCCGGAAACTACAAATACAACGGGTGCATTCAGGTTTTTGGCAATAGTGGCATTAGCCTCAAATTCAAAGGCTGTGCCTTCGCCCAGGAAGTCGCTTCCTTCTATAACTGTATAATCATATTGCTCTTCCAGTTTCTTTACCTTTCGTATAACAATATCAATGAGGTCACCCCTTCGTTCTGTTTCCATCTGGCGGATGGCTTTTTGGCGGGTGAAGGCATAGGTATCGTCATATGCCATGGAAAGATTGAAATACCGGGTCATCATTTCAATATCGCCATCTTTCCTATCTTTTGGGTCGTCATTGATTATTGGTTTGAAGTAGCCCACTTTACGGGCTTTACCCAAAAGCATGTTTACAATGCCCAGGGCCACGATTGATTTTCCGCTGTAAGGTTCAGCTGTTGCTATAAAAATTGTTTTTGCCATATCACACTTTAAGAGTTGCCCGAAAGTAGAATGAAGAGAGCAGGCGAAAGCTAATCATTGTCATAAATAAAAATGAAGAAAATCACTTTTTTTTAGTTGATGACAGGCAGTACTGAACTTTGAAATGGTTTAGGTATTTTTTTGTCACAGTAAAGCAAGTTTTTCTGCTAACAAATGGCAGTATTTATAGGAAGGTACAGGATGGTGGATGAATGATTAATAACAGTTAATCGCTTTTTCATGTGTCAGGCGAATGTAATTATTCATAAAGTGCCAGATGCAGCACACTCAGTTGTGTAGCTTTGCACAAATTTCTTCCCATGGCAACCAAAATCAAAACCATGTTCTTCTGCAGCATTATTGCTTCAACCATACAGGTGGCAACAGCTCAGGTTGCTGCTGTACATTTTGTAGTAAAGGCACCGGAAACTGATACAATTAATAAGCCGGTTTATATCGCCGGGTCATTTAACTACTGGCATGCCGGCGATAGTTTGTATCAGCTGGAAAAAAAAGCGAATGGACTGTTTGCCATCACTCTTCCGGTTTTTGAAGGAGTGCAGTACAAGTATAAATATACACATGGCAATTGGGACCGTGTGGAGACAATGGCGAATGACAGTGATATTAATAACAGGTATTTTGTGGCAATAAACGGAAAGACTATAACCGATACTGTCCAAAAATGGAGAGCACCCAAAACAGACGGTGCCGGAAAAACACCGCAGTTGAAGCAGATTGATGCACTGAAAGATTCTGCTGCTGCAAAATTGCAGACTAAATTGAACGATATGCTTACCATGCTGAAAGCGTATGTGCAAAATGTGCTGCAACCTGAACCCAGTAAAAGAAAGCATCGCATGCTGGATAAAAGGGCAGAAAAGAGTATTGCAAAAGCTTACGAGAAGATTACAGGGTTTCTATGGGATGCTTTTACTTCTCTTACTCCGCAACAAAGGCAATCTATTTCAGCAATGATGCAAAAAGAAGAACCTAAAGGCGATTTTGTGAGTACTTTCCTTTCGGCGCTTAATACAGCAATGGAGCAAAAAAGTGCTTCGAAATAAACAGTGATTTCTCAGGATAAAGTTTAATTTGCCCACTCACTGAGCTAAAACATAAACAAGATGACGCAGAAAATCGCATTGATAACCGGTGGCAGCCGTGGATTGGGAAAAGATATGGCCATCAATATTGCCCGAAACGGAACAGATGTGATCATAACCTACAGAAGTAAGGCCGCTGAAGCAGATGATGTGGTAAAAGCGATAGAACAGAAAGGGCGAAAAGCTTTTGCTTTGCAACTGGATATGAGTGATTTTACTTCAATCTATCCTTTTGTAGAAAAGTTGAGGGCAACTCTTTCGGTGCATTGGGGAGCATCTCAATTTGACTTTTTAATTAATAATGCTGGTATAGGGGCTACCGTTCCCTTTTTACAGGTAACAGCAGCATTATTTGATGAGTTTTTGAATGTGCACTTCAAAGGTGTATATTTTCTTACGCAACAATGTGTTCCTATGCTTCGTGAAGGAGGGAGAATTATTAATATTTCCACCGGTACAACACGATTCAGCAACCCGGGTTATTCAGTTTATGCATCAATGAAAGGCGCTGTTGAAGTATTTACCAAATACCTGGCAAAAGAGCTGGGTGCAAAGGGTATTGGGGCAAATGTGGTGGCACCAGGTCCTGTTGAGACAGATTTTAATAATGCCATGGTTAGAGTAATCCGCAGATAAAGACTGCGCTGAGTTCTTTATCGCCTTTTGGCAGGGTAGGATCGGCAGATGATATCGGAAGTGTGGTTGCATTTCTTTGCACACCTGAAGCCAAATGGATAAACGGCCAGCGCATAGAAGTAAGCGGCGGCATCAATACGTAAAGGCATTACCTTTATTGCTATCATGAGTGTGTACACCACAAAATCAAAAATCATCGTTACATGCCCTAAGCGGCTTACGCCTTATCTTGAACAGGATGTAAAGGAACTGGGGTTTATTATTGAAGAAACTTTTATTACCGGTGTCCGGCTTACTGGAACAGTTAACAATTGTATCAAACTTAACCTGAATCTTCGTTGTGCAAGCCAGGTACTGTACAGCCTGAAAAAATTTACAGCATCCGATGCTAACGGAATTTACAGCCAGCTAATTGGTTATCCATGGGAAAATATTTTGCCAGAAGGGGGCTATTTTTCTATTACCAGTAATGTAAATAATCCAACCATCAATAACAGCATGTTTGCCAACTTGCGGGTCAAGGATGCTATTGTGGACAGGTTACGGGAAAAAAAGAGGACAAGACCATCAACCGGTGCCGATCTAACCGGTGCCGTCATTCACCTGTTTTGGAAAAATGATAACGCTGAAATCTTTATTGACACTTCCGGCGATTCACTGGGCAGACATGGCTATCGCAAAATTCCCGGCCAGGCTCCGATGCTGGAGGCACTGGCCGCTGCTACTATACTGGCAACACAATGGGACAGAAAATCACCATTTGTGAACCCGATGTGTGGTTCTGGAACATTGGCCATTGAAGCGGCCATGATTGCCACTAACCGCCGTCCGGGATTATTCCGGACAAACTATGCATTTATGCACCTGCAGGGTTATGATGAATCGGTTTACCTCGAAGAAGATGCCTTGCTGGAAAAACAAATTACTGATGTGCCGGACCTTTGCATTATTGCTACCGATTACAATGTAAAAGCAGTTGAAAATGCAAAGAAAAATGCTGTGGCTGCGGGGGTGGCAGGCTTAATTGATTTTGATGTTTGCGATTTTGCTGCAACTGTAATTCCGGCTGGTAAGCCAGGTGTTTTCTATGTTAACCCAGAATATGGTGAAAGGCTTGGCGATGTAAAAGAATTGGAGAAAACCTATGCCCGTATTGGTGATTTTATGAAACAATATTGCGGCGGCTACTACGGCTATATTTTTACAGGCAACATGGAACTGGCTAAAAAAATCGGATTGAAAGCAAAACGAAGAATTGAATTTTATACCAGCAAAATTGATTGCCGCCTGCTGGAATATGAACTGTACAGCGGCAGCCGGTCAAAACCTAAAGGGGAAATAACGACAATAAAAACCGATAATCAGTAGAAAGATGGATATATCAGCATTACAGCAGATTGTAAAAGAAAGATATTTTAAAACAGACAGCGAAAGGGGCATCTATCATACGGCATTATGGTTTCATGAAGAAGTGGGAGAGTTGTCGTCGGCCATAGCCAGTGGTGATAAAGAAAATGCAAAGGAAGAATTTGCAGATGTGCTGATGTGGCTGTTGACGCTGGCCAACATTATGGAAGTTGATATGGAAGCGGCTGTTGCCGAATATCTGGCAAATTCACGTAAGAACCCGGCGAAGTAATTTGTTTAAGGGTACAACAAGTATTTCTTCCGCATTACTTTGTACTGGCTTAATCCAGGTTCCCAGCTTGCCCTGATGGAAGCCTCGGATACACCATCAAAAATTTGTTGTCTGAATGTTCCCGTCCCAATCAGTTTTTCAATAGTGCCCATCTGGTTGCTGAGGCTTGAATTAAAGAATTTCTCTTTGTAAGGGTGGGCTTTATATAATTCCATTATCCACTGCAGGTTTATCTGTTTGCTTTCCCTAAGCAGGTTGAGGTCGTAGTTTCTAAGGTCTATTCCGTAACATACCTGGTTCATAAAAAGGGGAGTTTCTGCCATCCCTTTAATACCTGTTGGTGTATAGAAAAAATCATAGATGCCTTTTAATTCAGGACTGCCCATTACGGTAAAAGGAAAATAGGTGCCACGACCGTGATTGAGGTATGTTCCTTCAAACATACAGGTGGAAGGATACAGCATTATTGCCTGGTTTGTATTCAGGTTAGGCGAAGGAGCTACCGGCAATTCATAAGGCATATCGTGGTTATAATTAGCGACAGGTATAATTGTGATTTTACATTTTACTTTGTTAGTCAGCCATCCTTCTCCATTTGTCATTTGTGCAAATTCGCCAACAGTTAAACCGTGGCTCATCGGGATAGGAAACATGCCAATGCCTGACCTGTATTTCATATCAAGTATCGGCCCGTCAATCAAATACCCGTTTGGGTTAGGACGGTCGAGTATCAGCATCTCTTTTCGTTTTCATAACAGGCTTCCATTAATCTTGACAAGGCATTGATATTGGTATAGAAGCGGCATCCTACATCCTGCAGGTCATAAATAAGAATATCCACATCGGCAAGATCTTCTTTGGAAGGTTTGTTCTTTCTGCCATACAATGAAATGATAGGGATGCCGGTTTTTTTATCTACTTCGTCGTTAACCTCCTCTCCGGCACTGGCATTGCCTCTGAAGCCATGTTCGGGGCCAAAGACCTTTACAATATTCACACCTGCTGTTTGGAGGCTGTCCACCAAATGTGCATTACCAATAATAGTTGTCGGGTTTGCCATAATGGCAACTCTTTTGCCATTGAGCAGCGGCAGGTATTTTTCTGTTTGTTCGGCACCTGTTTTAACTGGTTGAATGTTATTAGCTGTGACCTGGTTTTGTTGAAGTGATGCACAGGAAGCTCCAATTACTAACAGCATTATTAAGAAGGTTCTCATATCGCCATGTTAAGTTGCATAAAGGTAATGATAAACAAACCGGATCGTTATAAATAGTGATAAACGGAAGGATTCAAAAATTGTAAATTGCACATATAAACTGAATTAATCAGTCATAAACATTTTTTGAACCGGGCATCATTACATAACATGTATTTTATTGCAGTTCTTTGTCCCGAAGAGCTGAACCAAAAACTGCTGCAATACAAGTTATGGATGAAACAGCAGTTTGGATGTGTTGTGGCTATGAAATCGCCTGCACACATTACGATAATCCCACCGTTTTGGATGTGTGATAAGAATGCAAATGAGTTGTTACAGACGTTTCTTTCTTTTTACAGTGATGTGAATGAGATAGAAATAACGCTAAAAGGATTTTCTCATTTTGGCAAGAGGGTGCTGTATGTAAATGTGGTTAAGAATACTGTACTTGAAGAATTACAACAGCAGGCAGAAGATTATTTTGTACGATCGGTTACGAATCAAATAAAGAAGGATGTACGGCCTTTTCATCCGCATGTAACTATTGCAACGAGAGATATAGCTCCATCTTCTTTTTTCTGTGCATGGGATATTTTTTCTATAAAGCAGTTTGAAGAAAACTTTCTAACCCAAAAGATTTCCCTTCTCAAGCTAAGCCAGGGGAAGTGGAATGTAATTGCGGAACAAAACTGGTCGGATTATAAGGACTAGTTTTTCAATAATTTCTTTTTTACAGCATAGGGTTATAATTGGAAAAATGGCGTAAATTGTATTTCTTCTGTAGCCAGTCACTCTCAATACCGTGCCATTTAAGTGACTTGAAAACCAGCAATTTCTTTTTCACGAAACAAAACCAATCATTATGCAAAAGAAATCTCGTCACCATTTTGGTGATGCTGGCCGGATTGCTGGCCATTTCCGGTGTACACAACAAGAATCAACAACAGAAGCAAAAAGTTATGGTGGTTATGAAACCCAGGTCAAATGGGGTGAGCACCTTGTTACCGTAGGAGCATGCGGTGATTGTCATACTCCAAAAAAAATGACTCCAATGGGCCCTGCTGATGACAGTTCCTTGCTGTTGTCAGGCCATCCGGCACAAATGCCGGTACCTGATGTTGACAGGAAAATGGCAGAGTCGAAGGGATTGGCTGTAACTCAAACCCTGACTGCCTGGGTAGGCCCATGGGGTGTTTCGTATTCAGCCAATTTAACTCCCGATTCAACAGGTATTGGTATGTGGTCAGAGGAACAGTTTATGGTGGCTTTACGTACCGGGGTTGCAAAGGGCATAAAAGGAAACAGGCTATTACTGCCGCCAATGCCATGGAATTCTTTTAAGAATTTTTCTGACGATGAGTTGAAAGCTATTTTTTCTTATTTAAAATCTACAAAGCCGGTTAATAATGCAGTGCCACAGCCATTGCCACCTGATCTACCACCACCCGCTTCACCTGTACAATAGCTTTTACTTATGCAAGCCAGACCCGGCCAGCAACCGGGTTTAATTTTAGAATATTCGCTACGGTGGTGTCAATAATTCCAGCAACCGGTTATCATATTATTGCATACTTTTAGTTGACAAATTACAAAATGAAAAAGGGGATACTGATATTGTTATATCTGAGTCTTGTGGTAACCGGACATTCACAACAACTTGGACAGGTGGTTCTTTCAAGGGGTTCAGTGCTTTCATCATTTGGGTTTGTTACCGACCAGCAGGTTATAATCCGGGTTTCAGAATCCGGTAACCTGATTGAATGGGGAACTGAGCTGGAGTCATACCGATACAATTATCAGCCGGGTAAATTGTTACCCTATATGGGAAGAGTGGATTATTATGGACAGGATGGAGATTCTGCTTTCAGGGGAAAAGTAAAAAGTATCGGAACCTGTTTTTTTACTTATTACCCGGCATCAGAAGTTACTGATAAAGCAGGCAAAATAAAATCGCTGGGTAAATTGCAATTCGACTATTTCAACCAGTACGATAATGTGGCTTATAAAGGCAAATTAAAGGTTGCTGGTAATTATTTTCTAGGTTTTTATTCTTCTTTCGATAATGAAGCATTTAAAGGAAAATTGAAATCGGTAGACAGTTGCCCGATCATTTATTTTTCAAGTTTCGAGGATAAGGGAATTATTGGAAAGGTTAAAAGCATTTGTTCTGTAAATTTTGACTGGTACACTTCACGGGACAGACGTGAATTACAAGGGTCATTAAAATCCGGAAGGTTCCAGCAGGTTATTAATGGGGTAACATATATTTTGTTTTAGCCATTCAGCCGTTCTGTCAAGCGGTACAGCTAAAACCGGCCTGATCTTTTCCAGATTTTTGGCATTCAACAGTTGGCGTTACTTTTCGATGCGGAACAATGCCAGTGTGTTGTGTTTCCCTGCCAATAGTATCAGAGCAATGATTACTGACTTCATACGACGGTGTTTGCACAGTGTACTACTGTCCATAAGTGTAGCTGTATTCTATCTTACCGGTTATCTGCTTGTCTTTATTGAATACAGCTTCTTTTATTTTCAGTCCGTTATTATCATAAATGTATCTCCAAATCAGATAGCCCATATGCAGGCTTGATGTGGTAGTTATTTTCTGAATTACTCTTCCGATTTCATCATATTCAAACATTATGTCGGGAAGTAACTTTCTGGCTCTTGTATTGTACCGGACTATATCTGTAAGCCTGCTTTTATTGTCATAGTAATAAAGAAGGTTGCCGGTTTCAATCCCCTTTTTTATCGTTTTCTCTTCTCCAATGTTGCCATATTCATCAGTTGTAAAAATGATTTGAAGGGTGTCGCTTCCCTCTGCTGAACGTATAATGCGAAGCATTTTCTCGGGCAGGCCAGAAGCTGCATAATGCCATTCATGTATTTCCGTATGATTAAAGAAACCCGATGAGTCATTGACTGTGTTTCGTACAATTTTTTACACGGTCGTTATCGTCGTACTCGTACGAAGTACTGTTTTGAACAGCTATTGAAGAATCAATGATACTGATAACCCGGCTTTTACTGTCGAACCTGTTATAAGTGACAGTTTTATTAAAATTCACAATATTTGAAATTTTGATTACAGCCTCGTTTTCTTTCACTTCATGAAATTCATAAAAGTCAGATGCCTTTGTGCCTTTAGCATCATATCCTGCTGCAGTTACGGTTTTAACTTTGTTAGTTATATATCCCTGCATCAGCAGGTTTGTTTCCTTTGTGCCGATTATATCGTTATAGTAATATTGGGCATCACAATATTGCCAGAATAGAATTGTCAGCGGTAACAGTAAACGTCTCATTCGTCAAAAGATTAGGATGACCAAAGTTAGTTTTTAAACCTCACTAACGAAAAAGTAGGCTTTCTTGTATTTATTTGTGCTTAATTTTAAGAAAAATTTTAGGTGTCGCATAAAGCTTTAAGAAAAGAGAAAGAGTGCCTGAACTGTGGCGCAGAGGTGCCGGAGCGGTTTTGTTCGCTTTGTGGACAGGAAAATGTTGAGCCACATGACAGTTTCTGGCACATGCTTACCCATTTTGTTTTTGATATTTTTCACTTTGACAGCAAGTTTTTTTCTTCTGTTAAAAAGCTTTTGGTTAACCCTGGTTTTTTACCTGCAGCTTATATTTCCGGAAAGAAAGCCAGCTACCTCAACCCGGTTAAAATGTATGTGTTTACTTCGGCAATTTTCTTCTTACTTTTTTTTGCCTTTTTTGCAAATACCAGCAATTTCGGTTTTCGTATTGGTGATGTCTTGACCAAAGAACAAAGGGCTCCCTATATTTTGGATGTAAAAAAGAAGCTGGCAGATGAGCCAGGTAACAGAAGGCTCCAAAACCTTATTTATAATCTGGAAGATTCCACCAGCAAAATTACCAAGGATGATGTTGTGTTTATTATTGGAATAAAGGATACTACCGGGGTTAGAAATACGTTGCTCAATTACAAGTCTGTTGCCCATTATGATTCAATACAAAAGCAGCTTAGCGCTGAAAAGAAAGATACCCGGTTTGAGCAGTTATTAACCAGGCGGGGGCTGAAACTAAGAGAAAAGTATAATGCCAGTTCTCAGGAAATTGGCAAGGTATGGTTTAGTGATTTTATGCATAAGTTGCCTTATCTTCTTTTTCTTTCCTTGCCGCTTTTTGCATTTATTCTTAAAGTGCTGTACGGCCGAAGGCGAGAATTGTTTTATGTTGACCATGGCATTTTTGCAATTTACCAGTACCTGCTGAGTTTTATTTTGTTATTCTTTGTGCTTTGTTTTGAGCGGCTTAAGTCTGTAACAGATCTTGGTATTTTTAACTGGCTGACAATAATTTCGATTATTTATGGGGCCCTTTATTTACTTATTGCGATGAAGCGTTTTTATGGACAAGGTATTTCAAAGACATTTCTGAAGTTTCTTTTGCTTAATATCGGAGCGTTTATTATGCTGATGGTACTTTTTGTAGGTCTTATTATTATTTCGTTCTTATTAATATAAAATCAAAGAATTTGGAAGCGATAAAAGAATTCGGAAGGCTGGTACAGATAATGAATGACCTTCGGGAAAAATGTCCCTGGGATAGAAAGCAAACTGCGCAGAGCCTGCGTCAGCTAACGATTGAGGAAACCTATGAACTTGCCGATGCTATTACCGACAACGACTGGAAAGGTATTAAAGAAGAATTAGGAGACTTATTGCTGCATATTGTTTTCTATGCAAAGATTGGAAGTGAGGAGAAGCAGTTTGAATTACATGAACTGATAAACGGAATTTGCGAAAAGCTGATTGCTAGGCATCCCCACATTTACGGTGATGTGAAGGTGGAAAATGAGGAAGATGTGAAAAGAAACTGGGAGAAACTTAAGTTAAAAGAAGGTAAGAAATCGGTACTCAGCGGCGTGCCGCAATCCCTTCCTGCTGTGGTAAAAGCGATGCGGCTGCAAGAAAAAGCAAAGCAGGTTGGATTTGAATGGGAAACAAAAGAACAGGTTTGGGTAAAAGTAGAGGAAGAGATGGGTGAACTGAAAACTGCAATTGAAAACTGGCAATCAGCAAGCGAAATGAATAGTAAAGGGGAAGAAAAATTTAAAGTAGAAGAAGAACTGGGCGATGTATTTTTCTCGCTGGTCAATTATGCACGGTTTTTGCAGGTTGATGCAGAGAATGCCATTGAACTGACCAATAAAAAATTTATTCGACGGTTTTCACTGATGGAGCATAAGGCCTTACAAAATGGAAGAAGCCTGAATGAGATGACATTACACGAAATGGATAGTATATGGAACAGTATAAAAAAACAGCAGGCTGATTTGTGAAAACCGGTTTCAGAAATATATTATTAAATAAGTACAGCATATTGCTGCTTGCTTTTTTGTTGTTTACCCTTTCTTTTATTTTTAATAAGTTATATACCAACAGCTCTGCAGTATTACAGGAAGCAGCGAGGGCAGAAACATTTCTTGAAAAAAAAAAGACAGTATTTTGAAGCTATAACATCCGACACAGCTTTGCTAAGCAGGCTTGCCGGTCAGCAGGAATCAATAAGCGATTTTACTTCTTTGCACAATGAAGTATTTGGCTTATTTATTTATACAAAGGCGGATGAGTTTACATCCCCTGCTATGAAATTTTGGAGCCAGCAGTTTGCCACTCCGCCCGATGATTTGATTTTTTCGGCTGATGGCGAATATTTCCGGAAATTATCAAACGGCTGGTATGTTATTATAAAGAAAACAATCCGGATACAAGCTGGAGAGGTGTATGCTTTTTCGGTTATACCAGTTCGCTCAGAGTTTTTCATAACGACAGATTATTTACCTGAAAAATTTGCTTTTAGCGGTAGTGCAGACCAGCGGGTAAAGCTGAGTGAGAAGCCAACAGAATTTCCCGTTCATGGAAGTACCGGGGCAGCGCTGTTTTATCTTGATAAAAAAATATCTGTCGCTGTCCCTTACAACGATAAAAAAACGGTTTTGATACGTCTCGGCGGGTTATTGTTACTTCTTATTTTTTTGCAAATGCTTGCGGAAACAACAGCCAGCCGCAGAAATATATGGCAGGGCATCATTGTTCTTATCGTTTCATTTACACTTGTAAGGTTTGTTTTTTATCTCTATCCGGGTTTATTTAATCTTCGCCAGTTTGAATTTTTTAATCCTGCTGTATATGGCTCCAATATCGTTCAGCGTTCACTGGGAGATTTATTTTTTAACTCAATTCTGCTTGGATGGATAGTATTATTTTCATGGTTCAGGCTGCGGCATATTGAAAATCCAGGCAGTATTTTTTCGAATAAATGGAAATGGGTTGCCGGTATAACTGCTTTGCTGCTGCTTGTTGCCGGTTCATTCGTTGTTGCTTCTGTTGTAAGAAGCCTCGTGGCTGACTCAAAGATTTCTTTTGATATTACCAACTTCTTCAGCCTTGATGTTAATACTATTGCAGGCTTTTTTATTCTTTCTTGTTTGTCCTTAACGTATTACTTTTTGTCACTCCTCCTGCTCCGGTTAATTTATCCCTTGTTTGGAGGGCGGGACTGGCTGATCTATTTCGCAATTGCATTTGCCGGTCTCCTTTTGCTTAGTTTACGAACGGGTCATGCCGATGTGTTATTTTATCTGCCCGTATTAGTATGGTTATTGGGATATACCTGGCTTATCAGTAAAAGGCAGCTTTTGTTTGCACGATTCAGGATTAATATTGCCGGAACGCTTACCTGGATTTTTATATTTTCTGTTTCCATCGCTGCTATTATGCTTTCACAAAATAAAAAAGTAGAGTGGGAAAAACGGAAGCTGATTGCAGATAAACTGGCTGTACAAACAGATCCTTCGAGTGAAAGGCTGCTGAGTATTGCCGTAAAGTATATTGATGACGATTTCTTGTCCGACAACTTTTCCAGGTTTGCAAATGAAAGTGAAAGTAAAAAAATACGAGACAGTATTATTACCGACAGTTACAGTGGTTACCTGGATAAGTATGATACCCGGTTGTATGTGTATGATAAGGGAGATAAGCCGTTATTTAATGAAGACCTTACCACATATGAATCGCTGAACACCATATTTACTGTTCAGGCAAAGCCGGCAGAGACAGAGGGGTTGTATTATTATGAAAGGTCTTTCGACAAATTTAATTACATCACAAAGCGGGAAGTAAAAGATACTGCCGCAAACAAAATGGGTACGTTTTTTATTGTTTCAAATTTAAAAAACTACAGCCGTGATGCATTGTTTCCGGAGTTATTCCGTCAGTTCCGGGAGGCCGATCTGGAGAACTCGCCTATTTACTCCAATGCAGTGTATATCAACAAACGGCTGGTAACACATCCGGGTAACTATCCTTATGCTAACTGGCTTACAGATACGGAAGTGCCTGATGAGGAGTACCTGTTAAAAAGAAATGGCGATTATGATGAACTATGGTACAGGGCAGGTAAGGATAAAGTAGTTGTGGTGGCCCGGAAAAAAGAAACAGCGATAGAGGCCATCACCCTGTTTTCATATATCTTTTGTTCATTTCTTTTTTTGGTGATGATATTGGAACTGATTTCGCTTTTTACAAAAATCGGGTTTAGTCTCTCCGGGGTCAAGAAGTTTTTACAGTTCAACATCCGGACACAGGTACATGGCACCATTATTTTTATCAGTGTTTTTTCTTTTCTGATTATTGGCGCTGCTACTATTTCGTTTTTTATAAGCAGGAACAAGCAAAGCAACAGTGATAAACTAAGCAGGACTATGAAGATCATGGTCAACGAAATGGAAAAGAAAATGTCGGATCACAATACATTTGATGATGTGGTAAAAATTTATGATTCTGTTTCCAATAACGATTTGCAGAAGCTGGTGGATGAGGTGTCGGATATACATGGTGTGGATGTAAATGTATACGACCTGAATGGTGATTTACAGGTTTCCTCGGAAGCGAATGTGTATACAAAAGGGGTACTGAGCAAAAAAATGGAACCCAGGGCCTTTTATTATCTGAACCGGTTGCGCAAAGTGCATTATCTGCAGGAAGAGAAGGTAGGTGATTTTTCTTATTACAGCATCTATGCACCTGTACGGAATGATGAAGGCGTTGTTGATGCTTACGTAAATATTCCGTATTTCACGTCAACGCCGGAACTGCGCCAGGCGATTTCAAATTTCCTTGTTACACTGATCAACCTGAATGCTTTTATTTTTCTTATTGCCGGCCTTATTGCCCTTTTTATTACCAATCGTATTACCAATTCTTTTTCCATCATTGGTGATAAAATGAAAGAAGTGAAATTGGGAAAAACAAACGAAGCGATAACCTGGAGCCGGAATGATGAAATAGGTGACCTTGTTCAGGAGTATAATAAGATGGTGGCCAAACTGGGAGAAAGTGCTGAGGCATTGGCAAAAAGTGAAAGGGAAGGTGCATGGCGGGAAATGGCAAGACAGGTGGCCCATGAAATAAAAAATCCTCTTACACCTATGAAACTGAGTATTCAGTACCTGCAGAAATCCATCGATAATAATCAGCCCAATATTAAGGAGTTAACAGCCAGTGTGGCCAATACATTAGTAGAGCAGATCGACCACCTGTCAAAGATTGCGGCCGACTTTTCTCAATTTGCAAACATCGGGAATACGCATGCTGAAGCATTTGATTTGCATGACATCATTCATTCTTTGAAAGAATTGTTTGCGCCTGACTTGCATGCTTCAATCAGGTGGAATGCGGTAGGTGAACGGTTGCAAATGTTTGCCGATAAAACACAAATGAACAGGCTTTTTACTAATCTCTAACTAATGCTATTGAAGCCTGTACAGATAACCGGCAATGTGAAATTGAAATAAACGAAATATTGGTAAACAATAGTGTTATTGTTAGCATTACCGATAACGGAGACGGAATACCGCAAGAAATGCAGCAGCGGATATTTGTACCCAATTTTACCACGAAGTCATCCGGTACCGGTTTGGGACTTGCCATGTGCAAAGGCATTACAGAACAGGCAGGTGGAAAAATATGGTTTGAAACCCATCCCGGAAAAGGGACAACGTTCTATGTTGAGTTGCCTGTGATCGATAAGAATAACCTTTCTGCTAATCAAGCAGAGCTGTAAGCTCTTCCAGTTCGTTTTTTTTATGTTTATCTCTTTCTGTAGTGAAGCATTTACTGAGTTCGGTCAGCAGCATTTGAATTACCTGTTTATTTTGTAAGGGCTTATAATAAGAAGGCACCTGCGGAACGGCAATCCTTTTAAAATAACTGTCAACATCCTGCTGGGTGAAAACATGCCCGGCTGTGGGATCTATGAAGAACTCAATTTTATTGCCTTCTTCAAAGAAACCGTCATCGTGATGCGTATGCTTAAAGTAACCCAATATAAATTGTTTGGGTATTCTGATGGCTTTTACCGGTATATCCAGCTGCTCACATAGCAGCAGGTAGAGGATGCCATTACTTACCTGGTTGCCTGTTTTGGTGTCAAGTGTTTTATTTAGCAAAATTCATTTGCTGTAGTGTAACTGGTTTCTTTTCCTTTTAAGCCGTAGTAACTGAATAGAATACTGGTTACAATTTTTATTTGCTCAAGCGGTGTGAGGTAGTTGTTCAGTTCGAGCCAGATGTTGCGGCGTATTTTTTCAATTTCCTGCAAAACAGGCGTTGTTGACATTTCAGGATATTGAAACTTGCATGACAACATGGCCCCCATTGCCAGATCCTGCTGCCCCGCCGCTGCCCATTTGCTGAAGTCCTCTTTTAAATCATTGTAATAAAGCCGGTGAATGAGAATTTCTACCCTGGTCTGGATGGTCTCATCGGGTACAGTTTCCCATAAATGTTCGAGGTTGGGGATGATGCTTTTGCCGTAGTTGATGATTTTGCCGGAGACTAAACCGAAGACTTCTTCGTCCGGATCATCGAGCAGGTTAAACAGGGCCGTTATCTCGTTGGTGGTTTCCATGGTGCGATTTGATGCAAAAGTCATTAGGATACAAGACTTTGTGTTGTAAAACTTTTCCACAGGTGGGGAAAGGGTGAAGGCTTTCTTGTGATAACAGGCCGGAGTTGTAACGAAGCAGGTGTTAAAACCTGAAACAAAGGTGCTAAAAGGTGAAACAATATTGAACGAACCTGAAAGTAAGTGAGCAAAACTTAAAACTACTATGAGAAAAGTTAAAACAAATCCGACAAAAGGTGAAACTACACCGCTAAAAGCTGAAACAAAGGTGCTAAAAAGGTAAAACTAACCTGCTAAAAACTGAAACTGTTGAGTCTGTTCACTAAACTGTGTCAGCCGGGAAGTAATTGATAACTTTAAAAGACAAGTAATTATGGAGGAGACAAGGAATCAGGAAAATGCCTTTCACATACATCATCTCCAACTTTAGATCAGAATGCTTGTGCAATTTTTCATACGCATTATGAGGATGACCCGATTGGAGGAACTGATAGAAACCAATGTTTTGACGGACCGGATCTTTATAAAATTTACAAAAATTTTGCGATTGACAAGTTTCCGATTGAAGCTTCAATAATATCAACGAGAGACTACTATTATGCCTTTGTAATTGTTGATGTTAATAAGTTCAAAAACTTTATCAGAGCTTTGTGTGGCAGCTTAGATATTAAAGTAATTGCTCAAACTCTATATAATTTACATATCGACGGAATGAATAATTGCACTGGCCCTGGATGTAATTGGCAGAGAATGTCAGAATTGGGTTTTTTGAATATTACTGGAAATGGCAATTCGGAAATATCTGGAGCAAAAGTATTTGTATCCCCAAGGGCTAATATTAATTTTAGTATTTACATTAAAAAAGAAGTTATGAACAAAAAAATATTTTTCATACTTGTGATACTATCTATTGGACATAGTATAAATGCAAGAGACTTTCGGAAAGCAAATACATATAAATGCTTAGGAGATACTATGCAATTGCCACAAGTGTTAGCGTTACCACTATTAAATTATATAGGAAACCAGTTGATAGTTTGCTGCAAGTGCTTCCAAATGTTTACACCAAAAGAGGGTTTATGCCAGTTGGGATAGGATACACAAGAGGAATATTTCAATCTTATTTTGGTGGCGAGTTTAACAATTTCTACGTTGAAATTTACATTGATAGTTTTCTGTATTTACCTATTCCAAATAGAACATCAACTGTAAACTGGAATATGGATTTAGCAAAGCAAGAAACTATTTCATTTATCAAAGTTGTAAAGAATAATGTTTGCGTCTATGGTTGTGGGAATCCCAATTATGATTATTAGGTGATGAATTGTGTCAAAGGGGCTGCCATATTGTAATGGCAGCCCCTTTTGCTGAATAGAATTCCCGAACCCTGAAGAGTGCGACGCAAGGGACGATGATAGTAGTACTGGTGCTGGCTAAATAGGTTTTATTTTAATGATGGCTTGTAACAGACTGCTCGTTTACAAAGAGCTACTGGTGGCAATACCTCAGCAAAAAGAACTAAGTTTGATACACACCAATCTGCGTATGAACAGGTATCTATTGTTTTTGGCTTTGCTGTTTGTTGGTATAACAGCTACTGCACAGGTAAATGAGTTTTACAGCGTAAAGAAAGACAGTTCGGATTTTGTACTCACGGTGAATGGGGCTTCGCACCTCGCTTCTTTGCCACTCAAGTGCATTTTGCAGGAGTTCCCGAATAAGACAAGTCACACTTCGGTTAGCGACAGCGACCATGTGCTGCTGCCAAGGCAGCTTCACCCCAGTTTTTATGGCTGTTTCGACTGGCATTCGTCTGTTCACGGTCACTGGATGCTGGTGCGGCTGCTGAAACAGTTTCCACAATTGCCGGAAGCCAATAGAATAAGAGAGGTGTTGAATGCCACTATTACTGCTGATAATATCCGTAATGAAGTGAAGTATTTTTCACTGCCGCTTACTGCATCGTGGGAACGGAACCTATGGCTGGGCCTGGATATTAAAATTGGATGAGGAACTGGCCGGCTGGAATGATGCAGACGGAAAGAAATGGCATGAAGCCCTGCAGCCGCTTACGCAGAAGATAGTGGAGCTGTGGATGAAATTTTTACCTAAGCAAACTTATCCTAACAGAACGGGAGTGCATCCTAATACGGCTTTCGGACTTGTGTTTGCACTGGATTATGCGAGAAAGCTGAAGCAAGGGGCTTTTGAAAAAGCAATTATTGAATCGGCAAAGAAAATTTACCTGAAAGATAAAAATGCACCTGCGATGTGGGAGCCGAACGGTTCTGATTTTCTTTCGCCTGCATTGGAAGAAGCGGATCTGATGCGGCGGGTTTTGCCAGCAAAGGAATTTCTAAGCTGGTTTAACGGTTTTATGCCTTTAAAGAGTTTGCAGCATTTAACGGTGCTGCCTGTTGTGTCGTACAGAACGGATCTGCAGATTGTACATCTTGACGGGCTGAGCTTCAGCCGTAGCTGGTGTATGAAAGGCATGCCTCCTTGTTGCCTGCCGGTGATGTAAGACGAAAACTGCTGCGGGCCTCGTCGGTTAAACACCTGTCAACAGCATTGCCACATGTGGTAAGCGGCGAATATGGCGGCGAACACTGGCTGGCAAGTTTTGCTGTTTATGCGCTGGTAGATTAGCACTGCCTGTATATAAATTCCAACTTTGCATAAAAAAAATTCCAACTTTACATAAAAAAAATTCCAACTTTACATAAATTTGTTTTTGCAAAATTAATGTATGTCTAAGTCGCCGATTGTACACAGGGATATGGCAGGGGTTATTGCCCGGTCGTTGAAGAAGTTTCCGATTGTAAGCATCACCGGGCCCCGGCAAAGCGGAAAAACGACACTGGCACACCTTGCAGCCGCCGGATACAGGTATCTGAATATGGAAATTGATGAGCACAAATATTTTGCTGTAAAAGATCCGGGTGGTTTTTTGAAGGAGTATGATTACAAAGTAATACTTGATGAAGTACAGGCAGTGCCGTCTCTTTTCCCTTATTTGCAGCAACATACTGATAGGCAGAATAAAAACGGGGCATATATATTAAGCGGGTCGCAAAACTTTCTGCTGATGGAAAAAATCAGCCAGACACTGGCAGGAAGGGTGGCTGTATTTTCTTTACTTCCATTCAGTCTTTCTGAAATGATGCCACATTTGCGGCAGTCGCAACGGCACTGGGAGCCTCTTTGTGTAAAGGTTTTTATCCGAGGCTTTTCAAAAGAAAAATTAAGCCATCCATTTTTACAGTTCGTATATCAGAACGTATGTAGAAAAGATGTTCAGCAGATGCCTAACATTCATAACTCAAGGGCTTTTGCCCAGTTTATAAAAATGTGTGCCATAAGGGTGGGAACACCTTTGAACACACAGGATATTGCAACGGCTGTTGGGGTTGATAATAAAACTATTGCCAAATGGATTGCTACTTTAGAAGCAAGCTATATTTTGTTTCTGTTGCCGCCGTATTATAACAACCTTGACAAGCGGATTATAAAAAAGCCGAAGATTTATTTCTGTGATACAGGCATACTTTGCCATTTGCTGGGTATTACTGATGAAAAGCAATTGAAAAATCATAAGCTATACGGCAGCCTGTTTGAGAATTTCATAATTCTCGATAAAATGAAATCAGCTTTTAATAAAGGAGAGACTCCACTGAACTATTTCTGGCAGGATAGTAATGGCCGTGAGGTTGATCTGTTATCGGAGGAAGGAGGTAAACTGATTGTTCAGGAAATAAAAAGCAGCTCAACCCCCAAGCCAGATTTTTTTAAGAATATTAACCTGTTTTCAAATCTTGCAAAGAATGCAGGGCTTAAGCCAGTTAAGAAACTCATTTATTCAGGGAGAAAAAACGTATAAAGTAGCCGATGCCAATATTATAAGCTGGAAAGATGTTTCTTCCTGAAGCAGTCCCTTTATTTTTAATGGGCAAAATCGGCTGTAAAATCTCCTTTGATTCTTTCCATGGGCGGGTTAAAGTAGCCAAAGCGAAGCTGCGGGAATTCTTCCCGTATTAATTGCATCATTTGTTTTACACCCAGGAATTCGCCGGCGTCGTGAACGCCAATCTTGCCGAGATACCAATCGGGATCGATATTAAAATTGCGCCACTGAATCATTTTAAGCCCTGTTCTTTTTATCAGGCTGCGTAATGCTTCATATTCGGCTACAGAATCTGTCATACCGGGAAACACAAAGTAGTTGAGGGACGTCCATCCACCATAGGCATTTACAACGGAAAGGCTTTCCAGGATATTTTCAAACTGATAATTGTTGGGGCGATAGTAGGGCATATAGACTTCACTTCGGGCAGAGTTGGTGCTGACACGAATGGAGTCAAGACCGGCCTTGCATAAAGCTCTTACCGCATCGGGATTAGAACCATTAGTGTTAATGTTAATGCTGCCTTTTTGTGTATGTTTCCTGATTTCAATAATGGCATCGCGGATGATTTCCCACATGAGCAACGGCTCGCCTTCGCAACCCTGGCCAAAGCTGATGATAGGATAGGGGGCAGCTTCAAGGTGCGGCACTGTAAACTCAACGATTTCTTCCGGTGTGGGTCTAAAACTGAGCCTGTCCTGTGTGGAAACGATGGCTTCTTCATCAGGCTGTAATGATATACAACCCACACAGTTGGCATTACAAGCCGGTGATGCAGGTACAGGACATTCCCACCGGCCCAATGCAAAGTTTCTGGCTGCGGGGCAGTTGTATGTCTGGCAGCAGTTTTCCATCAGGTGTTTAACCAGCCTGTTGTGCGGATATGCTTTCAGCAGTGATTCGGTTCCTTCATCAATAAGTTTTTTATCATACCCGCTGCATTCCTGGCGGATGTCGGGCTCAACTCTTGTTGCGGGGACATAGAATTTTTCGTTGTACCAGCCTGCTGCAGTATAACAGAACAGCGGAAGTATTGGCGCATCGGGTGCAGTTTCGTAAGCTGCCAGGTAGTAGCCAGTATGTGCCGGTGGAATAAAAGCCGCCACCGCCCATCCTTTTTCGCACAACCTCATTTCGCCTGTTTGTACATCAATGCCAATGCCTTTTCGCCCGGGCAGTTCGTATAAGGAACCACCGTCGGGCAGTTCAATCCACTCGTCATCTGGTACAGGCAGTGCATCCCACCCGCTGCGGCCGGTTACAAACAGGGAGGTGTCTTCAAAAATATTTCCCTTGCCATCGGAATAAAGGATGTATGGAGATTGAGGTAACATATTTATTAGCGTTGGGTGTTTTCTGTGTGAAAGTATTGTTTTTTCTGATACTGTTTATATGACTGGCTGTATGTTGTTTACAGAAGCTGTTAAAAATTGCTTCGTCAACAAGGCTTATTTCTTCGGGATAATGCTGATAGACTTTGTTGTTTTTTAAGTCAATAGTGAGCAGGCCGTCTTTCAGGATCACATTATTCAGTTCGTTCCATCCAATTGCCAGGGAAGGAAAGGAGGGGTAAATAATTCTTTGTGCATTGATCTTAATAACCAGAGACCGGGTTGAGATTTTGAAAAGCAGCAATATTATAAGATTAATGATAGCCGGCAGAAGCTCAGCCATCACCAGCCATGCAGTTATAACCAGAATAAAGGTGAATACAGAAAGTGTAGTTTTTTCTTTTTCTCTCCTTATAAAAAACAAGATTGAAAAGAGAATAATGTAGAGCACAACTCCGAACAGTTTCCAGTTTTTTAGAGGGCCTTCAGAATAGTTTATTCTTATTAATGTAAGTAGTACAGCGTTGATAATGATAATGAAGAAGGCAAAAAGTAATAAAACTTTTTTTGGTATTTGCAATGCTGAATATGTATTCCTCTCCCAAAATGCTTGTCCCCATTTAACAGGTTTTAGCTTTTGCTGCTTGCAAGCAGGTTACACAACTTATACAAAACCCTTGCTCCCACATTGGCATCCCATTCATTGTTAACAGCGATACCTACTTCGTTTAAATCAAATCCGATTATTTGCTTGCCGCTTTCTTTAAGCTTTGTAAACAAGTAGAAGACCTGTTCAAGCTCAAATCCGCCTGGTACAGGTGTGCCAGTGTATGGGCATAGTTTACGGTCGAGTCCGTCAATATCAAAACTGATGTAAACTTTTTGTGGTAGTTTGCTTATTATCTCTTCGGCAATGTATCGCCATGTTTGGCCTTCGTATTGCCGCTCTTTTATTTCTTTGTCGAAATAGGTGATTACTTTATAGTTACTGTTTTTTACGTACTCCCATTCATCACTCCCAAAATCTCTTACACCTGCCTGTACAATGGTCTCGATTTCAGGAACCTCTTTGAGTGCATTGTACATTATACTTGCATGAGAGTATGTAAATCCTTCATAAACGGCCCTCAGGTCAAAGTGGGCATCAATATGCAGGATGCCGTAGTTGCCATACTTTTCCCAATGGCTTTCATAAAGCCGAGCGGTGTGCTGTGGTCTCCGCCAACAACGCCTACCAGTTTCCCTTTGTCAAGCAGCGCCTTTGTTTCTGTGTAAACCCATTCATTTAAGAACACACCACCTTCGTTTACTTCTTTAAGTGTTTTGCACATAAACTGGTTGGCCTGCAGTTCTTCTCCTTTTGAGATATAGTCAATGTATAATTCGGCTTCTTTTCGCAGGTAGTCACTCTTCATCAGCACTTTTTTGTCAACAGGCCGCATGTAAAAACCTTTTCTCCAGGCTTCATTAAACTCAGGGTCATGCAAGTCAACCTGCATACTTGCCCTGAAGATAGCCTCAGGGGCACGGCCTGTTCCGGCACCATAGCTAACCGTAACCTCCCATGGAACCGGCAACAGAATTAATTCCGCATCATTTTCTGTAGTGGGTAATCCGAATATGTTATTGTTTGGATTGCTGACATTGTTTGGATTAAAATCTTTAAGGTTTGACATTTCAGTAAAAATGAAAATGCAAATTACTCAGGCTTTCAAATCTGGCAAAATTTGTATTGCTGATTATACCTGATTGCAGATAAGTGTATATAATTAACTGTATAGAAGTCATACTCTGCTACCTTTTGCTCATAGCTTTCAGGTGCGAAACATGGGATTGTACAGCCAGCATGATTTTGGGATATTCCAGGTAAGGGAAGCCGTAATCCTCGCAGGCTTTCCGTATTATTTTGCTTATTGCAGGATAATGAATATGCGATACTTTGGGAAACAGGTGATGTTCAACCTGGAAGTTTAATCCACCTACCCACCAGCATAAAAACTTGTTTTTGTTAGCAAAATTGGCGGTTGTTTTTAGCTGGTGCAGTGCCCACTCATCTTCAATTCTACCGGTTTGTGTGCTTGCCTGTAAGAATGTAGTTCCTTCTACTGTATGTGCCAGCTGGAAAACAATGCTGAGAATAAAACCGGTAAAAAGCCCATAAATCAGGAAGCCAATAAGCCAGGGCATTACCCCAACAGTTAAGATAGGGAAGCACTACAAACAGAAAAGCATGCAGTATTTTAAATCCCCAAAATGAAAGATGATCGGTAGCTGTCATCTTCTGTATGGGCATATCGCCAATTTTTTTTAGAAAATACTTTTTATAGTCTGTTACGAATACCCACCAGATGTAGAGTAATGAATAGGCGGCCCAAAAATAACGGTGCTGGTACTTATGTATTTTGTAATACTTCTGTGTTTTGCAAAAGCGAAGGAGCGGTTTTGCTTCAATATCATCGTCAAGTTCATGAATATTGGTATAAGAATGGTGGAGTACATTATGTTTTGTCTTCCACATAAACACATTAGCACCAAGCATATTGAGTGACAACCCCGCCAGGTTATTTATCCATTTTTTCCGGCTAAAACTTCCATGTGCACCATCATGCATGATGTTAAAGCCGATTGCGGCTGTAAGAATACCCAGCAATAAACATTCGGGAATAGCAAACCAAACAGCAGGAGTAAAAAATACCAGGTGTATATAAATGGCAATAAATGCTGTTATCAGAACAAAGGCTTTTAAATAAAGACTGAAATTACCTGTAGAAGCAAATCCCTGCTTCGAAAAGTATTCGTTTATTCTTCTTTTTATTTCGCTGTGAAAGGAGGGGTTTGGAATAGTGAATTTCGGGGTGTTCATTATGTTTTATTAGTGAATAATTAAGGCGTAAAAATAAGTCTTTTATGCCTAGTGTGAGTGACATTTATCATGTTTCGTTAAGTATCAAAGCATCAAGGTTTTGAATGCCTATCTTTTTTTCTGTGATAAAGCCTTCAGCGTATTTAACACCAATTCTTTTCCCAAACATCCGGGCCCTGGCCACCACACCTTCCAGAAAGTCAGGGGTTGAAATATATGTTTGCGGGCCTTCTTCGCTTCCTGGGCCTGAATGAAATTGAGTGCTATAAGCTTTAACTGCTTCCATTCGTTGATCAAAAACACTGGTAATATCAATAAGCAGGTCTGGTTCGTGGTACCAGTCCTGTATGTAATGCAGTACATAGGCAGGTCTCCAGCGTTGCTGTGGTGTGCCATTCGCATCAGCTGTTTCAATTTTAGCCAGCCCTGCCAAAAACAGCTGTCAGCAATTAGCTTACCGGCTCTGCCATGATCCGGGTGACGGTCGTGCAACACATTTGCCAGTACAATATCCGGCTGGTATTTTCTGATAGCTGTAATCAGTTGCCGCCGGTGGGCTTCATCATTTTCAAAAAAACCGTCTCTCATTTTTAGATTTTCCCTTACATGTATACCAATAACCTGCGATGCGGCAGCAGCTTCCTGGTAACGGGTTTCAATGGTACCACGGGTACCCAGTTCACCCTGGGTAAGATCAACAATGCCTGCCTTTTTGCCTCTTTTTATTTCATTAATCAGGGTGCCGGAGCAACCCAGTTCCACATCATCCGGGTGAACACCTATGGCGAGTATGTCGAGTTTCATGTTCTTTAATTAATTGATAGATCCCTGTTACTTTTAACCTTCTGTTCTTAAATAACAAGGTAAATAAAGATGACGAAATTAAAGAAGAAGATTTGAAGGTGTAATCAATAATTACAGGTAAAAAGTACTACCTCCTGTATGGATTATAGTACCAGTTCCCATCTATCTCCTTTACAAAACTTTCTATCTGACGGTCAAAACTGTTGTCCCTGATATCCCAGTTCTGCTTCAGATTGCCACCTACAAACCATGCCATTGTCTGGTACAGCCGTGCATTTAACCCGCCCTTATATTCTTTCAGTATTTCATAACAGTTATTTCCTGTTTGCCGGTTGATAAGTTTCATTAACACTTTTCCCTGGTAAACGGAGAGATTAGTTAACGGATCACCAAATTGTTTTCTAAGTTCTTTTTCTCTGGATTTAATATAGGCCTTTCTTTCAATTTTTGTGGTAAGCCCGGTCATTTGGGCATTAATATCATTAATAGTTGCACCGGCTATTCGGGCATACGGGTAGGTAACATACACAGCATTTCGAAGTCTTGTCCATTCCTGAATAAATTTCTCAAGTTTGCGGCCCGATAAGGGGGAGATCCAAACCATCTGCTCTTCTTTATAATTCACTATTTCATTATGGTAAAAAACGGCCGGCAGTATGATGGTGTCGTTCGGTCCCCATTTTTTGCGTTGTTCTTTCATCGCTTCAAGGGCATATTGTGTGGAGTCAAGATATTGATAGGAGGCGGTATCAATTTGTCCATACACGAAATGTGCACTTAGCATCAGCATTGCCGGTAAAAGAAAATAATATGGTTTGATACATTTCACAGATTGCAAAATTAAAAAACGAATGGGTGTCGCTTTTTATGACTGCAAAATTGCTTTTAACGCTGTTTCAGCGTCGCAAAAATTATACCTGGTCAGTCTTTCGGCGATTTTGTGACATCCGGTGGAACATACTGATAAACATGCCAATAGCAGTAATAGCCACTCCAAACCATAAAATAAGTATGAAAGGAAACTTATAAGCTTTAATAGTGATGTACTTTAGAATAGCTGAAGACTCTTTCACCCCAAGTTCAATACTTCTATCAGGATTGACTTTCTGAACCTGCAATATCAGGTTTTCCGATGTTACCGTATCTGCGAGGGCAATCGTTTCATTTTTGCTTTTGCCAGCCGTGAAGTAACAGTAAATACAGAACCTGTTTTTGAAAATACCTTAATGGGTGTTTCATGCAGGCTGCCGTCTTTACCAAATATCTCTTCTGGCAGACTGTCTTTGCTTTTGACATCCTGCAGTACCATGAAGCCTGATGAATAAAAAACGGAATCACCCGGTTTTATTATATGAATTTTGAATGATGCCGTGTCGCTTTGGGCATCCGGATTAGAAATGGAAGTGATATAAGTAAATACATCATGACTAAGATAATGCCGTGCTGCCGGATTTGACATCAACCCTTCCTGTCCTTTATAATTTACAAATGAATTAGGAACAAGTGTAAACTCTTCTCTGCCATCCTTGCTTTTGAAATGAATCTTATAGAAAGACTGCTGTTTTTTAGGATGTGCTGAATCGCCCAGGTAAGTGAGCAAATATTTTCCCATGTCCATTTCAACACCTTGTACTAACGTCAGGTTCTCCATTGGATTTTCGCCGGGGGCAACTGCCACGGGAATGCCGTTTTTGTTATTGGTAAGTATCTCTTTTTCAGCGGACGATAATAATATGCCGAGCAGTACCATACCAAAACCCACATGGGCTACAGAGCCTCCAGTAAACCGCAACTTACCCTTGAGGCCAATCCATATATAACTTGCATTGGCAATAATGGCATAAATACTACAGGCAGCTGCAACCCAGATGGAATACTGGAATACAGGCCCTTTGCGGGTGTAATTAATATCACCAACTGCCAGTACAATAGCTGCAAGAATAACAGAGGCAATGGTTGGTACTACGATTTTCTTCCAGAAAAACCCTTTAGCCGTTTCTTTATATTTCAGGTATTGGGCAACAGCTGTAAGTAAGGCTACAATTACAGCCACATAAACCTGTATACTGTTATATTTAAATTCAGCATCTTCTGGTGGTGCGGTTGACAATCCAAAAATCTTATTATAAACAGGTATCGATGTTTGCCCGATTATTACAATGGCTGAAAGAAAGAAAACCAGTGCACCAATAAACATCCAGAACTCCCGTGAAGAAGTGGCTTCCTCTTTTTGAATGGAGGGTATATCTCTGTACCTGCTGAAATACAGAATAAATGGCGGAATAATAAATATGGCCAGGAATGAAAGAATATGAATAAAGAAGTTTGAACCTTCGCCGGTAAATGCATGTACCGATGCTTCACCCAGAATTCCTGTTCTGGTCAGGAAAGTGGAATACAGAACAAAACCAAACGAAAGAATATAAAACAAGTGTGTTGACCGTAACGATTGGCCGGTATGTTTATAAATAAGGGCGGTGTGAATGCCCGAAATCAAAATCATCCAGGGCACAAGCGAAGCATTTTCAACCGGATCCCAGGCCCAGTAACCGCCAAAGGTCAATGATTCATAAGCCCACATACCCCCCATCATAATACCCACACCAAGCACTGCAGCAGAAAATAAAGCCCAGGGCAATGCAGGGTTGTTAATCTGTCCGAATTCTCTTTTCCAGAGACCAGCCACTGCATAGGCAAAAGGGACAATAGTAGATGCAAAGCCTAAGAATAATACAGGCGGATGCATAACCATCCCATAGTTCTGCAGCAGCGGATTCAGATCGTTTCCATCAGTTATTGAACTCAGGTAATCCAGTTTTAAAGGCTGGGTTACATCAAAGTTTATGTGTAAAGCCGGAGCACTGTCCAATACACCGGAATCCCTTAAAAGTATGAATGGATTGGTACCAATTTTTGAGCCAAAGAAATATACGCCTAATATCATGGTGGCCAATGCAAATTGAGCCAGGCTCAATACTGCCATTACCGGAGCCTCATGCTGCTTGCTTGTTTTTATCAAAATCAGGCCCAGTACACTATGCCATATGCTCCAGAGCAAAAAACTGCCTTCTTGCCCTTCCCAGAAACAGGAGAGCAGGTATTTGAATTCAAGCGAACGGCTGCTGTGTTTCCAGGCATAATGGTACTCAAAAGATGATTGTTGATGATGTAAAACAGAATGCCAAATACAGCAAAAACTGACAGTGCCTGTGTAATAAAGGCATAACGGGCAAGTTTTTTCCAGCTCCCCTCATTCTCTGGTAATTTTACCTGTGCCGATTTAAAGTAAGCGAATGTGGCGATAAGAGAGGCAACTAATGCAAGGATTACAAAAAAGTGACCTAACTGGCCGGGAAGTAAGTGCTCGCCTGTGTAATTCATTGGTGCAATTTATTAACGCAATAAACCTGTTATTTCTTTATAGAATCGCTGGTTGAGGTGTTGTTCCCGTTGGGAACATTACCGGGATGTGTGCCGCCCGTTTTAGCCGCCTGTTCTTTATATTTTGAAGGGCATTTGGTCTGTATTTCCTTACACTCAAACTTGCCATCCACATATTTTCCTTTCAAAACAAGTTTGTCGCTTATTTCAAAATTGTCTGGTTTCCGGTCATGATAAACCACCCTAACAGATTTGCCGGTTGAGTCAGTAGCCGTAAAACTCAGGTAATTGGCATCTTTAAGCGGGTTATAATCAACTGGTTGCGATTTGTCCAGCTTTGCCATCAGGTGTACATATTTTCCCGGCTTAGCCATCGCTGTCTCAATTGTATCATAGGTGCTGGTGGCATTTACAAATGAGATTAAAACACCAATGGCAACAGCTACAACTACAAGTAAAACAATGTGTATTTTTTTCATTTGTGTTTATTGAAACAGCGAAGGTAGGCCAAATCTGATTCATGGTGAAACACCGTTTTACCAGTTTGGGAATAAATCATTGTTAATAAGGGAACTGCAGTCGTAAGGCACCCCTTATCTTTGCTTTTACTAAAACGATTACTCCATATGCAATTCCAACTAACTGAGGAACAACTCATGATTCAGCAGGCAGCCCGTGATTTTGCCCGAATTGAATGTCTTCCCGGCGTTATAGAAAGAGACGAAAAACAGATTTTTCCCCGTGAACAGGTTGAACAGCTGGCTGACCTTGGCTTTTTAGGTATGATGGTAAAGCCTGAATATGGTGGTGCCGGTATGGATACCATCAGCTATGTGCTGGCGATGGAGGAAATAAGTAAGATAGATGCCAGCGTTAGTGTGTGTATGAGTGTAAACAACAGTTTAGTGTGTTATGGCTTGCAGGAGTTTGGGAATGAGGAGCAAAAACAAAAGTATCTGACTCCACTGGCACAAGGCAGAAAGGATGGCGAATTATATATTGGTGCCTTTATGCTCAGCGAACCAGAAGCTGGAAGTGATGCTACTTCACAGCGAACCACCGCCGAGGATAAAGGTGATTATTACCTGCTCAACGGTACCAAAAACTGGATAACAAATGGGGGCAATGCTTCAGTTTATCTTGTGATTGCACAAACTGACCCTGCTAAGGGGCCAAAAGGTATAAATTGCCTTATTGTGGAAAAAAACTGGCCGGGTGTGGTAGTGGCCGCCAAAGAAAATAAACTCGGTATCCGTGGCAGCGATACGCATTCTGTAATGTTTAACGATGTAAAAGTGCCAAAAGAAAACAGGATAGGTGAAGATGGCTTCGGTTTTAAATTTGCCATGAAGACACTTGCCGGAGGCCGGATAGGCATAGCCGCACAGGCTTTGGGCATTGCAAGCGGTGCTTATGAATTAGCCAAAGAATACTCCAAAACAAGGAGGGCTTTCGGTACTGAAATAATGAACCACCAGGCCATTGCTTTTAAACTGGCCGATATGGCAACAAAGATTGAAGCTTCCAGGCTGCTGTGTCTGAAAGCTGCCTGGGAAAAGGATAACGGCATGAATTATGACCTCAGCTCTTCAATGGCAAAACTGTATGCCTCTGAAACAGCCATGTGGACGGCGGTAGAAGCTGTGCAGGTGCATGGCGGGTATGGTTTTGTAAAAGAATATCATGTAGAAAGACTGATGCGCGATGCAAAAATTACGCAGATTTATGAAGGTACCAGCGAAGTGCAGCGGATTGTGATTAGCCGGTCAATCCTGAAAGGATAAAAATCAGTTGGACTGTATATTACAGGAATTATATTCCTGTATCCAGCTTTTCCACATGACAAGACGATGCTCCTGCGTAACATCATCATTCCAATAGTAGCCGGGTAGTTTTTCTTCCATTTTGCTACGTAGATTTTTGCATTTGCCAAAAGCAAAAATATGCCAGCCCAATGTGGCTTTATAGTAATCAAAATCAACAGCTGCCAGTTTGGACAATTCACTGTTGGGGAGTTTTACAGACAGGTTGGATGTTCCGGTGGAACGGCCCTGCTGAAACAGACCACAATTGAGCGTACCTTCTAATAACCGCACACAAACATTCAAATAATATTTGTCATCATAATCATATTTGATGTCCCGAAAGTAATAAATGGTATCGTTGATAGTTATATGTTTGATAAGTGCCACATTTAGTTTCATGCTTACTGAGGTGGTTTGCTGCGACTTTGTTTTACCTTTTGTTTTTGTTTGCTCCGAATAAGTTATTTCAATCAGTTCATTGTTGCTGCCATCCAGGTTGACGGTAATCTCTCCGGATTGTTCTTGTCCGAGTTTACTTACCAGTTTACCTTGATACTTTTTCTGGGCATTTACCAGGGAGATCGAGAAAAGGAAAATGAGCATTGAGCCCAGCATATATCTTGCATTCATAACTATATTTGCTTTTTGTAAAACTATTCTACAATTCTATTACAAACATACCCACTTGTGGGTATTCTGACAATGGCAGCCAACAGTGATGCATATCAAAATATTAGGAAGGAGCTTGCGGTAACCAACACTGCATTAATTGCCGTATCCAAAACCAAACCCGTTGAGGACATTCTCGAACTGTACCATCTTGGTCAGAGAGATTTTGGTGAAAACTATGTGCAGGAACTGGCAGAGAAAGCAGCAGTATTGCCGAACGACATCCGCTGGCATTTTATCGGGCATTTACAAAGCAACAAGGTTAAGTACATCGCACCGTTTGTACACCTTATTCATGGCGTTGACAGTTTCAAACTACTACAGGAAATAAACAAACAGGCTGCGAAGCAAAGCCGGCTGATTGAGTGTCTGCTGCAGGTATATATTGCAAAGGAAGAAACTAAGTTTGGCCTTGATGCAGAGGAACTGGCATCCCTGCTGAAAGAACTTTCATCAGCCAATTTAAATTATGTAAAAATATGTGGACTGATGGGTATGGCATCATTTTCAGATAAATTGGATATTGTCAGAAATGAGTTCAAATACCTTAAAGGCCTATTTGATAAATTCGACCAGCCGCAGACCGGGAACTATAATTTTCAAACTCTCTCCATGGGAATGAGCAGCGACTACAAAATTGCTATTGAAGAAGGCAGTACAATGGTTCGAATCGGCAGCCTTATTTTTGGAGAAAGGTAATAGCATTCATATTTCTGTAAGGTGCAGTTTTAATGAAATCAGGATATGATCAAGTATGTAATCATACTATTTCTTTTTTTACCTGCTGCTCTGTTAGCACAGGAGAGCCCTGCAGAGCTTTCAAAGAAGCTTGTGGCCAATTGCAAAACCGACAAGGAGAAAGTGAGGGTACTTTTCCGGTGGGTAACTGACAATATCTCATACAGAACCAGGCATAAGAAACCTGCAGGTAACAGTACATTACGTTCATCTAAACCTGTGCTTGACGAAATAAAGCCGGCAGATATTAACGATATTGCGCCCCTGAAGCCCCTTAATGAGAGAGTGGCCGAAGATGTCTTACGCAGCCGTCTGGCTGTTTGTGATGGATATACAAGACTCTTTAAAACATTGTGCGACTATGCCGGTCTCCGGTGCGAAATCATATTGGGATATGCCAGGACAGATAATAATAAGCCAAATGTAAGATTTGGAGTAAACCACTATTGGAATGCTGTATGGTTCGACAGTTCATGGCATCTTATGGATGTAACATGGGCCAGCGGGTATATAACAAGAACAGGGGATGAGTTTGTAAGCGAATACGATAGCAGGTATTTTATGGCAACTCCTGAACAATTTATTAAAGACCATTTTCCGGATGATCCGCGGTGGACTTTGTTGCAGGATAATTATGTACCGGATGAGTTCAGGCATTCACCATATAAGCAAAAATCATTTGCAAAATATTCTATAACTTCTTTATGGCCTGTTAAAGGGATCATTGAAACTTCCACAGGTGATACTGTCCGACTTCACCTGATTAGGCTTGACGAAGGGGATAGAAGAATTGCACCTGATTTACTGGCCGATACCACTTTATACAGTCACACGTCAGCAGCTGTTTTTTAAAACCTGTTGAAACAAAGGATACCAACAACGGATACAAACGTATGGAGTATAACTATACAGTTGCAGACCGGGCAATACAATGGTTGTACCTGGTCTATAATGACGACCTGGTTTTGCGTTATAAACTTGACATAAAGAATTGATGAAGCGTTTAGCTGCCCCGTTGTGAGCCTGTGTTTTGTTGCTTACTGACAAAACCAGTTGCGGGTTTTTGGATAAATTTTGAACCCTGGCCGGTTTTAGCTTTATCTTTTTTATCAGCCTTCTTCTTATCCTTTTTATTATTCTGATTTAGCAATGACATATAATTGGTTTTGTGCAATAAAATTAAGTAAAATGACTAAATCCTTATTGAACATCAAAAATACCCTGTAACACGGATATGCAGTTGTTTTATTTTCAATAACTTTCAAAAAATTAGTTATGAAGAAACTCCTCTTAGCTGCTTCAGTAATGGCATTTTCTTTTTGTGCCACCAGTCAAAAAAGCGTTACGGCCCCAAAGCCCTTAAAAAAAGTGATGACTTTACAAATGGCATTGACGGCGGATGACGATATGCCGGGCACAAGAGGTGCTTCTGTTGTTTGGCATCCGGTTCAAAAGAAATATTATGCTGCGATGGCCGGAAATGTAGGTTATCCAATGTGTGTGTTTGATTCAAAAGGGAACCGGCTTTCTGAGGACGATCATGCAACACAGATGGATGTAAGGGGGCTATGGTACAATCCTGTTAAGAAAGCAATACAAGGGAATGGGTACGGAGATTTTGGCTGGTTTTCGTATAAGCTCGATGCAAAAGGGATGGTAATTGAGGTAGAAACTATTAAAGAAGGTCAAAACCAGCCGGATGTACAATGTGTTGGAGCTTCTGCCCCATTAACCAAAAAGTTCTCTTCTTATTTGGCAGTCAGGTTTATGTTTATAATGCAACCACAGCAATGGAGGAAAAGACAATTGTTATTCACTGGAGCCGTACAAAAGCTGAGGGGCCGGATGAATTTGAAGATGAGACTGCTGTGCCAGAAAATCATAATACTACAACAGTTGTATATACAGGTATAAAAGGCGCTGAACTTGGCTTTCTGAATGTAGGGGGAGGCAGTATTGAATTATACGACATAGGTACTGGTTTTATGACTAAACGGCTTGAACTGCCATATGATGCACCTTCACAAACAACGTTTAATTTTGCATATGCCAATGGAATTTACTGGTTATTTGATATGGATAGCAGAACATGGACAGGGTATAAATAATCAACCTTAGTAATTTTATGCGCCCCTGAAATGGGGCTTTTTCGTTTAATGGGATTTTAATATTACCTGTAACACCTTGTATTTTTGTACTTTTGCAAGTTGTTAACGAATAAATTTTTCATCATGTCTGAGGAACGCAGTTTGAATTTTATTGAAGAAATTATTGAGGAGGACTTAAAAGAAGGAAAGTACAAGAGCATTATCACAAGATTTCCCCCGGAACCTAATGGCTACCTTCATATAGGCCATGCCAGCAGCATCTGTCTGAATTTTGGCCTCACAAAAACGTATCCTGGATATACCAATCTTCGTTTTGATGATACCAATCCGGTAACTGAAGAAACAGAATATGTTGACAGCATAAAAGAAGATATTAAGTGGCTTGGTTTTGAATGGAAACATGAGCTTTACGCCAGCGATTATTTTGGAGAGTTGTACCGGTTTGCACATAAACTTATCGATAAAGGTCTTGCCTATGTGGATGACAGCACCAGTGAAGAAATTGCAGCTATGAAGGGGACTCCGACTGAGCCAGGTAAAAACAGCCCATTTAGGGAACGTTCAACTGAAGAAAGTAAAAGATTGTTTGAAGGAATGAAGAACGGTGAATTTCCTGATGGCAGCAAAACACTCAGGGCAAAAATTGATATGGCACATATCAATATGCTGATGCGTGACCCTATTCTGTATCGCATTAAACATGCCCATCACCACCGCACCGGAGATGATTGGTGTATTTACCCGATGTATGATTTTGCCCACGGCCAAAGCGATTCTATTGAAAATATTACTCACTCCATCTGCACTATGGAGTTCATCCCGCACCGTGAATTATATGATTGGCTGATTGAAAAACTGGAAATATTTCCTTCTCATCAGTATGAGTTTGCCCGGCGTAATATTAACTATACGGTTACCAGCAAAAGAAAATTATTACAATTGGTAAACGAAAAATATGTGGAAGGATGGGATGACCCCCGGATGCCAACTATCAGTGGCTTACGCAGAAGAGGCTACACTCCTGAAAGTATCCGTGATTTTTGTGACAGGATTGGTATTGCCAAAAGAGATAATATTGTTGATGTGGGACTTCTGGAGTTTTGTGTAAGAGAGCATTTGAATAAAGCGGCATTACGAAGAATGGTGGTTTTGATCCCGTGAAAGTAACAATTACCAATTATGAAGGGCAAGGAGAAATATTGAAGACAGAAAATAACCCGGAAGACCCTGATGGCGGAGTTAGAAATCTCTCTTTTGGTAAGTGCCTTTTTATCGAAAGGGATGACTTTATGGAGAATCCTCCTAAGAAATATTTCAGGCTTGCACCCGGCCAGGTAGTGAGGCTGAAATCTGCATACATTATTCGTTGTGACGAAGTACTCAGAGATGAGTCAGGTAAGATAACGGAGCTATTATGTACCTATTTTCCTGAAAGTAAAAGTGGTGCCGATACTTCGGGCATTCATGTAAAAGGAACATTGCATTGGGTTAATGCTGATAATTCAATTGAAGTGGTGGTGAGGGAGTACGATCGGTTGTTTAGAGTGGAGGACCCGGCAAATGAAGAGGGGGATTTTAAAGAGTACCTTAATCCGGAGAGCCTGAAGCTGGTAATTGGCCATGCAGAACTATCATTGAAAACTGCAACTGTTGCAGACCGTTTTCAGTTTCTTCGTAAAGGATATTATTGCCTTGACAAAGATTCTCCGGCAGATAAGATGGTATTCAACAGAACGGTTACACTAAAAGACGGTTGGAAAAATAATATTATCTTTCCTCTCATTATCTCCTTATAACTATACTGGTAATCAACGATAATACATACAGGACAGATGACATAGTTCGGTATTACCACTGATTATATATCATTTTTTTGAATGAATTCTCTCATACCCATTTCTGACCCTCGTCAGGTAGAAAGGAGTTTACAGGTAATAATTTCGGTTAAAACTTTTAACTATGAGTTATACACCTGTAAACCGGATTGGGACCGACCATACCATTTGGGTAAACGGTCTGATCTTTTACAAAGATGAAATAAAGATGATGGAGGCAAGGCTTACAGAAGTAGCTTCAAAGAACACAACCTTTGAGGCCAGTCAGGATATTGAACATTTTCAAAATCAGTTCATTCTGCAAAGAAATAATATTGATGAGTTAAAGCATGATGTAAACATATATGTGGGTAACCTGGCAAAGGGAAATAGAGAAAATGAAGGCCGGGTGGAAAGTGAAATGCTGGGTGAAAAACTAGAACTTCACGAAAGATATGAAGGCATTGAAAAAGTAATGAAAGAGCTCAGGGATGACTTTAAAGAGTTTTTGGCCAAGTGGATGTAAATGGTAGTAAGTAAGTATCCGCTTAAATTTGAAAGCCCGGTTATAACCGGGCTTTATTTTTTATAAGTACATTTTAATTTAGTGGATGACTAATTCACTCTTTACAAAAAGGTACGCATCACTTTCTACGAAATCGTTTACGCTAATTTCCACGCTGTGGGCTTTGCTGTCTTTAACTGTAAACCTTGCAGGCACAATTCCGTAGCCAATATTAGAATAAGTTAGCCTGAACTCGTTATTGTCCATATATTCTAAATAACCAATAATGTCTGGATGATGTTCCAGCCGGCATATTAACATGTTGCCGCTTTTCGTGATCGTCAGGTTACCGTAAACCGTGTTATAATAGTTACCGGTGAATTCTTCAAGGTTAATGGAAGGTGTATTCTTACGTTCCACCTTGGATTTCATTGCAGCCTGCTCTTCGTCTGTTTTCTTTTTGTTAAGGACAAAGAAATTCAATTGAAATTTACTTCTGTCAGTATAGGGCACATCCAGGTAAGCATCAAGTACCTGATAACGCAGGGCTTCAAAGAAATTCTGGTTATCATTATTTGACAGGATGGTTATACCCAGTTTTTCTTCTGGTACAAAACAAACATTTGTAACATGCCCGAATGCACCACCTGTATGCCAGTAAACCTGTCTGTTATTATAGTCAGTTGAATATACTCCCAGTCCGTAGCCTCTGAAATGAGTAGGATAGTAAGGTGATTTGCGGCTGCCTGTCATGATATTAATGTCCCTCGTTTTTTGCAGTACAGCCCAGGGAATTACCTGTTTACCTTCGTATTTGCCGCTGTCTATTTGTAACATCAGCCAGTGTGTAAGGTCTCTTACATTGCTCACCATACTGGTAGCTGGACCGAGATTGTCAACCTTATCAAATGGAATTTTAGTAATGGAAGTATAAAGGTTATTATGGGGAGAAGCCACATTATTCCGTTGGGCTATACCGGCTGTTGCCATGTAGGTATTATTCATATCAATAGGGGAAAGGATATTCTCTTCCACATATTTATCCCAGCTTATACCAGTTGCTTTTTCCAATACCTGCCCGGCTACAAGAAAAGCTGAGTTGCAGTAGCCATAATCCTGCCTGAATTCACCGGCAGGTTTCAGGTGGCGCATCTTCCACACAATTGAATCCTTAGGAAGGTTGGAATCCCAGAAAGTAAAATCACCCTGGAAAGTTTTTGTGCCCAACCGATGTGTGAGCATGTCACGGATATTTGCCAGCCTGGTAGCATTACTGTCGTACAACCTGAACCAGGGTATATATTTAGTTACTTTATCATTGAGCAAAAGCTTTTTGTCAAACTCAGCTTTTGCAAGTGCTGTCCCCGTAAAAGTTTTGTATTTGAGGCAATAATAAAAGAGTGTTTTCATCTACTTTATCTTCTTTACCCAGTTCTCTTACTCCATATCCTTTACTTAATATGACTTTCCCATCCTTAACAATGGCAATGGCAAGTCCGGGTATTTGCCATTGCTTCATGCCCCTTTCGATATAGGTGTCAAGACTGTCAGTAAGAAATGATGGTATTTGTGCTTTTGCGCTGATGGATAGAAAGGACGATAGCACAAAAAGGGATGAGAACTTAATAACGCTGTTCATAAAATGTAGTTGATAAAATAAAGCTACATATTTTGTTAATATCAGTTATACCGTTTATAAATAACAGAAAAGACATACAGCCTTACCGTATGTCTTTTATCATCAGGCAAATAAGATCCTATTTGTACTCTCCATATAACTCTCTGAATACATCCGCTATTTCTCCCAATGTGCATTTATGTTCCACAGCCTCCACTACTGCCGGCATAATATTTTCGCCGCTCGTAGCTTTATCATTAATTATCTGCAGCAATTGGTCACATTTAGCCTGGTCACGGCCAGCTCTCATGTTGGCCAGTTTTTCAGATTGTGTTACCCGTATGCTGTCATCAATCTTCATTACCTGCATGTGGGCATCTTCTTTAATCTGGAATTTATTTACACCGACTATTATCTTCTCATTGTTCTCAATGTTACGCTGGTACTCATAAGCACTGCGGGCAATTTCATTTTGAATAAACCCTTGTTCGATAGCGGTAACACTTCCGCCCATTGCATCAATTTTTCCATCAGTTTCCAGGCATATTCTTCCACTTCCTGTGTCATTGCTTCCACAAAATAGGAGCCGGCCAGCGGGTCAACGGTATCGGCAGCACCACTTTCATACGCAACAATTTGTTGTGTACGCAGTGCTATTCTTGCTGCCTCTTCTGTGGGCAGGCTTAAGGCTTCATCATAGCCGTTGGTATGCAGCGATTGTGTGCCGCCAAGTACCGCCGCCATCGTTTGTATTGTTACCCTTGAAATATTATTTAAAGGTTGTTGTGCAGTCAAGGTACTGCCGCCGGTTTGAGTATGAAAACGCAGCATCATTGCTTTTGGGTCAGTGGTACCGAGGTCTTTCATTATTTTGGCCCACATTTTCCGGGCTGCCCTGAATTTCGCAACTTCTTCAAACAAATTGTTATGTGCATTGAAGAAAAAGGAGAGCCGTTTACCAAATACATTAATATCAAGCCCTTTTTCCTGCGCAGCTTTTACATATGCTTTCCCATTGCTGAGAGTGAAAGCGATTTCCTGCACAGCTGTGCTGCCTGCTTCACGAATGTGATAGCCGGAAATAGAGATTGTATTCCATTTAGGGACTTCCTTGCTGCACCACTCAAAAATGTCGGTGATGATGCGCATTGAAGGCTTGGGTGGATAGATATAGGTACCTCTTGCAGCATATTCTTTCAATATGTCATTCTGTATAGTGCCTGAAATTTTCTTCAGGTCTGCACCCTGTTGTTTTGCCAGCGCTACATATAGTGCCAGCAGAATATAACCGGTGGCATTTATTGTCATGGAAGTACTAACCTCTTCCAGTTTAATCCCGTTGAAGAGAATTTGCATGTCTTCTATACTGTCAACGGCCACACCTACTTTTCCCACTTCTCCTTCAGACAGCGGATGATCACTGTCGTAACCAATTTGTGTGGGCAGGTCGAAGGCCACACTCAGGCCGCTTACACCTTGTGATAGCAGGTAGTGGTAGCGTTTATTGCTTTCCTCAGCCGTAGAGAAGCCGGCATATTGGCGCATGGTCCAGAGTTTACCACGGTACATATCCGGTTGCACACCACGGCTAAACGGGTAGACACCGGGTTTTTCATCGAGATTGCCGGGCAAATGCTGTTGTGTATATACTTGTTTGATCTCAATACCGGAATCGGTAGATTTTTTGCTTTCTTCTGACATAGTAAAAGGGAATTATAATTATTTCATCAGTTTTTTGGCTTCGTGGTTTAATGCCTGCAGCACCATTTCATGCAAAGCACCTCCCGGCTGCGCCATCAGCACTTCCAGTATTTTCTTGTTTAAATCAGCCGAGGAGGCATCAAGGGGTAAGGATGTGGCTACCTGGTGCACAACCATAATGTTTTGTTCTTTCAGATTACGCACTGCATCCCAGGCCGGCTGACTGACGTATAGTTGTTGTGTGCTGTTGTATTCAAATTCCTGCTTGATATTTTCAGTAAGAATTAATTTCATCTCAGCAGCCGATATGCCAGGTTGATTCAGCCTGTTTATCAGGTTTGGGAGTGAGATTCTTTCCGTAAGCAGTACTAGCCGTTCGTAGGCCTGCAGACGCAGAGGAGTGGATGCAAAAACAGCATTGCCGCTTGATTCAGTAACCGTATTTGTTTTTTTTAAATAAGCTGCAATGGCAACCAGAAATGCAAGTACCGCAATGATAATACTAACTGTGGTGGTATCCATGAATTTATATTGGTATGAATTACAAATTTAGGATTTACAAGCTGATTTGGTAAATGCGCAGTGTCCGAACTTCTGTATGATTCTTATCATTTTTCCTTTTAGCGAAAGAGGGGTTAAATATCAAAACAGAAAGATTAGCTAATTTTACAGCATGGAAAAAACGACAATATTACCTGTTTCATTTACTGAAGGTGCAGTTTCGGAGATAAACCGGCTGATGAATGCCGACGGTTTCGATGTTACACAGAAGCTTAGAATTGGGGTTAAAGGTGGCGGTTGTTCTGGAATGACCTATATTCTGGGTTTTGACCACACAACTGAAAAGGACAACCATTTTGAAATAAGCGGTATTCCCTGTGTGATGGATAAGTCGCATGAAATATATCTCTTCGGTATGCAGATAGACTGGCAGGATGGTCTCAACAACCGTGGTTTTACATTTAAAAATCCTAATGCTGCTTCTACCTGTGGCTGCGGAACGAGTTTTGCAGTTTAACTTTTCTGGTTTGTATTGAATAATAAAGCCTCCCAAAAGGAGGCTTTATTATTATGTAGAAGCAGGATTCAATCATAATTGAATTCTGCCACTGCCTGTTTTACCAAGTTTTTTCTTACCACCAAGGTCAACAAGGATAGGAGCAGCCACAAAGATAGACGAGTATGTACCGGTAATAACACCAATCAGCATTGCAAAGGCAAAGCCCCTGGTTGCCTCACCACCTACCAGGAAGAGGATGAGAATAGTAAGGAATACTGTCAATGATGTCATAATGGTACGGCTAAGTGTTTCATTAATGGCACGGTTAATCACCTCTGCTTTTGGAGAGGTGGGCGACAGCCGGGTATCTTCACGGATACGGTCGAATACGATTACCGTGTCATTCATTGAGAAGCCAATTACCGTTAATACCGCCGCAATGAAGTGCTGATCAATCTCTAATGGGAACGGCACAATATTTTTGGCAAAGGAGAACACAACCAGCGTAACCAGTACGTCGTGCAGCAAGGCTACGATGGTACCGAAAGAATACCTCCAGTCACGGAAGCGGATGAAGATATAAAGGAAGATGACGAGTAATGCAAACAGGGTTGCTTTTACAGAACCTTTCTTAAGGTCATCCGATATGGTAGGTAACACCTTTTTAGAACCCATCCGGCCAACTTTGTTTTCACCATTACTGAATTTTTCATAACTGTAATTGGCCGGTAGATGAGATTTCAGACCCTGGAATAATTTTGCTTCAACTGTAGAATCTGTAACATTCGGATCCTTGATTTTATATGATGTCGTAATGTCAAGTTTTGAGTTGTCTCCGATTGTTTTAATGACCGGATTCTCTCCTTCAAAAGCAACCTTCAGGTCCTCTCGTATTTTATCAACATCTACGTTGTCCGGAAACTGAACGGTATAACTGCGACCCCCGTTAAACTCCACACCATAATGCAACCCGTTGAAGAAAGATGCAATACCGGCGATTAATACCACCACTGAAATCATGTAAGCATATTTGCGGTATTCAATGAACTTGTATTTGGCATGTTTGAAAATCTTACGGGAAATACCGGTAAAGTATTCAAGGTGCTTCTTTTTGTCAGTGAAAATATCCGAAATCCAACGGCTCACCAGGATACCACAGAATAAGGAGAGAAGGATACCGATTATCTGCGTTGTGGCAAATCCTTTAACAGGTCCTAATCCAAAATAGAAAAGAATGATGGCCGTAAGCAGGATAGTGATGTGACCATCCAATACTGGCGGTAACGAACGCTTATAACCTTCATTAATAGCAGGTATATAACCTTTGCCTCTCGTCAGTTCTTCTTTGATACGTTCATAAATAATTACGTTCGTATCCACTGCCATACCAATCGTTAATACCAGACCAGCAATACCAGGGGCTGTTAACGAAGCGCCTAAACCGGCAAGAATACCAACCGTAAACAGCAGGTTTAATATCAGTGCAATATTTGCAATCCAGCCGCTGGTATTGTAGTAAACCAGCATCAACAGGAAAATAACAATAAATGAGATAATAAATGCCATACTGCCAGAGCGAATGGCTTTTTTGTCCAAGGGTCGGGCCCACCTGTTGTTCCTGAACAATTTTGGCAGGGGCCGGCAACTTACCAATCTTCAGAATATTGGCAAGGTCACTGGCAGTTTCTGCAGTAAAGTTTCCGGTAATTTGTGAACTATTGCCCAGTTTGCCCACAGCAATTGGTGCTGAGTAAACTACATTATCCAGCACAATTGCAATTGGAATTTGTTCTTTATAACTTTTTTCAGTCAGTTTGCCCCATTCAGCAGCACCGTAATCGTTCATCCGTAAGGAAACATTGGGCTTGCCATTATCAAATTCCTGTCTTGCGTCTGTGATGGCATCACCTTCCAGCGGTGCTTTATCTCTGTTGTAAGTACGCAATATATAAAGAGGAACTTCTTTTTGGCCTTTGGTATTTACATCGCCATAGGCAAATACTGCATCAGCAGGAAAATGCCTGCGCAGTAAGTCGGCATTCAGGTAAGAACGCAGGCGGCCTGTATCTTTTATAGAAACAGATCCAATGCCTACTCCCTGGCCAGCTTTCAGTATTTCGAAGAAACTCTTCTTCGCAACGTTTGTTTTGGCGGTAGTATCAATTTGAGGCAGTTTGCCAGCAGTTGTATCGGGTGTCGCTGCTTTAGTTGTGTCCGGAGCCTGTAGAGGTGTTGTATCCTGCAAAGTACCTTTCAGAAAGGCATCAAAATCTCTGTCAACATTTGCAAGAGACTGCTGCACTTGCTCTAATTTATAGGTTTCCCAAAACTGCAGGTTGGCAGTACTTTGCAGCAGCTTTCTAACCCGTTCTTTATCTTTTACTCCTGGTAACTCAACACTAATTATTTGCTTATCAGGATTGGGGTAGATACCGGGCTGGGCCACACCAAACTGGTCAATACGGGTAGTAAGAATGCGGTTGGTATTTTCAAAAGCAGTTTTGGCCTCACCACGCAGGTAGTTGACGACTTTACTGTCGCTGGAAGTAACATCTACACGGCCGGAACTGGCTGCAGAAAATAAGGTAGCCAATTGCCGGTTTGCGTCTAGTTTTTTAAATTCTTCTACAAACAGAGTAATGAAGTCAGCATCACTGTTTGCTTTTCTGTTATTCGCATTCTCTATTGCTTTAAGAAAATTGGGGTCTTTTGAATTATTGGCAAGAGATTTCAGCAGACCTGTCATTTCTACCTCCAAAGTAACGTTCATGCCACCTTGCAGGTCAAGACCAAGGTTCAACTCCTCGTTCTTTGCCTTTTGATAACTAACTGCACCGTGGATACCATATGTAACAGTCACATCTTTTGTACTGTCTTCTAATATCCGCAACCTTGCGTTGTAGAATTTCACTAACGAATCGGGCATATCATCCAGGCTCTTGAAATTCTTTGCCTCCGGATATTTTGCATTGAGCGATTTTTTTGCCTTTGCTTCCAGTTTTTTCTCATGCTGTCTTACAAAATATGTAAAGGACAGTTGGTACAAAGAGTAAATGATAAGCAGGACGGTAAAAAAACGAATCAAACCTTTCAGTTGCATACAATTGTTATTTACGAATGAATAGCCACGTATGCACAGTAAACTGCACACAGCATGACTGCTGACTTTTTTTGAGGCGGCAAAGATAGTTTTTTCGCTCCAATATAATATATCTAAAAAAAGGCGTTTTTTGACTGTTTCTCAGTTAGTAAGGAAGGTAGTAATCCAGAAAAGGGCCTAAGACTGACAGAATTTCCAAACTCTGGGATGTAAAAACTGAATCCTTTCCAATTCCCGGATGATTGTTTATGCTAAAGTGGTTTAAATCAGAAGTTTGACATGACTTTGTCATTTGGAATTGCAGGTTTTTCAGGTGATTATTTTTGCCCGTACTCCTTCTTACTAACAATAAAAAACAGCTAAACCTCACAGAAAAGAATAGAAGCTAATTTTCTGTTTAACCCAACAATACTAATATCTCATTGTTACCCCGGTGTTCTCCCACTCTATATACAGTGAGGCTGCAGTGGGGCAGTAGTGAGACAGTAGAGGGAGGGCAGTGGGAAAGACTCGGAGACGTACAGCAGGAATGTCTTAGAACCATTTCACCCCGTAACACAGCGCTGTTTGGTATTTAACGGCATTTCATACAGGCAAACAATTGTTAGGATAATTTATTTAACCTCAGCAGGATAGTACCTGCCGCCTCAACGCATTATTGAGTTATCTTTGGCCATATAAGTTTACATGTATTACGAAAAGAAAATATTATGCAACTCTCATCATTTTTACAGCGATTCAACGAACCCGAAACATTAAAAATGGCCAAACTGGGTCGTGAACTCAGAGCAAAAGGTATTGATGTAATTGATCTTAGCCTGGGCGAGCCGGATTTTGACACACCTGCACATATTAAGGAAGCAGCTATAAGAGCTATCAACGATAACTGGAGCCATTATACTCCCGTACCCGGCTATCTTGATTTGCGGGAAGCTGTTTGCACAAAACTGAAAAGGGATAACAATCTCGATTATAAACCTGAAAATATTGTAGTATCAACAGGTGCCAAGCAGAGCCTTGCAAATGCAATTCTGGCTCTGGTGGATGACGAAGATGAAGTGCTGATTCCCACGCCTTATTGGGTAACTTACAGCGAACTGGTGAAGATAGCCCGGGGAAAAGTGGTGGAAATAAAAAGCACACCGCAACAGCATTTTAAAATAAGTGCGGCACAGCTGGAAGCAGCCATAACGCCGAAGACGAAACTGTTCATGTTTTCATCCCCCTGCAATCCAAGCGGGGCCGTGTACAGCAAAGAAGAACTGGCTGCGTTGGCAGAAGTATTCAGCAAACATCCTGGTATTTTTATTTTGGCTGACGAGATTTATGAATATATCAACTTTGTGGGCAAACATGAAAGCATTGCACAGTTTGATGACTTGAAGGACAGGGTGGTTTTAATTAACGGATTGAGTAAAGGTTTTGCCATGACCGGTTGGAGGCTTGGCTACATTGCTGCACATGCCGATATTGCCAAAGCCTGTGAGAAGGTGCAGGGACAATTTACCAGTGGTACCAATTCTATTACACAAAAGGCAGCCGTAACAGCTCTTACAACAGATCTTACACCAACATACGAGATGGCAAAAGAGTTCACCCGCAGGCGGGCAAAGGTGCTGGAACTGGTAAAAGATATACCCGGTATAATTTGTCCGGAGCCGGAGGGTGCTTTTTATATTTTTCCTGATGTAAGTTATTACTATGGCAAATCGGATGGACAAACAGGAGTAAATAATTCAGGAGATTTTGCCATGTACCTTCTCAATTCTGCCCATGTATCATCTGTGATGGGGGAAGCATTTGGAGAACCCGGTTGTGTACGTTTTTCATTTGCAAACAGTATGGAAAAAATTGAAGAAGGGTGGAAAAGAATTAAAACGGCACTGGCCAAATTAAAATAACTCATTTGAAATAGGATAAAAAGCCTGCAGTTATGCAGGCTTTTTTGATGTTCTGAATTTTTTATCAAGTTCCACTATCGGTGGAATAATCAAGGATTGTTCATCATTGCAGATGACAAAATCACATTTCTTTAATTTTTCTTCCTCATCCATTTGCCGGTTAATACGTTGTATTATTTCTTCTGCAGATAGACCGTCCCGCTGCATTACACGTTGTAATCGGAGGGGAAGGGGGGCCGATACCCCGATTACATAGTCTAATCCGGTATTAGCGCCGCTTTCAAACAGTAATGCAGCTTCTCGTATAATATAAGGTGCCTTTTGTGCTGCTACCCAGTCCTGCGAATCGGCGATAGTAGCCGGATGTACTATGGAGTTCAGTAACTCCAGTTTTTCTTTATCTGCAAAAACCACTGAAGCGATATAAGGTCTGTTCAGTATACCTTTTTGATAACTTTCGGAACCGAAAGTTTTAATTATTTCCTGCTTCAGTTTTTCATCAGTATTCATCAGCTTTTTTGCTGCGTCATCAGCATAATACACAGGTATACCCAGTGTTTCAAATACTTTTGCAACGGTAGATTTACCGCTGCCGATACCGCCTGTAAGACCAATTTGTAACATTCAGAGTTAAGTTACTAAAATTACAAATCCCAAATTCCGGTAAACTGCGTTTTTGGAATTTGGGATTTGATATTGAAAATTCAATTATTTCTTTTCAGGTACAATTTTATTCAGTTGCGCTGTCCACTCCATGCTAACAGCAGATTTTTCAATTTTAATATAACTGCCGGGGCTCACTTCAAGCATGATGGTGCCGTCTTCGTTTATTTTATTAATGGTGCCATGAATACCGGCAATGGTTACAATCTTTTCACCTTTGCCCATATTCTCAATAAATTTCTTTTGTTCTTTTGCTTTTTTAGACTGCGGACGGATAAAGAAAAGCCAGAATACTACAAGAATAAGTATAGGAAATAACAGGGTGGTGAATCCGCCGCCGCTGCTTTTGCTATCTCCGCCAGGAGGCACACAAGAGGTTAAAAATATTGTTGCTGCAATTACAATGCTGAATGTTCGTGTAAGTTTCATGTTTGTATATTATATGTATATTAAATGATGCCGGTGTGATCGTCTTCGTTATTTGCTTTCCTGAATGTCGCCGGTAAAAGTAAGCACATGATCTCTATATGGTTTGGTATTGGCCACTACAGTAACTGTTTTAGAAATATGTCCGGAACCGCTGCCATTAAACCTTGCTTTTATCACCCCTTCTTCTCCCGGAGCATAAGGTTTTTCCGGTTTTTCGGGAATGGTGCATCCGCATCCGGCACTTACATTTTCAATCACCAGGTTCTTGTCGCCGGTATTTTTAAAACGATAGGTTACTTCTACCTGCTGATCTTTTTTCAGTTTACCCAAATCCATAGTTGTGGAGTCAATCCACGATATAGTGGTGGAGTTGGCTGTATCACCTGTTTGCGCACCCTGTGTGCCGGATAGTGCTGAATCTCTTAATGCCTGTTCAATTTCTGCCCTGTTCATACTATCAATCTTGCCGTCTTTTTTATCGGCTGAATTGCAGGAAATCAATCCGGCGGCGATAACAGTAAACAATAGTATCTTTTTCATATCTGGTGATTTTAAGAAAATGCAAAATTAAGTGAACAAACAATAAACTGTAAACTCAACTCTTCTTAAACTCCACTTTATGCATTTTACCCTGCTGCATCAGCTCTTTATGGATATTGTCAAGTATTCCGTTAACAAACTGACCGCTTTGCTGGGTACTGTACTCTTTGGCAAGGTCAATATATTCATTAATAGTAACCTTAGGAGGTATAGTTTCGAAATACAGGAATTCTGCCACCCCCATTTTCATCATAACCATGTCCAGCACTGCTATCCTGTCAGGATCCCAGTTCTTTAATTTTGGTATAATAAGGCTTTGCAGGTGTTCGTCTTTGTCGAGCACCGTGCTGAGAAGTGATTTGGCAAACAGCTCTTTATCCTCACTCAGCATTTTGGCAAAATTAATACTGCCCGGTTTTTGAAGATATCCTTGTAACAATTGAATCACCATCTCGCCATCATCATCCCAGTTAATATAATTTTCTTCTATATGGGAGGTAAAATCTTCATTTTCCACCATCATGTCAGAAAGTATAAGCTCCAGAATCTTTTTTTCCTCCGGCTTCTCTCTTCCTTCTGATTTTATATACAGGTTATATTCTGCCGTTTCGGCCAGGCTATGATATATTTTTCTTATAAGTTCTCTGTCGGCAATTCGTTCAGGCTTGTCTTTGTCTGTCTGAGTTTTTAAAAAGGGGTCTTCCAGCATTTTCCATAAAACTTCATTACCGGCAATCTTGGTATTAACATGCAAATCTTCGGCCGATGGAAGGTGTTTGGATGCCCGCTGATGGGCATCTTTTTCAGCATACCTGGCTATTTCTGTAAGGTTCCATATCAGGTATACCAATAAGGAACGGGTTTGGTCAAAAGGCTGGTGTAATATTTTTTGAGGATTGGGGGCTGGTTTTATAGCGGCGGCTTCGTCATGTTCCAGGGTCGTAACAGTGTACAAAGTCTGCATCACTTTTACCCGGATATTTCTTCTGTTGATCATTGCTTCAAGAACTAATTTGGGGGCGAAGATAAGGATATAATTATATCACAACTGAAGGGGTGGCTACTATTAAATTATTGTCAGATTTTTGAGATTCATTCATTAGAAACTGGCAGTTTGTCGGGATACTTGTATGATTTGGGGATACATTTCGGGTGTTATGCGGGCTAAACTGCAATTTTTTCATATCTCCGGCAACTGGCATGTTATTTCCTGTACCTTCGCCGCCCACCAGTAACAAAAGTTAGTGGCGGCCCGTACAACGGGTAAATAATTTAAAAAACACAAAATCAATACAACTATGGCTAAGAAAGTGAATGTTACCCCTCTGCATGACAGGGTAATCGTAAAAGCAGCCGCTCCAGAAACAATGACGAAGGGTGGCATAATTATCCCAGACACCGCACAAGAAAAACCTCAAAGAGGAACAGTTGTTGCCGCAGGTCCGGGTAAAAAAGATGAACCGGTTACAGTTAAAGCTGGCGACACAGTACTTTATGGTAAATATGCCGGAACTGAAATTCAGATAGATGGTCTGGATTACCTGATAATGAGAGAAAGCGATATTCTGGCGATCGTATAACTGCCCGATGTCAAAAGTCAGATATCAGAAATCCCTGACTTAAACTAGTTAATCATAATCTTAAAACTTATAAACTTCTATAAAATGGCAAAGCAAATCTTCTTCGATATTGAAGCAAGAAACAGGATGAAAAAAGGCGTGGACACATTGGCCAACGCTGTTAAAGTCACACTCGGTCCCAAAGGCCGTAATGTGGTTATTGAGAAAAAATTTGGCGCACCACAGGTAACAAAAGATGGTGTTACTGTAGCAAAGGAAATTGAACTGGAAGACCCCATTGAAAATATGGGAGCACAGATGGTGAAAGAAGTAGCCTCAAAAACTGCCGATATTGCAGGTGATGGCACTACCACGGCCACCGTCCTTGCCCAGTCTATCATCAGCGAAGGCCTGAAGATGGTGGCTGCCGGTGCAAACCCTATGGATTTGAAACGTGGTATTGATAAAGCGGTTAGTTTGGTAGTTGAAAGCCTGAAAAACCAGAGCCAGACTGTAGGAAGCGACAGTAAAAAGATACAGCAGGTGGCTACTATTTCTGCCAACAATGATGAAACAATTGGTAAACTGATTGCTGAAGCATTTGTTAAGGTGGGTAAAGAAGGGGTGATTACCGTGGAAGAGGCCAAAGGTACCGATACAACTGTTGATGTAGTGGAAGGTATGCAGTTTGACAGGGGGTATATTTCTCCTTATTTCGTTACCAACAGCGAAAAAATGGAAGTTGAACTGCAAAATCCTTACATATTAATATATGATAAGAAGATAAGCAATATGAAAGATATTCTCCAAATACTGGAGAAAGTGGCACAAGGTGGCCGTCCTTTGCTGATTATCGCCGAAGATTTGGAAGGCGAAGCACTGGCTACTTTAGTAGTAAACAAACTGCGTGGCACACTAAAAGTGGCTGCCGTAAAAGCCCCTGGTTTTGGCGATAGAAGGAAAGAAATGCTTAAAGATATTGCGATACTTACAGGTGGTGTTGTAATTAGTGAGGACCTAGGCGCAAAAATTGAAAATGCTGATTTATCGCTTTTAGGACAAGCTTCTTCAATAACAATTGACAAAGACAATACAATTGTTGTAGGTGGGAAGGGAAAAAAATCTGAAATAAAAGGTAGAGTAGAAGAGATAACCATTCAAATTCAGAACACAACTTCAGACTATGACAAAGAAAAACTGCAGGAGCGTTTGGCTAAGTTGAGCGGTGGTGTTGCAGTTCTCTATGTAGGCGCTGCTACTGAAGTAGAAATGAAAGAGAAAAAAGACCGTGTGGATGATGCCTTACACGCCACAAGGGCCGCTGTTGAAGAAGGAATTGTTCCCGGTGGTGGAGTAGCTTTCATCAGGTCCATTGAAAGCCTCGAAGCAAAAGTTCGTGGGCAGATTGCTGATGAGCAAACGGGTATGGCCATTGTGCGCCGTGCATTGGAAGAGCCCATACGCATTTTGACTGCAAATGCAGGCATTGATGGTTCTATTGTAGTACAGAAGATCAAGGAAGGAAAAGGCGATTTTGGTTTCAATGCCCGTACGGAAGAGTATGAAAACCTGTTCAAAGCAGGTGTTATCGATCCTACCAAAGTAACCCGGGTTGCACTTGAAAATGCTGCTTCCATAGCTGGTATGCTGCTTACAACTGAATGTGTTGTAGCTGATAAGCCCAAGAAAGAAGAGCCGCATATGCATGGCGGAGCACCGGATATGGGTGGAATGGGGTATTAATAATGATTAGTAGCCTGATAGTTCAGGAGCTGAAAAATTTAGCAAGTCCTGTCCCTTTCCGGGGACAGGACTTTATTTTTTTTGTTCAAAAAAATACAATAACGGAACATGATTATTCCTTAATTTTAGACGCTTTTTAAGGCTTTGTGCTTTTAAATTTAAAAACCAAACAATTTTTTATGAGTAAAATGTACAAAATTTTACTGGCTATTCTTGTAGTCAGTATTTCTTTTACAGTTTCAGCCCAGGAAAATTATTGGTCTTCACGCAGTGATAACAGTGGAATAACCACTGATAAGGCTGTTGCAAGACAATCGTTTCCTAAGGAGTATAAGCTGTTCAATTTGAATATTGAACCCATGCGGCAGAAACTGTTTACGGTTGTTGACAAAAGGGGAAACCAGTCAGCAATTATTTCCTTGCCTGATGCAAATGGTAACATAGAGCAGTTTGAAGTGTACGAAGCATCAAACTTTGAACCTGCTTTACAGGCCCGTTTTCCTGAAATCAGGGCATTCTCCGGAAAAGGTATTACCGACAACGGAGCTACACTTAAACTGAGTATTTCTCCACAAGGCATTCAGACAATGGTTTTCAGAACCAATGGCCCGAATGAGTATATAGAACCTTACTCACAGGATCATACTGTGTATGCTGTATTCAAATCTCACAGAGCTAAAGGAGGATTACCCTGGGTGTGTTCAACTCCAGATCAGCAGTTTGCTGCAAGCCTTAATGAGAGTGTTTCTTTCTTAAGGCCTGAAAGCAGTGCAGGGCAGTTGAAAACAATGCGTTTGGCGCAGTCCTGTAATGGTGAATATTCTAACTGGTTTGGAGCTACAAGTTCTGCCCAGGTTGCACTTGTACTGGCAGCTTATAATGCCACACTTACCCGTTGCAATGGATGTTATGAAAAAGACCTGGCAATCCATTTGAATCTGATTCCGAATACAGACCTGGTAATTTATTACAACCCTGCTACGGATCCCTACACAACAATGGGAAGCTGGAATGCACAATTGCAAGCCACACTTAACGCTATAATCGGTGCGGCAAACTATGATATTGGCCATATGTTTGGAGCAAGTGGTGGTGGTGGTAACGCCGGTTGTATTGGTTGTGTTTGTAACGATGCCAATAAGGGTAGTGGTATTACTTCTCCTGCAGATGGTATTCCTCAGGGTGATAATTTTGATATTGACTATGTTGCTCACGAAATGGGTCACCAAATGGGTGGCAACCATACCTTCTCTATGTCAAATGAAGGCGTTGGCGTAAATAAAGAAGTTGGTTCTGGTATCACAATCATGGGTTATGCTGGTATCACATCACAGGATGTGGCTCCGCACTCAATTGATATCTTCCATGAAGCATCAATTCAGCAGATACAAGTTAACATGGTTGGCAAAACTTGCCCTGTTACTACTAACCAGGCTGGTATCAACGCCACTCCGGTTGTTGCTGCTTTAACTAACTATACAATTCCTATCAGTACGCCTTTTGTATTAACTGGTTCAGCTACCGATGCTGATGGTAGTGATGTACTGACTTATTGCTGGGAACAAAATGATGATGGTGCAGGTCAAACAGGAAATAACAGTGTTGCCAGAGAGAATAAGCCTACTGGTCCTAACTGGATTACATGGCCGGCTACAACATCTCCTACGAGGCTTTTCCCAAGGTTATCAACTATTCTTACAGGGGCTAATATAACAGGACCTCTGCCCGGTGGTGATGCTATTGCGAATACAGAAGCGTTGAGTAATGTAGGCCGTACACTTAATTTCAGACTTACAGCAAGAGACAACAGGCCTTATAACGGCACAGCTGTTGGACAAACAAATTTCCAGGATATGGTGGTCACAGTTAATGCAACTGGCGGACCTTTCCTGATTACAACTCAAAATACTGCAACAAGCTGGGAAGCTGGCTCTAATCAAACGATTAGTTGGTCTGTAAACAATACAACTGCGGCACCTTTTAACTGTGCTAACGTTAAGATATTGCTATCAACAGATGGTGGAAATACCTTCCCGATTGAATTGGCAAGCAGTACTGCAAATGATGGTACAGAGAGCATTGTGGTACCGATGAACCTGACAACTACCGGAAGGATTAAGGTAGAGTCTATTGGTAATATCTTCTTTGATATTAATAATGCCAATATTACCATTACTCCTCCGCCAAACGGATTCTCATTTAACAGTCCCGCAGCGGTTACGGCTTCATGTCCTGCTCCGGATGTGATGACATCTGGCAACCTTACAGCTACATGGATTGGTACGTTTACCGGTGATGTAAGTCTGAGTGGTTCTGTAAGTCCTGCTGGTCCAACAGTGAGCTTTGTCACCACATTGCTATCACAGGCTGCTCCTTCTACTACAGTTAGCCTTACAGGTATGAGTACATTAAGCCCCGGCAACTATACTGTAACTGTTACAGGTACAGGTACCGGCGCACCAACTCAAACCCGTAATATTGTATTCACTATTAATCCAGGTTCTGGTCCGGCGATAACTGCACAGCCTGCTAACCAGGCAGTTTGTGTGGGAGGTACAGCCAATTTCAGTGTAGCTGCTACCGGAGCAACAGGTTATCAATGGCAATACAGCACAAATGGTGGCGGTACATGGACAAATGTTGCTGGCGCAATTGCTGCCAGTTACGCTTTCCCTGGCGCTGCTATTGTAAACAGTGGATGGCAGTTCCGGGTAATTGTAACCGGTCAGTGCGGAAGTACTACTTCTGATGCCGCTACTCTTACAGTAAATGTTGCTCCTGCTGTTACGGCTAATCCTGTCGGCCTGTCAGTATGTGCCGGAAGTGCTGTTACATTCAGCGTTACTGCAACAGGTTCAGGTCTTACTTATCAGTGGGAACTGAGCACAGACGGTGGTACTACATGGAACCCAATAAGCGGTGCAATCGCTGCCAGTTATAATATGGCAACCACAACTACAGGTCAGAATAACTATCGCTACCGTTGCGTGGTTTCCGGCACATGTACTCCTGCTGCAACATCTGCAGCTGCAATCCTGAATGTTTCTTCAACTGTAACAGTTACTGCAAATCCATCGAATCAGACAATTTGCGAACAAACGAATACATCATTTACTGTTGCTGCTTCCGGTACCGGACTTAGCTATCAATGGCAGGTAAGTACAGATGGCGGTGCAAACTATACCAACCTTTCTGCTACTGCAGTATATGGTGGTGTAAATGCTGCCACACTTACGCTTACCACTACACCTTATACATTAAACGGATACAGGTATCGTTGCGTGGTATCAAGCGGTGTTTGTACACCGGGTGTGTCAACAGCAGCTGTACTTACAGTTAATACATTGCCGGCAATAACTGCACAGCCGGTCAATGCCACAATCTGTGCAGGCAGTGCAGCTACCATGAGCGTAACTGCTACAACTGGTATCGGTGCATTAACTTACCAGTGGCAATTGAGTACCGATAATGGAACAACCTGGGCTAATATTACAGGTGCTACTACTAATTCATTTGCACAAAGTAATATACCGGTTGCTCAAAATGGATACAGGTTCAGGGTTATAGTAACAGCCGGTTGCGGATCCGTAACATCTTCTGTTGCTGCACTTACCGTGAATGCTTATCCTGTAGTTTCATTTGGCAGCATTCCTTCCGCACTTTGCGTATCAGACGGTCCTGTTTCACTCTCTGCAACACCATCAACCGGAACTTGGAGCGGCTCAGGTGTGGCAGGTGCAACATTTACTCCTTCTGCTGCAGGGATAGGTGCAAAAACAATCACCTATTCTGTATCTAATGCTGGTTGTACAACCAATGAAACCAAGGTGATCAGTGTGTTAGAATGTGCTGAACGTCATCGCCTCCTTACCGACTACCAGGCAGTGTATGTTTATCCTGTGCCTAACAATGGTAACTTCAGCATCAGGATGAATACAGACCTCTACAAGCGTCTTGGTGTAAGAGTGTTTGGCGCAGATGGAAAAAATGTACCACAATCAGGTGGTTGAAGGAATAGCCTATGGCAGTGTAATTCCTGTTGACTTGTCAAGACTGGCAAGCGGAGTTTACAGCCTGCATCTTTACAATGATGAGAAAGAATTCATCTTTAAGGGTGTGAATGTGGTTATTTTCAAAAATAATTTTATCACACTATAGTAACCGTCCCGCCATCAGCGGGACGGTTTTTTAGTGATCAGCAAATAAATGATTGCACAGGTTTATCAACTTTCAGCACATCTTTTTAATGTACCTTTGCCGCCCGTTCTGAAACCCATACCGGGAAATGAATATTTGTTTCGGAACATTCGGTCGGGCACCACAAATTTTTAACCAATGATAAGTGTAAGAGACCTGAAACTTGCTTATGGCAAAAGGGTGCTTTTTGAAGAAGTAAACCTGAATTTCACAAAAGGAAATTGCTATGGAGTAATTGGCGCCAATGGGGCAGGGAAAAGTACTTTTTTGAAAATACTGAGCGGGGAAATAGAACCCAATAAAGGTACAGTTGAAATAACGCCTGGAGAAAGGATGGCAGTATTAAAACAGAACCAGTTCGGGTTTGATGAAGTTACAGTTCTTGATACGGTATTGATGGGACATACCCGGATGTGGGCCATTGCAAAAGAAAGAGAAGCATTATATGCAAAAGAAGATTTTACCGAGGAAGATGGAATACAGGCCGGTCACCTGGAGCATGATTATGGTGAGATGGGGGGCTATACTGCAGAAAGTGATGCTGCAACTTTGCTAAGTGAACTGGGTGTTAAAGAAAGCTTTCATCAGTCACTAATGAAAGAGATACCGTCCAACCTGAAAGTAAGAGTTTTGCTGGCACAGGCACTCTTTGGCAATCCTGATATCCTGCTGCTCGATGAACCGACCAATGGTCTCGATATTGAAACGATCAGCTGGCTGGAAAATTTCCTGGCCGACTATGAGAATATTGTGCTGGTCGTGAGCCACGACCGTCACTTTTTGATGCTATCTGCACACATGTGGCCGATGTGGACAGGCAGAAAATAAAAATCTTTACAGGAATTATACATTCTGGTATCAAAGTTCACAGCTTATGGCCCGGCAACTGAGCGATAAGAACAAGAAGGTGGAAGACAAAAGACAGGCCCTTATTGATTTTATTGCCCGTTTCAGTGCTAATGCATCTAAAAGCAGGCAGGCAACAGCCCGTAAGAAAGCACTGGAAAAGCTGACAATAGAAGAAATTGAACCCAGTTACCGTAAATATCCCGGTATCATTTTTCAGCAATTGCGGGAAGTAGGAAACCAGATCCTGAATGTGGAAAAACTGAAAAAGACAGTTGATGAACGTGTGCTTTTCAGTAACGTTACATTTACCGTTAACAAGGGTGATAAAATTGCATTGCTTAGCCGTGACCCGCTGGCAGTTACTACCTTCTTCAATATTATCACTGCTGAAACTATTGCCGACAGCGGATCCTATGAGTGGGGAAGCACAGTAACTCATGCATACCTGCCGCAGGAAAACAGTCAGTATTTTACAGGCGAAGACAACCTGATGGACTGGTTGCGGCAGTATGTGCCCGACCATGTAAAAGATGTGGACGAACCTTTTCTCAGGGGCTTTTTGGGAAAGATGCTTTTTAGCGGTGATGACGTACTCAAAAAGACTAACGTACTTAGCGGTGGAGAAAAAGTACGCTGTATGATTAGCCGGATGATGCTGCAGAGCCCGAATGTTATTTTGCTTGATCAGCCCACCAACCACCTCGACCTGGAAAGTATTCAGAGCTTCAATGAACAAAGTACAGATTATAAAGGTATCGTATTACTTACCAGCCACGACCATACATTTATGGAGACGGTTGCCAATCGTGTTATTGAATTAACACCAAAGGGCATCATTGACCGACTCACCACTTTCGATGAATATCTTCAGGATGACAGGGTGAAAACACTGCGGGAGGAACTTTACAGCTAATGCATGTTTAACAGTTGTCTTTTTATTTTTAAACAAAACAGTTAGCATTTAGTAGCAGCGCCAGTGTTTAGACTATGGCAGTAGAATCATTATCAAAGGCTATCTTGATTACACACAAGAAAAAAGACGTTTAATAAAAAACAGAACTTTTCCCTTGTAGAATCCCTTAACACAACTCCGTCTGCTCAGAGCGGTAATTCAGCCGTTACAGATACATTGCCATCCGGCAATGGTGATAATCAGTCAATTCACGGTAAAATAGCAGATAACAATATTTATGCTATTATAGTCAATGCCTTATCGGAAGGTATAATCATGATTGACAAAACCGGAAAGATACAGGCATGGAACTCCCGGGCTGCAGAGATATTCGGACTTGATGTGGAAAGCAATTTTCTGGGCAGAGCATTACTCGAAGATACATCTGCGGTTTTTGATGAGAATGGTGCTCCTTTCAAGCCTGATGCATTACCATCATACCGGACTTTAGTTACCGGAATGCCTCAGTTTGGTACTGTAATCGGAATTAAGCAAATAAATGGAAAGGTTACCTGGGTATCGGTCAATTCTATGCCCGTCATTAATAACGCTGAAACTCCGGATGCCGTAGTCTTATCCATTACTGATATTACCAAAGAAAGGATTGATGCTATTAAACTGAAACAAACCCAGACTTTGTTCAGCACTTTTATTGCCAACAGTAAAACAGCGGCCTGGGTTTACGATGAAGAAGGCAATATCCTGATGTCAAATGCAGAATATGACAGGTTCACCAACGCATCTGCTCCTTCTGCCGGGAAGAATATAAGAGAAATTTTTCCAGCAGTTTTTGCTCAAAAACTACTTGACATAAATAAAGAAATATTTAAAGATGGTGTTGTAACCACCAGCTATAATGACATGTTGCAACAGGACGGGTCTGTTAAGAATATGGTTTCCTATTTATTTACTATACAGTTGCCCGGTGGTGAAAAATTGATTGCAGGTCAGGCACTGGATCTTACAGAACAATACAAGGCAACAGTTAAGCAGAAGGAGAGCCAGGCAATTTTTGGTCAGTTTATGAAGAGTGTGCCCATTCTTTCATGGATCTATGAACCGGGAGGAAAACTTGTTTATGGTAATGATCGTTTTTTCGCAGAAACCGGTATGCCGGAATCGGCAATCGGAAAAGATGTTCATGAACTTCCGCATAATCCGCAGGTATATAACCTGGTGGTAAACAGGTTGCAACAAGCGGCATCCGGAACAAAGGAATATGTTTTTGAAGATGTTGTTGAGCAGCCAGATGGGGTTAAGAAGTACTACAGATCATTTTGGTTTCCGGATAGCAACTACGAAAGGCAGCACACTCATTGGCGGATTTGCCACAGATATTACAGAAAGAAAAATGCATGTAGCCAGCATTAAGCTGATGGGCGAACGTTTCAGGCATGTGGTAAATGCCACATCAGATGCTATATGGGATATTGACCTTCTTACCAATGAAATATTCCGCTCAGATAATTTTAGTTCACTTTCCGGTTACAAAAAAGATGAAATTGAACCTACACTTGAATGGTGGTTTAATAAGATACACCCTGATGACCGGCCTATTGTAGAAGATAAACTTAAAGACCATCTCCACGCAAAAAAAGATTACTGGGAGTCAGAATACAGGTTTCTGTATGCAGATGGCTCATACCGCCTGCTGAATGACAGAGGCTTTGCCATTTTTGAAGATGGTCACCCGGTCAGGCTGATTGGTGCTATCAAGGACATAACAGAAAAAAGAGAACTGGAGAATAAACTGATAGAAGAAAAGGTCAGGAGAAAAGAGCTGGTAAACAGGGCATCTGTTCAGGCACAGGAACTAGAGAGGGACAGAATAAGCAAAGAACTTCATGATAACATCAACCAGTTGTTACTGAGTACAAAAATGTACATGAGTGTTATCAAGTCAGAATACGAAGATGCAAATGGGTTTCTTGAGAAAGCCATCGAATACCAGATGATGGGAATTGAAGAAATCAGGAAATTGTCAAAAGAACTCAGTTCTTCAGTACTAGATTCAATTGGCCTTGATGACTCATTACATGGTATTGAGTTCAATATGCAGATGGCGCAACAGATCAATGTACGGTATTCGGCTTTTGAAAAGATGGAGGAAGTGCTGCGCATTGTACAGGAACAAACCTCAAATATTATTAAATATGCCAGGGCATCAGCCGTTGATATTGTGCTCAGCCTGCATGCGAATATAGTTATGCTGGAAGTAAAAGATAACGGCGTTGGCTTTGACATGGCAACTAAGCCGGCTGGTATTGGCTTATCAAATATTCATAGCAGGGCGAAAGCACTGAAGGGGGATATAAAAATTGAATCTTCACCTGGCAAAGGTTGTCAGCTGTTTCTCAGTTTCCCGCTGCAATAACCTGCATCCCGAACGCCATATTTTGTCGCTTGAAAAAGTATGTATTCTTTCGTAACTTGGTGTTATGACCAGCTACCTGCAGGATTATAAGCAGTATTACCTGTTACGCATGAAAAGGTATGAGGGAAACCCTGTTTATTCCGAAAGCTACTTCTCTGAAAAAGCAATATATGATGCGGTCTCTTCCTGTAGTACGCTGGAAGAATTCAGGCAAAAGCTGGGTGACCTGAATGAAAAAAATGCTATCGCACTTATTATTGATGAATACACAATCAGGCAAACATATTACCTGGAAATGAATGACCCCATACGGGCAGAGGGATGCAGCCGCATAATTAATACTGCTAAAAACAGCAGCAATGTTACAGAACTGATAACCCTGGTAAGTGAAGAAGAGAACAAGACCAGCCTGGCCCTTACAGCCGATACCATATACCCCTTTACTGATTCCGGATATCTTGAACGCATAACAGTATGGATGGAAGCTGATGTGCCGGACAGGTATAAAGCGCAATACCACAAGTATGCTGAAGAAGAAAAAGTAAACCTGCGGAAAGCCTATGCAGAAACAGAAAAGGAAATCGGCAACTGGCAGCCCGGCTGGAAATTTAATTTCGATAGAATAAATGAAGTAAGACACCGCAGGCTGCTACCCTTTCCGGATGGGGTAACAGCTGCTTACATAGCAGCAACAAAACAAATACTTACGAGTACAACATAAATCATTTCTATGCCGGTTGATGTAACCATGCTTGACGCTATGCTGGGGACCTTCAGGAATATGCTGAAAGAGTGCCGGGATAAAAACCTGGCTGGTGATGATTTTATACAGATGGAAGCAATCCTGAACAGAATGGAACAGCTAGGACAGGAGATGAACGATGTGGTGCTTTCTCCGGTCAGCTGATGCAGGAGGGGCTGTTCATGAAGTTCAGCGATCATTATGGTAAGCTGCTCAGTACTGCTGCACGGCCGGCAACATTAAGCTCAGGTGTTTATGATGAAAAGTCAGATACTGCTTTATTGCAACAAACAATACAAGCCTATAAAGATGCTATTGTACGATTACAGGAGAACCAGGTGCAGACAAAAAAAATGATGGGTCAACATGCATCTGATGCAGATGTGCTGATTAAGGATAAAGCTATTATTACTGCCATTATGGGGCTAATAAAACTGGGCGAATCCGGTTGCAGCTACCCTGTATTTTTAACTGAGATGATGAAACGTGGGCTTGACAAGGCGATAGAGGGTGCTGCCCTTAACCGTGATGCACAGGTGTACCTGCTGGAGGCAGCTAAAGCAATTGCTGCTGCTCCCGGGTATATACAACAGGAAGAAGATAAACTTGCACTCTTTGATACGTTGAGTAAGGCTTCGGCCGCAGGTTTTCCTAATACAATGCAATACACACTGGGGTGCGAAAAAATTGAATGGACTCATCAGCCTGTTATTAGCAATTGGAATAAAATCAAGGAGGGGTGGGAGAAGGCTGTTTTCTGGCTCGACGAGTGGATAACAGCATACTGCTCTTTTGCTCCCAGCATAGCTCCCTGGGCGCAAGCCCGAAATCCTATGGAGGCGGTTATTGAATCGCAGGAATGTGTGCCGGGCAAACTGCGGGTTTGGGAGCAGATCAACAGGAAGTATTTTACGCTTTCGCTAAAGGAATTATTCCGGCACTCATCATTTGAATGGGATGTGAAAAACCACCACATGTATTGGAGTCAGGGGTATATAGAATTCTTATTGAATGAAATAGAACCACTTTGCCTGCCCCGCAGGCAGCCACTGGCCTCACTTATTGAAAAGGCTGCGGCATTTCACACCGGAAAAAGAAAGGTAAACCCGGCTGTGGGGGAGCCTGCCCGGCGTTATGCCCGTTATTTCAACAGCTATTTTGGAGAAGGTGAATATGAAAAGAGGTTTGGATGGCCCGAAGCAGTGGAAACAAACGCAGCTCCATGGGAATGGAAAAATTTTTCTCTGTCAGGGTATTGACATCGCCCTTTCCTGTGTGTATCTTAGCTTGGCAAAGAAGTTCTTGTGTATCTAGAAATCCGCTATCCTTCAGGCCCGTTAATCCATCCGGGAAAAACCTGTTATCCTTCCGGCTGGTATCCCGGCATTCCGGATTCGGGTTGATTCCATCAATAATAATTTTTAGCAGCCCTGTTTTGTACACACAGACAGGGCTTTTTCGTTTTGCGGAAACTTGCGGTTATGTTTTATTGCCTATTCAATAATAATACGGTCATTACCAAAATGCCGCCCCGCCGGGGCTCTGGTTGTTTTATGCTGATATTCTCTACCAAAATGTCCCCTTACAGGGTTTTGGATTTTTTATGCGGTGTGTTCTACCAGAATCCCGCCCCTTGCGGTTCGAACAGGGTTACCCCGCCGGAGCTCTGGGTATTGGTAGAAAATAAATTTGTGTGAAGAATAAAAGGCCCAGCGGGTCGTATTTTGGTAGATAGAATTTGAAAGACGAAATAAAAGCCCCGTTGGGGCGACATTTTATTTGAGGATTCTTTGACCCATCCCGACCTCCTCGCAAGCAGGAGGTCACCCACACTCAGCCCCAATTTGTAAAGGGCATCAGAATAAATACAAAGGATAGTTTTGCAGAACCTGTTACTAACCGCTGCTAAAATGCCGCCCGTCTGGAGCTATATTTTTTCGCCGGGTGCTTTCTATCGTATCAGCAGCGTGGTACCTTTTTCAAAACTTGCTCACCTGTGTCAGCCTGTATATAGCTCAGCAGCCATACATATACACCCTGTGGTTGTGCAATACCATTCCTGGTTCCATCCCACCTGCGGGTCCAGTCTTTAGTGGAAAAACTACTTGTCCCACCCGGTTAAATACTTTAAACTCTAACTGCAGGGCTTTCACTGCATTTAACGGAAACAGAAAATCGTTCTTGCCGTCGCCATTGTGTGTAAATGCGGTCGGTACTTTTATCAGGCAGTTATTTAATACCTGTATCACTTTCTTTATTGTATCACTGCAACTAAGTACAGTGTTGGCAGTTATCAGTTTAATAGTATAATACATATCATAGCCAATAGGCTGATAACGGAAGCCTTGTGGTGTATGACTATTCAATATGTTTCCATCTCCCATCTGCCATTCCCAGTTGCTGATGCTGCCGGTGCTGGTATTGGTAATGGGAATAGTATCGCCGGCACAGATAACAGGTGGTATTTTAAAACCGGCTTTCAGGTTTCCGTTAACATCAACAGTCTGTGTGCTTGTGTCAGCACAGATGCTGTTGGCCACTATCAGTGTAACGCTTTTCGTTCCCGGAGTATTGAAAAACAATACAGGATTTTGCACAGTACTTGTTAGCCCGTTGCCAAAATTCCACATCCAGCTGCTGGTGTTGTTATTTCCATTATGAAAGAACCGAACACTGTCCTGCCTGCAGGAAGCACTGTTGTTAGTGGTGAAAGCGGCTGATAATGGCGACACCACATCGAACCGTAACGGGCTGGTTACGGTAACAGGCAAACCACATTCATCCAGTAATGTATTGCCATCGCTGCCGGTTGTAAGTATTAACTGGTAATTGCCGCCTGTAACCAGTGGTGTGGTAAACAATAACCTTATTCTGGTTGTAAGCGAACTGCTGCTGCAGGCACCGGGTGCAACAGAAACAGAAACGGCCTGCGGCCCTGTAAACTGAAAGTCGCTGCCGTTGGCAGCAACAGAACTGCATTTGATTCCTTTCTTAAATGCAAGGTCAACAAAAGCAGGTGAGCAGCCGGGCGGAACATAGATACTGTCCAAAGCTATGGGTTGGGGCTGTGTTACGGTGAAGCTAACATTTTCGCCGGAAGGTATTTCCCGGTTGCAAATATCCAGCAGGGTATTGCCATCGCTGCCGGTGTTGATGATAAGTGAGTAGTTTCCCACGGGTAAAGGCTGGCTGAGGGTAATAATAACAGAGTCGCTGCCTAACGGTGAAGAGCAGTCGCCTGGCACCGCACCAACGATAGTGGCACTGCTGATTTGAAAGTCGCTGCCGTTTGCGGCTACGCTGGTGCATACCATTTTTTTGTTGGAACGGAAAAAAACCTGGTTACCGGTACAACTGGCCCATGCCGAAAACACATGTGGCTCAACCGGATCGGTAATGCCGGCATTGCCACCGGTAAACGTAATATTATAACCCGCAGGAGAAGCATTCTCATTACTTACCATCAGCATATATGCCCTGCCCTTGCCACTATGCCCGCATCTGGCTGAAAGTGGGCAGTCCGCCGCCATTACAAACAGTAAGGCTGGTTCCCACATCCGATGCACCAGTTTCGCCGGGGTCGGACGACCAGTTACAGGCAACAAACAGGTTGGCATTGGTAAAAATATCATTGGGGTTGCTGCCTGTGATATCAAACAGCTGCCAGTTGTAGTCGGCAGTAGGTTGATCCGGTACAATGGTAAAACCAAGAGTGCCTGATGAAAAACAGTTCATCCTGAAAAAGTTAGGGTTTTTGTTGGTATAGTTAAAACCGCCGGGGCAGGGTGTGGGTACAGCAGTATTGCCGCAATAAACGGGAGTGGTACTATAGAAACTCTCTGTGCCGCATACCAGCCGGGCTGTTACAGGTGTTTGTCCCGGTGTGGTACACAGTTGTGCAATGCTTTGCTGCAGCACACAATGAAAGAGGGCTATGATAACAATTTTTTGGAGCATACGCCTGTTAACACTAATCGGGGCAGGGGGCATAACCACTGCTTTTCATTTACAAGGTACAAACATTTTTTTACCGGCATTTTTGCGGATGGTAAGGGGAGCTGCATGGTTATAACCAAAATGCCGCCCCGCCGGGGTTTTGGATGTTTTTATGCTGGTATCTTCTACCAAAATGCCGCCCCGCTGGGGCTTTGGTTGTTTTTATGCGGTATCTTCTACCAAAATGCCGCCCCGCCGGGGCTTCTGGTTTTTTTTATGCTGGTATCTTCTACCAAAATGCCGCCCCGCCGGGGCTTTGGTGGTTTTTATGCTGGTATCTTTTACCAAAATGCCGCCCCGCCGGGGCTTTGGTGGTTTTTATGCTGGTATCTTTTACCAAAATGCCGCCCCGCCGGGGCTTTGGTTGTTTTTATGCGGTATCTTCTACCAAAATGCCGCCCTTACAGGGCTTTGGATTTTTTATGCGGTGTATTCTACCGAATCCCGCCCCGATGGGGCTTTTTTATGCAGGCCCATCGGGCCGGCATTTTGGTAGAGAGATAAAAGAGAGGAAATCAAAAGTCCCGTAGGGCGACATTTTATATGAGGAGTTATGGCCTCTTTCCAATCCCGCCCCATGGGTTCGGGTAAGCCTGTAGCGGCGACATTTTTTCCTATGCGAAACTTGCCCTTTCGCAGCTATACAAAATTACATCCGGCAATAAAAACACAAGAATATAGCCATCTTATATAGCTTTAAACTCTTTACCTTGCAACTCTTCAATTTTCATTTATGCACTACATAAAGGGGTTGGGTATTGTTGCTTTTCTGCTGCTGGTTATTGCCTGTTTTTTGCCCTGGATTGCCGTAGCGGGGCCAAATATCTCAGCCGGTGGTATGGATGCAGGGGGCACTAATTTCGGCAAACCCGGAGTACTGCATCTTATACTGGGTGTACTGTTCCTGGCTCTTCATTTAATTCCCCGTTTGTGGGCCAAGCGGGTCAATGTGGTGGTGGCAACTGAATATTGCCTGGGCTGTCCGCAACTTTTATCCTTGCTATCTGCCGGGGCGGCGAATGTCCCGACAGACTGCCCGGTTTCTGGCTGATGCTGGTGGCATCTGTTCTTATGCTGATTACGGCCCTTTTTCCCGATATGGAACCCATTGAAAAAGACTAAACTTTTCCTGCTGTAATAAGAGGAAAAATAAGCGTTAGCTGAGAAAAAAAACCTCCGGCCACCTTTGCCCTGTCTTTACAGGTATACGATGTGGAAAAATATATGGCAAAAAGACTGTATCTGATTTCTTTACAATTTGGTAATAACCTACATTAGATGTTTGTTGCTAATTTTCCTGACTCCAATCCTTTCCGAAATACCTGTCCTTGTATCTGTTGAAAAAGCCATTTTTTAAAATCACAAAATGGGGAATATGCGGAAGGGTAACATTGCTTTATTATTTTCTTTTTCTGCACTTGTATTTTACACGGTCAATATTCATTGACAGTTACAACATATTTGCAATGACTTCAATACACTAGCAAGTGCTGTTACTTCTTCTGTATTACCAACCGGTTGGACTTTGAAATGAAACAGGCACAAACGCAAATACAATTT
>JADJYK010000014.1 GCA_016719815.1 Chitinophagaceae bacterium | reverse complement strand
AAAACAATTAAAACAGAATTTCCGGCGCTGAGTATTGCCAATAATGAGTATGATAATTTTTATCATTTCATGTACGAGTCGCTGGTAAAGCTGTATTGTTTGCGGGATCATATTAACTCATCTGCCGTTGTCTTTCCCGGAAAAAAATATAAGTATCACGATGAGTGGTTTGAAATATTGGGCATTAAAAACCTGCTTTTTATTACTGTTAGGGGAGCTGATAAAAACCCCGCTTGCCATATCGTGTAATTTTCCTGAAGATGAGATGGCCTGCAAAAAGGATATCCTGGTTGCGTTTAAAGACTGGGTGCTCAAGAACCTTACAGACCGGGGGATGCTGTACAGCAAAAACAGGTTTCCGGATAAAGTATTCATCAGCCGCACCCGGGCCAAATACAGGAAGGTGGTGAATTTTGATGAGGTTATATCAGTGCTGCAGGAGTTTGGTTACACGATAATTGATTTGGAAGACTACAGCCTGGCCGAGCAGATCAACTACTTTTATCATGCCCGGGATATTGTTGGGGTGCATGGGGCGGGGTTTGCACATATGTGTTTTACCAAGGCACCCGTACTGGATATAATTGTTGACAATTTCTACATCGAATTCTTCTACAAGCTGGCGCAAACCTATGATTTGCGTTACGACTACCTGCGATCGGAGGGAGTGGATAACGATTATCCCCGGAAGACACCCGGTTATCTTGACATATATATTGATATAGCCAGGCTGCGGGAGCAGCTGAGGCTGCGCAACGTTTAATTTGTTTTTACAACAAATGGTCTCTGTACTGATCCCCTGTTACAATTATGGTCATCTTATTGCCGATACATTACAGGCAATAAGCAGGCAAACCTATACCGGCTGGGAAGTGATAATTGTAGATGATGGTTCTACTGATAATACAGCATTAGTGGTTCAGCCATTTATTGAAAAGGACAGCCGTATTTCATATTACAGGCAGGCCAATGCAGGGCCAAGTGAAGCAAGAAAAAAAGCGATTGGTTATGCAAAAGGGAGTTTATACAGTTCCCCGGATGCGGACTACCAATTTAGAAGACAGAAAGTTCGAGATATAACTGCGTTATTAGCCGGCCCGAAGCGGATGGTATATGGCAGTGTGCGGTACTTCCGGGATAACCCGCATGATAAAACAAAATGGACATACACCTACTGGGGCAAAAACAAAGAGTGGATGCCCGGGATATCCGGTAAGGGTCCGGCTTTTTTACCGCTTGCACTTAAAGGAAGTTTTGGCCCCGTAAACAGTTGTTTGTTCAGAAGATCTGTATTTGAAAAAGTGGGAAACTGGAATACCAGCCTGCGTGCTGCAGAGGATTACCTGTTTGTATTGAAATGTGTGCTGGCGGGCAGTTATTTTTTGTATCATGAAGAACCGGGCAGTTATGCACTGGTGCGGATACATGGCAATAATACCAGCAGGGATGCAAAGTGGGTACATGAGCAGGAAATAAAAATGCGGCTGGAAATAGCGGCAGAAATAGAGAGTGCCGGCAATATTGAAGCAATTGAAACCAACAGGAATGCCATTAAAGCACTGTCGTTAATGACAAAAAAGCTGGCGGAATAAACTGCTGAGTGGCGGCCCGTTTGATTCAGTAAAGAAAGTACTGCGCCGGGCAGGTTTGGAAAAGATAGCTAAGCGAATATTTTATAAATAACAGACATTGAAAGTTCTTTTTGACACACAGATATTTGACTGGCAGATCAGCGGCGGTATATCCCGCTATTTTATTGAAGTGCTGAGCAGGCTGGATAAAGACAGGGACATGGAAGTTATATTCCGTTGCCGGCATTCGTACAATACGTATATACAGGATACCCGCTGGCTGGCCAAAAAACCAGTACTAAAGAACCTGCAGTTCAAAGGAAAACTCAGCGCCTTAAAAATTATTAACCAGCAGCTAAACCGGCCCTATGGTAACCGCTTGCTGAAAAAAGGGGTTCCGGATATTTTTCATCCTACTTATTACGATCCCTATTTCTTAAAGAACCTGGTAGCACACCACTTGTGATTACTGTACATGACCTCACAAATGAGAGGATGAATGACGGCACATCACAGACACAAACAGTTCTTTCATGGAAGAAGAACTTAATTGAAAAGGGTAGTCATATTATAACAGTTTCTGAGAATACCAGATCTGATCTGATTGATTATTATCATTATAATCCGGAGAAGGTAACTACGGCACATTTATCCGTGGATTTTCGCCCGTCTTTTGATATACCCGTTCGACAGGATATTAATATTTTGCCAGATCGTTATTTACTTTTGTAGGCAGCAGACAAGGATACAAGAATTTTACCGCTTTTATAAAAGCAGCAGCCCTTATTAAAGCAGGAACAAATACTGTTGATTATTGCCGGTGGTGGGCCAATAACACTATCTGAACAAAATCTGATCAATAATTTGGGTATCAGGAAAGAGTTATTGCTTATCCTCATGTTAGTGACGCTTTTTATTAAGTTATATTCCGAAGCCACCGTCTTTGTATTTCCCTCCCTGTATGAAGGTTTTGGCATTCCTGTACTGGAAGCCATGCAGTGCGGCTGCCCGGTTGTGTTAAGCGATAATTCTTCTTTGCCTGAAGTTGGTGGCAGAGCAGCATCCTATTTTGATCCTTTCAAGTTGCTCCATGTATGACGTAATAGCTGACCTGCTAAATAATACAGAACGGCTTAAAATGATGCGAACGGCTGGTATAGAACAAGCGAAATTATTTAGCTGGGACAAAACAGCAGCAATACATGCAAGTGTATACAGACATGTAGCTTAAAAACAGCAGCATTCAGTAACACACCTGAAAACTTATGAATTAATAATATTGTGAAAACTGTCAGTAAAATGTATAGAACAGCAATGAAAGATTTACTGGTTTTTTCTTCATTGAGCAAAGAAAATCTTGAGCAACTTTTTTTTTGAAGAAAAAATGCCGTTATTTTTTATGCTACATTCAGAGAAAGGATTTTTGGGGCGATTGAAAAAGAAAGTATTTACCGGTAATGCGGATGTGCGATGGGGAGTACGCCTATTGTGTGGGAAAGAAACCGGGAAGCAAACAGAAAGTGTAAAATTATTAGATACTATGCAGCCCGGTTACTAAAGCGGTACAAAACCGTATGGGCGAGAGCTATACGCCGGAACAGAATAAACTGCTAAAAAAGCAGTTCCCGTTAATGCTGCGGGAAATTGCTGCGCAGGGATTTATTGCAAACCATTTCCTGTACTCAGCCGGGCATTTTTGTGAAGAATATATTGAACCGATGCAGCAATGGTTTGCCGAAAACGGCATTCATTTAAACAGTGATAACTATACCGCATTTTATTTTGTGTATGTATTGCTGAACGGCCCGACAGCCTGCAACTGTTCAGCAACAGAAATGTGCTGGTATTATCTTCCTTCAACGAAACGAAGTGTGCAGCAGTGGAGCAGGAACTGAAAAGAAGGGGTGCCGGCCATGTTTTTTTTAAGGCAATATCGGCCACACAGTCAATGCTCGATAAACCCGACCTGTCGGCATATGTTGACAAGGTGGATATTGTATTGATTGCCGGCGGCATCGGTTCGGCCAATTTGTTACTGCAAAGCAGGGTACTGAATGCGGTAAGCATTGATTCCGGTTTTAGCCTGGAATGTATGGCGAACCCTTCGAGAAGGCCCGAAAGGATATTTTGTATGCCTGACCGTGCGTTTTAAAAGAGAGAAGCGGCAAACGAAACGTTACCTGCTTAAGGAAAATATTTTATGGAAATATACTGAAGTCGGTTTTAAAAAATTGAAGAGAGGATTCCTTTCTTTACCAGTGGGTATACAGCAGGTATAAGTTCGGGCTGTTTGCACCCGGCATTACAAGGACAACCAGATCAATCATCACCCGGTATAATAATCAGAAAAAGGGGGATTTGTTTTTTGTAAAATTGGTGCTAATGACGGAAAAAGCGGTGACCCTTTGTACGAGTTTATTATTAACCATAACTGAAAGGCATATTGGTTGAACCAATGCCTGATGTGTTTGAGCAGTTAAAAGAAAATTCTTCTTTCGCCTCCGGCAGACTGATATTTGAGAACAGTGCGATAAGTGATACAGGTGGCGAGTTTACCCTTTACTATATTGATAATTCAGAAAAGAAGTTTCCCGAATGGGTGAGCCAGCTTACTTCTTTTAATAAAGATGTTTTACAAAAGAATTTGACTTATTACCCGGAATATGCCCGGCACATAAGCGAGAAAAAAATTCAGTCGCTCAGCTTTTCAGCGTTGCTTAAAAAGCACGGGGTAACCACTGTTGATTTAGTGAGTATAGATACGGAAGGGTTTGATTATGAAATATTGAAGACTATTGATTTTGGTGTTACCCGGCCATCGCTTATTATTTTCGAGGTATCGCACTTAAGCAAAGAACAGTTTAAAAAAGGAGTTTCATTACTAAAGAAGCATAACTACGCTGTTGCCATTACCGCCAAAGACTGTATTGCTTACAGTAAAGTGCCAGGCCCGGGCCAGACCACCGGTTAGCCTTTTTATCCGCAATTAACCTCTTAGACGAAAAGGATATCGTCCTCTTTACAATGCCTGACACAGGCCAAAATTCAGCCAATTGGAGCATCCGTATAAAATAACAATTATTACACCGTCCTATAACCAGGGACAGTATATTGAGGATACTATTCTCTCGGTGCTCAACCAGGTTATCATGACCTGGAATATATTATTGTTGATGGAGGAAGTACGGATAATACTGTTGACATCATTAAGAAATACAGCAACAGAATTACCTGGTGGGTATCAGAAAAAGATACCGGCCAAAGTAATGCAATCAATAAAGGTTTCAGCAGGGCAACCGGTGATATTATCAACTGGCTAAACAGTGATGATCAGCTGATGCCGGGGGCACTGACTGCCGTTGCAGGATATTTTCATCAGCACCCGGATGCTGTTATGGTACATGGCCGTATTGAATATTTTGGGGAGACCAGTACTTATTATTCGCAGAATATTTCTAAGAAAGAGCTGGCAACACGTTATGTGTCGCATATCTGTATGCCGCAGCCGGCCTGTTTCTACCGGAAGAAACTGCTGGATGAACAGGGGCTGCTGGACGAAAGCCTGCATTTTTCAATGGATACCGATTTGTTTATACGGGCGGGGCTGCATTACCATATTGTACAGGTGGAGGATGTGTTAGCCCGTTTCAGGCTGCACGCAGCGAGCAAATCGGTGAGCAGCTTTAATAAAAAATTTCTCCAGGATAATGCTGTTATTTTCAGTAAGGTGCTGGCCACAATTGGTGCTGCTAAGGAAATTGAAAAAATGAAGCAGCTTGGATTATACACAGAACCTGGTTCACTATACAACAGGCCTGTGCGGCAGTTTAACAGTGCGGCTATGCTTTTTATTTTTGCTGCACCGCTTATTTACCCTGCATAATCATGGAGAACGGAAGGAGTTTAGACGGTTGTTTTCCTTTTTGCTGAAGAACTATACTTTTAAAACGCTGGGTTCTTATAAGCTGATGGGGTACCGGGTAGCTATTTTTCTGCCAGCGGGTCTTTTGCATAAACTGGCGAAACGGGTGCTGAGGAGGTAGGGTTTTTAAACACAGCGGCTTCCGCTGAAGCGGAAAGAGAGGGTGGCCACGGATGACACGGATTGACACGGAGGATTCCGCTGAAGCGGAATGAGGTTGAGTCACACCTGCCTCCCACAGGAAGGTAAATCTGCCGACAGGCAGGTCTGTGTAATCTGTAGCTAAAACTTTTGTGGTGGTTGCCACAGAAAGCACAAAGTGATTGCCTCCGGCAATGTTGCTTCGCAAGTGGTTTTTGACACAGCGGTTACGGGTTGAAAGGCAGCACAGAGAAACACAGCGGATCTATGTTTTTTATTACCGTATATATTGATAAATACCTATTATGAAAATCCTTTTGTCCAGAAGATGAACGGGCTTTCGGGTTCGGAACTGTACCTTTTGCAAATAATGCCCGAATTAAAGCGAAGAGGACATGAGCCAGAATTGTTCATGTTTTTCAACAGGCCTACTGATAAAAATAAGCGGATAGTTAGTTTTCTTACCGAATGCGGCATTAAAGTGTATGAAGTTTATAATCATAATACTTTTTCGCCCATTTGGATTTACAAATTTTTCCGGTTACTTAAGAAAGAAAAATATGACCTGGTACACTCCAATCTGGTTCATGCTGATTTCCTGGTGGGAGGAACGAAATTTTTTCTAAAAAGAAAACTCAGGGTGCTAAGTGTAAAGCATGGATATTACCCGGCTTACCAGGCCAAATATGGCGCAGACTTCCGATACATAAAACGAAATTTGTATTACTGGATAGAGCGGTTTAGCAGCGGCATTGCCAATTATAATGTTACCATCTCAAAAGGGCTTTACAATGTATTTACCGAAGGTGGTATTGTAAAGCCATCGAAAATCAGGAATATATATTATGGCCTTACTTTAAAAGAGCCGGTTGAAAAGACTGCAACAGTCACCATTCCCGAAGGAGACTATGCGTTAATTATCGGCAGGCTGGTTGGGTTTAAGGGACATAAGTACCTCATCGAAGCCTGGAAAAAAGTACAGGCAAAACTGCCGTCCTTCCGCCTGTATATTGCCGGCGAGGGTGGATGTCATGCTGAACTGGAAGAACTGGTTGCCAGCTGCGGGCTGCAGGAGTCAGTGCTGTTTTTGGGGCATGTGCCTAATCCGCATCCGCTGATTGAGAACTGTGCATTTACCCTGGTTACATCCACCTGGGAAGGATTTGGATTGATATTGCTCGAGAGCTGGTTGCATAAAAAGGCCATCGTGGCATTTGATGTACCGGCATTGAATGAAGTGATTGATGACCGGGAAAACGGTTTATTAGTGCCGTTTAAAAACACAGATGAGCTGGCTGAAAAGATAATATGGATGCACCAGCACCCGGAAACTGCCGCTGCGATGGGTGAAAAAGGGTATGAAAAGCTGAGCAGCTATTATACATTAAAGCGGATGACTGATGAAACCGAGGAGGTTTTTGAACTGATAAAAAACAATAAGGTATAAAAGATCCGGTGTTTACCGGCTGCGTTAGTTTTATCAAATATTTTCTTTCCAGTTTCTATTCCAATTAACACCATGAAAATCCTTTTTGTACAAAAGATGAACGGTATTTCGGGCTCTGAGTTGTATATGCTGCAGATAATGCCCGAGCTGAAAAAAAGAGGATATGATGTGGAGATGCTTATACTGTACCCGACACCGGGTACCAATAACGGAAGGTACATCAGTTATCTTGCAGAACACGGCATTCCCACACATCAGATATATAATCATCATGCCCTTTCGCCGTTTCTGTATTTCAAAATAATAAAGGTACTCAACAGGGGGAATTATGATCTTGTGCAGACAAACCTTATTCATGCCGACATCTGGTTATCGCTTATAAAATGTTTTGGAAAGTGGAAAATGAAATTAGTAAGCGGCAAGCATGGCTTTGATACAAAATACCAGGCAAAGTATGGATTTGACCTGCGGCATATCAGGAGATACTCTTATTATTGGGTTGAAAAATTAGCCTGCAAGTTTATTAACTATAATATTACCATTTCCAAAGCCTTATATACTGTTTTTACTTCGGGCGGCATTGTACCGGCAAGCAGGGTCAGAAATATTTATTACGGGCTCACCCTTTCAGCGCCTGTGGATCAATCGGAACATACTCCGGTTCCCGAAGGTCCCTATGTGCTTATAACCGGCCGCTTGCTGGAAGTAAAAGGGCATCGATACCTGCTGGAAGCCTGGAAAAAAGTACACCTGGTATGTCCTGAACTGAAACTCCTTATTGCCGGTGATGGATTGCTGCGAAATGAGTTGGAGAATCTTGCAAAATCCTCGGGATTGGAAGAAAGCATTACTTTCTCGGGCATGTGCGAAATCCGCATCCACTGGTGGAGCAGTCACAATTCACGGTAGTTACATCCACCTGGGAAGGATTTGGATTGATATTGCTGGAGAGCTGGCTGCATAAAAAAGCGATTGTAACTTTTGATGCACCGGCGATGAATGAAGTAGTTGACGATAATGAAAATGGATTACTGGTGCCGTTTAAAAATACGGATGTACTGGCTGAGAAGATTTCCTGGCTGTATCAGCATCCGGAAAAAGCTGCGGAAATGGGAATAAAAGGATTTGAGAAACTGCATAGTTTTTATACACTGAAACGGATGACTGATGAGACGGAGGAGGTATACAGGCTGGTGATGGGGGAAAAAAACTGATATGGTCAAAAATAGTTTAATGTTGCTGAAGAATACTGAAAGCGGTTTTCGGCACTGCGTTTTCAGAAAGTAAATTTATTTAATAGCGGAATGAAATTTGATTTTGCATTTGATATGCTTCGCTGGCAGGATATTTATCTTGCTCCCGTATGCTTATTATTGATATACATGCTGGCGAGGCTGTATGTAAAAAATACCAGAACACACCGATAGGCAAGTATGTAATGCCTGCAGTTTTCCTCCGTGTTTTCGGGGCTTTTGTGTATACATGGGTTATTGGCTATTACTATGGATTTGGAGACAGCCACAATTACTACCAGGGCCTGATAGATATGTACCATGCGGTAAAAGAAGACGGATCCATTTTTAAAGATATTCTGTTAAAAAGCAAGGTGGAGGAAACGGACAAGATATATCCCTATTTTTATTACGATGGTTACGGGTTTACTCATTATTATATGCTTGAACCACGAACCTATAATGTTCCCCGTCTGGCACTTCCATTTGGGTTATTATTCAGCAGAAGTTTCCTGTGCGTTTCATTCTGCATCAGTTTTTTATCTTTCATGGGTTCATGGCGTGTCTTTAAAATGTTTTATGAATTATATCCCCGCATGCATAAAAAACTGGCTTATGCAGTATTGTTTATGCCTTCCGTTTTATTTTGGGAGTATCATTACTGAAAGATTCCTTTTGTGTGGCAGCCATGGGATTCTTTGTATATGCAGCATACTCTGTCTTGATTAAGAAAAGAATATTATTTCTTCGCTCATCACCATTTACATTTCCTCAATGGTGCTGCTGAGTCTTAAACCTTATATTTTAATTTGTTTATCGGCAGTATTTCTGCTTTGGTTCTTCATGCTATTCCGGCAACGGATAGAAGATAAAACACTCCGGTCTATTTCTACCTTAGGTTTTGTGGCTTTAGCAGCTGCGGCTGGTTTCTTGATTTCTCAAAGCCTGGCATCAAATGAATCTAAAGAGCAATTTACCAGCGAGGAGCTGTTGAAGACAGTGCAGGCACAGCAAACCACATTCTCCCGAAACCCCACACAAGGATCCGGATCTAATTTTTCAGTAGGAAATACTGATTCACCTGCGAAGATGGTTGCACTTTTCCCTTTGGGAGTGGTAAATACTTATTTCCGGCCTTTTCCGTGGGATATACGATCACCAGTCATGTTAGTATCTTTCCTCGAAGCTTTTGCCTTTCTGGCCATTACACTGATGTGTTTCCGGAGGATTGGTTTTGGAAAAACATTCAATATGATTTTTCCGATCCCGTAATATCTTTTTGCTTTGTGTTTGCTATTTTGTTCGGTGCTATTATCGGTATTACCACCACCAATTTTGGCGCCCTGGTTAGGTATAAAATTCCCAGCTTATCTTTTTATGCCGTTGCTTTTATCCTTGTTATGGAAAAATCGGGTAAGTTTTCAAAAGACTATATCTTTAGCAAAAAGTTGTTTTGAATATTGAAGGGGTCAAAATCTGCCGACAATATTTTTAAAGATTGCCGGAACAATCCGGGTCGTTATATTTGCCTCTTGTCCAATTTATCCTGCACACCTCAAAGCACTAACCTTCCTTGAAAATGAATTGTGATGTTACGTAACTTAAAAAAATATTATGTGCGGTATTGCAGGCTCCATCCACCACCCCCTGAACATACCCCGCTTAACGAAGGATCTCCTGCACAGGGGACCCGATAGGCAGGCAACATTTGAAGAAAATAATGTGATACTGCACCACCACCGTCTGTCCATCCTGGATATAGAGGGGGCGGGCAGCCGATGCATTATGAGCACCTGACCATTATCTTTAACGGGGAAATTTATAATCACCAGGATATCCGGAAAAAATACGGATTCCGCTGCGTCAGCAGTTCTGATACAGAAACCATTCTGCATGCCTATGCCCGGTTGGGTGCAGCCTGCCTGGCTGAGTTTGACGGCATGTTTGCCCTGGCAATTTATGACCGTAAGAATAATGAACTATTCCTGGCAAGAGACAGGGCTGGTAAAAAACCTTTGTTCTATTATGCAGATGGCAATAAGTTTGTTTTTGCCAGTGAGCTGAATGCCCTGCGTGGACAACTGGAAGTTCAGCCTGATGAGGCTGCTATTTTTCAGTTCTTATATGCCGGTTATTTTTTGAGGACAATTCGCCTTACCGGAATATCATGAAAATTCCGGCGGGCTGTTATGCTATTGTGAGTGCAGGTAATCCGCAACCAGTGGTGGTAAGGTGGTGGAATATCCACGATTATTATCTGCAAAAGAGTAACCACAATTTTGAAGAAGCGTTACAGCATACCGATGACATTTTACATACGGCAGTAAAAAGAAGGGTGGAATCGTCGGACCTGGAAGTGGGCTCTTTTTTAAGTGGCGGTATTGACAGCGGACTGGTTACGGCTATTGCCAGCGAGTATAATTCATCTATCAAAACGTTTACAGTTTCGTTCCAGGGCGAATATGATGAAGCTCCGCTTGCAAAACGGGTAGCTGAGAAATATGGTACTGTACATCATGAAATCAATATCGGCTTTGATCACCTGCTGGATGATGTAGAGCAAATAATTGCCAATTACGGCATGCCATTTTTTGACAGTTCTGCTATACCAAGCTATTATGTAAGTCAGCATGCCAAAAAATACCTGACCGTTATTTTAAATGGTGATGGCGGTGATGAAATATTTGGTGGATACAGAAGATACGTTCCTTTTTCAAAGCATGATTTTTTTAAGTCAGGTTCATTGATCAGGCCGGTATCAAAATTGATCTTCCCGTTTTTGCCCATTTCGAATGATAAAAAGAACAAGTATAACTACATATACAGGCTTGTTGATTTAGCCCGTAAGAAAGGGCTGGATACTTACCTGTCTTCCACGCTGGATATCTTTGAAGATTTTGAGAATGTACTGAAGGGAGACAGGAAAACTGCATTGGAAAGCATCAGGCATTCGTTTGACCGGATTGCCGCCTCTCCGTTAACAGGTATGCAGAAAATGCTTAACCTTGATTTTGATCATATACTGGAGGCTAACCTGCTGGTGAAAATGGATATTGCGACTATGGCGCATTCGCTGGAGGGGCGCAGCCCGCTGCTGAGCAGGGAAGTACTGGAGTATATTCCATCGTTGCCGGACAGTTATAAAGTAAGGGGCACACAAACAAAATACCTGTTACGAAAACTGGCAGAAAAATATCTTCCGGCAGAACTGATTAATCAGCCGAAACGGGGTTTTGAAATTCCGCTCAAAAAGTGGCTGGATGGCGAACTAAAAGACCTGGTAGCCTCTTATATACTAAGCGCAGACAGTTATTCGCACCAGTTTGTAGAACCCGGGTTTATTGAGCAGTTGTGGAACAGAAAAATTAAAACCGGGGATGAAAAAAGAGCGAAGATGCTGTGGATTTTGTTTGCACTGGATGTGTGGTATAAGAAGTGTTATGTGGAGAAAGGATAATGCGGTTTAATGTGGCCCGCCTTCGTGGTGCCGCTGCGTGAAGAAAGGAAAGTCTTAATAAACGCAACGCCCCTTGTCACACTGAGCTTCCCCCCGGCGGGCGGGGGTTTTTCGGAAGGGGCTTTTTTTTTTTTGTTCCCCCGGGGCAACCTGGGGGGGGGAAAACGAACGCTTCTTGTCACACTGAGCTTGTCGAAGTGTGATAAACGAAATGCGGCTGAAAACCCTTCGGCAGGCTCAGGGTGACATTTCGTTCAGGATAACGACATTTTTGCTGTTTAGTTTCTCCAGAGGTAAAACGACTGCTTCTTGCACATGGCGAGTGATAAACGAACACCGGGCCCAGAAACTAAAAACTGCTTCTTGTCACACTGAGCTTGTCGAAGTGTGATAAACGAAATGCTCTCATTAATCATTATTTTACGCTAACATACTTTAATACCAGCTTAATAAAACTCAGCTTGACAGAACGTCTGGCCTGACATTACTTCCCTCAGACACTTAACAATGAAAGCCGGTCATAATTATTACGTTTATATCGTTCAGTGCAGCGATGGTATGTATTATACTGGTGTAACTAATGATCTGGAAAGACGATTGCGGGAACATAATGAAGGTTTGAATGAAAAGTGCTTTACGTTTAAGAGGAGGCCAGTACAGTTGAAGTATGAAGAGCATTTTAATGATATACGGAATGCTATTGCCTGGGAAAAACAAGTTAAGGGTTGGTCTCGGAAAAAGAAAGAATCTTTGTTTATCAGGGACTGGAGTGAAATAGGCAGGTTAGGGAAACTGAAAGGTGATAAACGAAATGCTGCTGAAAACCCTTCGGCAGGCTCAGGGTGACATTTCGTTCAGGATAACAGTACATTTTTGCTGTTATAGTTTCTCCAGAGGCGACTACGGGAAGGGTGAAAACGAACTGCTTCTTGTCACACTGAGCTTGTCGAAGTGTGATAAACGAAATGCTGCTGAAAACCCTTCAGCAGGCTCAGGGTGACATTTCGTTCAGGATAACAGTACATTTTTGCTGTTATAGTTTCTCCAGAGGCAACTACGGGAAGGGTGAAAACGAACTGCTTCTTGTCACACTGAGCTTGTCGAAGTGTGATAAACGAAATGCTGCTGAAAACCCTTCGGCAGGCTCAGGGCGACATTTCGTTCAGGATAACTGCACATTCATGCTACTTAGTTTTTCCAGAAGTAACTATGGAAGCATGATAAACGCAACGCCCAGTACCAGGATAGTACGACAACAGTATGAAAGGAGTACGGGAACAGTACGAGAACAGCATGCAGGGTGTATGCCTTCTCCTTATCTCGGTCGTACTTCAGGTATACTTCAAGTATGAACAGGGCACTTTGTAAGTATGAAAACAGGTATAATGTGCATATCCGGAGTATCCGGAGGTTAAAAAATGAACAATGAATTTTTTTCTGGGATGAATCTAAAGACATCTTTGTGTGCATTGTGTCTTTGTGGGAAATGAAAATAAAAATGCCCAAATTAATACGAATTACAACAGCCCCCATCTCATTGAATGTGCTGCTGCCCTGGCAGATGAAATATATGCAGGAGCAGGGTTTTGAGGTGGTAATGGTGAGCAGCGATGGTCCCGAACTGAAAACAGTATTGGAACGGGAAGGTTGCCGGCATCATATCATTCCGATGACAAGGCGGATGTCGCCGTTTACTGATTTAAAATGCCTGTGGTTGTTATATCGTTTTTTTAAGAAGGAGAAACCTGATATTGTTCATTCACATACACCCAAGGCAGGGCTACTTGCCATGCTGGCGGCGAAACTGGCAGGAGTGAAGCTGCGGGTGCATACAGTTGCTGGTTTGCGCTATGTTACCACAGGGGGATTCAGCCGCAGGGTACTGGTGTTTATGGAGAAACTGACCGGGAAAGCCGCAACACATGTGTGGCCCAACAGTAATTCACTGCGGAAATTCATAGTGGATAAAAAACTGGTGAAACCTTCAAAGCTGCAAGTAATTGGCTGGGGATCGAGTAATGGGGTGCGGCTTTCGAGATACTCGGTGTCATCGCTGCTGCCCGAAAAGCTGGCTGAAATAAAACAGCATATCCGGTATGATGAGCGGCTGATTTATTTTCTTTCTGTTGGGCGAATTGTGCATGATAAAGGAATGGATGAACTGCTGCATGCATTTGTAAAGCTGTATAAAGAAAATCCGCAGACCCGTTTACTGCTTGTTGGCGCATTTGAAGATGAAGTGGACCCGGTAAGTGCAAGGGCAAGGGAACTGATACAGACACATCCCGGTGTGATTATGGCAGGATGGAGTGATGCAGTGGAATACTATATGCACCTGTCTTTTGCATTGGTGCATCCCTCACAGAGGAAGGCTTTCCGAATGTGCTGCTGCAGGCAGGGGCAATGGGTTGCCCGGTTATCTGTTCCCGAATTGAAGGTAATGTAGATATTGTGGAGGATGGCAAAACGGGACTGATCTTTGAAGTAAAAAGCGAAACTGAACTGTATAGTAAAATGCAGTTTGCAATCTATAATGTTTCCCTGCTGAACGAATATGCCGTTACACTCCGCAGGCATATAGAAGAGCATTATGACCAGCCGGTAGTGCAGTCGTTGCTTCATAATAAATACTTGCAGTTATTGGAGAAATAACCGTGAGTATAAAATTCTGCCCTGAATTTGATTTATAAGTGTTGCAACAAGATTAGTACAATAGTCCAAACATCCACATAGGGATTGCTCCTGAAACAGGTGTTTCAATCTCATCTTTAACCACCCAGGAATCTTTTACTCTGTTGATCTGTTTTTTCCCTTTCCTTTTCCCCCAATTTCGAAAGTATAACGGTTGTTTATCAAAAAGTCGCCTTGTCTTGGTATGTGCACTTTGTGAAATGGCAACAACTGTGAAAGAAAAAATGTTTCTCTTACCGTTCCGGTTTCCACTTGTTGCTCTGCCAATGCATGAAGCAGTGTAGTGTTGTGTAGAAAAATTTTTTCTGGTTTTTGCAAGGTGGCTGTACTTGGCCCGGCAGGGTAAAGCAGGGAGATAATTTTTGCCTGCTCTAAGTAATAAAAATAATTATTCAAAGAATTTCTGTGAATAGATGTTTTTATGGCCAGAGAGCTGATATTAGGTTTGAAAGGTACTTGCTGTGCGATCAGGTATACCAGTTGAAGTAGTTTCCTGGCATTGCGGATATCAAAATCTTTCAGCTCGGCCATGTCCACTTCCACAATCGTTCTTATTAACTGATTAATACGCTGGTGAACAGAGGCTGTGTCTTCCAAAACAAAAGGATAGTATCCAAATTTCAGGTAATTGCTGAAGTGTTCCAATGGTCTGAAGCCCGGAGGAATTTCCTTATGGATATTGTGCGCATTAATTAGTAACTCATCCAGGCTGATAGCCTCTAATTTAATAATACGTTTCATTGCCAGGTATTCCCGGTAAGACAAACCGGGAAGTTCATACAGGAGTGCTCTTCTGCTTAAATCGCCCTGTTGCTTAGAAATGTCAATAATAGAAGAACCCGTAAATATTATTTTAAGTTCTGGATAAAAATCATAGATATTTTTAATTTCCAATGACCAGTTTTTGTATTTGTGCACCTCATCCAAAATAAGCGTATTACCTCCATTTTTATAAAACGCCGCCACGGTATCTTTGAGTGAATGGTTTGTAAAATATAGATCATCCAAAGAAAAGTAAGCGGCTTTCCCTGCCGGCAGATTCTGTTCCTTTAGCCATTGTAGCAGCAAGGTTGTTTTCCCTGTTCCCCTGGCGCCTTTAATGCCTATTAACCTGTTTGCCCATTGAATTTGATAAAACAAATACCGCTTAAAATCAAGATTTGTATGCGATACCAATCGTTCTGATTGTTCGAATAATGTAACCATATGCATATCTTATTGTGCAAATATAGTAAAATATGCACATTAGAATATTCAATATGAACCATCAAATCGGCCTTCTATTTTTAGGAATCAGGTTTAGTTACAAAAAATTGCAGGCATATTGTTAAGAATTATAATTAGTGCAAAATAAGGTCTGGATATAGCTATAATTTTTAAAAGAGCCGGCAAGCTGACTGTTAGAAAATCTACGATACTTTATAGAGGGGAACTACCCGATCTTTTAGATTGACGGTTAAATACTTGGGTACGGCAGTTTGTGGTTTTACTTTTATGCTGTCCAAAAATCCAAGATCAATGAAAACCACATTGAAAAAACCAGTGGCCATAATTGGCTATTCAGGCCACGCATATGTCATCATTGACATTTTGCTGAGTGCAGGCCGCCTGGTAACCGCATACTGCGACCAGGAAGAAAAATCATTCAATCCCTATCATTTAACGTATTTAGGAAAAGAGTCGGAAGCAATTCCGGAGTTGAAGAACTATGACTTTTTCGCCTGTGTGGGCCACAATGGTATCCGTGAAAAGATTCACACTAACCTGGGCCAGTTTTTGGGTAATCCTATTAATGCCATTCACCCCAGTGCCGTTATTTCTCCGTCTGTTAGAATGGGAGATGGTGTAATGATTGCTGCTAATGCCACACTCAATCCGCTGGTGGAGATTGGACGTGGCGTTATATTAAACACCTCCACAAGTATTGATCATGAGTGTGTGATTGGTGACTTTACACATATTGCACCGGGAGCTGTGCTTTGTGGTAATGTGCAGGTGGGAAGAAATACTTTTATCGGGGCCAATTCAGTGATCCGGCAGGGAATAAAAATCGGCAACAATGTTACTATTGGTGCCGGTACGGTGGTGGTAAAAGATGTGCCTGATGGTGTGACAATGGTGGGTAATCCTGCCAAAATGCTGGTGAAAACGCCGGCTCACAGCCTGCTGGCAGCCTAAAGAAGAAATTCCAAATAGAAAATTTACATTCCAATCCCTGCTTTTATAAGCGGGGATTTTTTTGTGCGGGGAAGAGAGGTTGGATGTGGTTTAATAGTGGTTTAAAATAGTTGAATGTTGTTTAATTAACCACTGCGGGCACTGCGATCACGGCGGGTTGCTTCGCAAGGTTTTTAACACAGAGAGCACAGATTGAAAGGCAGCACAGAGGGGCACAGATAAACACGGATGATTGCCTTCGGCAAGTTGCTTCGCAAGGGTGTAACCACGGAGTCATAGTGGTACGCTGACACAAGAAAATTTCTTAGTGTGCTTTGTGTACGCTGTGGTTAAAAATGTTTAGCTCAAACAGGCCTGTTATGTCTTTCTTAAGTTCTTAAACATTAGATAAATAATGATACCTTTGCACCTTCAAAAAACGAATAACAGGTTTGGGAGAAACGAAACAAAAACCGGCTGATTTCAGGGTGCTTTTCTTAAGCAAGAAAGACAATGAATATGCCCGCCGGGCAGAGGATTTTATCCGTAAAACGTTTACCAACCCGGTGATTTTTGAGGGCAGCCGCCACGATAAACTTCCCGATGAAGTGCTGAACTGGAAAGGCGACCTGATGATTTCATTTATTTCTTCCTGGATATACCCGCAGTCATTGCTTGACAGTGCTTCGGTTGCTGCTATTAACTTTCATCCGGGCAGCCCGGAGTATCCCGGAACTGGCTGTACGAATTTTGCCGTGTATGAAGGGGCAAAAGAATATGGGATTACCTGTCACTGCATGAATGCTTCAGTTGATTCGGGCAACATAATCCAGGTGAAAAGATTTCCCGTAAAAGAAGAAGACATACTGTGTATAGCATTACACAACATTGCTATCATCTGATAGAAGAAAGCTTTTACGAAATAATGGATATTATTCTTAAAAGAGAGCCGCTTCCGTTAACTGATGCGCACTGGACAAGAAAACCGTTTACCCGGAAACAACTGAATGAACTTTGCCACATACGACCGGAAATGAGTGAGGAGGAGATTCGGCGGCGGATAAAAGCCACCACTTATAAAACACATTGGGCTTTTACTAAAATTGGCAATCAGGTTTTTAAATTAACGAATGAATAGCAAATTATTTTTAGGTATCTAAATATTAAAAAAAGACTCTTAATGCTGTGGGGTATTTAAGCCCCTCCGGCGGAGGGGTTTGGGGAGGCCAAATATATGAACTCAAAAAGCCCGGTAACGGGAGTGGAATATATTATACCAGCGGTTAAGGATGATCAGGCAGGTATTGATGCGTTTATTGCATTGCATCCCGGTAAGAAAGTGGTGGTGGTGCAAGGCCTGGGTTTTGTGGGTTCTGTAATGGGATTGGTGGTAGCCAATGCACTTACGGAAGAATATGCTGTAATTGGAATTGACTTGCCAACACCCGCTTCTTATTGGAAAATCCGTTCTATTAATGAAGGTATATTTCCGGTAATTGCCAGCGACCCGAAGATTGAAATCTATTATCAAAATGCACTGAAGAAAAAAACTATTATGCCACTTATGACAGCCATGCATACAGCAAGGCAGATGTAGTGGTAGTGGATATTAACCTGGACGTACAAAAGAAATCAGCAAAGAACAAAGACCTGGAAGGATATAATGTTGATTTGACGCCATTCAAAAAAGCGATTGAAGCCATTGGCGCCAACTGCAGGGAAGATGTGCTGGTGCTGGTGGAAACGACTGTTCCTCCGGGAACAGCGCAGAAAATCGTCAGGCCAATTATGGAAGAAAGGTTGGCTAAGAGAGGTCTTGCTACCGATAAAGTGAAAGTGGGACATTCTTATGAAAGAGTGATGCCGGGGCCAAAATACATTGACTCTATCCAGAATTTCTACCGGGTGTTTGCCGGTACTGATGAAAAAAGTGCGGAGGCGGTAGAAAGCTTTCTGCGTACTGTTATCAAAACAGATGAATATCCGCTTACCCGGTTAGGCAATACCAATGCCACCGAGATGGCGAAAGTGCTGGAGAATTCGTTCCGTGCCATGAATATTGCCTTTATGGTGGAGTGGAGCCGTTTTGCAGAAGAGGCCGGTGTGGATATTTACGAAGTGGTGAATTCCATCCGTATGCGGCCCACGCATAAAAATATTATGCTGCCGGGATTGGGTGTGGGTGGCTATTGTTTAACAAAAGATCCGCTGCTGGCAAGCTGGGCCCGGATGAATCTTTTTGGCAGCGTAGAGAAACTGGGGCAGAGTGAGAAAGGGGTGCACATCAATGATAAGATGCCGGTGTATGCATTTGAATACCTGCAGTCGCAATACGAGGATTCGCTGGAAGGAAAGAAAGTGTTATTACTGGGTGTCAGTTACCTGAACGATGTGGGTGACACCCGCTACACACCCGTGGAAGGATTTTATGATCACCTGCTTGAAGCTGGTTGCGCTATCACCCTGCATGACCCGCATGTGAAGTACTGGGAAGAGAAAGATATCTGGGTAAACCAGGATCTTGATGAGCTGCTTGAAACAGATTATGATGTGGTGGTGATAACGACAGGACATAAAGATTACAGGAGCAACCCTGCCTTGCTTGAAAAGGTAAAGGGCAAGCCTTCCTGTTTTGTATATGATACCATTGGAGTACTTACTAACGAAGAGTTACAGTCATTGGGCGAAAAGCATGTAGTGAAGGTGATAGGCAGGGGAGATATCTAATAAAAATCAGGATTTGAGAATTTTCGTTTCCATACTATTACTGGCTGTTGCCCCTACTGGCAGTTGCCTTGCCCAGGAAGGAATAACGGCTGAGCAATATGATAAGTATATCCGTTTTTTGGCTGCCGATAAACTGGAGGGAAGATTTCCGGGAACGAAAGGGAATGATAAAGCAGCGGCTTATATCAGGAAACAGTTTAAGGAGTATGGATTAAACCGGTGGCATACGAATTTTTATCAACCCTTCTATGTTAAGTTGAAGAAGCAAACGAATTCTATTACCCGGGATTCTGTTTTAACGAATAATGTGATAGCTTACCTGCCCGGTAATGATCCGCTGCTTAAAGACGAGTACATTGTGTTAGGCGCCCATTACGATCACCTGGGCTGGGGCGGAAAGGGAACAGGATCTAAGAAACCGGATACACTGGCCATTCATAACGGGGCCATTGATAATGCTTCGGGCACAGCGGCTTTATTGTGTATAGCCCGTGAAGTGAGCAAGAAGAAACTGAATAAAAGAAGCATAATATTTATCGCTTTCAGCGGAGAAGAAGAAGGGCTGGTGGGTTCTAAATTTTTCACCAATCATTTGCCGGTGCCTGATACAGCGATTAAGCTGATGAGTAACATAGATATTCTTGGATGCCTGAATGCAGAGAAGCAGTTGTATATGGGCGGTGCCGGTACATTTCCTGGTGGTATGGAATTGCTGAAGGGTTTGGGTAACGGCAGTGGCCTGAATCCGATTGTTATTGCCGGTGGTGTTGGTGGCTCAGATCATGTTTCTTTTTATAAGAGAAATAAATCTGTGCTGGGTTTTCATACCGGCGGTTACCCGCAGTACCATACACCGGAAGATGATATAGAATTTGTAAACACAGCAGGTGCGGTGCAGTCGTGTCAATATATTTATAAAGCGTTACTGGCAATAGCCAACTATAATCAACCCATTTATTTTATTAAACAGGATTAGTATACATTATGTCGAAAAAAGTACTTCTATTAGGCGGAGCAGGTTTTATTGGTTTTAATATTACCAAATACCTCGCAGAAAACAGGGATTATGAACTGACCATTGCCGATAATTTTGCCCGTGGCAAACAGGATGAACATTTTATGGAATTGGTAAACAAACAGGGTATAAAAGTGGTGGCCGGCGATTTTACTGATCCTGCGACTTACAATCATCTTGATGAGGCATATGACCAGGTGTATATGCTGGCATCGGTGGTGGGGGTGGATAATGCAAACTCTATTCCGCATGAAATTATCCGCATCAACACGGCACTAATCTATAATACACTGGAGTGGGTACGCCGCAGTAAAGTGGGCAAGGTGCTGTTTACTTCTACCAGCGAATGTTATGCGGGGACTATCGAAGCGTTTGGTTATACCACACCCACACCTGAAGAAGTGCCGTTGTGTATTCAGGATATTGGTCACCCAAGATTCACCTATGCAGTAACCAAGATGCTGGGCGAGTCAGGCTTTTTGAACTATGCAAGAATACTCGGCTTTGAGGCAACAATAGTCCGCTATCACAATGTATATGGTCCGAGGATGGGCTTCAAACATGTGATACCACACCTGGTGGTGCGTTATCGTAAAGGAGAAAATCCGTTTAAAGTGTATGGACATGACCAGACCAGGGCTTTCTGTTATATTGATGATGCCGTTGTGGGAACGGTGCTGGCGATGGAGCAACCTAATACAAACGGAGAAACCTATCATATCGGCACACAGGATGAAATTTCAATTGGCGACCTGATACATTATGCAGGTGAGCTGATGGGCTTTACGGGTGAGTTTGAAAATGCACCTACCTATCCCGGTTCGGTTAGCCGCCGTTGTCCGGATATTACCAAGGCCAGAACACAATTGGGCTATGAACCAAAAGTGATGTGGAAGGAAGGACTGAAAATTACGGTGGACTGGTACAACCAATATCTTGAATCAGGAAAATTAGTGTATGAGTAATGATAAATTTATTGCACTGAGCCTCCCCAATATTGCCGGCAATGAGTGGAAGTATGTGAAAGACTGCCTGGATACAGGCTGGATATCTTCGGTGGGCTCTTATGTTACACAGTTTGAGCAAATGGTGGCGGATTTTGCCGGTGCAAAATATGGCGTGGCTGCTGTTAACGGAACAGCGGCACTGCATATTTCTTTATTGCTCAGTGGTGTGAAACAGGACGATTATGTTATTCTGCCGAATCTTACGTTTGTAGCTTCTGCCAACTCTATTAAGTATATGGGTGCCGAGCCTTTGCTGATTGATGCCGACCCGTTGCTATGGCAGATGGACCTGGACTTACTGGAAGAGTTTTTGGAGAATGAAACAGATGTTAAGGATGGTAATTTGTTTTACAGTAAGGATGGTCGACGTATTGGGGCCATTATGCCGGTACATATACTGGGTAATATGTGCGATATGGATCGTTTCCTGTCTGTTGTAAAAAAATACCCGCTGCCTGTTGTGGAAGATGCTACTGAAGCATTGGGCACTACTTATAAAGGAAAAGCTGCGGGAACTTTCAGTCCGCTGGCAGCATTCAGTTTCAATGGTAATAAAATTATCTCAACTGGCGGTGGTGGTGTAATTGTTACGGATGATGAAGCGCTGGCTAAACATGCCAAACACTTAACCACTACAGCCAAGGCAAGTGCGGATGAATATTATCACGATGAAGTAGGTTATAATTACAGGCTGGTTAATGTTTTGGCAGCAATAGGTGTGGGGCAGATGGAACTCCTGCCTTCATTCATTAAAAGAAAAAAAGAGATCGTTGCTTTTTATAAAAAAGAACTGAGCGGAGTGGCGGACATCCGTTTTCAACAGGAATTGGCTGATGTGAATACAAACGGATGGCTGTTTACCATACAGACAGATAAACAACAGCAACTGCTCGACCACCTGAATGCAAATAAAATACTCAGTCGCCGTTTCTGGATGCCGATGAATAAACTGCCGATGTATAAGGACTGTGTGTATGTAAACAGGAACGACAACTCAGATTATATTTATAACACCTGTCTGAGTATTCCGAGTTCTACGAATATTACTGATGAAGAACTGGAAATTGTGGTAAGGGAGATTAAAGAAGCAATAGGGTAATATATGTACAAACACATCAAACGATTTTTCGACATCGTATTTTCTTTAACAGCTATCATACTGTTGTTGCCGATTTTTATACCCGTTATCATCCTGTTGCTGTTAACAGGCGAGCATGAAGTATTTTACAAGCAGGACAGGGTGGGATATAAGAATGTGATTTTCCGAATCTGGAAGTTTGCCACCATGCTGAAAAACAGCCCGAATATGGGTCATGGCGATATGACAATGAGAGGTGATTCCAGAATAACCCCACTGGGTAAGTTTCTGCGCCAAAGCAAGATTAATGAACTTCCGCAACTGATTAATATTCTGACCGGTGACATGTCGTTTGTAGGCCCGCGGCCATTGATGAAGGTGGGCTTTGACCGCTATTCGGATGAGATGAAAAGCAAAGTGTATAATGTTACACCGGGTCTTACAGGGATAGGTTCCATCGTATTCAGAGACGAGGAATTGATCATTACACAAAGCATACTGCCGCCGCAGGAAACCTACCGGGATATTATTTTGCCATATAAGGGAGCACTGGAAGTGTGGTATCAGCAGCACCGGAATTTTTATACCGATTTTATGATCCTTTTTCTTACGGCATGGTACGTAGTGTTTCCTAAAAGTAATTTGGTACATAAAGCATTTCCCTCACTTCCTGAAAGGACGGCCGGAGTTTAAAAATTCAATTAACTTCGGATACCTGTTTATATGTTTAAGTTTTTTTCAAAATCAAAGAATGCTGCTCCGCCAACAAAGGCTGATTTCAGTTTACTGAAAACAGATATGCATTCGCATTTACTTCCGGGTATTGATGATGGTTCGCAGGATATACAGACAACCCTGGATTTGATAAAGGAAATGATGGAGCTGGGATTTACCAAATTCATCACCACCCCGCACATTATGTGGGATATGTACCGCAACACGCCGGCTATTATTAATGAAAAACTGGAACTGGTACGGCAGGCATTAGCAGAAGCAGGGATTAATGCAGAGATACATGCAGCAGCGGAATATTTCCTGGATGAACATGTGGAAGATTTGCTGAGCAGAAACGAAAAGCTGCTGACGGTTAAAGATAATATGGTGTTATGTGAATTTTCGATGGCATACGAGCCCCGTAATCTGAAGGATGTACTTTTTCAAATGCAAATGCAGGGCTATCAGCCCATTATTGCCCATCCGGAGCGTTACATCTACCTGGAGGGTAATAAAGACCTGTATGAAGAATTGAAAGCTTCGGGTTGTTATTTCCAGCTGAATGTATTATCACTGTCGGGCCATTATGGAAGATCGCAGCAGGAATTGGCGATATACCTTGCGAAAAAAGGCTATTACGAACTGATTGGAACTGATTTGCATGGAACAAGACATCTCGACGGCCTGCATACTGTGATAACTAATACTGTCTTTCACAAATTGCTTGAGTCAGGTAAACTATTAAATGCATCTTTATGATTCTTACCGGTTATTTTATTTTTTTATAAACTTTTTTGAATTCTGATTGTAGTTTACCCGTAATGGAAGTATTTACTATAAAGGATCTGGAAAACTTATCGGGTATAAAGGCCCATACCATTCGCATCTGGGAGCAGCGTTATGGTTTTCTTAAACCGCAGCGTACAGATACAAACATACGTTTTTATACAAACGAAGAACTGAAAACCCTTCTCAATATTTCTCTTCTCAATAAGCATGGATTTAAAATATCCCGGCTTGATAAAATGAAACCGGAAGAGATAAAAGAAAAGATATTTGCACTAAGTGAGGCTGATGCAGTAAAAGAAAGGGTGATTAATGAGCTGGTGAAATTGATGATTGACCTCGACATGTGTGCTTTTGACAATGTTTTGAAAGAGCAGATTGCGGCAATAGGTATGGAGAAAGGGGTCATGGAAGTTATTTTTCCATTTCTCGAACGGGTAGGATTGCTTTGGCAAACCGGTCATATTAATCCGGCGCAGGAGCATCTGGTTTCTAATATTATCAGGCAAAAGCTTATTGTGGCGATTGACGGTTGTCCCACACCGGAAATGCCCCTGAAAAAGGCTATGTTGTTTCTGCCGGAGGGGGAGTTTCATGAAGTCGGGCTTTTGTACATGAATTATCTTTTAAAGGTTCGCAGAATTGAAACTATCTATCTTGGCTCTAATGTTCCGCAGGCCGATGCTTCATTTGTATTGAATCTGAAGCGACCAGATTTTGCTTTTATTCATCTGACAACGGCAGCTACTGATTTTCAATTTGATGCCTATATTCAGAACATAAGTGATTGTTTTTCAGGAACTCCAACAATTGTTTCGGGATATTTTTCTCAGCATTACCAACAGACTCCACCTCAGAATATCCACCTGATGAGCTCAGTAGAAGACGTTCTTCATTTTATTGCTCATATTTAGCTGGAAGATAGTGGTTTATAGTTTTGTTTAATAATTTTAATAAAATAATTAAACAAAAATTTGTCAATCTGAATATTTTTTGTTTAAGTTTGCGGTATAAAAAATTAAACAAAATAATATGTCCACACAAGAATTTAATACTTTACTTCTTCGGAATACTGATTTTTTAAAGCCCTTTGCTATCAGCCTGACTAGAGATACTGAACAGGCCGGTGATTTGTTCCAGGAAACATTGTATAAAGCCTTATCAAATTATGACAAGTATAATGTGGGTACAAATATCCGTGCCTGGTTATTTACCATCATGCGGAATATTTTTATTAATGACTACCGCAGGAAATCGAAGCAACGGGTTGTGTACAACACAGATGTTATGACAAGCGCAGGCGAATATGCTTCAAGTCATCCAAAAGCGTTTGTACAGAATGAAGCCTGCAACAACATCAACATGCAGGAGCTTAAAAAAGCCATAAAGGAATTACCAGAAATATACCGAACGCCATTTTTGTTGTACTTTGATGGATATAAATACAACGAAATTGCTGATGCACTTGCTGAACCGCTGGGAACAATAAAAAGCAGGATACACTTTGCAAGGAAATTATTAAAAGAGCAGGTTAACCGTTTCTAAAAGCAATACATTGAAAAAGAAAAAAGCAATTGTAATCGGAAGTGGTTTTGCCGGTCTTTCAGCCGCCTCATTCCTGGCAAAAGAAGGATGGACCGTTACAGTTATTGAAAAAAATGCCGGACCAGGTGGAAGAGCACAGCAACTTAAGGAACAGGGCTTCACTTTTGATATGGGCCCCAGCTTTTACTGGATGCCGGATGTTTTTGAACGGTACTTTTCACAGTTCGGCAAAAAGGTTTCAGACTATTATGAATTAGAAAGACTAGATCCTTCTTACCGTATTTACTGGCAAGATGGTTATACAAATATGCCGGCGAATTATGAGAACCTTAAGGAAGTATTTGAGAGTATTGAACCCGGAAGTGCAGCAAAGCTGGATAAGTTTCTTGCGGGAGCTGCTTACAAATATGAAGCGGGAATGAATAAGCTGGTGTACAAACCGGGTCTGTCGCTTACTGAGTTTTTTGACTGGCAAACCATTAGTGGTGTGTTCAGGCTGCAGGTTTTTTCATCTATTAAAAAACATATCGCTTCTTACTTCAGGCATCCCAAGCTGCAGCAAATGATGGAATTCCCGGTTTTGTTTCTTGGTGCTTTACCACAAGATACACCTGCATTGTACAGCCTTATGAACTATGCCGACATAAAAGGCGGCACCTGGTATCCGCGGGGCGGAATGTATTCCGTGGTGGATGGTATGTATAAGCTGGCCCTTGAACTGGGTGTGGAATTTATTTTTTCCGAAAACGTTACAGAAATCTCAATACATGACAAATCAGCAAAAACTGTAAAAACCAGTAAGGCAGAATATGCCGCTGATGCAGTTATTAGTGGTGCTGATTACCAATTTACAGAAACAAAACTACTGCCCGCTGCCTATCAGTCATACAGCAGCAGTTACTGGGAGAAGAAAGTGATGGCCCCATCCTGCCTGATGTATTATGTGGGACTGAATAAGAAATTGAATAAGCCTGTTCATCACTCTTTATTTTTTTGACGTGCCTTTTGATAAGCATGGTCATGAAATATATAAAGAGCCGCAATGGCCCTCGGAGCCATTATTTTATGTAAGTATTCCCAGTGCAACAGACAATTCCGTGGCACCGGAAGGATGTGAAAACATTGTCTTCCTTGTACCGGTTGCTTCCGGCCTTACCGGTGATGATGAACAACTGCGTGAAAACTATTTTCAGCGTATTATACAGCGTATGGAAAAGGTTCTTGGAGAGGATATTACTGCTGCAATTGTTTACAAGAAATCCTTTTCTGTAAGTGATTTTACGAAGGAGTATAATTCTTTCAGAGGGAATGCATACGGGCTTGCCAATACACTTATGCAAACAGCTATTTTCAGGCCATCCTGCAGAAGTAAAAAAGTGAGAAATTTGTTTTATACAGGTCAGCTTACAGTGCCTGGCCCGGGAGTGCCTCCTTCTTTAATCAGTGGTGAAGTAGTGGCAGGGCAAGTTATTAAATCAATTAAATAAAGTATACATAAAATTATGGTTCATCTCTTTCATTCAACCAGTGAGATTTGCAGTAAAATAGTAACGCAGCGGTACAGTACATCGTTTGCTTCTGCCATCCGCATGTTGCATAAGGATTTGCGTACCCCTATTTTTAATATCTATGGGTTTGTTCGTTTTGCTGATGAGATTGTTGATACATTTCATGACCATGATAAGGAAGAATTGCTGGAGCAGTTTAAGGCAGAGACCTATGAGTCCATAAAAAGGGGCATCAGCCTGAACCCTGTGCTGAACAGTTTTCAACGCACCGTTAATCAATATAATATTGACCTGAAACTGGTGGATGCCTTTTTCAGAAGTATGGAAATGGACCTGAGTAAAAAAGTATATGATGTGCTGGGTTATGAAGAATATATTTATGGATCAGCCGAGGTGGTAGGACTGATGTGCTTATTTGTTTTCTGTGAAGGCAACAAAGAATTATATGAGAAGCTGGAGCCTTCGGCCCGTTCACTTGGTGCCGCTTTTCAAAAAGTGAATTTTCTAAGAGATATAAAAGCAGACTATAGTGATATGTCAAGGACTTATTTTCCCGGATGTGATTTTAATAATTTTACTGAAAAGGAAAAACTGCAGATTGAAGAAGATATTGCAAAAGATTTCAGGGATGCATTTGAAGGCATAAAACTATTGCCACTGAAAGCGAGGTTTGGTGTATATGTTGCTTACAAATACTACCTCACTTTATTTAAGAAAATTAAGCGGCTAAAACCCTCAAGAATACTGGAGGCTAGAATCCGCATACCAGATTTCTTAAAGGCATTTATTGTATTCAGGGCTGGCGTAAAAAATCAACTGGGGATGATTTAAAATGGATTTTACACAAGTAATATTAGTGGACGAAAGTGATAATGCTACCGGCACCTGTGAAAAAATGAGGGCACACGCTGATGGTCTTCTGCACAGGGCATTCAGTGTTTTTATTTTTAATGGCAAGGGCGAGATGCTATTGCAGCAGCGGGCAATGGATAAATATCATAGTGGTGGATTATGGACAAATGCCTGTTGCAGTCACCCGGCACCGGGAGAAGAAACAGCCGCCGCTGCTTTGCGCAGGTTGAAAGAAGAGATGGGATTTACAGCCCCGGTAGAAAAGATTTTTGATTTTGTGTACAGGGCGGATTTTGATAATGGTTTAACCGAGTATGAGTTTGACCATGTGTTGGCCGGATATTATGACGGTGATATTCATTTTAATAACGCAGAAGTGATGGACTACCGGTACATGGACATGGGTTCCATACATAACTTGCTTAAATCCAATCCTGAGCAATTTACTGCCTGGTTCCGTATTGCATTTAAAATGGTTGCAGACTGGAAAGCAGGCATAGTACAATCCAATTAGGTTAATTTTACTGATATGACAATAGTTTGGTTTATCCTGGTTTTTGCAGCAACATTTATTATAATGGAAGGTGTTACCTGGTGCACACATAAATATGTGATGCATGGTTTTTTGTGGTATCTGCACAAAGACCATCACCAGGTAAGACCCGGTGTGTTTGAAAAAAATGATGCATTTGCCGTGATTTTTGCTGTGCCCAGTTTTCTGCTGATTTATTATGGCACATTTAATCATGTGTGGTGGCAGCAGTCAATCGGCTTTGCTATTATGGCTTATGGGGCTGCTTATTTCCTGGTGCATGATGTTATCATTCACCAGCGGTTTAAATGGTTTTCCCGCAGTAGCAACACTTATGTAAGGGCTATTCGTTGGGCGCATAAGATGCACCACAAACATTTAAGAAAAGAACAAGGCGAGAGCTTTGGTTTTCTGTTTGTGGCTAAAAAATATTGGGACAAAGTGCGTCGTGATAAAAAACTCATGGCAGGTACACAACGGGTCGAATATGCTCCTGAAAAAGAAGTGTAAGATTAATTGATACAGCATCAATCATACGATTATGTTTTCCTTGGGGCGGGCTGTGCCAGCCTGAGTATTGTTGTGCGTATTCTAAAAAACAGCCAGTTTGATGGTAAGAAAATTTTACTTATTGATAAGGCGCCAAAAGTGCAGAATGACCGTACCTGGTGCTATTGGGAAAAGGAGAATGGCTTTTTTGATGATATAGTATATAAGCGATGGGATACAATTTCTTTTTACAGTGAGGAGTATTCTTCAGACATGACTATTGCCCCTTATCAATATAAGATGATCAGGGGTATTGATTTTTATGATCACTGTTTTCGCATTATTGCACAATACCCGAATGTGGAACTTGCGTATGGTAATATTGATACATTCAGCAGAAAGGGAAGACAACTTTCTATTTCATTGGATGGCGGCAACTATGTGCTGGATGCCGGAGAAGTGTTTAACTCAGTTGTTCAGCCGGATAAGGATAGTACCAAATCGATTGAGCTGTTACAGCACTTTAAGGGTTGGGTGGTGGAAACAGCGAAAGATTTTTTCAATCCGGCAATCGCCACTATGATGGATTTCCGGGTACATCAGAAGGAAGGAACCACTTTTTCTTATGTTCTGCCTTTTGATGCAAGAACAGCATTGGTTGAATACACTTTATTTACAAAGCAGTTATTGCCGCAACAGCAATATGATGAGGAGCTAAAAAACTATATCAGCAAACACCTGGAAATTGAGAATTTTATAGTAAGGGAAGCCGAGTTTGGCGTTATTCCCATGAGCAGCCGCAGGTTTAAATATGAAGAAAATGGAATTTATCACATCGGCACTGCCGGTGGACAAACGAAAGCTTCTAGCGGATACACTTTTCAGTTTATACAAAAACACTCACAACAAGTAGTAGATTATCTCGGAGCAGGAAGGCAACTTAGCAGGATCGGGGCAACACCAAAGCGTTTCCGTTTTTATGATAATGTATTGCTGTATATTCTCTATTACAATAAACTTCCCGGAGATAGAATTTTTACCCGTTTATTCAAGAGAAACAAACCCCAGCAGGTGCTGAGGTTTTTAGATAATGAAACATCACTGGCAGATGAGCTGAAAATTATTGCAACCCTGCCAACGATGCCTTTTTTAAGTGCCGCTATGAGACAATTGTAATTAGTTGTCGGGATCCATCTGCATAAACTCCCTCTTTACTGCTTTCAGCATGCTGAACAGTTGAGCTACTTGTATAAGCAATAATACAGCCAGGGCCAGCACCACATACCAGGGAAGGTGGATAGTTTTAACCGGAACTGTTACCTCTTTCTGGAATTTTGCAATATGGTATCCGTTGATGGCCGAGCCAAAAGCCATGCCCACCAGCAGGAAAGAAAGTAATGAGTACACCACTTTCATAAACATGATGCGCATAGTGGAATAGCCCACTTTGAAATTTTCCAGAATAGCAGCAGGAATGATCAATACAAGAGCTATCCAGCTCCAGTTTTTACTGAACCAGTCGTTGTTGAGTGTTAGATTCAGGAGGAGAACAAGCACAATTGACATTAATCCCCAGGGGAAAAGAAGAAAGGTAGATGGTTTAGAGGGTTGCATAGTCATAAACTTGGTGTTTAGTTACTCAAGGTAGATAATTATGGCAAATAAAAAAAGCCACTGATGTGACTTGGTTTTAACAGTAGCCTCGACAGGAATCGAACCTGTATCTGGAGCTTCGGAAACTCTTATACTATCCATTGTACTACGAGGCCTGATTCTCCTCTCCATTTATGGAGAGGGATAGGTTGAGGTCATTTTATTAATCCCGGCACATTTGCCGCAAAAACCTTGATGGCTATAGCGAGCAATATTACGCCAAAAAATTTTCTTACGGCCAATAATCCTGATTTGCCTAATGCCCGTTCAATAAATTTCAATGATTTTAATACCAGGTAAATGATGATAAGGTTGGCCAGACTCGCCAGTAAAATCATATACTCATTTTGTTCGGTTCTTTCAAACGTGGCTTTCAGAGACATGATGGTGGTAAGTGTTCCGCTTCCCGCAATTAAAGGAAAAGCGATTGGCACTACTGTGCTGGAGGAAGATTATTGCTCGGCCTTAAAAACTCAATCCCAATACCATTTCAAGACCAAGAATAAAGATCACAATTGAACCTGCCACGGCGAAAGATCTTATATCAACACCCATCACATTCAGGAATGGCTTTCCGATAAGAAAAAGAATACCATCAGGCCACCGGATATCAATGTTATTCTCCATTCCTTCAGTCTTCCTGTTTTCTCTTTTATAGAAATAAGCATAGGAATTGAGCCAATAATATCTATTACTGCAAACAAGGTAAATGTCAGCGTCAGAAATTCTTCTAAATTGAAATGCATATGCTGGTTTTTTGCAAAGGTAATGAACGGATATGCAATAAAAACCTGCCGTGGTAAACAGCAGGTTTTTTAGTAGGTGGTTCAGTCAAATGTGATTAATTCATCTTTTATTGCTTTCAGGCAGTTAATGCAAAGGCATCCAGTATAATTCATCTGAACAAACCCGGTTTCTTTTTCTGTCAGACTTATTGATGCATTGGCAATTCTTAATGTTTTCTGCATTGCATTCAAAAATGCAGTACCAACGGGGGCAGCATTTTACTGATGCCTTCTGTTTTATCAAAGTGTAAATCGGATGCCTCCATAACCATTAAACCGCAGGGCATTGAAGCCTGCTATTTCATTATATTTTGTGTTTGTGATGTTTCTTAGTTCTGTGAACAATTTCAGCCTTTTTTTGCTGAATGTATATTCGGCATATACATCTAACAGTGCATAGCTTTTTAGCGTTACGGGTACTGTTGCAAATGTATTGCTGTCAAAATAAGCATCCTCTCTTTTACCAACGGCCGCAATGTTAGCACTTAGGTAAAAGATTTTGTCAGCTGACTTGCAATGTTAATATTGACAGATGATTTTGGCCTGCGCAAAAGATTGAAGTATGTGCTGTCGTTGCCTGACGGGCCTTTTGTGGTAATATTCCCGTCTATAAAACTGTAAGAGGCTCCTCAGAGTTGTTTTGCCGTATGAATATACCCCTTCCCATTCAAAACCGAAATCGTTTTGTTTGTCCTGGTTTATGTATTGTGACCGGAAAGTGGAGGCGTCGTAGAAAAAGATAATAATATTTTTTACGTTTCTTGAAAATCCGGTGATACGGGTACTTAGTTTTTTGTCTGCTGAGTAATATTGAATTCCGGCCTCTGTTGTAAGGGCAGACTCCGGCTTTAATATTTTGTTGCCATACTCTGAAAACAGCTGATATAGCGACGGTGTTTTGTAGCCCGATGAAATATTGGCAAAAAATTTAAACCTGTTTCTGAGTAAGAAGGAAGGGTTGAGGTTGTAAACAAAATGGCTTCCGTACTCAGAATGTATATTAAGTCTTGCGCCTGCTTCCGCATTAAATCCGGCGGCTGTATTTAAGTTAAGGGCACTATAAATACCGGTCTGGTTTTGCCTCAGGCTGTCGTTTGAATATACTGTTTTGTAAGGTCCGAAGAAGCCAATAGAAAGGTATTCCTGGTCGGATTCTGAGACTCTGAAATCAGCTCCCCCGGTTAATTTGAGGAGACTATTTAACGGAGTATGAATGTATGCATCAATGATATGTTCGTTGCCGGTATAATCTCCCTTTGAATAAGTGTCATAGCCATTCCTGCTTTTACTGAATCATCAATGTACAACCGGCTAATGTTATTGTAATTATACAACAGGTTCAGTTTTGTTTTGCCAAGACTGTATTCATTCTTTACACCTGTCTGCCAGCTTTTTTGTGTGTAGGTGTAATCCAGTTCGTCAGTAAAGGCTCCCTGGTCAATATCTCCACTTAGTTTTCCATACCGGAAGAATGGCAGAATGGTGAGTTTATCGGACGGTCGGATGCCAAGATTCAGTTGAAAACTGCTTTGCTTATAACTGTCTTTATCAGTAACAGGAGCGTTGTTTTTATTTTCTGTTTCGTTAATGCCTTTTGTATTGTGATATGAAAAGGACGCATTATAGTCAAAGAATCCGTTTTTGCCATTAATGCCGGCATTTCCTCTAAGGGTTTCGTTGCTGCCATAGCTAAGAGTTCCGTCCGCCACGCAGGTAAATACTTTTATCTTTCCCGGGATTGCTGTTGCTGCCGCCTATAAAAATCCCAGCCTGTTCGGACAGTAACTGTGCCAGGTCTTTGCCGCTGCTTTTCTCAATTTGTTCCTGTGAAATAATGGTGACCACCTTGCCTGTTAAGGAAGTTTTGTTGGGGTACTTGTTGGCCGAAACAATTACTTCGTCCAGCCCTTTTGCTGTGTCAGATGGTGTTTGTTCGTTTTGGGCCAATAGCCGGATGCTGAAAACAACAGCAGCCAGCACAAAAAAATTTTTTTTCATTTGGTATGAAAATTTTGTGTGACTGCTTTCAGGAAATGAAGTGGAAAATTAAAGAATGCCCTTACACTCTGAAATCTTCATGCCTTTCACCCGAAAGCTGAATATGTTTTGCTGATCTGGCAGGTCTTCTGGCTTGGGGCATTCCTCAAAGTCTTCCCATCCCTTTTGCGGGACAGTGACAATTTATGAGGTTCTTCTTACGCCCCTCCTGCGGAGGGGTTTGGAGAGGCCGCTTTACAGCTACGGGGATAGCACCGGACTCCGTGCCTTCGGCAGGCAAGTACACCGGATTTCCCTTTTCATCCGCCAACCGGCGGAACCAAATCAGTGCAAATGTATATGCTGTAGATGATTAAATATGTTTGAGTTATACACAGGTATGTTTTCTTATGTTCTTTGTACCTTTCAACTATGAGTGCAAAGAACAAACTAAACCTGCTTGATGTAAGTCTGATTGTAGTTAGTCTTGTAATTGGAATGGGGATTTTCAGGAACCCGGCTTCTGTAGCAGCTACTTCCGGTACCAGTTCCATATTTTTTCTTTTGTGGATTGCAGGAGGACTGATTGCACTTTGCGGTGCATTAACCTATGCTGAAATCGGACAACGGCTTCCTGCAATGGGAGGCTATTATAAAGTTTTTGCAGAGTGTTATCATCCGTCGGTGGGTTTTTCGGTAAATGCAATTATACTTATCAGCAATGCTGCTTCATTGGCTGTTGTGGCATTAATAGGTGCAGATTATGTTAGCGATTTGCTTTATCGGAAGCCCAGCGGTATTATTTTCAATACCATTGTTGCTATTGCTGCCGTTGCTATTTTCTTTGTTGTTAATCTGTTTGGCTTGAAAACAAGCAGCCGAACTCAAAATGTTCTTATAATTATCAAAGTGGGCCTGATGGTATTACTGATTTCAGCATTGTTCAGGGGTGTGTTAATAGAGCCACATGGCTACGAAGAAGGTTCTCCGCTTTTTACCTTAAATGATAAAAATGCCTTTTCATTATTCGTTATCTCTCTTATACCTGTTTGTTTTGCATACGGAGGGTATCAGCAAACCATCAACTTTGGCGGGGAAGTAAAGAGTACACGGGATATTCCAAAGGGGATTATTATCGGAATTATCATTGTGATTTTGCTTTACCTTCTTATTAATGTTGCCTATTCCCAGGTAATTGGTTATGACAAAATGAAAAATGCATCAGCTATTGGGGCATTACTTTGTGAAGCATGGTTTGGCAAAGGCGGAGGAAAAGTATTTGATGCGTTAATGTTTCTTTCTGTTTTAGCTTATGTAAACATATTACTTATGAGCAACCCAAGAGTAATGTATGCAATGAGTATAGACGGAGTGTTGCCAAAAATATTTTCTTACAGGCATAAAAAAACGGAAGCATTGGTGGTGGGATTGGCCACTTTTTCAATCATTACCATAGTTGTCACCTTCTTTGGAAAAGGTGTAGATAATATCCTGAACTTTACTATGTTTCTGGATAGCATTGGGATGAGTACATCAGCTGCTACGTTATTTGTTTTGCGGAAAAGAAAACAAAACCAGGAAATGATAACCGGGACCTGGAATAAAATTACGCCTATACTGGCAGCATTTTTTGTGTTCAGTTATTTTATGATTGCAGTAGGGGTGGTTATTAAGGATGTAAATGCGGCGCTGATTGGCACTGGTTTATTAGCCCTTTTCCTTGGTTTATATTTTTTGGTTTATCATAAAAAAATAGTGCGATGGATATTTCGCAAATCATAAATGAACTGGGTGACGACCGTGAATTCTATTTCCATGCTGTTTCTCCACCCATTATGCAAACCAGCAATTTTCCTTTTAAGAAAGTGGCAGATTTGACTCAGGCGTTTGAGGATGAGATGCAAGGGTATCTCTACAGCAGAGGATTGAATCCGACTGTGGATATTCTGCGTAAAAAACTGGCGGCAATGGATGGCGCTGAGGATTGCTTAGTTTTTAACAACGGTGCAGCAGCCATATTTGCAGGTATTTTGGCTAACATTAAATCAGGCGACCATATCGTTTCGGTGGCCAAGCCTTATACATGGGCGCAGCGTATGTTTGATGTGGTGTTGCCCCGGTTTAACGTTTCGGTTACTTATATTGACGGTGCTGATATTGAGAACTGGAAGAATGCGACAAATGATAATACCAGCTTCTATTATCTCGAATCACCCAACAGCTGGGATTTTGCCATTCAGCCCATTAAAGAAGTGGCTGATTATGCAAAATCAAAAGGCATCATTACTTTACTTGATAACAGCTATTGTACACCCCTGTATCAAAAGCCCATTGAGATGGGTATTGATATGGCTATGCAGACTGCTACAAAGTATATTGGCGGCCACAGCGATACGCTGGGTGGTGTATTATGCGGTACCAAAACGATGATGAAGAAAATTTTCGACAGTGAGTACCTGAACATTGGCAGCGGAATACAACCGTTTAACGCCTGGTTGCTGATAAGGGGATTACGAACACTACCTGCCCGGATTCAGCGGATAACAAAAACCACTGCCACAGTTGTTGAATACATTAAGCAGCATCCAAAAGTGGAGAGCATTCTTTTTCCACTTGATGAGACGTTTCCGCAGTATGAACTTGCCCGGAAGCAGATGTCGGGAGCTTGCGGCCTTTTTACTTTCGTATTAAAAACCCGCCGGCGGGAAGATATTGTAACCTTCTGCGAATCACTTCGGCATATTATGATGGCTGTAAGCTGGGGTGGGCATGAAAGTCTCGTCATCCCTAAATGTGCCGGGATACCGGTAGCGGATTTTGACCCGGATAATACAGAGCATCGTTTCATCCGTATGTATGCCGGTCTGGAAGAGCCGGGCTACCTTGTAAATGACCTGGAGCAGGCACTGGCAAATGTGCCGGAATGATTTAACTACCGCTTACAAAAAAGGCCTTAACTCCCTTTGACAATTCGCATAACTTTGCCTATTATGAAAAAAGGAATCGTTCTGGCTTCTTTTCTCCTCTATGCCTTAGTGGCAAGCAGCCAGGAAAAATGGGATTTTCTCCGTTGTGTAAACCATGCTATAAAGAATAATATTTCTGTACGGCAGACGGACCTTCAGTCAAGATTTTCTGCTTTGAACTATGAGCAGGATAAGGCTGGTAAATTACCCACTCTCAATTTTGGAAGCAGCGTTGGATACAGGCTTGGCCGTTCAGAAAATCCTACCACTGGTGTATTGGAAGATAATAATTACCTTAACCTGGGGAGGCAGTTCCAATCAGGTGTTACCATCTTCAACTGGTTTTCAAAGAAAAGTACTATTGAGGCAGCGACGCTTACCTGGGAAGCTGATAAGGCACCAACAAAAAAAGTGCAGGATGATGTGGCGCTGAATGTTGCCGTTGCTTACCTGCAAATATTACTTGCGAAAGAACAAATAAACCTGGCGAAAGTTCAAATCAGCCAGACTCAGACACAATTAGAAACCACCCGTAAAAAAGTTGATGCAGGTTCTTTGCCAGAACTGAATGCCTTAGAACTGGAAGCGCAACTGGCAAGAGACAGTTCTTCACTGGTAAGTGCTGAGGCTTCAGCCCAGCAATTTTTACTTCAGATGAAGGCATTGCTGAACGTAGATGCTGCCACCGCTTTTGATGTGGAAACACCTCCGGTTGCCTCTATTCCCATTGTACCGCTGGCAGACTTACAACCCGATGCCGTTTATTTGATGGCTGTAAAATTTATGCCCCAGCAAAAGGTTAATGAGATAAGAATTCAATCGGCACAGAAATCTGTTGCGGCTGCAAGGGGAAGTATGTATCCAACGATTTCTGCCTTTGGCAGTTTATACACCAGTGCTGTTAATTTTAAAAAGAAGCCCGTCTATAACAAAGTGCTTACCGGTTATTCCAATTCCGGCGCCAGGGCTAATGCCAGCGGCGTTTATTACCCGGTTGAGGTGCCGGTTTTTATTGACGGAACGGATGTAGTGGCTTACTATAAACCCTCGGCAATTCCCAGTCAGTTCAACAACAACTTTGGTCAAAGTGTGGGTATTAATATCAACGTTCCTCTTTTTAATAATAAGCAGGCCCGTACGATATGGGAGAGAAGTAAATTAAATGTTCAGCAATTTGAACTGCAAAAAGAGCAGGGCGATATGCAACTGAAGCAGGATATCTATAAGGCGTATAATGACGCTACTGCTTCTTTGCAAAAATTTAATGCTGATTCAAAAGCAGTTCAGACGGCTGAAAAGGCATACGATTTTGCTAACAAAAGATATGCCCTTAACCTGTTGTCAACTTACGATTTACTGAACAGCCAGAACAATGTGCTGAAGGCAAAGATTCAGGCATTGTATTCCCAGTTTGATTATGTGTTTAAGATGAAGTTGCTGGAATTTTACAAAGGACAGGGATTGAAGTTGTAAGGGTTAATTGATAATGATAAAAAAATTAATGTTAGTTTCAAATTTGCACTATGAATAAAAAGCTAAAATGGTTTTTAATAATTGCAGGAGTACTTGCTGTTCTTTTTCTTGTAGTGAAAGGAATGAACAGTGGCGATAAAGCGGAAAAGGTAGCTGTTGAAAAAGCAGCTAACCGCACCATAGTTGAGTCGGTAAATGCAAGCGGGAAAATTTATCCCGAAGTGGAAGTGAAAATCAGTCCTGACATTTCAGGACAAATTACTGAACTGAACGTAGAAGAAGGAGATACTGTCAGGAAAGGAGAGGTCCTTGCCCGCATCTATGCAGATATATACGCTTTACAACGGGATGAGGCTGCATCAAGGGTTAACCAAACTGAGGCAACGGTGGATAACAGCAAGGCCGCAATTGAATCACTGAAGGCCAGTCTTGATATTGCCAGGCAGACATACGACAGGAATAAAGCCCTGTTCGACCAGAAGGTAATATCCAAAGCCGAGTTGGAGCAATACGAAAGCACCCTTCGCTCAGCTCAGGCGAATTACAATGCAGCACAGCAAAATATTAAGAGTCTGCAGGCCAGTGTGCAGTCCACAAAAACAGGATTGAGTAAAGCCAATAAAGATCTGAGCCGGACAACAATTGTTGCCCCGATGGATGGTGTTATTTCTTCACTGAAAGTGAAAAAGGGGGAGAGTGTGGCCGGGAGTACGTTTAATGTAGGGACAGAAATGATGACCGTTGCCGATATGAGCGGACTGGAAGTACGGGTGGATGTGGGGGAAAACGATATTGTAAAAATTTCAATTGGCGATTCTGCCGATGTGGAAGTGGATGCTTACAACAACAGAAAGTTTAAAGGAGTGGTTACGAAAATCGCCAGTAGCACCAAGTCTTCATCACTTGCCTCTTCAAACGATGTAACAAACTATGAAGTGAGAATAAGAATTGACAGGGATTCATATAAGGATTTGACAAATCTTACTTTTCCCTTCAGACCCGGCATGAACGCCAGCGCCGATATAAAAACAAAACGGGTGGATAATGTATTGGCCGTACCGATGACGGCTGTTAATGCAAGGGTAAAAGGCAGTGACAAGAGCATGGAGGATAAGAAGAAGGAAGAGAACGAATCGAGAGGCAAAGAAGCGAATGATATGGATGCCGCCACTGCCGAAAGCGGCGACGAACTGGAAGAAGTGGTGTATGTATTACAGAAAGATGAAAAGGTGAAAAAAGTAGTGGTAAAAACAGGAATACAGGATATTAACTATATACAAATAGTAAGCGGCCTGAAACCCGGGGAAGAAGTGGTGATCGGGCCATACAATGCCATCAGCAAAAAATTGAAAACAGGCATGAAGGTGAAAGTAGTGCCAAAGGATAAGTTGTTTGAGAAGTAGCGTTTTTTTTCTGCTACTTTCAAATTTCTATTGTTTCTTCAGCAACACTTTCTTTTGCGAAAAGTTAAAGGCTGCATCCAGCATGGCGACTAATTTAGACCAGTCTTCTTTTTTCACTGTTCCATTCTTGTAATGCTTCTTTACAAGAATATTCAGGGTGTTTCCTTCAACTGAAGCTTGCACAGCAAATGTACCCACTTCATTTTCCAGGTTCATATTCAGATTTTGAATACCAACTGCCTTATAGCCAGACGGTATGGTAAAATTGATAACATTGCGGATAACTTCCGGATAGCCCATGTAAGCATCCACCTCACGGATGCGGTCCTCCTGAGGTATAAATAACTGGTCGCCAATAAGGCCAGGCACAGACACCAGCAGGTTGTCGCCGGCGATTTTACCATGTCGCCCAACTCAAACTTGCTGGTATAGTTTAGTTCCTGCTTGCGCCAGGTACGTCCGTCTGCATTAAGTGTAAATTCAGTGCAGGCTGTTACATTATCGTAATAGCCGGCCAGTTCCTCCTTCATATGTTCCAGTTTACGGGTCTTGTCTTCTTTTTTTCGTTCTCTCAGCTTTTCTTCATAGCTGTCAAGCACAGCCCCTTTCATTCCTGCCCTGATGTCATCCTCGCCTCCATAGCTGCGGTGGTCATCATCCAGGGCTGTTGTGTAAATCAGTGCTTCGGTATTGTATCCCTTTTTTCTGAACCCTGTTATTGTTTTTTGCAGTGCCACACTCATATTTCTTGTGGCGGTATCCATAGAAGCAGCAACAGTATTGGTCATTACGTTATCTTCCACTTTTGTACCTGGCAATGTAACGGGTGTTGCTGTTGGATTTTTGCCTAAAGAAATAATATAAGCTGGTGTGTTCAAAAACTCCTGGCGCAGGTCGTATGGATTTGAGAAAAGTGTGGCATTAAAGATGAATTTATCTTTAACTCTTACCATCCATTCCGGCTCGGTTCTGAAGATGATGTTTTCGGGTTTGGTAAGGGTGAGGGGTGTTGTTACAATTAAATCATAGGGTATTTTTCTCAGGTCAAGACATTGGGTAAGGCAGGAAGCAAATAATTCACTGGAGAAGCCATTGGCCCTGTAAAAGGAGATATGCCTGAGAATATAATATATTTTTTGAATGAAATCATCCTCTCTTAAATCGGCGTAGCCAATTTGTTTCAGGTAAGCTTTTGCCATTGTGTAATAATAGGAACCATCCAGTTTGTTATAGAGGTTGTTCATTTTTTTGGCCAGTTCCTGCGGTGTGATGTTCTGTTTCAGTTCACCCCTGTCGCCAATAAAAAGATCGGAACGGTTTTCACTTCTTGAAAATACAATCTGGAATTTCAGCAGTGGCAATTCAATCAGCCGGTTCACCCACCTGGTGTCACTTATTTTTTCCCTGTTGCTGTCTTCCCACATATATTCGCCATTGCTGTTACCTGTTTCTTTAAAAACCGGTGCGCCCATTGTAGATTTTGAATTTACAAATGAGTTATTGTCGGTGTCAATCTCAAATTTCTGACTGAGTACAGGATACTCTCGGGCACAAACAAAATATATAGGGTCAAACTCTATATAGCTCATTTTCTTAACTGTGTTGTCGTCATAGAAGATGGTGCTATAATCAATTATATCTCCCGGGTCCAAATCCGGAACTGCAACTTTGTAATACGTTACTTTGCTTTTGCTTTTGTCAATGTAGGTATTTGCTTTGCCAATGTATGGGGTGAAGGCATCCGGCACATCATCAGCATCTTCAATAAAAACAGCATTGCGGAGTGAAACTTCCTGAGTACTGCCATTTGCTTTAATAATTTTTATTCCGGCTCCGTCATTTGCTGAGCCTATCCTGAAGTAAATCGCAGAGTAATTGTTTACGGCATCACGGTCATTCAGCTTTATCTTTCGCCTGGTTATTTCATATACTGCCAGTTTATTAGCGTCTTTATCAAAGGCAAACTTTGTTTTTTGGGCAATAATAACACCACTTTCTTCTTTCCACTTGTCAGGTACTAAAGAAACTGCAAAATCGGGATCTGGATCATCCCAAACAGATTTCATATTTTTTGCGATAGACTCAAGTTTGGAAGGTGAAAATGTGTCTTCGTTGTCTTGAGAAAAGGACAATGAGGACAATGCAATTGCAATGATAAAGATGAATATTTTTTTCATTATCGAAGATTAAACTGGGGGAGTTAAGGTTTTTTTATCAGGATAAGGTTGCTGTTAAAGTCCTTCAGCTTTTTTGTAAAACTTTTCCAGTTTTCAAAATCCGCCTTTTTAATTCTTCCGGAGTTGAGGGATAACACTTTTTTAAAAGTTACTTTATTATCTTTTACAGAATATGAACCGCTTACTTCATAATCGGCAGCTTTTTCATTAATGGCGGCTGGATACGAAACAACTTTGTATCCGGCAGGCAGTAGCAGTTCTGTTTCGTCCTGCGCAACATAGGCTGCATGCAGTTCATAGTCCCTTTGCCGGTCTTTATCCGGAATATAACCGCTTAAATCTTCAGGAAAAAAATCGATGCCTACATATATCTCCTTGTCTTCGGTTATAACATAATTGCTCAGGTCGATGTCTCCTTCAAAAATTACAGCAATTTCCCTGTTGTTAAGGTCAGATGTTTTTATATTACTTACAACGAGATTTTTATTTCCGAACTCCAGAAATTTTTGGATTGTTTTCTTTTTATCATCTGACGGCAAATCGTGGTAATACTGGTGGAAGCTGGTGCGTTGCTCACCGGTGAGGGTGACTTTTACATGCCCTTTCAGCACATTATCTTTTAGCTGAAAGCTGGTTTGTGTAAGTACTTTACTTTTATCTATCTCCTGTAAGGGTACTTTTTTTACATCATATTTATCGCCCTTTCCAATCAGAACTTCTTTGCCCTGGATACGCCAGGCATAATCTCCAAACGGGATATACTTTTCAGTACCGTCAAGAAAATATTCTTTTCCGCCAATAACAACGGTACTGATGCAGTGATTGTCAACAGCAAGTGAAGGCAATGAATAATCGTAAGGAATGTGACGTGTGCCTATCCAGGTCATGTATGCCTGCAGGCCGGCAAGTTTCAGCATCTCGGTCATCAGGTTGGCCATGCCTTTGCAATCACCATACTTCGATTTATATACATCCTGTGCTGTTGCAGGTATGAACCCGGCGAGACCGTCTTCAAATGCTATATACCGGATATTATCCTGTATCCAATAGAAAATAGTTCTTGTTTTGTCAGTCTCTGTTGATTTTCCTTTTATGAGCTCCTCTACTTTTGCTTTCAGTTCATCAGGTTTATTTTCACTTTTTTTATACAGGTAATTGTACCAATTATACAGATCGGCCACACTGCCAAACCCTTTCTCATCTTTTCCATCGTAATTAAAGGATTTTACAACCAGCATCAGGTGCGGCCATTGATAGGCTACGCCAATAGCTTTGCTTTCGTTTTTAAGGGCAATAAGATTTTGCAGTTTATATGTGTAGACTATATAGCCCTTTTCCTGTGTTTTCTGTTTTGTAATTTTATAACCTTCAAAATTGAACTCACGAATATCCAGTTGAAGCCACTCCGGCACTTTAAAGCGGATAGTTTTTTCTTTTGCAGGAAACCAGGTATGAAAATAGACAGAGGTCAGGTATTTGCTATCGAAATATTTTTTCTCTGTTTCAACACGGGTTACATCACCGTAGCCGCTGAAGCTGATGTTAAAAAATTTAACCCTGCTATCATCTGAAAAAAACTCACTTGAACTGGCCGAGCGGTCAATTGCATAGCCTACGTTGTAATTCTTCTTTATGCCAAACATCCCCTTCGTTTTTTCCAATTGCTTAAAGGAAGTGATTTTGGTAAAGGAGTTGTAAAAGTCGAAGTATTGGATGCCTGCTCTTTCTCTCATGGCGAGGAAGTTAATACTGGTGTTTTTTGTCGCAGTAACTACCGGTATTTTATCTTCACTTTTTCCCCGGTCAAAGCTATAGTCTTCTTCCACCAGCGTGGCAGCAACCCTGTCGTCAGGAAATATTTTTTTCAGGCGGTTTGCTTCGAAAATATCATCATCATTCTGGGCTACTAAAACAGAAGGAATAACCAGTGCTACAGAAAGGAAAAGGCTAAAAAGGTAACGCATAGAATTATTTATTATAGCAATATATTAATTGTGGTTGAAAAAACCCGTTTATCAGCCAAAGTTGACAAAAATCAATGTTCAGCAGATGGCCAAGTTGTGTTAAATTTGCAGACAATTTTATATACAATGGCAAGACAAACAGAAGTGTTACAGGATGTGGTTATCAAGTTTGCCGGGGATAGTGGAGACGGTATGCAACTTACCGGCAGCCAGTTTACCAATAACACGGCAATGATGGGGATAGATTTGGCTACTTTTCCCGATTATCCGGCAGAGATCCGGGCCCCGATAGGTACTGTGGCGGGTGTAAGTGGTTTCCAGTTACGTTTTTCATCTGATAATGTATTTACTCCAGGAGATTCTGTAGATGTGCTGGTTGCCATGAATGCTGCCGCATTAAAAGTGAACCTGAAATCGCTGAAACCGGGAGGTAAAATCATTGCCAATACTGATGGTTTTGACCCCAAGAATCTCCGGCTTGCTCAATATCCGGAAGGCGTAAATCCATTGGAAGACGGAAGTCTTGGTAACTACAATGTTATTAAGATAGATGTGACCAAGATGACCCGTGAGGCATTAAAAGATATGACCGCACTGGGCATGAAAGAGAAAGACAGGGCAAAGAATATGTTTGTTCTTGGCTTTTTGTACTGGATGTACAACCGTGACATGAACACCACTATCGAATTTTTTAAACAGAAATTTGGTAAAAAGCCGGATATCCTGGAAAGTAATATCAGGGTATTACAAGCTGGCTATAACTACGGCGATACTACCGAAACGTTTACCACCACTTATACGGTTGAAAAGGCCAAAATGGAAGCCGGTACTTACCGTTCAGTAATGGGTAACCAGGCCGTGGCATTGGGTTTAATTGCTGCTTCACAAAAGAGTGGATTGCCTTTGTTTCTCGGTACATATCCAATTACACCGGCTTCGGATATCCTTCATGATTTAAGTACATTTAAAGAGTTTGGTGTTAAAACCTATCAGGCTGAAGATGAAATTGCCGGTATTGCATCTGCTATTGGTGCCAGCTATGGGGGTGCATTAGGCGTTACCACATCAAGTGGTCCTGGCATAGCCTTAAAAGGAGAGGCAATGGGACTGGCGATGATGCTCGAAATTCCGCTGGTGATTGTAAACGTACAACGAGGCGGCCCTTCAACCGGTCTTCCTACTAAAACAGAACAAAGTGACCTGATGCAGGCATATTATGGAAGAAATGGAGAAGCTCCAATGCCTATCATTTCTGCCAACAGTCCGGCAGATTGTTTTGAAGCCGTGTATGAAGCCGCAAGGGTTTCCCTGCAGCACATGGTGCCTGTTATTTTCTTAACTGACGGATATATTGCCAATGGGGCAGAACCCTGGAATTTCCCTTCGTCAGACCAACTGGCTTCAATACCTGTTAAGTTTAAAACTGAATTGGCTGAAGGAGAAGAAAAATATAAACCATATGCCCGTGATGAAAAACTGGCAAGGCCATGGGCGGTACCCGGCACTCCCGGATTGGAACACCGTATTGGAGGCCTGGAAAAACAGGATATTACAGGAAATGTAAGCTACGACCCGGAAAACCACCAGGTAATGATAAAATTGCGCCAGGCGAAGGTTGATAAAATTGCTGATTATATTCCCCTGCAAAAATTAGACAGCGGCCCCGGGAAAGGAAAAATTCTTGTGCTGGGCTGGGGTTCTACTTATGGGGCTATTAAGTCGGCAGTAGCGGAACTGCAGGCGCAGGGCCATGCAGTAAGTCATGCACATCTGCGTTATATCAGACCTTTCCCCAAAAATCTTGGAGAAATACTGAAGAATTTTGAAACGGTACTGATTCCTGAGATTAACAATGGGCAGCTTATCAAAATCATCCGTGATGAGTTTTTAATAGATGCAAAAGGATATAATAAAATGATGGGTGTGCCTATTACCAAAACGGAGCTGGCGATGAAGTTGGAAGAAATGCTGGGCAGGGCCAATTAATAGTTACAGGATTAAATTATAAATAATAAACGGGGCATTGTGCCCCGTTTATTTTGATACTTATGTTGATGAGGAAAAGGGTTAAGTCGGTCTTAGTAATACGGTTAGTTTGCCTTCGGCCCTCCCGCAATCCTAACATTTTCAAATGTTCCTTCGGTTATGTTTACTCCCTCATTGGAAGTTCTTTTATAGGGATTACCTTCTTTAATCAGCATCTTAGCAGAAAATGTTCCGCTGGCCAGCCAGTCCCTGCCGTTAAAAGAATCCGGGTCGGGAACAATTTTAGTAATGTTTAAACTCATCTCAGTTCCTTTAAATACATCTAAGCTGCTGGCCTCATAGCCCACTGCACCACCGGCATTTTCTGTTTCGTAGCGGGTAAAAGATGCATTGTTATCTTTTGTTATGACATAAGCACCCGGTTCGAACTTAAAACCGATAATACTGAAATTAAGCCAGCCTCTGTGTGGCCTGCCCGGTACATCGCCCATTAATCCGAGTGATAAATAGTTTGTTGTTTCAGTGTAGATGCCAATCTGTTCATCACGGTTGTTGGCATGGGAGCCTTTTGCCGTACGGGCAAGAGAGTCGTTTACCTTAAAAGACACTTTTGCTATTTCTTCCTCAGCAGGCGGCGCCGTGGTAGTGGTTGTTTCGGTAATGGCGGAAGAAGTTTCTTTGTTTTCTGTGCTTTCTTTTGTTTTATTTGAATTGCAGGAAATAATTACTGCAGCACATGCGAGGAAGAATAAACGATTCATATCTGATTTTTGAAATTAAAAGTCAGGTATTATCTGATGCTAAGTGTATAGAATTGAGCAGAATGCGGAATTATTGAGTAAGTGGAAATTTTTTGGGATGTTAACGATATGGTTTTTACACCTTCCTGAATGTTTCAAGGAAAGCTTCTTTCTTATTCCGGCTGATGCCAATTTGTGTGCCATCTTTCATTATCACATAAGCATTATCTCCTTTTATATACTTGCTGATGTGGTTCATATTGACAAGATGGCTTTGGTGTATGCGGAAGAATGGAGTACCCGTAATGTTTTCTTCTACTTCTTTCAGCGTTTTGGCCATTGTAATTTTCTTTCCATTTGCTAAAAAGATATGGGTATAGTTGCTGTCGCTTTCACACCTGATAATATCATCGGGTTCCATAAATTGCATAGCGTCATCAACCGGCAAAGCAATTTTATGTGTAAGCTTTTGTGGGCCAGGTCGCAGGTGGTTGAGCAACATTTGTAATTTTTCGTCAAGGGAACCATTGTTTATTGATTTCGACTTTTCAACTGCTTTCTGCAACTCGGTAATATCAACCGGTTTTAATAAATAATCAACTGCTGAAAATTTAAATGCTTTTATTGCAAACTGATCGTATGCAGTTGTAAAGATTACTTTATAATTTAAGTCTTTTGTTTCGTTTAATACGTCAAAACCGTTTTTGTGGGGCATTTCGATATCCAGAAATACAAGATCGGGTTCATGTTTTTTAATAGCAGCAATACCTTTCGTCCCGCCTTCGCAGGTTGCTACAATGTTCACATCTTTGCAATAGTGGTTTAACTGCATCTCAAGCACTTCTAAAGCATTTTTTTCATCGTCTACAAGTATTGCCGTTATCATAATAGTTATTTGTGGGTAATTGTCTTTAAAGGAATATTCAGATCAACCCGTGTTCCCGTTGCCGTACCAGTTTCATCTTTCAGGTCAGTAACCAGTGCAGCAGCATGAATATTTTGAATACGGTTTATTGCTGCAATTCGGTTTTCTGTGATTTGCATACCATAGCTTTTCTTTTTTAAAATTTGTTTACTTTTTAACTCGGCTGCTTTTTGCCGGCCCACACCATTGTCTTCAATAGTAACAAGGAGTTTATTTTCATCTTTTTTTATGAACCGAAGTGTGAGTTTTCCTTTTTCTTCTTTGTGCAGTATTCCGTGCCAGATTGCATTTTCCACGTACGGCTGAATAAGCATAGAAGGGATTTCTACTGTATCTGTACTGATGAAAGGGTCTATTTCAAAGCTATATTCAAACTTATTGTCAAAACGAAGGCTTTCCATCTCTACATATAGTTTCAGTAAATCAAGTTCACTGCCAAGTGTAATTGTATTTTGATGGCTCTGATCCAGAATAAGCCTTATAAGCCTGGAAAATTTAGTGAGATACTGTGAGGCTTCAAAGTGTTCATTCTTTAAAATATATTTCTGAATACTGTTTAACGAATTAAAAATGAAGTGCGGGTTCATTTGTGCCCGTAAGGCTTTCATTTCTGTTTCAGCAATTTGCTGCTGAAATGCTGCCGTAAGCTTTTCTTCTTTTCTGGCCTGTTGTATTCGCAGCCTGTTCCAGAAGTATATGGCTGAAATAAAGGAAAGAACAGTCATTGAAATAAACCACCAGGTAGTGTAAAAAGGGGGTTGTATAATTATTTTGATAACAGACTCGGGTCCCCAGATTCCATCATTATTTGCTGCTTTAACTCTGAAATAATAATTACCCGGCTGCAAACCGGAATACGATACAGTGTTTTTTTGTCCTGAGTGTATCCAGTTTTTATCGGCTCCTTCCAGTATATAGGCATATTGCCCCTGGTTGCCATTATTGTATGCCAGCGAAGCAAACTCAAACTGAATAAAGTTTTCGTAATATTTTGTGTACAATATTGCCTTTGTTGTATCCAGCCCGTATATCTTTTCTTTATCAAGCACTTTTACTGAATTAAACTGAACTGCAGGTGTAAACATATTTTGCTGGTAAGCATCCAGGTCAATAATATTTAAATTTCCATAAAACAGGTGCGCAAGTATATTGTCGGGGAAGATATTAAATGCATAACCATGCCCGTGCTGAGTGAGGCCGTTTTGCATGGTAATGATGCTCATCACTTTTTTTTGTCCCGGATCGAAACGCAATAGCCCGGAACCATTGCTAATCCATAGCGAACTGTCAGTATAGCTGCTTTTGACCTTGATGCAAAAATCTGAAGGAAGACCAATACCTGAATTTACCGTATAATTCTTCCATACGGCGGCTCCCCCTTTTTCAAAGTATAATTCATAGAGGCCATTATTGGTAGTGGCAATCCAGAAATGGTGCAACCTGTCTTCTGCAATATAGTTGGCTGCAGTCATCATTGGTACACCTGTATTTTCGGCGATGGTGTGATGGTAGTATTTGTTTTCATTCTGTCTGTATTCATAAATACCGTCTGTGCTGGTAAACCAAACATTGTTCTGGCTGTCAACGATGTTTGGCAGCAATACATTATCTTTTATGCTTCGGTTAGATGTTATCACATCCCGCTTATTATAGTGCAATAGGTTACCTGATTTATAATCCCAGACATAAAATCCATTGTTCTCGCTCCCAATGAAAATTCTTCCGGTATGGTCTGTTACATTTCTGGATATGCCTGTTATCGGTCTTCCGTGCTGGTCGCTGAGCGGATAATTCAATAATGTTTTATTTGTATCGTTGTATTTAAAGAAGTGAATATCGTCTGATGCATATACATTATTGTCTGGCGCAATGATGATACCCCGGATTCTCTTTTTTAATGCATTAGGCTCTGAAGTGTTTACAATAGTAGCTGCTTTGCCTGTATTTCTGTCTGCTACCTGCAACCCCCGGCTCGTGGTGTTTGTAAGCAAATAATTCGGAGAACCCGGAATATGGTATACACCTGTTGGTTCGGTTATAATACCTGTTGTTTCATCTTTTAAAGAAATTGTTATTATTTGTTTGTTTTGCCAGGGAATAACTGCTAATCCGCTATGACCACACAGCCACAGGTTGTTTTCCCGGTCGGTATAAATGTTAACAATCTTAGAAGCCGCAAGGCTGTATTCATTATTTGACTCGGTGGTGAAAAAATTAAGATACTCTTTTTTTGCCGGGGTGTACTACATGAAGCGGATAACCTCCTGCGTAATACTTCCCTCATTATCTTTTGCAATGCTAAGCAGATGGTTTTTATTTAACTGTTTATTTTCCGGGTACAGGTGAGTATAATCGTGGGATGCAATGTCGAATTTTTGCACACCATGCAGGTAGGTGGACAGATACAGAGCTTTTTCGCCGGGAACAAAAAAGGCATTGGAAATATCTTCCGGTGTAAAGCCTGCTTTTTTTATGTACTTCCCTTCAATTGAGAAAATGTAAATTCCTTCCGGGTGAATGTCGTATAAATAATCTCCATATTCAGCAGTAGCAATACTGGAGCTGCTGGCGCCGGATGGATAAAGAGGTGCAAGAGAAAGGAAAGAGGAATCTTTTTTATTAAAGCGGTAAACAAAATTTTTGTTTGTCGATATCCATATATACTTTCCTTTTGAAAAATTGAGGATATAGCTGCTGAGGAGGATTTTATTTTCAGGTTTTATAGGATCGGGTTGCCAGTATCTATTTTTATAAGGATTATACCATTGCATTGATGTATAACTGCCAAGCCAGAGGTTTCCATCATTATCTGTCATAATACCTTGCAAAATATTGCCAATAGCACTGCCTCCTTTGTCCAAGGGACTTCTGAAATGGTTAAAGGTGTGCCCATCATAACGGTATAGTCCGGTAGCTGTTCCAAACCACATGTAGCCCCGGTTATCCTGAGTGGCACAATAAACTATCTTTTCCAGGAGACCATCTTTTGCTCCAAAGTTTATAAAGCGGTAGTCGGACACTCTTTGCGCATTCGAATGAATACTTGCCAAACAATGCAGCAGCGCTGTTATATATAGTCCTGGTTTCATTATTACTTACGATACAAATCTGAATAAGAATGCCTGATATATATTTGAAACTTTGTAAAAGGAACGGAATCTTATTATTCTGCAGCAGTGATGAGCAAGCAGGGAAAAAAAATTCTTTATACAGAACTCTTGTTTGTCAAATTGAATTTTATCTTTTTTGCCGTCCGAGGGCAAACCCGATTTTCAATTGAATTGTAAAATAAGAATCATTATTTTCCGGATCGCCTCTTTCGTCTGTTCGCTTAGAGGGTTCTTCAGGAGTTATTTCAGACTTTCTTTCATATAATCGCTGCGCAATTGCTGCCTGTGCAGGGGGCAGATAGTTATAAAATAATGCAGGGTCGATATAACTATTAGAACTTGCATCATCCAGGTAATCTGTAAATAATGTACGGTGAACAATTTCAAACCTGGTGTTGAACATTGGACTTAGCTGGTACCTTACTCCAAGCCCGCCCACAATATTTATCTGGCTTAGTTTATAAGGTTTACGGTCGGGGTACTCTTTAAAACCCTGACCTTCCAGGCGAAGTGGTTGCAACGAATACCAGATACCGTCCAGATTGGCTTTAGGATCAAAAGAAAAGTAACCGGCACCTACAATGCCGTATGGCGACCACCGGGGAGGGTCTTCGTTATCAAATTTTCTGAACATAAGAGGATGCACTTCCAATGCCAGCTGAAATTCGGAAATTCTGCTTTTAAAACTCAGGTTTCTTTCGTAGCGGCCTGTTGTAGTAGTTGCAACATCTTTCAAAATACTATCGTATGCCATAACCTCGCCAAAAGTTCCTTCAAAGCGTAAGGCAATTTTATCCATATAGTTTGCCAGAAAATAACCGCCAAAGCTTGGTTTCGTATTTTTCCAGTTAAGGTCTTTAATAAATTTTTTGCCAATGCCTTTGTTGCCTCCCAGATCTGTCAGGCAATTCATAATCCCGCCGGACGCACCAACTTCAAAAACAACGGCATTTTCATAATACTTGTCGTTGTAGAAATAGTATTGTGCTTTCACTGGCAAGTAAATCAGGGAACTGCACATGAGAATGCCAGCTACCAATAGTTTTCTCATCATCAACTTTTTATTAAGTAATTTCTGTTGTTGGTTTTTGTAAGGGGGATTGTCGTAAGAGGTTTCAGAGGGATTGGAATGGAAAAATAAGAATTTATTTCCTGGTAAACATATTCAATAAATGAAAAAATTATTGTTTTTTAAAGAAGCAGCAAACTGCGGAAAGACCGCATTTAGTGCATTTTGGATTTCTGGCCAGACAAATATATCTGCCGTGCAAAATAAGCCAATGATGAGCTTTGTGAATTAAAGCCGTTGGAATATTCTTAACCAGCTCTTTTTCAACTGCTAAAGGGGTAGATGCCGTTTGTGGTACAAGACCGAGTCTTTTGCTAACCCTAAATACATGTGTATCAACTGCCATATTTGGTTGCTGATCAATAACAGATGTAATAACATTTGCTGTTTTTCGTCCTACTCCCGGTAGTTGAACAAGTTCTGCCACCGTCATAGGAATTTTGCTATTGAAATCCTCAACAACTTTTGTGGCCATCCCAATCAGATGCTTTGTTTTATTGTTTGGGTAAGAAATACTTTTTATTAAAGGAAACAGTTCGTCGAATGTTGCTTTACTCAGTATTTCGACTGTTGGATATTTTTCAAAGATGGCAGGAGTAGTTATGTTCACCCGTTTATCGGTACACTGTGCAGACAGGATTACTGCCACCAGGAGATGATAAGGATTGTCGTAAATAAGTTCTGTCTCTGCTTCAGGACTATTTTTCTGAAAGTAGTCAATAATAAACTCGTATCGCTGCCTGCGGGTCATGATGCAAGTTATGTTTGAAATTTGATTGGCACAAGCAGGTGAATGGCTGGGGCAAATAAAAATGCACCCATGAAATAAATGAGTGCATCGTAAGTTTTTTGAAAATGAAATGGTTAAACCTCTTCTGTTGCCCTTTCCCTCGCATAGTTAAGTACATTCAGTACTAATTGGGTGCGGGGTGATTCGGTAATCTTGTCAAGGCGGTGCATTGCAGTTTTAAGCACATTTAGTTTTTCACGAAGTGTCCAGTCCTTTTCAAGAGCTGCTTCAATAGCAGCGGTTTCTATGTCAGAGGTTTCCTTGTACAAATACAACAATAAGTCGTCAGGAGTAAAATTGGTCATTGGCAAAACCGATTAATTGTCCAGTAATTAGATGTCCGGTAATAGTTTTTAAAAGTCGTCCGGATTAATAACGGGCTTCAGGTTGCCTTATTGTGTGTTGGTTACTGATTATTGTCAGGATCGGACTTTTCCGGTACCAGGAAAAGTTCTTCATTATCCTTTTTCATCAGGTATTTTTCCCGGGCATATTTCTCGAGGGTGGCAGGTTTTGTTTTAAGTGCTTCCAGTTCTTTACGTTCTGCGGCTATTTGCGTAGTAAAATGAGCTTTACTTTTTTCAAGTTCTTTAAGTTCTTTTTTACGATTTAGTTGTGTGAACACATCATTTTTGTCAACAAATAGCACAACAACACAAAAAGCCAAAAAGGCTATTAAGTACTTGTTTTTCAGCCAGGATGGAATGTGGGTTAGCAGTTTCATTGTAAAAAGCAAAAGTCAGAAGCCCGAACAAGATATCAGACTTCTGACTTCCGGTATCAGGATTCTATTTTCCAAATTTAATCTTTCCTTTTGGATATACAGCACTGCTACCCAGCAATTCTTCAATCCTTAACAGTTGATTATACTTAGCCATACGATCTGTACGACTGGCAGAACCTGTTTTAATCTGTCCGCAATTAAGTGCCACGGCAAGGTCAGCAATTGTTGTATCCTCGGTTTCGCCGCTGCGGTGGCTCATAATGGTGTTATATCCATTGTGCTGAGCCAGTGATACAGCGTTAATTGTTTCAGTTACAGTTCCAATCTGATTTACTTTTACGAGCAGGGCATTACCAATTTTTTTGTCAATGCCTTGTTGCAGGCGGGTCACATTGGTAACAAACAAGTCGTCACCCACTAATTGGCATTTGCTTCCAAGTGCCTGTGTAAGGGCAGCCCAACCGTTCCAGTCATCTTCGGCCATACCATCCTCAATTGAAACGATAGGATATTGCTTTACCCATTTTTCCCAGAATTTAACCAGCTCATCGCTGCTCACCACCTTGCCACTACTTTTATGGAATACATATTTTTTCTTTTTATTATCCCATAATTCGCTGTTAGCAGCATCCATGGCAATGGTAATCTGGCTTCCGGGTTTATATCCTGCGGCTGAAATAGCTTCGAGCACAGTTTCAATTGCTTCTTCATTACTTTGAATATTGGGGGCAAATCCGCCTTCATCTCCTACATTAGTACTGAATCCTTTTTTCTTTAAAACTGATTTCAGTGCATGGAAAATTTCAACACCCCAGCGAAGACCTTCACTGAAGTTGGGCGCCCCAACAGGCTGAATCATGAATTCCTGAAAATCAATCTTATTATCAGCATGAGCACCACCATTAAGGATGTTCATCATTGGCAGGGGAATCACTTTGGCATTTGTGCCACCAACATAGCGGAAGAGAGGGAGGCCAGCCTCTTCAGCTGCTGCTTTGGCAACTGCCATACTTACAGCCAAGTATTGCATTGGCGCCCAGTTTTCCTTTGTTAGCAGTTCCGTCCAGTTGAATCATCATTTCATCAATTCCTGTCTGGTCGGCCACATCGTAGCCCAATAATGCCGGGGCAATGATTTTATTTACATTAGATGCAGCTTTTAGAGTTCCTCTTCCGAGGTATTTTTTCTTATCACCGTCACGCAGTTCCACCGCTTCGTGAATGCCTGTGCTGGCACCGCTTGGAACGGCGGCCCGGCCCAACGCACCTTCATCGGTAATTACATCTACTTCTACGGTAGGGTTACCCCTTGAATCTAAAATTTGTCTTGCAAAGATTTCTGAAATGTAACTCATAGTAATTTCATTTTTTAATTATTAATGATTCAAAGGCAAATAATCGTGTTGCAAAGAAAGGTCATAAAAGAGTTGTATCAAAATGACATTTGGCAGTTTCTAAACTGATTTTCATTCGGAAAATTACTATGTCCGGAAATCTTTTCTGTATTCATCTTCCATTCTGCCTGAGAGTTGGTTGTATTTTGAATATTACAACAGCCCCGGAGGCTAATTTTTAAATATATTTGATGCAGCTAATAATGAAACATTGGGTAAGAAGACGTTTTTGCTGGGTTCCCTTTTATTCTCTGTACTGATAAACACGGTTGATGCACAGAGTGGTCTTTGTCCACCCAACCTGGATTTTGAAATGGGAAACTTTACGAATTGGGTATGTCGCAGCGGCACTGTGTCAGTTAGCGGGGGCATTAATACCATAAACTGGACGGGTACGGGACAAATGCCAAGTTTGCACAGAATGGTACCAACAGCAATTAACGGCACTGATCCTTATGGAGGTTTTCCAAGAATTTGTCCTAATGGCAGTGGGTTTAGCGCCATGATTGGAAATGAAACAGCCACAACCAATGGAGGAATTGGATGGGAGGCCAGCAGTGTTTCGTATACTTATAATATTCCGGCCACTGCGACAGTGTTTTCTGTTTTCTTTCATTATGCTGTTGTTTTGCAAAATCCCGGACACATTCCCGAAGCACAACCCCGTTTCAGGGCACGGATAAAAGATATTTCAACCGGACAGAACATTCCTTGTGTTACATTCGATTTTACTGCCTCATCGTCACTTCCCGGATTCCTGCCTTCACCTTTTAATTCGTCAGTGCTTTATAAAGACTGGACTCCTGTTACTTTAAACCTTAGCGGATTAGCAGGCAAAACAATAGAACTTGAGTTTATTGCAACAGAATGTACCCAGGGCGGCCATTTTGGTTATGCATATGTAGATGTAAACTCAAACTGTAATGGCGCTATTTCCGGAACTACCATTTGCCAGGGAGATAATTCAATAACGCTTGTTGCCCCTTTCGGTTTTCAATCGTACAGGTGGTTTTCTGATAATACATTTACAACTGTATTGAGTACAAATCAAAACTTACCCCTAAACCCTGCTCCATCTGTAGGTACTGTGATTCCTGTTGAGGTTACACCCTATCCTTCATTTGGTTGCAAAGACACACTGTATGCGACTATTACTGTTTCACCTAAACCTATATCAGTTGCGGGGCCGGATGTAAGTATTTGTAAATATCAGACAGCGCAGCTAGGTGGATTGCCTGTAACCGGATACACTTACGAATGGCGGCCAGCAAACATGGTCAGCAATCCTTTCATTTCAAATCCGATGGGATGGAATATACCTCCAGCACCTTCTGAGCTTATTTTGAAAACAACTGATATTCTTACCGGCTGCTTTTCTGAGGACACCACGATAGTCTCAAATATTACAGTAGACACAGCTATCCGGCTTAATGGGTCTTCTGACTTTTGTATTGGGGAAACGAATGCTACATTAACGGTAAACAGCAGTTCTGTTTCCGTACAATGGTACAATGCCACACTGCCTGTTAATGGGGCTACCGGATACAGTTATCAGCCGGCAACAACCGGCCTTTATTGGGCACAGGTAGTGCAAAATGGCTGTACCGACACAACAAATGGGATTAATATAAACGTTCATTCGAAGCCATTACCTTCGTTTGTGCCAGATAATGACACCTTGTGTATTACCAATGCATTATACCATGCAAAGAATACTTCTTCAGCACCGGATAATGCTGTCATGACCTACAATTGGAAATTTAGTGATGGCTCAACTTTGCAAACTGCAGATGCTGATAAGATATTTCAGGCGGTTGGAAATTATAATGCAGAACTCGTTGCCACAACTCAATGGGGCTGTAAAGACAGTATATCATCAAGATTGTATGTATTGCCCAATGGGGAAGCTGATTTTACATGGGATTCAATATGCGTAAACAGACCGGTATTATTTACAAATCTCAGCAATGAAAATGGATCTCCGCAGGTTGGCTACTCCTGGACTTTTAATAATGGCGGAGCGGTAGTGTTAGTCAAAAATCCGTTGCCGGTAACCTATGCAACAGCCGGTAATACCGATGTGCGGCAGAGATGACGGCACTTGGATGCGAAGCGTTTCCCAAATCTGTAACAAAGCAGGTTCAGATAAATCCAGGACATAAAGGAGTACGCTATAAGACCATAACCGTACCGCAGGGCAGCAGCCATTTTATTCATGTAAGAGATACAATAGGTTCTGCTTATTTATGGACGCCACAGCAGCAACTTAGCAGTTATAATACGCAGTACACCGAATTTTTTGCTACCGGGGAAGATATTAAATATCTGATTGGTATTACAGACGGGCATACCTGTGTAACAACAGACACTTTATTGATGCAAATACTTAAGAAACCGGGCTATTACCTGGCTACAGCCTTTACTCCCAATAGTGACGGTCTCAACGATTTTCTAACCCCATATCTGATTGGGATGAAATCATTGAAAAGTTTTTCTGTGTTTAACCGTTGGGGAAATATGGTATTTCATTCTGTTAAATACGGCGAATCCTGGGATGGAAGGTATAAAGGACAGGATGCAGAGTCCGGAGTATATGTATGGACACTGGAATATCTTGACGATAATAACAACTTAATAAAACAAAAAGGAACGGTTACTGTAATAAGATAAAATTTTCAAAACCAGGAAGCTTATGTGAAATCTATGTCCTGGTTAGTGCTTTAAATACTTCTTCGAGACTTTGATTTTCTGTTTGCAACGACACAATATTCAGGCTTTTGTCGATGGCAAGTTGTAACAACTGCCGTTTTAACAGTTCGGCATCTGTACAGTAAATAGTGAAAAGCGATTGTTGAGTGGTGTGTAGTGATTGAACACACTCCAGTTTTTGAATAGCTTCAGTTTCAACCGGTTCCTTAAACTCAACTTTTACTATTTGCTGGCCTGCATTTTTGGTTCTCAGGTTGCTCAGTTTATCATCTGCTACAATCTGGCCTTTATTAATGATAATCACTCTGTCACAGATAGCCTCCACTTCCTGTAATATATGTGAGGAGAAAAGCACGGTTTTATCTATACCCTGTTTTCTTATCACTTCTCTTATTTCAGTTATTTGGTTGGGGTCAAGACCTGATGTTGGTTCGTCTAATATCAGCACTTCGGGGTCGTGTATAAGAGCCGCAGCAAGGCCAACCCGTTGTTTATAGCCTTTTGAAAGCTGGCCGATTTTCTTTTTGCTCTCAACAGTAAGACCGGTGAGTTGAATAATGTTTTCAATTTTTTCTTTAGGATTGGCAACCTGGTGCAGTTCTGCAACAAAGCCAAGATATTCCCGCACATACATATCGTAGTACAACGCATTCAGTTCGGGCAGGTAACCGATTTTCTTTTTTGTTTCAAGTGGTTGTTCGGCTACGCTTATACCACAAACAAATGCTTCACCACCTGTTTGCTGCAGGTAGCCGGTAATTATTTTCATAGTGGTTGATTTTCCGGCACCATTGGGCCCGAGAAAGCCAACGATTTCCCCTTTGTTAACAGTGGATGATATATTTTTCACTGCCTTTTGTTCCCCATATTCTTTCAACAGGTTTTTAACTTCGATAGACATGTTACAAACCTACATAAAATGTACTTTGGTACATTTGCAAAATGTCCGGTTATTTTAAAAATGCTGTTAAATGGTTACTGCCCTCGTTATCATATTTCTGTTTGGTTACGGTGCTATTGCATTTGAACATCCATTAAGGATAAACAAAGCTGCCTCGGCGCTGTTAACGGCCACTTTGTGCTGGTCGGTGTATGCGCTGGCCACTGCTGATAAGGCTGAGGTAACCAGTCAACTGAGCGAACATCTTGGCGAGGTTTCCGGCATCCTGTTCTTTTTACTTGGTGCAATGGTAATTGTGGAACTGATAGATGCCCATGATGGGTTTGAACTGATAACAAGGAAAATTCAAACCACCAGTATGGAAAAACTGGTTTGGATTGTTGCTATTATTACTTTCTTTCTTTCGGCAGTACTGGATAATCTTACCACTACTATTGTGCTTATTTCCCTATTGAGAAAACTGCTATCTGACCGTAAAGAAAGGCTGATGTTTACAGGTCTTGTAATTATTTCGGCAAATGCCGGTGGCGCATGGTCACCTATTGGTGATGTTACCACCACCATGCTGTGGATTGGCGGGCAGATAAGTGTCGTAAATATCATACTAAAGGTTTTTTTACCATCGGTGGTTTGTATGGCAGTGCCGGCTTACATAATCAGCAGGCGAATGAAGGGGGCAATAACTAAACGACCTGAGCCGCTTCATAACAAGAATATGAGCAGTAGCAGCAGCGAACGAAATGTAGTATTCTGGTTGGGAGTATCATCATTGCTTTTTGTTCCGGTTTTTAAGACAATAACACATTTGCCTCCTTACATGGGTATTTTATTTGGACTGGGGTTGATGTGGGTAGTAACCGAATTAATACACAGCGGAAAGGATGAAGCAGAAAAAGGGCTGCTTTCTGTAAATCATGCCCTTCGTAAAATTGATACGCCCAGCATCCTGTTCTTTCTGGGAATATTGTTATGCATTTCAGCCTTAGAATCAACTCATGTACTGCATAGTCTTTCTGCCTGGATGGACGAAAAAATCGGTAACATTTCGGTTATTACTGTTTTAATAGGAATGCTGTCTGCTGTCGTTGATAATGTGCCATTGGTGGCTGCGGCACAGGGAATGTATCCGCTGGACAAATTTCCAATGGATCATTACTATTGGGAGTTTCTGGCTTATTGTGCAGGCACAGGCGGCAGCAGCCTGATAATAGGTTCTGCAGCCGGAGTAGCGGCTATGGGACTGGAAAAAATTGACTTCTTCTGGTACTTAAAAAATATTGCATGGCTTGCTTTTATTGGGTATCTAATTGGGGCGGCCGTTTTTATTGTACAGCATTCGTTGTTTTTCTCCTGATATTTAAAGATGGTGAAACTCGTAAAGGGGATCAATATCAGTGCCTGCATTTAATTCCACTATCGGATGAATTATCCCATCGTGTAAATCATAAACCCATCCATGCAGATCGGGCCGTTTATCAGCATTCCATGCTTTTTGGATAATGGCAGTTTTAGCAAGGTTAAAAACCTGCTCTTTTACATTTAGCTCAGTAAGAAATTTCTGCTTTTGTTCTTCATTTTGCAATTCATCTATTTCTTTTCGGTGAATACGGTAAATGTCTTTAATATTTTGCAACCACATATTCAGCGCCTGATTGTAATCTTTATTGCTCATGGCGGCTTTAATACCGCCACAACCATAATGGCCACATACCACAATATGCTTTACTTTAAGATGGTTTACGGCGAAGTCAAGTACACTCATTAGGTTTACGTCAGTATTCACAACAAGATTTGCCACATTACGGTGAATAAAAATTTCGCCTGGATCAGTTTGTGTTATTTGATCGGGGGGAACCCTGCTATCACTGCAACCAATCCAGAGGAATTCAGGTGTTTGCACATGCACTAGCCGCTCAAAATACGCTGGATTTTCTGCCAACTTTTTGGCAGCCCATTCCTTATTTTCCTGCAGTAATATTTCGTATGGCTTCATTATTTGAACATTTTAAGCTGATGATTGTTAATGGTTTGTTATTCAAATATTCATATTTTTTCTTGGAATTGATAATGGTTTGGATAAATATACCGAAAACACTATTTTGCAGCCCTTGATGAAAAAAGGAAAAGTTACATACAGTTTGTTTAATAAATGGTCCGCATTTTTTATGTCGGTAACATTGTTATGGCTTACTGTAAGTAATCCCTTTGTATTTGCCAGCCAGCAGGAAAACATTAAATATCAGCAGTTAACAAATGTGGATACCGAACTGCCTGCAAATGAAGAAGAATCAAATCCTTTTGGCAATTCACAGGAAGAGAAGGTGCCTTCGGGTAATTCTCTTACCGAAGAGTTCCTGCATGAGTTTCATGCCACTACACTGTTTTTTTCAATAGCATCAAAGTCGTACAAATGCCATGATGCTGAAACATACATTGCTTTTCATGGCGAATTGCTTGTACCTCCTCCAAACTTCTCATAATTCACACTACTTATTCTGGCTAAACAGGTATTAGCCCTGTTGTTATCTATTTTTTATTAACGGTTCGGGTATTTGTGTATCCGGACAAAAAGTATTTATGAATTTATGAGTTCTAAGAAAAGTTTATTTGCAAGTATTGGTTCGGATTTACCTTCGGGTTTGGTTGTGTTTCTGGTGGCGCTGCCACTGTGCCTGGGTATTTCGCTGGCCAGCGGTGCACCTTTTTTCAGCGGCATTATTTCGGGCATTATTGGAGGAGTTGTAATTGCCAGTTTCAGTAATTCCCCTCTTAGTGTAAGCGGCCCGGCTGCAGGATTAGCTGCCCTTGTGCTGGGGGCAATAACCACAATTGGTGATTTTAGTTTGTTTTTGAGTGCTGTGCTGCTGGCAGGCATACTGCAAATTCTGCTTGGTGTGGCAAAGCTGGGCGGTATTGCCAATTATATACCGGGCAGTGTGATTAAAGGGATGCTGACAAGTATCGGTATTCTGATTATTGCGAAGCAAATACCTCATGCATTTGGATACGATAAAGATTCAAAAGGGAATATTACCGAACTGATGCCTTTTGGCCAGGAAGACCTGCATGAGTTGCTGCAGCCATTACAGCATATAGATATTGGCGTTTTTCTTTTGTGCCTGCTGTCAATAATTATTATGATTGCCTGGGAGAAACCGTTTATTAAAAGGAGGGTAAAGTTTATTCCCGGGGCACTTGTGGCTGTCATTGTTGCAGTGTTAGTTAATGAAATCTGGATTAAAACGGGAAGCAGGTTTGCAGTTCAAAACGAGCATTTGGTGCAAATAAAAGTTGCCAGCGACGCAAATGAGTTCTTCAGCTTTTTTACTTTACCGGATTTCAGCGGACTTCTTAACAGTACAGTTATCGTTTATGGTGTGGTGATAGCCATTATTGCATCACTTGAAACACTGTTAAGCATCGAAGCTGTAGACAACCTGGACCCGCAGCGCCGTGTAACCAGCACCAACAGGGAGCTGATAGCCCAAGGTATTGGTAATTCTGTTGCAGGATTGATTGGCGGATTGCCGGTTACCAGTGTAATTGTAAGAAGCAGTGCCAATGTTAATTCGGGAGCAAAATCAAAGTTGTCTTCGATAATACATGGTTTGCTGCTACTGATTTCAATTATACTTATCCCATCGCTGCTGAATAAAATACCTCTGTCGGCTTTGGCAGCTATTCTTCTTTTAACTGGCTATAAACTGGCGAAACCTTCTATCTTCAAAAACTTTTGGAATGCGGGCAAATACCAGTTCTTTCCATTTATAGTAACGGTTGTGATTATTATAGGAGTTGATTTGTTTGCTGTTATTCCATCATTGAGTGGTAAAGGGCTGCTGGTGGGTGTCATGTCGGGAATAGTTGCAGCAACAGCTTCTATTTTATATGGCAACCTGAAGAATTCTTACTTCTTCCATTCAGAAAATCACCATGAAGGAGATATTATCAATATCCGCCTTTCTGAAGAAGTTTCATTTTAAACAAAGCGGCTATACGGAAAACTCTTGACCAGATGCCGGAAAATTCTTCGGTAGTTATTGACGCATCCAGTACCATGTACATTGATTATGATGTACTGGAACTGATAAAAGAGTTCAGGGATATTAAAGCACCGCTTAAGAATATTAAGCTGCAATTAAAAGGGTTTAAAGAAGCCTACCAGATGGAAAACTATTCACATGTACAGTCTGTACATTAACTTAAAAAAATAAATAAAATGAGAGTACATACAAAAGACACACAATCAGGTTTAACACCAAGAATGGCCTTAAACATTTTGAAAGAAGGTAACGAAAGGTTTGTCAGAAATTTAAAAGCGCAACGGGATTTGCTGGCGCAGGTGAATGCCACCCGTGACGGGCAATGGCCTTTTGCTGCCATATTGAGTTGCATGGACAGCCGCACATCAGCAGAGTTGATTTTTGACCAGGGACTTGGGGATATTTTCAGTATCCGAATTGCAGGAAATATTGTTAATACTGATATTCTGGGCAGCATGGAGTTTGCCTGCAAGGTGGCCGGTTCTAAACTCTTGGTGGTATTGGGGCACACAAAATGTGGTGCCGTAAAAGGTGCCTGCGACCATGTGGAGATGGGAAATATTACTGAGGTTCTTTCAAAACTTCAGCCTGCAGTGTATGCTGAAAGAATAACAAAGGATATGGAACAGAGAAACTCCGGGAATGGGGAATTTGTGGAAAATGTCTCGGCCATCAATGTTCGCAGGAATGTTAAAAGCGTAATTGAAAGAAGCTATATTATTGAACAAATGGTGGAGAAAGGGGAGATAGGAGTTGTGGGAGCTATGTATAATATTGATACGGGTATCGTGGAATTTTATCATGATGTGGAATACATCAGGGATGAAAAAAATCCTGATTTCAGTTTAGCTGAATTGCGGCACTAAGAAAGAAAATGGGTTACAGCATCGTAACCCATTTTCTTATTTTCGGTATAACATGCGGCTGGTTATTTATTCCAATTCTTCCGAACTTTCGGGCAGGTGGTCATACTCGCCTTTGAATGCATACCAGCCAAAAATCATCAGGCCAATAGCAATAGGCGTGAAAATACCAATGATGATTATCCAGATTACCGGGTTATTAATGTCTTTTTTACCGGCGGGGTCAATATGTACAATGGCCCTGTCAGTTAAAAACCAGATAACGGCAGGCGCCAGCAGCAGCCATATTATTCCTAAGTATCTTTTTATTTTGTTCATACTAATATTTTAATCGTCAACATTTTCATCAATCTTGTTAGACAAATACACTGCACCGATGATAAAACACAAAGCGGCAATACCTATCGGGTACCAAAGCCCTACCAGTGCATCATCAGGGAAACTGGTAGTAAGCAGCAAACCTATAAAGGCACCAGGCCGCCAAACACACCATTACCAATATGGTAAGGCAACGACATAGATGTGTAGCGGATTTTTGTCGGGAAGATTTCTACCAGGAATGCCGCAATTGGGCCGTAAACCATGGTGACAAAAAGGATGAGAATGAAAACAAGCATTACAAATTTCCAATAGGTATTACCCGGAAGTGTTTTTTGGCTGGAAATAATTTTTCTTTTCGGTTCAAATTTCTGTTCTCTCCATATTACTGTATCAGTAAACTTAGTTTTTTCTACCAGCCCATTTGAGTAGCTAATTATCACTTCTTTTGTAATTAGTGAGTCTTTCGGTCTTTTGTAAGTTGGGCGGTTCTTGATAACAAGTTGTATTTCTCGATAACCAACTTATTCTCATAATTTCCCGACCTGGTATCTTTCAAAAACGTACTGAATATTGGTCTATATAGAATCACTCCCAGCAACATTCCCGCCAGCATTATCCATTTTCTGCCAATCCTGTCGCTCAGCCAACCAAAGAATACAAAGAAAGGTGTGGCAAATGCAATAGCCCATAGCATAATAGTGCGGCTTTGCTCAAACTCAAGGTTACATTTGGTTTCTAAAAAATTCTGTGCATAAAACTGACCGGTGTACCAGATAACGCCTTGCCCCATCACCGCACCAAACAAGGCCACCAGCACCATTTTAAAATTTGCCTTGTGGCTGAAACTTTCTTTTAACGGGTTAACTGAAGTTTTGCCTTCTTCTTTGAGTTTTGAAAATAGCGGTGATTCAGACATCTTCAGCCGTATGTAAACTGATACGGCCACCAGTAAGATAGAAATCCAGAACGGATACCGCCAGCCGCCCCATTCGGCATTGAATGAAGCATCGCTCATGTTCAGTTTAACGGCCATGATTATTCCCAATGCCACAAACAGGCCAAGTGTGGCAGTGGTCTGTATCCAGGAGGTATAAAATCCTCTCTTGTGTGCAGGCGAATGCTCGGCAACATAAGTGGCGGCACCTCCATATTCACCGCCAAGGGCAAGCCCCTGGATAAGTCTTAATAACAATACAATAATGGGAGCAGCAATGCCGATTGATTTATAACCGGGTACCAACCCAATCAAAAAAGTAGAGCCTCCCATAAGCAGGAGTGTTACCAGGAAAGTATGTTTTCTCCCTATCAGGTCGCCCAGCCTACCAAATACCAAAGCCCCGAATGGCCTTACAATAAACCCTGCGGCGAAAATGGCCAATGTGCTTAGCAAAGCTGCGGTGCTGTTACCTTCAGGAAAAAACTGGGTGGAAATTGTTTTGGCAAGCATTCCAAAGATGTAAAAATCATACCACTCAATCATGGTGCCCACAGATGATGCAGCTATAACTCTTCTGATAATGCCGTTTTCGTTCATTTCGGGAAGATAATATATTTTGAATATCGGGAATGGAGAAAATTTGTATTTGCAGCGGGTTTATGATTTTCGCTTTATATATAAAAGGATATTTAAAATCAGATACGTATTTTTAGTTTTCAAAATCGGTTGTTATGGCATATCCCTATCAGATAAGGACGCTTGATCAGTATCATCAAGAATATAAGCGGAGTGTTGAAAATCCCGAAGAGTTTTGGGATGAAGTGGCCTCAAACTTTCAGTGGAAGAAAAAGTGGGACAAAGTCCTTAACTGGAATTTTAAAGAACCCAAAGTAGAGTGGTTTATAAATGGTAAACTCAATATTACCGAGAATTGTATTGACCGGCATCTTGCCTCAATGGGTGAAAAACCGGCCATAATCTGGGAGCCCAACAATCCCGAAGAAAGGGTGAGAATTGTTACGTACAACAGGTTACATAAAAGGGTGTGCCAGGTGGCTCAAATGCTGCATAACCTCGGTGTTAAAAAGGGTGACAGAGTTTGCATTTATATGGGAATGATTCCTGAACTGGTGTATGCCGTATTGGGCTGTGCAAGAATTGGAGCTATCCACAGTGTAATATTCGGAGGGTTCAGTGCGCAGAGTATTGCTGACAGGTTATATGATGCAGATGCAGAATTTATTATCACCTGTGATGGCGCTTTCAGGGGTAATAAAGATATTCCGCTGAAAAGCATTATTGATGATGCCTTGATTGGTAACCGCAGTGTTAAAAAAGTAATCGTATATACCCGGACAAGAACTCCGGTATCCATGCTCAAAGGCCGTGATGTGTGGTGGGAAGATGAAATGGAACATGCAGAACACCAGGTTGAGAAAGATGGAAAAGTCTATTTCCCGGCAGAAGAAATGGATGCAGAAGATCCTTTATTTATATTATATACCTCCGGCAGTACCGGAAAACCAAAAGGAGTTGTACACAGCTCTGCCGGTTATATGGTGTGGACGAATTACACTTTTGTAAACACATTTCAATATCAACCGGGTGATGTACATTTTTGTACGGCAGATATCGGATGGATTACAGGACACAGTTATATTATTTATGGCCCGTTAAGTGCCGGGGGTACTTCGCTGATGTTTGAAGGAATTCCTACATGGCCGGATGCGGGCAGGTTCTGGGATATTGTTGACAGGCACAAAGTAAATATTCTTTACACAGCCCCTACTGCTATCAGGAGCCTGATGGGCTTTGGACTTGACCCGATAAAAGGCAAAGACCTGTCTTCATTAAGAATATTGGGTACTGTTGGTGAACCAATCAATGAAGAAGCATGGCATTGGTATGATGATAATATTGGTAAAAACAGGTGCCCGATTGTAGATACATGGTGGCAAACTGAAACCGGTGGTGTGCTGATTTCAAATCTTGCAGGTGTTACACCGGCTATTCCGAGCTGGGCATCATTGCCGTTACCGGGTGTTCAGCCAATACTGGTTGATGAAAATGGCAACGAAATAACGGAAAGAGATGAAAATGGTATTATAAAAGGTAATCTCTGTATAAAGGCACCATGGCCATCAACAATACGAACCACATATGGTGACCATGAGAGATGCCGCACAAACTATTTCTCTGCCTATGAAAATCTTTATTTTACCGGTGACGGAGCAATGAAAGATGAAAAAGGAAATTATCGTATTACAGGAAGGGTGGATGATGTGCTAAACGTAAGCGGTCACCGGCTTGGCACGGCAGAGGTTGAAAATGCAATTAATATGCATGCCGGTGTTGTGGAAAGTGCTGTAGTGGGTTACCCGCATGATATTAAAGGGCAGGGTGTGTATGCCTTTGTAATTTTTGAGCATTTGCACAGCGATGAAAACCTGACCCGCCAGGATATTTTACAAACCGTTACAAGAATTATCGGGCCCATTGCCAAGCCGGACAAAATTCAGTTTGTATCCGGTCTGCCTAAAACAAGAAGTGGAAAAATTATGCGTCGTATTCTGCGGAAAATTGCAGAAGGAGATACATCAAATCTGGGGGATACCACAACGTTGCTGGATCCCGGCATTGTTGAAGAAATTAAAAACGGAAGACTTTAGAAAGCAGCCCGGAAGGGCTGTTTCTTTTTTCAATAAGTGGATGAATTGTGGCGTTAATCTAAAAAAAATACCAAAATAGTAGTAAGAGTGGATGCTAAAAATTATTTTTGGCAGATAACGCAATTCTGACGGCGATATCTTATGCAAAAAAAACCAGGTAAAGGAAAACTCCGGCGCATCATCCGCTTATTTTTATGGGTGTTGCTGATACAGGTAATACTGATAAATATCAGCGCCGCTTTTTATGCCCGCAAGCTTACCTGCCTGCGGGAAGGCCCTCCTCCCGAAGCAGGTCCTTCATCAAATATTTTTAAGAAAACATGGAAGATTTTTGTGGGCCCCGGCGTTTATAAAACTCCGGTTTACAGAGTTCCCGCTTTCCCTTATGATGCAGTTAAATTAACAACGGCAAATCACTTATTGCTTGATGCATGGTATGGTAAAACGGATTCAGTGCCGAAGGGCACTGTCATCTTATTTCACGGAATTACATCAAACAAGGGAGTGGTGTTAGATGAAGCAAATGAGTTCAGGTTTATGGGTTTTAATGTATTGCTGGTTGATTTCAGGGCACATGGAAACAGTGAAGGAAAAGTAACTACCGCAGGTGTAAGAGAGTCAGAAGATGTTAAACTTGCTTATGATTTTGTTACAGCAAAAGGCGAGAAGAATATTTTTTTATGGGGCCAGTCAATGGGAGCCGTGGTCATTTGTAAAACGGTAAGTGATTATGGTTTGAAACCTTCCGGAATGATTATGGAAATGCCATTTGGATCTTTGCAACATCATCTTGAAGGAAGAGCCAGGACACTCGGCTTTCCCGGCGAGCCATTTGGGTTACTGGTTACATTCTGGATGGGAGGTGAGAGGGGCTTCAATGGATTTAAACACAAAAGCACCCGGTACGCCAATAATATAACTTGCCCGGTGTTGCTTCAATGGGGGTTCAATGATACATATGTAACGCAGCCGGAAATAGAAAGTGTTTACAAACATCTTGCTTCATCTGACAAGCGATTGGTAGTATATCAAAATGCAGGTCACGAATCTTTTCTGCGAAAGGATCCCCTATTATGGAGATATGAAGTGGAATCCTTTATCCAAAGAAGTATAAAGTAACTATTTACGAATAGTAACCTTTGTACCACCCTGTGTAAAACTATATAATTCGGTTACATCATCGTTTTTCATTGAAATGCACCCCAGCGTCCAGTTTTTATATCTGTCAACCACAAAATCTTCATGCGGCCAGGTGCCATGAATGCCAATACCCCCGCCAATTCTTGCATTAGCAGGTATTTCACCTTTTTGCTTGCGCTGATTGAATTTTTGCCGGCTTTCTTCATTTGGATAGTCAATAGAAAGGAAACGGCACCATTTGTCATGCACCCGCTTATTAATAATTCTGAAGCTTCCCTCCGGCGTGTTTTTATCGCCTTCCATTTTTTTATCTGCCAGGCTGTTGTTTCCAAAAACAACAGGGTAGGTGGCATACCAGCCCTTTTCATCATACACATTCAGTTCGTAATCAGATTTATCTATGATAATGGAAATTGACCCAACAGGGGCGCTGCTTGCCCACTGAAAACGTTTGTGCGATTTGCTGCGTTCTGTATAATGTAAATCAGATGCCAGCAGGCTGCCACCAATAAGAACAGTTGTAAACAGGATGATTCTTTTCATGCTATACTTAGTGTTTTCTGTATGGCCGGATGTAATCTGTCTGCTGGTGGAAACAGACAAATTTCCTGGCTATTACTCAGTTTTGTTCTTTCAATTATTCAAACGTAATGCCACAATCTTTTATTTTGGAGTTGTGGTACGTTTTAACTGAATGTTTAGAACTATGCTGCAATAAAAAAGCCGGTATTGCATTAGCAATACCGGCCTGCGAAGAGGAGTATTAATTGAGGATTACCACTTACTCAGCCTGAAGCCAAAGTTGTAAGGTGTTATATCAAGGCCCTTTTCCCACATGTTTTTTGTGGCAAGACTACCATACAGTTTTACCGGCCCCAGCGACAGTTCTCCTATGTATGAAATTTTGAAACGGTTCAGGTCAAAATCACTCTTAACTAATACCGGCACTGAAGCCAAAGCCCTTCTCTCTTTTGGGGTTAAAGTTAAAATTCAGCATCATAGGAACTGTAAGGTAGTCGGCAGCCAGTTTAACTTTTTTGAATTCTGTTGTGCCAACAGCAATGTTTGTTGGATTTTTTGTGAAAACAATTTTTTCGTTTTCAAAGAAATAGTTGTTCAGTTCAAGACCCAGACCATATTTAAGGTTTATGGCATGTTTGGCAAGATTGAGTTTTTGCATGAAAAACCAAAGGTTAACATTGCGGGATTTGCCAGCTTTCAACTTCATATTATCTTTTCCCACGGTTGTAATACTATTTGGATAAGCCGATTTGTCATTATAGTTAGAGAACCCCAGATCGAGTATCCACCAGTTTGTAGTAAGATTTGATGGTTTTTCGTTATCGCTGTGCTTTCTGTCTTTTATTTTCAGAATACCAGGCTTTTTTTCTTCGTCCTTGCTGCCGGGTTTGCGGATAATAATCATTCCGCCAATTCTGATGGTATCTTCAGCAGGAGGGACATTTTGTTTGCCTGTAGTGTCAGTTTGGGCAAAACTGCCTGTCATAACACTCAGGGCTGCGCATAGGGTTAAAATCCTTTTCATGGTTTTCGTTTTTATTCTTGTGTAAAAATTTCTGATTTTAATTCGGACCGTTACTTGGTTCTGATGGAAAAATTGGCGACATATATCTTCCCGTCATCATTTGTGGGATCAATATTAGTTCTTTTTTCAAACGTCCGGGTTACTTTCCGGAGGAAGCCACGCAACTTATTTTTCTTTCCATTGTTGTCTTCAGCCGGATAAGACGCTTGTACAAAGTCTGACGGTTGAACTGTAGTTTCTGTTACAGGAGTACCTGTTAATATATTGTTGTCGTTAATCTTGGGAGCATCTGTTTTTGCAATAATATTATTCTCTTCTTTTATCACATTTGGATTATAAGCAGGTTTGGGTAAATTATTATCCTGTTTTTTATTATTTATATCAGCTAATACCTGCTCATTTTTACTTTCAACAGGCTTGGGTTGAATATTCTGTTTAGGTAAAGCATTATTTGCAGTTACGGCATAAGTTGATTGATCAGGAGCAGCTTGTTTGTAAACAGGATTTAGCACACTTTTTTCATTATTCGTATTTTCTCTGGTATTGCTGTTGCTGTCAGCGATTTCGTTAACTGCAGCTACAGGTTCTTGTGTGCCTGGGTTTTGGCTGGCTGAATTGCTGTCCTGTGTTTGTTTTGGATTTTGAACGGCAACACTTGCTTTCTGTTCTCTGTTGTTGTTTACAATAATCAATGTGGTGAGTCCGAGAGCCAGAACCAATACAGCCGCTGCAATCCGATACCAGCGTCCAAATAGCGGACGTACTTTGGTTTCTTGCCGGTAAAGAAGTTCTTTATTATTAAATAACACAGTTTCGGGTTGCAACCTGGTTTTTAATAATAATGCCAGTTCTTCTTTTACTTCGGGATGAGAAACAGCGAAATCTTCAACCATTTCTTTTTGCTGAACCGAAAGCTCATTGTCAGTATATAGGAGCAGCCATTCCTGGTAATTAGAATGAGTAACAGGTGTTTCGCCGTTGTGCTTCATCAGGTCCTCTTTATTTTGGAAAGTAACGGAAGTATCTGGTTCCAGTTTGTAATGGAGAAGCATGGCAAGCTCTTCTTTCAGGTCTGGTTGCTGTTGTACAAAATCTTCCACCATCAGGCGTTCTTCGTCGCTCAACTCATTATCCAGGTAGAGGATAAAATATTCTTCGTAATTATGGCGGTTGATGTTCATAAGGCCTCCTTAAACTCGTTTAGAGTTAAATAACATTTTCCAATTTTACTAAATACTCTTTTAGCTGTAACCTTGCCCTGTGCAGGTAAACCTTTACCTGGCTGGGATTCAGGTTCATAATTTGTCCTATCTCTTCATAACTGTACCCTTCATAATCCTTCAGCATTACCAGCGACCGTTGTGTTTCATTCAGCCGGTTTAATGCTTCATTCAGTACCTTTTTAAGATCATTACTCTCTTTGTTTTCCACTCGCAGTTCTGCATTAAACTCATCTCTCAATTGTATTCTTTTTACTTTTCGTATATGATCAATCATCTGGTGATACGCAACTGTGAAAAGATATGATTTGCTTTTCTGGTTATCCACCTCATCCCGGTTACGCCACATTTTCTCAAATGCAGACTGTACAACATCCCTTGCATCTTCTTCATGCCTGAGATTTTTATAAATGAACCGGTACACATTGTCTGCATACTGGTTCACACATTCGTTATATTCTCGTTCAGTCATTACAGCCGGTTTCGTCAAACAGGAATGGTAAGTTCCTGCGGTTTTGGGTTGATAAATCTGCTTTCCGGGCCTACTTATCTTATAATATAAAGGTAAAACGGAGGGGGCATGAAAAAGTTACAAATTCAGGCAATTAATTATAGAAAATAATTGATTGTAAATCAATTATCTGTCTCTTGTTAGTACAATAATCGTGAAAAACAGCTCATCACTGGGTCGGCATTGGGGTCAACGGCCATATATTGGGGAACAGCGTTTTTCCTAACATTAATTAGGGCTGCAGGTTGTGAGAAGAGGTAAAGCCCCGCCAGTAATAGAATAATAACCAGGGAAGATGTAAATACTTTTTTGCCATAACCTTTCAGTTGGTGTGTATCTGGCAAACGCTCCAGTACTTAAAAAGTTACAGCTTTTCAATTTTTTGTATCCCCTTACGGCTAATTGTAATACGATAACGCTCCATATCCTTTTGCTCATCGCTTACTTTTTGTAATATCAGGTTTATGTAATATAGTTTTTCGCCATATATTACCCTAAAATCTTCCTGTTCATCGGGGCAAAAAAGAGGGAATTCGGCATTATCCATATTTTTCATCAGCCTCATTATATTGAAACGAATGATTGAATTAACGCCGGAGATTGAATAATCGCTGGTAGCATCAAGTTCTTCCCGGTTGATAAACATATGTGTCCGGTAAAGCAGTACTTTTTCATTGTTTGCAGGATTATTAGCCTCAATAAAGGCTGTTCTGGCTCTTGTCTTGGTAATTTCAGCCGGAACTTTTTTATCGGCAATAAAATCCATGCTTTCTTTGGCCCAGCCAATATTTCTTTCGTTAATGCTCATTGATATTTTATGGTCAAAATATCTCGAATTCATTTTATGGGCAAAATAGTACCGGGCAAAATCTTTAATCCTGTCTTTAAGCATATAGCTTACAACGAGTGCTACAAAGGGGCATAGTATAATTGCCAAATTTCTGTTGAACTGAAAATGCGATTACAGTTGCAAATACCATTGATATTCCTGCCGCAAGACTGAAAAGTAACTGCTCAACCACTGCGCCATCTTTCCTTTTATCGATATTCAGAAACAGATGACTTTCTGCATATTTTTCAACATACTAAGGCGGTATACCAGCTCATTATTACCTTTTCTGTTTTCCTTTTCTGCTACCGGAAATTTTTTTTCCTGCTTATATTTTATTTCATCTCCAACAATATCACTGAGCATTTCTTTATGCTGTATGTAACCGTTTCCGCCCTTCTTTTTTAGTCCCTGCATGAGCCTGAATGTGTGAAATTCGATAGTATTACTCATGAATTCATCACCATACTTGAAGTATTCCATCAGCTCCTTGCTGATGGTGGGGACATTAATTATTTTATATAAATCCCTGTATTTGTCTGTAATTAATTTTGTTTGATTTTTAAAATTATAAATAAGGTAATCGAGGTCATCTTCTAAAGATGTTGTTATATGTTCCACCTCTTCCCGCAATGAACTCTTAAGAATGGACAGGAACATTTTTCTCTGGTATTCATAATCTGTTTTATGTGTGCGGGTAGGTTGTGAGGCCAGTTTGTTAAACGACTTTTCAAGATAAGCGAAGGGAGACTTTTCACCTTCAGCAATATCTCTAAGAATATATACTGGTGTAATCAGCCGGATATTTGATTTCATATCCTGGTAAAAAGCAGCTTTGCTGTAAGTAAACCGGTTAATATCAAGACTGTTGGGAATGAACATCCATATGTTCATTGAAAAGTTATTTTTCTTTTGCTTTTTTCTGGCAGCAAAGCCAACTTTTATTTCAGCCGAATTTTTGTCATGTATTTTTACATTTTCTTCAATCATTGTTTCTTAGATTAAGAATCCTTAAAAGAAAACGCCGTTACTGGTATAACCAAGCCACCTCAGCACCGTTTCACCCCAGATTATTATCATTAACCAGCTTATAACCATCATGGTAAATCCATATTTAAAAGAGTCGCTCATACTGTAGTGATTGGTTGTATATAGTAATGCGGATGGCTTACTGTTAAACGGAAGCACATACACATGTTCAATGAGCAGTGCAACAGGAAAAGAAAGGCTCAAAATTGGGTATCCGAATTTCTGTGCAATCCCAATAGCCATTGGGACAAAAAATTAATGCTCTCATTGTTTTGGACTGAAAGAGTATACCAGAAAAGAGCATTATAAACGTCATACCGAGATATAAAACCCAAAACGGAGTATCTTTTGTTATGCCCATGTGTGTAAACAGGGCATCGATCATACTAGCCGGCAGATCTGTAACCTCAAGACCTGCCCCAAGGGTGTAAGCGCCGGCAGAGAACAACATCAGGTGCCAGGGAATATCCACATCATTCCATTTTACCACACCAATGCGGGGTAGCAATGCAACAACTGCACCAAGAAACGCAACTGCTGTTTGCGAAATGCCATGTTGTTTATCGGTGGCCCATAAAGCCAGCACAATTACAAAGATGCCAATCGATTTGTATTCATTGAAAGTCATTTTGCCCAGTGCTTCATACTCCTTTTTAAGTCTTAGCATACCTCCTTCAATTTGAGGAACCTGTTCTTCCTTTTTCATTGGAAAGATGATTTTTGTTCCTACAAACCAAGCCAATAAGAATAAGAATAACACAAAGAGGGAAATGCTGCAAAAAACCAATCCTGAAAGCCAAACATGGATTGACCCAATGCACCAGCGATGAGTGAACCGGCTAAAAGATTAGCTCCCGAGCCTGTGATAAAACCACTGGCCCCAATGTTTATTTGAAACAGGTTTTGCAGTACAATATTGCGGCCAAAGTTATTTCTGCGATCGGAGGTTGCTCCGTATATCGCTGCAATAACCATGAAAATTGGCAATAGGATAGTGGCTTTAGCTGTTGTGGCAGAGATAAATATGGATAAAACAATATTGATTACGATAAAACTAAAGAATATCCATGTGGCATTTTTACCAAAGCGAAGCACAAACCATAGGGCAAATCGTTTTGCGGCCTTTGTTGTAACCAGCATGCTGGCTAAAACAAATGAAAGAATATTCAGCCACATAACCGGATGACCCAATTGTGCATAGGCCAGTTTCTCGGTGGTTATGCCTGTTAAGACCATTGCAATTACAACTATCAGTGAGGTAAGATAGTTGGGTATAGCTTCTGTAATCCACAAAATAATTGAAGCAACAAAATGCCCAGCATAGCATAATTGATACGGGAGAAATGTTCGGCGCCAAGATCTTTCAGCCGTTTGGCAGCATCATCTTTCAGTATTTCAGGATTGATATTATTGAGATAAGAAATATCGGCGAAATAATAAATGAGGATAAAACTCAGAATTGCCAAGGGGCCCGCCCCAGATTTCCATTTGCCTTTCAAAGCCTGTTTTTTTTATTTTTTTAATTTTTCAATCCGGTAATTACTCATGTCCAGCGGGTCGAATACTTCTGCAGTTTTATTTATATCGTTTTCATTTGTTGCCATACTCGCTTTTTTTGAAAGGCATTATATTTTGAGTTTTATCTTAAATAATTTTGATGTCTGGTCGCATCCTACCCAGGCCGTATTCGTTGATCTGTCAACAACAATGGCTTCTGCTTTTGAAACATAGTTTATTTCTTGTGATTCAAGAACATCTCCGTTAAGGTTGCAATTAAAAATCATTTTTTGCTGGCTGTCGCAGAACCAAAGTGTGTTATCGCTATTGTCAGAGAAAAACATCAGATAAATAATATGCTAAGTTTACCTGTCTGCGACTGGTTTCGGATTGAGATGATAAAGAGTATTTGATGAGTAAAGTTGGTGATTCCTGGTTGGCTATGTAAAGAGTATCTGAGCCATAACAGAGACCTTCAATTCCTTTATTGCTTACACCTCCTGAAACAGCTATATGTGATACGAGAGTTAACGATTGCTCATCTGCAGAAAGTAAATAAATATTCATCAATGATTCATCAGCCAGGTATAATTTTCCTGAAGTAGGGTTTATGGCAATCGCCTCAAAATCGTTGGTGCCGGTGTATGGGAGTTTTCGCTTTGTCGTTCCATCGGTTAATAGTTCATAAATGCCGCTGTTATCACTTACTGCAAAAAAACTTGTTCTGTCTGCACTGTAGCATAAACCCGAAAACCCCGGAACCAGTGTAGAAAATTCCTCGTATTCTTTTTCGGGTGCAGGCCCATCATTACCACTTTTGCTGCATGACAGTAAAAGAACAGGCAGGGCCAAAAAAAATATTTTGTTTACAAGCTGCATCGTCAGAAAAGCAGCCAGTCATCATTTATTAATAATGACCGGCTGCTGTATTTAATACTCAGATATTACTACCATTTGGTATAAGGATTCTTCATCAGCATGGAGTTGTAGTACTTCACATCACCTGTAACTTCAACTCCGAGCCAGGATGGTTTTTCAAAATGATCTGTTTCATTTTCGAGCTCTACTTCGGCTACAACAAGTCCCTGATTTTCTCCATAAAATTCATCCACTTCAAAAGTGTGGTTGCCCAGCTTTACTTCATATCGGGTTTTGTCAATAACACCGGGTTCACATATTTTCAGCAGGTCTTCCACTTCACTAACAGGAATTTCTTTTTCCCATTCAAATCTTGAAGCTCCGGAATCATTTCCAATGCCTTTGATGGTTATAAAACCGGATTTTCCTTTTATTCTCACTCTTACTGTTCTTTCCGGAACAGAAGAAATATAACCCTGTGTAATGCGGGTTTCTTTTGATGCTTGTTTTTTAAACTCATCAGAAGTAACAAGAAACTTCTTTTCTATTTCCTGGCCCATTGTGTTTGATTTTTTAGTTTGCTAATGGTTTGTCAATCATTCCTATCACTCTTTTGATTGCCTGCAGGTAATTGATATTTTCAACACCTTCCAGTCCCACATCCTTAATGGTTTTTTTAATATCCTCCACCTCGGTTGACTCAGAATTGATGGTTTCAATCTTTGCTCCGTTAATCAAAACAGCACCAGTTTCGCAAATGGTATTATTAACCATATAGCCAAAACGTTGTTTATGCACTTTTACAGCTTGTAAATCAGGATGATTATTAATCATTTCAATGAACTCGTTGTATGTGTAAGTATCTTTTGTCAACTCCGGCATAGTAACCTGGAAGGCAGGAAATACTTCCTTCTTCAGCACTTCGGCTGAAATAGGGAACTCACCTTTCATCAGCGGATTCCATTGTTCAAGACCATCACCCGTTTGCACATAGGTTTTAATATCCATTTTTCCATCACGAATCTTGGTGTTATTGATATCATTTTTGCGGCTCAAAATATATATTTCATCGCTGTGCCTTTCCCATACTTTTCAGGAACAGGCATTGACAAACGGGCCATACGTTTTGCCGCTGTATCAAAGCTTTGTCCGAAAGAACGGAATTCAAAACGGGGTTTTGAGATTTCTCCAATTTTTAATTTCTTCTTTACTCATTTTTTTTTTTTTAATGATAATTGATTTTTGTTTACTGTAAGTTTAAAGGACGGGAATGTCTCCTGTTGAAGCACCATTCACTTTTCCTGGTGTTTGTAATGCCAGTTTCCAGGTGGCTGAACCATTTGGAACACGGCTATATGAATCAGTCGTTGCAATGGCAGAAATTGTAGTTCCCCAGGGGGCAACGCCTCTTTGGAAAGTGCTGATAACGGTTCCATCAGGTTTTGTAAGTTCGAGAAGCAGAGTTTGTTTGGCAGACATGCCATCACCCACAGTTCCGATAGTAATGGCAGCAGGGTCGGCTGTTGCAGTATAACCACTGCATTTGATTATGCCATAACCATTTGCCGGCAGAATAGTACCGGTTGGGAACGGCCCAGTTTGGGCTGTCTGCATTCTTTAATGAAACAGTGTTTTTCAGAATTATCATTCCTGAAATATTTACCGGAGCTGCAGAATTATTAAACAGTTCAACGTATTTGGTGTTTCCATCTACTTCGTTGAGTATAATTGCGGCATAATTTGGCGGTATAGCGCCTACTTTATATGTTTTCTCAGCCGATTTGTTTTCTACTCCTTTGCTTGTAACAGCATTTACATAAAAAGCAATATTTGTCTGGTCAACCTGTTTTGGAATACTTCCTGTGTATGAGTTGTTGCTTCCGGCTGTCATCGGAACAGAAACATAGCTTCCAGAATTTGCTTTATAAAAAACAGAAGCTGATGCAACTCCCTGAATAGATGTTATTGTTGCAGTAACGGTTACTGCATCATCAGGTGTTACTGTGGATGGGGCGAAAGCAACGTTTGTAATAGTTGCAGGGCCATTATACATTTCATCCTTACGCAAGAGGAGGTAAACAAGGCCATACTAAAAAGAATGCCGATTAAATAATTCAGTTTCATATATTTTGTTTTAATGATGATTAATGTTTAGAAGTTTATTTCGCAACGAACACCCAGCATCCCGTAATCTTCACCTGCATGGCCATTTGCATTTGCCACTTGTGTGGGGTCTTTGGTCAGATTGCCGGAAAGATCATATCCAACATACAGTTTTTCTTGCCACTGGCATACCTGTCGTGGTTTACATAACTGTAGTTTAACTGAAATCTTACATTCTTGGCTGCATAAAAGTTAACACCTGCGGTAAAAGCTTCTGCAGAACCACCATTAACGTTTTCATCATTCATGTTGATATTGTCATAACGTAATGCGAGTTCTACATCACCCCATTTTTTTCCACGGTATGGCTGGCTGAATTCGGCTTCTGTTTTATTATAAAACTGCCGTCCGCCAAAAAGCAAGCAAGCTGCCTGAGCATAAAATCCATCATAATTTAAGGTTGGCAGATCGTTCTTTCTGTGTATATTACTTTTTATGTATTCAGCCTGGAATCCCAACCCTTTGTAATAACCGGCAACTTCAATATTGCTAAGCATAGTGTGGCTTACGTTGGGAATAATATCTGTATCAAGATATTTTTCCGGTTGATGCTGCTTAAAGACCTTGAGCTGTAACGAACTCCGCCGTATTCAGCAGCTTCAACACTTGTTTTGGGTTGCCTGTAAGAATGTGCATACGCAACATGTCCGCCGTATTCCTTTATTGTCTCCAAATGGCTGAATAGCCAATTTACCTGTAAGTGAAACTCCTTCGTCCCTGCCATAGTCTTTATTGTTATCTTCTACAAAAGTCCTCATTTCAGCATCTTCAATTTCCTGGAAGAAAACACCACCGGCAGCAAGGAAATGTTTTCCGCTGTAGGAGCCTTCAAGTCCGAGATGGCGGGAGGGAGCAAAAGTGGTAACCACCATCGCCCTTTCTAAGAAATTAAGGTAACGGGAAGATGATGTTTGAGCCATTGAAAACCTTTCTTTGAAATTACCAGTTCTGAAAGCAAGGCCATTTCTGAAGTCGTACTGTATATAGGCATCGTTCAATTCCAAAATACCATTTGCAAAATCCAGGTCAATTTCTCCATACCAGTTTGGTGTAAGGTTAGTTTTAGCGGCAAATCTTGCCCTGCGGATGGATGTTCCGTTGCCAATCTTGTTCATTGTTTTATTCGAAAACATTTGGGCATCTACCTGTACCCTTATATCAAACCAGAGACGGTAATCCTGGTTTTTTGATTCGAATACAAGAATGCCATTTCTGTTTTCAACATCAAGGGGTGAGCGGCTTATCAGCCTGCCATATTGGTTAAACCTGTCCTGGCGGCTGGTGTCTTTGGTCTCCTGTGCGTAAGTTGTATTGAGCAACAAAGCCAGCACCATAATAATCATTGTCCGTTTCATAAACGTAATATTTGAGTGATTAAATTGTTTTTATGAATTGTGTTAAGTTTTCTTCTTTTTTCAGATCTAATTTTTTGCGAAGCCTGTACCTTGCTATCTCTACACTTTTTGGAGAAATATTGAGAAGAGGTGCTATTTCTTTGCTGCTGAAACCCACCCTTAGCAGTAATGCCAGTTTCTTTTCCTGTGCAGAAAGATTTGGAGATACAGTAGATAGCCGGCTGGGAAATTCATCATTTACTTGTTCGGCTTGTTGATAGATTTGTTCAATCTCGTCAGAAAAGCTCATCTTTCGTTTGATATTCTTGATTAGCTCATGTAGTTGTGCATTCTTCTTATGGATTTCAGTTTCATGCAGGCTTTCTTCCAGCAGCAGCAGGGTAGATTCCAAAAACTGCCTTTGTTCTGCAATGTTCAAGGCATAGGTTACAAGTTCTTTTCTTTTTCATCCAGCCTTTCTGTCAGTGTATTGTTTTCTATTCGTACATTCTTTATTTCAATTTCAGAAAGTGATTTTTGTAACTCTGCAAATTGCAGTTGTTCGGCCCATCTGTCGTTGCTTTTTGTGTTCAGCACTTTATTTCTGTTATGCTGTAAATAGATTGAAATGGCGATAATAAAGTATTGCTTGCAATCTATAGTAAAACAATCAGGCCGGTATTAGCCGGCAGGTTAATTATGGTAGGACCTTGATTAATGGTGGAGACCTGTCCGGGTTGCAATGCTTTGGCTGTAATAGTTACTTTGAACACATTATTTACAAAAAAAAGGCTGAAGAAAGTAGCAATACCAGCTATTACCGGTGTCAGTATCCAGCCAATCATTATGCTTCCTAATTGTTTAAACCGTATTTCCTGCACGCCTTTTACCGCTCCAATTCCAATTACGAACCAACTACTACCTGTGTGCTTGATACGGGTACAAGCGGAATAGACGGTAACCCAATACTGACAAATAAATTTGAAAGTGCTGTTGAAGAAAAAAAAAAAGCACAAAAGCCTGCGACAAACAACTACTATAGCTGTTTCGGGTGTTATCTCAAGTATTCCTTCGCCAACAGTACCCATTACTTTCTTGCTGTAGGTAAGAATGCCAATGGCAATGGAAACTCCTCCCAGAAAGAAAAGAGCCTGAACTGAGTTTACACTGAATGAACCGATGTTAATGGTGAAGCTTGCCGAGTTTACAAACACACCCATAACATTGGCAATGTTATTTGCACCGAGGCTATAAGCACCAAAAGCGCCGACAATTATCAGTCCATGTTTGATATATCCGTCCATTTTTATTACATGGACTTTGATTTCCGGATATATCGCCGCATCAAAAGTAAAGAAAGGCAGAAAAAACAGCTCCTAGTACAGGGCCGGTTATCCAGGAAGTTACGATAACTGTCAGCACCGAGTAGTCCACAGTATTGGAGGTGTAAAAACACCAGCCAATGATGGCGCCAACAATTGCTTGGCTGGTTGAAACGGGCAGTTTTTTGTAAGTCATCCAGGTAACAACAGCGGCTGAACAAAGGGCAACAGTAAAGGCCCCGCCCAATGCATCTATCGAGCCAAGCTCGGATAAGGTTTGGGTAGTGCCGGCACCCTGAATAGTGGCTCCGATAATTACAAAAATGCTGGCGACTATGGCCGCTCTCCTGAATTTTATCATTCTTGAACCAACTGCTGTTCCAAATACATTGGCCGCATCGTTGGCGCCCAGCGACCAGCCAAGAAATAAACCACTTGTTATGAAAAACAGGAACAACATCTGCTACACAATTCTTTTAATAGCCATAATTGTTAATAAATCAGCCACCTTTTCCGCAGTGTCGGATATATTCTCAATGTGAAGAGTGAAATATCGTAAGTGAAACTTTTCACTGAGTTTTAAAGAGGTCATCTCCCTGAAAATTTTCCTGCGTACCACATCAGCCAGTACATCTGTTTCCTTTTCATAAAAAAATACCCGGTGAATCTTTTCACTAACAGTTGCCGGTTCGTTGAAATAGGACTTTGCTGCCGGAATAACAGACTCAGCAGCGGATACAGATACCTGTGTAAGTTTTATGAAGTCTTGCACCAGTTCCTGGGTACTAATGGAGTCTCTACGTCAAATTGAAAAAGATTCTTCTTAGAGTGGTCAATCAGTTTGTCCATTTCTTCCAGCAAGCGTAAAATATCGCCCCGCAACTGAGGCATCAGGGATTGGGTATATAAAGTGTTTTCAATTTTGCGGCGTATCTGGTCCGATTCTATTTCCAGGTTGGCAAGCGACTGCAGGTTATTGTTAAAATTCTCTGTATTCTTATACAGGTAGTTCTTCACCCCTTCTTTAAAAAGCAGCAATGTTTGGTCAACACAGTTGAAAAAGCTGTCAATCAGTTCGATGGTTTTATTTGCCTTTGAAAAAAACAAGGTTACCTCCTTCTTTTATATGTTAAAAGTAGATGGAGGCAACGGCCACTGCTGCTGATTAAAGTCAGACATGTATCTAACTGTTAAACCTGTATAGTTATGATGAAGATCATATTTGCTGAAAATCAATACTATAATATATGTGTGTAGAGGTCTTATATTAAAGAATATGATTTTTTGTAAAGGAATTGTATAGGTTTTTTGGATCATTTCACCTTAATTTTATCTACGGAAACCGGCCATTTTATCTTAACAGGGCATCCGTAGACTCTATTGGCCTCTTCAGACAGGCTGGTTTTCAATCAATTCGGGATAGTCTGGTTTTTTTTCTGCATGAAGTTTTTTTATGAATCTTTTTTTGGCAAAGAACTTTTGTATAGGTGCCACATATGATAAGGCAGCGGTACTAAAAAAGTAAAGGGAAGCTAATTTAGTTTTACAAAAGCCTGTTTTTCAGTTTGAAAGAAGCCATCAGCATATTTTCCGCATCTTCTTGCTTTATCTTTGCCCAAAATCATTGCTATATGAACGAAAAGCTTGCACAAAGGATAGAAAAGGAAGTTGAAGACATCAAAGCATCAGGTCTTTATAAATCAGAGCGGATAATTGAAAGTCCGCAAGGGGCCGAAATAGTGGTGAACCTGCCTGCTGGAAAGGCAGGTGATAAAACGGTGCTTAACTTTTGCGCCAATAACTACCTCGGCCTTTCCTCTCACCCCAAAGTAATTGAAGCCGCCAACAAGGCCATTGACCACCGGGGCTATGGCATGAGCAGTGTCCGCTTTATTTGCGGCACGCAGGATATTCATAAGGAACTCGAACAAAAAATTTCTGCCTTCCTCGGCACAGAAGATACCATATTATATGCCGCAGCTTTTGATGCCAATGGCGGTGTGTTTGAACCCTTGTTTAATGAAGAAGACGCTATTATCTCCGATGCGCTCAACCATGCCAGCATTATTGATGGTGTTCGCCTGTGCAAAGCACAACGCTACCGTTATGAACATAACGATATGGCTGACCTGGAGGCTAAACTGAAAGAAGCCGCCAGTTGCCGCAGCCGCATCATTGTTACCGATGGCTCATTCAGCATGGATGGCACAATAGCAAAACTGGATGAAATTGTGAAACTGGCCGAACAATACGATGCTGCTATCATGGTGGATGAATGTCACTCATCGGGTTTTATTGGCAAAACCGGCCGTGGCACACATGAATACCGGGGAGTGATGGGCAGGATTGACATCATTACCGGCACATTGGGCAAAGCCCTGGGCGGAGCAAGCGGAGGTTTTACATCGGGACGTAAAGAGGTAATTGATATGCTGAGGCAAAAATCGAGACCTTACCTGTTCAGCAATACACTGGCACCATCCATTGTAGGTGCTTCGATAGCTGTGCTGGATATGCTGACAGAAACCACTGAACTGCGTGACAAACTGGAGTTTAATACAAAATATTTCCGCAGTAAAATGACAGAGGCTGGATTCGACATAAAGCCCGGCGACCACCCGATTGTGCCCATTATGCTTTACGATGCAGTGCTGGCGCAAACCATGGCTGCCAAGTTGCTGGAAGAAGGCATTTATGTTATCGGCTTCTTCTTCCCGGTGGTGGCGAAAGGCCAGGCCCGCATACGGGTGCAACTGAGTGCTGCCCACGAACAGCATCATTTGGACAAAGCCATTGCTGCCTTTACTAAGATAGGGATGGAGTTGGGAGTGGTGAAGTAGATATTTGTGTTAGATGAAATCAAAAAAAGAAATAGTATCTGAATACAAAACCCGGAAACTCAACGCCGGGTTGTTTCAGATTAAAAATTTATCAACTGGTAAAGTTTTTATTAAGCAAAGTCCTGATTTGGAACGGGCTTATAATTCCGATCGGTTTCAGTTAAAAGCAGGCATGCACTCCAATGCTGCCCTTCAGCAGGACTGGAACATATTGGGCGAAACTGCTTTTGAATTTTCTATTCTTGATGAATACAATGCAAAAGATGATATAACCCCGGCACAGTTGAATAATGAGCTGGCAGAATTGCAGAAACTGCACAAAGCAGAATTAGCAATGGAAAATGTTACGTTGTATTGAGCCTGTTCTACCCGCAATGAAAATGCTCCTGCACCAATGCCAGCATAGCTTCCCGGTTGTCTTTTAGTTTTATGCGGAAGTCGTGGTCGTTAAAGCTGCGCAGGTGTTTCACCGTCCCTTCAATCATTGCATCAGAAAAACGCCGTATTGTTTATAAATATCAGCTTGTTTTTTCAGCAGGGTGGCAGAGTCCCAGCAGGAAACAGGCAGGGTTTGCAACCCTTTCACTTTCTCTTTATGTTCTTCTGAGAAGATGTTGATACCAACATAAGTTTCATTGGCGTATTCCAGTGCATTGGCCATTTCAAGTCCGTGGCGGGCGGCAACGGTAAGCCCGGCCAGCAACAGGTAAATATTCGCCGAGCCATCCGGGCAGCGAAACTCAACGGTTTGTTTGCTGCTGAAGTCTTCGTTTGTCAATACCTCAGCAGGGTTTGCCTTTGTTAGCATATCGGTATTACCACTCCATCCCAACGGAACCCTTACCAGTACAGAACGGTTTCTGTCGCCCCAGCAAACAGTGGTGGGTGCTTCCTGGTGCGGTACCAGGCGGAAATAAGATGTGGGGTTTGTGTTTCCAAAAGCCGTTAGCGAGGGGGCAAGAGAGAGATAACCGGCAATAGCTTTTTTGGCATAATCACTCAGCTTGCCGTTTTCGGTCATCATGTTCTTTCCGTCCTTTACCAGTTGGGTATGAATGTGCATACCGCTGCCGGCTTTGTCGGCGGTGATTTTTGGGGCGAAGGTTACCGTTACGCCGTACTTATAAGCAAGGCTTCTGATAATCCATTTGGCTATCAGTAATTGCTCGGCCGCCTCTTCCACGTCCACTGGCAAAAATTCAATTTCGTTTTGTTCGTAATCAAATTCTCCCAGCGAGAAATTGCCTACTTCAAGGTGTCCATATTTTATTTGTCCGCCGCATTGGGCTATCAGGTGCATGGCTTCTGTTCTGAAATCTTCCCACTTGCTGAAAGGGGCTGATTCATGATAACCTTTCTGGTTCATCGCTCTGAACAAATCATTTTTGGGACTGATAATATAGTATTCCAGTTCGCCCATTGTCTGAAAAGTGAAACCGGTTTTTTCTTTCAATACATTATGGGCCTTGTGCAGTACGTTCTCGGGTGAAGAAGCCAATGGTTCCCCGTCTTTATTAAAATAGGAACAGAGAATATCTAATGTGGGCACTTTGGCAAAAGGGTTAACAAATGCCGTTCTGAATTTCGGAACCACATACAGGTCGCTGGAACCGGCCTCAATATTGGAAAACAAACTGGAGCCATCCACTCTTTCACCTGTTGAAAGTATGGAGTCGAGATAATGATAGTCGTTGATTACAAAATTCAGTGTCTTCAGCCGGTTATCTTCTCCCGGGTAACGAAAATTGAGCATTTGTATCTGCTTCTCTTTGATAAACTGAATAATATCAGCTTTGGTAAAATCTCTGGGTGATTTGTTGAGATGCTGAATAAGCAGGCTGGCATTGCCTGCGTTTGAATTAATGGCAGTCATCGTTAAATGTTTTAAGCAATCGGATTGTAAACATATTACAAACTCCAACACGCCGCCCTGCCTGATGTCAGGCTCACGAATGACTTTACTTATGCAATAACATAAGTATTGTTAGCTATATCTTCTTATGCTGATTATTTGAGCCTCAAACCGGTAGCCGCTTGTTTTAGCTTTGCTGCGCCTGTATTTTCACCTTCAAGAGTTATTAGAAACCTGTTACTGAACCAGGTTATAGAACAGTCGTTGGTTGTTTTATCGCAATGCTCCATTCCTTTGTTGCCGTTAACTGTTACGGGTTTTGTGTATTCTTCATCGGTTTCTTCTTCTGCATTAACCATACTCAGGTATTGCATATTATAGATGCCAACACCTTCGGGACCGGCACAATCAAATATGGTGAGGATAACAGCGCTGCTGTCGCTGATTTGGTATTTGGCAGTTGCAGATAAGGCACCACTGCTGCTGCTTACTTCTGCATCTGTGTGGGTGCTTTCCATGAATGTTTCAGGTAACAGCGCTTTTAATTCTGTTTCAGAAAGTGGCAGAAGTTTGGCAAGGCGGTCCCTGGTTTTCTCTGAAGCCTCTGCTGCAGCTTTAATTTTTTCGGCTTCTGCATTATCTTTTGCTAAACTGTCTTCGTTAATCTTAATGGATTTATCGGAGGATTTGCTGGTGTCACATGAACCAAAACTTACTGCTATACTCAGTATTATGGCTAAATATGGTTTCATTTTTTTATTTATAAAGGTAGTTTATTCGTGTTTTTACGATAATATTTTATGAATTGAAAGTTTTTTAGAAATAACCGGTGATATCCTTTGAAAACAGACCTGCTGGCATTATTTTAGCTGCCATACAACGATGGTATAAAACTCTACGCACCATTTTCCTCTGAATTATCCCGTATTTAATTGTTGACTTATAACTCATTTAAGAGGTATGAAAAAATTATTGTTTTCTATCATCACTGTAGCTGTAGTTATGTTTATGCTTAGTTCCTGTGCGGCTACTAAGCGTGACTGCCAGGGCAAAGTTCATTACAAGCAAAAAGGCGGATTTTATATGTAATTACTGTTAGAGTGAAGAGCATCAGTCCCGGTTAACCGCCGGGATTTTTTATTTTTATCCAAACAATAGCCATGCGATATCGATTTTTATTTATTCTGCTTTTTGTTTATGCAACAACCGCTGCTCAGCAAAAAGGTTTTCCGGAAAGCTGGGAAGGAAACTGGAAGGGCAAACTGCTGTGGTATAAAACGGGTGTGGTAACTCCTCAAACAGTAAACATGGAATTACGAATCCATAAAGCCGATAGTGCCGGCTGGACATGGCAGATTATATATGGAACTGAAACCGAAGATAACCGGCCTTATATATTGTTACCAAAAGACACTGCCGGGGTGCATTGGGTAATTGATGAAAAAATGGGATCGTTCTTGATCAGTTTTGGGCAGGTAATAAATTTTGTGGGGCTTTTACAGTCAAGAACAGCACCATCGTTAATAATTACTGGCTGGAGAAAGGGAAGCTGCAGGTGGAATTCTTTACCCTTGGGGCTAAGCCGTTAGCCACAACAGGGCTTAATACTGATGAAAGCCCCTTTGTTCAAAGCTACCGGATTGGCGGTTATCAGAAGGCCGTTTTAACAAGAAAGTAAATAGTGTTAATTGATGACTCCACAGTTCTGAAACATAACTTTGCTGCAAAGATTTGATTTATGAAATTTATGTATGGCTTCATTCTTGGGTTGCTTGTTTTTTCTTCCTGTTCGCCGGATAATGTAAAGAAAGATAACAGTCTTAAGAAGTACTTTGATGAGAATAAAGCAGAAGGCTGTTTTGCTTTAATGAATAATGCTACTGGCAAGTTTACTGTTTATAACCTTGGCCGTTACAGAGACAGTGCGTATTTACCGGCATCTACTTTTAAAATTGTAAACTCACTTATTGGGTTACAAACTGGCAAAATAGTGAATGACAGCATGGTCATTAAATGGGATGGCATAAAGAGATGGAATGAAGACTGGAACAAAGACTTAACCATGTATGAGGCTTTCCGGGTGTCATCGCTGCCCTATTACCAGGAAGTGGCAAGGCAAATTGGAAAGGACACCATGCAACTTTGGCTCGACAGCCTTAAATACGGGGCAAAATCGGATACTGATAATGTGAGAATAAAAACAGTTATTGACAGTTTCTGGATAGATAATTCACTCAAAGTAACGCCGGATCAACAACTTGGGCTTGTTAAACAACTGTATTTTGACCAGCTGCCCTTTTTTAAAACATACCAGGAAATGGTTAAGCGGGCAATGCTGTTTGAGAATAAACCTAATTACAGGCTTGGCTATAAAACCGGCTGGGGCTTTCGGGAAAATGGCAATTCGCTGGGCTGGATTGTCGGCTGGATTGAAGAGAACAATCATCCCTATTTTTTTGTTTTGAATCTTGAATCGGCAGATAAAAATTTTGATATGTTTTCAGTAAGAAAGAAAATGCTGAATGACATATTAAAGCAGTTAGGATTTTTTGAGGGCAAGATGTAAGTACGGGCAAAGGATAGTTATTACCCGGTGTGTTCAGTCTGATTTTGTCACTTTTATAAAAGTTGTTTTAATTGAACTTTCAGTTTCAACATAAGGAATTGTATTGGCTGCTGACAGGAATTGTACTTCTTGTCATGCTGTATATTTTTATTGTGCGTTGGAAGCAAAATGTGCTGAAGAAAGCGGGGGATGAGAAACTGGTCAAAGCGCTTATTAAGGGATATTCTGCTAAAAGATTCTTCATTAAATTTTTTTTAGTGTTGCTCGCATTTGTTGCCGGTGTACTGGCTGTTATGAATCCCCGGCAAGCAGGGGCGGGCGATAAACCAGCAAGAAAAGGTATAGATGCAGCCATTGCCTTAGATGTGAGTAAAAGCATGCTGGCATCGGATTACGCACCCAACCGGCTGGAAAGAGCAAAGCAGTTTATTCTAAAATTGCTGGATAAAATGCCTGACGACAGAATTGCACTTATCTTATTTGCCGGTAAAGCCTATCTGCAAATGCCACTTACTGCTGACCATGGCGCAGCAAAGCTTTTTGTTTCATCAGCCACTCCGGAAGCGGTGCCGCAGCAAGGAACTGTTATCAGCGATGCGCTGGAGATGAGTGCAAAGGCATTCAGCCCGGCTGATAAACGGTTTAAAGCTGTTATTCTTATTTCAGATGGGGAAGATCATGACGAAAATGCTGTAGTAACGGCCCGTGAATTGTCACAACAAGGGGTAATGATTAGTTCAGTTGGCATTGGCTCCTCGGGAAGGGTCAACCATACCGGATTCTATTACGGGTGAGAATAAGAAGGATGAAGCCGGAAACGTAATAATCTCTAAGCTCAATGAACAGGGTTAAGGGAAATTGCAGTGGCAACCAATGGCATTTACCTGCATCTGGAGGAAAGTGATAAAGCGGTGGCACAGCTAATGGCTCAGCTATCACAAATTGATAAAATGGCCTATGAGGATAGCTCACAAATGAACTATCGAGATTGGTATTGGTTATTTGCCGCAGCGATGTTATTGTTGCTCATTGCTGAGTTCTTTATACCTGAGCGGAAGAATAGGCGGCTGCTTCGTACAATGCCTGCCGTAATACCTAAGGCAGTTGTCTTGTTGTTTGTTTGTCTGCCGGGGTTGTTGTTTTCTCAGCAAAATAAAATTGCTGAAAAGGAAATTATTTCGGGAAATGAATATTATAAACAGCGATTATATCAGCAGGCTGAAAAAAGTTACAGGGAAGCGTTAGCGGCAGTACCAGAAAATTTTGTTGTGAAGTATAACCTTGCAGCGGCATTATATAAACAAGGTAAAAAAGTGGAAGCTGAAAAAGCTTTTGCAGAAGCAGCCGAATATGCTGTTGACAGGTTGTCTGCCTCAAAAGTTTGGTATAACAGGGGCGTGATACTGAGCAGGCAAAAGGAAATTGAAACTTCGGTTGAGGCATATAAAAATGCTTTGCGAACTAATCCTGGCGACAACGAAGCGAGGGAAAATCTTCAAAAGGCATTATTGGAGCTAAGGAAAAAGAAAAGCCAGGAAAAAAAGGAGAATGATCAGCAAAAGAAAAAGGAAGAACAAAAGCAGCAACCTAAAATGAAGCCTAAAGAAGCTGAACAAAGGTTGCGGCTGTTACAGCAAAAAGAAAAAGAAGTACAGCAACGGGTACAGAAGGAAAAATTGAAGGGAGCTGGTTCGCAGGGCAAAGACTGGTAGTATACAGGCTGTGTTTATTCTTTACTATAATTTTAAACTGCTTTAGCTATTATAAAAACTGCTGAAGTTCAAACTCTCAAAAATTTTATGCAATACTACAGCGAATCCCTTACAGCTTATAAACGGCTTAAAACGAAAGAAGTTAATATTGGTGGCTTATTGTTGGGAAATAATCATCCTGTTCGTATTCAGACGATGACCACCACTAATACAATGGATACAATTGCAACTGTTGAGCAAAGCATCCGTTGTATAGAAGCCGGGGCAGAGATGGTACGGATAACAGCACCTTCAAAACTGGAGGCTGAGAATTTACTCCATATAAAAAATGAATTACGTAATCGGGGGTTACAACACGCCACTTATAGCTGATATTCATTTTACGCCAAATGCAGCAGAAATTGCTGCCCGGATTATTGAAAAGGTTAGAGTGAATCCCGGAAACTATGTTGACAAAAAAAAGTTTGAACAGATTGAATATACCGATGCGGAATATGCAGAAGAGATTGAAAGAATACGGGAACGCTTTACCCCGTTAGTTAAGATTTGTAAAGAGTATGGAACTGCCATGCGTATCGGCACCAACCACGGTTCGCTGAGCGACCGTATCATGAGCCGTTATGGCGATACGCCTAACGGAATGGTGGAGAGTGCTATGGAATTTTTGAGAATTGCAAGGGCAGAAGCGTTTCACAATATTGTGTTGAGTATGAAGAGCAGCAACCCGCAGGTGATGGTGCAGGCGTACAGGCTGTTGGTGAAAACAATGTTTGATGAGTTTGGGGAGATTTATCCTTTGCACCTTGGAGTAACAGAAGCCGGGGACGGAGAAGATGGAAGAATAAAATCAGCGATTGGTATCGGAACATTATTGGAAGATGGTATTGGGGACACAATCCGTGTATCATTAACTGAAGACCCGGAGTTTGAAGTACCTGTTTGTAAGGATCTGGTGAAAAGATATGAAGCCGGAAGCCAGCAGTCGGAAGTACGAAACAAGGCTTCAGAGATCAGACTTCCATACACCCCGTTTGAGTATAAAAGGAGAGAAACATTTGCAACAGGCAATATTGGTGGAGGACAGGTTCCGGTAGTAATTGCCGACCTGAGCAAAATTGAAAAAATTACCCCTCAACATCTGCAGAGTGTTGGATACAGTTATGATGAATTAACTGATAAGTGGACCATTGGCGATGCAGCCGCAGATTATATCTTCACCGGACACCAGTTATTGAATTTCCCACTTCCCGGGACATTAAAAGTAATCGTTTATCCAGCTGCCTGGGCAGAAGCAAAAGATAAAGAAATGTGTTGCCCTATTTTTTCTGATAAGGGGTTTGCTGAGGCAGAAGTGAAAAGCGGTAAGTTGAATTTTGTAATGATTGACTGTTTTAGTGACGAAACAACAATCAATGATTATGCATACGTGGATGAACTGGAAAATGACCCGACTGTAGTAATATGTCTGAGTTCAACCCGGGTGAACGCCGTGCAATCAGTTCGCCGGATGTTTATCGAGTTGATGAACCGTGCGGTTAAAAATCCGGTTGTAATAATTACTGATAGCAACTGGCAAGCTCCGGATGAGCATCTTATTCATTTTGCTGTTGAAACAGGTGCATTATTACTTGATGGAATGGGAGATGGCATTTGTATGGGCTACGGCAGTAATGCAAAAATGGACAATATCAGGATGTCAGGAAGAACCTATCTGAACGTTAAAGATATTCACCAGTTCACAAACAATACAGCCTTCAGTATTTTACAGGCTACCAGAACAAGAATTTCAAAGACTGAGTATATCAGTTGTCCCAGTTGTGGTCGTACATTATTCGATTTGCAGGAGACGACTGCCAAAATCAGGGCGGTAACCAATCACCTGAAGGGCGTAAAGATTGCAATAATGGGATGTATAGTAAACGGGCCGGGAGAAATGGCCGATGCAGACTTTGGTTACGTTGGAAGTGGTCCGGGAAAAATTACACTCTACAAAAGCAAGGAAATAATGAAGCGGAATATCGATAGTGAGATAGCAGTTGAAGAATTAATTAACCTGTTAAAAGAACATGGGGCATGGGTGGAGCCTTAATGAATCTTAATTGATAAGTATGAAAATAAAAATTCTGATAGTTGTTTTCCTTGTAACACTGGCGGCTGATATTTTGGGTGCAGAAGTGAATAATGAAGCCATACAATTTGCCACAAAACCATTACTGATGCCGCTGCTTGCCCTTTTGTTTTTATCTGCAATGAGAGGGAAAAAATGCCGGCTTTCTTTTCTGGTTTTATTGGCGTTATTTTTTTCCTGGCTTGGTGATGTATTGCTGATGTTTCAGGGAAAGCAATCAGTTTTCTTCTTATCAGGGCTGTCAGCTTTTTTACTGGCTCATGTGGTTTATATTATTTTCTTTCATAAAATCCGGATTGCAGAAAGTGTAATGAGCCGATGGTGGATATTATTAATGGTGGCAGCATACTATACAGGGCTGATAATCTGGTTTTCGCCCTATCTGGGGGAAATGAAATTACCTGTGCGGATATATGGCCTGGTGATAAGTTTTATGCTGATGATGGCATTGCATATGCTTTACCTCAGTAATAAAAAAGCCGGGGTTCTCTTTGTAACCGGTGCTGTGTTATTTGTTATTTCTGATTCCATTCTTGCAATAAATAAGTTCTATAAACCACTTTGGGGAGCCTCAGCCTGGATAATGATTACATACGGGTGGCCCAGTTATTAATAGTGATGGGTGCTGTTAAGTATCTTTACTCAGTAAGGGAAATAAATAATCAATAAATTGCCGTCTTGGCGAAATTAAACTATGCAAAAAACAGATTTTTTGATAATCGGGTCTGGCATCGCAGGATTAACGTTTGCATTGAAAGCTGCTACGCAGTTTCCTGAAAAAAAGATAATGGTTATTACAAAGACGGTGCCTGAAGAGACCAATACCAAATATGCACAGGGCGGAATTGCAGTGGTGAACGATAAAGTGCATGATAGTTTTGAAAAGCATATTAATGATACCATTATTGCCGGCGATGGATTATGTAATGATGATATTGTAGAAATAGTGGTGAAGGAAGGCCCCGAACGGGTAGAAGAAATAATTAAATGGGAGCACAGTTTGATAAAGATGAGAATGGGGACTATAAAAGGGGGAAAGAAGGCGGACATTCGGAATATCGTGTCTTGCATCATAAGGATATTACCGGTAAGGAAATGGAACGGGCATTATTAGGTGTTGTTTCGAAACAAAGAAATATTGAACTGATCAATAACTGTTTTGTAGTTGATATTATCACACAGCACCACCTTGGTTACATGGTTACAAAATCAACTCCTGATATTGAATGCTACGGTGTATACGTACTTAATCTTATTACCAAGAAGATTGAAAAGGTTCTTTCAAAAGTTACTGTATTGGCAACAGGCGGAAACGGACAAGTGTACCGGACAACCACTAACCCTATTATTGCAAGCGGAGATGGTGTGGCGATGGTGTACAGGGCAAAAGGCAGAATAGAGAATATGGAGTTCATTCAGTTTCATCAAACTGCACTTTATGAACCGGGTGTAAGGGGACAGGCATTTTTAATAACTGAGGCTGTTCGTGGAGATGGCGGTATATTACGAAATACAGATGGTGAAGCTTTTATGGATATGTATGATGACAGGAAAGATTTAGCACCCCGTGATATTGTGGCAAGAGCAATAGATAGTGAGATGAAACGCACCGGTACGGAGCATGTGTGGTTAGATTGCAGGCATTTCGATAAAGAGAAATTTGTCGGGCACTTTCCTAACATTTTTGAAAAATGTCTCTCTATTGGAATTGATATAACCAAAAATATGATTCCGGTTGCGCCAGCGGCGCATTATAGCTGTGGCGGTATCAAAACAGATGAGTGGGGAAGGAGCTCAATCCGCAATTTATATGCCTGCGGAGAATGTGCCTCTACAGGATTGCACGGAGCCAACAGGCTGGCAAGTAATTCATTACTGGAAGCCATGGTGTTTGCTCACCGGTGTTTTATTGACAGTAAAGAAAAAATCATGTCTCTGGCAATAAACAGCGATATCCCGGACTGGAACGAGAAAGGAACAATACAACCCAAGGAGATGATCCTTATAACCCAAAGTCTAAAAGAGCTGCAATTGCTGATGAGTGACTATGTAGGTATTGTGAGAAATAATGTTCGTTTGCAAAGAGCAAACAGGCGTCTGGATTTTTTGTGGGAAGAGACTGAAGATTTATATAAAACAACAACACTTTCCCCTCAGTTACTTGAATTGCGTAACATGATCACAGTTGGCTACCTTATTGTAAAAGGAGCAACCCTGCGTAAAGAAAGCCGGGGCTGCATTTTAATACTGATTATCCGGAGAAGAGCAGCCTAATACAGAACATCGTTTTGTAATCAATATCTTTGCAGGCTATGTATTACATTGTTTATGGTTTATTATGGCTTGTATCGTTACTGCCATTGAGCGTTTTGTACTTATTTTCTGATGCTGTTTATGGCCTTGTGTTTTACATTTTTAAGTATCGGCGAAATGTGGTGATGGCAAATCTCAAACAGGCTTTTCCGGAAAAAAGTGAAAAAGAAAGGCTCCGGATAGCAAAGGGGTTTTACCACAATCTTGTAGATACGTTTATAGAGACTATTAAGCTTTTTTCTGCAGGCAGGAAGTTCATCAACAGGCACTGCACGGCCGATTTTTCTGTTTTTGATAAAATATATAAAGAAGGAAAATCCTGTCACATACATGCGGGTCACCAGTTTAACTGGGAGTGGCTGAATCATCATTACTGTATCAATATATCACAAACGATTGTTGGCGTATATATGCCCCTTGCTAACAAAACGTTTGAAAAGATTTTTTCAGGTTGCGCTGTAAGTATGGAACAGCAATGATACCTGCTACTGACATGAAGAATGCTTTTTTGCCCTGGCGGAACAGGCAGCATGCTTTGGTGTTGGTGGCTGATCAAAATCCGGGTCATCCGGGAAACTCATATTGGTTCAGTTTTTTTGGTAAACCCACACCCTTTATTAAAGGTCCGGAACGTTCAGCCAGAGAAAAAAAATGCCCGGTCGTATTTGCTTTTGTAAAGAAAATAAAACGGGGATATTATCACACGGAGTTTATTTTAATTACTGATGATGCATCAATGATGCCGCCTGCAGAACTGACAGGTAAGTATGTTGACTTTCTCAAAAACATGGTTATCGAACAGCCGGAAATGTGGTTATGGAGCCACCGCCGCTGGAAGCATGAGTGGAAACCGGAGTTTGGTGAAGTGGTCAGGTGATTAATTAGTCTTTCTTTACTCTTTTTTTCAGGGTTAAATAATCGAGAAAATATATAACCTTCATCGAAAAATTATTATTGTCTTTTGCCTGCATTGTGTTGTCCATGTTTTTGAAATAATTTCCGGATATATCTCTGCCAAAATTTTCTGCAGCGTTTTTCCAAACGACATTAAGAAAACTTCCGGGGGCAAATTGCCAGGTATAAACCAGGTCAACGTTAAAAAAGTTGATGTTCATATTTGCATTACCTCTGAAAGAGTTATTTTCTTTCAATGAGCCATCCTCTTGCAGCGTAAAATACTGCGAATATCTTACCTGGTTCCAGTAATGCCGTACTCTGAGATTGATGTTCATTTTGCTGTTAAAACTATATTTTGCTCCCAGCACATCCTCAATCTCACTAATATCCCTTTTTCCGAAAATAACATCATTTGTTTCTTCATCTATATCTGCAAATCCTGCATTTCGCTTTTGCGGGCTAAATTCAATAGAATGATAAATTGTAATCTTGTTGTTGAACCTGTACCGGTTATTAAATTCAAACATGTATCTTTTACTGCTGAATATTGACCTGTCAACAAACATCATCTCAATCCCGGTGGCATACTTTTTGGCTTCATTTGTATTGATAAATATTCCCCCAAAGTAGTTAGACCATCCTTTAAAAAACCGGCCTTCAATTCGGGGTTCATAAAAGTTCTTTCCAGCAGGCTCATAACCCGCATAAAACCCTGCATGCCATAAGTTTTTTAACTGGCCATTTATGTTAGCACTAACATTCAACCCCTGAAAAGCTGCAGGATTTACCAGCCTTCTGGAGTAATAAGCATTGAAATTGAAGTACATGTTGTTGTACCACTTTGTTGGCTTGAGCCAGTTATAACCAGCGTATAACTTGTGATCAATAAAATTGTTATTGGTAAAATATCCAAGATCGTTTCCATGAAATTTCTTCGTAATAAAATCCTGGCTGATACTGAAAGTAAACCGGCCGCTTACTTTTCCAAATGAAATACCGTGCCCATATCCGGAAAGATTTTTCTTTGATCGTCCGCTCCCGTTAGTATACTCAGACCTAATTTACCACTTACAGTCCATGTATTTTTTTTGTCGTTCAGGCTAAACTGTGCTACGGATACATTAGCATCGTAGTCGTTTCCACTGCGCCACACATTAGTGTTAGTGAAAGTAATGCTGGAATTATGCTTAAGAGACTGATCAAGTACCAGGATATTATAATTGGTAAGCGGATCAATAAGTACATCTTTTTTATCTCCGGTATGAATATTTTCAATTGTGGCAAACCGTGTATTTGTGATGGCATTTAGCATGCCAATGCCCAATCCCTTTGATGTGCGACCGGAAATCTTTGTGGCATTAATCAATTTTGATTCTACGGGATACTCTGCTAATCTGTATGTACTGTTCATATACTCATCCGGGGAATGAAGCAGGACCGGATCAATTCCTATTCTTCGTGGATAAAATATACCGGCTTTGTTAAAGAGTTCAGTTCCTTCATTAAAAAATGGTCTGTTCTCCTGATACTTAACTTCAAAGGGTGTTAGATTTGCAATCCTGTTATCGCTTTGTACTTGCCCGAAGTCCGGTATAAGAGTGGCATCTAATGTGAATGCCTGGCTGATGCCGTACTTTACATCCATACCGCCGTTTACAGATGATGTCCAGTTTTTCTCTCCCGGGGTATTGGCAGGATAGTGGTTAGCATAGGTTGAAAAATAGGGAGAAAATTGCAGACGAAGCGGAGGCTTAATATTAGTAAGCCCCGTCCATGTACCTTCTTGTGTAAGAAACCCGTTTACATTTGGATTGATAGGGTTCCAGGTATATTGCTGTTCTGTTTTTCTTCTGCGCCGGGTTATGTTAAGGCCCCATGTTTGTACTTCTTTTTTGCTGAAACGGATGGCAGCGAATGGTATAAACATTTCAAAACTCCAGCCGTCATCATGAATAACGGCGCCACTTTCCCAAACTGCATTCCAGCTAAAGTCTTCTCCGCCATTATCACCCGGCGACATTTTTGCATCCCATTGCTCATTGAGCGGGGTTACAAAGTATTCGAATCCGTTGATTTTATCATAGTAAGTATCAAAAATAAGACCGATATAATCATTGGTTCCAAAACCGTCTCTGCCGGCCAGCTCAGTTGCAATACTGTCTTTGGTACGTTCATAGCAATAGCCGCCAAAAAAATACCATCATCATTATACATAAGGTATGAAATGGTTCTGGTTTCGTAATTTTCTGATCTTCCTACTGTAGGCCTGAACTCAACCAGGCTATCCATAATGGCAGCTTCTTTCCATGCTTCATCGTTAATCAGTCCGTCAACTTTAACAGGCTTCGTCGTACGGTTTGCAGAAAGTTGTTTTGGCAGGATTTCCTGGGCCGTACAATAGGGAAGTTAACAGAATGAATGATATGATATAAGCAAAGGTTATGATTCTCATGATAAATAGTTAAGAACGGTTGATGGTTAAACGATTGAGAAGCTTCAATGTTACAAGGTCAACTTAGTACTAATCTTTTCGTAGATTAAAGTTAATAAGTCTTGCTTGTCCGGACAGGTGCTATTTATCTGAATGAAGAATTCTGAATGACAAGTGGTTAAAAAGGGGGGGCGTTAACTTTTTATTAAGAAACAAGAGTGACGATGAAAAAAATTGAAAGATTTTTTGGGATAATATTCAAACCCTTTTTACTTTCACAAGTTCTGCTTTTTTCTGTTCTTTTATTTTATTCCAGCCTCCAAGTACGTTTCGCAAATTGTGAATGTCCTGTCTTTTGAGCAGTGATGCCGCAATAACACTTCTGTAGCCGCCTGCAGAGTAAATATAAATGTTTTGCTCATCTTCAAAATTTGCCATACTGCCAGGATCGGTAAGTTTAAGTAAGGGAATATTAATTGCATTTTTTAAATGTGCCTGGTCAAACTCTGCTTCTTTTCTCACATCCAAAATAACGAGGTTATTATCAAAGGGGATATCCATAATCAATTCGTCTGCCTCTACATCAATAATCATATCTGTGGGTTCACCTGCTTTTCTCCAGGTTTCAAATCCACCGTTTAGATAACCTGAAATAGTTGAAAAACCTGATTGTTTCAGCCTGTTAGCTGTTTCTGTTTCCTGTCCAGCTTCCGTTACAATCAGTAAATGGGAATTTGCAGGAATAAGATTACTTGCCCATTCTGAAAATTTTTCCTGCAAGCCAATATTAACTGAACCGGGAATAAAGCCATTAGAAAAAACAACGGGTTGTCTTGAGTCGATAATGATCAGGTCTTCGGTAATAGCCTGTTTGAATGAGTCAGTGCTAAGTGCTTTAATATCCATTAATTACTGATTATGTGAACAAAAATAAAAAAAAGCCGGACTGCTTTCTGCAGCCGGGCACTTGTCCTGTACTATCATAACTATTTCAGCAAATCGTCAATAAACTTATTAAGTTCTTTTATTCTGTCTGTATTTACGGAGTAGTAAATGTATTTACCATCACGGGTTGTTTTCACAAACCCCGCTTTTCTCAAAATAGCCAGGTGTTGCGATGTTACAGACTGTTCAAGTCTCAGGTTTACATAAAGTTCCGTTACAGTAATCTTTCCATAATCATCAATCATCTTAAGCATTTGCTGCCTTAGTTTATGATTGATTGCCCTCAGGACAAGGGCTGCTTTTTTCAGGTTAAGTAAATCGACTTTAAGCGAATTACTTAATGTAAGTGAATAATTGTTCATGCGCCGGTGGTTTTGAGGTAAGATGTAAAGATAATTTTATGGTTCAATTAAATAAAATAAAATTAATAATAGTAATAATTGAATAAGTAAATATATGTCAACTAATTGTCATGTCCGGTTACATATGCACTTTTCAGATACAGTGGCTCTGTGTTAACCAGGTCGGCAAAGTTTTTATTTAAGAATCGCCGAAAAGAAATTTCTGCCATTTGTTTTGCCCCTGCAATTGTATCGCTAAAATGTGCATTTACATTGTTGATTAGGCCCTTGAGTTTGGAATTTGCATTACCGCAAAATAGTATTTTATGTTTACTCAACACTTCTGAAAAACTATTGTTATCAATAGTGACAGCCGCCGGGGTGTTTACTTCATCTATATTCTTATTGTACAATGCGGTGTAAATTTCCTGCCGTCGGGCATCAATGGCTGCGCAAATAATATCCTCAGCCTCTTTTTGCACGGCAAAGGCTGCCAGCTCCAGTGAATTAACTGTAACTAACGGGATCTGTAATGCATACGAGATTCCTTTTGCGGCAGATAAGCCAACTCTTAAGCCGGTATAAGAACCGGGTCCGGTGTTTACACTTACAGCGTTAAGATGTCTAATATCGTGGTTTGTTTCTGAAAAGATTCTTTTTATGGTAGAATGCAACCAACTGCTATGATCTTTCTGGTTTGCATTTTCATAGATTGAAATTACAGCATCATTATCTGACAGAGATACTGACGCTGTTGATAATGCAGTATCTATATTTAGCAGTAAACTCATTGTTCTGAAGCTTCTTTTGTCAGTAAATCACAAGGTTTATAACGATAGTTGCTCGCCGCCATTGCAGTAAGCAGGGTTTGAATGTTTTTCAGCCCAATTTTTTCACTCCATGCAAATGGTCCCAGGGGATAGCTTGTGCCTAGCGTCATAGCTGCATCAATCTCAGCCTTTGTACTTACTCCTTCCTTCAGTGCAAAATACGCTTCGTTAACAATCATTGAAATAATCCGGGCACTTATAAAACCCGGGATGTCTGGAGTCCATTCAATTTTCCTGTTAAAACAGGAAAGTACTTTTTCTGCTACTTCCCTAATATTGCGGTTTTTTGCGGCACATTCAGTTATTTCTCTTTCAAAAAAACCAGGCCATGCATTAATCCGTACAAAATTGTCTGGAAAATCAACTGTTGTACCTGCTACATAACTAACAAAAACAACGTTAGCCCCCAAATTGTTTAAAGTATTAATCCGCTCTTTGCTATTATCAAAAAGAAGATCGATACATGATTCAACAGGTTCGCTGGCAACTGGCAAACTGCTCCAAATCACTTTTTCAGCAGGCATTTTGTATGTGCGTAGTGCATCTGCCTGCCATCCGGAATGTTCGGGAGTAACTACCAGTATCATCATGCATATTTTTTGCAAAGAAAATGTATAAAGCTATATTCGTTGAATACAAATAAGAAAATTTAAATTATGAATAAGGAAATCATTAATAACCCTGGTGCTCCGGCTCCTATTGGTCCATATAACCAGGCCGTTTTGGCAGGTAATATGTTGTTTATTTCCGGCCAGATTTGCATTGACCCAACAACGGGAGCAATGAAAAATAAGGATATTCAGGAAGAAACCCACCAGGTAATGCATAACCTGAAGGCTATTTTACAGGCAGCCGGAATGGGCTTTAACAATGTGGTCAAGACCACAATTTTTATTACAGATATGAACCGCTTTGCAGAAGTTAATGAGGTGTATGGTAAGTATTTCGACAGCGATTTTCCTGCCAGGGAAACTGTGCAGGTAAGTGCACTGCCAAAATTTGTGAATGTAGAGATTAGTATGGTAGCCTTTAAATAGTCTGGTAATAGCAGAACTCAGCACAGGTGAGTGATAACAAACTACTTAGGAAAAGCACTTCCTCTTTTTCAAAATAATTGACTTAATACAACCAATTATTTTGAAAATACGTTATTCTAATTGCTGACTACTAAAAATCCTTATTTTCGGCAATAGTTTCTCCCGCATTAAATCGAAAAAAAATCAATATGAAAAAAAATTCAGGATTACCTGTGCTAATAGCAGGAGCTATTTTGCTTTTTCTGCCTGCAAATTCAATAGTTCTGCTGAAAATATGGAAGAGGGAAAATTCAGATATGACGGGCCTGCTCAGACTCTGGATTTTGAAATAGAAAGAACTAAAGATCCCATAACCGGCAAAGTTCCCTGGCAGCAACTCAGGCTTGCAATAGAAGCAACGGACCTGACCAGGAAACAACTCAGACTGCTGGATAACTTCACAGAAGCCTTAAGCTGGTCTGAAAGAGGTCCGGTAAGTGATGTGCCTGGCCCATCGAACGGTAATACCCGTGCCAATGGCGGTATTCCTTCCGGAAGGGTAAGGGCAATAATGGTGGATTCATCAGATGCCACACATAAAACTGTTTTTGTAGGAAGTGTAGCAGGCGGCTTATGGAAAACATCAGACATTACAGTTTCTCCTGCCAACTGGGTTGCTGTTGACGAAAGGATGAATAACCTTGCGATTGCAGACATTTGCCAGGACCCAAGACCAGGGTTTCAAAATTTCATGTATTTGTGTACCGGAGAATCTTATGGAAATTCTGATGCTGTTAGGGGAGTAGGAGTTTTTAAAAGTGTGGATGGAGGCACAACCTGGAGTTTTCTTTCAAGTACCAGCTCATATATAAACGGCACTCGTATTCTTTGCGATTACCTGGGCAATGTGTACTTAGGTACAAGGTCTTCAGGATTGCTGCGTTCAACAGATGGGGGCAATAGCTGGACAACCATAACTCCTTCTGGTATTGGAAATGATGTATGTGATTTGGAGATAACTTCAACAGCTGTAGCGGGTCGCTTACATGTTACTACAGGAATTTTCAGTACATCAGGATACCGTTATACCGACAATCCGGAAACGCAACTACAGCCCAGCGGCTGGAATGCAGCCACAATCCCCTTTACAACTTTCAACCAAAGGACAGAACTGGCTGTTTCGGGCAATACTCTTTTTGCTTTGCCGGATAACAGCAGCCACCTGGTGCCTACAATTTGGAAGTCAACAGATGGGGGTGTAAACTGGGCGGCCACAACAACTCAACCTACAAGTGGATGGGCAAACGGTCAGGGCTGGTACGATCTTTCTGCAGCTATAAACCCCTCTGACCCTACTAATTGTATTGTTGGAGGAATTGATTGTTATGAAACAACCAATGGCGGTGCAACATGGTCAAAATTTCCGCATGGGTCGGAACATCTGGCCAATATGTACATGCCGATCAACATGATATTCAATGGTGGGATGGTGGCAGCAAACTGCTTTTTGGTTGTGACGGGGGTGTGCATTATTCAGCAGATGGTGGTACAACCATCAGAGACAGAAATGTAGGGCTGAGAATAAAACAGTTTTATTCCTGCGCTATTCACCCTGTTACTACAGATTATTTTATTGGCGGTGCACAGGATAACGGTATGCACCAGTTCAGCAACCCCGGATTGAGTACTTCTGTTGAGTTTGCCGGCGGAGATGGTTGCTATTCAGCTATAGATCAGGATGAACCTCAGTATCAGTTTGGCTCTTATGTTTATAATGTATACAGAAGAAGTACAAATGGCGGCAGCACCTGGAGCACACCTGTAAATAACCAAAAGTACAGGCCGGTTTGTAAATCCATGGGATTATGACAATACCGGTAACAGAATTTATGCCTGTAACTCGGCTGGAAATTACCTGCGATGGGATAATCCGCAAACTGGGGCAACAACAACAGTCGTAACCGTAACTGCATTTGGTTCGGGTAACGTATCTGCTGTACATGTTTCTCCCTTCACTGCAAACAGAGTTTTTTTTGGCACTGGTTCGGCCACTGTTTTCAGGGTTGATAATGCAGAAACTGCAACCCCAACTGCAACAGCAATTACACCAACCGGTGCATCTGGTTATGTAAATTGTATCGTAACAGGCTCTACTGAGCAAAACCTGATGGCCATTTATTCAAGTTATAATGTTACCAATATCTGGGTATCATCAAACGGGGGTACCAACTGGACTGCCAGTGATGGAAACCTGCCAAACATGCCAGTTAGATGGGCGATGTTTCACCCGGACGATAATAATAAAGCAATTATTGCGACTGAAACAGGTGTGTGGGAAACTGATTTGCTGAATGGTGCCAGCACAGTATGGACGCCCAACACTACTTTTCCCAATGTGCGGACGGATATGATTAAGTACCGTGCAGGTGACCGTACAGTGTTAGCTGCCACTCACGGACGTGGAATGTGGACAGCTACAATTCCTTCATTTAATTCCGGGTTTACTTTTAATACCCCTTCCCCGGCTACTGCCGCTTGCCCTGCTCCCACAAGTATGGCTGTTACACTCGGAACAAACAGTATCGGAGGTTTCTCCGGGCCGGTAACATTGACTGCAACAAGCGGTGTGCCCGGCGGTACTTTTGTTTCGTTTAGTTCTAACCCTGTTACACCCGGCAACAGCAGTGTGGTTACGCTTAACAATACAAACTTGTTAATTTCAGGGACATACAATATTACAATACAGGGAACGGCTGTTGGGGCTACCACCCAAACAGTGAATGTTGCATACACTATTAATCCCGGTACAGGGCCCACCATGACAACACAACCGGCATCTCCAACAGTTTGCGAAGGTTCAAATGCCACATTTAGTGTAGCGGCTGTTGGTGGTACTTACCAATGGCAGATAAGCACTAATGGCGGTGGTACATGGACGAATATCAGCGGGGCTACAAGTGCAAGCTATACTTTAACCGGAGTAACAGCAGCATTAAGCGGAAACCAATACCGGTGTGTGGTTAGTAATACTTGTGCAAGCACTAACTCAAATGCCGCGGTACTTACTGTGAATACTTTACCGGCCATTACAACGCATCCGCAAAGTGTAACAGTATGTTCAGGCAGCAGTAATACATTCTCGGTTGTTGCAACAGGCACCGGCATTTCCTATCAATGGCAATCCAGTGCTTCTGGTTGTTCGGGGCCGTGGACCAATATCAGCGGTGCCACTTCTGCCAGTTATACATTATCAGGTATTACAACCGGAATGAACAATACGGGATACAGGTGTGTGGTTAGCGGCACCTGTACGCCAGCGGCTAATTCCAACTGTGCATTGCTTACGGTAGCTACTTCTGTTGCAATAACAACCCAGCCTGCTAATCAGACTGTTTGCGAAGGCAGCAACACCAGTTTTACTGTTGCTGGTAGCGGCACAGGTATTATTTACCAATGGCAAATAAATACAGGCAGCGGATTTACCAATCTGTCTGACGGTGGAGTTTATGCCGGTTCTGCAATGGCAACCTTGAATATAACCGGTGCCACAGCAGGCATGAATACATATCAGTATCGTTGCCTTCTTTCTTCTGTTTCCTGTACAACGCCAACAATATCTAATGCGGCAGCCATAGCGGTGAATACACTACCGGCTATAAGTGCTCATCCGCAAAATGCAACATTGTGCAGTGGCAGCAGCAATACTTTTAGTGTAACAGCAAGCGGTACAGGTATTGGGTATCAGTGGCAGGTAAGCGCAGATGGAGGAACCAGCTACACTAATATTAGCGGAGCCACTTCATCGATCTATACGGCTGCTGCAGTTACTGTTGGATTGAACAATAACCGTTATCGCTGTGTAGTTAGCGGCACCTGCTCGCCTGCGGCAACTTCTTCTGCGGCGATTTTAACTGTATATGCACCTGTAACAGTATCGGCGCAACCTGCAAATGTTGAAATTTGTTCTGGTGGCAACGCCACATTTACTGTAGCCGGAACAAGTGTGCCTGTAATTATTTATCAGTGGCAGGTAAGTACAGATGGTGGTGCCAGCTGGTCTAATGTTTCTGGAGCCAATACCGCATCATTATCACTTAACGGTGTAATTGCAGCAATGAGCAACAACAGGTATCGTTGTTTGCTATCTAATGCTACTTGTACAACTCCTGCAGTTTCCAATACTGGTATTCTTACTGTAAGGGCAACACCAACTATCGGCCTGACTCAGGCTCCTGTTCTGTCTTCATTGCTGCCCGGACAAACAACTACACTTACTGCAACACCAAGTGCTTCTACCGGTGGTACGTTTACCACTTCGTGGACATATAACCTGAACCCATTAACAGTTACCGGAAATACTTATACCGTGGATGTGGCACATACAGGTTCTTACCAGGTTGGAGTAAGAGAAACATGGATAAGTGGTTTATTCTGTTCTGCATTATCATCACCGATAACAATTGATGCAGGTGTTAGCAGCAGGTTGTTCATCTTCCCGACACCCAATGACGGAAACTTTACCGTTTCATATTATAATAATGGCGGAACTGCCACGCAGCGTTCGCTGGTAATATTTGATTCGAGAGGATCGCAGGTTTACAATAAAGTGTTTACCGTTACAGGGCTGTACACATTGCTTCCGGTAAACCTTACCGGGGCCAACACCGGAATTTATTATGTGGTGATTGGCGATGCTACTGGTACAAAACTGGCGACGGGTAAAGTGCATATCAGGTAGTGCAAGTAATTTAGCATAAAGAAAAGCCCCGCTGTTTCACCGGTGGGGCTTTCTGTTATTAAGCATACTAAAATGCTTTCTTCTTCCATTCATTATTGTCCCTGTTAAAATCGGGCAGTTTGTTTTCAGGGTCTATAATTACTTCTTTTATTTCGGTGGTGCTGGGTACTGAAAACGTCCAGAAGGAACCCCGCTGCCATATTTCAACCGGTAAATCAACCGTATATTGTTTGCCATTAGTTTCTTTTACTTTCACCGTTACCGGCATCGGCATTTTTTCAAGATTTTCAATAGTAACCAGGGCGCCTTTTGATGCCTTCTCTTCTTTGTATTCGACTGACGAAACTGCAATATCTAATTTCCAGGTATTAAAAACCCATGCCCGCCAGAACCAGCTTAAATCTTCGCCGGAAACATTTTCAATCGTATGAAAGAAATCCCACGGGGTGGGATGCTTATAGGCCCAGCGGCGGATGTATTCAGAAAAAGCGGCATCAAATCTTTCGTGACCCAGCACTACTTCCCGCAAGGCAGTAAGCATCTGTGCCGGTTTTGAATAAGCGGATACATCAAGGTTATTTTCCTGAATTACTTCGGGAATCGCATTAAGGCCATCTGCATCATCAGAGAAACTGTATTGAACCATGAACGGGGAGTTGGTGTCGCCAAAAAATCCTTTGTCTTTAAATTCTCCTTTGTTAAACTCGTCGGTAGAAAACTCATTGATAAAGGAGTTTAGCCCTTCATCCATCCAGGCGTATTTTCTTTCGTTGCTGCCCACTATCATCGGGAACCATGTATGTCCCAGTTCATGGTCGGTTACACTCCATAAACTGCTGCCGGATGAGTAGTAACTGCAAAATACAATGCCGGGATATTCCATGCCGGCCACAATGCCTGCAACATTGGTGGCAGTGCTGTACGGATATTCAAACCATTTTTTTGAATAATGTTCAATGGAGGCTTTTACAAATTCTGTTGACCGCTGCCAGCCATCTTTGGTAATACTTTCTGCCGGATACACACTTACTGCCATACATTTTTTGCCGCTGGGCAAAATAATACGGGCTGCATCCTGTACAAATGCTTCTGATGCGGCCCAGGCTACATCTCTTGTGTTTTGCATACTGAATTTCCAGGTGATGTTACCAACTTGTGGCCGTGTTTTTTTATCCTTCGCTTCTTTTTCGCTTTTGATGATAACGGTTTTGTCGCTGTTTCTTGCAGCCTCCCATCTTTTCATTTGTTCTTCCGTATAACATTCTTGTGGATTGAGTAATTCTCCTGAGCCAACTACAATTATACTGGCTGGTGCTGTAACGGAGAAATCTATATCGCCATATTCAAGGTAAAATTCTCCTGCACCCACATAAGGCATCGTATTCCATCCTTGTATGTCGTCGTAAACAGCCATGCGGGGAAACCACTGTGCCACTTCGTAAATAATGCCGTTCCTTGTTTTCAACCTGCCAGTCCTGTCAGTGCCATATTCAGGAATGATAAATGAATAGTTGACGCTGAGTTTAATTTTTTCTCCGGCAGCTAAGGGCTCTTTCAGCCAAACCTGCATGCGGGTATCACTGGTTATAGTTTTGGCATCCTGGTAAGCTCCACTCCTGCTTTCTAGCTTGCAATGATGAAATAGTATAGCCATCGGTAAAACTTGTATTGGCCCATCGTCCGCCTGTTTCAGTTGAAGTGGCAGAACCACGGCTGTTCTTCTTGTAAATATTCTGGTCCATCTGCAACCATACAAACCGCAGATTGTCCGGACTGTTGTTGGTATATGTGATTATAACACTACCGGTAACCGAGTGCTTTGCTGTATCTAATGTACAGTTGATGCTGTAGTCAGCACGGTTTTGCCAGTACTTCGGTCCGGGCTCACCTGATGCGCTGCGAATTTCATTTCCGGGATAAGGATAGAATTGTGGGTTGAATGCTTCTTTATGGTCGTAAACAGAATTTTGTGCAAATGAGAATACATAGAATAACATACTAAGGGCGGTGGAGAAAATTCCTTTCATACGGCAATAAGTTTGAGATTGAAAGTTAGGGTAAAAGAAAGCAACCTTTACTACCATTCAAAAGGTATTTGCATTTCTTTAGGAAATGGTAAAGTGAGTAGAGAAAAAGGACCTTCCCCATTTACTATTTTTCATTCATTATTTACTAAACGAAAAGAGCCTCTGCCACGGCAACACTTTCTGGTTTGCCCACATCTACAAGTTTGTCGCCGCTGTGGTCGTAGCCCATAATACGGTGTTCTGCTGCGAGAGAAAGGTAAACATCGATAAGTGAAAATTTACCTGAAAAGCCTTTTTGTTCCATCAGCCGGAAAATATCATATTCAAAAACCACTACAGTGCTGTAAGCCCTTTGAACCAGGTTTTCTCTTAGAATGGGGATTCTCTCTTCTCCTGTTTTTGTATTCTTCCATCCGCAGAGCCTGTTATTTTCATCAAACAGTAAATAACGGGAAGACTGACGGTTGGTAACCCCGAAGGAAATCAACGATTTATTTTCTTTGTGAAAGGCGATGAGTTTATTTATATCGAGGCTGGTAAGTATGTCGGCATTGCAGGTAATAAAGGGCTGTTCGGATTAAATAATGATTTTGCTTTTAGCAACCCGCCGCCGGTTTCAAGTACCACTTCTCTTTCATCGCTTACCAGTACATTGCTGCCCCAGCCATCATTTTCAACAATGGCCTGCTCCACCTGCTCGGCAAAATGATGGACATTTATTATGACATCTTTTATTCCGAAGGATTGCAAGTATTCGACGTTTCGCTGTAGCAATGACTTTCCATTTACCAATGCCAGAGCCTTTGGGTGTTTGTCTGTCCATGGTTTGAAACGGGTGCCGAGTCCGGCACAAAATATCATTGCACCCCCAACCCTTGAAGGGGAGTAATTATCGTTACTTACCATCAGTCAATTTTTTAATAGTGGTATTAATACTACTGATAGTGCTTTCAAGGTTCTTTGGCACTTCATAATTCGTAAATCTTATAAAAGAAAAACCATCATTTTCGAGATGTTCTTGCCGCAAAATGTCGTTTGCCTTTACATCTTTCTTGTTATGTATGCTGTCGTCCACTTCAATAACCAGTTTTAATGCGTGACAGTAGAAGTCGAGAATGTAAATTGAATAAGGATGTTGTCTTCTAAATTTTATTCCAAACGGCTTTGTTTTCAAATAGCCCCAAAGTACAGTTTCAGCATCAGTTGCATTATTCCTTAGTTCTCTGGCCCATTGGTAAAGAGGCTTCTCTGCACCGCCATGCATTCCGTTTGTCATAACGACTAATTGATATTAGTTAACTACTCCCCTTCAGGGGTTGGGGGTATTCACCCAGTTTTTCTCATCCTGAACCAAATGTTTCAATTCAATCTTTACTTTAAACTTGTTGCGCAGGTGCCTTGCAAGGGCATCGGCCGCATATACGCTGCGGTGTTGCCCACCTGTGCAGCCAAAACTCACCATCAGGTTTTCAAACCCCCGCTTTATGTAATCTTCAACAGTAATATCAACAAGGTCAAACACACTGTTCAGAAATTCGGGCATCTGCGTTTGTTGCTCCAGAAAGTCTTTCACATCCTTGTCACGGCCGGTTTGGGTTTTCATACTTTCAACCCGGCCGGGATTGAGTATGCCGCGGCAGTCAAAAACAAAACCACCACCGTTGCCGCTGGTATCTTCTGGTATCTGGTTTCTGTAAGAGAAACTATTTATTCTTACAGCAAGTGGGGTGTCGGCAGTGGCCTGTGTGGTGGTAAACTGTTCAATTACTTCATCTGACACACACATGTCAAGTACCTTTCTGAATTCAGGAACGGAAATGCCGACGCTGTTTTTTGCAAAGAACTCTTTCAGGTTTTTAATGCAAGCGGTATGCTGGTTAGGAACTGTGCTTTTCTTTCAAACAATCCACGGAAACCATAAGCACCAAGTACCTGCAGCAGGCGAATGAGAACATACCCGTTATACTGGCTGCGAAAAATGGTTCTGTCGACCGGTTGGCCGATGATGGATTCAAAGGAGTTGATGTAATCTTCAAGCAGGTTATTTTTCCATTCCTCAGGCAGGTTGGCCCTTGCCTGCCAAAGCATAGAGGCCACGTCGTATTGAGGAGCACCTTTCATTCCACCCTGGTAATCTATAAAATGAACTTCGCCATCTTCAGTAATCATAATATTCCGGCTTTGGAAATCCCGGAACATAAAATACTTGTATTCAGTATGGGTAAGATAGTTGCTGAGTGCTTCAAAGTCATCAATTAGTGACTGTTTGTCGTAAGGTTTACGCAGCGCATCAAGAAAATAGTATTTGTAATACAGCAAATCTGCCATGATGGCCTGCTTCCCAAATTCTTTATTGGTAACACATTTGTTGTAATCAAGTCCGGCATCACCTTTTACCTGCAAGAGAGCTATTGCCTCAAGACTCTTTTTAAAGAGTAAGTAAATGTTATTAGTAAAACCTTCAGCCTCGAGACGGTTCAATAAAGAGGTATCTTCAAAATCTTCCTGTATGTAACAGATGTTATCGTCACTTACTGCCAGTATTTGCGGTACAGACAGATTTTTATCTTTAAAGTGGCGGGAGAAATATATAAAGGTTTCGTTTTCCTTTATGTTAGCACCATAGGTTCCGATAAAAGAACCTTCTTCGTCGTGCAGGCGAAAATAACGGCGTTCGCTTCCGCTCTGCGGTAACAGGTCAACGGAGAGAGGAGAATTTCCCTTCCATTTTGTATATAAAGCAGTGATGGAGTCTGTCATGTATTGCATGCGGCAAATGTATGGAACAGGCTTCAATCTGAAGTGTTAAGAGGGCTAACAGCCATTAGTTTTTTTCGGCTAAATTTGCTTTTCACACAGTTATGATGAAAACAACAACCAACAAGGCAAGGGTTCGTATTGTAACCGCCGCCAGTCTTTTTGATGGCCACGATGCTGCCATTAACATCATGCGCCGCATCATGCAAAGCAAAGGGCCCGAAATCATTCACTTGGGCCACAACCGTTCCGTCAAAGAAATTGTAGAAGCTGCCATAGAGGAAGATGCAAACGGAATTGCAATTACCAGCTACCAGGGTGGCCATGTGGAGTTTTTTAAATACATAAAGATCTGCTTGATGAAAGTGGCTGCGGTCATATAAAATGGTGGCGGCACTATTTTGCCTGAGGAAATAGAGGAATTGCATCAATATGGAATAGCCAGGATTTACAGTCCGGATGATGGCCGGCACATGGGGCTGGAAGGGATGATTCAGGATGTAATCGAAAAAGCCTCCCTAAATCCCTCCGCAGGAGGGACTTTAGCACCCGACATGGATGAGAAGCCCCCATTAGATGAAGTGAAGGATATTAGAAGAATTGCAAAAGCCATTACACTTGCCGAAGCAGGAAAAGATTACTCTGAACTTATTAAAGGGCTCTCCAAATTATCGGAGGCAGGAACCCCCCGGCGGGGGGTAGGGGGGCAACCTTCTGGGGGCAGGGGGGCTGTTCTCGGCATCACAGGCACGGGCGGTGCTGGTAAGTCATCTGTTACTGATGAAATTGTTCGCAGATTCCTTAACAATTTTACCGACAAAACAATAGCAGTTATTTCGGTTGACCCATCAAAGAAAAAAACAGGTGGTGCCTTGCTGGGCGACAGGATACGGATGAACGCCATCTCTCACCCAAGGGCTTATATGAGAAGCCTTGCAACAAGAGATGACAACACGGCATTAAGTTCTCATGTGCAGGAAGCGATTGATATCTGCAAAGCTGCCGGTTTCGACTTTATTATCCTCGAAAGTGCAGGTGTGGGTCAAAGCGATGCTTCCATTCTGGATTACTGCGATGTAAGCATGTATGTAATGACACCCGAGTACGGTGCAGCCTCGCAATTAGAGAAGATAAATATGCTCGACTATGCCGACCTGGTTTGTATCAACAAGTTCGATAAAGCCGGGGCACTTGATTCGCTGGCTGATGTAAGAAAGCAATACAAACGCAACCATAACCTGTGGACGGCAAAAGACGATGAACTTCCCATCATTGGTACAATGGCCAGCAAGTTTAATGATAACGGAGTGAACCATCTTTTTGAGTTGCTGCTGAAAAGGATTGAAGAAAAAACCAGCATCGTATTCGGTCTGTACCAGTTTGGCGAAACAGCCAAAGTTTCATCGGCCATTATCCCGTCAGGCAGAACAAGGTACCTGAGTGAAATAGCGGAAAACAACCGCAGCTATGATAAACTTGTTGAAGAGCAGGTTGCAATAGCCTCACAGTTATACCAGATTGATGGAACTTTAAAAACACTCAGTAATACAGCTTCCAAAGTCTCCCCATTGCGGGGAGATTTAGAGGGAGTTTTGCATGGCCAGGCTTCTTTTCTCGCAGACCAGCTTACTCCTGTTGCCAAAAAACTCATCACCAACTGGCCTAATAAGTTAGCTGAGTATCAAAAAGATTTTTATGAATACACTGTAAGGGAGAAAGTGATTAAACAGCCCATGACCAGCACCAGCTTGAGCGGAACAAGAATACCAAAAGTTGTTTTGCCAAAGTATAAGGACTGGGGTGATATTCTTCGCTGGCAGGCGCAGGAGAATGTGGCAGGCCATTTCCCTTTTACTGCAGGGGTGTTTCCTTTAAAGCGGGAAGGTGAAGACCCGACAAGAATGTTTGCCGGTGAGGGCGGGCCGGAACGAACCAACAAGCGGTTTCACTATGTAAGTGTTGACCAGCCGGCAAAAAGATTGTCAACAGCATTTGACTCTGTAACTCTTTATGGTGAAGACCCGGACTATCGTCCAGATATTTATGGCAAAGTTGGCAATAGCGGAGTGAGTATTGCCACGGTTGATGATGCAAAGAAATTGTACAGCGGTTTTGATTTGTGCGATCCCAAGACGTCTGTATCCATGACCATCAATGGCCCTGCTCCAATTATGCTGGCATTTTTTATGAATACAGCAATTGACCAGCAGGCGGAGAAGTGGATAATAGATAATGGGAAATGGGAAATGGTGGAAGTTGCTTTACAGAAAAAATACCCGGACGGAAAGAGACCCGTTTACAATAATCCTTCAACTTCCGGAGAACTTCCAGATGGGAATAGTGGTTTGGGGTTAAAAATATTGGGCCTTAGTGCCGATGAGGTATTACCATCGGATGTATATGAACAATGCAAACAAACAGCTTTACAGCAGGTAAGAGGAACAGTACAGGCTGATATTTTAAAAGAAGACCAGGCTCAGAATACCTGCATCTTCTCTACTGAGTTTGCGCTGAAACTGATGGGCGATGTGCAGGAATATTTCATTCAAAATAAGGTCCGCAATTTCTACTCGGTTTCCATCAGCGGTTATCATATTGCAGAGGCCGGGGCAAACCCCATTACGCAGTTAGCATTTACACTGGCCAACGGGTTTACCTTCGTAGAATATTACCTGAGCCGTGGGATGAATATTGATGAGTTCGCTCCAAATCTTTCTTTCTTTTTTAGCAACGGTATGGACCCTGAGTACAGTGTTATCGGCCGTGTGGCCCGCCGCATTTGGGCTAAAGCCATGAAGTATAAATACAAAGCTAATAAGCGCAGCCAGATGCTGAAGTATCATATTCAGACATCTGGCCGAAGCCTGCATGCACAGGAAATTGACTTTAACGATATCCGCACCACACTGCAGGCCTTGTATGCCATTTATGATAACTGCAATTCGCTTCACACAAATGCATACGATGAGGCCATTACAACACCTACCGAAGAAAGTGTGCGCCGGGCCATGGCCATTCAGTTAATTATTAACCGGGAACTGGGCACTGCCAAAACTGAAAACTTCATACAGGGTTCATTTGCAATAGAAGAACTGACCAATCTTGTGGAAGAAGCAGTACTGGCAGAATTTGACCGTCTGACTGAAAGAGGTGGCGTTCTTGGTGCAATGGAACGAATGTATCAGCGAAACAAAATACAGGAAGAAAGCCTGCATTATGAACACCAGAAACATACAGGCGAACTGCCGATTATTGGTGTAAATACATTTTTGAATAAAGCGGGCAGTCCAACTGTGTTACCCGGCGAAGTAATACGCAGTACCACCGAAGAAAAAGAACAGCAGATAAGTAACCTGCAGGCATTTTGGGAACGTAATCAGGAAAAGAGAGATATTGAGCTAAATGAGTTAAAGAGAGTGGCCATTAATAACGGGAATTTATTTGCTCAATTAATGGAAACTGTAAAATGCTGTTCATTGGGACAGATAACACATGCTTTATACGAAGTAGGCGGTCAATACAGAAGAAATATGTAGCTTTATTTCCTCAAAGCAACTTTTTGAAGGAGAAAAACATCTTTGAACCTTCAACATTCGATAACACTAAAATTATTCAGTATGAAAAAGTTGTTTTTATTTAGTGCAGCAGTATTTCTTTCTTTCTCTTTAATAGCTCAGGGTGGCGGCGGTGGTAAAGGAAAATCGAAAAATAATCCTGCAACCGGGCAAACAGATAATCCTGCAAATGCACAGGAGCATGGGAACGGTAAAAATAAAGGCAATAAGATTAAAGATAAAGACAAAGAAGAAAAGGAGAGACTGGAAAAGACGAAAAACGAAGAGCATGACAGAAAAGTATGGGATGGTGTGGAAGGAAACGAAAGCTGCGGTAAGCTATCAAAAAGACAACCTTCCAAAGTCCGGTCATCTTTTCAGAGAGATTATCCAAATGCTGTAAATGTACGCTGGAGTAAATGCAGGGGCGACTGGACTGCAAGCTTTGGAAATGGACTGTTTCAGTCAACCGCAATTTATCATGCTAATGGTAATAGAAAAGATACCCGCACACCTGTTTCGCAAAAAGAAATGCCTAAAATTGTTCTTGACTCTATTTTTAAGAAAAACCTAAGTTCAGCCTTGGCGATATAATTAAAATTAAAAGCCCGGAAGCCCGGAGGAAATTTTCCGTGTAAAGATATTAGTGAATCCGGGGCAGAATTTTTATTCTTTAATAAACTGGGAGAAGCTATTAAATACGATTATTAAGCATTTAATAATAAGATAAGAAATAAAGAGGCTGCTGGAATATTCTGGCAGCCTCTTTTATTACAAACATTATTCAGCATCGGAAACTTTTTTTCCTGCCTTATCAATAATTATCCATTTGCCAGCAACCATCACTTTTGCATTGCCGCTATCAAACGAGCCGGCAAAACTGAACTTCAAAGGAATAATTTCCTTTCCTTTTTCATCAATATAGCCCCATTTGCCGTCTTTATTTACTGCCGCAAGACCTTCAGAAAATCTTGAGGGCACTTTCGTAAATAATGGGTATTACAGTTTTCCCTTCATTATCAATATACCCGTAATAATTACCCTTGCTTACAACTGCTTTGCCATTGTAGAAAGACATGGCTTCTGTGTACAAAGGTTCAATGAATACCTTACCTGTACTGTCAAGATAGCCCCATTTTCCATCTTTCTTTACGGCTGCGTAACCTTCTGCGAATGTCAGCGCTTCGTCGTAAATTAACGGAATAACAAGAGTTCCTTCTTTGTTAACGAATCCCTTTTTATCTCCTTTGCCTACCAGGGATAATCCGCAGGAGCATTCATCAACATAATCATATTGTTTTGTCCAGGACTGACTATAGCCGGAAAGTGTAAATATAAGGCCGATTAAAAAGAATATATATTTCATAATAGCAATTTTTATTACAGTGGTAAGCTACGCCATAATCCCAGCCTAAACCTATGATGTATGACATTGAAAAAGATGATTTTAGTTATCTCTGCGACCTGTTCAGTATTAGATTCAATTTCAGTTACCTTCGCAACAATCATAAATAAATACAATTGAGATTTACAGAGTTTAATTTTTTCCCGAAGTGCTTGGAAGGGAATAGCAGCTTCTAATTACGAAACGGCCACTCCGGTACAGGAGCAGGTTATTCCGCCCATCATGTCCGGAAAAGATGTGATTGCATCTGCCCAAACGGGCACAGGTAAAACCGCTGCCTTTCTGCTTCCGGTTATGAACAGGCTGTTACAAAATCATAAAGACGGCCAAACAGGAGCATTAATAATTGTTCCTACAAGAGAGCTGGCTATACAGATTTCTCAGCATATTGAGGGTTTATCTTATTTCACACACCTCAGTTCTATTGCCATTTATGGCGGAAATGATGGTCAGAGTTTTATTGCTGAAAAAAAGGCATTGCAGGCGGGTGCAGATTTAATTGTTTGTACTCCTGGCCGCATGATAGCCCATCTGAACATGGGCTATGTAAACATGAGGGGCTTGCAGTTTTTAATATTGGATGAGGCAGACCGAATGCTTGATATGGGCTTTCTGGATGATATAAATAAAATCATAAAAGCACTTCCTCCAAAAAGACAAAACCTGTTGTTTTCGGCTACCATGCCGGATAAGATAAGGCAACTGGCAAAACGGATTTTACATGAGCCATCGGAAATAAATATTGCCATTTCCAAGCCGCCAGAAAAAATTGTGCAAAAGGCATTTTTGGTTTATGAGCCGCAAAAATTACCGTTGGCTAAAATACTGTTGAAGCAAACACCTTACAAAAATGCACTGGTGTTTTGCAGCCGCAAACAAACAGTAAAACAGGTGAGGAGAGAACTTAAACAGGCCGGCTTTAGTATTGAGGAAATACACAGCGACCTGGAACAGGCGCAGCGGGAAAGTGTGCTGGGTGCATTTGCCAGCGGCAGGATACCAGTGTTAGTGGCCACTGATATTCTAAGCCGGGGAATTGATATTGACACGATTGATTTGGTATTGAATTATGATGTACCAGGAGATGGCGAAGATTATGTACACCGTATAGGGCGCACTGCCCGTGCCGAAGCAGAAGGAGTTGCCTATACATTAGTAAGCGATAAGGAGCAGAATAAATTTTCCGACATAGAAAAACTGCTGGAGAAAGAAATTGAAAAGGCAAAAGTTCCTGATGAACTGGGCCCTGTGCCTGCTTATGCCCCAAGGCATAGAGGAGGTGGAGACAGAAGGCCGCAGCGCAAATTCTATAAAGGCAAACCTAAAGGAAGAACTGACAGAAAAAAGTAAATACACTTTTATGAAGCGAAGCCTCTTTTTGATTGTGATAGTTACAGTTATAATAGTTGCCGCTTGTACGCAAAGCAAATATGCGGCTACAAATAAGTCTTATAAAAAGCAAGTGAAGGCTTTTGCAAAAGTGCTGAGCGAATACCCGCTAAAAGATTCTTCGGGTTTGCAATATGCTGTTGACTGGGTGGGAACAACCAATATGTCATTACGTCGCCCAAACTTTGTCATCATTCATCATACGGCGCAGAATAGTTGCGAGCAAACATTGAAAACATTTACCCAGACTAAAACCCGGTCAGCTCTCATTATGTTATCTGTAAGGATGGTTCAGTTCATCACATGCTGAACGATTTACTACGTGGCCATCATGCCGGTGTAAGTAAGTGGGGAAATAATACTGATTTAAACTCTTCTTCTGTTGGCATTGAAATTGACAACAACGGATATGAGGTATTTACCGAAGAACAAGTCAATGCACTGATAACCCTTTTAGGTAGACTGAAATCGGCATATAATATTCCTGCTACAAATTTTATTGGCCATGCTGATATTGCACCGGGAAGAAAAGTGGATCCTAATCGGAATTTCCCCTGGCAAAAGCTGGCACAAAATGGGTTTGGCCTTTGGTATGATACAACTAATGTTTCCGTTCCGGCAGATTTTAATGCTATGCAGGCATTACGAATTATTGGATATGATATTAAAAACGAAAAAAATGCAATTCAGTCGTATAAGATACATTTTGTGCAACAGGATACAACCAAACTGATTAATGAGAGTGATAGAAAAATATTGTTTAATCTAGTACAGAGGTATCAATAAAAATCACGGTTCTGCAACCGTGATAAAGGCGATTTTAGCAAGTACTTTTTTTTATTCAATTCTGGTTCCGGTAATGGTATAGTGTATCTCGTTATCTTTCCCGCCAAAGTGGTTTTTAGCAATGGCCCGCCCTGTAAATGTATTGCCCGTAATGTTTTCAATGTAATAAATCATGGATCCAAGTGCTTTGGGGTTATCTGCACCGGGAGGTGTAATAACAATGGTACTGCCTTCTTTTGTGATTTTGCAACCCATATATTTCCAACTTTCTACATCAATTTCTGATAGCGGTACTTCTTTTCCTATCATGGATTGCTCTGCTTCTTTTTGTCCGGCATCCAATTCTCCTCTATCTGCGCCATAAATTTTTTCTCCCATATCTTTAAAGGTTCCAAGTGAGGCATCGAGTTTGGCTGATGTTATGGTACCCATTATTTTCCATTTACCGGTAAATTCCACCGATTCAATGACAACCCAGGCGCAGGATTTAGTGTCGCTACGGCTAACTTTTGCGGTAACTTTTGTATCCGGTTTCATCGTTAGGCTCCAGGTTGCTTCTCCTGGCGATGCCAGTGTTTGAGTTGGTTTCCCAGATAGTGAGTAATTGTTTCCAACTATATCAAGTGTAAGGGTTGTGGAACTTCCACTAATAGCACTTATGGAGGCTTTAATTTTATACTCTTCGGGTCCGCCATTATAAGTAAGGTTAATACTCGTCATTGCCAGCATATTTTCTTTTGTCAGAATTGGCAGGCCTTGCTTAATACGCAAATCATTGATTACTTTCAGAATAGCATTATCTACCCTCAGCATTCCGGTACCCATTCCATTGGGAATAGGAGTGCTCATATTCCTCCCATCTATAACTTTGTCAGCAGTGGACTGAAGAATGTTTTTTATTTCCTGTGCAGTCAGGTCAGGATTCAGCGATTGTATCAGGGCAACCGTACCTGCCACTTGCGGTGCCGCCAGGCTGGTTCCACTGGCAGTAATAGGTTTGCCATTCTTATCCATACCCAGTATCATATCATCGGCCGGGGCAGAGATACTCACTTCTGCATTGGGTGTTGCATAATTTGAATAAGAAGATTTTTTGCCATCCTTATCTATAGCTCCAACAGTGAGAAGGTTGCCAACTTTTTGTCCTTTGTTGGCCCCATTTGTTCCGGTTAGAGGCTTGTTTGAATTTCCTGCTGAGCCTACGATAACAACTTTGGGATATTTTTCCTGAATTTTCTTATAGAATTTTTCATACAACGCCGTTTCAAAACTATGATCATCATCATAGTTTTTAGGGCCATAGGAGCAATTGATTATGGTGGCGCCATTTTTTATCTGGTCGAGCATTGCCTTTAAAGTAGTATGAACATAAGTAACTCCCTGGCTAACTACTTTCGATGGGTCTTCCGGGTCTGGTGTAGAAACTTCATAATCATCCTTTTTATAAATATTGGTTGTTACTATAGTAAGTTTATCACCAACCGGAGATGCCACACCGGTAACTCCTCCATTTTCGGCATTGGCACCCAATACTTCATTTACCATAGTGCCATGGGTAAGCCCGCCATTTATAATAGCCCCTTTGTCATTTTTTTGTGGATTGTCATTATAGTCTTCAGCTTCAGTGGTGGAAACATTTATGCCCCCACCCAATTCGTCACAGGGCTTATATAACCTGGTATCCAGTACACCGATTTTTACTGGATTCAGTTTTAGCCCGGAGGCTTTAATAAATGCATAGGCATCTTTAAGGCCAATCATCTTGAAATTACGGCCATGAGTAGTGTCCTGGTACATAGGATCGTTCATCGGATCACAGGTGCCTTTCGATTCATCAAAACCATCTACAATAAGCAAACCGTTAGGAGAAACCATGTCTACACCTTCTGTTTGCCTTAATTTGTTTAAGACCCTGTTGAATCCTGTCTCGGTATTTGTTTTTGTTTCGATTTGAAAAAAGTTTATCAGGTCCAGTTCTCCGGTTACAGTGCCATCAACCTGGCTGGCAATTTTTTTGCATCAGAGGCCGTCATGCCTTCCTTTAAAACAATTCCGAACTGATTCACCGGAATTGCACCAAATTGCTGCGTTGACTTAATGTATGCTGCTTCGGGCAACTTCATAGTGGATTTGCCACTGCCTTTTTCACCGTTTAATATGGGTAACAGATATTTCCAGGCTGCGAAACCAATACCGGCAAGGAGAATTAAAATAAGGAAGAGCTTACCCGATTTGCTTTTTGGGGTGGAACGTTGATTTATTCCGGAGTTATCTTTTTCCATATAAAAAATTATACGGCAAAAGTTAACAGTAAACAGACGCTGAAATGATGATACCCATCATACGAACTCCTGATAAAGTGCAGACTGACCTTTTAGATGCCAGAACAGTCATTATTTTGTCATTGAAGCTCCCCGGCCTGTTCGTAGTCGTTATAGTGATTTCTCAGGGCAATTAACTCCTTCTTCATTTTCAGGAATAATTTCTGATATTTTTCTGATTTCATCAGGTTGTTTTGTTCAGCAGGGTCTTTCTTTAAATCATACAGTTCCCATTCATTAACTGTGTAGAAGTAAATAAGTTTATACCGTTCATCTCTTACACCCAGATGTGGCAACACTGTATGGTCTGCACCATATTCGTAAAAGTGATAATAAAGGGTTTTCCTGTCAATGTTTTTTTCTTCTCTTGTTATGTGTGGAGTCAGGTTTATGCCTTGCATAAAATCTGGCGGGGTAATATTGGCAGCACCCAGCATGGTAGGTGCATAATCTATAGTTTGTGTGAGAGTATTGCAGGTACTCCCCGGCTTTTATTTTGCCCGGCCACCGCATCAGCAGTGGCGCATTCATAGATACATCGTACATCCATCTTTTGTCGAACCAACCATTTTCTCCCAGGAACATACCCTGGTCGCCGGTATAAATTACAAGTGTGTTTTCGCTTAAATTATTTTTATCAAGATAATCCAGAACCCGCCCCAACATTTTCATCTACCGATGCCACACAGGCCATATAGTCTTGCATGTACCATTGATATTTGTATTTAAGCAGTTCTTTTCCGGTTGGTTTTAGGCGTTGCAGTAATTCTCCTCTTTCTTCATATATTTTTTTCATGCTGCTTCTTTCAGGTTCGGGAATTCTGCTCATCACAGCATTGTAGTAGGCAATATCGCTGTGGTTCGGGTGTCAATCCGGGAATATCAGAAATAAAGGAAGGGTCAACTTTCAGATCGCTGCACAATCTTAAGTCATGCAGTATGCTCATCGTTTGCAGGTTCCAGGCAGTACCATGACCTGTCGTGTCTGTATAAAGAGTTGGCGGCTCCGGAAAAGTTTTTGAATGAAATCGTTCGAGGTATTTTAGTTTGGGCAAAAAATTCCGGTGCGGTGCTTTATGATGAATGTGCAGGACAAAAGGCTTAGTTTGGTCACGGCCATCAAGCCATTTAATAGCTTCATCTGTAATCACATCAGTAGCGTAACCATGATATGTATTTGTATCGCCTTTCATTGAAATAATCCTGGGCTCAAAATACAGCCCCTGCCCCGGCAGTATTTTCCAATAGTCAAAACCTGCGGGATAAGAGTGCAGGTGCCATTTGCCGATAATAGCAGTTTGATATCCGTTTTGCTGAAAAAACTTTGGCATCGTCATCCTTGAAGAATCGAACCGGGTACGGTTATCTTTAACGCCGTTCATATGAGAATGCTGACCAGTTAACAACGTTGCCCGTACTGGTCCGCAAATGGAGTTGGAGACAAAATTGTTTGTAAACCGGATGCCTTCTTTTGCGAGCCTGTCAATTGCAGGTGTTTGAATCAATGATTGGTTGTAGGCGCTGATGGCATCTGCATCATGGTCATCGCTCATAATATATATAATGTTTGGTCTTTGCTGGCCAAAAAAAATGCTGGGAGTAAGTAAAAGCAAAAAAAGAAACCGCATAGTGTTTATTTGGGATGAAAAGTTACTGCTTTTTGTTTTCTTGTAGATTTGGAGAATAAAAATGAGATTATGGAATTTGGCCGTGTATCAGTATCAGAATTGGATGTAGTTGACTTCAGCCTGCCGGATGAGCCTGTGTCTAATAAGACGGTTTTGACCGGAAAAAAGAATAAGAATGCGAAAGTGTATCTGGGATGTGCCAAATGGGGCAGGGAAGAGTGGGTGGGGAAAATCTATCCTCCAAAAACAAAAGAAAAAGATTTTTTGCAACACTATGTGCAGCATTATAACTCCATTGAGCTTAATGCCACTCATTACAGAATCTGGGGTGAAGCAGGCATCCGCAAATGGGCAGAAAAAGCAAAAGGAGTAGATTTTAAATTCTGCCCCAAAATGTACCAGGGAGTAACACATCGGGGAAGTTTGACAGGAAAAGATTTTGTTTCGAATGAATTTTTTCGTGGCATTACAGCTTTTGAGGAACACCTCGGCCCTGTATTTGTCCAGGTGAGTGATACGTTTTCACCAAAAAGGAAAACGGAGTTATTTGCTTATCTGTCTTCATTACCAAAGGATTTACAATTCTTTCTCGAAGTACGTCACCCTGATTGGTTTTTTATATTTTTTCATGCATATGCATGATGAAGCCACCTCTCCGGAACTGACAGTTTACTTAGCTGACAAAATCAATAAAGAATGTTCTCTGAACTTAATTAAACCAACTTTTGTAACACGGCAACCCGGTTTATTTTGACAGTTTCTGTGCTGTCAGAATCAAACAGTAGTTTTGCAATCTTATTATTCTAAAAGATTGGCAGAAAATAAAAAGTCTTTTTCGATTTTGGCCTGCTGCGGCGGGTGTTCAGGTATGCAGCGCCATACCGGAAGAAATTTTATTGGTCCGTAGCACTTGCTATTTCGCTGGCCATATTTACCCCAATAAGGCCCTGGCTAATTCAGCTTACGGTGAACGATTATATTTCCGCAAAGCCCGGAACCACTTTCTTAAATGGAAAACTGGATATTGCCGGAATGCTCATTCTAATAACCATTATTCAAATAGGCTTAATTCTTATTGAAACGCTGATGCGGTTTGTGTTTTCCTTTACAACTGCTTCGCTGGGCCAGTCCGTGGTAAAAGATTTGCGGGTGGAGACGTATAAGAAAATTCTGAACCTTAATCTTTCACAGTTTGATAAAACGCCGGTAGGTGCTCTTACCACAAGAACTATCAGCGATATAGAATCAGTAAATGACATTTTCTCAGATGGACTGGTACCGGTTATTGCCGATTTACTTACCATTTTTTGTGTGCTGGTATTTATGTTTTATGCAGACTGGCAACTGGCTTTTATTGCTCTTATTCCATTTCCCATCATTATTGTGGCGACATATTATTTCAAAGAAAGCATCAACAAGTCTTTTCAGCGGGTAAGGAACGCCATTGCCGCACTCAATTCGTTTGTACAGGAACATTTGTCGGGTATGGCAGTGGTGCAGGCTTTTGCAGCAGAAGAAAACGAATTTAAAAAGTTTAAGAAAATAAACCGGGAGCATCGCAATGCCAACAGTCGCGGAATTATGGCATACTCTATTTTCTTTCCGGTGGTGGAAATTGTTTCAGCTTTATCTATCGGTTTAATTGTGTGGTACAGTTCTGAGCACAGAATAGCTGCTGGCACAATTATGTCGTTTATTCTTTATATCAACCTGTTGTTTCGCCCGCTACGGATGCTGGCCGATAAGTTCAATGTTCTGCAAATGGGCATTATTGCCAGCGAAAGGGTGTTTAAGGTACTTGATAATACTGATGTTGCAGATAATTCAGGAACCTGGAGGCCACAGCAGGTAAAAGGAAAAATTGAATTTGATAAGGTTTGGTTCGCTTATGATGATGAAAATTTTGTTTTGCAAGATGTAAGTTTTATTGCTAGGCCAGGCGAAACCATAGCGATAGTTGGGCATACCGGAAGCGGAAAAACGACAATTATCAGCTTGTTGAACAGATTGTATCATATCCAAAAGGGTGACATACGTATTGATGATGTAAGCGTTGAAAATTTTGAACTGGATGCCTTACGAAGTAAAATTGGGGTAGTGTTACAGGATGTTTTCTTATTCTCTGGTTCAGTAATGGATAATATTACTCTTAGAAATCCTAACATTGAAAAAGAAAAAGTTATTGAAGCTGCCAAAATGATTGAAATGCACGATTTTATCATGCAGTTACCGGGTGGATATGATTACAATGTAATGGAAAGGGGAGCCACATTATCGCTGGGGCAGCGTCAATTGCTTTCTTTTATCAGGGCTATGCTTTACAATCCTTCAATCCTTATTCTTGATGAGGCAACTTCTTCTGTCGATACTGAAAGTGAGCAATTAATACAACATGCCATTGACACCGTGATAAAAGACCGTACCTCGGTCATCATAGCCCACCGTTTGTCAACTATCCGAAAGGCAAACAGAATAATTGTATTGGATAAAGGAAAAATAATAGAGACTGGCACCCATGAAGAACTGATCCAAAAGGGTGATTTTTATAGTAAGCTGCACAAAATCCAATTTGACAAGAGTATTCGTATTCTGTGAGTGGAATTTTGCTTATTATAATTGATTTAAAGCTACTTATGCTCTTTTTGGGGAGCTGAATAGCGAAAGCAGTTAATTTTTTTTTTTGTTATCCGCTTCTATGTTTGTCTGAAGGCAAATTGACCGTTACACTTTCCGGCAAATCTTCAAAACTGAAACCCGGAATTATCACTCAAAATCCCCATTTCTTATTCCTATTTTCACCCCTGCACCCTTATCTTTGCGCCAAATTTCGGAACAGGTATGTTAGTACGGCGTTTCAAATCCTTTACAGTAGCGGTTTTCAGCGTTTTTTTTGTGTTATTCGCCCTTCCGGCTGTTGCTGGAGAGGGTGAAGGTGGCGAACATGGCGAAGCCAAATTCGACCCCGGTAAAGAAATGCTGGACCACATTGCTGATGCTCATGATTTTCACTTTTTTACAATTAAGCAAAATGACGGTTCCGAATTTCACGCCACATTGCCACTTCCCGTAATACTTTATTCGCCACAGCGTGGGTTTGATTTTTTTATGTCTTCAAAATTCCATCATGGCCATGAAGAATACAAAGGCTACAAAATGGTGGGTCACGATATTGTAGCAGTAAAAGAAGACGGCACTCCTGACGATACTGTGAAAGTATATGACTTTTCACTTACAAAAAATGTGGTGCAGATGTTTCTGGCTATCATCATTCTTTTTTTGATAATGAGGTATGTAGCTAAAAAATACAGAGAAGGACAAGGCGTTAACTCTGCTCCTAAAGGATTACAGGGCTTAATTGAGCCAGTTGTACTTTTTGTACGGGATGATGTGGCAAAGGCTAATCTGGGACATGGATATAAAAAATACCTGCCGTACCTGCTTACGCTTTTCTTTTTCATATTAATTAACAACCTTTTCGGCCTGATACCCGGAAGTGCGAACGTAACAGGTAATATTGCATTTACTGCTGTATTGGGTATCGTTTCCCTTATTGTAATTCTGTTTAGTACCAACAAGCACTTCTGGGGACATGTTTTCTGGTTTCCTGGTGTGCCTATTCCGGTTAAAATCATGATGCTGCCTGTAGAACTGCTTGGAGTATTTACAAAGCCATTCGCTTTAATTATCCGTCTTTTTGCCAACATGACAGCCGGCCATATTATCATCCTGAGTTTTGTGAGCCTAATTTTCATTTTTGCTGAAATGACAAAAGTGGCGGGTATTGCATTTTCACCGGTTTCAATTCTGTTTGCAGTATTTATCTATTGTATTGAAGTATTGGTTGCCTTTATACAAGCTTTCATTTTTACAAACCTGACAGCCGTATTCATTGGCCAGGCAAGGGAAGGAAGTCACGATGATGGCCATCATTAATAATTAAGAGTTTTTTTAATAACAAAAATCAGAAACATGGATTTAATGAACATCATGTTAGAAGTTACAGGTAGCTGGTCTCACTTTGGTGGTGCAATCGGCGCTGGTCTGGCTGCAATCGGTGCCGGTATCGGTATCGGTCAGATTGGTAAAGGTGCCACAGAGTCAATTGCCCGTCAGCCTGAAGCCGCTAATGACATTCGTGGTGCTATGATTCTTACAGCCGCTTTCGTTGAAGGTGTTGCGCTGTTTGCAGTAATCGCCGGTCTGCTGGCAGTACTGAAGTAATCATTCAGGCTCAACTTTATTGCTGTACCCAACGCACAGGGCAGCGGGTACAGCATATTTTTAAAAAAGTATTTGAATCGGGATAAATAAGATAATATGAGTTTGTTAACCCCCCATCTTGGTTTTTTTGTCTGGACCCTCGTGGCCTTTCTTATTCTTTTCTTTCTGCTCAAAAAATTTGCCTGGAAGCCGATTCTTAAATCGCTGGGCGAAAGAGAAACAAAAATTGCAGACGCAATAGCTTCGGCTGATAAGATTAAAGCAGAAATGGCACTGATGAAAAGTGAAAACGAAGCTTTAATCGCAAAGGCCCGTGAAGAAAGGGCTCAAATGCTGAAAGAGGCAAGAGAAACTAAAGACCGAATCATCAGCGAAGCAAAAGACCAGGCTAAGCTGGAGGCTAATAAAATTGTTCAGGAAGCACAGATTGCCATAAATGCACAAAAGATGGCCGCTCTTACTGAAGTAAAGAACCAGGTTGGCAAACTGGTAATTGAGGTAAGCGAAAAAGTATTAAGACGAGAATTAGCCAGTAAAGATGCCCAGGAAACTCATATAAAGAGCCTGGTAGATGAGGTGAGTTTATTGAAATAATACGGTAATGACTAAAAACTTTGAACTGTAAAGAGCAAGGTTACTAATAAGAAGGAAAAATGCGAAATCCACGTTTAGCATCCAGGTATGCAAAGTCGTTAATCGGGCTGGCTATTGAAAGAGGTCAGCTAGAATCAGCATATAATGATATCATGTGGTTGCAGGCTGCATGCAAGGAAAGCCGGGAGTTAGTAAATGTGTTACGCAGTCCGATTATTAAAGGAGATAGTAAGAAAAGAATTATTGAAGCTGTGACGAAAGGTAAAATCAACGACCTGACAAATGCATTTATTCATTTACTGATTAGCAAAAGCCGGGAGGCTAATTTGCCTGAGATTCTTACTGCGTTTATCACTGAATACAAGGTTTACAATGATATTCAGCCTGTAAAACTTACCATTGCCACACCGGTAAGCGAGGAGTTAAAAAATGCAATTGTTGATCAGATTAAGAAAACCGGCGGATATAAAAATGTTGAGCTGGAAATAACTGTGGATGAAAACATAATAGGTGGCTTTGCATTACAGGTTGGCGACAAACTGGTTGATGCAAGCATTGCATACGACTTAAAGAATATTGCCCGCCAGTTTGAGAACAACGACTTCCTATATAAAATCAGGTAATTTTTTTAAAAGATAAATAGTAATATATGGCAGAGATTAAACCAGATGAAATATCAGCGATACTGCGCCAACAGTTGAGCAACTTTAATGCAAGTGCCGACCTTGAAGAGGTTGGAACTGTATTGCAGGTAGGAGACGGTATTGCCCGTGTTTACGGGCTTGGAAACGTTCGCTATGGTGAGCTGGTAGAATTTGAGAATGGTGTAAGGGCTATCGCTTTGAACCTCGAGGAAGATAATGTGGGTGTGGTATTGATGGGTGAAGGTGGCGATATTAAAGAAGGTGCTAAAGTAAAACGCACCGGCCAGATTGCCTCTATTAAAGTAGGTGAAGGAATGGTTGGCCGTGTTGTAAATACACTTGGGGAACCTATCGATGGTAAAGGGCCAATAACAGGAGAGAGATACGAAATGCCGCTGGAACGTAAAGCCCCTGGTGTAATTTTCCGTGAACCGGTAAAAGAACCCTTGCAAACTGGTATCAAAGCCATCGATGCAATGATTCCTATTGGCCGTGGCCAAAGAGAACTGGTGATTGGTGACCGCCAGACTGGTAAAACTGCCATTTGTATTGACACTATTATTAATCAAAAAGAATTTTATAAAGCAGGAAAACCTGTTTATTGTATATATGTGGCAATTGGTCAGAAAGCATCTACCATTGCTAACGTAATGAAAACCTTGCAGGATAATGGAGCAATGGATTACACCATTATTGTTGCCGCATCCGCATCAGATCCTGCACCGCTCCAGTTTTATGCACCATTTGCCGGTGCTGCTATTGGAGAATTTTTCCGTGATACCGGTCGCCCCGCATTAATTATTTACGATGATTTGTCAAAACAGGCTGTTGCCTACCGTGAGGTTTCATTGTTGCTTCGCCGTCCTCCTGGTCGGGAAGCTTACCCAGGTGACGTTTTCTATCTGCATAGCCGCCTGCTGGAAAGGGCTGCAAAAGTCATCAGCGATGATAATGTAGCAAAGAATATGAATGATGTTCCGGAAAGCATCAAACATCTCGTAAAAGGGGGAGGTTCTTTAACAGCTTTACCAATCATCGAAACACAGGCTGGTGACGTTTCTGCCTATATCCCGACTAACGTAATTTCCATTACAGACGGTCAGATATTCCTGGAAACAAACCTGTTCCTTTCTGGAATTCGTCCAGCTATTAACGTTGGTATTTCTGTAAGCCGTGTTGGTGGTAATGCACAGATAAAATCAATGAAAAAAGTTGCTGGTACGTTGAAACTGGATCAGGCGCTGTACCGTGAGCTGGAAGCATTTTCAAAATTTGGTGGTGACCTTGATGCTGCTACAAAGAATGTAATTGATAAGGGTGCCCGTAATGTGGAAGTGCTGAAGCAACCCCAATACACTCCTTTCCCTGTAGAAAAGCAAGTTGCTATTATATATCTTGGAACTAATGGCTTATTGAAGGATGTATCAGTGAAAAAGGTAAAAGAGTTTGAAGAACATTTCTTAATGGAAATGGAAAACAAACTTCCTGAAGTACTGGCAGAATTTAAAAAGGGAAATTTGCCCGATGATGGGATTAAAAAACTGATCGACCTCGCAAAGAGTATGATTCCGGCTTATAAGAAGGAGATCAGTAGTATAACAATCTATTGATAATCCTGTTGTTTTCGGCAGGATTATTTTTTTATTAACGAAATGGTGTTATTTTGTAATAAGTAATGGCTCGGAAATGTATAAAGCACTTGTTGTAGATGATAATAAAGTTGCCAGGGTAATGCTGGTGGAGATGCTGAAAAAAATTCCTGATGTCGAAGTGTCGGCCGAATTTGAGGATGCTCCTTCAGCTTTGAGCTATTTAAAAAATAATGCAACAGATATACTTTTTTTAGATGTGGAAATGCCTGGTATGACAGGACTGGAGTTGCTGAAAGTGCTCCCGGAAAGGCCTCTTACTATTCTTGTTACGGCACAAGCGGGTTATGCTGTCGAAGCATTTGAACTGAATGTGATTGATTATCTGGTGAAACCATTATCCATTTCCAGAGTAATTCTGGCTGTTGAAAGAGTTACAGAATTGATAAGGGTTAAGCATACAAAACTGAATACAATAGAAGATGATCATATTTTTATCCGGGATAGTAAAACAATCAGAAAGATTTTTTTAGAAAATATCCTTTGGCTTGAAGCAAAAGGAGATTATGTAAAGATTGTTACCCAAAATGGGAACTATGTTATACATGCCACATTGAGAAACCTGGAAGAAAAGCTGTCGAAAAATGATTTTGTTAGGATACACAGGGGTTATATTATACCAGTTCGTAAGATTGATTATATTGAAGACGGGACTGCTTTTTTATTCAGGGAACACCACTGCCCGTATCTGAAAACTATAAGAATGAGCTTCTAAAACATCTCAGGCTTTTGTAACTGATTGCCTCAATAAATTAATGAAACCCCGCTTTAGTTATTTCTTTTGGCTTCTCTTTCTGGCTTTCAGCCTGATGATTCTTGTTGTGGCTGCCCAGGTATTAACAAAGCGGAATATTAATGGTCTTAAATCGGGAAACAGGGATGCTGTTATTACGTTCACAATTAATAACAAATTGCAGGAGCTGGTTAACCTGAGCTTCGAACTTAATTCCAAAATAACAGGAAGGTCTTCGCTACCTCAAAAAAGGCAGTCTCTGATTGACTCATTAACGATGCTTGGATACAATGCCGCCGTCTTTGAAAAGCATGACCTTAAATTCAGATACCGATTCAGCCTTCAGGAAACTGAATGGTTATGTAAGTATGCAGGTAGAAGCCAGTCTTAAGATATTTAATAATTCAGTTGCTTTTGTGAATGATGGTATTGATTCTCTCAGAAAGCTTCGAATAACAGACAGCATATATTTTATTGCACTTAATATTCAAAAAGCACTTGAAAGCGATTTGCAAAAAACGTTAAGCAGCAATAACAAAGTGTCCGATAGTCTTTCTGATTACAACAGAACACTTGCTTTTATAGCTATTGCAGCAGTTTTTATTTTCAGTGCAATAATTATCAACAGAAATCTTAAACAGATACAATTGATTTCTGATCTGGAAGTAGCTACAAAGGCAGCAAGAGAAAATGCGAGGGTTAAAGATCAGTTTCTTGCAAATATGAGCCATGAAATCAGAACTCCTCTAAATGCCATAAAGGGATTCGGCCGCTTATTATCATCAACCTCTTTGAATAAAGAGCAGCAACAATATTCTTCGATTATTAATGATGCGACTAATAATCTTATTAATATAGTAAATGATATTCTTGATATTTCTAAAATTGAAGCGGGTAAGCTTAGGATAGAGAAGAAGAGCTTTAATATTAAAAGGGTATTACAGGCGGTTAAGCATCTTTTTAAAAATGCGGCGTCGGAGAAGAGAATTGAACTGACATATGAAATCGAAGAGAATGTTCCTTTACTGTTGAGTGGCGACCCGGAGAGGTTGTCTCAGATACTTATTAATCTGGTCAGTAACAGTATAAAGTTTACAAGTAGTGGCTTTGTAAGAATTATATTATCTGTTGGAAGAATTGATAATGAAAAAACAATACTGGAATTTAAAATCCAGGACAGTGGCATTGGAATACCGAAGGATAAACTGGATGTGATTTTTGGCCGTTTCGAACAGTTGGAGGCAGGGAAAGAATTACTAACAAAGGGCACCGGATTGGGATTAAGTATTGTAAAGAGTCTTGTTTCATTGATGGATGGAACTATTTCTGTAACCAGTGATATTGGAAAAGGAGCCTGTTTTGTTGTCACTCTGCCTTTTGAAAAGGGAGAAGAAGACATAGAAGAGCCGGCAACACATATTGCAGCAGAATTTCAGCTAACAAAAAAATATCCAGGCTCAACCGTCTTACTTGTCGAGGATAACAGAGTAAACCAGGTATTAATCCGTCACTTGCTGCAGGAGTATGACATTAAAGCAGAAGTGGTTTCGAATGGAAAAGAAGCTATTGACGCTATATTGATCCATGACTATGATCTTATACTTATGGATATTCAAATGCCTGTAATGGATGGGTATTCAAGTGTAAAAATCATAAGAAATGAAATAAAGAATTCTCAACCTATTATTGCAATGACTGCATATGCCTTCCCAAGGGAAAAGGAAAAATGTTTGTCTTCCGGAATGAACGATTACCTGGCAAAACCTATAGACAATATCGAATTAGATACGATCCTTTCTAAGTATCTGAAAGCATCAGATGTCAGCTACAATTATGATTCAGGGAACAACAAAATGGAAGTAAACAGTTACCTATTGCAATTGGCCGGAGGCGATTCATCTATTGCCAGAATTATAATGGATGAGATTTTAAAAGAAATCCCTGATACAAAAAGAAAGCTTAATAAAATACTCGAAACCGGCGACTTAGGTACATTAAATGCAGTAAATGATCATATGATTTCAACTTGTGCACCTTTAGGAGGAAACACGACGATAATGAAGATTATAAATACAATTCGTACTATAAAAAAGGTTCCGGCATGAAAATTTGGAAATAATTAAACATATTCAAGAGCTAATTTCAGAACTAGACAGTATTGAAAAACCCTTTCAGATGGGTATATCCAGAGATAATAAAATATGCTAAATTTACAATCTAATGAACCCGGATATATGAGAAAACCTACCTCTACTATATCTTACTCACAGGAACCGTAATTATTTTGTGCAGCATGATGGTTATTGAAAGTGGGGTAAGAAATCCTGATGGTAAATACAGCCGCAAAAGAGTACTAAGTACAGATCAGCCTTCAGGGGAAACAATTAATCAACTATTATTATCAGCGGATGAATTTACGATTGCGGAAAAAACAGCTTTTATAAATCTTTATCTTAAGGCTGATGACGGTACCACTGCCTATGAACAAATAAAATCCCTGAGAAAAGAAGTATATTCAAAAATTTTAAACAGAAGGCTTAATAATGTGAAAAGGCAGGGAAACAAGCAGGATGATTTTTTAATTAAAGCTGTACCTAAATAAACTATTATGAAAATATTACTGCTATTACTTTCATTTGTTATACTATTATCCTCCTGTTGTATTGAGGGTAAAATGGATGCAGCCAAACAAGTAGTGGGTGAATTCAAAATACTTCGGGAAAAAGAGACTCAAAAAGTTTCAGTATTGAAGAGTATATCAGATTTTAAATTAGGCGAAGCAAGGATTGATACGACAATACAAAATCGTATCATAAGAAGACTGGTAAAATTTCAGGAGACGTTACTGATACCGCAGGGTTATGCTGTAGTTGTTGATTCTCTGTTGCAAAACAAAAGGGCATTCAGGAAGAATTTTAAAACGCTTGTTCTTCCTTTGCTCGATTCCTTAAAATTTTCAAATGCTGCTTATGGTGGCAGGTTGAAACTTTATCTTATGATTGAAGATGGGTTGAATATTGCCAATTATCAGCTGTTTGATCTTGCGGCCTTTTTCGGACCTGGAAAATATGAAATACCTGAGGAGAAATCAGAAATTGCGGTAAGGTCATTTTCGCCCATTATTGATTCAGTTATTCGTTTTGCCGGTAAATATGATATGCCTTGTACAGCCTCCCTGGTTATATTGGGTTTTGCTGATGGTACAGGATTTTCCAGTTCAGGTCCATTATTCGAAACGTTAACGGGGTATATTGGGCGTAAAGATGTAACGAAAGAAGAGCTAAATCAAAAATTATCAGAGTTAAGGGCAAGAGAGCTAATTGCACAATTAACAAGGGCTTTTGTTACCAAAGCACCCTCTTTTAAAGGAATGGATAAGGTGTTTGTTGAGTATATCGGTCAGGGAAAAGGAGAGACTTTCCCGTTGCCAACAATTAAAGACTATATGGTTGACGATACAAGAAGACGAATTGTTTTATGCTATTGGGCTGTTTTGCCAGATTAGAAATAAAACGAACTAATCATATCGAGCATTCTTTGGTAGTACCTTTCCTTATATACGTTTGATAGTTTCTAAGCTACAATGCTGATTACCCAGCTAAAACCGGGCTTTAATCGAAAATAATGAGGGCTTCAGCGAAATAATCTCGTATCACATTTATTTATTTTTTACTTTGTACTGCTTTGAGGTAAAACAGGCTTCAAGGGAAGGCTTAATCTTTTTGGTTAATGGTTGGTCGAAAGGCCCCTTCCCTCTGAAAGCCTGCTTTCATTATTTGGCAGGTTTATATTTTCCCAACTTATTATTACTGCATATCAATCAAAGACTCCTATACTTGAAGCTAGTTCCAGGCTGTTAAAGAAATTTTTGAAAGTTCCTGTTCTTCTAACCTTTATCAGCATGATACGTTTTGTACAAATCGTGGTGGTTTTTAAAAATCAGATTTTGGGGATAAATGCGAATATTTCTTTTAGAAATGTATTGGGTTAAATCTTTTTTTGAAAATATGAATTGATTTAGGAGTAAAGATTCTAAATATAATTACTTGTATTACAAATAATTATGAAAAAGAGTAGTAAAAATACTGCATAAAATACGGTTTTTTATGCGAAAAAATTCGTGAAAAACTTGCAAGTATAAAAACTGCGTATTATGTTTACACCAGAATCGAACAAATCCTAAGAAAACAACGAAATCCGACCCACAAGTAAGTTTGACTGACCGATAAATAATTTCCCCAGCAGCATACCGGATTTCATTGCACTCTGACAGATAAATTCGATTCGAAAATTATCCCAGACCCGAAAACTTTTGCAATGAAAACAAATTTTACCTCTAAGAAAACCTTGATTACTATTGTCGCATCCGTCGTTACTGCCTGTATGTTTGCCCAAAGCGGTAGCAGCAACCTTAGCGCTGGTCTCAATTTTCAGAATCCTCAACTAATTGCAGGTACCGACCTTCAGGTTGGAGCACAGTACAGGTTTGCTTCAGTTACTGACACAACAGATGCAGTTGTGACCATTGACAGTCTGATTAATGGTGCCAAAGTGAACAAAATAGATGATAACAGTAATGGAACAGGATACAAAACTGCATTTCAGCCTGCCGTTCAAACTGGGAGTGGGGCTGGCATATCATATGCTGTTTTTAAAGTAAGTTTTTACAAGAAAAATACAGCAATACTGTCTGCTTTGCAGGTAGTAAATGCCACAGCATTGGATATTGACGGGAACAATCAGTTGAAAGAGTACGCAAGAATTAATATCGGTAATGGTGGGTCAATGTCATATATGTCTGCAACAACTGATATTAGTGTAGGGGCGATTAACAGTGGTCACTTTGTAGGGCAGAACCAGGCAGGAGTGGAAAAAACCGGAATTGATACTGCTGCATATAGTAATATGTACACAGCTACAAATTCAGCTATTTCTTCTTTTTCAGTTGCATACGGGGCAACGACAACCAATCCAACCAATTCGGTACGTCAGTACAGTTTGTATTTGAAGTCGTTTAACTATCCTCCTGCTGCAACATTACCTGTACAGTTGTTATCATTTACCGCCGTGCTGAGTGAAGACACAAAGGCTAATCTGGCATGGACAACTGCATCAGAAGTTAATTTCAGTCATTTCGTAATTGAAAGGAGCAGCGATGGTGTAAATTTTAATGATGCGGCTATAGTTTTAGCTAATGGAAATACGAATGATAACTCAAGCTATTCATTTGTTGATAACCTTTATTATACCAGGAATATGCTTGTGTTTTACAGGTTAAGAATGCTTGACATTGATGGAAAGGCGAAGTATTCAGATGTTCGTGTAATTCGTATTGCAACGCAGACGGTAAATACTATCACAATAACAGCTTTTCCTAATCCAGCAATTAATAATTTAAGAGTTACCATTCCCTCAGCCTGGCAGAACAAAAAAGTACAGTATGAATTGTTTGGTTCAAATGGTATCCTGATTATGAAATTGGATAGAGCAAATAGCACACAAACTGAGACATTTGATGTCAGGTCAATATCTCCAGGTGTTTATATATTGCGGGCGACATGCAACAGTGAGGTTTCGACACAACGAATTGTAAAACAATAAATTATTTTAGAGTTCCGGATGGATAAGCCGTTCCGCTTCTGCGGAGTGGTTTTTTTTGTTTAAATAATATTTGGTTTATAATATAAACTACTTTACGTTTGTGTAATATTTCAACTAAGTATATGAAATTATCAAAACCATTAACCTTAATCGTCGCACTAATTTCACTTTTCGTGAATGCTGCTGGCCAATCAGTAATTAAAGGGACGGTGAAGGATCAAAAGAATAATCCAATAGCTGGTGCAAGTATTGCTATTAAGGACAGTTACGATGGTGCTACTTCCGACTCATCTGGCAAATTTTCTTTTAAGTCTTTTGAAAAGGGAGATCAGCTTGTTGTAGTATCATTTGTTGGTTACAAAACAATTGAGCAACTGGTGAGGATGGATGCTGCGCCAATAATTATTGATGCAATCCTCAGGCAGGAGGTAACAGAACTGACTGCAGTGGTTCTTTCAGCAGGCACTTTTGAAGCCAGTGACAGAAAAAGGGCTGCTGCTGTTCTTGACCCAATTGATATTGTAACTACGGCCAGTGCCAATGGTGATATAACCGGTGCTTTGAAGACCTTGCCAGGTGCACAACAAGTGGGTGAAAGCGAGGGTTTATATGTACGTGGAGGAACTGCTGCAGAAACAAAAACTTTTATTGATGGAACATTGGTGAATAATTTCTTTTTCAGCAGTGTGCCCAATATTGCACAGTTTGGCCGCTTTTCTCCATTCATTTTTAAGGGAACAGTCTTTAGTACTGGTGGTTATTCTGCATTGTATGGGCAGGCTTTATCGTCTGCGCTCATTCTTGAGTCAATAGATCTGCCTGATCAGTCATCAGCCAATCTTGGAATATCAATTATTGGATTGAGTGCCGGCTATCAGCAACTGGCAAAAAATAAAAAATCATCGTGGGGTGGTAGTTATAGTTATACTAACCTGGCTCCGGCTTTTGCAGTAATAAAGCAAAATCAGGATTTTTCTACAATACCTTCTTATCATAATGCTGATGCAAACTTTAGAATTAAGACATCAAAAACCGGCATACTGAAATACTATGGTTACTTCAGCAGTAATAAACTTGCCTTTACAGCAGAAAGCATTGATTCGGTTGGGTATCTGGAAAATTTGCACTGACTAATACGAATATTTATCACAACCTTTCCTGGAAAGAAAATTTGCCAAACAAATGGAAGCTCAATACCGGGCTATCTTACTCTAATAATAAAGATAACATTGCCAGCAAAATGCAAAATGAAAATAAAACGGATGTGCTGCTTGCTAATCTGGAAGCAAAAAACTTTAATGTAGATACCAAGGGAAATTACTTTAATGCAAAGCTGGTTCTTGAGAAAAGATTACGTGGAATTAGTGGTATCCGTTTTGGTGCCGAACATAATATGAGCAATGATAAACTTTGGTACACCAGTTTTTCCGGGCAAAAATTTCTTAATGCGCTAAACGAAAATATTACATCTGTTTTTGCCGAAAGTGATATATATATTACAAACGACCTGGCTCTTAAAGGTGGTCTTCGCTTTGAACATTCTTCACTTCTTAATAAAATCAATCTTGCTCCCAGGGCTTCCCTTGCCTATAAATTAGGAAAGGGTACACAAGCTTCACTGGCGTATGGTATTTTTTATCAGAATCCTGAACGCAGATATTTACCATCTGCTTATGAGATGGATTTTATGAAGGCAACACATTACATTGCGCAATTTCAACGGGTGCTTAATCAGCAATCGTTGCGGGCAGAAGTGTATTATAAAAAGTACAATAACCTTGTAAAGACCGGAATGTCAGGATATACTGAGGCCGCCATTGGAAACAAGGGTTATGGGGATGCAAAAGGGTTTGAATTGTTCTGGAGAGATAAAAAAAGCATTAAAAATCTTGATTACTGGATTTCATACTCTTACCTGGATACCAAACGGGATTTTCTGAATTTTCCATATGCAATAACGCCAAATTTTGCAGCAAAGCATACGGCATCGCTGATTGTAAAAAAATTTGTACAATCAGTAAAGACCAATTTTAACCTGTCGTATAATTACAGCAGTGGGCGTCCCTATTACAATATTGGTTTTGACGGTACAGGCTATAAGTTTACAGACAGGGGAAGTATTCCAGATTACCACAACGTAAGTTTCTCATTAAATTATTTGCCGAAACTTGGAAAGAAGGATGCCAAATCCTTTGCTGTATATGTTCTGCAGGTTAGTAATATCTTCAACATCAAACAAACCTATGGATATCAATATTCTTATAATGGGGCAAGAAAGCAGGAAATTGTCCCTGCATCGAGAATGTTTGTTTACATCGGCGCTTTTATAAGTTTTGGAGTTGACAGAACAGACGAAGTAATCAATAACAATTTATAAATCATAAAATCAGACAAATGAAAAAGATCACATTATTTATCACCCTTTTATTTGCAGCAGCAGCGCTTCATTCACAAAGCGAAAAATATGTAAAAGCTATGGAAAATCTTGTTCCTGCTGTTGATACGACCAGGTCGCAGGAAGGGCTTACTGAACTGGCCAATTCATTTGAAAGAATTGCAAACGCAGAAAAAGTGCAATGGCTGCCCTATTATTATGCGGCACTCTGCTACATTAATAAAGCAAATATGCTGTTTCAGACGCAGGAACTGGATAAAATTGACCCTGTAGTTGATTTGGCTGAGCCGCTTATTCAAAAAGCAGAAGAACTTGAGAAAAACAATTCCGAAGTACTATGCCTTATTAAGATGTTTAATAGTGCAAAGATGATGGCAGACCCGATGAACAGGTATATGACATACGGAACAGCTGCCGCTGAGGCCCTGGAGAAAGCAAAAGCGCTGAATCCTGAAAATCCCCGTGTATATCTGCTTGAGGGAATAGATAAGTTTTTTACGCCGGAACAATTTGGTGGCAGTAAAACAGAAGGAAAGAAATTATTCGAAGAGGCATCAAAAAAGTTTGAATCGTTTAAGCCATTATCGTCTATTCATCCTGTTTGGGGTGCGGGACAGGTCAAATACTTCCTTTCAATGTAATTATTTAAACTGGCATTATGAACAATGGAAATCAGCTCAACGAAAAAGAAAGTCTTGCCTTGATCGCTCAGATGATTAATAAGGCGAAGGAGTCTTGCCATCATACCGGGGTTTCTACAATAATGTGGGGCATAGTTATTACGGTATGCTCACTTGTAAGGGTTGCCGAAATACACTTTAATTACTGGCTGCCTTTTGATATTTATTATACAACCTTTATTGCAGTACTACCACAGATTTACTTTTCTATCAGGGAAAAAAGGGAAAGAAGAGTAAAAACATGGGAAGATAGTTTTATTGATTACACCTGGCTGGGATTTGGTATTTCTATTTTTCTGCTGATTATAATAACCAATATTATAGGCCATAATATGCAGCCGGTAATAAAAAAGTATGAGTTATTAACTGCTTCACCATCACCATTCAGGTTTTATGAGTATGTTGCCCCCCTGTTTTTGATGCTTTATGGATTACCCACATTTATTACCGGTGCAGGCACAAAGTTCAGACCGATGCTTTTGGGAGGAGTTTTTTGCTGGGTGGCAAGTATAATAACAATTTATACTCCCGGGAAAATAGATTTATTATTAACAGCTTTGGCAGCGATGCTGGCCTGGCTTATACCGGGAATAATATTAGAAAGAGAATACCGAAAAGCGAGGAAGAAACTGGAGCAAAAAAATGTTTAAAGATCTGGACCCTATATTGCACTCTCAGCTACGGCTGGCTATAATTTCACTGCTTATTACTGTGAAGGAGGCTGAGTTTACTTTTTTAAGAGAGAAAACAAATGCAACAGCGGGTAATCTGAGTGTACAGATTCAGAAACTGAAAGAGGCCGGTTATATTGATGTGATTAAACAGTTTAAAGACAATTATCCACAAACAATTTGTAAAATAACACCAACCGGATTGGCTGCATTTGAAAAATATGTTGAGAGCCTGAAAACCTACTTAGGTCAATCATGAAAAAACGAAGGCCCCGTTTCCAGGGGCCTTTTTCTCTATTGGTACTCCGTAGTGAAAATCTTTGAAAATAATCTGGATGTTTTATTGTACAGGTTGCTGTTTATTAACCTGGACGGTGGTTGAATATTCGGCATCTTTGTTTTTGTTTACCAGTTTAATCCGGTATGAAATTAGTTGACCTGTTACTGATTTTTCAAAAAACTGGTAGTTGCCGGTTTCATCCTTTTCAGTGCCAAAAACCAGCGCTGCCATCGAGAAGTTTTTGCCGTCAGTACTTTTTTCTACCTCAAATAAATCAGCAGTACGATTATCGGTAACAACCCAACTGAGCAAAATTTTGTTACCTGTGATGCTTGCATTAACAGTAACTATTTTAGCCGGGTGGTTTGTGATGGTGGCAGTGCTTGTAAAAGGGGTTAAACTCTGTTGTGCGTAAGAGGGGTGGAACGACAACTTCAGTATTAATATAAGTATAAGCAAAAAAGGCTTCATGATTTCTTAGGGTTTTTTATGTCTCAAATGTCCCACAGAAATATTGGATGGCTTTTTGGTTTTTTAAATCTGGTTGGGATATAAAACAGACCAGGGAAAAGGAGTTTATCGTAGTTTTACGCAGGAATATGTGGTTTTCTGTATAGTAGACAAACGTAATGATAGAATATCATATTTGCAAGTGATTCTGTCTTTTTTTTCAATTTTCTTTTACAGGTAACACTACAACCTTTGATAGCTTTGTTTGTAATTAAATATCAATGAATAATATTCTGGAGGTAACAGGCCTTACAAAATTGTTTAATGGATTCAGGGCAGTGGATGATCTCTCCTTTTCAGTTAAAAAGGGGAAGTGCATGGTTTTCTCGGTCAAAATGGAGCAGGAAAATCAACTACCATTAGAATGCTTTTAACACTTATTGAACCTGATAGTGGCGAAATAGTGATATTCGGAAGAAAACTGAAAAGCCACAGAAGTGAAGTGTTAAAAAAAATTGGGGCAGTAATTGAAAGACCTGACCTGTACAAATACCTGTCTGCGCTTGAAAACATTAGAATCTTTGCGGCGGTGAGCGGTGTGAAAGTCTCAGAAAAACAACTGATGAACCAGCTGGAAGCGGTCGGGTTGGCATCAAGGGCAAAAAGCAAAGTTCGTACTTACTCGCAAGGGATGAGACAAAGGCTTGGCCTGGCCTGTGCCCTGGTACATAGCCCCGAGCTGATTATACTTGATGAACCAACCAACGGACTTGACCCCAGGGCATAGCCGACATGCGAAGTATGATAACTCAGTTAAGTAAAGAACAAGGAAAAACGATGCTGGTTTCATCGCATCTGTTAAATGAAATGGAAATGGTGGCTGACAGTATGCTGATTATTAATAAAGGCAGAAAAGTGGTTGAAGGCAGGGTTAAAGATTTATTACACCCGGAGGCTTCAGTAATAGAACTGACTACACATATGCAGGATGCAACTCTTGCCTTTTTAAATAATACCGGTTGGGGTACATACCTGAAGATGCACTCAGGTGACATTTTTAGATTTGAATTTAACAAACAAAGGGTGGCAGAATTTAATAAGCAATTGGTTGAAAGTGGAATTGAAGTCAGTTCACTGGCACTTGTTAATTCACTGGAACAATTTTTTTTATCGCAAACACAGGCATAAATGTTTTTCACACTACTGCGCATAGAGTTATTCAAGATTTTTAAGCGGCCCAGAACTTTTATTGCTTTTGCGGCTGTGGCGGTTATTGTAATTCTTGTTCAGTTTGCGCTGAAAATAAATGGGAAAGATTTTATTCAACTATATACAGACAGCCAGTCTGATACATTTGAAATTCCTTATGAGAAAATTCAGAATGGGTATTTTGTGTGTGTGGCTGTATTGCATCTCATCCTCATTCATGTTCCTTTGCTGGTTGCATTAATTGCAGGTGATATGATTTCCGGGGAGGCTAATTTGGGAACATTGAGGTTACTGGCAGGAAAACCTGTAACAAGACAACAGATAATCCTGGCAAAATTTTTTGCCAGTACAGTCTATGTTGTAATGCTGCTTGTATGGATGGCCTTGTTTGCACTGCTGGGAAGCATATTATTATTTGGCAGTGAAGACCTGGTTATATTCAAAGAAACAGATCTGCACATCATTAAAAGCCATGATGTGTTGTGGCGGTTCTTCGCTGCATTTGTTTTCGCTGCCCTGGCATTAACAACGATTGCTGCCCTGGCATTAATGTTTTCCACTTTTTCAGATAATTCGTTGGGACCTATAGTCGCAACGGTATGTGTGGTGATAGTGTTTACAATTATTCAACAATTAAAAGTTCCTGTGTTTGAAGAAACAGTAAACCCCTGGTCATTCACCACACATATGCTTGGCTGGAAAGGATTTTTTTATGTTGAAAAAACAGCAGACGGAGAGACCATTAACGGGTCAATAGAAAACCCTGTTGCTTTAATAAAAAGCAGCTTGGTTTTGATGGGGTACATTTTTTTGTTTTTGCTGATCAGCATACGGTATTTTAACAAGAAAGACATTTTAAGCTAAAAAAGACAAATGAAGAAGATATTAATATTATTAGCTGCCTTGCCTATTATCGGTACTGCAAAAGGACAGGAAGTAAGAGATTTGTTGCAGAAAGTGAAGGTTAAATATGATATGGTGAATGATTATACGGCAACAGGAAAAATGAAGACCAATGTAATTTTTATAAAAGCCCCGGTAGCAACCGTGAAAGTATATTATAAACGGCCCGATAAACTGAAGATTAAGAATGAGAGTGGTGTTTCTTTTATCCCAAAAGGTTCCGTAAATGTAAATATGAATAACGTACTTGGATTAAGCAACTACGAGGCAATACCGGGTGGAACCGAGAAAATCAGCGGAACGGATTGCAGGGTCATAAAAATCTTTCCGCTGAGTGATGAAGAGAGTATAGCGAGGGCTACTTTATATATTGATGAAAAACAACTGTTGGTGATGAAGTCGGTAATCAGTACAAAGGAAAATGGTACGTACGAATTACTGATGGCGTATAAAAAATTTGCAACATATGGCTTGCCGGATAAGGTAGAGTTGACGTTTAATACAAAAGATTACAAGCTACCAAAAGGAATAACAGTTGACTATGATAATGGCACATCAAAAGATAATGCTGATAAATTAAAAAATAAAAAGGGAAAAGTGGAAATCACTTATTCTGATTATCAGATAAACAAAGGCGTGCCGGATTCTGTATTCAAATAATCAGTTATCCTTCTTCAATAATTTCATCCTTCGCATTCGCTAATATGGCCGGAGTCATTTTTCTAAGAGGGTTCTTTCTGGCAACCTCGTAGCCATTTCGCCTGTTCAGGATATCTATACATTCAAATACAGCAGCCAGAAAAGATGAATGATCTGCTTTGTTTTTTCCGGCAATATCAAATGCCACTCCGTGATCAGGCGATGTTCTTACGGCTTGCAGGCCGGCCGTGTAGTTTACGCCATCGCCGGTAGCAAGTGCCTTAAAAGGTATCAGCCCCTGATCGTGGTACATGGCCAGCACGGCATCAAAATTTTCAAAACTGCGCCGTGCAAAGAACGCATCAGCACTGTAAGGGCCAACGGCGAGAATATTATTATTTCTGGCTTCCTTTATTGCGGGTTTAAGGATTGTCTCTTCCTCATTGCCAATCAAACCTTCGTCGCCGGCATGTGGGTTGAGGCCCAATACCGCAATACGGGGTTTATCAATGCTAAAATCCTTTTGTAAGCTGTAATTAATTATTTGCAGTTTACTCAGAATTTTTTCTTTTGTTATTTGTTGCGATACTTCGTTTACAGGAACATGTTCTGTTACCAATGCCACCCTGAAATTATTTGAGCACATCATCATTACAACATCCGGTACACCAAAAATCTGTTTAAGATAAGGGGTGTGCCCGGTAAAGCTGAATTCGGATGATTGAATATTTTTTTGTGAATGGGTGCCGTAACAAGCCCGTCAATTTGTTGTTGCTTAAGGGCAGCCACAGCAGTTTGCAAAGAAAGCACAGCATATTTGCCGCCGGTTTCAGTCAGCTGTCCGGGTGTTATTTGGACCTCTTCTTCCCAGCAGTTGTAAAGGTTTACCTGTTTAGGGTTAATACGGTTAAATTCTTTTATATTCTGAAAGTTGAAATTCATTTCCGGAACAGCCTTTCTGTAAAAGTTAATGCTTTTACCAGAAGCAAAAATTACCGGAGTGCAATACTCAAGCACACGATTGTCTGAAAAAGTTTTGATTATTATTTCAAGGCCTACTCCGTTTAAATCTCCGCAACTAATGCCAATTACCGGTTTTTTTGTATTCATGGTTATGAAAAATTGTAATGGTAAAAATAGCAATTTATTTAGAAGCATTACCGCACCACTCGTAAAAACCCGATATGAACGGTTGTAATTGTACCATTAGCCTGTGTATTTGTACTCATTGTTATGAATTTTTTATACAAAGAACAGGGAGTTGATAAGTGAATGTACTTACTTTAGCGCATAAATCTGCAGGTTGTTCATGCCTGCGGCTTTACATCCTGAATCCAATTTTTGAAAAACCAGTGTCCAAAATCTGTATTATGAAAAGGTCTTACCCAGTTCTTATTGCTGTGACAATATTGTTGTCGCTGTCAATAAACAAATCTTTTTCACAATGCCCTGGTGGCTATACGCAGGCTCAATTGAACTGGGATAATCAGGATTATTATTTTAATGGCTCTCAATATGGTACTTATGTCAGTGATTCCCGGGAGCAAAATCAAAAATTTGCAATTGGCACAACCTGGCTCACCATCGCTACATCAAGTAATGCCTTGGTTACTACAACAGAAAATGCAACACATACCGGTGATATAGCTGGATATACAGGTGAGGATGTTCGATATAACCCTAATGCTAACGGACAAACAGTAACGATTACTTTCGATACGGAAGTGCAAAATGTTTCATTTGCATTATATGATCTCGATTACCAGTCCCGATACGACTTCTATGCGACAAATGCAGCAAGTGTTGCACAAAATATAAATGTTGCCCTGCAGGCTTCCACTATTTTGACAGTAACAAATAACAATCTTTCTAACGCTTACGTTTCAACAAGCAGTACTACTAATCTGGCAAATACTTCAAATCAGGGTACAGCAATAATTTCTGTAGCAGGACCAGTCAAAACAATAAGAATTACTGTAACAACTAGAGGTTCTGATGTAAATTTCTGGCTTTCTGACATAAATGCATGCGTTGCGGGTTCTTTTCCAACCAACTGGCACCAGGGTTTCAGTAATCGTCCATTTGTGGGACCTACTCAAAACCAGCCAGACTATTTTATTGTAACACCGGATAATAAATCAGTGTATATGATGGACCCGGCAACTGGAAAGTGCTATTTCCTTTTTTCTGAAGTGGCTACTGCTCCCTATGTTAATTCATTTGCCTATGATCCGGCAAATAAATATTTATACTATGTTACAGACGGTTCTGGTACACCAAGCTCCAACAAAACATTAAAGCGATATAATTTTAACACAGAAGCAATTCAAACAGTTCTTGCAGACATTACAACCTTAGGTTTTCCTACATATGATCAGGGGGTTGAATCAGCAGCAGCAGCTTTTTATAATGGAAAATTATATCTGGGCATAGAAGGGGGAAGATCAGGCACCGGAGGAGCTACAGTAACAAGGGAAACAATTGTATATGGTATTAACCTGGATGCAAGCCAAAATCCCGTAAGCGCCTACAAGGTTTTTGCAACAAATGCATATAAAGATGCAACGGATAGTGCGTTGCACGACTGGGCAGATATTATTATAAGAGACGGGGAACTTTATAGTTTTAATACAGCCCGCATGGGTTCTGGTCCGTATACCTATAACAGAAGTGCCTATCATCATTATGATATGATGACTGGTAATCTTGATGCATATTATCAAAATCCCAATTACGGTTCTACATTTACCGGACAAGCAGGAATGACCTGGCAAGGTCAGTTCTATTTTGTAAGAGATAGTGTGGGCCTGTATAATGAAGACGGAACAAATAGTGCTACCAGGTACAAAGCGGTAGTACAAAATGTGCCGGGCGACCCTGTTCCCCCGGCATGGGCAGGAGGTGCAGGCGATGCATCCGATCCTTTCCGGCCTAAATGTGATTTTGGTGATGCGCCTGACAGCTATGATCCTTATACAACACCCGCCACTCAAAGCCCGGCCGTGCATGAACGGTCTGAATTGATAAGGCTTGGCGCTACCTGGGATAAAGAGTTCTGGAAAAGAGGAACGAATGGTACAGCAGATACTGATGATGGTATTGCAACGGTTTCTTTTTTACCCCCGGAGCCAGGGCATATCTTGTGCAGGTTTCGGCGTTTAATAATAGTGGGGCAAATGCTACCTTAATTGCCTGGCTCGATTTTAATGCAAATGGAATATTTGATGCCAGCGAAGCTATTACACCCATTACGGTTCCATCTTCTGCATCTGCCCAAAATTTCTGGGTTGTATTGGCCAAGTTTTGTGAATCCCTTTGTATATGGCCAGTCAACTTACCTGCGGGTTAGGATTACGGCACAATCTGCAGGCATGACCACTTCTGATGCTACCGGGTACTTTACTAATGGGGAAGTGGAAGACTATAGGGTTATAATTGATAATTTCCCCCTGGCTTCCCATTTATTAAATTTTGATGCTGTTGTACAAGGTAAAACAGTAAAGTTGAACTGGAAGGTTGCTGAAGAACCTGGTGTATATGCATATATCGTTGAAAGAAGTAAGGATAATATGGCATGGGAGAAGATTGATACTGTAAACGCCAATGGTATAAACGGTACCGGTGATTATGCAGCTGTAGATTTATATCCGTTGGTGGGAAATTCATACTACAGGATAAGAATAGTCGAGAATACGGGTATGAACAGGCTTAGCCCGGTTAAAAAGGTAACGATAAAAGATATGGAATCTGATGTTGTTGTTTCGCCAAACCCGGTAAAAGATCAGCTGAATATCCGGGTTAACGCTGCCGAATCAGGCGAGGCGGTAATCTCCGTTATAAGCATTAGCGGACAGGTTATATGTACCGGAAATTATAAGTTTATCGCCGGGCTTAATAGTGTAAGCATTAAACTCCCATCAGCCGTTAGTGATGGTAATTATGTAATAAGAATAAAAACAAACAAAGAAATAATAAATAAGAAAATTATCGTTCACAAATAAGTTATTATTGGCTGCCTGCTGGCTTAGCCATTAGTAATAGATAACCCTACCAAATCCAATATAGTATGAAACGAACATTTATTCTGCTGCTGTCATCAGCAGTAATTCTCTTAACAGGTTATTTTACCTTAGAACACAGGCTTTTTCAAAGAAGTTCAGGTATAGAAAGTGAAATTAATAAGGAAGAAAATGAAGAGAAGGAAAAGGAGACTGGAGCAGAAAAACAGTTAATGATGTGGTTCCAATCAAAAGGGTATCCTAATCCCAATAACTTAAGTGGGAAATACCAGGCCGCCTGGCAACAATATCTTGAAATTAAGGAGAAAAACTTCATATGATCGAACCGGAAGTTCATCTAACTGGACTTCCCTGGGTGATGTAAGTACAATTGGGGGACGGATTCTTTGTATCGCCATCGATCCTAATAATTCAAATAATCTTTAGGCCGGTTCGGCAAGTGGAGGCAATTGGAAATCTACAAATGCGGGTTCAAGTTGGACATCTGTATCCACAAATTTACCAGTTTTGGGAGTCTCATCTATTATTGTAGATCCTGCAAACTCGAATGTTATTTATGCAGGTACTGGTGAAGTGTACAGGGTCGATTCTTCTAATATCGGATTTAATGTGTGGAAATGCAGGGGTACATATGGAATAGGTATTATCAAAAGCACTGACGGAGGAGTTACATGGAACCAGGTAATGACGAAGACAACCAGTCAGCTATTTGCCATTCAAATGTTGAAATTTGACCCGACCAACAGTAATACAATTTATGCTTGTGCCACTGATGGCTTATATCGTTCGACTAATAACGGTACATCCTGGAGTCAGATACTATCAAAGATTTATGTTTCTGACGTTGCAATTAATCCAACCAATACTAATCAAATTGTTGTAGGCGTTGGAAATATGGTAAATGCAGATAAAGGAATTTACCGAACTACCAATGGTTCAAATGCATCACCGGCTTGGTCAAAGATTGCCGGGGGGCTTCCTGCATCATTTAATGGATATATTAGAATGGATAATGTGGGAGCTACGAGGTTATATGCATCAATTGGGGGTACTGGAGGTAACGAGTTATATCTTTCTACTGATTTTGGGGCTACCTGGTCTGCTAAAAATTCCTCTGCCCATTGTGATTTCCAATATTGGTTTTCTCATACATTAGCGATAAACCCTTCTAATACGAATGTAATATTGTGTGGAGGTGTCGATTTTTATAGATATACATCTACAAATACAACAACTGGTGGTTCCATTGCAACTATATCCACGAGTAGTTCTCCGATTCACTCTGATCATCATGATATCACTTACGATCCGAATAACAGCAACATCATTTATGTAGCTTGTGATGGAGGTGTATATAAAACTACCAATGGAGGAACTAATTGGAGTGCCATTAATACAGGACTTAGGGCAACTCAATTTTATGCTTCATTTGGAGTACACCCAACAAATGCAAATACAATGATAGGTGGTTTGCAGGATAATGGTGTTGTGAGATACAATGGTACTTCGTGGTCTTCTGTAATAGGTGGAGATGGGGGATCCTGTGTGATTGCTTCTAACGGTACAACTGTTCTTGCTTCAAACGATGCAAGAAAAGTAAGCCGTTCGACAACAGGCACAACAGGCACATTTTCTCAGGTATTAGCTGCATGGGCATTTACTGCCGATGACAGGACCGCTTTTATGGCGCCGGTAGCCATTAGTAAATCTGACCCCAGCTATATGTATGTTGCCTCAGATAATATACATCGATCTACAACTGGAGGGTCTTCGGCTTCATGGTCAAATACAGGAACAGGTTCAACTGCTTATATTGAAGCACAAAGAAAAACTGCTATTGCTCTTGCTGTTTCTCCCATTAATAGGGATAAAATTTACGTTTCCACTTCGCCAATTGCTCAAAATACTACTAATGATTATTTGTGGATTAACGGTCAGCCAAACGTTTTCAAAACAACAACCCCGGCTACAACACCTTACACTAGTATCAAAGGAACACTTCCAGACCGCTTTGTCATGGACTTTGCCATCAGCGATAACAATGATGACAGTGTATATGTGGTGCTTGGTGGCTTTGGAACATCACATGTCTATTTATCTCCAAATGGTGGAACAACCTGGCTTGACCGTGGTGCCGGGTTGCCGGATGTGCCGTTTAATGCAATTGTAATAGACCCGGTTAATGAAAGCACCATTTATGCCGGTTGTGATTTCGGTGTGTATGTAAGTCCTGATAAAGGAGCTACATGGTATGATTATAATACCGGTTTCTTTGATGCAACGCTGGTAATGGATTTGCAGATTGATGCCAATAAAAAGCTGATTGCCGCAACACATGGAAGAGGAGTTTTCAGAAGTGATTTGTATACGCATACACTTTTACCAGTTACGATGGAACAGTTTACCGGTACCAGTACAGTTGAGTGCAATGAATTACAGTGGACAGTATCCCAGGAGTACAACCTGAACCGTTACGAACTGGAAAGAAGTAATAACTCAACAGATTACTCAAAGATTGCCACAGTAACTCCAAGCGGTTCCTATACGCAAACAACATACACTCAAAAGATTATACCCCGTCATTTGAATCATATTATCGTCTGAAAATGGTGGACAACGACGGCTCAGTAAAATATTCTTCCGTGGTCTTTTTGCGTAAGCCTGCCGGAACCAGCGAGTACGCTGTACTTGGTAATCCGTTCAGAGATGAGATTGTGTTGAAGTGCAAGGTATTCCAGAATCAGAAAATTGATGTGCAGTTGTTTAGTTCTAACGGTGTAATGCTGCGCAGGGAAAGTTATACCCTGGTGCCTGGCATGAGCCTTTATTCGATAAAGGGATTTGAACGTCTGCCTTCAGGTTCATACATTCTCAGTATCTGGGATGGCAAACAGAAAACCTCAATCAAGCTTTTAAAATAGGTAGCGGTTATTACACTTGTGATAATTGCAAACCTCTTCTTTTTAGAAGAGGTTTTTTGTTGATGTAAATCATTTTAAAAAAAATAAAAAGAAAGATATGCACAACGTTGTGCAAAATTTATCTTGGCATTAATTCAGGTATTATTACTTACCGGGATCAGAATCTAATAAAACAATTGGTTTGCCTTTCTAATGTAAATACTCAACATCATAACAACTTTTGCCTATTACCAGCTGCTTATTAAACTCCTGGCACTGTTAATAAGAAAGTTATGAAGGCCAATCATTAAATAGTAAATATGAACTGCAGAAGCGTTTGCCAGTCTTCGGATTTTTTGCTCCGATTTATTCCGGTAAGTATTATAGCGTAGAGGTACTAGTAAAAAAACGATTGTATAATAGGTTACCGGAAATAGTACTCATACAAAGTAGATTATTGAGGAAAACTTACCTTGTTTATTTCAATATCACTGTATAGTTTTATAATATAAATCAATACCTGTATGAAAACGAAATTCATTATCGCAATTTTATTTGCGTTTATTTTTCTTTCCGCATTTGAAGCAATTCCTGTTCATAACGCTGTTACCTGTAGTGTTAAAAACAATCTAGCCCAGGGCTTTTCATTTTTCAGAACACACCGGCAAGGTAAGAGCGGAGTTACTGCCACCTGGGGAGTTCAGGCCGGAAGCGCAGTGGCTTCTTTTTATGTTGAACGGACGTACGAAGATCCGGCAGATCCGTATGCCAACTGGGAAACATGCGCCTATGTACCCTGTCTTGGTGAAAAATCATTTAAGGCAACCGACATAAACGTATTTCCGGGGTTTATCAGCTACCGGGTTGTGGCGGTTTTGCCTGATGGTTCTGAATTTGTATCCGATATTTCCACAGTGCATATTGTAAGCCATTAACAAATAGTTTCACCGGCATTATTTTCTGATACAGATGATTTGAGTTATTGAAAACTCACTGCTATGAAAACCATTTTTAAGATCATTTTTGCGTTACTCATTAACGGGGTTGCGGTAAACGGCCAGATCACAACACCTATTATCAAAGCTAACTTTGGTGTGGATGGAGACCTTCGTTCCAATTATTTCAACGGGCTCGTTCAATCAGGTAATGATGATTGGTTCTGGCTTCCGGGTACAATAGGCACAGGTCAGTTTATTGTTGATACAACTGGTGCTGCGGCATTACTTGCCAATTATGCCGCTAATCCTGATTCAAGAAAGCTCCCGTTTTACCGGCAAATGCGGTTTCCGCCTTACTCTGTAATCAATAACCGGCTGCTGGTTGATGCCTATTTTGTGAGAGATTATCATGGAGATGATTCTACTATTTTCGCTTCAGGCTCCAATAAAAATGGGATGAACCCCAGCAACTGGTCTTGTCCGGTTTCACAGTCTATTCCCGATAAAAATGAGATACTGGATATGATGCTGCATGTAAGAAGAGCCGGACCGAATGTTACTGATTCTATGTGGTTATTCGGAGGCATTTCAATTGAAAATACAACCGGCAACAGGTACTTCGATTTTGAAATGTACCAGACAGATATTTACTACAACAGGGCTACCCGGCGGTTTTATAACTACGGCCCTGATTCAGGACATACACGGTGGCAGTTTGATGCAACAGGAAATATGACAGCCCCGGGTGATATCATCCTGACTGCAGAGTACAGCAGTTCGGCACTTACATTTATTGAAGCAAGAATCTGGGTCGATAAAATGATATGTCCATTGTTCCTGTAGCTTTTAACTGGTCGGGCAGTTTTGATGGTGAAAATAATGGCTCGCAGTATGGCTATGCAGGCATACAGCCTAAAACAGCAGGGGCATTTTATACAGGTCTTCAAAGTGTAAATAATACCTGGACCGGACCTTTCTCGCTGGTATTGGGTGATAATAATGTGGTAACAACCTATACGGCAAGACAGTTCATGGAGTTTTCGGTTAATCTCTCGAAACTTGGACTTGATGATGCAAGATTGTTTGGCGGCGATGACTGCCTTATGCCATTTCGGCGGGTTATTGTTAAAACAAGAGCCTCCACTTCTTTTACTGCTGAATTGAAGGATTTTGTTGCCCCTTTCGATTTTTTCATTGCACCCCGTGCTGAACTGGAAACTTCCACACCATGGATATGTGATACCGGAAGTGTAAGCCATATCTATGTAATGAATCCCATACCCACATCTGTTTACCAGTGGTCAACTCCAAATGGACATATTATCGGCAGCACAACCGGGCCTTTCATTAATGTTGATACTCCGGGTGTGTATATTGTAACACAGCAATTGCAGGCTGCATGCAGTATATACGCTACAGATACAATCACCATTGGCAGCCTCGGTTCTTGTGATGTGTTATACAGAAACCTGATTGATTTCAGCAGCACTTATGCAGACAGGATAGCTCATTTGTCCTGGAAAGTGCTGGACAATCAGTTAGCAAACTATTTCATTATTGAGCGAAGCTATGAGGGTGACCGCTTTGAAGCAATTGGCCGGATTGAAGCAATAGAACAGCTTGATGGAAAACGGGAATACCGTTTTGCAGATAATATTCCTGTAACAGATGCCAGGTATGTTTTTTACAGGGTAAGACTGGTGCAGCATCAGCCGGCAGAACTTGTAAGCCGTATTTTAAGGCACCACTTATCAGGGAAGACAGATTTTGTTATGCAGATTTCTCCTAATCCTGCCAGAGATAATTTTATGCTTAGAATTAATTCAGAAACGGATATAGATACTGAAATGAACCTGTATAACCAGCAGGGAACAAGTGTAATGAGAAAGACCATACATCTTACAGCCGGCAACAATGCTTACAATTTTGACATTCCGCATAACCTGCCCGGCGGATACTATCTGGTTAAAGCAAGAACTGCTGATAAAGTACAAACTGAAAAAATACTACTGTTACGTTAGTTGCAAATGAGGATTCAATGCTCCTCCCCCAGCAGTACCCGTTTACCCAACTGCTCGAAGTAGGTCCCGGTGGCGGTGCCCTTACAAAATACCTGCTTGAACTTTCTGTAATAGATTTCAAAGCAGTGGAACTGGACGAAGAAAAGGTACAGTATCTCATCAGCACTTATCCGGCACTGAGCGGTAAAATCATTCACCAGAGTTTTCTCGATATTGAAAAACCCTTTGCCGGAAAATTTACTGTCGTTGGCAACTTTCCATACAACATCTCTACACAAATACTGTTTAAGATATTGGATTGGAAAGACGATGTGGAGTGCATGGTGGGTATGTTTCAAAAAGAAGTGGCACAACGGGCCGCAGCAAAAGAGGGCAATAAAACCTACGGGGTGCTGAGTGTGCTGGTACAGGCCTTCTTTACAGTTGAGTATTTATTTGATGTACATGAAAACAGTTTCAATCCGCCGCCCAAAGTAAAAAGCGGGGTGATACGGTTGCTGCCCCGCACCGGTGTGCCGGCCATGCGCAGCCAAAAGATTTCTTTAACCTCGTTAAAACAGCCTTCAACCAGCGCCGCAAAACATTGCGACATGCGGTAAAAGGCCTTTTCGATGCAGCAATACTGGCCGATGATTTGTTTAATAAGCGGGCAGAGCAACTCTCTGTACAGCAGTTTGCAGCGTTAACTTTTAAAATGCAATGAAGAAAGTAATCATCACCGCCAAAGCACATAGTTTATTAACCGACCGTCTTCACCAAAAAGGTTACGAAGTGGATTACCGCCCCGCTGTCACTTACGATGAGCTGGCAGCTTCCATTGCTGATGTTGAGGGACTGGTCGTAACCACAAGGATAAATATTGACAAGCCCCTGCTCGATAAAGCTGCCGGTCTTAAATGGATTGGCCGCCTCGGCAGCGGTATGGAATTGATAGATGTGCCTTATGCCGAAAGCAAAGGCATCGCCTGCGTAAGCAGCCCCGAAGGCAACCGCAATGCGGTGGCCGAGCACCTGCTGGGTCTCCTGCTCGGTTTGATGAACAACATTCACACCGCCGCAGAAGAAGTAAAGCAGGGCACCTGGAAGCGGGACGAAAACCGTGGTACCGAACTGCTGGGCAAAACGGTGGGCATCATCGGCTATGGCAACACCGGCAGCAGCTTTGCAAAACTGCTGCAGCCATTTCAGGTTACGGTGCTGGCGTATGATAAATACAAGTTTGGCTTTGGTGGCGATTACATTAAAGAAGCCAGCCTTGAGCAACTCTGCCGCTATGCCGATGTTATCAGTTTTCATGTGCCGCTAACGGAGGAAACTTTTCACATGGCCAATGCCGCTTTTTTTGCTGCGCTGGAGCGTAAGCCCTGGTTCCTCAACAGTTCAAGGGGCAAGGTGGTTGATATTGCTGCCCTCATACAGGCACTGCAGCAGCATTCAATTGCTGGTGCCGGGCTCGATGTACTCGAAAACGAAAACCTCTCTACTTACACCCCGCAGGAAAACGAACAGTTAAGCTGGCTTACCAATCAGCCCAATGTACTCGTTACCCCGCACATAGCAGGCTATAGCCACGAAGCTTCTTACAAAATGGCCGATATATTTCTTAAAAAATTGGGCATATAAAATACAATTATGTAGCAGGCTGCCGTACTATGCCTAAGGCATCCTCCTAAGGAGTCCTGGACCTTTGGGACTATCATCGTCCTTGCAGAGTTTATCCCGATGAATATCGGACACACTTCATCGTCCGGGAACCTGTCTGCCGCCAGGCAGGTTCTGTTCGGCAGTTTGTATAGCTCATAAGTTTCTTGTGGGCACTTCTTGTTCGGTCGTGTCATGCCGGGCTTGACCCGGCATCTCATTTCAAACGGTGCCAATCTCCTTGCATCTGCCCGAGTCCCGCCTTTTTGTGTGGGGGGTTCATGTTGTTTGTGAGAGTCCTGTTCCGGAGACTCGTCTGCGAGAAAAACAGTTCAAGGGGCAGGGTGTAACACTGCCCTCATACAGGCGCCCAACCCTGCCGGTGCCGGGCCATATAAAATACAATTATGTAGCCAACACCTGTACTACAATCAACGCCTGTGGAGTTTACCCTGAGGAAACGAAGGGTCGCAAACTTCATCGTCCGGGAACCTGTCTGCCGACAGGCAGGTTCTATTCAGCAGTTTCACGCAGCGTCGCAGAGGAGCAACGTACCCCGTGCCGCTGTTCGTTGCGAACACTGCGAGAAATTTGTTTCCCTGCCGGGTTTTCTTTACCGCTTAGTATCCGATGCCTCACCGCCAGGCTTGTGTGTGGAGTGGAGCCGAAAGTTATCGGCCCGGCGTTTGGACTGACGACGAGTCCCGTGCCGGAGACCCGTCTGCGAAGAGGCGCAAACCCTTTTGCTATCCGTTGTATTATCGCAACTGTTTTAAACGTTACTGATTTTCGTACAAACCTTATTAGAACATTGGAAACCAGACCAACAATATTCGTAGTCAAAAAAAGCAAGGTGTTCGTATATCCGACAATACATATGTTGTAGGCAACCCGACCGAGTCTTATAATTGTATTCAACAGTTGGACATTAAATCTAACTTTGTTCCAACAATGGAAGAAATCTCAAAATTATAGAAATCTGTAAGTTCATTTCATTTAATGACTGAGGATAGGCTGTGACACATCTAAACTTGATGAAATATCACCTCCATGGTTTAGACGAAGATGAATTAGAAAACATCTTCTGAATATGCTGAGTCTATGGAAAGGCTGAAAAGACAACATGCGATTGAGACTGGAATTGTTGAAAGAATGTACGATATTTCAAAAGGTGTTACAGAAACGCTTATTGAAAAAGGGTTTGCTGAAACATTAGTAAGTCAT
>JADJYK010000013.1 GCA_016719815.1 Chitinophagaceae bacterium | reverse complement strand
TTGGCAATAAATGTAGAATCTGGAGAACTACTTGAGTTGTTCTTATGGAAGGAAGCAAACGAGGCAAATAAGGAAAAGGTAAAAGAAGAATTAGCAGACATATTAGCATTTGCCTTTTTGTTAGCTGATAAATATGGTTTTGATATCATAGAAATAGTACTTGAAAAGATAAAGAAAAACGCAGAAAAATATCCTATTGCTAAAGCGAAAGGGACAGCTAAAAAATATAACGAGAGATGACTGCGAATCTTAATAGAATATAATTTACCTTCAACTTCATTGCGAGTTGATTTTATTATCTCAGGCCATGATGAAATAGGCAAACCGAGTTTCATCATCATTGAACTAAAGCAATGGAAAGAAGCGCATAGCACAAATAAAGATGGCATTATTTACACTGCTTATCACGGCAATGAGGCACACCCCTTCCTATCAAGCATATTCTTACAAGTTGTTCCTAAAGATTTTAATGAAAGTATTTAAGAGTTCTCTTCAAGCATATTCTTGTGCTTACTTACACAATTACATTGAAAAAAAGCCTGAACCGCTACGAGATAATATATATAAATCGATAATTAACGATTCGCCGCTATATTTTAAGGACGATCGTTACAATTAGAAGAATTCATTCAATTTTTGTAGGCAAGGGAAAAGGCGAATCAATTTTATATCAAATTGAAAATGGAAATATCCGACCAAGTAAAAAACTAATTGACCATATTACAGGTCTTTTAAAGGAAACAAAGAATTCGTTCTTCTTGAAAATCAAAAAGTAGCTTTTAAAGCGCTAAGGACATAGCAATAAATTCAAAGAACAAAACTGTTGTAATAATCAATGGTGGCCCAGGCACTGCTGCAAGTCTGTCATCTCAATGAACCTCTTAGGAGATTTGTTAACTAAAAAAAGAACGTAGTATTTGTAGCGCCAAATGCTTCATTTCGAGACGTGATGGTAAACAGCTTAGCAAAAGCTTTTGATAGAAGCAGAATCAAACATTTGTTAAAAGGGTCGGGAGGCTTTTATGGTGCAATGAAAAATACTTTTGATGTATTAATTGTAGACGAGGCTCACCGTTTGAAAAATCAAAATGCTTTTATGTATAAAGGCAAAAACCAAATTGAAGACATAATCAACGCCGCCAATGTCAGTATTTTCTTTATCGACGAAAAGCAAATTATACGACCAGATGATATTGGCACACTAGATGAAATTACAAGGATCGCACAATTACATAACGCAGAAATTCACAAACTAAATCTTACTGCACAATTTAGATGTGCTGGAGCTGATGGTTATATTAACTGGGTTGATGATGTTTTAATTACAGGCAACAGGAAATTTTGATGGCTGGGACAAACAAGATTTTGAATTTAAAATTTGTGACAACCCAAATGCTTTACGAGAATTAATAAAATCTAAAGTGATGAAGGTTATAAAGCTAGAATTTTAGCTGGCTATGCCTGGAAATGGACTGCAGCAAATGATGAGTAATTCAAACGGGCAAATTGAAGATGTATTAATTCTGAATTTAATTTTGGAATGCCTTGGAATTCAAGAAATGTTGGAACTACTTGGGCAATTGACGAAGATGGCATTGATCAAGTAGGCTGCGTTCATACTTCCCAAGGCCTCGAATTTGATTATACGGGAATTATTGTCGGGAAGGATTTGCAATTTAATTCCAAAACAAATAAATATTTCACACCTTGGGACGAATACAAGGATTTTAAAGGAAAGCAAGGACTGAATCAAAAGCCTGATGAGTTAAATAAACTTGTTCGAAACATTTATAGAATCCTATTAACTAGAGGAATGAAAGGTTGTTATGTTTATTTCATGGATAAGGAAACAGAAAGATATTTTCGTTCAAGAATAGAGTAATTATTATTTATATTGTGCCCTGCAAGTTCACAAAACAATGTGGCAGTCACATCAGGCAACACGACCTGTTGGGGGGCCGGGGCCAACGGGGGGCGGCGGGGACGGGAACGGCCCCCCCCCCCGGGGGCCCGGGGGGGGGGCCCCCGAAAAAATAAACAAAAACAAAGGGGCGCCTGCCGGCCTTTCAATTCAATAAACTTATTTAACTACACATCCAGCTTTGCATACTTGGCGTGGCTTTCAATAAACTCTCTGCGCGGGGCTACTTCATCACCCATCAGCATACTAAATACACGGTCGGCCTCGGCCGCACTTTCAATGGTTACCTGCTTCAATGTTCTCGAGGCCGGGTTCATGGTGGTGTTCCACAACTGGTCGGCATTCATCTCACCCAAACCTTTGTAGCGCTGCACATTTACACTGTCTTCTTTTCCCGCAGCAAATTTCTCGATATAGCTTTTGCGTTGTTCCTCGTTCCAGGCATAGGCCTGGTCTTTGCCCTTCTTCACCAAATACAAAGGTGGCTGCGCAATATATACATAGCCCTGCTCCACCATCTCCTTCATGTAGCGGTAAATAAAGGTGAGAATAAGAGTGGCAATATGCGAGCCGTCCACATCGGCATCCGTCATGATAATCAGTTTGTGATAACGGAGCTTACTAAGGTCAAGTGCCTTGGGGTCTTCGGGTGTGCCCATCATTACGCCAAGGGCGGTAAACATATTTCTTATCTCTTCGTTGTCATAAATCTTATGCTCCATCGCTTTCTCCACGTTGAGAATCTTACCTCTCAGTGGCAGAATGGCCTGGAAGCTGCGGTCACGGCCCTGCTTGGCAGTACCACCGGCCGAGTCTCCCTCAACAAGAAACAGTTCACATTTTTCAGCATCTCTTTCGCTGCAGTCGGCCAGTTTACCCGGCAGGCCACCACCACTCAACACCGATTTACGCTGTACCAGTTCTCTTGCTTTTCTGGCAGCGGCCCTTGCCTGTGCAGCCAGAATTACTTTCGATACAATGTTTTTTGCTTCCTTCGGATTCTCTTCCAAATATGCTTCCAGTACTTTAGAAACGGTGGTATCCACCACACCCATCACTTCGTTGTTGCCGAGTTTGGTTTTGGTTTGTCCTTCAAACTGTGGCTCGGGTACTTTAACGGAGATAATAGCACTCAGCCCTTCCCGGAAGTCATCGCCTTCAATCTCCACTTTGGCTTTTTCAAACAGCCCGTTCTTATCGCCGTAGCTTTTGAATACCCTCGTCAATGCCCTGCGAAAACCGGAAACGTGGGTTCCGCCTTCAATGGTATTGATATTGTTTACGTAAGAATAAATATGTTCGTTGTAGCTGTCGTTATACCGTAAAGCCACCTCAACGGTTACGTTTGTGTTTTCATCTCTGCCTTCAACAGAAATAACCGTTGGTATCAGCGGGTTGCGGCCTGCATTGTTGTCGAGCATTTCCACAAATTCCACTATACCACCTTCGCTGTAAAAAGTAATGGTGTAGAGATTTCCGGCATCGTCTTTTTCCCGCAGGTCGTTCAGGATGATTCTTACACCACGGTTAAGATAAGCCAGTTCCCGCAGGCGGCTTTCCAATATGTCTTTGTTATAAGTGGTGGTGATGAAGATAGAATCATCGGGCCAGAAGTGTACCCTTGTGCCTGTTTTCTCACTGGTGCCTGCTTCTCTTACTGCATATTGCGGTACGCCAATCTTATATTCCTGTTCAAATGTTTTGCCGTCACGGTTTACAGTAACTTTCAGCAGTTTACTTAAAGCGTTAACGCAGCTAACACCCACACCGTGCAAACCGCCTGATACTTTGTAAGAATCCTTATCAAACTTACCACCGGCATGCAGTACGGTCATTACCACTTCCAGTGCTGATTTTTTTTCTTTTGTGTGCATGGCGGTGGGAATACCACGGCCATCATCTTCCACAGAAATAGAATTGTCTTCGTGTATATTAACGGTGATGTTTTTGCAATAGCCGGCAAGGGCTTCGTCAATCGAGTTGTCCACCACTTCATATACAAGGTGGTGCAAACCTTTAACGCCAATATCGCCAATATACATGGCGGGCCTTTTACGCACTGCTTCCAGCCCTTCTAAAACCTGTATGCTGTCGGCACCGTAGTTGCCATTATTTTCTGGAAGATTTTCCTGGTTCAAATCTGTTGCTTCTGTACTCATAAATTGATTAAAAAATTACCCTTTTCAGAGTGAAAAAATAGAACTCACAAATGTACGAAAATGGGGTGGGAGAAGGGGTGTTTTCAGCTTCTTTTTCAGCCCTTTTTTTGGGATTGTGGATAAAAGAAAAATGCCTGTAAAAAACAGGCATTTTTAGTAACATAAATCAGGTTAATGAAGATTATCGCTTCACAATCTGTGCCACCAAATCTGCTTCACAACAAACCTTATTACCAACATAGGTGGTGCCCTTCATTTCGCAGATACCGCGGCGGATAGGAGCAATCAGTTCCATTTTTAAAATCAGTGTATCGCCGGGTTTTACCATTTGTTTAAACTTACAGTTGTCTATTTTAAGAAAGTAGGTATCGTACTGTCCTTCACCGCTAAGGTTAATGGCAAGAATACCGCCGCACTGTGCCAGTGCTTCAATCTGCAATACGCCAGGCATTACGGGGTTGCCGGGAAAATGACCCTGGAAGAACCATTCGTTGTAGGTTACATTTTTGATACCCACGATATGTGTGTCGGTAAGTTCTATTACTTTATCTACCAGTGCAAATGGAAATCGATGTGGCAGAATTTTTTCAACATATTGCTGGTCGTACACCGGTGGCTGGTTAGGATTGTAAATAGGAACACCCTTGGTGTGTTTGTTCTTTTTAATATACTGCTTGATCTTTTTGGCAAATTCAACATTGGTGCTGTGTCCCGGCCGGTTAGCAATGATGCGTCCTTTTATAGGGTAGCCAATCAGCGATAAATCGCCTATCACATCTAATAACTTGTGGCGGGCTGGTTCATTAGGAAAGCGAAGCTCAAGATTGTTCAGATAGCCTTCGCTTTTTACTTCTATTTTGTCTTTCTTAAAAATTTTCTTGAGCCTGTCCATCTCTGTATCATCAACCGGCTTATCAACTATAACAATCGCATTGTTAACATCGCCGCCTTTTATCAGGTTATGCTCCAGCAGCATTTCCAGTTCATGCAGAAAACAGAAAGTCCGGCAAGGTGCTATTTCATTTTTAAAGCTGTTGATATGTTTAAGACCGGCATGTTGTGTGCCCAGAACGGGTGAATTAAAATCAATTAATGTGGTAACCTGGTATTCCATGGCCGGCATCGCCACCATTTCCACCCGTTTGGCTTCGTCGTAGTAATAAATATTTTCGTCAATGCTATACCAGATTTTTGCCGCATCCTGTTCTACAATACCTGCTTCTTCAATCAGTTCTACAAAGGGCTGAGAGCTGCCATCAATGATTGGCATCTCGGGTCCGTTAATTTCCAGCAGACAGTTATCTATTCCCATTCCTACGAGGGCAGCCAGTACATGTTCAACGGTGCTTACTTTGGCGCCGTTTGCCTCTAAAGTAGTGCCACGGCTTACATCAGTTACCAGGTCACAGTCAGCCTTAATAACAGGCTGGTTGGGCAAATCTATCCGTTGAAACTGGTATCCAAAACCGGGAGAGGCAGGCTTAAGGGTAAGATCGGCCAGGATACCAGTATGCAGACCTGTGCCTGAAATAGTTACTCCATTCTTTATAGTGTGCTGCTTATCCGGGTTAAAATTGTTTGTCATGTGCCTGTTTTATGCGGGGGCAAAGATAGTAAATAGTGAGTAGTGAAAGGTGAATGGGAAGTTAGGCTGGCTTATCATTATAAGCAGAAGTAAAATATAATCAGAATCAGGTTATCTTATAATTTTTGTAGTTGAACAACCGTTTTCCGGTGAGTTTTTCAATTTTGTAAAGGAGCTTGTCTTTAAAAGAGAATTTCTTTTTGGTGACATCGAAGTTTACCTGCCAGTTTTTTTCTTCAATTCTTTTTTTCATTACTGCAGGGTGGTTTCCTGTAAACAGTTTGAGGGAGTCGGCATCCTTAAAGAAATCAAACTGCTCCTGCTCATCAATATTCTGTGCTACCTGGTGGTCTTTGCTCCACAGGCTGTAAAACGTATTTAGCTTTTCCAGTTGTTTATGGGGATGGCGTACCCAACCGTAGTGCCAAACAGATGCATTCGCAAGCTTTACATTCAGTTTCCTGTCGTTATCAAGCCTGAAACCCTGTGCATCACGGTATGATTTAACAGCAGGAATGTTTCTGATCAGCCGTATTTCATGATTATACCAGCGGCGGCTGTCGCCGATATAATCATAAGTGCCGTAAAAATGTTTGTACTTAAAAAGCAGGCCTTCCACTTTTTTATTATCCAGGTGTTCTTGTGCTGCCTGTACAATCTTTGGCAGGTCATCTTCATGCACCACTTCATCTGCCTGCAGGTAAAAGGCCCAGTCACTGTCCGGACTGATGTGTGCAAAGGCTTTGTCTGTTTCCACTGCCAGCACACGGCCACCTTCACGAAGTGAATCATCCCAAACGGAATGAAAGATTTTTATTTTAGGCGAATTGATAGACTGAACCAGTTCCAGGGTACCATCTTCGCAATTGCCAATACATACTATAAATTCATGAACAATTGATAAAATGGAAGTGATAGACTCCACTACCGGATAGTCGAATTTTACTGCATTGCGAACGAATGTAAAACCGGATATTTTCATTTGTTATATGCTGGTTTTTTCAGGTATCAAATAAAGCAAATAATCTTCTGCATATTCGATCCCGATGCAGCGAAATAATGAAATATTTTTTTATCTGATATGCACTTTCCTTTCAGACAGTTTATTTCCACCGGCATCGCCAATCACAACATAAAAAATTCCAGTGTTTACACCCTGTAAGTCTATGTTCAATAGTGTGTAAGACCCGCTGATGTTGAACTGGCGACTGTACACTACCGATCCTTTTGAATCGAAAACCTTAACCAGTCTTACTGTGCTTGCGCCATCATTGTTATAATACGAAACTGTAAATCTTCCGTCATTCGGGCTCGGGAAAATAAATAGTTTATTACTTGCCGGTGCTTCTATCGTAACTATCGGCGACTGGGCTGTACAAAGCAATCCTCCCGGCCATGCTTCTTGTATCCTTGCCAGGTAGATGCCTGCTTTTTCCACGTTTACAATATAGGTGTTACCGGTTGCTGCCAGCGGACTCGTATTATATAACCATACAAAACTTAAAGAGCCCCCTGTGCTTACGCCGGGTGTTGCTGTAAGTGTAGTGATTTGTCCCGGTAATAAACTTGCAAGAGGTGATGCTGCCAAACCAACTGACGGTAACTGCCTTACAGTTAATATGCCGGCATTTGATGCAACTGGTATGGGACAGGTTGTATTGCTGAGCAGGCAGCGATAGCGATACCCGCTTTGTGAGCTGATAGTATTATTTGCAGTATACGTTGTGGCTGTTGCACCAGCTATATTCGTGAAACTGTTGCCACCGTCGGTACTTACCTGCCATTGATAAGCGACTGACTGTGTACTGTTACCTGCTACTGTAAATGTTGCGTTACTTCCGCTGCACAGTTCTGTGTTAGCTGGCTGCAGCGTAACAGTTACAGGTGCAATAATGGTAAGTAGAACACAGTTTGAGGTTGCTGTGTTTCCACACGCAGATGAAGTAACACTGCAGCGATAGCTTGTGGTTGCAGTGGCATTGTTTACAGTAAGACAGGCAGATATAGCTCCGGCAACATTAACCCATGGCCCGGCACAGGTTGGTGCTGACTGCCATTGGTAAGTAAGGCCGGTACCAGTTGCACTTGTGCAAAATGTAAAACTGCTGCCTGAGCAAACCATACCGTCAGCTGGTTGTGCTGTTATGCCTGCCGGAGTGTTAACAGTAAGCACTGCTGCATTTGAACTTGTGTTCCCGCAAACTGATGATGCAATGCAGCGATATTGATTTGTATTCATCGCTGTTGTTACAGCGGATAGAGTAATAGAGGCTGTTGTGGTTCCTGTATTAGTCCAGGTAGTACCGCCGTCAGTACTTACCTGCCACTGAAAATTGGTTGCTGCCGGCGATGTAATACTGAAAGTGGCATTATTGCCGGAACAAACAACCTGATCGGATGGTTGCGAATTAATGGTTGGCCCGGTTCCGGAAGTTATATTGTAAGTTACAATTACAGTTTGCGTTGTGGCTCCGGTTGCAGCGCCTTGTACGGTAATGTTATATGTGCCTGCAGAGAGAGTATTGGTACCGGTAAGCCTGACAGTAATACTGCCTCCGGGAGTGACTGTGGATGCAGGGATAAAGCTAACAGAAGTACCGGAAGGCACACCACTGACAGCTGATAATGAAATGGTATTGCTGAACCCATTAATGGATGCAGTACTGAGTATAACATCCATAGATGCGGAAGCCGGACAAGATGCTGTAGCAGGAGATGGTGTGGTAAAACTAAATCCGCCATCGTTTAATGTGGGCACATACACCGTACTGCCTGTTGACATAGTACGGGCACTGTCGTCATATAAAACAGATGTTGGCGTGAATGAAAGGTTGTAGCTTAATTTACCACCTGCAACAGGGGCACTTAGCCCGTTTCCCGCAAAAGAAAGATTACCACTTCCCCAGTCGAAGAAATTGATGGTTGTATCCTGCGATGCCAAGCTGCCTTTTACATGCAATGCCACTGGCCCCCTGAAATAGGAAACATTGGAGCCAGAACTTTGTGTCTGGGAAGCTGGCTGTACAACAAGCTTATTGGCTGAAGGGCTGTTCCAGTTAATGGTGTTTGTGGGATATCCTCTTCCACCCACAGCAACAGCACCATTGCCGGAGCCGCCCACATAGTCGTTGAAGAAAACGGAAATATCTCGTCCAAGCAATGCGTTAAAATGATTCTTCAGAGAGTCAGCAGTAGCCGATTTACCATTTAATGCTGTCTGAAAATTGGTGAGTGCCTGGTAAAAGATCGCATCACCGGCTATTGCCCTGAGCATGGATACAATCATCGCTCCTCTTTCATATACGGCACTGCCATATCCTGTGTTCCAGATCAGGTCGGAGTTGGCAATATTGCCATCCGGAATCCATGCACTTACAGAAGATGACAGTGCAGAAGATTTGAAGGCACTTCGTGTTGAGTAAGGATTAATGCCCAATGAAGGAACCAGTTCTCCTGACAATGCTTCACCGTAACGGGCAAAACCTTCTGCCAGCCACAAGTCGTTCCAGGTGGCAAAAGACACATTATCTCCAAACCATTGATGGGCTAATTCATGGCCAAGTGTTCTGAGACTGGTTAGTGAACTGGTTGCTATGCCAGAAAAAGTCTGATGCTCCATGCCACTGGCCCCCAGAAGACCGTCGTAGAATCCGTGTTTTTCATTCTTGAAAGGATAATCGCCGAATTTATTACTAAACTCAACCAGCAGCGGATTCATTTTATCCATGGCCGTAATAATGCTGGTATAAGTGGCGGCAGTCTTTCCTCTGAACAGGTTGTAAACAACGGGCACTTCTGTGCCGCTTACATTTACAGAATTATAATAACGGTTGTATTTGGCAACTGAAACGAAAACAAGATAAGAGGCCGTCGGGTATCTGTTCTTAAAAACAAAAGAACGGTTGTTGCCGGTAATTGTAGAGTCTGTCAACTTGCCGTTACAGGCTACCCAAAAAGTATCGGCAACTGTAGGATTGCCCCAGGGAACATTTACAATAATGTCCATTGAATCAATCTTATCCTGCATATCGGCCTTGCAGGGCCACCAGTCCCTGTCCTCATACGATTCAGATAAAGTGGTGATATAGTTTCCGGCACCGGAGTTGGTACTTTTTTGATAACCCTGTGCAGCACCGCTTACAGCAGGTGGCACCCCCTGGTAATAGACAATAAAGGAATCAATAAAGTTGTTGGATAATGTAGTGCCAAGGTTGACTGAAACCACATTTCCTGTACGGGTAATATTTGCAGCAGGCAATTGTGCGTTACGGAAGACAACAGAGTCAATCATCAGCACACTTCTTAAGTCAAATGATACAGAAGATACATTGTCCTGTATGGTTTTGAAATTAGTCTGCACCCAGCCTTTAATGTATTTAATTGAATCAGGATTGATGCGCCAGTAAATTTTATGATAAAGCACATCCATGTTGGCACCGGTACCGCTGTAGCCGGTACTTTCATTACTTATTGTGGCCGGACTGTTTGGATTTGAATAACGGCTGCCGTGATAATAAGGTTCAACCTGTGCATTTGTAATTACTGATAAACAAGCAAACAAGAGCGAAAAAGAGAACGATTTCATGGTATCTGATTTAGCCCCGGGAATGAATTCAAGGGAGCAGTAATTCTCTGGTTTTTGCCAGAAAGGATTTAATGCGCAAAATTAAGTAAACAATGCAGAAGGGGGTGGTTTAAATTGTCATATCCATTGTGAAGCAAAATCTGAATATTGATTGCGTTGTTTTTTTAGAAATAAGGTCTGACAAAAGAATCAGATAGAATGAGAATGCAAAAAAAGGGTCAAACTTTTTCAGCCAGCAACTGCTTCACCAAATCTTCCAGTTCTTTCACCCGTTTTTCCAAATCGGGCAATTTACGGGCCGCCGCCTGGCTGCGCAATGCGGATGTATAGTCGTATGCCGGGTAGCCAGTAACAGCTTTGCCGGGTTCTATTGATTTGCTTACGCCGCTTTGTGCATTTACCTTGGCCCCATCGCCGAGTTGTATATGGCCAACAATACCGGCCTGTCCGCCAATCATAACGCCATCGCCAATTTTGGTACTGCCGCTTACGCCGGCCTGGGCCGCTATAACAGTACTATGCCCTACCTCCACGTTGTGGGCAATCTGTATCAGGTTATCCAGTTTGGCACCGCTTTTTATCAGCGTAGAGCCGATTGTTGCTCGGTCAATGGTGGCATTAGCGCCAATTTCTACATTACTCTCCACTACTACATTTCCTATTTGCGGCACTTTTTTAAAACTGCCATCGGCCTGCGGGGCAAAACCAAACCCGTCGCTGCCAATAACAGTTCCGGCATGTATAATTACATTATCGCCGATTTTACAACTGTGATAAATTTTTACGCCGGGATGGACTACACAGTTTTTCCCAACAGTAACATTATCGCCAATAAATGCATTGGGATAGATTTTGCTGTTATCACCTATCGTTACTCTTTCTCCAAGGTAGGCGAAGGCACCGATGAAAACATTTTCGCCAACCGTGGCGGTTTTGGCAATATAGCTGGGTTGTTGAATGCCCGTTAACTGCTGCTGCATTATTTCCTGGTATTTCGCCAGTAATGTAGCAAATGCAGAATAAGCATCCGGCACCCGGATAAGAGTGGCTGCAACAGGTTGTTTTAATTCGTGGGCTTCATTTATAATGACTACCGATGCTTTTGTGGTATAGAGAAACTCTTCATATTTGGGGTTGGCAAAAAAAGTAAGCTGACCTTCTTTTGCTTCTTCAATCTTTCCAAATGATGATACAGTAACGGAGGTGTTGCCGTCCAGTTTGCCGTTTACGACCAGTGCTATTTGTGCAGCGGAAAATGTCATGATTCAGGGTTTAGGGTTGAAGATTTGGGGTTGAAGGCTTCAGCAGTCAATACCTTTTTCCTTACACCCTTTACCTTAAACCTTTAGGTAACAAAAATAATATTTTTTAACTGCCCCCTTCAGGTTATACTGAATGAGGGCATTGTCCACCTGTGAAATATCTTTTACTGTTCCGTCTTTAAATAGAATATGTATTTTTTCATCTGCCGGATTGTACGTTGTATTGCTGGCTTCGCCCGTAAATACAAAATATGCGGCTTCTATTTCACTTATTCCGAGTAAAGAACTGGTTTCTTTTATTTTTTCGCTGACAACAGTATCGTCAATTGGCGAGGACTGCAATTTTACTTTCAGCAATTTTCGTTCCACTAAAGAACGGCAAAGTGTGGCTAATATTTTATCCGGGTGCTTGCACCAGTTTTTGATAGTGGCCATCACATCATGGTCATCAAGACGGCAAAACTGATCTAAATGCTGCTTTATCACAGTCCCGGCTCCCTGGTTTTTTAAGAAAAAGTCCATTTCTGTGGAAACGGCATCTGCCTGAATACCATTCTTTAGCAGTTCTTTAGCTCTGCGGATGATGTGCACCAGTATTTTCTCAGCAGCAATTACTGTTTTATGAAGGTACACCTGCCAATACATAAGGCGACGGCTGACAAGAAATTTCTCGATGGAGTAAATTGCTTTTTCTTCAACCATCAGTTCACCCTCATGTACAATCAGCATTTTGATGATACGGTCATAGCCAATTACTCCTTCCGATACACCGGTAAAAAAACTGTCACGGTTCAGGTAGTCCATACGGTCCACATCCAACTGGCCGGAGATCAACTGGTGCAGAAATTTTTTAGGATGGTTATCTGTAAAAATTGCAATGGCCGTTTGCAGACGGCCATTCAGTTCTTCATTTAGTTTTTGCATCAGCAGCATGGAAATTTCTTCATGATGCACTCCTTCAATCAGTTCGTTTTCCAGTGCATGTGAAAAAGGGCCGTGGCCCACATCGTGAAGCAGGATAGCTGCTTTGGCGCCCAGTTCTTCATCAGCATTAATTTCAAATCCTTTGCTTTTCAGTTCGGCAATAGCATTGCACATCAGGTGATAAGCCCCCAGCGAATGGTGTAGTCTTGAATGTACTGCCCCGGGATACACCAAGTGTGCAAAAGCCATTTGATGAATATTGCGCAGCCGCTGATAAACAGGGTGAGAAATAACATCAAGAATCAACGGGTTGTCAATGGTAATAAAACCATATACAGGGTCGTTGATGATTTTGCGGGTTGTGGGCATTGTTGCTGTTTTGTTAAAGACAGATGAACAAATGTACAAAGGCCGGAATTAATAAGCTACATTTGAAATAAGTAACAATTAATATGGCAGTTGCAAAAATTATCTGGGTTGACGATGAAATAGAAAGCCTGCAGTCGCAGAAAATGTTTTTGGAAAACAAGGGTTACGAGGTGCAAACCTTTACCAACGGGTTTGATGCCATTGATTATGTAAAGGAAAACCCTGTTGATGTGGTGCTGATTGATGAAAGTATGCCTGGCATAACCGGGCTGGAAACACTGGCAAAAATTAAAGAAGTAAATCAATCGCTGCCGGTAGTGCTCATCACTAAGAACGAAACCGAAAACCTGATGGATGAAGCCATTGGCTCGCAGATAAGCGATTACCTGATAAAACCTGTAAACCCGAACCAGGTCTGGCTAAGCCTGAAAAAAATAATTGACAATAAAAGGCTGGTGGCTGAAAAAACAACAACAGCCTATCAGCAGCAGTTCCGTCATTTGTTTACAGCATTGAACAGCAATCCAGATTATAATGAGTGGATGGATATTTATAAAAAACTGGTGTATTGGGAGCTGGAAATGCAGAAAAGTGACAGTCCTGAAATGCAGGAAGTTTTGCAAAGCCAGAAGAATGAGGCTAATACCGAGTTTTTCAAATTTGTTTCAAGAAACTACTCATCATGGGTGAAGCCTAAAAGTACAGACGGGCCAGTGATGAGCCATAACCTGCTGCAGTTTAAAGTACTGCCGCATGTGGAAAAGGGTACTCCATTATTCTTTGTCCTGATTGATAATCTTCGGTTCGACCAATGGAAGGCAATACAACCCATTTTTGCCGAGAGCTTCAGAATATTGGAAGAGGACAGTTTCTACAGCATTTTGCCTACGGCGACACAGTACTGCCGCAATGCCATTTTTGCGGGTATGATGCCTGCAGAAATAGAGAAGCAATTTCCGTTACAATGGAAAAATGATGAAGAAGAAGGCGGAAAGAATTTGCATGAAGAAGAATTTTTCAGAGCACAGCTAAAACGACTGGGAAAAACGGATATAAGAGCATCCTATACTAAAGTTCTCAACAACCAGGCAGGGCTTGATTTGGTAAACAATATCCATAACCTGCTTACCAATGATCTGAATGTGATTGTGTACAATTTTGTTGATATGCTTAGCCATGCCCGTACCGAGATGGAAGTGCTGAAAGAACTCGCCGGTGATGAAATGAGCTATCGCAGTATTACAGCAAGCTGGTTTGAACACTCACCACTGCACCAGGCATTGAAAAAAATTGCAGAAAAAAACATCAGGGTGATACTGGCCACAGACCATGGCAGCATCCGTGTAAAGTCACCTTATAAAGTGGTGGGTGATAAGCTTACCACCACCAACCTGCGTTATAAGCATGGCCGCAATCTTAATTATGAACAGAAAGAAGTACTTGCTTTCCGTGACCCGAGGGATGCGGGGCTGCCAGTTCCTACAATAAATTCGTCGTTCATTTTTGCAAAAGAAGACGGGTTTTTATGCTATCCCAACAATTATAATTATTATGCAAACTATTACCGCAATACATTTCAGCATGGTGGCGTAAGCCTTGAGGAAATGATTGTGCCGGTTATTAAGATGTCGAGTAAGTGATTCCTATTTTTTCTTTTGAGGATTATCTCTTCGGACATTAAACCGTACATTTTGCTGAAGAACTCCCGCAATCCCGGATACTCCTCTTTATAATACATAGCTCTTTTAACCTCAAATTGCTGGGTTACAAGAATGCTTTCTTTGTTTACCGCATATGAAATCTTATAGAAGAAACTTGAGTCCGGGGCTCTGAGAGTAATGTTTTTTGGCAAATGTTCTACTTCAAACAAGGTCGGAGAAAATTTTATTTCCATACCAAGATTGTGAAGTTGGTTGCAACCTAAATCAATGTCAGTTTCTCTTTTTGTTGCAGAAAAGACATTTTTGCTTTGTTCATTCAAAATCTGTGGATTGATGAAATAGAAATCCCCGGTATTTTGAGGCTCATAATCAAAATCGATAGTTTCGAGATATGGCTCATCATCATTTTCTTCTCTTTTCTGATGAGTGACCGATAGTATCTTGATATTATTTGCCATCTTATCCAGGTGTGCCTCATTTTTTTTCTGGAAATAATTGCTGGTGGTATCAATTTTGAAAGATTTGGCAAAGTCAAAAGATTGAACTGTGCAAAACCCGGCTATTTTTCCTTCTTTATCTATTTCTCCTGATATGTATGTAATCTGTTTCACTAATGGACGATCATCAGTAATTGTAATCCATTGCGCAGTATCTTCTGTGACAGCGAGAGTTTCCCTGTTTAAGATATTAAAAGGAGGATTTCGGTACGACTGAAACTTGTTACTTGCATCAAGTACATATACTTTCAGACTGTCAAAAGCCAGTACATCGATACCATTGAATTGTCCAAGGCTGGGGAAGCCAGTATTTACTTTACCGTTTTCTCTTGTACTGATCAGGATAGGAGACAACTGATTCCTGAAAGATGCAGACAGTTCAATAAGAAAAGATTGATTTCTGCCGTTGTAGCATCCTGTTTTTGCCAGGCATGTGCAATACTGTCTATACTGATAGTTTGATCTGGTTTTCCGATGAACTTTTTTTGGACTTCTTTAAAAATGAATTTTATTCTCTCTTCAGGCACTTCAATTTTTTTTGCTGAATCCACAATCTTATCTGGCCCGGGTATTGGTTTCAGAACATGGTTTCTGAAGAACGGATTGTCTATAAATTGTGTGCCAACTGTATTCCAGATTTTTTCCGGGTGGCTCATTTCTGTAATAGTCTTCTTTTTTACTGATTGTATCAGTGCCCAATACTCTTTCAAATAAGGCAGTTTCTTCGGGGATAATGATTGTTTTTGAAGTATATAAAACCGGAATTTCATCCTGGATATCCCAAGGCTGGAAATAAACAATATTGTTTTCAACAGTTGTATATTTATACTCGATAACGCTGCCAGGTGTCAGGTTGGGAAAAGTAAAATTTACAAGGCCTACGTATTCGATGGCCATTTCTTTTAAGAAATCTTTTCGTTCGAGTTTTTGAGTTTGAATTTTTCCGTCTTTATCAAGATTGTAAATAATGGCTTTAAGGTCCTTTATTTTTGCCATCCCCTTTTATTCAGGTAAGGAATTTTTACAGAACCGTGTTCAAAACCACTGTTATTAAAGATTTTTATTCTTACCCTTCTTTCTGTTTTTTGTTTGGATTCGTAGGAAAAAAATATAGTTCAGTTTCCGTAATATCAAAAATTTTCATCGCTCCAGCCCCTGGTTCAAAAGGACAATCGGTTAACAACAGCTCATCTCGGCTTACTTCACCAAAGTCCGGAATTTCTTTTTGCGCTGCGGCAAAAAAGGTGCAAAGCAACAGTGTGGAAAGGATTAGCGGCTTCATGGATCAAAAGGTTCATATATTCAAAGGTAGTAATTCATATGTGGAAAACATAAGATGAGATATTCTTTGCACTCAATTAAATTGCAGCCATGAAATACACACAGTCCAATCTTGATAAATTAGAAGCGATACCGGAACAGGCTGGATATATTTTGCGCTATGAAAGGGGCACTTTTCAAAGCGGATATTGCATTTTGGAGCAAAAAAAAGTAGTGGTGCTTAATAAATTTCTGCAAACAGAAGGCCGCATCAACACACTTATTGATTTAATTCCGCAGCTTGCGATTAATATTGACCTGCTAACCGATGAGTCGCAAAAACTCTATCAGAACATCATCGCTAAACTTGAAGCTGAAGAAAGTTAGTACTATCGTAACAGCTTAAATTATTAACCTGTTAACTTGCTAACTTTACATTGTGATTTGTCCTCCTCTTACCATTACTTTTCTTGGCACGGGTACCAGCAGTGGCGTTCCTATGATTGGGTGCGAATGTGAAGTATGCCATTCTGCTGATAAGAACGATACACGGCTGCGGTCCAGTATACTTGTTCAGTCGGCAACGACAACGCTGGTTGTTGATACGGGCCCGGATTTTCGCTACCAGATGCTGCGGGAAAATGTAAAGAAGATTGATGCCGTTTTGTTCACTCATCCGCATCGTGACCATAGCGCCGGACTCGATGATATAAGAGCTTATAATTTTTTCCTGCGCAAGCCCATCGATATTTATGCCGATTCGCTTTCAGAAGAGGCTATCCGCCGTGATTTTTATTATGCTTTCGCTGATAATAAATATCCCGGCCTGCCGGAACTGGTTTTACACACCATTACACTGGAGCCTTTTGTTGTGGGTGATATTCCCGTTACACCGGTTATGGTATGGCATCTTAAAATGCCCGTTATGGCGTATCGCTTTGGTGCATTTACATATATAACAGATGCGAACCATATAGATGAAGCAGAAAAGAAAAAAATAAAAGGAAGTGAAATATTGGTGGTGAATGCACTGCGCAAGCAGAAGCATATCTCTCATTACACATTGGAAGAAGCTATTGAACTGGTGAATGCATTACAAATTCCTGAGGCATACCTTACACATATCTCTCATCAGATGGGACTTCATGCAGAAATTGAGGCTGAACTTCCGGAGAATATTCATATTGCATACGACAGGTTAAAACTGAGACTGTAAAAAATATTTGCGCTAACGGTTGTTAGTTCAAAATAATTTCCCTTAACTTGCACTGCCTTTAACGATTGCTATTGCTGAAAGGCCCCGATACTAACTGTGATTGCTTGCTCATTATAGTGCCACCCGTTTTTAATGGTGTGGCACTGTTTTTAAAAAACAGTAAAGGATTGTCATATGAATTTCCGACAAACAGAACAAACCCAACATATTGCTGAATCTGCAAGAGAATTTGCAATTAAACATATCCGGCCGCATGTGATGGAGTGGGATGAGATGCAGGAATTTCCGGTTCCGGTGTTTAAAGAACTGGGCAAACTCGGTATGATGGGTGTGCTGGTACCGCATGAATATGGCGGGGCTGAACTTAGCTATTTTGAATACAAAGTCATTATTGAAGAAATCGCAAAAGTATGTGGTTCCATAGGCCTGAGTGTGGCGGCACATAATTCATTATGTACAGGTCATATTCTTGCATTTGCCAATGTGGAGCAAAAGAAACGATGGTTGCCGAAACTGGCTACCGCCGAATGGATTGGTGCCTGGGGACTTACCGAAGCGAATACAGGAAGTGATGCAGGCAATATGAAATGTACCGCCGTAAAGGAAGGAGACGAGTGGATAATAAACGGAACAAAAAACTGGATTACCCACGGACGAAGCGGTGATGTGGCTGTAGTGATTTGCCGCACCGGTGAGCCACGAACAAAGAACAATTCCACAGCCTTTGTAATAGAAAAGGGAACTCCCGGTTTCAGTGCCGGAAAAAAGGAAAACAAACTGGGCATGCGGGCCAGCGAAACCACCGAACTGATATTTGACAACTGCCGCATACCCGATGCAAACCGGCTGGGAGAAGTGGGTGATGGGTTCAAACAGGCAATGAAAGTGCTTGACGGTGGTCGTATATCTATTGCTTCACTGGCTATTGGTATTGCCAAAGGTGCATATGAAGCCGCACTTCAGTATTCACAGGAGCGGTATCAGTTTGATAAACCAATTTCATCATTTCAGGGAGTTTCTTTTAAGCTGGCCGATATGGTAACTGAAATTGCAGCGGCAGAATTACTTACCCTTCAGGCCTGCGACTTAAAAAACCGGCACCTGCCTGTTACAAAAGAGGCCGCTATGGCTAAATACTACGCCGGAGAAATTGCTGTTAAGGTAGCCAACGACGCTGTTCAGATTTTTGGCGGATACGGATACACAAAAGACTTTCCGGTGGAGAAGTATTATCGGGATGCTAAACTCTGTACTATTGGCGAAGGTACCAGCGAAATACAAAAAATAGTCATCAGCAGGGAAGTACTTCGTTAGGTTGCAATGCCACGGTTTACTATTTTTTATTAGGATAGTTCTCCTTGTTGTTTGCATTTACATCATCCTGCATCCTGTTTTTAATCATGTTCTCACATGATTGTATTCCAAAGTGACACTTATCACACGGGCTGGAAAACGCCGCAAATAGTTTTACTATTTACAGTACGTTTTTTAAATTCCTAAATAAAAAATTTCGATATGAAAAAGGTTTTCACGGTCATAATTGCAGGCTTTATGCCCTTTTTAGTTTATGCTCAGGCTGGTCATATTATGCAGGGCATTGGTGCCCACAATATGTCAATGGGCGGTGCTGCCACTGGTCAGCCGCTTGATATTAGTGGTACCCTTCATTGGAACCCCGCTGGTATTTCTGCCTTTGACAAAAAAATACTCTCCGTTAACGCAGGTCTCTTCTTTTCCTCACCAGAGTTATCATCAACAGTACCTACTCCGGGCGGGCCAATGAGCGGTACAACAAAAGATGACCGTGGTGTATCAGTAATGCCTGCATTGGCGATGGTATGGGGTAAAAAAGACAGTAAGCACACATTTGGTGTTTCTGCATTTGGTATAAGTGGGTTTGGTGTTACTTTTCCGCAGAGCAGCAGCAATCCGATTAACATGCCCCAGCCAAATGGTTTTGGCCGCCTTCAATCCGACTACCAGCTAATGCAGGTGGGTGTAACATATGCTTATAAACTGAATCCTCAGTTCTCAATAGGATTTGCGCCAACATTTAATTATTCTGCCCTTGAACTCGAGCCCAATCCACTGGCTTCTCCTGATATGTCAAAAGGCTACCCGGTTAGTGATAAGGCATCCGCTCTTGGTTTTGGTGGACAGGTGGGTGTGTTTTATAATTCCGGAAAAGGATTTAAACTGGGGGCATCTTATAAAACTCAGCAGTCATTTAAAGAATTTACATTTAAGAGTAAATACCTTGATGGTTCAACAGCACCAGATGTAAAATTCAAAATGAATTATCCGGCAATACTTTCATTTGGTGCAGGATATTCAAATGATAAGATTGACATTGCTGCTGAGTATCGTTCTGTGAATTATGAAAAAACAGATGGTTTTGAAGCAAAGGGCTGGACAGCCACTGCATCTGTTAAAGGATTTGGCTGGCAGAATATGTCAGTTGTCTCAGCTGGTTTCCAATACAAAGGAGTGAAGAAAATGCCTTTGCGGGTTGGATATACCTACAGCAGTTGTCCTATTCAAAGCGAATTGGCTTTCTTCTCCACACCTGCCACTGCAGTTATTAAAAATGCTTTCCAGTTTGGTTTTGGACATGAAGCAAGTAAGCATGTAACACTAAATGCAACCTATCATCATGGTGCCAGTGGCGATGCAGTAAGCGGACCGGTATTAACCCCGATGATGATAAGTGGCTCTAATCCTTATGGAGCCATACCCTCCAGCAGTGTTTCGTATAAAATGACTACTGATCTTATCATGTTTGGTTTAAACTACACATTCTGATTAGTTTTATTTGTGATTAATGAGGCCGGGCTGTTTTTCAGCCCGGTTTTTATTTTAGGGGCTGTTGGTTTTCAATCAGGATATAGCTATTTTGGTTGATGATTATGGAAACGCTGCTGATAATAGTGATTGTGCTGGCTATCTTTGTATTACTGGGGGTTTACATTTTTTCATTGCAAAAAAAGAAACTTCCTGAGCTGCCTCCTTTTCCTGAAACATATCGCAGCCTTTTGCTTGCGCAATGTGACTTCTATTATGATCTTCCGGCAGAAGCAAAACAGTCATTTGAAAAAAGAATGCAATTGTTTTTAACGCAGGTAAAAATTACCGGGGTGAAAACAGCGGTGAACGATATTGATAAGGTACTGATTGCTGCGAGTGCGATTATTCCCATATTTGGTTTTCCGGAATGGGAGTATGTTAACCTGCGGGAAGTATTGTTATACCCGGATTCTTTTAGTCATGACTTCGAACAAAACGGCAACAACCGTAATGTACTGGGTATGGTAGGGGAAGGGGCGTTGAATGGTGTGATGATACTGTCGCAGCATGAACTGCGGCAGGCATTTACAAATAAAACAGGAAAGAGCAATACGGCCATACATGAATTTGTTCACCTGGTTGATAAAACAGATGGCAGTATTGATGGTATTCCCGAGTTCTTTTTGCAGCGGCAGTATATTCTTCCCTGGCTGCAACTGATGCGCCGGGAAATGGATAAAATTATGGCTGACAGATCTGATATCGACCCGTATGGCGCTCCCAGTGAAGCCGAATTTCTTGCCGTTGTGTCCGAATATTTTTTTGAAAGACCTGATTTGCTGGAGGATAAAAATCCTGAGCTGTATAAGCTGCTCAGCACTATTTTTCGTCAGCAACCTGCGGGCTGACGGCCACCCCGGGGCCTAAATTATATGGGTTTCGGGTGTTACAGATACTGCACAAAATCAGTCCGGAACATGATAAAGATTACTATACCTGCCTGCCCGGGCTTTCTTTTACTGGATAACTTTGTGCGCCGATTGCAAAAGTTGATTAAATTTCATGAATTAACTGCTGATTGCTTGTTCATTCCTTCACATTTAAAACACAGATTAATGAAAAAGCTTAGTGTTTTCCTTGCCACCTTGCTTCTGCCTGCGCTTGCATTTGCAGGAGAAGCAGATTTAAAAATTCCCGATGCGATTAAAAATGAACCCAAATTGTATTGGGGTTTTTTAGTCACATTACTTGGTCTTGTTTTTGGCCTGTACCATTATATCCGGGTTAAAAGCTGCCTTCTCACAGGTCAATGCTCGAAATCTCGAATGTAATTTTTAAAACCTGTTCTGCTTACCTGAAGCAGCAGGGAAAATTTCTGGCAATCCTGTTCCTGTTTATTGGTGCTGCCGTTGCTGGCTACTTTGGTTTCCTGGCCAAAGATCATGAAGGCAACTCGCTGTTTGGAATTGGCGGCGTACTGTTAATTCTTTCCTGGACAGTTGTAGGTATCCTTGGTTCTTATTCTGTGGCTGCTTTTGGTATCCGCATGAATACACTGGCTAATTCAAGAATGGCATTTGCAGCCTTGAAACGCAGGCCGCTTGACCTTCTTACCATTCCGCTGAATGCGGGGATGAGTATTGGTGTAGTGCTTATTTGTGTGGAGCTTATTATGATGCTGGTCATATTATTATTTATGCCGGGCGATCTTGCCGGTGCCTGTTTCATTGGTTTTGCTATTGGTGAATCGTTAGGTGCCTCAGCCCTGCGTATTGCCGGTGGTATCTTTACTAAGATTGCCGACATCGGATCTGACCTGATGAAAGTGGTGTTTAAAATTGGTGAAGATGACCCCAGGAACCCTGGTGTAATTGCAGACTGTACCGGTGATAATGCCGGTGACAGTGTAGGCCCAACGGCCGATGGTTTTGAAACGTACGGTGTAACAGGTGTGGCATTGATATCCTTCATCCTGCTTGCCGTTACCGGTGGTGAATCTATGCAAACAGCTTTGCTGGTCTGGATTTTTGTAATGCGGATTTTGATGATTATAACATCCATTTTTGCTTTCTGGATAAATGGTTTCTTAAGCAGGGCCAAGTATGGCAATAAAGAAGAACTTGACTTTGAGCAACCGCTTACCAATCTTGTTTGGATAACTTCTCTGCTCTCTATTGCTGTTACATTTACGGCCAGTTATTTTTTAATTCCTGATTTGAATGGCAATACCGATATGTGGTGGATTCTTTCTACCATTATCAGTTGCGGAACACTGGGTGGTGCCCTGATACCTGAGTTTACCAAAATCTTTACCTCCACCAAGTCTTCACATGTAAAAGAAATAGTGAATGCAGGTAAAGAAGGCGGTGCTTCGCTTATTATCTTATCTGGTTTTGTAGCCGGTAACTTCAGTGCTTTCTGGAAGGGGCTTATCTTCTTTTCACTGATGTTCATTGCCTACTTTGCCAGTACTTTCGGGTTGAACGAAATCATGATTTACCCATCCATCTTTGCCTTTGGCCTTGTGGCTTTTGGTTTACTGGGCATGGGACCTGTTACCATTGCGGTGGACAGTTACGGACCGGTTACTGATAATGCACAGTCTGTTTACGAACTTTCGCTGATTGAAGAAGTTCCCAATATTGATGCTGAAATTGAAAAGGATTTTGGTTTTAAACCTGATTGGGAAAAAGGAAAAATGTACCTCGAAGAAAACGATGGAGCAGGTAATACGTTCAAAGCCACTGCCAAACCTGTATTAATAGGAACGGCTGTTGTAGGTGCCACCACCATGATTTTCTCGCTGATACTGATGATTCAAAAAACACTGGGTGTGAAGCCGGAGGATATACTGAATCTCTTAAACCCTTATACAATTCTTGGTTTTATACTGGGTGGGGCAGTTATCTACTGGTTTACCGGTGCCTCCACACAGGCCGTAACTACAGGAGCTTACAGGGCGGTTGAATATATTAAACGTCATATCAACCTCGACCCTAATGCTCCGAAGAAAGCGGATGAAAAAGCTTCTACAGAAGTGGTGGAAATTTGTACCAAGTATGCACAAAAAGGAATGTTCAATATTTTCGTAGCTATTTTCTTCTTTGCCCTTGCTTTTGCCTGTTTATCCTCACCGGCCGGTATCGGTGGTAATGATGCCGTGGCGCTTTTTGTAAGTTACTTAGTGGCTATTGCTGTATTTGGATTGTTCCAGGCCATCTTTATGGCGAATGCCGGTGGCGCATGGGACAATGCCAAGAAGGTGGTGGAAACCGAATTAAGAATGAAAGGCACACCACTGCATGATGCTTCGGTAGTGGGTGATACAGTGGGCGATCCTTTTAAAGACACATCCTCTGTTGCGCTGAACCCGATTATTAAGTTTACTACCTTATTTGGTTTATTGGCGATGGAAATAGCCATCTCTGAGGCATTCAGAAATGTGGCACCGTATGCCGGAATTGTATTCCTGCTGATAGCCCTTGTTTTTGTATGGCGTTCGTTCTATAAAATGCGGATTACCAAACAGGATTAATTGCTGACAGGAGCCTGTCTCCCGATAAAACGAAAAGAGCTGACTGTTAAAGTCAGCTCTTTTCGTTTTGTTTGAATAGTTGCAATGCAGATTAACGTGGAAGTAAGGTGAGTGTGGCGTTAAAGTCGGTTCTGCTGCCAGCGGTTCTCATTCGCATCCTTTTATTAATTCTTTAAACACCATTGCGCCATTCTTTAATTCATAAACTGAGCAATCCATTTTTTCTGAGTTTGAAAATGCATGCACACAGTCCATCTGGCGAACCAATGTAATGGTTCCATTAATATACCCGTAATTGAACATTTGCGTAAATGCAGGATTAACCCGGGTTGTTTTGGAACCAAAGAATGTTTTCTTCTCAAAATCGAAATAGCAATAATCTAAATTGCTCAAAAACCTGTCCAGCACATATCCTGGGCGGGATTTGTATAAATGAAATAATTCCACCGGGTGGTGTCTTTCATTTTATGTTCCCGTAATCTTTTTGCCCGTCAAAATTATAGTCTGCCACTTCTGTTCGCAGGTTATTTATTCGCCTTGGGTTTCTGAAATTGGGATCATCTTCAGGTATTACTGGTTTTACGAGCAGTTGCTGCTTTTCAAACTGTGTTGAAATAAAATAGTCGTATTGGCTCTTGCTGCTGTTTACCTGGAATACACTCCAGTCACGGGGTGTTATGTCATACACAGTTGATTGGGCTTTCAATTCTTTAAACGGCAAAGTGTTCACCAGCCATTGGTGTTCTTTTCCGTCGTTGACATATAATCTGAAATGGCCTTTTTGAAAAGCGATGCTGAGAAAATAAACCCTAAACGCATTCAGGATTTCAATATCCATCGTATCAGTTTTGTTTTTTACAATCTGAATACGGTGGTCGTCAGTCATCAGTGTTTTATGGATGAATCCGGTTGGCGGATAAAACCCAAACCCGTCTGGCCTGGTGCTGATATCAGTGAGTTGATAGGATGGGCAGTCAAGTTTTAACAGCCGGTTAGTTGCTGTGTTATTAAAACTGTTTTCAAAATGGAGGGTGTCACCCTTGTCGGAAATTTCCAGGAAGAGCTTTTGATGCCCGGTAGGCTGAGCAAAACAAGGTGCTGCCGTTAAGATGAATAGTATTTGAAGCAATGCTTTCATGCCCGGATATATTTTTAGTTTACCTGTTTCTGGACGAGCAATTGTTGAAATTGAAGTTAAGTAAAAACTGATGATTGGCCTCTGAGTATTGCACAGCCATACATAAATGTGTGTGTGGCTGTGGCTATGAAGTGGTAACACCGCTTTCACCTACTGATTGGGAACTTACTTTCAACGGAAAAACTGTTTCACTTGACCCTTCAATTGGCAATTGGAGTTTTGAATGTCAGTCGCATTATTTCATTGCCCGAAGCAAAATTCGTTTTGCAAGGCGTTGGAAGGATTGGGAAATCAAAGAAGGCAGAAAAGAAGATACTGAAAACAAGAAAGATTATTTCGGAAAAAAGGAAGAATAGTTTATTCTGCTCTTGCTACTTCTTTTGAAAACTCCAAGTCCCCTTTAAATGCCCGTTGGCTTAAACTGCCATACAAATTCTGCAACTCCTGCAAGCTTTGTTGGTATTGGTTTTTGAGGACTTCTGTTTTTTCTACGATTTGGGCAAATTGAGTTTGGAGTTCGATTGGAGGAGTCGGAATTTTTAACTTTTCCAGTGTTTGCTGGCTTATATTCTGGATGTTTGCACCTTTCCCACCTTGTAGCATTGCAGTTCTAAAAATTGGCACCCTGAATAAATGAGAAACGAATATTGGATTCAATCCTTTGCTCTCAATTCTGTATCTAATGCAGAACCCACTAAAAGTAACTTTTTCATTCTTAGGATAAACCAAAAGACATCTACCGACTAATTCTCTATTTCCGTTTGAACGAACAAACACCAAATCACCATCATTTAAATAGTATTCAATATTAGGTTCGGATGTTAAATTCAAAATTTGAAGAGATTCAATGTCCGTTAGTTTGGAATAATCCTTAAAATCTCCAACACCTAAACAACGAACATGTACACCGGATTCACTTCTAGTATAGTTCAAACCATTTTTTAATGATCCGAATCTTGATAGGGAATTTATTTCCCACCCCTTCTCATTCCTTACAGGGTCCCCAAACATCTCCAAAAAACTACTTTTCAAAAATTCATCCAGCAGGCGGATGCTTTCTTTGCGTTGGGCTATCAGGTTTTCGGCTTTGCTTAAAAGGTTGGCGATGTGGAGTTGTAAATCTGTTGAATCAGGGTATTTTATTTCAAGTTTCCTGAATGTTGGGACATTCATGTTGCGTTGAGCTGTGCCTCTTGAAAATGAATAAATAGTTTCATTCAATGTGAGTAGCAAATAATCGAGATACTCTTGAGCCAATTCCTTCTCATTCTTTGGTCTTACTGTTAATCCGCTATCGTTCAAATAAAACTTTCCATCTACAAACCTTGTGCATTGTTTTGACATGGCAAAACGAGAAACAACTAAACAATTCTCTCGATTGTAAGAGTCCATTTTAAAAGTTGCACCACCACCACCGTAAACTGGGTAAATTGAGCCGCCATCTTTTTTATTTACGACCCTTGTTCCAAAATTAATGAAGCAAGCATCATCCAATTTTTTGGTGATAACTTTTATTTCTTTTTGTTTCAGTTTGCTTCATTACATCAACTCTTTAATTCAGCCAATCCATTTTGAATATTGGCTTCAATACGAATGTATATCAAACCCGAAGGAGGTTGAAATGATTGTAACATGCCTGAGACAGGGTGCTACTGAACCCCGAAGGGTGATATAATCAGATAAACTCAAATACATATTCTTCTTTAAATTCTATTTCAAACTTTTTTCAATAATTCCAGGTATTCATCCTTGAATGTCTTTTTAAGATGATGTTCTTCTTGATTCAGTATGTAGTTATATACCCTTTCAATATGTGAATGCGAATAAGAAAACACCCCATAACCTTCCTGCCAAGAAAACTTGCCTCTTACAAAGCCTTTTTCATTGATGAATTTAGATGAATTATTTTTTATATCACGTACCAAATCCGATATTCTCATAGATGGTTTTAACCCAACGAATGCGTGGATGTGGTCGGACATACCATTAACGATTATAGGCTTTTGTTCTTTTTCTCTGATAATGCCCGTAATATATTTATGCAAATCGTCTTTCCATGATTTGGCAATGAGGTTTTCTCTGCCTTTTACAGCGAAAACCACTTGAAGATATATTTGCGAATAGGTTCCTGCCATTTTATGTCACCCCTTCGGGGTTTTGTTTTTTTTATAATTCATTTTCTATAATCATTTCATCCTTCGGGATTGCATTATACGAAACCTTTTAATTCCGTCAATCCTTTTGAATATCGGATTCTAAGCTTTCCAACTTTCCGAAAATCACATTCAGTTTTTTCATAGCTTACTTCTTCATACTTCTTCTTTGTAGGTGCTCAAGTTTAGGTCGTAGTTGTTTTCTACAATTTCCTTTTTCGGCACCATAAAGTATTTCTGCTTTCAGTCCCCTTCGGCTGCGCTCAGGGTGACACGTTCTTTGTATCGCTTTACGATATCGGGCAAATCACTATCAGCAATTTTGTTTCGCTTATCGTCTAAGGTGTAGCCGTCTGCCTGCATATCGTAAAACCAAACATTATTTGTTTCGCCACCTTTGGTAAAAATCAGAATGGCTGTGCTTACCCTGCATAGGGTTTAAACACTCCGCTGGGCACTGCAATCACCGCTTTCAGTTCTGCTTTATCAATAATGAGTTTCCTTAGGGCTTCAAATGCTTTCCCACTGTTTTGCATCACACCACTTGGCACAATCACCGCAGCAGTGCCACCCATTTTCAGCATATTAAAAATGCGTTCTACAAAAAGCAATTCCGTTTTGTTGTTGGCAGTTTCAGCCCTTCGTTAATATCGCCCTTGTCAATATTGCCCGTAAGGGCGGGTTCGCCATAATGATGTCGAACTGGCTGTCTTCGTTGTAGCTTTGCTTAGGGTGTCTTTGTAGTCAATTTTGGGTTCGTCAATGCCGTGCATCATCATGTTCATCAAACCCAAACGCACCATGGTGGTGTCAATGTCATAACCCACAAAACTCTGGTCCAGTATGGTTTTTACTTTTTGCGTAAGCACGGCACTGATAGCAGCCCGTTCAAAACCGTCTTCGTCTTTCTCTAATTTCTTTTTATCCTTTTGTCTTACCAAATCTGTAAGAATATATTGATAAGCGCCTAACAGGAAACCGCCAGTTCCGCAAGCAGGGTCGGCAATGCGTTGTCCTAATTGCGGAGCCACCAATTCAGCCATCAGTTTAATAATGTGCCGTGGCGTTCTGAACTGTCCGTTTTTACCTGCAGTGGCTATTTCACTCAACAGCATTTCATACACATCGCCTTGTATGTCCTGAAAAGCATGACCACCTTCGGTAGCATCTTTTCAATTTCTTTAAAAATATCTTCTACAATGTTGATGGCCGGAACAGCAAACTTGCTTTTGGCATAATGAACACAGCGTTTGCCATGTGTTTGGTAAATGGCGAAGTTTCTCCGTTCAGGCCTGCCTGTCCGGTAGGCAGGTCTTTCAAAAACAGGAACACTTTCATTTGCACATGCAACAACATTTCATCGGCTGGCTTGTGTTTGAAAACACTCCAACGCAATTCGTTTTTGTCAACTTCTTCGTTACTTCCTGTTACTTTATATTTTCCTTTGAATCGTGAAGTATATTTTTCTCCTGTAAAGGCTGCATCTCTTTCCCGTTTGGCTTCCAAATCATCCAAACGTTTCCTAAAAATGAGATAGGTAATTTGTTCAATGGCGTTAATGGATTGGCAATACCACCTTCCCAGAAGTTTGCCAGAGTTTATCAATGAGAGATTTTAGTGTAGAGTTATTTTGGAGCATATTGTCTGAATCAGGATTTAATTGATTTTAGGATTAGCAGGATTTTCTGCTATGTTATACTTTGGGTTGAATACTTTTTTGTATTGCAGACTTGTTGAGCCGAAATTTATTAATAACCCAGTTGGGAAATCGTAGGCGACTACATAATTTTTTGCCTGTGCAAGATGCACATCTTCTAAATTAATAATCGCTTTTAATTCAACAATTACTTTTCTTCAACAACAAAATCAGCTCTTCGAATTCATTAATTCCTTCATAAAAAATAGTTTGTTCTATTTCCCTCCCAAAAGCAAGACCTGCCCTTTCTAATTCTATTGCCAGGCATCGTTGATAAATTACTTCCTGGAACCCATTCCCAAGTGTATTATGCACTTTCATGGAACACCCTATAATTTTATAAGTTATTTCTTCGTCTTTCATTTCTTATCCTGTTTATCTTTCAATTTTTAATCCTGATTCAGACAGTTTTGCATTTAGTGATGTAACTACTTTTTTGCCTGTTCTGGATTCCAATTCTTTCCTTGCAACTTTAGCAACATTGCCGCCCTGCTTAGCTACTTTTTGCTGGCTTCAAAAGTTTCGGGATTGGTAGCTGCTGAAATATCTTTAGTTGATGCCTCCGCCAGCATGTTTAATATCAGTTCAGTGTTGGTCATATTTATCCCGCAGGTTTTCTTTTTCAACCCTTTCAAAATTTTATATTCTTTCGTGGTTTTATCACTCCATGCTTTGGTGATGATGTCGGTAAAGTGTTACCAACTGAACGCCTTCTTTCAGTCCCCCGTTTCTTCCGTTCATCGGTAAGTTCTTTTCTTATTTCAATACTTTTCAGGCGTTGGTTAATCCAGTTTTCTGAATAGCCCAGGTTAAAGTATTGTTGCAAAGGCACAGTCAATCTCAGTTCGGGGTCTTGCATTTCATCTAATCTTTCAGGCAGCAACCTGTGCCAGCCAAAGTTTAAAAGGCTCTGCCTTTGGAGAAGGATGGATTGAATAAGGCGAAAAAGCTGTTCCGTATCGGCTACATCTGTCATTCTCATTTTCCCATCAGCTGCTTCCATTTTCAAAGCGTTACAATTTGTAACGGTTTCATTACCCTCATCCTTTAATCGCTTTTTAATACCCGCCAATAGACCTGCGGGTTGGGGCTGTCAGTTAAGGCGGCTACCACATCCACTATTGCCAGATACCATTTCTCCTTATCAGCATCCCAAAGGGTTCTTACTTTTTTTTCTTCAAATATTTTAATGTCGGATTCCTTTTTCATTTTGCAAATATTTTATGCCGCTAATACTTGTTGCGTTAAATTTAAAATTTCGTCAATCTCTTTTTGATTGAATATTCCTCTAATGCCTTCGGGGTGAATCATTGTAAAGGCGATTCAATCGGGTTTCTTTTGCTTACATCACCTTTTTCCAGTACAAAGTTTTAAGTAAGTCAAGGAATTGCAGTTGCCGGCATGCAAAGGTAACTGTGTTTTGAAATAAGAATCATCAAATGCTTTGGTAACCGTTTCGGCAAAGGTTTCTAACTGTTCAATGCCTAAAATGTGTTTGATGAATTGAACCAATGCTGCTTTCGATGGTTTGTAGACTTTACGAAGCAAGTCAATCGTAATGTGCGGATGTTCGTTGTGAAGTTCTTCAGCTAATTGCTCCGTTTCATCTTCGGTAATTTCCAAACCTTGTTTTAGTTTTTGCAGAATTGGGCTATTTGAAACCAACTCATTTATTTTCTTCTCCACCAACTCACGGTATTTAGCAATGCTTAACGCTTCATGTTGCGGACCAAACTCTACAAACTCCTTTTCGGCAACAATGTCTTTCAAGTTGAATTTTGCAGGAGCTAACGGAATCACTGCTTCACGGAATTTCATCAATGGCGAAAGTTTCTGAATCAATTCTTCAAACTTTTTTTCGGTAACTGTTGACCAAAAATGATTGCTCTGTGCCTGTCGAATCAATTCTTGTTCTTTGGCTACAATGTTTATGCTTAAAAGGCAGTTCTCCAATTTCTTCAATGATACTATCCTTCAACGTTTCAAACTTTTCTTTTTCTGCGGCTAAATGTGCCAATGAAACTTCAACAATATCTTTCTCCAAATCCCGCATAGCCTTGAAATCAATATCAGAAACTGTACGAAGCAACGGTTTTACCACTGCTTCAAAAAATTCCATTTTATCAGTTGTAAAGTTAGTCAAAATTTTTCATCTTCCAGCCGTTGCAATTCATGTTTGGCTTCCATGATGACTACTGAATTTTTGGAAGTCCGCTAACCTGCGTTTTTATTTTTGAATTTCTTTTTTCAAAATGTCTGTTCTGTTTGTGTTTTTGCTTCTTCAATTTTATTTAATCTAATACCAAACAAACGAACAGGTAAAGGAATTTGAGATTTTTAATTCTTTACCTCTTGGGTTGAGTTTGAAGTATTCAAAAATTGTCCCAACAGTCGAGAATCAGGAAGCTATCTTTCTCAGTACACCAGGGTTTTATTTTTTCAGGTTCAAGCAAACGGGTTCCTCTGCCTATCATTTGCCAAAACTTTGTATAACTGAAAACAGGTTTTTGCAAAAACTAGATTCACCAGTTCCCGAACATCAATTCCTGTGTCAAGCATATCTACACTAATTGCAATTCGTGGCATATCGTTGTGAACAAATTGGTCGAGCAATCCGCCTTTGCCGTAAACTCTTGGGTCTTCGCTTACCAATACTTTGGCTAACTCGCCTTTGTATTCGGTATAAAGCGAATCAAATATTTCTTCGACTCTTCTTGCATGTGCTTTGCTGATGCAAAGAAAATTGATTTTCCAGGCAATACTCCGTTTGCATCTTTGATAGATTCTTCCATGAATTCACGGACTATCAAAGCATTTGTTCCCCGATTGATTACTTTCTTTTCAATCTCGGTTCCTTCGTAATTGATTTCTTCGATTTCTTTTCCTTCAATAATTAATTTCTGTTGGTCTTCCAATGAAATTGTCCGCTTGTTTATTCCTTCATCCTGAAACTTTGTTTTAATTTTCATTACCTGAAAATTACACAGGAGAGTCGGTATATGATTTACTGCTTCGTCATAGGAGTAAGCAAACGTTGGAATGCCATCTTCACATTCAAACAATTGAAAAGTGTTGTGGTCAATTACATCGGTTGGGGTAGCTGTTAAGCCAAGGGTAATGGTATTGAAGTAATCAAGGATTTCCTGATAAAGTATTATAAATGCTGCGGTGGCTCTCATCCACCACAATCAAATCAAAGAAATGTGGGCTTAATGATTTTTCTTCGTTGCGAATTACATTCAACATAGTTGGATAAGTTGAAACGTAAATCCTTCTGTCGGTTGCTATTTCTTTTTCGCCTTGCTTTGGCCAACGTGGTTCGTTAGGCAAATATTCTTTGAAAGAATCAAGTGTTTGATTTTGTAAAGCAATTCTATCAACAAGAAATAAAACTCTTTCAGCCCAACCTGCTCTCATGAGTGCATCCACTAATGCGATGCAAACACGGGTTTTACCTGTCCCAGTTGCCATCACAAGCAAAAATTTTCGTTTTCGTTTTCAACTGATTCCATTACGGCACGAATAGCACCTATCTGATAATTTCGTCCGGCAATTTTAGTGTTGATGAGTTCACCTGCCAAAGCCTTTCTTGCTCTGCGTATGTAAGCATAGCGTTCAAGGTCATCCCGTGTTGGAAAACCATACACTTTCTTTGGTGGATAATTACCTAAGTCCCAAAAGAAAATATCGTGTCCGTTGGTGTAAAAGCAAAAAGGCAAGTCAACGCCTTGTGTTGATTGAATGTTGTAGCAATATTGTTTGTTTTGCTCCCGTCAAGTGCAGCATCAACTGAAGTCTTTTTAGCTTCCACAACTGCAAGCGGTTTTTACCGTCCTTGCCCAATAAAACATAGTCACTGAATTGGTGTCCGGCGTATGGGTTGCAGGTTCTTCAACAACTGTCAAGTGAATATCAGATTCCTCAATCACCTGAGTTCGGTCAGTAACATTCCAACCGGCTTGTTTAAAGCCGGGTATCTATGATTTCTTTCCGTGTCAGTTTTTCGTTCTTCAATAATCTTAGTTGTATTTTTGTCTGGACATGAAGGTAGTAAAAATGAGGTTAGTTATGAGTTTAATGCCTGTCACCCTGTTGAGCAAAGTTCTATTGCTGAAGTGTTGAACTAATGATGATAGATATTCGTCAGCTGGGGTGGGTGGTGCTGTGTTGGCATTTTTAGCTCTTTGCAAGGTTGGCTTTGTGTCAGGGTTCTGTGCGCCTTGCAATGTGCTAAAAAATAGCGTGAGGTCGTGGTGGTAAGCTCATGGGTGATTGAATTGTAGTAGGATGCTGATTAGGGTGACATACAACGCATAAATATACGAAAGTTTTTGTCTGTCTAACTTTCGCTTTTTTAAATTATACATTGATATTTAGATGATTAGAAAAATTTATTTGCAAATAAAAGTTTCGTAAATGAAACTTCATTATTTTCTTAATATATCCAACCCCACATCAGCAATCTTTAAAAAGATAAATCTCTACACAGACAGAGCCTCCGGTTTGGGACTCTTCGTCAATCCAAACACCAAGCCGGTGGCTATCGGCTCCACTCCCCCACACAAGCATGGGGCGAGATATCGGCTGCGAAGAGGTAATGAAAACCCGGAGGAGAAATGAGCCAGCAGGAGATTCCTCCTTCGTCGGAATGACAATTGAGAGGGTCGGAATGGCAAAGAGTTGGGATATGTTTGGTTGCTGAAGGGCTGCCCCGCTTAGCCGTAAATCTCCCGCCTGTGTTGGCCTTTGTGTGTGAGGGCGGGAATTGCAGGCGGGCGGGGAACAGGTGCTGACCGGAGTGACTGGTGGTGGGAGCCCATAAAAAGAGAGATTCCTCCTTCGTCGGAATGACAAAGGCAAGAGTCGGAATGACAAGGGGGAGGGTCGGAATGACAAAGGCAAGAGTCGGAATGACAAAGGGGGAGAGTTGGAATGATGAAAAAAAGACCCCGGGGCAAGCCCGGGGTGACAACCGATAATAGTCAGACCGGGAGTAGCTACTACAAAAAAAGCAGGCTGATAAAAACCAGCCTGCCGTTAATAATTACAAGTTTTTACAACGGAATATTACCGTGTTTCTTCCGGGGGCGTTTGGCCACTTTGTTTTCGAGCATGGCAAATGCCTTGATGAGTTTTTTGCGGGTTTCCCTGGGTTCTATCACTTCATCAATAAAGCCCCGTTCGGCTGCGGTGTAAGGATTGGCGAATAGCCCGGCATACTCGGCTTCTTTCTCAAGCAGTTTTTTGGCCGGGTCGTCAGCCGCCGCAATTTCATTTTTAAAGATGATTTCGCTGGCTCCTTTGGCACCCATTACGGCTATCTCGGCCGTAGGCCATGCATAGTTCATATCGGCACCGATGTGTTTGGAGTTCATCACATCGTACGCACCACCATAGGCCTTGCGGGTAATAACGGTGCAGCGGGGCACGGTGGCTTCGCTAAGGGCATAGAGCAGTTTGGCCCCGTTGGTGATGATGCCGTTCCACTCCTGGTCGGTTCCCGGCAGGAAGCCCGGCACATCTACCAGCACCAGCAGCGGAATATTGAAACAATCGCAGAAGCGGGTAAACCTGGCACCTTTTTTTGAACTGTCAATATCGAGCACACCGGCGAGGCTTTGCGGCTGATTGGCCACGATGCCAATGCTGCGGCCGGCGAGGCGGGCAAAGCCCACGACTATATTATCTGCATAGTCTTTATGCACTTCGAAGAAAGAATCGGTATCGCAGATGCCTTCGATAACGGCACGGATGTCGTAAGGCTGGTTGGCACTGGGCGGCACGATGGTTTCGAGCACTTCTCTTGTTTCGTCACCAAGGGTGTAGGGAATTTTCTGCAGCACATCTTCACAGTTCTGCGGCATATAGCTGAGCAGCCGCTTAACCTGGTTGATACAGTCGAGGTCGTTGATGGCGGTAAGATGTGTAACGCCAGACTTGGTGCTGTGTGTGGAGGCACCGCCGAGTTCTTCGGAGGTTACTTCTTCGTTGGTAACGGTCTTTACCACGTTGGGCCCGGTAACAAACATATAACTGCTGTTTTCGACCATGATGGTGAAGTCTGTCATGGCTGGAGAGTACACGGCGCCACCGGCGCAGGGCCCCATAATGGCGGAGATTTGTGGTATAACACCGGAGGACTGCACATTGCGGTAGAAGATATCGGCATAGCCACCCAGCGACCGTACGCCTTCCTGTATGCGGGCACCGCCGGAATCGTTGAGGCCTACCATGGGTGCGCCTGACTTCATGGCCATATCCATAACCCGGCAAATTTTTTCGGCGTGGGTTTCAGAAAGGGCACCGCCAAATACGGTAAAGTCTTGGGCGAAGACATACACCAGTCTTCCATTCACTGTTCCATAACCAGTGATCACTCCATCGCCATAGAATTTCTGGTCTTCCATACCAAAATCCTTGGTCCGGTGCGTAACAAGGGCACCAATTTCTTCAAAGGAACCGGGGTCCATTAACAGTTCCACTCTTTCACGGGCAGTGAGTTTGCCTTTTTTATGTTGGGCATCTATTCTTTTTAGTCCGCCACCCAGTTTGCCTTCTTCAATTTTTTCTCCTAGTATTTCTGTTTTTGATTTCATGAGTATTTTTTTTAGTTCGCCCCTTTGGGGCTGATATGATTGTTACATGTTATGCCCTATTAGGTTTCATTTTGAAAACAAGCATTGTTTATGGGCATTTCATGTTAATTCGTTTGGCCTCTCCGCAAACCCTGCCTTCCGGCAGGCAGGCCCTATCACAAGGAGAGGGGCTTTAGCGTTTGATTAAATAATATTCTTTTTCATTGCTGCTGCGTATTAGTGTGACAGGCGGCGTTTCCAGCTTGTTGATTTGTGTTCTACCTGTCCCAGCATTTTCTTTTTCTCCATCCAGTATTTTACTGCGGCCAATGCAGCTATCTCGGCACTATCCCTGTGTTTTTGTTTTATTTTTTCGGGGGTGTAATAGTTCTTTACAAAGTGTGTATCGAAATGTCCGCTGAAGAAAGCATCATGTTCAAACACAAATGTGCCGAAAGGCAGGGTGGTGGCTACACCTTCAATTTTATATTCTTTAATAGCCTGCAGCATTTTTTGAATGGCTTCCGTTCTTGTTTTGCCATGCACCACCAGCTTGGCAATCATCGGGTCGTAATAAATAGGTATGGTCATTCCTTCTTCATATCCGTCATCTACACGTATGCCTTCGCCAACGGGTTTTTGATATTTTGTTAATGTGCCAATTGAAGGCAGAAAATTATTCAACGGGTCTTCGGCATAAACCCGCAGTTCAATCGCATGGCCGTTTGATTTAATATCATCCTGCGAGATGCCCAGTATTTCGCCCCTGGCAATTCTTATTTGCTGTTCCACCAGGTCGAGACCGATGATCATTTCAGAAACGGGGTGCTCGACCTGCAGGCGGGTGTTCATTTCAAGGAAATAGAAATTCAGCTTATCATCCACGAGAAACTCCACAGTGCCGGTGCTTACATAGTTGCAGGATTTGGCCACCATTACTGCGGCATCGCCGATTTTTTGACGCATCTCCGGAGTTACGACCGGTGAAGGGGTTTCTTCCACTACTTTCTGGTGGCGGCGTTGTATGCTGCATTCCCGTTCCAGTCCATGTATAACATTACCATGTTTATCTGCCACCACCTGCACCTCAATATGCCGGGGCGAGGAAACATATTTTTCTATAAATACAGAACCATCACCAAAAGCTGATTTAGCTTCGCTGATGGCCCGTTCCATTTGTTCCTGCATGTCTTCGGGCTTTTCGACAATCCGCATACCCTTACCACCGCCACCGGCAGAGGCTTTTATTAATACCGGATAACCTATTTTGTCGGCTACTTCAATGGCCACCTTCACATCTTCAATGGCCTTATCAATGCCGGGCACCATCGGGATGTTGTATTTCTTTACACTTTCTTTGGCGGCCAGTTTGGAGCCCATAATCCGCATGGCTTCTGGTGTGGGGCCAATAAATTCAATGCCTGCATCAGTAACTTTTTGGGCAAATTCCGCATTCTCACTCAGGAAGCCATAGCCCGGGTGAATACCATCTACTTCCAGTTCTTTGCAAATGGCAATGATTTTATCTCCGTTCAGGTAAGATTGGTTAGAGGGTGCGGGGCCAATGCAAACGGCCTCATCAGCAAACAGTACGTGGGGAGCATTGCGGTCGGCCTCTGAGTAAACGGCAACGGCCTTAATACCCATTTTGCGGATTGTCCGCATTATTCGTAATGCAATCTCGCCACGGTTAGCAACTAATATTTTTTCATGTTATAATCTGTTTAGCAAGTCAATCGTTAGTAATTTCAAATCTTCGGGTAATCCCATTCACTACATCATTCCAGTTCAACCAGCACCTGGTTTTTATCAACAGGCTGGCCGGGTTTCACTTTAATTTTTTTGATTTTTGCATTTGCATGAATCATGATGCTGTTTTCCATTTTCATGGCTTCAAGTATCAGGATTTTATCACCTTCCAGTACCTCCTGTCCTTCTTCTACAGCAATGCTTAATACGAGTCCGGGCATTGGGGCTTTTATTTCTTTAACATGCTTATTGGAAACTGTGCTGAAGCCCATTTTGTCGAGCATCTGATCCAGCTCGTCTTTTACATCCAGTTCATAGGTTTCACCTTCCACTTCAATTTTAAGGTGCTTGCCGGAAACATCGGTATCCAGTAATCTGGCATTAACAGAACGGTTGTTTTTGATGAGGTTGAACTCTGTAGGTGATTTTTTGTAGAAGTCTGTTTGTTCAATTTCTTCCGGGGTGAAACTGAATACAAATTCGTTAGCCTTAACTACAACGTTTTTTTTCTTTTCAGCCATGGCAATAGGAGTTTACTTGTAATAGTAAAAAGGGTGTGATCGCAATCGTTTTTTTCATAAGCTACCCCACCGGGTATTTAATCTGTACTGAAATTAAGAGAAGTTCTGCACAGGCCAATGAAAGTGAATAAGCAAGATTGATACTATTACCCATTTTAAAAATGAGTATAGTCATTCTTTTGCAGAATTATAGTCATAAGGCAGTGTGAGAATAAATTTTTGCAGCAAAACCTTCTATTTCCCGGTAATTATTAATAGTACTTTCAGCAGGAAAAAAACAGGGGTATTGGCCACCAGCCGGTAATACAGTATGTTTCATCTTTGAAATGACTGTATCGAAGTGGCTAATATTTGAGAACTTTATTTCACCTCCTGCATTTCCACCAGCCGTTTGTAAAAACCGTTTTGAGCAATCAGGCTGTCATGCGTACCCCGTTCCACAATCTTTCCTTTTTTGCAGCACAATAATTTCATCGGCATGGCGGATGGTGCTAAGGCGGTGGGCAATGACAATGCTGGTACGGTTTTGCATCATGTTGTTAATGGCATCCTGCACCAGCCGCTCACTTTCTGTATCAAGGGATGATGTAGCTTCATCCAATATTAGTATCGGTGGATTTTTTAAAACAGCCCGGGCAATAGTGAGGCGCTGTCTTTCACCGCCGCTTAGTTTGCTGCCCCGGTCGCCAATATTGCTCTTGTAACCATCTTCTTTTTTTGAAATAAACTCATGTGCATTGGCAATTTTTGCAGCTTCGGCACTCTGTTCTTCTGTAGCCCCCTGTTGTCCCAGCGCAATGTTATTGCCAATCGTATCGTTAAAGAGAATGGGTTCCTGCGTAACGATGCTCATCAGGTTGCGTACAGAATGCAAAGAATAATCTTTAATATTAATGCCGTCGATCAGCACCTCGCCGGATGTTACATCATGGAATCTGGGTATCAGGTCGGCCAGTGTACTTTTGCCTGCTCCAGATGAACCTACCAGGGCTATGGTTTTCCCTTTCTCAATGGAGAGATTGATGTTGTCGAGTATCACAGCGTCGTCGTAGGCAAAACGTACATTGCGAAACTCAATTTTATGGCTGAAAGCGGACATTTGTTTTCCGTCAGGATTATCATCAACAGTAACGGGTGCCTTTAGTATTTCTTCAATTCTGCCAATAGCAGCAGCCCCTTTCCGCATATTGCTGAAAGAAGTGGAGAGTGCTTTTGCCGGGTTAATAATATTGTAAAAAATGGCAAGGTAGCCAAGAAAAACAGAGGCCTCCAGCAACTGGTTTTTGAGAACCAGCCGTCCGCCGTAATAGAGAACAATTGTAAATAGCATAACTCCCATTACTTCAGATAATGGTGAGGCCAGATCTCTGCGATAGGAAATATGGTTTTTGGCATGCAGGAGTTCCTCATTGTTTTTTCTATAACGGAAACGCATCAGTTTTTCTACATTAAATGCTTTGATAACACGAAGGCCGCCCAATGTTTCTTCTAAAGTGGACAAAGCTTCGCTAGATTTTTGGGCAGCTCTTTCTGAGTGTTTTTTTAGCGATTTGGTAACCCGGCCAATAACCAATCCTAAAACAGGAATTAGTATAAGAATAAACAATGTAAGCTGCGGGCTGATTAAAAAAAGAACAACCAGGTTTATAATGATTGTCAAAGGGTCCCGTATCCAGCCCTCCAGTGTTCCTACAACCGAACCTTCCACTTCACCCACATCATTTGTCATTCGGCTCATCAGGTCACCCTTTCTTTTTTCGGTAAAGAAACCAATTGGTAACTGCAGCACTTTATCATACAAATCCTGCCGCAGTTGATTAACTACAGTATTTTTCAGTGGATTGAGTACATAATAGGACAGGTACAGGAACAGGTTTTTCAATATGATGAAAGATATCATCAGCAAGCAAATATATCCCAGAACAGGTACTTTATTATTCGGGTCTTTCAACGTATCAAGTAAAAGGTCATTGAAAAACTGAATAACCGGATTGCTGGCGGCCTTAAAAGTTCCTTCACCGGTAAAAATTAACTGCAGAAAGGGCATCAGCATACCTACCGATACAATTGAAAACACTATGCTAAGAACAATAAACAGGAAATAAAGGGCAATTTTGCTCTTATAAACTTTGAGATACTGAAATATGCGGGAGTATTGTTTCATTTGTAAAATGCTTCTGCTGCAAAGCCACAAAGTAACTAATTTTACAGCGTCTGCCGAAGTTTAAATACTACCGGCAGCTAAAAGATACATACATGATAGAAGGAAAAAGACAGAAACAAATTGCCGGCTTACTAAATGAGGAAATGAATACAATTTTTCAACGGCTTGGACTGAACATGATTGATGGGGGCCTGGTATCCATTTCGTCGGTAAAAGTTACACCTGACCTGCTGGAAGCCCGTTTTTACCTGAGTTTTTTCCAGGTGAAAGACGCCAAAGCCGCTCTTCATAAAATTGAAGAAAAAAGCCATGAAATAAAAAAGGATCTGACAGCGAAGGTGCGCCATCAGCTCCGAAGTATGCCGGTGCTTAAATTTTTTCAGGACGATACACTTGATTATGTGTTTAAAATGGAAGAAATTTTCAAAAAAATTGATGAAGAGAAGCAAACTGACGGAAATAACCAATAACCAAAAATCAATAATCAGGATTTGAACTTTCTTTTTGCCTGGCGGTATTTTAAAGCAAAAAAATCAACTAATGCTATTAACATTATTGCATGGGTGAGCATTCTTGCCTTTATTTTCGGCACAATGATTCTGATACTTGTGCTGAGCGTATTTAACGGGTTTGAAGGAATCGTCAAAGATCTGTACTCCACTTTCTACACCGATATTAAAATCACTCCTGTACAGGGAAAAGTAATGACGCTTACACCTGGGCAACTGGCGGATCTGAAGAAACTGCCTGGCGTTAAAAACTATTCTTTGGTTGCAGAAGAAAAAGCATTACTGCAAAATGGCGATTATCAGTCGGTTATTTATCTCAAAGGGGTGGACGACAACTACCGCTATGTTTCGGGTGTTGCGGATAACCTTATAAATGACTCCAAATATGATATTGGCAGCGCTGACGTGCCAAAACTTATTTTGGGCGTTGGAGTTGAGGATGCGCTGGGGATTATTAGCGGCCTTGACCCTAACAATCTTAATATTTACCTGCCACGAAAAAGCAGCACCACGATGGTGGATATAACGGAGGACATAAGCAGTGATACAATTTCTTCATCTGCTGCATTTCGCATTCAGCAGGATTTTGACAATAAATATGGTATTACCAATATTGGTTTTGTAAAAGCAGCAATGAAGCTGAACCCGGATGAATACACCGCTGCAGAAATTTCTCTTGTTGATGCCGATGCCTCTGCTGCAATAAAAAGAAAGATAAAAGAGCTGCTCGGAAATACTTACCTGGTGCAGAATAAATATGAACAGAACCGCAGCCTGTATGCAGTGATGAATGCCGAAAGATGGATTATTTATGGGGTGCTGTGCCTTGTGCTGGTAGTAGCAGCTTTTACGATGATTGGTTCGCTAACTATGCTTGTGCTTGAAAAACAAAAAGACATCAGCATATTACATGCACTGGGTGGTAACAGGCTGTTTATCCGCAAAATATTTTTAACAGAAGGTATGTTGCTGGCACTGGTTGGCGGGGGCATAGGTATGCTGCTGGCTTTTATAGTTGCACAATTACAAATATATTTTCATTTTATTCCCTTGCAAGGCGGCACATTTCTTATTGATTATTATCCTGTAAAATTAAAACTTGCCGATTTTCTGCTGGTATCAATTACTGTTTTTGTAATTGCCCTGGTGGCGGCATGGCTACCATCGGGCAGGGCTGCGGGTCAGCAGTTTTCATTGCGAAGCGAATAGAACCACGACTTGTGGGATTAAAAAAGAATTTTTGGATTTTACGTATTTTTATTGCCAGAATCTTCCCGTTTTACATTAGCACACTTTTTTGAGAAACTCAATCATCATCCCACAATCCTTTTTATCCAATTAATGAGGGTTTCCTAATAATCTCCCAATGTTTCAGGAACCTGTGCCAGTGCTTTTGCTAATTGTTCATCATTTGGGGCTATGCCATGCCATTCGTGGGTGCCTTCCATAAAGTCAATGCCTTTTCCCATGGCAGTATGCATCATAATACCAATAGGTTTTCCCTGGCCGGTAAGTGTTTTTGCTTTTTCAAGTGTAGTTACCACTTCGTCCATATTATTACCATCCATTTCAAGTGTGGTCCATCCAAATGCATCAAACTTTTGCCGGATATTTCCGAGGTTCATCACTTTGCTGGTGGGGCCATCAATTTGCTGGCCGTTCCAGTCGACAGTTGAAATCAGGTTATCAACTTTATGGTGTGCGGCAAACATTATGGCTTCCCACAACTGACCTTCATCAAGCTCGCCATCTCCATGCAGGGAAAAGACGAGGTTTGAATCACCATTCATTTTTTTGCTTAAGGCTGCACCAATAGCAACACTCATCCCCTGTCCTAAAGAACCGGAAGCAATTCGTACGCCCGGCAATTTTTCATGTGTGGCAGGATGTCCCTGCAACCTGCTGTTAAGTTTGCGGAAAGTCCCTAGTTCTTTTACGTCGAAATATCCTGCACGGGCTAAAACAGAATAAAAAAGTGGAGAAACATGCCCATTAGACAATACAAATACATCTTCATCTTTTGCATTCATATCAAATGAGGGGTTACGTTTCATTATTCTGAAGTACAGTGCGGCAAGAAAGTCGGCACATCCAAGAGAGCCACCGGGGTGTCCGCTGCTGGATCCGTGAACCATTCTAACGATATCTCTGCGTATTTGGGCGGCAATAGCGGTCAATTCAGCCATAAAACTTTTTTCTTATTAAACTTTTTTGTATTTTGGCGCTTCAAAGCACCAGATGCTCTGCAAAAGTGCATCCTTTTTCGATAAGAATTGCAAGCCATATCATCATTCTTTCTAAAAAAGTTCAATTTTCCTGTGGTAACATTTCGATAATGTGCCCCGAACCAAAACAAACAGGTAAGAACTTGTAAGGGGAAGATTAAAGACTATTTTTGTATTGTAATACTAAAAAAGCTGCTTAGATGACAGGCTTAGATATTTTATTAACCGCTTCGGTTTCGTTTATTATTTCCTTTTTGGCAATCCCTATTGTTATTCAGATAGCAGAGGCTAAAAAATTATATGATATACCCGATGAGAGAAAATTACATACCAAGAAGATTGCTTCTTTGGGAGGTATTGGGATATTTGCCGGTTTTATTATTGCTTCATTATTATCCATACAAGGACAGTTAAATCCGGAATTTCAGTACTTTTTTGCTGCAGCATTTGTTATTTTCTTTCTCGGTCTGAAAGATGATATTGTCGTGCTTTCCGCCAGCAAAAAGTTTATAGGGCAATTGCTGGCAGCTTCTATTATTATTCATCTGGGTGATATAAGGCTGGATAGTATGTATGGTGTTTTAGGAATCGAAGAACTTCCGCAGGCATTTGGGCTGGCATTGTCTTACCTTACAATCATTGTCGTTATCAACTCATTTAACCTGATTGACGGGGTGGATGGCCTCGCAGCAAGCCTTGGTGTTTTATCAATGGTTGTTTTTGGAACCTATTTCTTTGCAATCGACTACCAGGCTTATGCACTTTTTGCCTATGCAATGGCGGGCAGCCTGGCGGCTTTTTTGATATTCAATCATCACCCGGCGAAGATATTTATGGGTGATTCCGGTTCGCTGATGATTGGAATGGTAAATGCCATTCTGGTTATCAAGTTTATTAATGTAGCCCACGATCCTTTTGTAGCCATACCGGTAAATTCTTCTGTTGCCATTGGATTTTCAGTGTTAATAGTACCGCTGCTGGATACACTTAGAGTATTTAGTGTAAGAATTTTAAACGGAAAATCTCCTTTTACTCCTGATAGAAACCATGTACACCACCTGTTGATTGACAGGGGACTTAGCCACGCCGCAGTGACTTTTACCTGTGTGGGGATTAATATAGGTTTTATTGTACTTGCATGGCTGGGCAGATAGTTAGGCACCACTATTTTGCTGGGTATTATGCTGGCACTTGCCTTTTCGGGGCTTGCTGTTTTGTATAATTACCGCCGCACACATAAAACGATGGTAGTTTCAAAAACAAAAGAGGGTACGGCCCGCCTTACCACTACCAATGCCACAATACTAGATCTGACGAAGGAAGTAGTGGCCGACGAAAAAAAGAATTAATCAGCAAAGAGTAATAATATGAACCGGGTGAGCTATACAGGCAGCCCGGTTTTTTGCTGTTCTAAATAAGCAAAATTGAGCGATTTGCTACGTTTATTATTTTTTTTGGGTATCGCTCATTTCGTAGATTTGTTTCCCAATTTTAAAACACAAAATTATGGCAGAAGACGTTGCATCAATTATCAGCACTGCTGATGACCACATGAAAAAAGCAATTAACCACCTTGAAGCTGAACTGATAAAAATCAGGGCAGGTAAGGCCAATCCTCAAATGCTGGATGGATTAATGGTTGATTATTATGGTTCTCCAATGCCTATTAACCAAACAGCAAATATCAGTGTGCTGGATGCCCGCACACTTACTATTCAGCCCTGGGAAAAGAATATGCTGCAGCCAATAGAAAGAGCTATTATTGCCGCCAATATTGGCATTAATCCGCAAAATGACGGGGTCATTATCCGTTTGTTTTTACCTCCGCTTACAGAAGAAAGGAGACGGGAGCTTGTAAAAAGATGTCATGGTGAGGGCGAACATGGCAAAGTAGCAATTCGTAATATCCGCCGCGACGGAATCGAACATATCAAAAGGCTTCAGAAAAACGGCCTAAGTGAAGATGTGGCTAAAGATGCTGAAGAAGATATTCAGCAAATGACAGATAAGTTTATTACACTGGTGGATAAACATCTTGCTGCTAAAGAGAAAGAAATAATGTCAATCTGATGACTTAATAAATGTATTTGCTTAAGCATGTCGAAAGACATGCTTTATTTTTTTCGGTCACTCCTGTTAGCCAGGTAAACGCCTGCCAGAATAATACATAAAGCAACAATCTGCAAAATAGTTACATTTTCACCGTAATAAACGCCCCATATTATAGCCACAAATGGTACGCCGTACGTTACCAGCGAAGCAAACAAACCACCTGCCCTTTTTACCAGTACATAAAAAAGAACAGAAGCAAATGCGGTGCCTACAATGCCCAAAATACTGCTGGCCAGTGTACTCATTATAAATTTATGTTCAGAAAGAGGCTGATTAAAATAACCCGTGGCAAATAAGACAATAAGGGCAGGCGGAATAAGACCGGTAAAAGCAATTGTTGCAATCTGTACAGAACTTACACCAGCCAATTTATTATGTACCATATTTACATTAAATCCATAAAGCAATGTGGCGAACACTACAAAACCCGTGTAAGAAATGTAGCCCTGCGGCTTGGTGATATTAAGGTAAATGAGCAGTGCACTGCCGGCCAGGCCTACCACAACTCCCGCAATCTTTTTAGAGCCGGTACGCATGCCAAAAAATAAAGTTCCGGTAATAATTACAAACAAAGGAGTAAGAGAATTAAGGCTGCCTGTAAGTGCACCATCAATTTTTGTTTCAGCAATACAAAATAAAAATGCCGGGAAGAAACTCCCCATCCACCCACTAAGCAGAATATAGCGAACGGTTTTTGCCGGAATCCCTTTCAGGGAACTATAGAGAAAGGGCAGCATTACAACACCGGAGGAAAGCATTCTTAGTGCTGCCACATGAAATGGTGAAAGCACCGGTTGTTGGTGCTCATCAAACATACCCCACTTCATCAGTATAAAAGAACTGCCCCATATAATGCATAGTGCTGCAAACAGTCCCCATCGTAGTATTCCTTTTTGCATAAGAGGTGCAAAGTTTAATAAACAAAACAAGAGATATTGATTTATTTTTATAACCTGCCGGAGATTTCCTGATTTGGTAAATTGATTAATAATATAATACACTACTATGGCAAAGATTGTTTTACAAGACATAGCAACCAAGGCCCCCAAAAACCTGGACAAAGACACCGTAAAAGAGCAAACAGCAAAAATCCTGGAACAACTGGATGAATTACAAAACCTCTTGTTTGCAGAAAGCAAGCACTCTGTGCTGGTTGTGATACAGGGTATGGATGGCAGTGGTAAAGACGGAGTAATCAGAAATGTGCTGGGCAATATGAATCCTCAGGGCGTTTCGGTAAAATCTTATAAAGCCCCGACCGCAGAAGAATTATCACACGACTTTTTGTGGCGCATTCATCAGTATGCACCTGCCAAAGGCATGATACAGGTTTTTAACCGGTCGCACTATGAAGATATACTTGTTACCCGTGTACATGGCTGGTGCAATGACGACACGGCAAAAAAACGGATGCAGGCCATTAATGATTTTGAGAAGCTGATGCAGGAGCATAATAACACACATATCCTGAAATTTTACCTGCATATATCGCCTGAAGAGCAACAGGAGCGGCTGACAGAGAGGATGCAGGATCCGGCTAAAATGTGGAAATACAACGAAAAAGATTTCGAAGAGGCAAAATTGTGGGATGTTTATATGAAAATGTATGAAGACTGTTTTGAACATTGCGATAAACCAGAATGGACAATTGTACCTGCTGATCAGAACTGGTATAAAGAGTATATTATAGCCAATGCACTCCTTGATTTACTGAAAGGCCTTGACATGCAGTATCCGGGATTAAAGAAATAATCTTATCTTTCAAAACATCTTTTTTGTCGAAAAAAAAAGGATGAATGTAGCTGAAAAACTATGTTTGTTCTTATTTATATTAATAACATCAAAATCAAATTTTATGGGAATGCTTAAAGAGTTTAAAGATTTTGCAATGAAAGGTAACCTGGTTGACATTGCAGTTGCCTTTGTAATGGGAGGTGCTTTTGGAAAAGTTGTTACTTCTTTTACAGAAGGAGTTGTTTCACCTCTTATAGGCTTAATTGGTGGTTCAGACCTCAGCAAAAACATGTTAAAACTAAAGGATGCTGTTCTAGATGAAACCGGGAAAGTTACCACAGAGGCCATTTTTTTGAAATGGGGTGATTTCATTACAGCTATTATCAACTTCGTTATTGTTGCTTTTGTTATGTTTATGGTAATCAGAACAATCAACTCCCTTAAGAAGAAAGAGGAAGCTGCCCCTGCTGCCCCGGCTGAAGATATTACCCTGCTTCGTGAAATCAGGGATGCCCTAAAGAAATAACCGGGAAAAGGGCTGTTTCGGTCGGAAAACCGTTTTTCCCTTAGATTTGCAGAGTCCTGTTGAAAGACAGGACTTTTTTTCTGAATAAATTTCACAGTATAGTGCAGAATACATCGTACCAGATAAAATTGCCGCAGTTTGAAGGCCCGTTGGACCTATTATTGTTCTTTATCGAAAGGGATGAACTGGATATTTATAATATTCCTATCAACAAAATAATTACCGATTTTCTGGACTACATTCACCAGAGTGACGAACTGAATATTGAGCTAAGCAGTGAGTTTATCCTTTTCATTTCTACACTGATGCGGATAAAGGCCAAAATGCTGTTGCCCCGTAAAGAACTGGATGCTCAGGGCAATGAAATTGACCCAAGGGAAGAACTGATAAATAAGATTCTTGAATATAAACGCTTTAAAGAAGCATCTGCACAGATGGCAGAAATGGAAGCCCTGCGTATGCTGATGGTGAAGAGGGGAAACATCCAACGGGAACTTTCTCAAATAGGTGAAGAGGAAAGCGAAGGCACAGAAATTCAAAATATTACGCTGTTTAAGCTGATGAAGGCCTTTGAAAGGGCTATGCAGAAATACAGCGACAGGCTCAACAAGCCGGTACATACGGTGGTGCAATACAACTACACCATGGAAAAAAGCCGGGAGGATATGCTTACCCTTGCACAACAGCAAAAACACCTGTCTTTTGAAAAGATATTTGAGCTGAGTGAAAACAGGGTACATGCGATTTTTTTATTTTTATCGCTGCTGGAGCTGGTACAACAAAAATTTTTGAATATAATGATTGGTGAGGGAATGAATAACTTTATCATTGAATACAATGAACCTGAAAACAGGCTCGCTGCCCTGGAACAGGATATTAATCAACCACAATAAAACATATACACATGAAGCGTTCAGCCACAGCCAACTGGAAAGGCTCCGGTAAAGAAGGAACCGGTAAACTGCTTACGCAGTCCGGAGTAATAAAGAATAAAGCATATGATTTTCGCAGCCGCTTTGAGGATGGCACCTACACCAACCCCGAAGAACTGATTGCCGCAGCACATGCCGGTTGTTATTCTATGAAACTTAGTTTTGTTTTGGGTGCTGCCGGGTTTACACCCAGCCGTATCGAAACAAAATGCACCATCACTTTGGAGAATGGTGTTATCACCAACAGCCATCTTGAAGTAAAAGCAAAAGTTCCGAAACTGAAGGCAAAGAATTTTCCGCAGTATGCAGAAGAGGCAAAAGAAAACTGCCCGATCAGCAAGTCGCTGGCAACAGATATTACCATGGAAGCTAACCTGGTGAAGAGTTTTAAATAGTAAGTAAAGAGTTTTTTGGCAAAGCCGCACCGATAGGGGCGGCTTTATTCATATATCCACAACAAAACAGGTTTTTTGGAAGAATTGATAATCTTTTTTAGCTGTTGCAAAAATACGGGAGCCACGGTGGGACAGCCATTGCTTTGACAAATTTCATCAGTTACCTCATCGTCAGGAACACATTCATGCGAATGCAGCACAATTGCTCTTGCATAAGCATTGCTGTTGGAACTGTCTAAGCCATATAGTTTGTAGGAGTATCCAAATTTACCTGTGTAAGGATTACCGGTCTTGTATTTGCCAAGCGATGTACAGCCACTGCCCACCACATTGCTGTATCGTTTTTCTTCGAGCCAGTATTCCATGCAGTTGCCATGCGTTACAAGTCCGGCACTTAGCAATGAATCCCTTTTCAGGTCGAAAATGAAAAAACGTTTTTGCCCGGAGGGCAGACTCATATCAATGAAGAAACAGGTCTGGTTATTATAGTTTTTTCCAGTAAGATAGTTTCTGGCCTCGGCTGCTTTTGTTTTTAGTTTGGCGTTGGTGACCGTTTTTGGTTTTAAAGCAACTTCTTTTTTAGTCAGAAGAGTTTTTTTTGTCTTTTCCCAGAAATGTGTTTTTGGAAACCATGATACGGCGATGCAAACGATGAGAATAATAAAAAGTAAGCGGGGAAGCAATTTCATAACATAAGTGGGTTGTGTAAACAGTGGACGCTTACACAACGCTATTCCATACGTATAGATATGATAAGCCTGTTAAAATTATCCTAACACCGTTGAGGCAACAGTGAGGCGTTCCTTCATCATTTCCAATATCGCTTCTTTTATTCCTTGAGCATCATAGCCACATTCCCGGTGCAGTTCTTTGGGTGTACCATGTTCAACAAGCCTGTCAGGGATTCCTAAAATCTTTACTTCGGCTGTATAGTTGTGCTGGTTCATAAACTCAAGAATAGCAGAGCCAAAACCTCCTACTACTGTGCCATCTTCAACAGTAATAACCTTGTTGTATTTACTGAATATTTCATGCAGCATTTCTGCATCCAGCGGTTTTACAAAACGCATATCATAATGTGCCGGGTCCAGGCCTTCCCGTTTTACATCACGAATGGCTGCGGCCGCAAAATTACCCGGATGGCCAAGTGTAAGAATGGCAATATCCTTTCCGTCTTTCAGTTTTCTTCCTTTGCCTATTTCTATTTCCTTCATTTCTGTTTGCCATTCAGGCATCATCCCTTCACCTCTTGGATAACGGATAACTATGGGAAGTTTGAGACTGTCAAGCTGGGCAGTGTACATGAGGTTACGCAGTTCAGCCTCATTCATGGGCGAACTGATAATCATATTAGGTATACAACGGAAATAAGCAATATCATAACAGCCATGGTGGGTAGGTCCGTCATCACCAACCAGGCCGGCACGGTCAAGACAGAAAACAACCGGTAGTTTCTGAATGGCCACATCATGTACTACTGAGTCGTATGCCCGCTGCATAAAAGAGGAATAAATATTGCAAAACACCTTCATCCCCTGTGTGGCCATACCGGCACTGAGTGTTACAGCATGCTGCTCGGCAATGCCCACATCAAAAGCCCGGTGCGGCATTTTCTCCATCATAAATTTTAATGATGAACCGGAAGGCATGGCAGGTGTGATAGCGAAAATTTTATCATTCTGTTCAGCCAGTTCAATCATGGTATAGCCAAACACATCCTGGTATTTAGGAGGCTGGGGCAGATCGTATTTCTTTTTATGAATTTCACCGGTTACTTTATCAAACAGTCCGGGTGCATGCCACTTGGTCTGATCTTTTTCAGCAAGGGCATATCCTTTTCCTTTGGTGGTAACAATATGCAGCAGCTTAGGTCCCGGGATATTGCGCAGGTCTTTCAGCGTATCAACCAGTTTGGCTACATTGTGTCCGTCAATTGGACCAAAATAGCGGATTTTTAATGCTTCAAACAAGTTGGCACTGCTGCTAACCATACCTTTCATGCCTTCAGCCAGTTTATGCCCCATTGCCCGGGTAAAGTTTTTACCTACCGGCAGTTTGCCCAGCAGGTTCCATACATCATCTTTTACTTTATTGTAAGTAGGCGATGTGGTAATATCTGTCAGGTATTCTTTCAGGGCACCCACGTTGGGGTCAATACCAATTCCATTATCGTTCAGCACAATCAGTAAATCGGCATCGGCCACACCGGCATGGTTCATTCCTTCGAAAGCGAGGCCAGCTGTCATAGAGCCATCGCCAATCACCGCCACCACTTTCCTGTCTTTTTCACCTTTGTATTTTGCGGCCATTGCCATTCCCAGGGCACCGGAAATGGAAGTGGACGAGTGTCCTACACCAAATGTATCATATTCGCTTTCACTTCTTTTTGGAAAACCACTAATACCTTTGTATTTCCTGTTGGTATGAAAATCATCTCTTCTTCCGGTAAGTATTTTATGTCCGTATGCCTGGTGTCCCACATCCCATACCAACTGATCGTACGGTGTATTATAGACATAATGCAGGGCTGTTGTCAGTTCCACCACACCAAGGCTGGCTCCAAAATGCCCGCCATGTACGCTTACCACATCGATAATATATTGGCGCAGTTCATCGCACACCTGGTGTAATTTTTCACGGGAGAGTTTTTTCAGGTCTCCTGGTGAATTAATGGTTTGCAAAAGAGATCCTGGCGTAATATTCATTGAAACTTTTTTAACGGTGTAAATGTACTGTTTTCCCGCTGATAGCTGCCTGCACTGTTATATTCTAAATTTTGTTTAACAATAATCTCCGCCCGTTGTTGACTGTGGGAAAAATTAATTTTGACAAAAATGCGATATTACAGTCCATTTGTACCCCCTTTTTGCCACTGATAATAAAGGACTGGAATGATGCGGACTTCGAAGTAAATTTGTGTATGCAGTTACATACAAAAAGATATTGGTTATTGCAGATTGCAGGCTGGGGTTTTGTCGGCCTTGTGATGTTGTTTTTTGCCCGTACCTACCAGGTTGATATATCAACCCAAAAACTGCTGGGCAGGATCACTATCGTTTTTATATCGGGTATTCTTGTTACACACCTGCTGCGGGAGCTTATCAGGTGGCAGGGATGGATGATGCGGCCATTGGAAAAAGTTATTCCGCTGCTCATCGTAAGCATGTTTGTGGCTTCTATGACTTTCAGTTTTATTGTATTGAAGGGGATTGAGTTATTTAAGCTGAATACACCATCCGGAAAAAACATCAGCTTCTGGGCAAAACTGGCCGGTTCCACTATCGACAACGGATGGTTCATTCTGCCATGGGTATTGATTTATTATTTCTACCACTTCTTACAGAAAAGCCGCCGCCAGCAACTGGATGCATTGAAAATGGAATCGCTTATTAAAGAGCTTGAACTGCGAACAATTAAGGCTCATATCAATCCGCATTTTATTTTTAATTCACTTAACAGTATTCGGGCATTGGTAGATGAAAATCCCCAGCGGGCCAGAAGGGCCATTACCGAACTGAGCAACATTCTGCGCAGCAGCATGCATACGGAAAAACTGGAAACGGTGCCGCTGACCAACGAGCTGGACATTGTAAAAGATTATTTAGCGCTGGAAAACATGCGTTTTGAAGACAGGCTGAAAGTGGAGTATGAAATTGACGAAGACACATTAAACATGCCCGTGCCGCCGATGATGTTACAAACATTGGTGGAGAATGCCATCAAGCACGGTATCAGCCAGCAAATGAATGGTGGTGTGGTGAAGGTAATTTCTGATTTTACCGGTGACTATCATGAACTGGTCGTGCAAAATACAGGACAGATTAGCGGTAATGGAAACGGGAATGGATTTGGCCTTTCCAGCACAGCCAACAGGCTGAATTTATTATATGGAGAGAAGGCAAAGTTTGAAATACAACAGGTAAACGGTTCGATGGTGGAAGCAAGGGTGCTGATACCGGTGAATGTGTAACGTTTAATTTAAAACGATTCAGAGGCAGAAGGATTAGTGGAACGGTATTTTAATTTTCTTGCTCAGCAAAAATGTGGTTGCCCGGGACTTTAGACTATTTAACCCCCTTAAACCTTTAAACCCTCATTTATGAGAGCTATAATTATTGATGACGAACGATTAGCCAGAACAGAATTAAAAAAGATGCTGCAGGAGTTTCCTGAGGTGGAAATTGTGGATGAAGCAACTAATGCTGATGAAGGCATAGCCAAGATTGAGAAGCAGCAACCGGATATAATTTTCCTGGATATACAAATGCCCGGCAAAACCGGTTTTGAAATGCTGGCCCAACTCGATAAAACCCCGCAGGTAATTTTCACCACAGCTTATGATGAGTTTGCACTGAAGGCATTCGAGGTAAATGCACTTGATTATTTGCTGAAACCAATTGAGCCTAAGCGGCTGTCAGATGCTATTCATAAGCTTACAGCCAGTGAACATAAAGAGATAAGAACAGAAGGCGAATATGTTAACAATAGCATTTTGTCAGAAAACGACCAGGTGTTTGTAAAAGATGGTGAACGTTGCTGGTTTGTTAAACTGAGCGACATCCGCCTGTTTGAGAGTGTGGGCAACTATGCAAAAGTGTTCTTTGGTACCAATAAGCCATTGATACTTAAATCGCTCAATGCACTGGAAGAAAGACTGGACGAGAAAGTATTTTTCAGGGCTAACCGCAAGCATATTATTAACCTGCGGATGATAGAAAAAATAGAACCTTACTTTAATGGCGGTTTGTTACTGGAGTTAAAAGGAGGTGAAAAAATTGAAGTAAGCCGCCGGCAAACAGTGAAGTTTAAAGAAATGATGAGCCTGTAAGAAATGGGGAAAGGGAAAAAGTGAATTGAAAGCGGGGATTGGGAACTAATAGTAAGGACTGAGTTTTCGGTCCTTTTTTATTTGCTGCAGTTTGAAGAGATTTATGCCTTTACCGGCACACTATGTACAGCATCGCTCATTTCTTTGATAAGGGATGCGTCTTTTTCAATGGCATTGCCGACTACAATCACATCGGCTCCGGCCTTACAGTTCAGGTAGGCTTTTTCGGGGGTGATGATGCCGCCACCTGTAATCAGCGGGGCTTCAATATTATCGGCTACAGCCTTAATCATGGTTTCGGTAATGGGCCGTTTGGCGCCGCTGCCCGCATCCATGTAGATTAGTTTCATGCCCAGCATTTCACCAGCCATGGCCGTACACATTGCTATTTCATTTTTATCAGAGGGCACAGGGGCTGCATTGCTGATATAAGAAACCGTAGTAGGGGCACCGCCATCTACTACTATGTAACCTGTTGGCATTATTTCCAGTCCGCTTTGTTTTACAAATGGTGCCGACACCACATGCTGGCCAATCAGCAACTCAGGGTTGCGGCCTGATATTAAAGAGAGGTACAGCAGTGCATCAGCATACTTACTTACCTGCGAGGGACTGCCGGGAAACAGCAACACAGGCAGGTCGCAGTTTTGTTTTATGTGCTGCACACATTCGTCTAAATGGTTGGAGATAACAAGGCTGCCACCCACCAGGAAATAATCAACCCGGGCCGATACAGAGAGTTCAATCAGCTCATCCAGAACAGCCGTATTTACCTTATCGGGATCGATAAGTACAGCAAAGGATTTTTTTCCCAGGCTTTTCTTAATTGTTAAATCTGTATATATCGCCGATTTCATCCTGACTGATTGATTGCTGCAAAAATGCGAAAAACTTTCCGCATTGCCCACTTCAATAACAGGCAGATTGTTATATATAATGAAAAATAGCAGCGGATTATTACCGTACAAGCATAAAAGTTCCTTTGTTGGTTGTTTCGGGTTTGCCGGGGAACCGGTATTGGCAGATAAATACAAAGACACCACTGTTTTGGGCAGCGCCTTTAAACAAGCCATTCCAGCCGGCAAATGGGTTTTTAGTGGCGAAGATCAGCTGCCCGTTGCGTTCATAAATTTTTAGTTCATAGGCAGCCGGATGGCCGCTTACAGCGGGCCGGAAAACATCGTTAAGCCCATCGTTGTTGGGGGTAAAACCCGAAGGGAACTTAATCCATTCAGGACAGTCTTCTTTAGCCACAGTTGTATTTTTTTGCAGGATGCAGCCGGGCGGCCGTTGCAGCCGGATGGTATAGGCGGTTGTTTGCGGTGGGAAAAGCAGGAGCCTGTTGCCGGCAAGCAGGCCTGATGAGGAAGGCTGCCAGATGATGTTAAACGCATCGGGGGGCAGCAGTACTGCAGCCGAGTCAAAGGGGCAGATGCTATAACGGGGCTGCACCGCAAAACCGGTATCGGCAGCAAGTATGCGTACACTGTCGGCAAAGATATTGCCGCAACTGTCGGTGGCAGTAACGGTGTAAAGCCCCGGTGTGGTAACGGTAAAAGCAAAAAGGCTGCTGCCATCCTGCCAGCGGCAGGTTCTAAAACCCGGGCTAACAGTAAGGGAAATACTGCTGCCGGGACACAGGAGGGTATCCTGTTTGCTGAGTTGCAGGGAAGTTTGCGGGGCGGTAACAGTAATAAGCAGCGAATCGGCCACCACGCAGTTGTTAACCAGCGTTTTTAAATAAAAGCTGCCTGTTTTTTTAAACTGCAGTATAATGGCAGTATCGGCTTCTGAGTTAGCGATGGTGGCAAAGCTGGTATCAACCTGCCAGCTACGGCTTTTAAGGCATTGGGGGTTGAGCCAGGTGGTGTAGCGAACATTAGGACCGGGCAGGCACACAGTAGCGTTGCCCTGTATTTTAATGCTGTCGCAGTAGCTTACTTGTTTGCAGATGACTTCTTTGGTGATTGTGAAAACTTCCGTATTTATATTAACTGGAATACAGTTAAGTACATCATCATTAATTATATCCCATGAAAATGGTTCAATTGTCACAGATATGGGAAATTGTTCAAAATACTGGCAGTGTCTATACCAAAGCAACTCAAATCATTTGACATAGCTATATCACTTAGCCTTACATATTCAAGGGTGCTTTGATTATTTTGAGTATAGTTATAATAAATGTGTATATTTTTTTTATTATCGATGGTTATGTCTTCTCCTCCATTTGCATTACCTGCGATTGTAAATTTTCTGCTTTTTAATAATATTTGCGTACTGTCGAAGACTAAAAAGTATTTAATAGGGTTAAATTCTTTATTATATAAAAAATACTTTGTTTTAAACTATTAATATCAAATCTCAGGGCCAGTCCCGATGTAATATCTGTTTTATAATAATTGCCTCTTATAAGATTGAAGGCATTATTTAACTGTAAGTTAAACATCGTATTGGGGTTAGCCTCAATGCCTGCCCCGGGAAGGGATAAACAAACAAAGCCTGTTAACAGTACTGTACCATCATTATTGTAATTAAGATTAATTGAGTGCAGTCCTTTTGCGAGATTATCAGGAATTATGCTCAACAGGACACTTTCGTTTATTGAACCATCCGATTCATTAAGCCCGGTAATGATGGTGCCAGAGTAAATGATTGATGTATTGGGAGCCTGCCGTATTTTATTCATGGTAAAATATATAACCCCATTTTTTTCAAATATTCCATAAACAGGTGAACTTGAAAATAAAGGCAGCGTATAAAGTCCTTTACTCCAAATCAGGTTGCCATTTAAATCAAGCTTGAATATTGTTTGAAGGTTGTCTAATGGCAAAGAAATGTATATGGCATTGTTTGTGGGAAAAACGATTCTTGAATTTTTATTTACGAGGCCAATATAATTAATATGTCCTGTTTTAAGCGGGAAAAATCTGCTCCACAAAATATTGCCATTAGTATCGATCCGGCATAGCATAAAATCAGTACTTCCGAGATATTTTCTTTCTCCGGTAACTAGCAAAACATCGTTTGAATTTTTAATAATATTATGGGCAGATAATATAACATTTGTGATGGAAGTGTATTTTTTTGACCAGTAAATACTGTCTCCCCAGTTATTTTTGGCAATAATCATTCCGTTCTCAGTTGATGTTGCATTATTGTATGCGCCTAATAGCATACTATATCCATTTGTATCCGGGTAAAATGCACCACCCAAAAAATAGTTTGGATTTCCACTTTTATACTTTATCCTGATGCTGGAATCAGCACAGAATTTTTGCTGGCTATATGAAATAGCTGTGATAAATGAGACAAGGATATTTAAGATTACTTTTTTATTCATTTTTATTCATTGGAAAAATGCAAAGCAGATAGTTAAATCTGCTTTGCATGACTTATTAGTAAACAAGAGCTACAAGTTCCATATTTCCTGATGCCAGTTTCCTCCCCAAGTTTGAGGTGGAGGTGGTGCAGTATATATATTAGAACAACCAGAATTGTAAATATTTCGGTATCGTACAATCCATTTGCCCGAGTTCGGTGTCATTTCTCTTAAATACAGAACATCGGTATAAGAATTCAATGTCCGACTTGAGGTGCCCGGGTCTCCTGTGCCAGGAATTTTTCCAAGCTGAACTTCGCTGTAATTTTGATTGTATGGGTCGTTTTCCTGATTCTCCCACAAATCACTTGAGGTGTTTGTAACAGGTCTATACTCAACCTGGTGTTCATCAGTTCCCGTAAACCCACTTGGCGGGGTGCAAACAACATAGGCACCTGCAATAGTTGCACAGTTATTGGGCCCGTTATTTGGATTTACAAAAGCCTGGTCAACCCTGTCGCAGGGATGTGTGAATACATCTCCCATCGAAGATGGGCCCGGACATCCGTCTGTGTAACCCACCGCATTAATATTCCCTGTAACAGAGCAATGATTATAGATGGTTAAAGAACACTGAATATAATTGTCAGGAAAATAGCTGTCAGAAACATCGTGCCAGGTATAAGTAACAGTATATAGTGTATTAGAACTGCAGTTTGGATCTGTACCATTATTTACAATAAGCAGATTGTTCTGGCCAAGCAGACTGCTTGTCACTAAGGTTGTTCCACCATTTCTGATACGTATGCGGCCAAAACTGTAGTCATCACCATTAGGGTCTTGCAATAAAAGAGAGTAAGGCACACTTATTCTCCATGTGGCAGTCAGGTCATGCCCTGTTCCGCATGTATAGTACCATCTTACATATTGCAGGGTGTATGAAACGAATAAATCATTGGCAGTAGGTGCAGTTGAACAGTTGTATTGCCCGCAAACAGCTTCAATACCATTGGTGCCGTTGTTAAAGGCCATCATTTGCCCGTTTGTATTTTATACGAAACAAAAGAAGCTGGCTGATTGACCCGCATAATTACCGGTGCTGTTATCCGTCCATATCTTTCAATAGTGGCTTGTATGGCTTTTCCCTGGCCATAGCAGCCTCATTGTTATTGTTGTTACTTCTGTCTGTTTTTTTGCAACTATTAATTGTAATTAATGCTATTGTGACAAATAGAATTGCCAAAGTATATTTTATTGATTGAACCTTCATTTTAATTGTTTTTGTAGTGAATATTACCCCGTTGGGTCATCCACGTTCAATCCACACAAAACTGATCTTTAAAACCCGTTGGCTATGGTGGTTGGTGTTGCTGGTTAGAGGTGTAACATAAGCGAACCGGCAACCGGAAAAAACTCCCTTTTGCAAAGCGGAAGGGATAAGGAAGAAGATATTTCATAAAATGAAATATTACCGTATAAATATAAGTATTTACTTTCAAACTTATTTGACGGAATACACATATCCAACTTTGCTATCACAAAGCATGGTATTTTTCCCACCCTTTTGTATAAAATGCCGGTATTATCCCTTTTTCATTGGTAAAAAATTTGTTTAGTAACAGGCGGCTATATTTCCAAAAAAAATTTCCCCTCAAACTGTTTTTGGGTGTGCAAAAACCGCCGGATGCAGTACAGCAGGGCTTTAGGGGTTTATCCACTTTCCTTATCCACAGAATGTGAATATTTCAGGCTATGAAGTATAGATACTAAAAAATATTTTCGTAAGGACGTTAACAAATACTAAGAGTACTAACCCCGATAAATTCGATTTCTAGTTATGGCTACCAAAACCAAAGCATCCGCAAAAAGCGGCTTGCAGTTTCACCGTCGCTTTACCCGTGACGATATAAGTGTGTATGACCTGTTTGAGTACGACTATCGTACTTCCGTAATCCGTAATCCAAGCGGCGAAACAGTGTTTGAAATGAACAATGTAGAAGTGCCCAAACAATGGAGCCAGATTGCTACTGATATTCTTGCACAAAATATTTTCGTAAGGCAGGCGTGCCACAGGCTGATGGCAGCCTGGGCAGAGAAACCTCGGCCAGGCAGGTGGCACACCGTATGGCCAACGGCTGGAAAGCCTGGGGCGAACGTTACGGTTATTTTGCATCAGAGAAAGATGCTACTGTTTTTTATGAAGAACTGGTGTATTCTATTTTAAACCAGATGGCCGTGCCCAATAGTCCGCAGTGGTTTAATACCGGCCTGTATGAAAGCTATGGCATTACCGGCAAGCCACAGGGCCACTACTATGTGGATCAGAACGATGGCGAACTGAAGAAATCAAAAAATGCCTATGAACGTCCGCAGCCGCATGCCTGTTTCATTCTTAGTGTGGATGATGACCTGGTAAATGAAGGCGGTATTATGGATTTGTGGGTTCGTGAGGCAAGAATTTTTAAATATGGTTCTGGTGTAGGTACTAACTACTCCAACCTCCGTGGTGAAGGCGAAAAACTGAGCGGCGGCGGCAGCTCTTCCGGCCTGATGAGCTTTTTGAAAATAGGCGACAGGGCCGCAGGTGCAATAAAAAGCGGTGGCACTACCCGCCGGGCAGCCAAGATGGTTTGCCTTGATTTAGACCATCCTGAAATTGTCGAATTCATCAACTGGAAAGTGGAGGAAGAAAAGAAGGTGGGAGCATTAATTGCTGCAGGCTATCCGTCTGGTTATGAAGACGAGGCTTATAAAACAGTAAGCGGACAAAACTCCAACAACTCCATCCGCATTCCCAATTCTTTCTTTAAAGTACTGGAAGAAGATGGCGACTGGGAACTGAAAGGCAGAATGGATGGAAGGATGATGAAAAAAATTCCTGCCCGTGAGTTATGGAACCAGATAGCTTATGCAGCATGTCGTTGTGCTGACCCCGGTACACAATACGATACTACCATTAATGAGTGGCATACCTGTCCGGAAGGCGGACCCATCAGGGCATCCAACCCTTGCTCTGAGTATATGTTTCTCGACAATACTGCCTGTAACCTTGCATCGGCCAACCTGATGAAGTTTTACGATGCTGCAACCAACCATTTTGATGTGGAAGGCTATGAATACAACTGCCGCCTGTGGACGGTTGTACTGGAAATATCAGTGCTGATGGCACAGTTCCCTTCCAAAGAAGTGGCACAACTGAGCTACGAGTACAGAACATTAGGGTTAGGCTATGCCAACCTGGGAACAATGCTGATGGTAAGCGGTATTCCTTACGACAGTGAAGAAGCAAGAGGCATTGCCGGTGCTATCACCGCCATCATGACAGGAATTGCTTATAAAACATCAGCAGAGATGGCCGAAGTGCTTGGCGCTTTTCCAAGATATGAAGAGAACAAATCGCACATGATGCGGGTAATGCGTAACCATCGCCTTGCCGCTTACGATGCAGATGAGTATGAAGCACTGAGTCTGAAGCCAATGGGTATAAAAGCACAATACTGTCCTGACTATTTATTGAAAGCTGCCTGCAAAGCATGGGATGATGCAGTGGAACTGGGTGAAAAATATGGTTACAGAAATGCACAGGCAACTGTTATTGCCCCAACCGGTACCATTGGCCTGGTAATGGATTGCGATACAACCGGCGTAGAGCCTGATTTTGCACTGGTTAAATTCAAGAAGTTGTCTGGTGGTGGTTATTTCAAGATCATCAACCAGTCTGTACCCACTGCATTAAAGAATCTTGGATATACAGATGCAGAAGCGGAAAAAATTATTAAGTATGCAACCGGTTCTGCATCATTTGCAGGGGCACCGCATATTAATCATCAATCGCTGAGTGAAAAAGGTTTTATCGCTGACGAAATAAAACGCCTTGATGCTGCTGCTCTCACTGCTTTTGAAATCGGCTTTGTCTTTAACAAATACACACTGGGTGAAGAGTGCCTGCAAAGACTGGGCTTTACATCCGAACAGTACAATGATTTTGAATGGAGCCTGCTTGAAGCACTGGGCTTTACCGATGAGCAGATTGAAGCGGCCAATGATTATGTATGCGGAACCATGATGCTGGAAGGTGCCCCGGGTTTAAAGGAAGAACATTTGCCAGTATTTGACTGTGCTAACAAATGCGGAAATAAAGGACAGCGGTATATACATGCACATGGACACATCCGTATGATGGGTGCCACTCAGCCATTCATCAGCGGTGCTATTTCAAAAACCATCAACCTGCCGCATGAAGCTAAGGTTGATGAAATAGCAGATGCTTATCACCTGAGCTGGAAGCTGGGATTGAAAGCAAATGCATTGTACCGTGATGGTTCTAAACTGTCGCAGCCGCTCAGCAATAAATCAGATAAGAAGAAGAAAACAGAAGAAGAAACGCTGAAGGCAGAAGCGGTGCCGGTAGTCAGGGATCAGCAACAGGAATCGGTGATTGTTGATTTAGGAAAACTTACTGTTGAAGAACTGCTGGAAGAAGTGCAGAAGAGGGTGCAGGCTTCGCCTGATACAAAACTGAAGCGTAAACTGGCCAGTATTGTAGAAAGAAGGACATTACCGGCGAAACGCCGTGGATTTACCCAAAAGGCAAAAATCAACGGGCAGGCCGTATTCCTTCGTACTGGTGAATACAGCGATGGAACACTGGGAGAGATATTCATTGATATGGCTAAGGAAGGAGCTACCATGCGCAGCATGATGAACTGCTTTGCCATTGCTATCTCTATCGGTTTGCAGTATGGTGTGCCGCTGGAAGAGTTTGTTGACAAGTTTGCCTTCACTAAGTTTGACCCAAGCGGATTTGTAGAACACCCGAATATTAAAACCACATCATCAATTGTTGATTTTATCTTCAGGGCATTGGGTTATGAATACCTGGGCCGTACAGATCTTGTTCATATACTTGACAAACCAGAAGTATTGAATACAGGTAATGATGACTGGGACGATATAGCATCCAGCCAGTTGGAATATGATAAAAAAGACCAGGAACTATCAAGCGTAAGAATAGCGCCATCATCAGGTTCGGTGGCGCCACAACCGGCAAAAACACAGCGCAGCACACAATCAGTAAAAGCAGAAGCAGGACTAGATGCTCTCAGTGCATCTGCCCGCAATATGCAAAGTGATGCACCTGCCTGTAATGTATGCGGCCACATCATGATGCGCAGCGGCACTTGCTATAAATGCCTGAACTGTGGAAACCAGGGTGGATGCAGCTAACAGGGTTAAAGAAAGGAAGGAAAACCAAATAAAGAAAGTACCCACGAATTCTCCTGCCGTCCCGCACTATGCGGGACGGTTTTTTTGAAAAAAATACCTTATAAGGCACTTCGTTTTTTAAATCCATTCCAATGATTTGGGTCAGGTTTATTAAATAGTTAGTCATTGGAATACCTGATGCCGGCAATGTAAAGACCGCAGCCTATGCCCTGAACGTGAAAAAGATGGAAAGCCACACCGGTGAGTTATAAGTATATATTGAACATACAGAATCCGGGCCAGGCTGTATGAGCGGGTCAGTAATTGAAACCCATTTTACAATTATTTCTATTACAGGAAATGCCGGCAACATTATACAATATGTGAAAGAAAAGAATATAACAAAGTGTGATTGATAAAATAATGCAGAGTGACGTTTGGTGCATCCCGTTTCGCATTATGCGGTACGGATGCTTTTTAAAGGAATAAACAGGCGTAATTTTTCATATAAGCAAAGAAAATTTCAGTCGTATTTTTCTGTTGTATTTTAAATGCAGAAACTTATTTTCACATCTTAATCTGTTATCTATGAAAAACGTCTTCTGTTTTTGGTAATTATTGCTCTTTTGTTTTTACAATCCTGTCACCGGGCGATGACACCGTATGAGGCGGCAAATTTTCCAAAAGGAAAGAAATGCAGAAATATAAGATAAGTACGGATATTAAATAAACACCCTGTTACCGTAGCTATAGCTTTCCCTGAACTCTTTCGGGGTGCATCCCTTTTTCTTTTTAAACAGACGGTTAAAATTTGAAATGTTGTTGAATCCGCAATTATAAGCCACCTCCGAAACAGACTGTGTGGTATCTATCAGCATTCTTGATGCTTGTCCAAGGCGCAGTTCCAGTAAACTGTCAATAAAGGTAATGCCGGTTCTTGTTTTAAAAAAGCGGCTAAAGGAAACATCAGTCATATTTACAAGCTTTGGCACTTCCCCAAGAGTACTGTTTTTCTGGAACTTCTGGTTCATATACTCAAAGGCCTTATCAATTCTCCGGCTGTTATATGAAAACTCGGCTCCGCTAAAAGTGGCATCGGATAGTGTATGCATATTCCTGGAAACAGACAAATCATGCAGGATGGAAAGCAGTTCCAGCACTGAATCAAACCCCTGCTTTTGTCCCAGAACAGTGAGCCTGGGCATTATCTGGACAATCGTTTCTTTTGAAAACAATATGCCCCTGGTGGAGCGTTCAAACATTTTCCGGATAAAGCTCAGCTGGTTTCTTCTGAGAAATTTTTCATCAAACAGATCTTTGTGAAATTGTATGGTGATTTCTTTTATTTCCTTGCTTTTGCATTTATAAGTTTGCCATACGTGGGGCAGGTTAGAGCCTACCAATACCAGTTCCAGGTCATCAATTTCACCAATATGGTCACCAATGGTTCTCTTGGCTCCCCTGGCATTCATTATAAAATTAAGTTCCAGTTCCTCGTGGTAGTGGAGCGGGAAGTCAAAGTCTGATTTAACCCGGCTGAATATGGTAAAGCAATCGCCGCTCGTCAGGGGTGTTATCTCCCGCATTATATTTTTTTGCATAGAAGATTTGTCATTTAAATATAAAGCTATACAAAATGAGATAAAAAAGTATTATAAGTCTGATTGCTTTGTGTTTATAGAACTTGATCCTTTTTCATAGCAGTATTGCTAAAAAAGTAGAGATTTTGATAAAAATCAGGTGCTGAAAATATAAATTATAGTTAAAATAGTATTACTATTAAGTAATGCAATCGGTTTAATTTTTGGCAAAATTTATTTGCTATATGAGAAGTCTAAGATTTCTGAGAGCAGCCGCAATAAACATTGTGCTTGTTCTTTCTTCGCTGGCTGTTTTAGCCCAGGGCAAAACAGTATCTGGTGTGGTTTCTGATCAGTCAGGTGCCCCCCTCGCTAATGCTACCGTAAATATCAAGGGAACAAAAATGTCGGTTGCTACCGACGCAAACGGTCTTTTTAAAATTACCGTTCCCTCTACTGCAAAAGCACTGGTTATTTCTTATGTCGGTGCAAAACCAAAAGAGTTTTCGATTGAAGGTGTAACGAATATCGTTGCCGCTCTGGAGGTAACCGATACAAAACTCAGTGAAGTGGTAGTAATTGGTTATGGTACTACAAAAAGATCGGACGTGTCATCCGCCATTTCATCAGTTAAATCGAAGGATTTAAAAGACTTACCTGTTACCGGAATCGACCAGGCCATCCAGGGTAAAGTGGCTGGAGTTACCGTCATGAACAACAGTGGTCAGCCCGGTGGTGGTGTGTCACTCCGTGTTCGTGGTGTTACCACCATTAATGCAAACGATCCGCTGATTGTAATTGATGGGGTGGTGTTTACCAGCAATACAAAATCTAATGCGGGTTATGCTGGTCTGGGTGGTTCGGACGGACAAACAGGAAACAGTTTTCTTGCGACATTAAATCCTAATGATATTGAATCCATTGACATTCTGAAGGATGCTTCTGCACAAGCTATCTATGGCTCTCAGGCTGCAAATGGTGTAGTACTGATTACTACTAAAAAAGGTAAAGCTGGCGAAGGAAAAATCAGCTACGACTTCTATTTTGGTCAGCAATCGGTTCAGAAAAAATTAGATGTAATGAACCTGCGGGAATATGCACAGTATCAAAATGAAGTGCTTCCGTTGTTAGGAGGTACGCTAAATCCTGATTTTAAGGATCCATCCATTCTTGGCGAAGGAACCGACTGGCAGGAAGCCATGTTCCGCAGGTCAAATATGCAAAGCCATCAGTTAAGCTTTTCAGGTGGAAAAGATAAAACAACTTATTACTTGTCTGCCGGATACTTAAATCAGGAAGGTATTTTAATTGGTTCTGATTTCAAACGCTATTCAACCCGATTCAGTTTAGATAATCAGTTAAAAAAGTGGATGAAAGTAGGTGTAAGTGCCAATGCTTCCAGAAGTATTCAGAACGTAACCCTTGCCGATGCTGCTGAAGGAACCATTTGGTGGGGCACTGTTCAAAGCCCGTTAATTCCGGTTAAAAACCTGGATGGAAGCTGGGGTGGCGGTCAGCCCATTGGCGGGTTAGCTTACGACAAACTGGATAATTCCATAGCAAGAAGTTATATGCGTGGTAATACATCAACCAGTACAAATGTATTTGGCAGTTTATACGCAGATGTTGAATTTTTGAAGAACTTCTCATTCAGGAATGAGTTTGCTTATTCACTTAGCTTATTTAATAACCTCGCCTTTTCAAAATCAGGCAACATCGGTAATACAACTTTAAGAAGCCAGGTGTTTGATTATCGGGGGAATGGCTACTACTGGGCATTCAGGAATTATATCAATTACAACAAGAGTTTTGGAAGCCATAATATTTCTGCTACAGCAGGTCATGAATCTCAATACAATTATTGGGAAAGCCTGAATGGTAAGAAAGTAGATTTGCAAAATAATATTATTGATATCAGCTCAGGCAGCTCTGATCAAAAAACTTGGGAGTTGAATGGTGGTAAAAATGAAAGTTCCATTGAATCTTTTTTTGGAAGAGCCAATTATACTTATAGCAACCGTTATTCATTGTCGCTTAGCTTAAGGGCAGATGCTTCATCCAGGTTCTTTGATAAAAACAAATGGGGTTATTTCCCGGGTGTGTCTGCTGCATGGACTGTTACCAATGAAAAATTTGCTGAGAACATGCTTGATGTAATGAACTTCCTGAAAGTAAGAGTGGGTTATGGTTCTGTAGGTAACCAAAATCTGCCTTCCGGTTCTCCAAATCCTCCATATACATCACAGGTTAGTTTCTGGCCTGGCCCTGTTGGCTTTGGAACTTCAAGCTATCTGTATGGAATTCCAAATCCCGATCTAACATGGGAGTCTGTAATTACAAAGAATGCAGGGTTTGATGCCTCCTTCCTGAAGAGCAGAATTGAACTGACCGTTGATTTTTACAAAAAGACTACTTCTGATATGATGATTATTGGCACCGGTCCAAGACTGATTGGAGTGGGAGACCAGTGGGATGATTTGAAAGGACCGGTAATCAATGTGGGACAAATGTCAAATACTGGTGTGGACATCAGCCTGAACAGCACAAACATTAAGAATAAGAACTTTACATGGAAAACCAATTTTATCTTCTCTCATTTCAAAAACAAGCTGGATAACCTGGCGGCCTCCACTGCCTCACTTACCGGTAAACTGTATTATGATAATTATACAATATCATTTACAAAACCAGGTTATGCAGTAGGTTCATTTTATGGCCTGGTTACAGACGGATTGTACCGTACAATGGATGAACTGAACAACAGTTTGCCACAGTTTGGATATTCAGTTGATCAGACACACACATGGCTGGGTGATATTCGCTTCAAGGATGTTGGAGGAAGCGATGGTAAGCCGGATGGAGTTGTTGATGAAAAAGATATCACATTCATCGGAAGCCCACTGCCTAAGTTTACGTATGGCTTAACTAACTCTTTTAATTATAAAAACATAGACTTCTCCTTTTTCATTCAGGGAAGCCATGGCGCCAAAATTTTCAACTTCCTGCGCTGGCAATTGGAAAAAATGGATAACCCTTATTACAACCAGTTAGGGACTGTAATGGACAGGTACACTGAGACAAACACCAGCGGTTCTTTGCCAAGGTTTACTAATACCAACGTAAACAACGTTTACATGTCAGACCGATATGTGGAGAATGGTTCTTACCTGCGCATTCAAAATGTTACTTTAGGATACAGGCTGCCTGCTTCTATTCTGTCAAAGGTTAAACTCAGTAATGTCAGATTATATTTAACGGTTCAGAACCTGCACACATTTACTGATTACAGTGGATATGATCCTGAAATTGGTGCTTATAACAACAACATCCGTTTGATGAACGTGGATGCAGGACACTATCCTAATCCAAGAACATTCACAATAGGTGCCAATGTTGAACTATAATTAACGAAAATTAAAAATATTCTGATATGAAACACTTTTTAAAATACACAGCGGTTCTTGTGATACTCGCAGTTACAGTTGTTTCCTGTAAAAAGGAATTCACTGAAAGAGAGTCGCTTGACAGCACAACGATTGATAACTATTACAATACAGCAGAAGAGGTTCGGGGATTAACCAGCACACTGTATGGTTTACCATGGGCTGGTTATGAAAACCGGGCGATGGATGCCATTGCCGAAGTAATGAGTGGCAATGAATATGCCGGTGGTAATGATGACCCTCCCTTTTCTAACTTTTCAGTTGCTTCCACTTCTGTACGTCTTGCCGATGCATGGAAAGCCTTTTACAAAATAGGCGGCTGGACAAGTACATATATGAACGGATTGGAACTGAAGAAATCAAAAGGCGGAGATGCTTCATTTTTGGAACCTGCTATTGCAGAATGCCATTTCTTTAAGGGAACCGTTTATTTCTACATTGCCCGTATTTGGGGAGATGCACCTATAGTTAATGATCCCGGAGGTACAATCCTTTCCGGTAATTTTAATATTCCCCGTTATTACAAAAAAGATGTACTGCGGTTTGCATTAGAAGAGTTGAAAAAAGCTGAGGCTGGCTTACCAGAAGCAGATGTGCCGGGCAGAGTAACCAAATATTCTGCAAAAGGTATGATGGCTAAATTGTACCTGTACAGAAAAGATTATGATAGTGCAAAAGCTAAAGCACTAGAAGTAATGAATTCTGCGAAATATGACCTGATAACAGATTACAAAGGGATGTTTACAAGCAGTACTTTTAATAATAATAAGGAGTCGCTGTTTTCAACACAACACCAGCTTACTCAAAATCCCTGGGGATCTGCTAACCAGTTGCAACCTGACCGTGGCCCATCTAACTTACAGACAGCAGAGGCAAATATGTGGGAACTGTATATTCCAAGTATGGATATTCAGTCAGCATTTGAATCAGGCGACCTGCGCAAGAGCGGAACCATTATGCAACATGGCTGGAGCTATCCGTCATGGAAACCTAAAGGTTCCAATCCTGCATATAATGCTTTTATGGCAAATGGCTATAAGTATGACACATTACAGCCTGTTGGTGATGGCGGTCAGAAAAACAGTACACATGCCAATATCGTGAAGTATGTGGTTGGTCCCGGCAGTGGTTTTGGAAGTGAAGGTGTAATAGGAATGAACACAGGAATTAATACTATGATGTTGCGTTATTCTGATATTTTATTAATTTATGCTGAAGCAACGTTGGGAACTGCCGCTTCAACCAGCGATGCCACCGCATTGGCTGCCTTTAATAAAGTAAGAGCAAGGGCAGGATTATTAAACAAAACTGTATTAACACTGGATGATATTTTAAAAGAACGCCGTGTTGAATTTGCTTTTGAAGGAGATTACTGGTATGATATAACAAGACAGGGATTTGCAAAGGCAAAACAAATTATTGAAGCACAAAACAGGGGTACATATACGTACCCAAACTATGTTACCTTCCAGGAATCTTATATGCAGTTACCTATCCCTGCCGGAGAGGTGCTGCAGGATCCTGAACTGGGTAAACCTCCTGTTGCCTATTATCAATAATTCATTTTTAAAAAATATTATAATGAAAAAGTTTAATATAAAATCCATCTTTTCAACGCTGCTGATTTTGCTGTCATTATCAGTAATAGTAGTAGCCTGTAAAAAAGAAAGTGACGGAAGCCCGGATATGAAGACCGGGGATATGTCATCCGGTGCCATCAATCCTAATAAAGCTGCAGGTGGAGAATCGGTAGTGCTTACCGGTTCAGGTCTTGGCCAGATCAGAACAATAGTATTTGAAAAGAATAATGTACCAGCTCCTTTTACGCCTACACTAAATACAGAAACAAATCTCATATTCAGGGTACCCGATACAGCATATGGTGGTGACCAGAATGTAATCTTCACCAATGCAGACGGGAAAACACTAATGGTGCCATTTTCTGTAATTGCCCTACCGAGTGTTACAGCAGCATGGCCAACCGATTTCCAGGCCAATACTGAAATAACATTGACCGGCAATAATCTCGATGATGTTTCTAAGGTAGAGTTTGATGGTACAACTACCGAAGCTACTATCGTTTCTCAAACAAGGAAACAAATGGTAATTAAAATGCCATCTACAACTATCACAAGAGGTAAACTGAAACTGACTAACCTGTCTGGTATACGAGTAACAGATATGGAGTTTGTAAATGTTGATATGGCGCTTAAAGTTTTTTCCGATCAGTTGGATAATGGTTTTGAAAGCTGGAGCTGGGGAGGCGATTTCAGTGCTTCTGCTGATGAAAAAGTTTGCGGAACGAAAAGCCTGAAAGCCGCCTATGATCCTGCAGGTTCCTGGGGTGGTATGCAGCTTGGCAATGGTGGTTCCATAAATATAACAGGCTATAAGTATTTTGCATTCTGGGTTAAGGGAGCAGATGTTGACTGGAATGTTCAGTTCTGGCTGAACTGGGGCAACCAGAAAGTAATTACAATTCCGGCTAAGAAATGGACATATTTCAAATATGATTTAGCTGTTGATTATGCCGGTGTTTCTTCTACAATTAACAATGTAACTTTCCAGATACAAAACGAAGGAAAAACCTTCTATTTTGATGACATAATGTTCTTTAAATAAGCAAAACGGGCAGCGGCCACCTGATGCCTGAATAAAAAATAAAGCACACTGGTAAAGTATTATTCAAGTCGTTTCTGTGGTCAGTTTTATATCGCAGAAACGACTTTTCTTTAACCGGCATACCGGATTATATGACCCTACTCAGAATTTTTATTATTTCACTTTGTCTTGGCAGTATTGTCAATGCTCAGTCTTCTTTTGTTAAGGTAGCTGATGCAAAGTTTATATTAGAAGGAAAGCCATATTATTTTATAGGAGTCAACTATTGGTATGGAGGCCTTCTCTCCAATGATAAAGCCGGAAAAGACAGAGTTAAAAATGAACTTGATTTTCTGAAAAGCAAAGGCATCAGCAACCTGCGAATAATGGCAGGTGCAGAAGGTGCCGGTCAGATAAACGGAGTGCCCAGGGTAGAGCCTGCTTTACAACCCAAACCCGGAGTATTCAAAAAAGAACTGCTGACCGGACTTGATTTTTTGCTGGCAGAAATGGGTAAGCGTAAGATGAAAGCAGTTATTTTCCTGAGTAATAACTGGGAATGGAGTGGCGGTTTTCTGCAATACCTGAACTGGAACGGGCTGATACCGGATTCCATTCTAAAACGAAAACTGACATGGGATGAAATGCGGGATTATGTAAGCCTGTTTTATTCTTGCGGGAAATGTGTTCAGCAATATGCGCAACAGGTAAAACTGATAGTAAACAGAACCAACAGCATTACAAAGAGAAAATATAAAGATGATCCGGCAATAATGACCTGGGAAATTGCCAATGAACCAAGGCCAATGCGGCCTGCCGCAATCGGGGCGTATAAAAAATTTATTTACCGTTCGGCCGACCTTATCCGCACCCTAGACAAGAATCATCTCATAACAACTGGCAGTGAAGGTGAGTTTGGCAGTGAAAATCTGGACGTTTTTAAGGAAGTTCATTCTTACAAAAACATCAGCTATTCAACCATGCATATCTGGCCAAAAAACTGGGGCTGGTTTAAAGACACATCTATTGCTGCAGATTTCGATGTGGTTATTAAAAATACAACAGACTATATTCAGCGCAATGCTGCAGTGGCTGCTGAAACCGGAAAGCCTGTTGTGGTGGAAGAGTTTGGATTGCCGAGAGACAGTCATTCTTTTTCATTGACTTCAACAACAACATTCAGGGACCGATACTATGCAGTAATTTTTGAAGAGTTGCTGCTGCATAGTAAGAATGATGGAATTATTGCAGGAGCTAACTTTTGGACTTTCAGCGGTGCAGGCAGACCTTCTCACAAGCAGTTGCTCTGGAAAAAGGGAGACGATTTATTAGGCGATCCCCCGGTAGAAGAACAGGGACTCAACTCAGTTTTTGACAGTGATACCAGTACCTGGAATGTTATCACATCATACATTAAAAAACAGGAGGGCGATAATGAGAACTAAAATTTTTTCCTGTAGCCGGATTACTATTTCTTTTGTCTTGCAAAGCAGCAGCACAAAAGGAGTTGCCTGTTGATAAAGAAGCGACAAAAGAAACGGTAAACCTGTATAATAATTTAAAGAAACTGTCAGAGAAGGGTTTCATGTTTGGTCACCAGGACGACCTCGCTTATGGTGTGGAATGGAAATATAAAGAAGACAGAGTGATGTAAAGGAAACTGCAGGTGATTATCCCGCTGTGTATGGGTGGGAATTGGGTGGTATCGAACGAAACAATAATGAGATAAATCTGGATGGGGTGCCCTTTAAAAAAATGAAAGAATATATTAAACAGGGCTATGAAAGAGGAGGAGTGATAACTATAAGCTGGCATGCAGACAGTCCGTTTGGTGCACAAAAGGGTGCTTGGGATACCGCACATGGTACAGTTGCGTCCATCAATCCGGGTGGTGATAATCATACCCTGTATAAAGAATGGCTCGATAAAGTGGCAAATTTTCTTTCTTCGCTTAAAGGAAGTAAGGGAGAAGCTATCCCGGTTTTGTTTCGCCCGTTTCATGAATTAACCGGTAACTGGTTTTGGTGGGGTAAAAATGCCTGTACTGAGTTTGAGTATAAAACACTTTGGCGCTTCACAGTTTATTATTTGCAAAGGGAAAAAAAACTGCATAATCTTATTTGGGTGTATAATACTGGCGGGGATTTTAAAACAAAAGAAGAATACCTCGAACGTTATCCCGGTGATGATAGGGTGGATGTACTGAGTTTTGACAGCTACCAGTTTGGCGACCCACAAAAGGAAAAATGGTTTGAAATTAATACAAACCGTGGCCTGAGTATGCTTTGTGAAATAGCCAAAGAAAAAAATAAAATGTTTGCACTTGCCGAAACAGGGTTTGAGGCGATACCCTATACGAACTGGTGGACAGAGACATTAATGAATGCCATTGGTGACAATAAGATCTCGTATGTGCTGGTGTGGCGTAACCATGGGTATCATAATGATATGAAAAAAATGCATTACTACGCACCCTATAAAGGACAGGTTTCGGAAACAGATTTTGTAAAGTTTTATAACCTGGAACAAACATTTTTTGAAAAAGAAGTGGCGAAAGAAAAGTTGTATGAATAGTTTTTTTTATAAGCAGAGTAATCAGTCAGTAAGAGTTGCGGGTTGATTCTTCAGCCTGCAACCTCTTTACACTGGCAGTGGATTTGTAACCCAAAAAGCAAGGAATGAAATTACAGTTTATTGATATCAGCATAATCGTTTTATACCTGGCAACAATGGTAATGTTGGGGTGGTTTTTGCGGAAAAAGGCACGGCAAAACAAAGAAAGCTACCTGATGGGTGGCAAAAAGCTTCCCTGGTACATGCTTGGAATGAGTGATGCTTCTGATATGTTTGACATTAGCGGTACCATGTGGATGGTGGCGCTATGTTTTGTGTACGGAATTAAAAGCATCTGGATTCCCTGGCTGTGGCCGGTGTTTAACCAGGTATTTAACATGATGTATTTGAGTAAATGGTTGCGCCGTTCCAATGCTAATACAGGTGCTGAATGGCTGGCCACAAGGTTTGGCTTAAGAGGCAAAGGTGTGAAAGGCTCACATAATATTGTTGTTGCATTTGCCTTAATCGGTTGTCTTGGTTTCCTTGCTTATGGATTTATTGGCTTGGGTAAGTTTATCGAAATATTTGTTCCCTGGGAAGCAATAAAAGAGTATGTGCCCTTCCATATTGCTCCGCAGTATGTGGCGCATTTCTATGGCATCGTATTTACTCTCTTCGCAATGTTCTATTCTATACTGGGCGGGATGCACAGTATAGTTTTGGGCGACTTAATTAAATATGTGATAATGACCATTGGCTGCTTTGCCATTGCCATTATTGCAATGATTCATCTTAACGGAAGCACATTGAATGTTCCAAAAGGATGGAGCGATCCGTTCTTCGGCTGGAATCTAAATCTTGACTGGACAGGAATTGTTAGTGAAGCCAATAAGAAAATTGCAGATGATGGATTCAGCCTGTTTGGTATCTTCTTTATGATGATGTTGCTAAAGGGTGTATTTGCAGCGGCTGCCGGACCGGCACCAAATTATGATATGCAGAAGATTCTCTCCACCAGGTCTCCAAAAGAAGCGTCAAAAATGACTGGCTTTGTTTCTATCATCTTGCTTCCGGTAAGGTATTCAATGGTGATTGGCTTAACTGTGCTGGGATTGTTGTACTACAACCAGCTTAACCTTAGTAATGGCGCAGGCGGAATAGATTTCGAAAGAGTGCTGCCGGCTACTATTAATAATTTTCTTCCTGTTGGCATTCTTGGTTTGGTATTAACCGGTTTGCTGGGTGCATTTATGGGCACTTTCTCCGGAACATTAAATGCGGCACAGGCATATATCGTTAATGATATTTACTTAAAGTATGTAAATCCAAAGGCTTCTAATAAGAAGATTATCTCGATGAATTATTTAACTGGTGTGGTGGTAGTGGCAATAGGTGTGTTCTTTGGATTTCTGGCAAAAGATGTAAATGAAATTTTGCAATGGATTGTAGGAGGATTATATGGAGGATACGTGGCCTCCAATGTTTTGAAGTGGTACTGGTGGCGTTTCAATGCCAATGGTTTCTTCTGGGGAATGACTGCCGGCGTGGCAGGGGCCTTAATTATGCCTTATGCCATTAGCTGGGGCATATCGCATGGATATATCACTCAATCATTACCATTGTACTGGTGGCCGGTGCTTTTTGTATTGTCTGTTGCAGGTTGTCTTATCGGCACTTATACTGCTCCTCCTACAGAAACGGAAACCCTGAAGAAGTTTTACAAAACAGTTCGCCCATGGGGATTCTGGAAACCTGTTCATGAAATGGTGGTTAAAGATGACCCCTCATTTGAACCCAATAAGCGGTTCAAACTGGATATGTTCAATGTGGTACTGGGAATTATTGCCCAGTTATGTATGACATTATTGCCCATGTATATAGTTCTTTCAATGCATCTTCCATTAATTGTTACAATAGCAATCTTAACCGTTATTGTTATTATTCTGAAGAAAACATGGTGGAATAAACTGGAAGATTAAAAAACGAGTAAGTATATGAATAACAATTTTTATGTCCGTCTTGCTAAACTGGAGCATGAGCAGGAACAACTGTTCGGACGGATAAACGAGAAATCTGATGATTACAATGGAATTTATTGCCGTTATAAATATCCTGTATTAACTGCTGCACACACACCTTTATTCTGGCGTTATGATTTGAATGCAGAAACAAACCCATACCTGATGCAGCGTTTTGGTATCAATGCCGTATTAAATGCAGGGGCAATAAAATGGAACGATAAATATCTTGTGATAGCAAGGGTAGAAGCTACAGATCGTAAATCGTTTTTTGCTGTGGCAGAAAGCTCTAACGGTATTGACAATTTTCGTTTTTGGGATCACCCGGTAACCATGCCGGAGGCCGATGTGCCGGATACGAATATTTATGATATGCGGCTGGTGCATCATGAAGATGGATGGATATATGGTTTGTTCTGTACCGAGCGCCGTGACCCTTCGGCACCCAGCACTGACCAGTCTGCCGCAATTGCACAATGCGGTATTGCCAGGACCAAAGATCTAAAAAAGTGGGAACGGCTGAGCGACCTGAAAACCGGATCACCACAACAGCGCAATGTGGTGTTACATCCTGAATTTGTTGAAGGTAAGTATGCTTTTTATACAAGGCCGCAGGATAAGTTTATAGAAGCCGGAAAAGGTGGAGGTATAGGTTTTGGATTAAGTAATACCATTGAAAATGCAATAGTGGAAAAGGAAGTGGTAATTGACCCTAAAGTATATCATACAGTTTATGAGCTAAAGAACGGTCTGGGCCCCGCACCTATCAGAACGGATAAGGGATGGTTGCACCTTGCTCATGGTGTAAGAAATACAGCAGCAGGTCTTCGTTATGTGCTGTATATGTTTATGACTGATTTGGAGGATGTAACAAAAGTTATTTATCAGCCGGCTGGTTATTTCCTTGCGCCGGAAGGCGAAGAAAGAGTGGGCGATGTATCAAATGTTGTATTCAGTAATGGCTGGATTGCGGATGACGATGGTAAAGTTTTCATTTATTATGCTTCTTCTGATACAAGATTGCATGTGGCTACGTCAACAATCGAGAGATTGCTTGATTATGTAACGAACACAGCACCTGATGGCTTCAGGTCCACAGAAACAGTCAGAACACTAAATGGCCTGATTGATAAAAACCTTTCTGAGCAATTGGTAAATATTGACAGTATTAAAAAAATAATTGGAAAGTAGTGGCTCATCAGGAGGATGATATAAAACAGCTGGTGCTTTTTCAGTTCAAAACAGAACTTGCGAAAGAACTGGATAGTATCCTTTCGTTTTGGAGTAAATATACTGTTGATGAGGATAACGGCGGCTTTTATGGAAGTGTAAGTAATGATAACATTCCGGATACTGCTGCTCCCAAAGGCATTGTCCTGTATAGCCGTATTCTCTGGACATTTTCATCTGCCTACGGAATGAACCCAAAGCCGGAATATCTGGGCATGGCCAAAAGGGCATATGAATATATTCTGAACTTTTTTATTGATAAGAAATTTGGTGGTGTGTACTGGTCTGTAGATGAAAAGGGGCACATGCTGGATGGGAAAAAACAAATCTACCGTCTTGGTTTTTGTATTTATGGGTTGTCAGAATACTATAAGATATCAAACGATGAAGAGGCACTGGAAGCAGCCATTGCATTATATAACCTGGTAGAGTCTAAGAGTTTTGATAAGGAACAGAATGGCTATGTTGAAGCGTATGCAAGAGACTGGAGTGGGATAAATGACCTGCGGCTGAGTGAAAAAGATAATAATGAACGCAAGACAATGAATACACATTTGCATATCGTTGAGGGGTATGCAAATCTTTTTGCAGTGTGGCCGGATGATACGTTGCGGAAGCAGATTGAAAACCTGTTGTGGTTGTTTCTGCATTACTTTTTTAACAACAATAATCATCATTATAATTTATTCTTTGATGATGAATGGAATCTGAAATCATCACTGCAATCGTATGGTCATGATATAGAAGCGGCATGGTTACTGCAACAGTGCGCAGAGCTGATAAAGCATGATGAACATATCGAAACTTTCAGGAGGCTGGCTGTTCCTGTTGCTGCTGCAACAAATGAAGGATTAGATAAAGATGGTGGATTGTGGTATGAGTTTGAACCAGGCAAAAATCTGCTAATCACCGAAAAGCATTCCTGGCCACAGGCTGAAGCCATGATTGGTTTTTATAATGCATACCAGCTCACAGGAAATGAAAACTATCTCCGCCAGTCGTTACACAGTTGGGAGTTTGTAAAGAGATATATAAAAGACAATCAGAACGGTGAATGGTACTGGGGTGTGAACCAGGACTATTCAGTTATGAATAAGGATAAAGCAGGTTTTTGGAAATGTCCATATCACAACAGCCGTGCCTGTATGGAGCTAATGGGCAGAATTGCTTATTAATAAAACAAATCTGATGCGTAAAGAAAAAATTTCGTTTGTACTGGTTCCCTTAGTTGTAATTATTACAGCCACGGCATCTTCTTGTAAAAAAACATCTGGGGAGACTCCGGCACCGCCTGCAGACACTACCACTGTTAACCCACAGGTTGATCCGCCGCTGGCAAATACAATCGGCTTTTTTATGAATGACTGGGAGCCCAGGAATTTCACAACTCCCACATCATTTACCAATGTCTCGGCACCGGCTGCTTCCGGGGTAACTGTAACAATTGACAGAAGCAATGTAATTACAAAAATTCCCCGGTCATTTGCAGGAAACAATTCCAACATCTGGATGTCACAGATTGTAACGGAAACTTCTCTGATGGACCATATTACAACTTTACATCCGCATATCATTCGTTTTCCGGGTGGAAGTATCAGTGATATTTTTTTCTGGAATGCTCAGCCTGATACTCCGCCATCAGATGCACCAGCACAATTAGTGCAGGCAAACGGAACTTCTGCTAATGCAGGATACTGGTACGGAAAAAACTCAGCAAGCTGGACATTTTCAGTTGACAACTATTACAGCATGCTGCAACAAACCGGCAACCAGGGAATGATTACCATAAATTATGGCTATGCCCGGTACAGTACCGCTGCTAATCCTGTTACCGCAGCTGCACACCTTGCAGCAGACTGGGTTCGTTATGACAACGGAAGGACAAAATACTGGGAAATTGGAAACGAGAATTTTGGGGACTGGGAAGCTGGTTATCGGATAAACACAACGAATAATCAAGACGGGCAACCAGAATTTATAACCGGTCAGTTATACGGACAGCACTTTAGAGTGTTTGCCGACTCAATGCGCAAAGCGGCACTGGAAAAAGGTAAGACTATTTATATCGGCGCTGTAACATCTGAATCAGCCCCACAAACATGGTGGACCAACACTGCTAAAACCTGGAACACTGGTTTATTTGCCGGAGCAGGAACTTATCCTGATTATTACATCGTTCATAACTACTATACTAATTATCAAACGAATGCCAACGCAGCAGAAATTTTGGCAACACCCGAAACAGTTACTTCAACTATGATGAATTATGTGAAGCAATCTATCAGTACAGCAGGATTAACACAAAAACCAGTTGTGCTGGATGAGTGGAATATTTTCTCCCAGGGGTCAAAACAGGCAGTTTCACATATTAACGGTATGCATGCTGTAATGGTACTTGGCGAAGCGTTGAATAATAAATTCGGAATGACAGCCCGCTGGGATTTTGCCAATGGTTGGGACAATGGTAACGACCACGGTATGTTTAATATTGGAGATGAGCCTGATGGTGTTCCCAAATGGGCCCCCCGTCCTGCTTATTATCACATGTATTTCTTACAGAAGTATTTAGGTGACAGGTTGATAGCCTCAACGTCCACTTCTTCAGATGTGGTAAGCTATGCCTCATCATTTACTTCGGGAGAAACAGCGGTAGCTTTGGTTAACAAGGCAACAGATTCAAAATCTGTAGAAATTAAGTTTACTAACTTCAGGAAAGGTGCAAAGTTCTATTGGTATACACTGACAGGCAGCACTGATAATGGTGAGTTTTCGCGGAAGACATTAGTAAATGGTGCGGGATCAACATACGCTGCCGGCGGGCCGGATAATTACAAAAACCTGGGTCCCAACACTGCATCCACGTCTAATGGGGTAAGGGTTATTGTACCCGGCAGGGCCTGTGTTTTTCTGGTGGTGGCAAAACAATAAATTTTTTTTATATGAAACGGGCTTTACTGCACAGTTTGTTTGCGTCAATTGCGTTGCTGTTATTTTCTGTTGGCATATTTGCTCAGCAGAAAAATATAAACAATCAGAAAATGAGCTGATTGTATATCCTGATACCCGGTTTTCAGGTGGTGTGCAATCGGTCCGGCTACGGGTAATAAGTGAGAAAATAATAGGAGTAAAAGCATCGCTTGAAAAAGAAGCGTTGCCAGATAAAAGTCTAATTGTTATTCAACAGTCCAATAAGGTGCAATGGCAGGTAGAAGAAAATACCGAATTAGTTGAGTTGACAACAGCGCTGGTAAAAGTAAAAATTAATCTGGCTTCAGGGGCTGTTACATTTTTTGATACAAAATAAGCTGCTGCTTGCCGAGAAGCAGGTAGCCGGAAGAACAATGCAAGCGATAATGTTGGAAGGGGAAAAACTTTATTCACTCAGGCAGGCTTTTGAAACAACAGATGAAGACGCTTTCTATGGATTAGGTCAGCACCAGGATGATAGCTGGAACTATAAAGACAAACAGGTTGTCTTCTTTCAAAACAATACTGAGGTGGCGGTACCATTTTTAGTGTCAGTTAAAAACTACGGCGTTCTGTGGGATAATTATTCGTACAGCAAAGCCGGCGATGTAAAAATTTTCAGCAATTATCAGCATTGCAGTTGTTTGATAAAAACGGTAATGCCGGATGGCTGACTGCCACGTATGTTAATGACAGGAATAAACCCAATGAATTGTTGTTCGAGAAGGCCGAATCTGAAATCTGGTATCCGTATATGAATGATACGAAGCAGCGTTTGCCCAAAGAATTTACAATAGAAAAAGGAAGCATTACCTGGCAGGGGAGCATTGCAGCGAATGAAACAGGCAATTATCATTTCAAGTTTACGTATGGGGGTTATATAAAATGCTGGGTGGATGATAAGCTGATGTTTGATAAGTGGCGTCAGGCCTGGAACCCTGGTACTGCTTTGATGGATGTGAGCATAGATGCTGGAAAAAAACGCATCATCAAAATAGAATGGATCCCGGATGGCGGTGAATCTTATGTTTCAGCCTCTTTTTTACCACCGGCTCCTCAGGAAGAGAAAAATACATTTTCATTTGAATCGGAAGCAGGCAGGCAGATTGATTATTATTTTGTTTATGGAAAAAATATGGATGAAGTAATAAGCGGGTATCGCCGCCTTACAGGAAAAGCCCCAATTGTTCCTAAATGGGCAATGGGCTTTTGGCAAAGCCGGGAGAGATATAAATCACAGGAAGATATTCTGAACACTGTTGCAGAATTCAGAAAAAGAAAAATTCCGCTGGATAATATAGTGCAGGACTGGTTTTACTGGAAAGAAAATGAATGGGGCAGCCAGGAATTTGAAAAAAGCCGTTTCCCTAATGTTGACAGCATGATGGAAATGCTGCATAAAAAATATAAAGCCCAGCTGATGATTTCTGTATGGCCAAAATTCTACGAAGGAATAAATACCTATAGCGAGTTCAATAAAAATAGCTGGCTTTATACAAGGAATATTGCTGACCGGCAGAAAGACTGGGTGGGCCCCGGCTATGTTTCCACTTTCTATGATGTGTTTAATGATAAAGCAAGAACCGCATTTTGGGATTTGATAAATAAGAACCTCTTTCAGAAAAATATTGATGCCTGGTGGATGGATGCCAGTGAGCCGGATATACAGTCAAATGTAAGCCCGGAAAAAAAGAAACAGATGAAGCCCCTGGCATTGGGAACAGCAGCCGAGTATATGAATGCATACCCGATGATGAATGCCAAAGGCATTTATGAAGGGCAAAGAGGAACGAATAACAATCAGCGGGTATTTCTGCTCACCCGTTCTGCATTTGCCGGTTCGCAACGTTATGCGGCAAGTGTGTGGAGTGGCGATATTGGTGCAAGATGGGAAGATATGCGTACGCAAATTACTGCAGGCATGAATTATTCCATATCTGGTCTGCCATACTGGACGATGGACATTGGCGGCTTTGCTACGGAGAATCGCTACAATGCAGTGCCTATGAAGGAAACCGACTTGGATGAATGGAGGGAACTGCAAACCCGCTGGTACCAGTTTGGTGCATTTGTTCCGCTGTTCCGTTCGCATGGACAGTTTCCGCAGCGGGAGGTATTCAATGTGGCACCAGAGAATCATCCTGCTTATCAAAGCATGCTGTACTATAACAAACTTCGCTACAGGCTGTTGCCTTATCTGTACACTTTGGCTGGTCATGCCTATCATAATGATTACACAATCATGCGGGGGCTGGTCATGGACTTTGCAGCAGATAAAAATGTATGGAACGTAGGTAATCAGTTTATGCTTGGCTCATCGCTTCTTGTTAGTCCTGTTTACAATTACAAAGCAACAAACCGCTCAGTATATCTGCCTTCAGGGCAAGGCTGGTACGAGGTGTACACAGGTAAGCACTACAACGGAGGTGTAACGATAACTGCCGATGCTCCTTATGAAAGAGTTCCGGTATTTGTAAAAGAAGGGTCCCTCATTCCAACCGGACCGGAACTGCAATATGCAGCCGAAAAACCTGCCGACCCGATTACCTTGTTTGTTTACACTGGCAAGAACGCCTCCTTTACACTGTATGAAGATGAAGGACTGAATTATAATTATGAACTGGGAAAATACACAGAGATTCCATTTACTTATGACGAAGCCTCTCAAACGCTTACCATTGGGGAAAGAAACGGAAGTTTTGATGGAATGCTGAAGAACAGAACTGTTTATGTGAAAGTGATAAGCAAAACCAAACCAGCCCCGATGGAATTTTCTTTGAACAGCGCTGATAAAAAAATTATTTATAAAGGGAAAAAAATTACAGTTAAAATTTGAATAGGAGAATAAAGAAGGAACTGGTCATTTGCTGGATAATGATGTTTTGTTTTGTAAATGTGTTTTCGCAAAACAAAACAGCAGCACCAAGAGAACGTTTGCCGATGGATGCAGGCTGGTGTTTTGCATTTGGCCATCCATTTGATGCAAAGAAAGATTTTAATACAGGTACAGGTTATTTTTCTTACCTGGCTAAAGCTGCCTATGGCGATGGCGCCGCCGCTGCCGGTTTTGATGACCGGCACTGGCGAAAACTAAATCTGCCGCACGACTGGGCCGTAGAACTTCCCTTCGACAGTACTGCCAGTAAAAGTCATGGATACAAAGCCATTGGAAGAAACTTTCCCGAAACAAGTGTGGGATGGTACAGGAAGAAATTCTTTATCGAGAAATCGGATGAAGGAAAAAGAATCAGTATTGCCTTTGACGGGGTGTACCGCAATTTCAGTGTGTGGGTGAATGGATTTTATTTGGGAACAGAACCAAGTGGCTACACCGGGGTAGAATACAATATTTCCGAATACCTGAATTATGGCGGCGATAACACTATTGCGGTAAGGGTGGATGCCAGCATGGAAGAAGGCTGGTTTTATGAAGGGGCAGGTATTTACCGGCATGTGTGGCTTAACAAAACTGAGCCAGTTCATGTCATCTCAAATGGAACATTTGTGACAACATCAGTCAGTGAGGCGAAAGCAAAAATCACAGTTGCAGCTACAGTTATTAATGAGCATAAATCATTTAAGGATGTTACAATCAGGCATACAATTGTTGATGTAGGTGGAAATGCATTAACAACTGCAACTGCTGAACAATTTCCTTTAAAGTCGTATGAGCAAAGGGAACACTCGTTGGAATTGCAGGTAACCCATCCGCAGTTGTGGTCACTGGAAAATCCATATCTCTATACATTGGTCACTGAGGTAATAACTAACGGAGCTGTTTCCGATGTTTATAAAACGGCATTTGGCATTCGCACAATTCGCTTCGACGCAAAGAATGGTTTTTTCTTAAACGGGAAACCAATAAAGATACAAGGTGCCAATAATCACCAGGACCATGCAGGTGTGGGTGCCGCCATTCCAGATGCATTGCAGGAATGGAGGATTAAAAAATTAAAAGAGATTGGTTGTAATGCGTATCGCAGTGCACACAATCCACCCACACCGGAGTTACTCGATATTTGCGACCGCCTGGGTATGCTGGTAATTGATGAAAACCGGTTGATGGGAGTGAGTTCACATCATTTTGATTATCTCAAACGATTTATAGTTCGTGACAGAAATCATCCCTCAATCATCAGCTGGAGCATTGGCAACGAAGAATGGGGTATTGAAGGAAATGAACTTGGTGTAAAGATTGCAACAACTATGCAGGCGTTTGTAAAAGCAATCGACAGTACAAGAGGCATTACTGCCGCCATCAGCGGTGGATGGCAGAAAGGTATTTCAAATGTAATTGATATCATGGGTGTGAATTATATCGGCCAGATTAATACCGATCAACATCATGCAGAGTTTCCCGGCCAGCCCATGTGGGGAACAGAAGAAGGCAGCACCCGTGCCACAAGGGGGGCTTATTTGGATGATGATGCAACACACACTATCGCTGCTTATGACAAGAAGCCCAACCCAAATTTTGTAAGTATTGAAGATGGCTGGAAATACTATGCAGCACGGGAGTATCTGGCTGGTATGTTTATCTGGACAGGTTTTGACTACCGTGGCGAGCCTACGCCTTTTGAATGGCCATCTGTTGCTTCCTATTTCGGCATGTACGATGGCTGTGGCTTTCCTAAAGACAATGCATGGTATCTGAAAAGCTGGTGGACGAATGATACGGTCTTGCATATACTTCCACACTGGAGCTGGAATCAAAAGGAAGGAATAGAAAAGGATGTGTGGGTGTATAGCAACTGTGATGAAGTGGAATTATTTCTGAATAAAAAAAGCCTTGGAAAGAAAAAGATGCTGCGTTATGGGCATCTTGAATGGAAAGTTATTTATAAACCCGGCATTACGGGCTGTGGGTTATAAGAACGGTAAGAAAGCAGCAGTTCAAATAGTGACAACAACCGGAACTCCGGCATCAGTTGATTTGGCGGCAGATAAGAATACCATTCAGGCTGATAGGAAAGATATTTCTATAATAACTGTTTCTGCAAACGATGACAAAGGGTTAGCTGTTCCGACAGCAGATAATGAATTGACATTTTCCATTTCCGGGCCGGGTAAGATAATTGGAGTAGGTAATGGCAATCCTGTTTCGCTGGAGAAAGATAAGTTCGTTGAATCCATCTCTGCAGTGGAAATAAGTTTACGAAAGGAAAAAATTGTGGATGTAGTGAATGAAAATATGCCTGAGCTGGCTTCTGATTATGATGATGCAGGCTGGGACAAAGCTTTCAAAGACGAGAGGAATGAAGCATTTGGTAAAAGAGCAAAATGGATAGTGTACAGGGGCAGCTTCAACATGCCAGAAGGCAATAGTAATGCAACGATTACCTTTTTCAGCAGAAATATCGGTGCCGTGCAGTCAGTATATATCAACGGAGTGAAGATGGTATCAAATATAATGGGCAGCAAAGATGTTGCGGTTGATACAAACTTGCTGCATTCTGGTAAAAATATTATTGCCATTATTGCAATGCCGTTGCTCAAAAAGCAACCTTGGGATGTTATTAATACCAGTCCGGGGTTGATACAAATTAAGAAAGCTCCAGCTGAATGGAAGCGTAAACTGTTCAATGGTTATGCACAGGTAATCGTACAGTCAAGCGGTGAAAAAGGGGATATTGTACTTACGGCAGCTTCTGTCGGATTAAAACAGGCACAGGTGGTTATTCGGGCTAAGTAAAACCAGTGGTCTTATGACTATAAGCCACTTTTTAAAGATGTGATGATGAAAAAAAAGGTTTTCTTTTTGTTATTCTTTGTATGGTCTGTTGTAGCATCATCGCAGCACATGCAGGGTTTCTTCCTGGATTCATGGAAAGAGAGAACAGCCATCGTTCCACCAGCGGAAACAAAAGCCAGCACAAAAGAAAAACCTTCAGTTTTCATAAAGATTAATAGTACCGGGTCCTTAACAAAAGTTTCCCCCTTTTCTCAATGGCAATAACACGAATCAATGGATGGGGCAAATTATTACTGAACCTGTGCTGCTGAACCAGGTGAAGAAATTATCACCGGCATTCTGCGCTATCCCGGTGGTAACTTCAGCAATATTTTTTCTGGGATGCAGAAAAGGATAAAAAGCCTGGGGATGTGCCGGATACGATACTGTATGGTGATGACAGACCTTTACGGAAAAGCAGGTTTTCTTATGGAATAAGTAATGATATAAAAGGGCTTTCACTTGATAATTACTATAAACTTCTTGAACAAACCAAAAGTGAGGGTACAATTTGTGTAAATGCTGGTTATGCCCGTTATGGATTAAGCGAAAAGCCTGTGACAACAGCAGCACATTATGCTGCCAATTGGGTCCGGTATGATAAGGGACGTACCCGGTTTTGGGAAATTGGGAATGAAGATTATGGAGAATGGCAGGCCGGATACAAAATTGATATAGCAAAGAATAAAGATGGTCAGATGGAAATTATTTCCGGCGAGCTGTATGGAAAAATTTTCCGGGAGTTTACCGATTCTATGCGGCAGGCAGCCAAAGAAATTAATGCGAGAATCTATATTGGTGCCACCATTGTTGAAGCAGATGATAAAAAAGAAATTAAGGACAACTGGAATAAAGGCTTCTTCTCGTCAGCAGGTAAAAGTGCCGACTTTTTTGTGATTCACAGTTATTATACACCTTATGAAGAAAACTCAAAAGCAGAAAATATTCTGAATTCCGCAGTTAGAGTAACTGATAATATGATGAGTCATCTTCAGCAGATGTGCTTGGAGAACAAGGTAACCATGAAACCGGTTACACTTACTGAATGGAATATTTTTGCTGTGCGGTCTAAGCAGCAAACTTCTTTCATAAACGGAATGCATACGGCACTGGTATTGGGAGAAATGGCAAAACAACAATACGGAATGGCCTGTCGCTGGGATCTGGCCAATGCTTATGCAAATGGCGATGACCATGGCCTGTTTAACAAAGGTGATGAACCCGGGATGCCCAAATGGAGTGCCCGTCCGGCCTTTTATTATCTTTGGTACTTTCAGCAATTTTTTGGCGACAAGTATATGGAGTCTTCATCTGCAGACACGGCGATAGTAGTATTTGCTTCTTCTTTCAGTGATGGCAAAAAGGGGATGGTTGTCATCAATAAATCGGCCGAAAGAAAAGTAGCTATGCTTCAAACCGGCAAGAAGAAATCCGGAACAGCCTTTGTGTATTCCTTAACAGGAGGTTCAGATAACAGTAGTTTTTCACAAAGGATATTTATAAACGAAAGGGGAACACAACTGCCTGCAGGCGGACCTGAAAATTTTGAGGAAATTAAAGCCTGGAAATATTCATTCAATAATAAATTGAAAATAATACTGCCTGCCATGTCGGTGCAGTATATTCTTATTGATTAAAAACACAACAGATGAAACTTAAACTAATGCTCATGTGTGCCTCTTTGCTTTCCTTAAGTGCCTGGGCACAAAAGGTTCCCGCATCCGCAGAAGCAAAAGCAACTGCTTTGTTAAAGAAGATGACCCTGGAAGAGAAAGTGGGCCAGATGACGCAGGTAACTCTTGGAGTAATTGCTGCAAAAGTAGTAAATCATGAAGATGGTAACCTCGATCCGGCAAAGCTGAAGAAAGCAGTTGTTGATTATAAGGTAGGCTCCATTCTGAATGTGAATGAAAGGGCCTTAACGGCTGAAAAGTGGCGCAGCTTAATTACACAGATACAGGACGAAGTAAAAAACACAAGACTGCAAATTCCGGTGGTGTATGGACTTGATGGAATTCATGGCCAGACTTATACACTGAATGCAACATTATTTCCGCAGAGTATAGCAATGGCTGCTACAAGGAATCCTGAACTGGTAAAACTGGGAGCAAAGGTTACTGCGATGGAACTCCGTGCTTCCGGTGTTCGCTGGAACTTTGCACCTGTACTCGATATTGCCCGCCAGCCATTGTGGAGCCGTGTGCCGGAAACATATGGTGAAGATGTATTTCTGGTAAAAACAATGGGAGCTGCCGCTATAAAAGGATACGAAGAAGACGGACTGCAAAATCCAACAGCAGTTGCATCATGTCTTAAACACTATCTCGGCTATTCAGCATCAAGAAGTGGAAAAGACAGAACGCCGATTTACCTTCCTGAAATTGAATTAAGAGAATATTATCTGCCACAGTTCCGTGAAGCAGTTAAACTGGGAGCAGCAACCGTTATGGTGAATTCAAGTGAGATAAACGGAACTCCAGTGCATGCCAGTAAATATTTACTTACCGATGTGCTGAAAACCGAACTCGGTTTTAAAGGTGTGGTGGTAACCGACTGGGAAGATATCAAACGCCTGAACGACCGCCATTTTGTGGCAGCCACTCCAAGAGAAGCTGTGGCAATGGCCGTAAATGCCGGTATTGATATGAGCATGGTGCCATCTGATTGTTCATTCTATTATTTACTGATAGAAGCAGTTAACAAAGGAGAAGTATCTATAAAACGAATTGATGATGCAGTAAAAAGAATTCTGGTGATGAAGTACAATATTGGTTTGTTTGACAACCCATATCCGGAACCGGCTGCTTTTTCCAATTTCGGTAAAACCGAATATCAGCAGTATGCACTGGATGCCGCACACGAAGCCATGACACTGCTGAAAAATAAAGACAATGTATTGCCGCTGGCAAAAAATATAAAAATACTGTTGGCCGGTCCTGCTGCACAAAGTATCAGTGCCCTCAACGGTTGCTGGAGTTATACCTGGCAGGGTAAAGAGGAAAAATGGTATCCTGCAGATAGTAAAACAATTTACGATGCCATGGTGGCTAAGATTGGCGCTGCCAATGTAATTACAACTACTGCAAAAGGATTTGATGACCTGAAAAATTATGATGCAACCGCTCTTACAAATGCTGCTGCCAAAGCAGATGTTATTGTATTGTGTATCGGCGAGAATGCTTATGCCGAAAGCCCTGGTAATATCCGTGACCTTGCCTTACCTAAAGAACAGGAAAAACTTGCAATAGCAGCAGCCCTTACGGGTAAGCCGGTGATATTGGTGCTGACAGAAGGCCGGCCAAGATTCATCACTAATATAGAACCGTCAGCAAAAGGAATACTGATGGCTTACTGGAGTGGAAAGAAAACAGGTGAAGCTATTGCTGATGTTTTGTTTGGAGATTATAATCCTGATGGAAGGTTGCCATACACTTATCATAAGAGTATGGGTGAAATTGTGTTGTACGACCGCAAGGGAACTGAAGAGGTAAGAGAAGTATTCAACGATAATATTGGTTCCGGCTACGAACCACTCTTCCCTTTTGGGCACGGACTTAGCTACACCACATTTGAATATGGCAATATTACCCTAAGTAGCCCAACCATCAGTGGAAATGCCAAGCTGATAGTATCTGTTCCGGTAACAAACACAGGCAACAGGGCAGGTAGGCATGCAGTGGAATTGTACACAAGGGATTTATATGCCAGCATCACACCCAGTATGAAGCGGCTCAGGGCATTTGAGAAAATCAGTTTAGAGTCTGGCGAAACGAAAACAGTTACATTCATTATTGATAATACCGACCTTGCCTTTGTAAATGCGGCATTGAAAACAGTTACAGAGCCGGGTGAATTCGAAATAATGATTGGTGATAAAAAAGCAAAATTCACATACCTGTAAAGTATGAACAGAAAATTCTTTCTTTTTTTGATTTGCATTCAGGCAGTATGCTTTGCTTCAGCACAGCCGGAACAAAACCTGTTATTCTTTAAGCCTGATAACCCGTTAATACAGTACACCGGAAGAATTGATTTCTTCAAACCGCAAATGCCCCGTTTCTGGCAGCCGGGTGTGTACATCAACTTTGCATTTAAAGGTGATGATTGTGAAATCATTCTCAACGATGAAGTGCTGTGGGGCAACAATCACAATTACATTGAGCTGGTAGTGGATGGAAGAGAATACCGGATGCAAACAAAATCAAAATGCGATACGATCTCCCTGAAAAAATATCTTTCCGGTAAAAGAACTCATAAAGTTGTTTTATGTAAAAACACTGAGGCCAATATCGGCTATCTCGAACTGGTTGGTATCCGGTGTAAACAATTAGTGAAATCAACAGCTAAGCCAAAACGTAAAATTGAGTTCATTGGCAACTCCATTACCTGTGGCATGGGCAACGATGACAGCGAAATACCCTGTAAAACAAAAAACTGGTACGACCAGCATAATGCCTGGCTAAGCTATGGAGCAATTACAGCAAGAAATATGAAGGCGCAATTTCATCTTTCTTCTGTATCAGGTATTGGATTGATGAAAAGTTGCTGCGGTCATAAGATTGTAATGCCACAGGTGTTTGATAATATCAATATGTTCAGCGATACTATTGCATGGGATTTTAAACGTTATCAGCCCGATGTGGTTACGGTTTGCCTAGGCCAGAACGATGGCATTCAGGATTCGGCCATATTCTGTAATAACTATGTTTCTTTTATGCACCAGTTGCGGCAGCATTATCCCAGGACAACTTTTATTCTTCTTACCAGCCCGATGGCGGATGATAAACTGAGGAACTTTCTCAGAAGCAGTATCTATGAGGTAAAGGCAAGACTGGAGAAAGAAGGTGAAAGAAAAGTATTTACCCATGTCTTTGAAAAGCAGTACATCGCCGGTTGCGATGCACATCCTTCTAAAGCTGAACACAAAGAAATTGCTGATGAACTGACGGCACTGATTAAAAAAATTATGAACTGGTAAAAAAGTAAATATGAAAAAAATTGCTTTGCTTCTCACCATAATAGTTACTCTTTCTGCAACGGCACAAAAATTCCAGAACCTTGCCCTTTCACCACCAATGGGCTGGAACAGCTGGAATACATTTGCCACTAACATCAATGAAAAGCTGGTGATGGAAACAGCAGATATGATGGTGAGCAGTGGTATGAAAGATGCCGGATATATTTACCTCGTTCTGGATGATGGCTGGATGGCAATGGAAAGAGACAGTGTTACAGGTAACCTTATTGCAGACCCGGTAAAATTTCCAAACGGAATTAAGAAAGTGGTGGATTATGTACATTCAAAAGGATTGAAATTTGGATTGTACAATTGTGCCGGTACAAAAACCTGCGCAGGTTATCCTGGTACAAGAGGATATGAATACCAGGATGCAAGGCAATATGCAGCATGGGAGATTGATTACCTGAAGTATGACTGGTGCAGTACTGATGGAATAAATGCAAAGGAAGCTTATGCCACCATGAGCAAAGCATTAAAAGTTGCCAAACGTCCAATCATTTTTAGCTTGTGCGAATGGGGTAATAATAATCCCTGGGAATGGGCCGCACCAGTCGGTCAGCTTTGGCGCATAAGTGGTGATATTTATAATTGCTTTGATTGTATAAAAGACTGGGGCACCTGGAAGAGCCTTGGAGTAACACACATCATTGATGCCAGAAAAAATATCCGCCAGTATGCCGGACCTGACCATTGGAATGATTTTGATATGATGGAAGTGGGGCATGGCATGAGTGTGAATGAAGACAGGGCTCATTTTACCATGTGGTGTATGCTGGCCTCACCTTTAATTGCCGGGAATGATCTGCGGCACATGACAAAAGAAACTATTTCCATTCTTACTGATAAAGATGTAATTGCTATTAACCAGGATAAGAAAGGAGTACAGGCTTACCTGGAACAACAACTTGACAGTGTGGATACCTGGATAAAGCCATTGGAAAATAATGAACTGGCCATCTGTTTTATGAACCGTTCGCAAAAGCCGGTTACAATAAATTACAATTTTCAGCAACACCCGGTAAATGACACCGTTTCAAAAACAGTGGTTGATTTTGCAAAAACAAATTTTAGTATTACCGATGTATGGAAAAAATAAAAGCAGGTTCAACAAGAAAATTATTTTCGGCTGTAGTTCCCGCACATGATGTAGTATTGCTGCGTCTAAAACAAGAGTAACATGTTTACAGCATCAGAAAACAGGTACAGTTCCATGAAGTTTAACCGCTCCGGTAAAAGTGGTTTGTTGCTTCCTGCCATTTCATTAGGCCTTTGGCAAAACTTTGGTAATGCCGATGAACTTTCAAAGATGAAAGAAATCATCCTCGGCGCATTCGATAAAGGCATCACTCATTTTGATTTGGCCAATAACTATGGACCACCTTCTGGTGAAGCAGAAAAAAATTTTGGTATCATACTGAAAGAAGAACTGACCGCTTACCGGGATGAACTGGTTATCTCCACCAAAGCCGGGTATTATATGTGGCCCGGTCCTTATGGCGATTTTGGTTCCCGTAAATATCTTATCGCCAGCCTTGACCAAAGTTTGAAGAGAATGGGACTGGAATATGTGGATATATTTTATTCGCACCGTCCAGACCCCAACACACCTGTAAAAGAAACGATGATGGCTCTCGACCACATTGTACGAAGTGGTAAGGCATTGTATGCAGGCATCTCAAACTATAATGCTTCGCAAACAAGACATGCAGCAGAAATTTTAAGGCAACTGGGCACACCCTGCCTCATTCACCAGCCAAGATATTCCATGCTCGACCGCTGGGTGGAAAACAAAACAACAGAAGATGGAAAGTCATTAATGGATGTGGTGGAAGAACAGGGCATGGGCAGCATTGTATTTTCTCCGCTGGCGCAGGGAAGACTAACCGATAAATATCTCAACGGTGTTCCTGCAGATTCAAGGGCCGGCAGAAACTTACCCAACGGAGCCATTCTTGCAAAGGATTTGTCCGATGAAATGATTAACAGAATCAGGCAACTGAATGCAGTGGCGCAGCAGCGAAATCAATCGCTGGCGCAAATGGCTATTGCCTGGCTGATGAAAGATGACAGGGTAACATCTGTACTGGTGGGTGCCAGTTCGCTGCAGCAGTTGAATAACAGTATCGATGCACTGTCCAACCTGTCTTTTACTGCTGAAGAACTAATACAGATTGAAAGTATTTTGAACAGTTAAAGTCCATACGTTATCCTTACATAACACATGGACTGTATTTCTGTAATGTAGAAAATAGTATCATTTATGATAAGGATACTTGCTGCCTTTGCTTTCTTATTAATGGCAAGTACCAGTTGGGCACAAAAGCCTAAATTATTTCTGCTAGCTTCTCCTGATAATAAAATACAGGTTACTGTTTCAGTAACAGAAAAAATTACCTGGGCCGTAGAGCATGAAGGCCAAACCATGCTGGCACCATCGCCAATGCGATTAGAACTTGCCGGCGGTGAACATTTAGGTATAAACCCCAAACTGGTTTCTGCAAAGCAGCAATTCATTAATGAAACAATAAGCACTGTAGCTTACAAAAAAGATGTAGTTGAAAATAGTTGCAACCAGCTCACATTAACCTGTAAAGGAAACTACGGCATTATTTTCCGTGCCTATAATGATGGTGTGGCTTACCGTTTCTTTACACAGCGAAAAGAAGATATCATTGTTGGCAGCGAATTGGCTGCTTTCAGTTTCGATAAGGACTATACGGCTTTTATTCCCCATACCAGCGACCTTCGGGAGGGAGAAAAATACTCCTGTTCTTTCGAAGAGTTTTATACCGAAACACCGGTATCGAAATTCGGTACTGATACGCTGGGATATCTGCCCTTGCTGATTCAGTTTGATAAAAATAAGAAAGCAGTTTTATTTGAAGCTGATGTGCAGGATTACCCGGCCATGTTTGTACAGCGCAGCAAAGAAAATGCACTGACACTGAATGCCACATTTGCTCCTTACCCGGTTGAAGAAGCATTAGGTAAGAGAAGTAAAATAAACTACATCCCTACCAAACGGGCAGATTATATCGCAAGGACAAAAGGAAACCGCACTTTCCCCTGGCGGGTACTGGCTATAAGTGTACAGGACAAAGACCTGTTGAATAATGATATGGTGCAACGCTTATCAGAACCCAATAAAATTGAAAATACAGACTGGATTAAACCCGGAAAAGTAGCCTGGGATTGGTGGAACGACTGGAACATTTCGCATGTTGATTTCAAAGCCGGCATCAATACACCAACTTACAAGCACTATATAGATTTTGCTGCCGCCAATAAGATTGAGTATGTGGTGCTGGACGAAGGCTGGAGCGATGACTGGGATTTAAACAAATTAAGTCCTGCTATCGACCTCGCCGCACTGCTGGAATATGCCAAACAAAAAAATGTTGGCCTCATTTTATGGAGTACATGGTATGCATTAGCAAAAGACATTGAAGGATTATGTGCAAAGTACTCAGCAATGGGTGTTAGAGGATTCAAAGTTGATTTTCTCGACCGCAACGACCAGAAGATGATTTCATCATGCTATGAAATGGCAACCATTGCCGCAAAGCACCGGTTGCTGCTCGACTTTCATGGCATGTTTGCCCCACAGGGTTTGCAACGCACCTGGCCCAACGTTGTCAACTTTGAAGGTGTAAGAGGGATGGAATACATGAAGTGGAGTGCCGATGACCGGGTGTCCCGTCATGCGGTAAGTCTTCCTTTCATTCGTATGATGGCCGGGCCGATGGATTACACTCCCGGTGCATTTCGTAACACTACAAAAGGAAATGCAAAGCCCAGTAACTCATTCCCGCAAAGCCTGGGTACCCGCTGCAACCAGATGGCCATATACATTATTTATGAAGCCCCGCTGCAAATGCTGGCCGATAATCCCACCATCTATACAAAAGAACAGGACTGTACAGATTTTATTGCCAAAGTGCCAACAACATTTAATGAAACAGTTGCTTTGGATGGAAAACTTGGTGAGTATGTTGTCATTGCCCGTAAAAAAGAGAATGACTGGTTTGTTGGCGCAATGACTAACTGGAACGAAAGAGATATCACCATTGATTTTTCTTTTTGAAGGTAGGCAACTATAGTGTGGAGTTGTACAAAGATGGGCTGAATGCAGGAAAAGATGCCACTGATTACAAGAGAGAAACAATCAGGATAAGTGCTGCGGATAAGTTGACCATACATCTGGCATCGGGCGGTGGTTTAGCTATGCGTATTACTAAACTCTAACGCATACAGGATGATGCAAAAAATTAGTATTCTATTTCTTTTGCTGAGTTCGCAATTTTTTTGTGCGGCTCAGAATGGAAATTATTTGATTGATAAAAACGCAACCAAAGAAACAAAAGCGTTGTATAAAAATCTGCACCAGCTTTCGCAGCAGCATATTCTCTTTGGTCATCAGCATGCAACAGAATACGGGCATGGGTGGACAGGTGAGACGAACAGGAGCGATGTAAAATCTGTCACCGGTTCGCATCCAGCTGTTATCGGTGTTGATTTTGGAGGTTTATCCGGAAGGCCCGAAGCGGCTATCGAAAAAGAAAAAAGCAAACTGCGTAAAATAATTACTGACACTTATAATAGGGGTGGGGTGGTTACAGTCTCCTGGCATTTTTCCAATCCTGTTTCCTCTGGCGGTTTTTATTGGGTAGATACCGTTTCAAAGCCTGCTGTAAAGTATATTATCCCCGGTCGTTCGCATCATCAGGAGTACAAACTTATTTTGAAAACGATTGCTGACCTGGCAAAAAGTTCAAAGGGAAAGGATGGTAAACGGGTACCCATGATTTTTCGTCCCTATCATGAGATGGAAGGCAAATGGTTCTGGTGGGGAGGAAATCATTGTACTCCGGATGAGTTTAAAAAGCTCTGGCAGTTTACCGTTTCATACCTGCGGGACTCATTGCAGGTACATAATTTCATTTATGCTTTTTCGCCTGACTGTAATTTTAACAGCGAAGAAGAATACACAGAACGTTATCCGGGAAATGAATGGGTAGACATGGTGGGCATGGATGATTATGCCGACTTTGGACGCTATGGGAAATACAACCTTGAACAGGGATACCAACGCCTGAAAATTATGTCAGACTTTGCAGCCAGGAATAATAAACTGCCCGCCTTTACGGAAACTGGTTTGGAAAGTATTCCCAATGAAAAATGGTGGACAGAAGTATTGCTGACGACACTGCAACGCAGTAACCTGAACTTGTGTTATGTATTGGTATGGCGAAACGACAGCAAAAGCCCCACACATTACTATGCTCCTTTTCCCGGGCAGGTTTCAGCAAATAACTTTATTGCGTTTTATAACAGTCCATACACATTATTTGAAAATGATTTGAAAAAAATTTACAGAAGATGAAAAAGATATCAGTAGCTATTGTATTGATAGCAGCTTTTTTTGTTTCACTGGCACAGCCCGTAAAAGAAAATGGCCAATTGAAAGTAAGGGGAACACAGTTGGTAAACAGTAAAGAACAGCCCGTTGTGCTGCATGGTATGAGTTTTGGCTGGCACAACCTGTGGCCACGGTTTTATAACAAAGGAGCCGTACACGAACTGGTAACCAAATGGAACTGCACCGTTGTCCGTGCATCCATGGGTATTGAATTAAACGACAGTGGTTATTTAAAAAGCCCGGAAACATCCGTAAAGCTGATGAAGAAGGTAATTGATGCCTGCATCAAAGAAGGTGTGTATGTGATTATTGACTGGCACGACCATAACATACACCAGCCACAGGCCGTTGAATTTTTTCTATGATGGCAAAACAATACGGGCATCAGCCAAATATTATTTATGAACTGTTTAATGAGCCGGATTATGAGACATGGCCCGAAGTAAAAGCCTATTCTCTTGAAGTAATTAAGGCCATCCGGGCCCACGACCCCGACAATATCATACTCGTAGGTTCTCCCCGCTGGGACCAGGACATACACCTGCCTGCCGCCGACCCGATTACCGGTTATGATAACCTCATGTACACCATGCACTTTTATGCAGGTACCCATAAGCAATGGCTGCGTGACAGAACGGATGAGGCCATCCAAAAAGGGTTGCCGGTATTTGTATCAGAATGTGCGGGTATGGAAGCCAGCGGCGATGGCCCGATAGACCATGCCGAATGGAAAGCCTTTGCGGACTGGATGGATACCCGCAAACTAAGCTGGGTGGCCTGGTCGGTATCTGATAAAAAAGAAACCTGCTCGGTGCTGGAGCCTGCCGCCTCTTCAAAAGGTAAATGGAAAGACAGTGTAATTAAGGAGTGGGGCGAATTGCCCGCCAGTTTATTGCCAGATATGTAACAAGTGGTAACTGATTTTATTCCACTATTTTCTACCGGGGGCTCATCCTCCTGGCCTTAAGCGGAGTATCAGGTATGCCACAGCTATGGAGAGAAATTGTTTGTTATACCGCCTGCTTCGTCCATTTAACTCTCATTTTTAAAGCTGAACCTTTTATACAGTATCTCCGCATCGCCGTAGAAACTTTCGGAAAAGATGTGTCTATTTCACCAAAATAAGGCAGGATGTTCCGATGATGTTCCGATATTGTCCCTATGATGTTCCCATATTTTAATACATCGGAACATCATGGGCATAATATGCTTAAACTATCGTAGTAATATTTTCTAATTCATTTATCCATTGTTTGTGTTCCGGGAAAAGCAACACAACGGGGAATAAATTTTTACCGATAGTATCTCTTCTTCACGGTCTTGTTATATGCGGGGTGCGCAGTGTGGATACCGGATGACTCAAAGCCATATCGCTTATTTTATAACAACACTCAGTATAAGCAGCTGGCAAAACCTTATATTTGATGAGGTGTGAATGCTTATTCATTAAAATATACAGAAATGAAACAACTGTTTTTAGCCATATGCCTGACTTTTCTTGCATTGCCCTTATTAAATGCGCAGGATTTAAAAGTATTTTCAGAGAATGGAAAGTCTGGCTTTAAGGATGAAGTGGGAAAAATTATCATCCCTGCGAAATATGATTTTGTTTTGGCTTTTATGAAAGAAGGGTTTGCCTATGTGACAAAAAACGATAAATCCGGGTATATAGATAAAACGGGTAAAGAAATTGTTCCGGTTGTATATGAATCGGTTGGCTTTCTTGCAGATTTGAATCTTTTCAGGGTAGAAAAAAATGAAAAATATGGTTTTATTGACACCAAAGGTAAAATCGTTACTGTTCCAAAATATGATGAAGTTGAATATTGCATCAAAGGTTTCTATAAAGTAAAATTGAATGACAAAATTGGTATCATCGGTCAAGGGGTAAGGAAACCGTTCCGTTAAAGTATGATAATATCTGGAGTTATACAGAAGGGCTGGTCCCTGTTGAGCTAAATGATAAAACAGGTTTTATTGATATCAATACCGGGAAAGTAATTCTGCCTTTTAAATATGACTATGCATCTGGTTTTCGGGAAGACCTCGCCTGTGCAAAGCTCAATAACAAGTATGGTTTTATTGATAAGACTGGAAAAGAGGTCATCCCGTTTCAATATGACGAAGCAGGCTCTTTTTTTAACGGTGTAGCACAAGTAAAATCAGGCGGAAGAAAATTTAAAATCGATAAGACAGGAAAAGAAGTTGGTGATTAGGCGGCTTTTGTGGTTTATTGTCTTCCCCTTTGCAGGCGGGTGAAAATAGCCGGGTGTGAAGAGGTGGTGGCACTTTCATAAATCAAGCCTTCTTACAAGATAGCTATCCGCTTTAGTTGTGCTCAGGCCCGTAGGGCCGGTATTTTGATAGCACAATCAATTATGATTATTCGTGAGCCCCAACGGGGCGTCAGGATTAAGAAGTATCACCCCGATGGGGTTTACGAAATGGAACGAATATTCACTCTACCAAAATATCGCCCCTCAGGGGCATTTCCGTCGGCGTTTGCTCGTTCAGTCCTTGTACGCAGCAGGATCGCCGGGCGGTTCTTCTTTACAGCATTATTTATACTGGTTAACGGGATTGATTGGCCGGGGCAGTGTGGCCTGGCCCCTATCCCGCAGGCAAAGAGTGTGTCCTAAGATATTCCGCCCTGGACTATGTCGGGCAGCGGGTCATGGGGTCAACAACATCAAACTCATCAGCGACCGGCCGCGGACAAAAACTTAAAAGAAATTGCCTTATGTGTCCGGCTTTTCCCCGACCGGGTCATGATCGTTTCCCTTATGGCCAATAACGATAAAAAACTGGCATGATCTCATAAAGAAAGTGGGAGACACCGGCACCCACGGACTGGAGTAAAACTTTGGTACCCGGAAGAAGCTGACGAAAATCATGTTATTACGTTGACAAAATCATAACATGAGCTTTTAAAATCAGCTAACTTAAATAGTAAAATCAGTATAGCGGATCAGGCCATTAATAATTTTTTCATGGCTCGTTATATGGCAAAACAAGGTCAAAATCTATTTTTTAACTTAAACTATTGCGTATGGTAATTAACTCAATGAAATTAAAACCAGATAAAAAATTCAAAACCATTTAAAAATTATTGTTATGAAACTAAAATTATTGTTTTTTTTCGCATTCAGTTTCGCTTGCTTAACCGGTTTCACACAGGGCGACCCTAAGAATGATGGTGCAAAGGGCAAAAAAAACTCAGGCACAGAAAGACAATGAGGAAAAAAAGCTGACCGGGAAAGGCAAGGCTGAATTTGCAAAAGCTAAAGCCGAACTTAAAAATGATGCAACATTTGACATTTCCGCTAATCCGGACATTAATAATCTAGAAGATAAAAAAAGTTTGCACGGCATTAGCGGTGCGCCTAATGATGCAGAAGCAGATAAGCAAGACAACGAAAACAAAAAGAACGAAAAACAGATTTCTGATAAATTAAAAGCGGATAAAAAAATATCAGGTGCCAGTCTTGATGCCGGAGGAAAAGGCAGCAACAAACAGCCTTCTACTTCTACAATTGGTGTAGGTGCATCCTGGACTGATGCTGGTTATTGGCCTACTTATGCAAAAGTGCCCACAAGAAACCAGAAGAGTTGTGGTAGTTGTTGGGCATTCGCTGCTGCTGGTGCTTTTGAACATACCTATAATTTCTTCTATGGCGGAGTTCTTGATGTATCAGAACAGGATATATTGGCAAATTCAAAAAATTATTTTTGCAACAGTTCTGATTGCGGCAGTTGTAATGGTGGCTGGACCGACTGCGCTATGGGTTACCTGTTATGCCGCGGCGTTGCAAGCGAGGGACTCTATCCTTATACTGCCACCAGCGGACCTTCTTTAAACAAGGGCGTTTATAAAAAAGCGTATACATGGGGACGGGTTCCAAATTACGCTGGTTCTTACCGTAACGAATGGATTAAATATTACATCACCCTGTACGGTGCAGTGACTACATATATGAAAGCAGGTATCGGTTCATTCTACAGTTATTCAGGCGGGGTTTACAATGGATATCCGAATTCCGGAGGCTGGGGTAATATTGACCATGCAGTAACAATTGTTGGTTGGTATGAACCCTATCAGGCCTGGCTGATTAAAAATTCATGGAATACAGGATGGGGATTTAATGGTTATGCGTGGGTAGGATATAATCAATGTAATATTGGATATTATAATTACTTTGTTCATCCGAACCCTTGATTTTAGATGAACAGAATGTTCTAAATAAAATTATGTCTGCATACTAAACACCTGATGTTATGAGTGTAAATATTCTGGAAAGGTCTTGTATTACCATTTTTTTATTTTTTACAATTGCATGCAACATTAACAACGGGAATTCGAATAGTCTGAAAACTCCAATGAATGACACTCTTAAAATTGAGGGATGCCAGGATAAAATAAATACAAAAACTGGTTCCATTCTTGAAATAAGACTGGAGGCTGTTCCGGGTAGCGGGTATCAGTGGCTGCTGAAAGATTCATCTCAGCTCCTGCAGCAACTTAACCCTGATAGCTTAAAATTTACAAACCCTGTAACAGAAGCGCCAGCCCCCGGGTTGCCCGTGCAACAGGTACTTCACTTTAAGGTTATGAAAAAAGGAATCGAAATGATGCGATTGGAATATAAAAGAATATGGGAAAAAGAAACTTTGAAAAGTTGTGAAATAAAAATTGGAATAGATTAGAACAACAAAATGAAATTGTAAGCATATCCGTAAGTGGCCATGATTTTTTCCCGCCGGCGTCACCACCTCCTGCTCAGTGCGCAGGAGGAACGCCGGCGGTATATTCTTGCTGTTTTTTTTCTGCCCAAATGGTTACCTAACCTTCACAGGCGATATTGTTTCCCAGCCGATATGTCAGATGGTTTCTCCAAAGGCGTGTAAGAAGGCGGCTTTTCCCCGCCGGCGTCTGCTCCTCCCGGCCTTGTGTGCAGCAGGGACGCCAGGCTGCAACAGTGAGGAACATGTATTTCAATTAATGTATCCTACTCCCCGCCGAAAACACTATTCACTGCTCCTTCGAGCATGGGAAATTTTTCTACTACAAAATTTTTAATGGTGGCGATGGCTTGTTTTGCCTGCTCTTCAGTTAGACCGGCTTCTGTCTTTAATTTTTCAATGAGTTCCTGCATAAAAAAAAGTTTGTTGTTTATAGTTGAAGTTAAGAACCCGACAGTGGCAGTCGGGGACATTCGTTGCGCCGGTGACAAATATCTTATTATTCAATGAATAGTGAAAAAGAAAGACCCCCGACGCTTACGGCCGGGGGGTACAATGTTTTGCAGAGGTTCTGTTTTACGCCACTCTCAGTATATTCATTTTGCTCTTGTCGAACTTGCGTTTGGCATATTCAAGGTCAAGATTAAATTGTAATTCTGTTGCTGATGGCATTTCAAACATGGCATCGGTAAGTATGCTTTCGCAAATGCTTCTCAATCCTCTTGCTCCCAATTTATACTCCATGGCTTTTTCTACCATAAAGTCGAGCACATCATTTTCGATAGTAAGCTTTATGCCTTCCAGTTCAAACAGAATCTGGTATTGTTTGATCAGTGCATTTTTGGGCTCAGTCAGAATAGCCCGTAATGTTACTGCATCCAGCGGGTCAAGATGTGTAATAACAGGTAAACGGCCCAGTAGTTCGGGTATTAATCCAAAAGCCTTCAGGTCTTGTGCATTTACATACTGCAGCAGGTTTTTATTCATCTCATCCTGCGAATCTTTATCTACATTAAAGCCGATAGTGTTGGTATGCACCCGGCGGCCAATGAGTTTATCAATACCGTCGAAGGCGCCACCGCAAATGAAAAGTATGTTGTTGGTATTTACTTTAATCATTTTTTGCTCGGGATGTTTTCTGCCTCCTTGCGGCGGTACCAGCACTTCGCTTCCTTCGAGCAACTTCAGCAATGCCTGCTGCGTTCCTTCCTTAATATCACGGGTAAGCGAAGGGTTATCGCCTTTTCTTGAAATTTTATCTATCTCATCTATGAACACAATACCTTTTTTCAGCAGCGGATACATCGTAGTTACATACCTGTAAAAGTCTTGTGATGATGCTTTCCACATCTTCGCCCACATAACCTGCTTCGGTAAATACGGTAGCATCCACCATGGCAAAAGGCACATTCAGCAGGCGGGCAATGGTTTTAGCCAGCAGGGTTTTACCCGTACCGGTTTCACCCACCATGATGATATTGCTTTTTTCAATCTCCACTTCATTGGCGGTATTCTCGGCAGATTTATGCTGTAACCTTTTGTAGTGATTGTAAACGGCAACAGCCAGCACTTTCTTAGCTTCATCCTGCCCGATGGCATATTCGTCGAGGAATTTTTTGATTTCTACAGGCTTCTTGATGGTGAGTTTAAAAGCGGAAGAGCCCTTTTCGTCCCGTACCGAAAGTTCCTGATCTATTATTTCCCTTGCATGGTCCACACAATTTTCGCAGATATGACCTTCCTGGCCAGCAATGAGAATACGAACCTCATCACGGCTGCGGCCACAAAATGAACAGTGTAATGGATTTTTTGCCATGTATATATTTTCAGTGTAACGGATTAATAACTGGTTAATAACGAATTCTTAACAACAAAATTATAAAACCACCCCGAGAAGAGTGGCTTTATTTGGGTGTATTTAAGAAAATTTCCTTCAAAACAGAAAGGGAAAACATCTGACCTACTGAAAATCATCTGGTTACAGGACCTCCACAAGTTTATCGGCGATGCCGTATTCTATGGCCTGATGGGCATCCATCCAGTAGTCACGGTCAAAATCCTTCATAATTTGCTCTACTGTCTTGCCGCAGTTCTTAGCGAGGATACCGGCACCAATTTCTTTTACCCGTTTTGTCTGGCGGGCCTGTATTTCCAAATCGGTACTTACGCCCTGTATATAGCCACCCAGTGACGGCTGGTGAATCATTACCTCGCCATGAGGGAAGATGAAGCGGCGGCCTTTGGCACCACCACTCAGCAGGATGCTGCCCATGGAGGCAGCCAGTCCCATACAAATGGTGCTCACCGGGCTTTTAATCATCTGCATGGTATCGTACATCACCATGCCGCTGGTAACCACACCACCCGGACTGTTGATGTAGAACTTTATCTCTTCGCCGGGTTTGTCGGCATCAAGCAGCAGGAGTTTGCTCACCACATCTTTGGCACTTTTGTCGTCCACCACACCCCACAGGTAGATGGCCCTTTTCTCAAAAAAGTACTTCTCCAGTTTTTTGCTGAACATCATCAGGTCGCTTTTGGGTTGTTCTTCTTTTCGTCTTCGTCTTCGGCTTTAAAGTCGTTGTATATATAGTTTTTGCGGTTCATTTTTGCTTGGTTTAAAGTTGTTTCAATCAATTTGATAAACAGTATACACTTACTCCTTTTTTTGTTTTCTTGGATTGGTTAGCAATACTTCATCCACGAGTCCGTATTCTTTTGCTTCAAAGGCGGTCATCCAGTTATCACGGTCAAAGTCGGCTTCAATTTTTTCCATCGGCTGACCGGTATGATTGCTTACCACTTCGTACAGTTCTTTTTTCAGCTTGCGGATTTCGTTCACGGTAATTTCAATATCACTGGCCTGTCCGCCGATAGCGCCGCTGGGCTGGTGCATCATAATGCGGGAATGTTTCAGTGCCGCCCTTTTGCCTTTTGTTCCTGCACCCAGCAACACACAGGCCATTGAGGCTGCCACACCAATACAGATGGTGGCAATATCGGGACTTACATACTGCATGGTATCATACACTCCAAGGCCGGAATACACACTGCCGCCGGGGCTGTTGATATACATATTAATATCTCTCGACCGGTCGGTGGAATCGAGAAACAGTAATTGTGCGGTAACGATATTGGCTATTTCATCATTGATGGGGTAGCCCAGGAAAATAATCCGGTCCATCATCAGGCGGCTATACACATCCATTACGGCCACATTCAGCGAACGTTCTTCGATAATGTTGGGTGTCATGGCTGTTACGAGGTGCGATGCATAGCCGTGCAGTGTATTGCTGGAAATACCGTGATGCTTAACGGCATATTTTTCAAATTCTGAATTGAATGACATGTTGTTTAGTTAACAGGTTAACAAGTTAATTTGTTGACAGGTAAAAAGAGGTTACGGATATCAGTATCCTTATCAACTTTCTAACTTTTCAACTACGTTCCTTATCCTCAAATATCCGTCCAAAAGGTAAAACGGCAAAATAAGTTGACAAGTTGACGGATTAAAAGAAAAAAGGTTGAAAAGGAGTTTAATCCCTGTCAACCTTTCAACTAATTAACTTGTCAGCCTATCAATGGTGATGATGCTGGTGTTCTTCCACCATTTTGGTAAAGTCATCTGCCGAAATTTCTTTGTCAGCAGGATTTACCTGTGTGGCAGCCCATTCAAACATTTTCTGTGTTTGTATGCGGTTGTATGATTCTTCTACATATTTCCGGTCTTTCATCATCTTCTCTACATAATCTGTTACCCAGGGCTGGCCGTCGCTCAGGTTGGCACCGCCCATATAGCTGAAGAGCTGGTTTTTGGCAAAAGCCCTTATTTCATCAGGAGAAACTTGTATGGCATTTTCCTGAACAATTTTGTCAGAAATAAGTGTCCATTTTAACTGGCTGATGAATTTGGGGAATTCGGCTTCCACCTCTTCATCAGTTTTAATGGTTTTGTCTTCGCCCTGTGTTTTAATCCAGTTTTTCAGGAAAGCTTCGGGGAATTCAATTTTGGTATGGTCAGCCAGTTCATGAAACACCTGGTCGTGTATCTGGTTATTGGCCTGACCGTTCCAGTAAGCCTGAATTTCTTCTTTTATTTTGTTCCTGAAATCGGCTTCTGTTTTTACTTCCTGGCCGGGATATAACTGGTTGAAGAAGTCCTCGTTCAGTTCTTTTTTCTCCAGCAGGCCAATTTTGGTAATAGCAATGGTGAAATATTTATCTGCGGCAGTGGTATCTTCTTTCAGGCCAAGGTCGCTGATAATCCACTCTCTTTCTTTTTCGTCGAAAGCGGTTTTTAACTGTGTTGTTTCAGTGTCACCGGTTTTCTTTCCCCTCCATTTGCTGCGGAAGCTTTCTGTAAAATATTTTACCAGGATAGAATTGTCTTTAACCAGGCCGTTTTCAACAACAATGCCGTCAGCATTTGCTTCGGTGAAGGTGAGGTTGAGTACGTTTTCATCTGAAGAAACTACCTCTTCATCTTTCATATTGCCATAGCGGTTTTGCAGGCGGGTAATTTCGCTGTCAATCATTTCTTCAGTTACTGTAACCACATAGCGGGTTGTTTTTGCCTTTGCCAGGTCGGGCAGGCTGAATTCGGGTTTTACACCGATTTCAAAATTGAATGAATAATCCAGCGGATTGTTTACATCTAATTGTGTAAAATCTGTTTCCAGTGGCAGTGGTTGGGCAAAGATGTCCACCTTTTCGTTTTGCAGGTAGCCAATCAGTTCCCTGTCAACAGATTTCAATACTTCATCGGTAAAGAGCGAAGCACCATACATTTTTTTAATCAGTCCGGAAGGCACCATGCCTTTGCGGAAGCCGGGGATATTTGCCTTTTTACTATACTCTTTTAATGCTTTTTCAAATGCAGGGAGGTAATCAGCTTTATCTAATTTCACTGTCAGTTTTTCATGCAGCAGTCTGATGTTTTCTTTTGTAACTGTAGCCATTGTTGTTAAGTTGAAAAGTTTATATGTTAACAGGTTGAAAAGTTGGGTTTGTATATCAACCTGTCAACAATTCAACCTGTTACCTTTACTGTCCGGATGGAGGGACTCGAACCCCCATACCTTACGGCATCAGATCCTAAGTCTGACGTGTCTACCAATTTCACCACATCCGGGAAGTAAGCTTTGAGTTAATAGCTCTGAGCTGTGAGCTTTTGCTCTTGGCTCATAGCTGGCAGCCCGCAGCTATTTCGTTTGGGGTTGCAAATGTAGGGCATTTCGTTTAAGAAAACTGACGATTTCTTGCTAAATTCGTCGGTCATGGATACTGTTTCGCAAATACCCAAATACCACTTGAACGAAGAGGAAGAGAAAAAGCTCATTCTCAGGGAGTACCGTTCATTGCTGAAAGTGGTAAAATCTAAATTGAAACCGGGTGACAAAAACCTGATCCGTACTGCTTTTGAGATGGCTGCAGAGGCCCACAAAACTATGCGCCGGAAAAGTGGTGAGCCTTATATATTGCACCCCATTGCCGTGGCAAAGATTTCTGTTGAAGAAATTGGTCTCGGTGTCCGGTCCACTATTGCTGCACTTTTGCATGATACGGTTGAAGACACTGATATAACACCGGATGATGTTAAGAGGGAATTTGGCAGTGAGATAACCAAAATTGTGGACGGCCTTACAAAGATTTCGAATGTGATGGATGTAAATGCATCGCAACAGGCTGAAAATTTCAAAAAATACTGCTTACACTTACCGATGACCCAAGAGTAATACTGATAAAACTGGCCGACAGGTTGCATAATATGCGTACTCTCGACAGTATGAAACGGGAAAAGCAACTGAAGGTTTCTTCGGAAACAGTCTACATCTATGCGCCACTTGCCCACCGAATGGGTTTGTATACTATTAAAACAGAGATGGAAGATCTGGCGATGAAGTATATGGAGCCTGATGTGTATAAAGACATTGCCCGTAAGCTTGCTGAAACAAAAAAAGAGAGAGCAAGGTTTATAAATGAGTTTATCAAGCCTATAAAGGATAAAGTTGAAAAGGCAAATCTGAAAGCAGAAGTTTATGGCCGGCCCAAGAGTATTCACTCCATCTGGAATAAGATAAAAAAGAAAGGAGTAGAATTTGAAGAGGTTTATGATCTTTTTGCCATCAGAATTATCCTTGATTCATCTCCCGAAAAAGAAAAGGAAGACTGCTGGAAGGTATATTCCATTGTTTCAGATGAGTATAACCCATCACCGGAAAGATTGCGTGACTGGCTGAGTAATCCCAAAAGCAATGGATACGAAGCCTTACATACCACTGTAATGGGGCCAATGGGCAGATGGGTGGAAGTTCAAATTCGTACAAAGCGGATGAATGAAATTGCTGAAAAAGGGTTAGCTGCCCACTGGAAGTATAAAGAAGACAGTGGCGAAGGTGACCGTTTCGATAAGTGGTTTCAACAGATAAGAGAGGTGATTGGCCACCAGGAATCAGACAGCATTGATTTTCTGCAGGAGTTTAAAACCAGCTTCCTTGTCGATGAAATTTTTGTATACACACCAAAAGGCGATGTGAAAATGCTGCCTGTTGGTTCTACCGCTCTCGATTTTGCATTTTCCATACACAGTGCTATCGGTGTAAAAACTATCGGTGCCAAGGTTAATCATAAGCTGGTGCCTATCAGCCATAAGCTGCACAGCGGTGACCAGGTTGAAATAATCACCAGCAACAAACAAAAAGCATCAGAAGACTGGCTGTCTTTTGTTGTTACTTCCCGTGCCAAGGGCAGAATAAGGGATGCCCTGAAGGAAGAAAAGAAAAAAGTGGCAGACGAGGGAAAGTATGCAGTGCAACGAAAGCTTGAAGGATTGGGAGTGTCGTTTGTACAACATAATATTGAAGAACTAGTGCACTGGTATAAGTTGCCTTCCAACCTGGATTTATTTTACCAGGTAGCTATTAAGAATATTGACCTGAAAGATCTGAAAGATTTTAAGGTTAGTGGAGACAAAATTGAAGCGCCTAAGCCTGTCCGGCATTTACCTGAGAAGCATGAATTTGTCCCCGGGCAGGTACACCACGCAAAAAAAGATGCTGAACTGATAATATTTGGAGAAAGCAGTGATAAAATTGTATATAATCTTGCCAACTGCTGCAAGCCTATTCCCGGAGATGATGTTTTTGGATTTGTTACTACAGGTAAAGGGCTGACGATCCATCGCACCAACTGTCCGAATGCAGCAAAATTGCTGGCCAATTATGGGCATCGGGTTGTAAAAACAAAGTGGGCAAAAAACAAAGAAATATCTTTCCTTACAGGGGTTAAGATAATTGGATTAGATGATGTGGGAGTGGTAAACAAAATAACTAATCTTATTTCAGGTGAACTGAAACTGAATATTGCCGCAATGACCATTGAAGCCAAAGAAGGGCTTTTTCGGGGTAATATTAAGCTGTATGTTAATGACAAAGAAGAGCTTGATAACCTGGTGCAATGCCTTTATAACCTGCCGGGAATTGAGTCGGTAGAAAGGTACGATATGGACGATGTGCCTTCCTGATGATTGCCCAAAATCAATTATTTTTCAAAAAATGCATTGATTCATTGAAAATTATCAATCATTGAGTGGGGATGACTCTGTGATGTTTCATTTTTTCTTATCTTTTGCCTTCGTTTCTCTGATTACTTAACTACAGAAGCTAACTGGCATTTATGAAGTTTTTTTATCTGCGGATTTTTATTGTATTTACTTTATTAACCAGTATTAACTCTGGCCTTTTTGCGCAGGGTTTTGTATTTAGTTGTAACAGGGACACAACAATACCCGGGTGTAATGTGGTATGTTTTGATCTTAAAGGTATTATACCAGATATCTATGGTACATCATTTAATTATTCATTAGTACCGATCAGCAATCCGTCTTCAGGATGTATGCCCCAGTATATTGCACCCAATGATCCCTCAGGTGTTTCAGCATCATTAACTGTTGATGATAAATATAGTGGTGTCATTAATATTGGATTCCCGTTTCCTTTTTTTGGTACAATATACAATTCGCTTATTGCCAGCACAAATGGGCTTGTTAGTTTTGATATATCAAAAGCTGGTGCATTTGCACACTGGTCCATACCGGCAGGTGCAACAGGTAACCTTCCATCCACCAGCTACGACAGGGCAGTAATCATGGGACCTTATCATGATTTACATCCTTACGTTGGAACCTCACCTTCCAACAGGGTACAATACCAGACAGTCGGAACAGCACCTCACAGAAGATGGATTTTGAGTTTTTATAAAGTGCCTCTATATAGTTCTTCTTGTAATCCGCTAATAGAAAATACACATCAAATTGTATTGTATGAGTCGACCGGAGTAATTGAGGTGCTTATTTTTGATAAACAGATATGTTTGGGCTGGAATGGCGGACGTTCCATTGTTGGAATTCAGAACTGGAACAAAGACCAGGGAATAATGGCTCCGGGCAGGTCTGCCACAGATCCTCCATGGGGATCAATAGGAATGAATGAAGCCTGGCGGTTTATACCTGTTGGGGGAGCTTCGTTGTTCAAAAGAGTTGAATTGCTTGATATATCGGGAAATATTCTCTCAACAGGTTCGGTTACCCCTGCCGGAACAGGAAAACTGGAAGCGATTTTTCCAAACATCTGTGTACCGGCTGCCGGGTTAACCAAGTATATTATCCGCTCTGTGTATACAAAAAATGATGATCCTGCCGCTGAAGTCTTTGGAGTGGATACAGTAAGGATTTCACGGGTCAATGCAATCACTGCTAATACAGCCACCACCTCAACCCTTTGCAACGGAGCTACAGATGGTACCGTAACAGTAACACCATTATCAGGTACTTCTCCATTCAGTTTTTCATTAGATGGTGCTCCACCCGTATCAGTGCCGGGAGCGCATACATTTACAAATGTTCCGGCAGGTTCGCATACCATTACCATGAGCGATGCAAACGGATGTCCGAGCAGTGCCAGTGTAACGGTAGCTGCCGGTCCTGGACTTATCACTACAGCAAGCAAGACTGATGTCTTGTGCAAAGGCTCCGCCACAGGAACGATAACTGTTGCTCAACCCTCACTTGGCACACCACCATTTGAGTATTCACTGGATGGGACAAACTGGCAAACAAGTAATGTATTTAATAATGTTTCAGCCGGTACTTATACTGTACATTTCAGGTCGGCAGATATTTGTCCGGGCACTACTGCAATTACAGTAAGTGAACCAACCCTGCTGGATGCCATTTCTGTTAATCAGAACGGCACCTGTGATGGAGGTGCAGATGGGACCATCACTGTTACTGCTTCCGGAGGGTCACCTGGTTACCAATTTTCAATTGATGGGGTAAATTTCCAGACATCGAATGTGTTTAATGTACTGCCAAATGCCAGCTATACTGTAACGGTTAAAGATGCCAACGGATGTCTTAAAATCTTTAATACTGCGGTTGGTCTTTCGAATAACCTGACATTTACGCCTCAAACTGATCCGACCATTTGCGAAAGTAAATCAACACAGTTGCAAATTGTAACCAATGGAACCCAATACGATTGGTCGCCACGTACAGGTCTGAATGATACTACTATTTATAACCCGGTGGCAAGTCCTGTTTTAACTACGGAGTATATTGTTAAGATTACCAAAGGACTGTGTGTGGACTATGATACAGTGCTCGTTAATGTAAATAAAGCCCCGGTACCAGATGCTGGCCCCGACGGTTTTATCTGTTATGGTCAAACTTACCGGTTACAGGCAGGGAATGGCGTACAGTATAAATGGACACCGGCTTCTTATCTTGATAATACTAATGTTGCTAATCCTGTTTCCAGTCCGCCCAAAGACGTGGTTTATACTTTGTCTATATTGGCCGATGCTAACGGTTGTGCATCCCTTATTACGGATGATGTGAACATAGACGTAACACCACCAATAAAAATAAAAACTTTCCCTTTTGATACTGTGGTGTATCAAACAGATCAATTGCCAATACTGGCAACTTCAGCCGATCCGGATGTGAAATTTTTTAACTGGACACCATCAATTGGCCTTGATGATCCTGCAATTGCCAGTCCTACGGTTACAGCCGGGGCAATTGGTGAAGTGGTACAGTACCAGGTAATTGGTACTACATTGGCAGGGTGCAAGGGTGAAGGATATGTAAAGGTCAAAGTGTATAAAGGCCCGGATCTATATGTACCAACGGGCTTTACGCCAAACGGTGATGGAAGGAATGACATACTGACACCTTTCCCTGTTGGAATTAAAACACTAAAATATTTCCGGGTTTTCAATAGGTTTGGCCAGCAAATGTTCAGTACAACAAAGCTGCATGAAGGGTGGGATGGCACTATCAATGGTACAAAACAGGCAACTGGCACTTATGTATGGATAGCCGAAGCTCTAACAGAACAAGACAGGGCAATCATCAAGAAGGGGGTACTTACGCTTATCCGATAAATGTATTGTTTGTGAATAAAAAAAATTAATAGCTACCGGATTAATTCGGTGGCTTTTTTTTGAACCCGTAATTTTGCCCTGCTTGCTTTTAAATGCCTGATACTAACACTCAGGATTACCACTTTCTAAAACTGTAATTATTAATAATGGTAGATGTAATACTTGGCCTCCAGTGGGGCGATGAAGGGAAAGGAAAGATTGTCGACGATGTTGCCAAAGGCTATGATATGGTGGCCCGATTTCAGGGTGGCCCCAATGCTGGCCAGACCTTGTATGTAAACGATAAAAAGGTGGTGTTGCACCAGATACCATCCGGTATTTTTCATCCGGGCATTATTAACCTTATTGGAAACGGTGTGGTGCTCGACCCAGTTACACTTAAAAGAGAATGCGATACGGTTGCTTCTTTTGGTGTGGATCTGAAAAAACACCTGTTTGTTTCTGAGCGTACACATCTTATACTCCCTACTCACCGGGCTTTAGATAAAGCAGCAGAACTTTCCAAAGGCCATCTTAAAATTGGATCCACTCTCAAAGGTATTGGTCCGGCTTATATGGATAAAACGGGGAGAAACGGATTGAGAGTTGGAGACCTCCTTGATAAAAATTTCATTACTTCTTACATCAAACTCAGGATAAAACATCAGCGCCTGCTTGATAACTTTAATTTTCATGAAGATATTTCAGCATGGGAAGATGAGTTTTTCGGAGCAGTTGAATTTTTAAAACAGCTTAACATCGTAAACGGAGAATATTTCATCGATGAGCAGATAAAAAAAGGCAAAAAGATACTTGCCGAAGGTGCGCAGGGCAGCATGCTTGATATTGATTATGGAACTTTCCCTTATGTTACCTCTTCCAATACAATTACGGCGGGTGTTTGCAGTGGCCTTGGAATTGCGCCTCACCTGATTGGGGAAGTATTTGGTATAACCAAGGCTTATTGCACCAGGGTTGGCAGTGGTCCTTTTCCTACTGAACTGGAAGATGCCACTGGTGAAGAATTACGAAGGGTAGGTAATGAATTTGGTGCAACAACCGGACGACCCCGCCGCTGTGGATGGATTGACCTGGTAGCCCTAAAATTTGCCTGCATGGTAAACGGGGTTACAAAACTCATTATGACAAAAGCAGATGTTCTCGATGCCTTTAGTGAATTACAGGTCTGCACTGCTTACAATATTAATGGTACAAATACAAGCGAAGTGCCTTTTCAGCTGGAAAGGCAAAAGCCGGAGCCTGTATACCAGCAATTCGAGGGGTGGGAAACGGATATCAGTAAAATAGCGGATTATTCAGCACTGCCTGTTAAAACAAAAACATATATTGATTTCATTAATAATTACCTTGGTATAAAAGTATATTATATATCTAATGGGCCGGGAAGAGAACAACTCATTTATGCCGGATAAAAAAGGCTTTATTAGTGTTAAAAGAAAATTTGATTTTTTTTTTAAAAAATTTGGCTAATTAAAAACTTCGCCGAAATTTTACACTACTAATCCTGCTGAAGCTATGGCAATAAAACCAACAAAAGAGACGAAGACTCCTACAAAGAGCGATGCTGCAATGAAAGCAGCATCAAAGAAGCCATTATCTAAACCTGCTAAGAAAGAAGGCGAAGACGATGATGATGAATTTGAAGACGATGAAGATGTAAAACCTGCCAAAAAAGGTGGAAAGGTAAGTACCCGTAAGGAAAAAGACGAAGACGATGATGACGATGATACCGAAGATGAAGTTGATGATTGGGAGAAACCTGAGGAGGAAGAAGAGTGGGATCCTGATTTTGATGAGTTTGATATACCCAAGTCAAAAGGAAAGAAAACAACTGCCGGGGGTAAAAAAGGAGCAGATGATGATGACGACTTCAAAATAGATGATGAGTTTAAGGATATGTTTGATGACGGAGATGATTTTGATGATGACGATGACGATTTTTAAAGTATTTGTAAATGGGTGAAAAACCCGCTAAACTTTTCATTGTTATTACTATAAATCACATGTACACTATCAGCGAATTTGAGCTGATTAAAAATAAGGTGCTGAACTGGGCTAACAGGTTCAGCACTTTTTGTTTGTTGGATAATCACCGGTATCATATACAGCCACATTCTGAAGAGTGCCTCCTGGCGGCGGGTGAGCGCCGCAGGATTGAAGCCGGCAAAATAAACAGGCTTCCACAACTCCAGTCATTTATAAATGAAGAAAAAGGGTGGATATTCGGCCATTTTGCCTACGATCTCAAAAATGAAATTGAAAACCTTTCTTCTTGCCGGCATGATGGAATTGGTTTTTCTGACTACTTTTTTTTTGAACCGGAGGTTGTAATAAAAATAAAGCCTGGCTATTTACATATAACAGCAACCGACCCAGATAAATGCTATGATGAGATAATGTCAATTTCATCGGAAGTGGTCGTAATGAAACAGGAGCTGACTCCGGTAAAAAGCAGATATAGTAAACAAGAGTATATTTCCGTAATAGATAACCTGAAGAAGCATATTCTCAGGGGTGACTGTTATGAGATTAATTTTTGCCAGGAATTTTATTCAGAACAGGCTGTTGTCAATCCGGTAGCCTTATATAAAAAATTAAGTGCCATTTCTCCCAATCCTTTTTCTGCTTTGTATAAGTTAAAAGACAAATGGCTGGTATGTGCCAGCCCCGAGCGGTTTTTGGGTAAACAGAATCAAACGATTTTTTCACAGCCAATAAAGGGCACATCAGGGCGTTTAACTGCAGATAGGCAAAAGGACGAGGAAAGCAAAGTATGGTTATATAACAGCTCAAAAGACCGCTCAGAAAATGTGATGGTGGTAGATTTGGTGAGAAACGACTTGTCGAAAGTTTGCGAAGAGGGAACTGTGAAAGTTGACGAGTTGTTTGGTATTTATTCATTTCCGCAGGTACACCAGATGATTTCAACGGTGAGCGGAACACTGAATAATAATGTGCCTTTTACTGAAATAATCAGGGCTACTTTTCCAATGGGCTCGATGACAGGGGCGCCTAAAAAAAGAGTAATGGAACTGATAGAACAATATGAGCAAACAAAGCGGGGAATTTTTTCGGGAGCAGTCGGCTACATAAATCCAGATGGCGATTTTGATTTTAATGTAGTAATACGAAGCATTATGTATAACGAAACAACAAGTTACCTTTCTTACCTTGTTGGATCTGGTATTACATGGTACTGCGAAGCAGAAAAAGAATGGGAAGAATGTTTGCTCAAAGCCGGGGCCATTAAAATGGTGCTGAGTGATAACAAATACTAATATTATTTTGTTCCGGCATCTGCTGTTTCAAGCAAAACTTTCATGCTCTCATCCAGAATCTCATAACGTTTAATTACAAAAATGTTCATTTTAGGAGTGGGTAAACGCAGCAAATACTTTCCTTCCAATGCGATCTTATGATCAAAAGCAGGATTGAATTTATCAAATGTGCTTTTATCCAGCCCAATATATTTCATGATAACACCCGAATTGAACCGGCCAGAAATATTATACGCAGTAGAATTGTTCATTTCTTCATCGTTCAGGCTTGGGCTGACTACCAGTAAATCTTTCGCTTCTTTTTTGGTAACGGTAGTCACACCGCCTTCCCCTTCAAATATGTAATGGGTGCCGATAAATTTCTTCACGTGGTTCATTGACTCATTAGGCAGATGGTATTGGAGTGTCCAGAAATCACGGCTGCCACCACTTCTGCGGATGGCCTTATCAACATTGCCCGGTCCGCCATTATAAGCAGCAAGGACCAACAGCCAGTCGCCATATTTTACATATAAATCAGTGAGCATCCGGGCAGCGGCATGAGTGCTTTTGAAATAATCAAGTCTTTCATCCTTGCCCCGGTTTATTTTCAGGCCGTATTGAACGGCCGCAGCCGGCATAAAGGCCCAGGGGCCACAAGCTCCCGACCAGGATTTGGCGTTGTATTTTAGTCCTGACTCAATTACGGCCAGGTATTTCATTTCTTTTGGCACTCCATGCTGGGTAAGCACGTCGTCCATCATATCAAAATACGGTTTGGCCCAATCCTTCATCGCTAAAAACCCTTTTTTGTTTTTAGTGATATAGTTTTGTACAAAGCTTACACCCATCGGGTTAAGTTTTGCACCTGTGACACCATCACCGCTATAGGCTGAGTGGAGGAGATTGCTGAAAATTTTGGGATCATTATCATCAGTTATGCCAGAATCTGTTTTCCCGGTGGTATCAGATGTAACAATGGAGCTTACGGAAGCGTTTTGGTCAATTTCGGTGGCTTTTGCCGCCTGAATGATCAGAAACCCAAGTCCGCCTAAAATAGATATGTACTTTGCTTTTCTCAAATCTTGCTGATTTATAATCTGTTAGGACTATTTAGCCGCTAACAGCAGGTCTGAAACCTGCAGCAAAGATACCTCATTAAATTTGTTTGCCATGAGTTGTAGGCCATAGGGCATGCCGTTACTGTGGATAAACAGGGGGATTGAAATGGCTGGGATACCTGCCAAATTGGCCATAACCGTATAAATATCGGCCAGGTACATGGCAATTGGGTCGTCCATTTTTTCGCCTGCTTTGAAGGCCGTAACTGGCGATGTAGGCAGGATGATGAAGTCAAAATCCCTGAAAATCAGGTCAATTTTGTCAATTAGCAGTTTTCTTACTTTTTGGGCACGGGTAAAGTAGGCATCGTAATAACCGGCACTGAGAACGAAAGTACCAAGCATGATGCGGCGCTTCACTTCTCTGCCAAAACCGGCAGAACGGGTCTGGTTATAAAAATCTGTTAAATCAGCCACAGGGGCATCTGTCCGGTAGCCAAATTTTACCCCGTCGTACCTTGAAAGGTTGGAAGAAGCTTCAGCAGTTGTAAGAACGTAATAGGACGGAACGACATAATCCAGCAGGTCGAAATCTACTTTTTCCACCACATGGCCTTCTTTTTTTAGGTGTTCGGCCTTTTTTTTAATGGCAGATGCAATTTCCGGGTCAATGCCGGGATGGTTAAAGGCTTCGTCGAAATATGCAAATCTGAATTTCTTGTCCCGGGAAAGTAATTTAGAATAAGCCGGTACTTCTCTTTGGGAAATGGTGCTGTCAAAGTCATCGGCGCCGGCCATTACTTCGAGTAGCAGGGCCACATCGGGTATATTATTGCCGAATATACCAATTTGGTCGAAAGAGGAGGCGTAAGCAATCAGTCCGTACCTGGAAATGCGGCCATAAGTGGGCTTTAGGCCAACGATGCCACAAAAATCTGCTGGCTGACGAACAGACCCGCCAGTATCGCTTCCCAAAGAAACCATACACAGCCCTGCCTGAACTGCTACTGCTGAACCTCCGGACGAACCACCCGGCACCCGGCTTTCGTCGGCTGCATTCAGTACTTTGCCGTAAGTTGAGTTTTCATTGGTAGAGCCCATCGCAAACTCGTCACAATTCAGATTGCCGAGAATAATGGCTCCTTGCGCCAGCAAACTTTCTACGGCTGTTGCAGAATAGATAGAGGTGAAGTTTTGCAGAATGTTTGAAGCGGCAGAAATACGATGGTTCTTATAACAAATCACATCTTTCAAACCAACAATTACACCATGCAGTTTGCCTATTGGTATACCTGCTTTTCTTTCTTTATCCAGCAACGCAGCCTTCTCCAATGCCTCGTTAGCATATACTTCGATAAAGGCATTGAGGTGTTTGGTGGCATCAATGCTCCACACGTAATGTTGCACCGCCTGTAAGCAGGATACATTTCCTTCCTTTAATTGGGCATGATATTGCTCAATGGAAGAATACTGAAACAAGTAGAATGTGTTTTGCGTAAGAAATAAACCCGGGGCTGATTAATCGTTTGTTGATTTTTTCACATCATTCACACCATCTTCCAATTCTTTCTTCACATTGTTTTTGGCATCGTTGAATTCACGAACTCCTTTGCCAAGACCTCGCATCAATTCAGGTATTTTTCGGCCACCAAACATCAGTAAAACAACGATTACAATAATAATCATTTCGTTGGTCCCAAATGCCAGTAAAACAGGTTGTCCCATAGCTGATAAATTATATTAGGCGTTAAAGATACTAAGTACAGGAAAATACCGAATAATTAGTTTATAAATATCCGCTCAAATGAAAAACCCCGGTACCAAGACTTAGCTCAGTAACGGGGCTTATATTGTGCAATTGTAATGTTATTAAGCTCCGGTTGCGGTAGCCACAGCCATACGTTTTTCACGAATCCTTGCGCTCTTACCAGAACGGCTGCGCTGGTAGAAGAGTTTAGCACGGCGAACATGGCCTGTTTTGTTCAATACAACAGACTCAATGTTAGGTGAGTTGTAAGGGAAAACCCTTTCGACACCCACTCCGTCAGATATTTTACGAACAGTGAAACTGGCTGTAGCGCCATTTCCCTGCTTTTTAATCACATCACCTTTGAAAGACTGGATACGTTCCTTGTTTCCTTCAATGATTTTATAATTAACAGTCACATTATCACCGGGTTTGAAAGCCGGGAAACTGTTCTTTTTTGTCAGTTGGTCGTGTACAAACTTTACTGCATCCATAACTTTAAGTTTTGTTTCCAGCCGTTCCTTTTGTTACGTTGGATTTTTAAAGGAGTGCAAAGGTAAGTGAAAAGTTGATAAGTTGATAAGTTTTTGGGGTGAAAAGTTTAGCTATTAATGTGAAGCCTTGAGCTATGATGAGCTATAAGCCACGAGCAATATAGACGAATTGTACTATTTTTTTAGCTTTGAGCCGAAGCTTATCAACATCTTCTGTTCCTCATCCAACGATTTCAACAAGTCGGCTCTTTTTTCGTAATTACCATAGTTTACGGCTTCTGCTATCAATAACTGAGTTTCCATTTCAAAAGATGAACCTAACGATATTTCGATAAATCGGCCGTAATCCTTCTCACTGCTACGGCTGCTTCCCTCAGCAATATTTGAGGGAATAGACACAGCAGCCCTTGTTAATTGCTGCGACAGGCCAAATTTCTCTTCTTTCGGCAATTCTTCGACTAATTTGAATGTATTTACAGCTATTTCAAACCCTTTTTGCCAGATTTTCAGTTGTTTAAAATTTCTCATAGTTTTAAATGAAAATATAAAACTCCAAGAAATCAGATAAACTACTAAAAGCCAAGATGCTCACAGCTCGCAACTCTTAGCTCATTGCTAAAAAAAACTACCTCGCTACATTCACTGCCCTCTTTTCCCTGATAACGGTCACTTTTATCTGACCGGGGAAGGTCATTTCGGTCTGTATTTTCTGGGCTATTTCGAAGGAGAGCCTGTCGGCATCCTGGTCGGTAACTTTTTCAGCTTCCAGAATTACCCTAAGCTCCCGGCCGGCCTGTATGGCATAGGCTTTTTCCACTCCGGGGTAGGCCATAGCCAGGTTTTCGAGATCTTTGATACGCTGCAGGTATTGCTGCATTATTTCCCTGCGGGCACCAGGGCGGGCACCACTGATGGCATCGCATGCCTGGATGATGGGTGAAATAACGTATTGCATTTCCATTTCATCGTGGTGGGCTCCAATCGCATTTACCACGGCAGGGTTTTCACCATATTTTTCAGCCAACTTGGCGCCTAACAGTGCATGGCTCAGTTCGCTTTCTTCATCAGGTACTTTTCCAATATCGTGGAGCAGACCGGCCCTTTTGGCCAGCTTGGCATTAAGCCCCAGTTCTGCGGCCATGGTGGCGCAAAGGTTGGCAGTTTCCCGGCTGTGCATCAACAGGTTTTGGCCGTAAGAAGAACGGAAACGCATACGGCCCACCATTCTTACTAATTCTTTATGCAGGCCATGAATGCCCAGTTCAATTACTGTTCTTTCGCCAATTTCCATTACCTGTTCTTCAATCTGCTTTTTCGTTTTTTCCACCACTTCCTCAATACGGGCTGGGTGGATGCGACCGTCGGCTACCAACCGTTGTAAGCTGAGACGGGCAATCTCCCGGCGCAGCGGGTCGAAACTGGATAGCAGGATAGCTTCAGGAGTGTCATCTACTATCAGGTCAACACCGGTAGCTGCTTCAATGGCACGGATGTTTCGGCCTTCACGACCGATTATCTGGCCTTTGATTTCATCGCTTTCAAGATTGAAAACGGTGATTGTATTTTCAATTGCCTGTTCGGCGGCAGTACGCTGAATAGTCTGTATAATTATTTTGCGGGCCTCTTTATTGGCCTTTTGCTTGGCGTCTTCTACAATTTCCTGCTGCAGGGAAAGTGCTTGTGTTTGCGCCTCATGTTTCAGGCTTTCCACCAGTTGTGCCTTGGCTTCTTCGGCTGAAAGGTTGGAAATTTTTTCGAGCCGCCGGATGTGTTCCTCCTGGTGTTTTTCCAGTTCGGTACGCTTGATGTTCACCAGTTCAATCTGGCGGTTGAGGTTTTCCTTGATGGCTTCGTTTTCTTTTATTTGCTTGTCAAGATTACCTTCTTTCTGGTTAATGGATTGTTCTTTTTGGCGGATACGATTTTCGGAATCGTTGATTTTCTTATTTTTTTCAAACACCTCTTTGTCATGGGCAGATTTCATCTGCACAAACTTTTCCTTCGCTTCCAATTCCTTTTCCTTACGGATGGTTTCGGCTCTTAATTCAGCTTCTTTGATGATGGCCTGCGACTGGTGTTCTGCTTCTTCTATTTGCTTCCGGGTATTTTTAGCAAAAATTACCTTTACCCGCTATGATGCCCGCAACAAGGGCCACTGCGCCAATGATGACAGATAATATATTCGGATCCATTGATTATTTCTTTTAGTTTTTGCACATGGCAATATGTTAATAATAGGTTCATACTGTAAAAAGTATGTAATCAGCGAAGATACAAAAGGTTGTCGTATACATAAAATTGGAAATGCTGCCTCATATTTACCGGAAGTATGGCCGGTATTTCCGTTTGAACAGACCCTTTTTCGCTTTGTCATAATACTGTAACAGTATAACGCTAAATTCCTTATTCTTGCAGTCACAAAAAAAGAATTAATGAAACAATTTCATCTGCTGGCATTTTTTTTACCTCTTCTGGCTATGGGACAGGAAAAACCGCAAAAGTTTAGCATGAAAGGCAATTTCCGCAACCTGAAATATCAGCCCGACTGGATTTACCTGCAGTACAGGAATGGTGATGAGTGGAAAACTGACAGTGTACAACCGAAAAAAAGTAAATACAGCTTTGGTGGTGAAGTGACAGAGCCAACGCTGGCAAGAATTCGGGTAAAATACAAATTAGACGAAGCAGGCAAAACTGTTTCCCTTGCGCAGGGAAGGGATATTGCGGCGGTGTTTTTGCAGGCGGGTAAACTAAAAGTTTCATCGGTTGATTCTTTTAGCAATGTGAAAGTAAAAGGCTCAACTGCACATACCGCCTATTCTGTGCTGAGGCAGCAGGAGAAACCGTATAATAATAAAATGGAACCGCTGGCAGCCAAATACAGGGAGTATGCCAGAAACAATGACAAAGAAAACCAATTGAAGCTGGAAGCCGAATTAGAAGCGATTGAAAAAGAGATGAACGATGAAGTGTATGGTGATTTTGTGCGTACTAATCCTTCTTCGCCTGTTGCCTTGTATGCACTTAAACAATATGCCGGATGGGATATTGATGCAGATAAAGTGGAGCCGCTGTTTGCTTCTCTTTCGGATGCGAATAAAAATTATCCTTCGGCAGAAGCATTTAAAGAAGGCATTGAAACAGCAAAAAAAACAGGCATTGGTAAAACAGCAATGGATTTTACACAGAATGATACGTTGGGAACGCCGGTGAGCCTTTCCACTTTCAGGGGCAGGTATGTGCTGATTGACTTTTGGGCAAGCTGGTGCGGCCCCTGCCGTGCCGAAAACCCGAATGTGGTAAAAGTGTTTAACAAGTACAAGGATAAAAACTTTCATATCATCGGTGTATCGCTTGACAGGCCAGGGCAGGGTGCCAAGTGGCTGAAAGCAATAAGCGATGACAAACTTAGCTGGACACATGTAAGCGACCTGAAATTCTGGGACAATGATGTGGCGAAGCAATACGGCATTAAAGCCATACCGCAGAACCTGCTGCTTGACCCTGCCGGGAAGATAATTGCCAAGAACCTGCGTGGCGAGGAACTGGACAGCAAACTGAGTGATTTTATTAAGTAAGAAGATATTGATAATGGAAATGCCGGCGATGAGCCGGCATTTTTTTATGCGTTGAAGGAAGGAAAAGCAAGAATTTTGCTTTTTTTTGCATTCCTTACCCAAAATGCTCTTTGTTGTGTTGGTAAATCTTAGAGAGATACCTCATATCGACCTCACAAGTTCATTTTTCCTCTATGCTTTTTCTTTAATTGTGCCGTCAAACAATCCGTATTATTATTTGAATCCAAATGAAAACTGAAACTATTATCAGGATTGCTCTTTGCCAAATCTTCTTATAATAATTTCCTGCGTCAAGTTCCCAAAATTCAGAAAGTGGATTCATATGAAGCAACAAGGTAAAAGGAAAAAAAACAAGAATTAGCATCATTTCGATTGCGGTATAACTTTCCGTTTTATTTTTCTCAATTTTTTTTGACTGTCTTTCTCTTAATTTCTTAATTGTATTAAATTTTCTATTCTTTTCGTAGTTAATCTCCTCTTGAGTAAAGTTTCTTCGAAATAGCTCTTCTTCTGCAAGTAATTGTATTTCTTTTGCCCACATTTCGTCGTTGCTAATAATATTAAAAAGTTCTTTTGATTTTCTTTCTTTAACTGGAGGGTCAAATTCCATAAAGGACTTGTTTTATATAGCCAAATGTTTAATCTTTAAGTATGACGACGTATAGCATGGTGCTGACTACATAATTGTAATCACTAATTATTTTGCAATCCGCCATCAATGAGCTTTTCAAGAAAGTTGAGTTTTTCGGAGAGGCTTTGTTGCTCCATACCGGCAGCCGCCTGTTCTTCCTGCTCGGTGGCAAACCAAATGAGTACCATAGCGATATAGTCCTGCATATCTTTACCGGCAAACTGTGTTCTGAATTCCACAATTTTTTCGTTAACAACCTTTAATGTTTTGCGTACGACCTCCTCATCTTTTGGTTCTATTTTGATGCGGTAGGTGCGGTCGCCAATAAGGGCTGATATGGGAATGAGTTCGGACATTAATTGTTTTTTTGTTCAGGCCAAACGCTGCACTTCGTTAGGCTCAGTGCGACATTATTCTCCCAGCAGGGCAATGCAGCGGTCAATTTCTTTTATGTAATGACTGAGCCTTTTTTCAAATTCTTTTTTGTCGGCATCGCTCATGGCATCAGCATTTACTTTTAAAATACTGGTTTGCTGTTTCAGTTCGTCAATGGTTTGCTGGCTGTCGCTAATCTTTTTACCGGCAACCTGCAACTCCTGTTTCAGGGCAGCATTCTCTTTCTGCACCGCAGCATGCTGCTTCAGCAGTTGCTGCAGTTTATCCTGTATGCGTTTAAGTTGCTGCTCTGTGTTCATTCAGAAAATTCAAAAAAGGGGTCATCAAAATTCCATCACTTCCTGATTTCTGCACTTAGTTCTTTTTCAAGTGATGTCATTATCTTATTCATCCAGCCGTCAATTTCTTTATCGGTCAGGGTTTTTTGTTCGTCGAGGAAGGTGAAGTTTACGGCTACAGATTTTTTACCGGCACCGAGTTTTTCACTTTCAAAAATGTCGAACAGTCTCACCTCCTGTAAAGTACTGATTTTAACTTTTTGCACTGTTTGTTCTACTTGTTCCCAGGCCAGTTCTTTGGGCACCACCATGGAGATGTCTCTTTGTACGGCAGGATATTTGGGCAGTTCTTTCACCTTGCGGTTTTGCTGTGCGGCGATGGCGGCAATCTGTGCCCAACTGAATTCTGCATAGTACACCGGCTGTTTGATGCCAAACTTGCTGAGTACTGTTTTCTTTACTTCGCCTGTACCGCCGATAATCTCACGGTTGTATTTAAACACCAGGTAATTGTCGAGTTTGGGTACGGCCACTGTTTCAACAGCAATATCCAGAATACCCAGTGACCTGAAAATAGCTTCTGCGGTTCCTTTCAGTAAATAAAAATCTGAGGCCACGGCTTTTTGTTTCCAGTTGTCTTCCGTTTTGTTGCCGCTGATGACTATAGCCAGGCGGTCAAGTTCGGTGTACCTGCCTGCCGGCAAGGCAGGCTTAGCAGCGCCACTGGTGCTGTATGCTTTGCCAAACTCGAACAGGCGAAGCGAATTGTTTTTATGATTGAGGTTGTGCGCCACTACTTCCAACGAAGTTTCGAAGAGAGAGTTGCGCATAATATTCAGCTCGGCGCTCAGGCTGTTAATCATCTTCACCATGCTTTGCTGTTCTTCTTCTGAATAATAGGCAGCATTGGTGATGGAGTTGGTCATCATTTCGTTGAAACCAAGACCGGCGAGATAGTTGGCCACTTTTTCCCGGTACACTTCGGCTGAATAATTTTCTTCAACTGCGGGAGTGATGGTGATGGCATCGGGGATTTCGATATTATCAAGACCGTCAATCCGTACAATTTCCTCCACAATATCTGCCGGCAGGCTAATGTCGGGTTTGTGATATGGAACAGAAACTCTTATTTCGTCAATACCCTCTTTTATCATTTCGAAGCCAAGACTGGTTAAAATATTTTTCACTGCATCGGGGTGATAGTTTTTGCCACTCAGTTTTTTGATGTAATGCCACTTGACTGCCACTTCTGTTTTATCTTTTTTTGCCGGATATACATCCACCACTTCGGAAGCGATTTCGCCGCCGCCCAATTCTTTAATCATCAGGGCGGCTCTTTTTAATACATTAACGGTGGCAGAAATATCTGTTCCTTTTTCAAAACGGGTGGCTGCATCGGTTCTCAATCCGTGACGGAAGGATGTTTTGCGTAAAGTGATGCCATCGAAAAAGGCACTTTCGAGGAAAATGTTTTTGGTTGTGTCGGTTACACCGCTGTGTAGTCCGCCAAAAACACCGGCAATGCACATGCCTTCGGTGGCGTCGCAAATCATCAGGTCGTCAGCACTGAGTTTACGTTCTTTTTCATCGAGTGTAACAAAAGGAGAGCTTTCAGGCAGATTTTTTACCACCACTTTTTTACCACCAATTCTATCTGCATCAAAAGCATGTAAGGGCTGGCCTGTTTCATGCTGGATGAAGTTGGTTATGTCAACAATGTTATTGATGGGGCGAAGGCCAATGGCTTTCAATTTCTGCTGCAGCCATTTGGGTGATTCTTTTACAGCAACGTTTGCAATGCTTACACCACTGTATCGGGGACAGGCCTTATCATTTTCTATTACAACTTCTACGGGCAAAGAAGTATTATCTACTTTAAAGCCATTGTTGTTGGGCAGTTTGGGTTTTATGTCGGCCTTGTCGTGATGGTTGAGGTAAGCACAAATATCTCTTGCCACACCCCAATGGCTCATGGCATCCATGCGGTTGGGGGTGAGGCCGATTTCATAAATAATATCATCAAAAGGCTGGAAATAATCAACAGCCGGAGTGCCCACTTTTACATCTTCGGGCAGCACCATAATGCCGGCATGAGAAGTGCCGAGGCCAATTTCATCTTCGGCGCAAATCATTCCATAGCTTTCCACACTGCGAATTTTGGCGACTTTCATGGTCAGCGGGTCGCCTTCGGTGGGATAGATTGTGGTGCCAACGGTGGCTACGACCACTTTTTGTCCGGCAGCAACATTGGGTGCACCGCAAACAATTTGCAGCGAGTCGCCGTTGCCGGTATTTACTTTGGTAAGGGTGAGTTTATCAGCATTCGGATGTTTTTCGGCAGAAAGTACTTCTCCAATAACCAATCCCTTCATTCCGCCTTTTACCTCTTCATATTTATACATGCTTTCAACTTCCAGACCGATGGAAGTAAGGATGCGGCTCAGTCTTTCGGGGTCAACAGTCACAGGCAGGTATTCGCTCAGCCATTTATACGAAATCGTCATTTTCTTAGCAACATTTTATTGCTGCGAAGATAAAGGAAACGGGGGAAGTGGGGTTTGGGCTGCTGTTACATCCGGTAACAGATGGCATTGATATTCATACCGGCACCAACGGAGGCGAACATGATAATATCACCTTCCTGCAGGTCGTGTATGTCCCAATGTCCTTTCCGCACCATATCAAACAGGGTAGGGATTGTGGCTACAGAACTGTTGCCCAGTTTATGAATGTTCATGGGCATGATGTGTTCGGGAATTTCTTTTAAACCATATAGCCTGTAAAGCCGCTTAATGATGCCTTCATCCATTTTTTCGTTGGCCTGGTGGATGAAAACTTTTTTTACTTCCGTAATAGACACACCGGCTTTGTCCAGCGCATCTTTCATGGCTGCCGGCACATGCTGCATGGCATATTCATATACTTTGCGGCCTTTCATTTTAATGTATCGTATGCGGGGGTCGCTGCCAGGAAAATTACTTTTGCCGAGATACAGGTAAAAAGCTTCATCAATACAATGACTTTGCACACTCCATGAAAGTACACCGCTGTTAGTTGCATTGTCTTTATACTCCAGCACTGTGGCACCGGCGCCATCTGAAAAAATCATACTGTCACGGTCGTACACATCCAGTACACGGCTAAGGGTTTCTGTGCCGATGACCAGTACCTTTTTTGCTGAGCCAGCTTTAAAATAATTATCAGCTTGGATAACACCCTGTACCCAGCCGGGGCACCCAAACAAAATATCGTAGGCTACACAATTGGGATTTTTTATGCCAAGGCCATGCTTTACCCTGATGCAAGAGCTGGCAGGACATCAGTTTGTATTGTATGTTTGATGACGTTGCCAAAATTGTGCGCCAAAATAATCTGGTCAAGTTCTTCGGGATTGATGCCGCTGTCTTCAATGGCTGCCTTTGCGGCAATGATGGCCATATCGGACGAGTTCATTTCTTCATTGGCATAACGCCTTTCTTCAATACCTGTTATTTCCCGGAACTTGTTCACTATTTCCTGAGGTGGAGTGGTAATGCGGGTAGAATCTTCAGCATAAAAATCCTGTACGGTAAAATCCCGGTTGGTTTTGATAACCGGAGGAATATAGCAACCTGTTCCTGTAATAATTGTTTTCATATTTCAATTAAACTTCCTGAAGTTGATAGGTGGAAGAAAGCTACAAAGGTAACTTAATTATTGCTTAACAGTTGTTTGCATTCATTTTTATTATGTTTCCAGATTGGTTAAGAATTGAAAATTAATTACAAATCAATGCGTACCATTGCTTTCTGCAGACTACTAATTGTGGCTTTAATAGTCTGTTGGTTTGTTGTTGAAGTCTTGAAGAATGCAAAATAACTCCGGCATTCTTTCAGAAGGCGATACTCCTATCCTGTCAATTTTTATATTTATTGTTTTATACACGGTACTGGTAGTGTGGTTAGTGACTTTAATCTTTGGCAAACCTTGATCAACTTCTTATTTTTACCGCCTAAAAACCAACGACATATGTCAACCAAACTTTTACAAGGAAAGAAAGGAATCATTTTTGGTGCATTAGATGAAAAATCAATTGCCTGGAAGACAGCTCTGAAATGTTATGAAGCCGGAGCAGAAATAGTATTAACAAATGCCCCGGTGGCTATCCGAATGGGCGAAATAAATAAATTATCTGAAATGTGTGGCAATGCACCCGTTATTGGTGCTGATGTTACCCACCTTGACGAACTAAAGCATTTATTCCTTGAATCAATGAAACATTTTGGCGGTAAGATTGATTTTATCCTGCATTCTGTTGGGATGAGCATGAATATGAGGAAAGGCCATCATTATACCGGTATCAGCTATACATGGAACCACAAAACACTTGATATATCCTCGCTAAGTTTACATAAAGTGCTGCATACCGCCTGGAACCTGAATGCTATCAGCGACTGGGGAAGTGTGGTGGCACTGACCTACATTGCAGCTCAACGGGTGTTTCCCGATTATAATGAAATGGCAGACGCCAAGGCCCTGCTCGAAAGCATTACCCGCAATTTTGGCTATCATTATGGTGTAAGAAATAAAGTAAGGATTAACACTGTTTCGCAGTCGCCAACTCGCACCACAGCCGGCAGCGGAGTAAAAGGTTTTGACGGCTTTATCTCTTTTGCCGAAGAAATGAGTCCGCTGGGCAATGCATCGGCAGATGATTGCGCAAACTATTGTGTAACCCTGTTCAGCGACCTGACGAGATACGTAACCATGCAGAACCTTTTTCATGACGGAGGTTTCAGTTTCACCGGTGTTACGCAAGGTGTAATTGACAAAATAGAAAAGGGGATGCAATAACTTACTGAAAAAAAGGATTTTAGCCCTCTAATGATATGTTCAGCTCCTCTGAGTTGTTTTTAAACATTGGGGGGGCTGATTTTTATCAGTATTTGATTGTAACAGATTTGTCATGTTTGTACATACTTCATCAACAATACAAGTATGTACAAAATAATTGTTTTGGTAAAACAGGTACCCGATACCCGCAATGTAGGAAAGGATGCCATGAAAGCCGATGGCACAGTAAACCGAGCCGCCCTGCCCGCTATCTTCAACCCGGAAGATTTGAATGCACTTGAGCTGGCACTGGAAGTTAAAGACAAATATCCTGACACGCATATTACCCTGCTAACAATGGGCCCGGTAAGGGCTGCGGAAATATTACGTGAAGGATTGTATCGTGGTGCCGATGCCGGAGTGTTACTGACGGACAAAGCTTTTGCCGGCTCCGATACACTGGCCACTTCGTACGCATTGTCCCGTGCCGTTCGTAAGATTGGCGAATTCGATTTAATCTTTGCAGGCCGCCAGGCAATTGATGGTGATACAGCGCAGGTGGGGCCGCAGGTAGCCGATAAACTGGGCATCCCGCAGATAACCTATGCTGAAGATGTGATATCTCTGAAAGATAAAACTGTGCAGATTAAACGCAGGCTGGAAAGAGGCTTTGAAGTGGTGGAAGGACAATTACCATTGCTTATAACGGCTCACAGTACGGCGCCTGATTGCCGCCCAAGAAATGCCAAAAGGCTGATGAAGTATAAGAGGGCGACAACTCTTTCTGAAAGGCATAATGTGTCAGATGACTATTTGTCTGCTAATCAAAAGCCATATCTCAGCATTACAGAATGGTGCGCCAAAGATGTGGACAGCGACCTTGCACAATTAGGCCTCGGTGGTTCACCTACCAAAGTAAGACAAGTGGAGAATATCGTTTTCCAAGCCAAAGAATCAAAAGTGCTGACTACTGACGATGGTGATATTGAGTGGCTGATGCAGGAACTGATTACCAATCACACTATCGGATAAAAGCAGAATAATTCTACTATTAATTAAAAACAGAACAATGAATAATGTTTGTGTTTACTGCGAAATAGAAGAAGGAAAGATACAGGATGTGAGTTATGAATTGCTTACCAAGGGACGTTCGCTTGCAAACCAGTTGAATGTAAAACTGGAAGCTTTGATAATCGGCGACAGTCTGGCCGGAATGGGAAAAGAAGTAAGCAAATACGGAGTGGATATAGTTTACTTAGCTGATGATAAGCGTTTGTATCCCTTCACCACTTTACCACATACAGCCATTGCAGTGGGTTTATTTAAAGAAACACAGCCGCAGATAGTGCTGATGGGAGCCACTTCTATCGGAAGAGATTTAGGTCCCCGCATTTCTTCATCGCTTACCAGCGGATTAACAGCCGACTGTACCGACCTTCAGATTGGCGAATACGAAGACAAAAAAGCAGGCAAGAAATATGAGAACCTGTTGTACCAGATTCGTCCGGCGTTTGGTGGAAATATCGTAGCTACTATTGTAAACCCGGATAACCGTCCGCAGATGGCTACAGTGAGGGAAGGTGTAATGAAGAAAGAGATTCTTACAGAATCACATAAAGCAGAAGTAGTAAATATTGATGTAAACAAATACCTGAACGATGCTGACTTTGCCGTTAAGATAATTGAAAGGCAAATAGAACAATCGAAGGTGAACCTTAAAGGTTCTTCTATTATTATAGCTGGCGGCTATGGTGTAGGTTCAAAAGAAAATTTTAACCTGCTCTACGATCTGGCACATGCCATTGGGGCAGAAGTAGGCGCATCAAGGGCAGCCGTGGATGCCGGGTTTGCCGATAAAGAAAGGCAAATAGGGCAGACCGGTATTACTGTAAGACCTAAGCTGTATATCGCTTGTGGTATTTCAGGACAGATACAGCATATAGCCGGCATGCAGGAATCGGCAATGGTGATTTCTATTAATAATGACCCCAATGCCCCCATTAACAAACTGGCCGATTATGTGATACAGGGCAACCTGGAGAATATTATTCCCAAGATGATAAAGTATTACAGGAAGAATATTATAGCGCCCTGTCCCCTAAGGGGAGGCCCCCGAGGTTAACCGAAGATAAGAGACGAACCCCCCCTAGGAACTGAAGCTGGTTACAAAAAAATAAATTTTTAAAATAATCCACATGGGTAATTTTTATCTGGATACCGCCGAACTGAAATTTCACCTTACACATCCGCTGATGCAGAAAATTGTAGGACTGAAAGAAAGAAATTATACCGAGCATGAAAAATTTGATTATGCTCCTGTTGATTTTGAAGATGCCATGGACAGCTACGACCAGGTGCTTGAAATTGTTGGCGACATCTGCGCAAATACTGTTGCTCCCAATGCCGAAGGTGTGGATGCTGAAGGCCCGCAACTGATAGACGGGCATGTGCAGTATGCTGCAGGCACACAGAAAAATCTTGATGCGATTGTAAAGGCCGGGCTGATGGGCATTACACTTCCCAGGAAGTATAACGGACTGAATTTCCCGATTGTACCATACATTATGGCGGCGGATATGGTGTCGAGAGCAGATGCCGGCTTTGTAAATATTTGGGGCTTGCAAGACTGTGCTGAAACCATTCATGAATTTGCCGATGAAGACCAGCAGGCAAGATTTCTGCCAAGAATATCAGCAGGAGAAACTGCGGCGATGGATTTAACAGAACCGGATGCCGGTAGTGATTTACAAGCGGTACAATTGAAAGCCACCTTGGTTGATGGAAAATGGTTGCTGAACGGTGTGAAGCGTTTCATTACCAACGGTGATGGTCATATTTCATTAGTACTGGCAAGATCGGAAGAGGGCACATCTGATGGCCGGGGCTTATCCATGTTTATTTATGACCGCAACAGCAATGCAGTAACGGTAAGAAGGATTGAGCACAAACTGGGTATTATCGGTTCGCCAACCTGCGAACTGGTATTTAAAAATGCGCCGGCAGAGTTGGTGGGTCAGCGTAAGTTTGGCCTGATTAAGTATGTAATGGCATTGATGAACGGTGCCAGGCTTGGTATTGCTGCGCAGTCAGTTGGTATAGCAGATGCTGCCTACCGTGAAGCGGTGTCTTATGCAAAAGAAAGGGTGCAGTTTGGCAGTTCTATCAGCAAGTTTCCGGCAGTGTACGAAATGATTTCGAAGATGAAAGCCCGGGTGGATGCCATCCGAACATTGTTATATGAAACCGGCCGTTTTGTAGATGTGTACAAAGCTTATGAGCATATAGCTAAAGAAAGAACACTGACTCCTGAAGAAAGGAATGAGATGAAAGCCTACCAGAAACTGGCTGATATATATACACCCATGTCAAAAGGATTGTCTTCTGAGATATGTAACCAGGTTGCGTACGATTCGCTGCAGATCCATGGTGGTTCGGGCTTTATGAAGGATTACCCTATTGAAAGAATTTATCGTGATGCCCGTATCACCAGCATATATGAAGGAACCACACAGTTGCAGGTGGTGGCTGCTGTTCGTGGTGTAACCACCGGTGGTTATTTGGCGCAGATGAGGGCTTATGAGCAAATGGAAATTAAACCCGAATTACTTGGTTACCGCAACTATATTGTTGAGATGGCTAACGACTACGAAGAGGCAGTGAAGAAAGTAACAGAAATTAATAATAACGAATACACAGATTTTCATGCCCGCCGCTTAGTGGAGATGGCTGGCAATATTATTATGGCACATTTGCTGGTATTGGATGCAAACAGAGAACATAGTTACTGGAAGTCATTAGATATATTTCTGAAAATTGCACAGGGTGAAAACAAAGGCAAGCTGGAATTTATTAATATAACAAATCCTGCTGACCTTGGTAAGTACAAGATAGATTAACCGAGACGATTGCTTTGCTATATGAAACGGGAAAAGCTGCCTTTTGAGCAGCTTTTCTCATTTTAATCTTTTTTAAAGGGTTAGTACTCGTCTTCATTAAATAGGAAGTCGTCCTGTGTGGGATAATCGGGCCAGATGTCTTCGATGGTTTCGTACACATCTCCTTCATCTTCCAGTTCCTGCAGGTTTTCCACGACTTCGATAGGTGCTCCGCTACGGATAGCGAAGTCAATCAATTCGTCCTTAGTGGCGGGCCAGGGCGCATCTTCAAGGTACGAGGCTAATTCAAGTGTCCAGAACATCTTCTAATCGTTTTGTTGAGAAATCAAACTTTACTTTTTTCCGGAGGATGTCCCCCAAAATTTCCGCAAATGTAGCTGTATTAACGAATTTTCCAAATCCTAAGTTGTCAGACCGTTTTTGTGGGGTTTCTTTTCAATAATAGCTGATTTTCAATTGTATTTTTGCTACAGGCTGCTATTTGCTGATATTTGGATATACAAAACAACAAATTGGATGCATGCTGACAGGTAAAAATATACATAAGCGTTATGGTACAGTAGAGGTACTTCGGGGTGTTGATTTAGAAATTAAAAAAGGCGAAGTAGTTTCCATTGTGGGGCCATCCGGCTCAGGGAAAAGTACATTGCTGCATATACTTGGAACGTTGGATAAGGCCGATAACGGAACGGTGATGATGAACGAAATAACCATCAGTTCACTTACCGGTAACAAACTGGCATCATTCAGGAATAAACATATTGGTTTTGTATTTCAGTTTCACCATTTATTGCCGGAGTTTACTGCATTGGAAAATGTTTGCATTCCGGGCTGGCTGGCAGGCAGAAAAAAGACAGAAGTAAAAGCAGAAGCTGAAAGACTGTTGAATATGCTGGGCCTGTCAGAAAGAATGGAAAACAAACCAAACCAGCTTTCAGGCGGCGAACAGCAGCGGGTGGCCGTAGCAAGGGCTTTAATCAATACACCGGATATCATTTTGGCAGATGAGCCTACTGGCAACCTCGATTCTGCGAATGCCAAGGAACTTCACAATCTGTTTTTTGATTTGCGGAATAAATTCAACCAGACTTTTCTTATTGTTACACACAACGAAGAACTGGCGCAATTGAGCGACAGAGTTCTGAATATGAAAGATGGAAAGATTGTGGGATGAAAGGTTGAATGGTTTAAAGGTTGAAGGGTTTAACGTTGAGAGTTGAGGTATGTAATCGTACTTCATACTTCCAACTTCGACCTCTGACATCGTACCTCTTACTTCGTTTATCTCGGTTTCCAGGGAATTTCTTCTGCTTCCAATTTATGCGCAGCATACCTGCTTAACACAAATAAATAATCACTCAGACGATTCAGGTATTTTATCACAATAGGTTCAACTAAACTGCCCGCTTCCTGTAAGTGAACGGTATTGCGTTCGGCCCGGCGGCATACGCAGCGGGCAATATGCAGATGAGAAACATTAGCATGGCCACCCGGCAGGATAAAATTTTTCATTTCCGGCAGAACTTCATTCATCCTGTCTATTTCTCTTTCAAGCAGTTCCACATCAGATTCTTTTAAATCGGGTATCTGCATTTTTGGTTCCTTCTCGGGGTCGCAGGCAAGAGAAGAACCGATCGTAAAAAGCCTGTCCTGTATTTCCTTCAACGTTTCCTGGCTGGCTGTATCGTTAAAAATATCACGGCAAAGCCCAATGTATGAGTTCAGTTCGTCAACAGTGCCATAGGCTTCTATTCGCAGGTGCGACTTTGATACTTTAGTGCCGCCAATAAGTGATGTGGTGCCTTTGTCGCCTGTTTTTGTATATATCTTAAATGCCATGATGAATAATAAAGGTTTGATAACAACTGCGGCCGGTAAAAGTTGCAATAACCAGCCAGTTTTTTTAGTGATGAACATACTTGCCCGTATGCTCATTCTTTTTATCTGTTTCCACAATACCATCTCTTAACCGCACAATCCGGTGGGCATGGTTGGCAATATCTTCTTCGTGGGTTACCAGCACAATGGTGTTTCCGTTTTCATGGATTTTGTTGAAAATCTCCATGATTTCATAAGAGGTTTTTGTGTCAAGGTTTCCGGTTGGTTCGTCTGCCAGTATCAGTGATGGATTGTTAACCAATGCCCTTGCTATGGCCACTCGTTGGCACTGTCCGCCGCTCATTTCGTTGGGTTTGTGATGGCTTCGGTCGGTAAGGTTAACCATTTCCAGCACCTGTTTTGCCTTTTCGTTTCTTTGTTTTTTCCCGATACCTGCATATACCAGTGGCAGGGCCACATTTTCCAGGGCGGTAAGACGGGGCAGCAGGTTGAACTGCTGAAAAACAAAGCCAATTTCTTTATTTCTTACTTCTGCAAGGTCATTATCCCGCATCTTGCTCACATCATTGTTGTTGAGAATATAAGTGCCCCCGGTAGGAGTATCCAAGCAGCCGATTATATTCATCAGGGTGCTTTTGCCGGAGCCGGAAGGCCCCATCAATGCCACATATTCGTTCTTAAAAATATCGAGAGAAATGCCCATCAGCACGGGCAGTTCCTGCCTGCCCATAAAGTAGCTCTTGCGGATGTTGTCGAGATGGATAATACTGTTCATACTATAAATTCCAATTACAAAATTCCAAATTCCAGTATGAGATTCCTTCCAGTTTGAAACTGTTGGGATTTGGAATTTGTCAATTTGGTTTTATTATTGCTTTCGGCACCTTAAAAAACTGCCCGTCATGCAGCGGTGCATTTTTCAGTGCTTCGTCCCGGCTGATGGAGCCTTTTACCTCATCATTTCGCAGCACATTTACCTCATCACTCATAAAAAGTTGCGGTTCTACTCCTTCGAGGTTCAGTTCATTCAGTTTCTCCACAAAACCAATCATTCGCTGCAGGTCATGCTTTATTTCACCTTTCTCGGCATCGTTAAAATGCAGCCGGGAAAGATGCGCCAGTTTGTCCACCATTTGGTCGTTTACTTCCATAAGCCAAAGATAGTTTATCCTTTTTTGGTTTTGTAGAATGGTTTGATGGGTGGCAAGGCGTTATGCGGTAGGGGTTAAACCGCAAACTTCATTTATCTTCGCCGCCTGATATGGAAAAGAAGAATGAAACCATGCCTCCCGGCAGACAGGTAGTAATGAGTGGCATCCGGCCTACCGGTTTTCTGCACCTGGGCAATTATTTTGGTGCCGTCAGAAATTATGTAAGGATGCAGGAGGAGTTTGAATGCTACTTTATGGTGGCCGACCTCCATTCTCTAACCACTCACCCCGATACAAAGGAACTGAAGGGCAATGTGCAGCGGGTGCTGGCCGAGAATATTGCCTGTGGCCTTGATCCTGACAAAGTAGCCCTCTATTGCCAGAGCCATGTACACGAAACGGCTGAACTATAGCTGTACCTGAATATGCTTGCCTATAAAGGCGAACTGGAAAAAACGACCACTTTTAAAGATAAAGTAAGGCTGCAGCCGGAGAACGTAAATGCCGGTTTGCTCACTTACCCTGTATTACAGGCCGCAGATATCATCCTGCACCGTGCCAAATATGTGCCGGTGGGTAAAGACCAGGAGCAGCACCTGGAAATGGCCCGCAATTTTGCCAACCGTTTTAACCATCGCTATGGCGACGTGTTTCCTGAGCCGCATGCCTTTAACTATGGCGACGAACTGGTAAAAGTGCCCAGCCTTGATGGTGCCGGGAAGATGAGTAAAAGCGAAAACCAATATGCCACATTGTATTTATCGGATAGTGATGAGTTGATTCGCAAAAAAGTGATGAAGGCAAAGACAGACAGCGGCCCGACTGAACCTAACTCTTCAAAGCCCGATTATATTGAAAACATCTTTTTGCTGATGAACCTGGTAAGCAATGCTGATGTGGTGCAGAAGTTTGAAGCAGACTTCAGCAACTGTACAATTCGCTATGGCGATATGAAAAAGCAGCTGGCTGAGGATATGGTTACATTTATCAGTCCCATCCGTGAAAAGGCGGAAAATATCCGTAACGATGAGAAATACCTGAAAGAAGTGATGGAAAAAAGGCGCCGAAAAAAGCCCGGAATAGTGCTGCAGCTACGATGCAACTGGTAAGAGAGGCAATCGGGTTGAACTATTTCGCCCCAACCCCTGAAGGGGGGTAAGTAAATTTTTCCTTAACCAGAATTCAATACTTTTATCGCAGTAACAATTTTTAACTAATTCAAATATTCCCCTTTAGGGGATAGGGGCATGGCAAAGTCAAAATCAAAACCAAAACATATTGCAGTGGCCGGAAATATTGGTGCCGGCAAAACTACTCTAACCGAAATGTTGAGCAAGCATTACAAGTGGATTCCCAACTTTGAGGATGTGGATCATAATCCCTACCTCAATGATTTTTATGAGGACATGAACCGCTGGAGTTTTAACCTGCAGATTTATTTTTTAAACAGCCGCTTGCAGCAATTGGTAGAAATACAAAAAGGCACTGAAACAGTGATTCAGGACCGCACCATTTATGAAGATGCCAACATCTTTGCCCCCAACCTGCACGAAATGGGGCTGATGACTAAGAGAGATTTTGAAAATTACTATCAGTTTTTTCAGACATTGAAAACATTAGTTCAACCCCCCGATCTGCTGATATACCTGAATGCCTCAGTACCTACACTGGTAGGACAAATTCAAAAAAGAGGACGGGAATATGAAGAGAATATTCGTCTTGACTACCTTAAAAAACTAAACGAATACTATAACAAATGGATAAGCGAATACAAAGAGGGCAAACTGCTGATTATTGATGTAGACAGGAACAAGTTTGCCGAAAGAGATGAAGACTTTGGAGAAATCATCCGCAAGGTGGACGCAGAGTTATACGGACTGTTTTAAAATAACGGGATGAAGCTATCAGTCTTTTTTCTTTTTTTGTTTATTGCGTTGCGGGTTTCTTCGCAAGAATATACCGACACTATTTTTACCGTAAGAGATAATATCTGCTCCTGCAAATACTCTAAACAGGATGGGGATGATAATAAAATCTTTGACCGATCAGAACAACCGGCACGGTATCCTGGAGGAGAAGAAGAGTGGAACAAATTTTTGAAAAAAAATTTGTATAGGGATTTCACTGGAAAGAAGCATGAGTTTACGGTTCATTTTATGGTGAACAAAAAACGGAATGCTTTCAGATTTCAGATTGCTGGACAGGACTGTGGTACAAAAGTTTGATGAGGCGGTACGTGTGCTTAAATTATCTGGCCCCTGGTTTCCGGCCATACAGCACGGGTATTGTGTAAAAGCGTATTACCGGCAAACATTCCGTTTTTAGTAATGAGCCCATGCTTGATATTCCTCCAGCATATGCTTAATCTTCTTCAGCCACTCAGCCTGTTTTTCTCTGTTAATGCTATGACGGGTTTCCCGGTCGTAGTTATCCTGCATCTTGGTTTTTTCTTCGGTAATTATTTTGTAGATTTTATCTAAATCTTTCTGATAGGTTCTTTTGTTAAAAATATATTCATTCATCTGCTTATGTAGTTTTCGTGCAAAAACTTCTGCAAGGTCAAAATGGCCCTGTTCATGGCTAAGAATGTAATCGGTCTTATGCAGCACCCATGAGTTTGTTTTAGAGAACCGGGATTTTATCTTATAGCCAAATCCGCTACTGCTGATATTGTATTCGATGCTTAAAGATGTGGTGGTGGAAGCTGCTGCATCGCTGTCAGTATCGGGGCTGGCTTTATAATCGGCCCATGTAAGTTTTCGGACGGCACTCCATTTCAGGTATTCTCCTATTTCTTCTTGTGAGATAGATATAATCGGGGAAAATACTAATAAAAGGATGCAGATGTGTTTCATTTCGTTTAAACGATTGTATTGTATAAAAATTATTCCCGGCTTTGTAAGAAAAGTTAAAAACTGTACAAAACCTGTATTCCGGCTGTCTGCTTATTAAGTTTTGCAGGGCGGTCAATCATTTTTACCTTTATCCGGTTATCTTTAACACATAAATACATATTCTTAATCATAAACCAGCTATATGAAGAATTTGCCTCTCAACCCCGAGATATTTGTTCAGAACCGGCAGCGTTTTGTAAAACAAATGCAGAAAAACTCTATCGCCATTTTTGTAAGCAATGATGAGATGCCTACCAATGGTGATCAGTTATACCGTTTTAAGCAGAACAGCGACCTGTACTGGCTCAGCGGTATTACACAGGAGGACAGCATGGTGATACTGTTCCCGGATAATACGGATCCGAAGTACCGTGAAGTGCTGGTGCTTGTACGTCCTAACGAAATGAAAGAAAAATGGGACGGCAAGCGGTTAAGAGTGAACGAAGCACAGGCTTTAAGCGGTATTAAAACAATAGTATGGCTAGATAGTATTGATGCTTTGTTGCAGCCGTGGATTCACCTCGCCGATAATATTTACCTTGACAGCAATGAGAACGACCGCAAGGCCAGTCTTATCCGCACCAGGGAATACCGTTTTATTGATGAGACGAAAGCCCGTTATCCGCTGCATAATTATATTAGGGCTGCAAAAATGCTGAAAGAACTGCGTGGCATCAAAACAAAGCTTGAGGTTGAAGTAATGCAGACAGCCTGTGATATAACTGATAAAACATTCCGCCGCCTGCTTGGTTTTATTAAACCCGGTGTGATGGAGTATGAGATTGAAGCAGAAATTATGCATTCATTCCTGTCGCAAAGGGCAACAGGTGAAGCTTATGGCAGCATCATCGCCAGTGGAGACAGGGCCAGAATTTTGCACTATGTAAGCAATAATGAGGAATGCAAAGAAGGAGAATTGATTCTTATGGATTTTGGCGCTGAATATGGTGGTTACTGCGCCGACCTCACACGAACTGTACCTGTAAGCGGGAAATTTACAAGGCGGCAAAAAACTGTTTACAACGCCTGCCTCAATTTGTTCAACTATGCCAAGACAATATTAAGACCCGGAATAAGTGTGGTTGACTATACAGACAAAATGGGTGATGCTGCTACGCAGGAATTCTTAAGAATCGGACTGATAAGAAAGTCTGATGTGAAGAATGAAGACCCGGAGAACAGGGCTTACCGCAAATATCTTTATCATGGCATTTCCCATCACCTGGGCGTAGATGTACATGATTTAGGAACCCGCACCGAACCAGTAAAACCGGGAATGCTGTTTACTATTGAACCGGGTATTTATATTGAAGAAGAGCAAATGGGAATACGCATTGAGAATAACTTCTGGATTACTAAGACCGGATATGTTGATTTGATGAAGAATATCCCGATAACAGTGGAGGAGATTGAAGCGTTGATGAAGAAATAATTTTTTGTTCATGGTTCATGGCTAATAGTTCATAGCAAGTTACTTGTGAGCTAAAGCTATGAACCATGAACTATTATCTATGAACTAACATGAAAAACATCCCCAACATATTTACACTGCTGAACCTTTTTTTTGGTTGCCTGGCAATTGTGTTTATTCTGCAGAACGGATTCATAGTAAATGTTGATGCTGAAGGGCACAATGGTTGGATTTGCATGAGAAAATCTGGCTGGCATCATTGTTTATTGGAATTGCTGCCGTTGTTGATTTTGCTGATGGCTTTCTGGCCCGTGCTATGAATGCAGTTTCGCCAATGGGCAAGCAATTAGATTCGCTGGCCGATGTGGTAAGTTTTGGTGTGGCGCCAGGAATGATTTTATACCAGTTTCTCCGTCTTAGTATCGCAAAAGAACCTGCAGGGCTGGATGCATCAACAATATGGTTGTTACCTGCTTTTATATTGCCATGTGCAGCAGCATGGCGGCTGGCAAGATATAATTTAGATGAAAGCCAGACTCAATCATTCAAGGGGATGCCAGTTCCGGCAGTGGGTATTTTTGTAGCCTCTCTTCCCTTAATTTACTGGAATGTCAATCAGTCCTGGGTAACTGAATTGCTGCTGAATAAGTGGTTCTTATATGCCATAATCGCTATTTTCTCCTGGCTGATGATTTCCTCCATTCCGCTAATGGCACTTAAGTTTAAAAACTTTGGTATTAAGAATAATTTACCCGCTTACCTCCTGATTTTAATTGCCTTTTTTTCTTTTCTGATATTGAAATGGCTGGCGGTTCCGCTTGCCATTATCGTTTATGTCGTTTTATCTTTGATCTTCAAAACCAAATCAGCATGATTTACACAGTACAGATAAAAGTGATGCCTTTAAAAGAATTATTAGACCCGCAAGGCAAGGCCGTTATCGGTGGATTGCAAAATCTTGGTCTTTCGGGAGTGGAAGATGTCCGGGTTGGGAAAAACATTACACTTCAGGTGAACGCCGATTCTTCCGAGGGGGCAAAAGCTATAGCAGATGAAGCCACTAAAAAATTGCTGTGCAATGCGGTAATGGAGTATTATGAAATAACAGTTAACTTGTTGACAGGTTGATAGGTTGAGCGGGCATTCACTTATCAACTTTAAAAATATCAACTATGCTTTATTTAGTCCCCACTCCAATTGGTAATCTTAAAGACATAACTCTCCGTGCATTGGATGTACTGAAGGAAGTGGATTTGATTTTGGCCGAAGACACCAGAACAAGCTCTCACCTCCTTACGCATTACCAGATAACTAAGCCAATCTCTCCCTATCACCAGCACAATGAACATAAGGTATTGCATCACCTTGTGGAGCAATTACAGATTGGAAAGAAAATTGCTTTAGTAACCGATGCCGGCACACCGGGCATTTCGGATCCGGCTTTTTACTGGTAAGAGAATGTATAAAAGTTGGTGTAAGCGTAGAATCACTTCCTGGTGCCACAGCATTTGTTCCTGCATTGGTAAATAGTGGTATACCTGCGAACCGTTTTGTTTTTGAAGGTTTTTTGCCAATTAAAAAAGGCAGACAAACGCTTCTAAAAAAACTGGCTGAAGAAGAAAGGGCGATGATTTTTTATGAATCGCCTGTGCGGCTGGTAAAAACATTGGAAGAGTTTGTTACCTATTTCGGTACAGGCCGCCAATGCAGTGTGAGCAGGGAGCTTACCAAGCTGTTTGAAGAAAATAAAAGAGGAACTTTAGGGGAGGTCGCAGAATACTTCAGGCAGAAAACGGTAAAAGGTGAAATTGTTATTGTGGTGGCGGGTAAAAACTTGTAAATAAAGCCCTCTCTTTTTTTCAAAAGAAAACAATTCCACACATCAATTTTGTTTTTCTCATAACATCTCTTTCCCGAAATTTACCGGATTAAATATTTGGGATGAAGAAAGGTTTCTTACTGATTACTATCGTTTCGCTTTTCGTTAGCACTTCGTTTGCCCAATACTGGCAGCAAAGAGTGAAATACACTATGAACATTGATATGAATGTTCAAACAAACAGGTTTGCCGGAAAGCAAAAATTGGAGTATTGGAATAATTCGCCTGATACACTCACAAAGGTGTTTTACCATTTGTATTTTAATGCTTTTCAGCCGGGCAGTATGATGGATGAAAGAAGCCGCAGGCAAGGTACTGTCAGCATTGCGGGTATAGGACAGGATTGGGATATTAGAGTTGCAGACCGCATTCAAAAAATGAAGCCAGATGAAATTGGATACCAAAAAATTTTGTCACTGACTTTACACGGGAAATCCCAGCAGTTTACTGTTCATGAAACAATTTTGGAAGTGAAGCTGGATAAACCAATTCCTCCCAAATCGAAAGCAGTGTTTGATATGGACTTTGAAGCACAAGTTCCTTTGCAGATCAGACGAAGCGGAAGAGACAATGCAGAAACACAAGTGAGATACTCAATGAGCCAGTGGTACCCCAAAATATGTGAGTATGATAACGAGGGCTGGCATCCGGTACCTTATGTGGGTAGAGAATTTTATGGTGTTTGGGGCGATTTTGATGTAAGTATTTCGATAGATAAAAAATACATTTTGGGCGGAACTGGTTATTTGCAAAATGCCAACCAAATAGGTTACGGTTATGAAACAGCAGGCACAAAAGTGAACCGTCCTGCTGGAAATAAGCTGACCTGGCGCTTTCTTGCCCCCAACGTACATGATTTTGCCTGGGCGGCCGATCCGGATTTTATACATAAAACAAAAACAATCAGGGACAGCCTCACTATTCATGTATTGTATAAAACCACAACAGCGTCAGCATCAGACTGGGAAAAATTGATTACTAATGCTGAGAAAGCATTTCCCTTTATTGAAAAAACATTCGGCGCTTATTTGTATAAGCAATTTTCTTTTATACAGGGCGGAGATGGTGGTATGGAATACCCGATGATCACTTTGTTAACCGGCCCGGGAGCCTGGCTACATGAATTACTTCACAATTGGTATTATGGCATGCTTGCCACTAACGAGTCGCTGTATCCCTGGATGGACGAAGGGCTTACACAATATGCTGGCCACAGGGTGCAGTTATATATGAATGGATATCCTGATTTTATCAGTGCAGAAGACTATGCCAGTTATTTCCAAACTGTTAAAAGTGGCAAAGAAGAGCCACTGGTTACACAGGCCGACCATTACAACACGAACTTTGCCTATGGAAGTGCTGTATATTCTAAAGGCTCGGTTTTTTTTGAACAGTTAGGGTATGTAGTAGGTACCCAGGCGAGAGATAGAATTCTGATGGAATATTATCGGCAGTGGAAATTTAAGCATCCTGCTGTAAATGATTTTATTCGGGTGGCAGAAAAAGTTAGCGACATGAAGCTGGACTGGTACAAAGAGTATTGGGTAAACACAACCCGGACCATAGATTACAGTATTGACAGCCTTTGGGAAGAAAGTGGAAGAACAAAAATAAGGTTGGGCAAGACCGGTATAATGCCAATGCCTACAGATGTGGTGCTTACGTTCAAGGACGGTTCTAAAGAAATGCATTACATACCTATGAGCCTTATGTACGGCACTAAGCCGGCAGAAGATTCTTTACTAAGCAGAAAAGTATATGAACCCTGGAAATGGACTCATCCTTTTTATATAATTGAAACAACAAAAAGGCTAACAGATTTTTCGATAGTTGAGATCGATCCTTCGATGCGGATGGCTGATGTGGAGCGAAGAAATAACAAACTTGTATTGAAATGGTAAAAGCAAAACCTCCGGAATTCGGAGGTTTTTTTGACGGTTTTATATAAGCCCATCAAGTTTTGCTTGCTGATAGAATAAGGTTTAGGCTAATGGTTTGTATTCGGCTGAACAATTAATCTTAACAAAAGTAAGTACCTGCTTAAGCCTCACCAATACCACTTTTGTGGTATTTTTTTAAAAATTGCTGCAAATTATCGCAAAAGTCGGCATAAAAATGCATAAAAAAGACTGTTGATGAATTCAGAATTATTTTGGTTTTATCTGAGCAGTCAGGAGAATAGCTGTTATCGTTTGAGAAATTTATTTATGGCGGCAACCCTGTTATTTACATGTAATTTTTCGTAGATGTTGTAAACATGTTTGCGTACTGTTTGTGCACTTAAGGAAAGTTGAATAGCAATTTCTTTATACGCAAGCCCTTTTGTAAGGTGCTCCAGAATTTCTTTTTCACGGTTCGATAAATTGTTTATCTGTTCCGCATCATCTTCGTTAATTTTTTTTGCCGTTGAAAAACGGCCACTACTTTTCGGGCAATCTGGCTGCTCATTGGAGCTCCTCCATTATACAATTCCCTGTTGGCTTCAAGCATTTTGGCCGGGGCCGTTTTTTTGAGAATATATCCGCTGGCTCCTGCACTCAGTGCCTCGAAGATTTTTTCATCTTCTTCATATACTGTACACATCATGAAATTGGATACAGGCATTAACGGTTTAAGTTCCCGAACAATGTCTATTCCGGTTTCGGGTGTGCCGAGATTAATATCCATGAGTACCACATCCGGATTCATGCCAGGCAGGACGGATATTGCTTCATCAGCAGCGCCTATCGTTGCAATACACCTGCAGTCTTCAGACATATTTACAATTTCTTCAAGGGCTTCTCGCAAGTCTTTCTTATCATCTACTATGCAAACTCTGATTTGTCTCATTCGTTTACAAAATTCAGGTAATAAACTTATTGCAACAATACTACTTAATGGTATAAGTAAGGAGAAATATTATTTTGTTATGTGAAGCAGGTATTTTTCTGCGAAGAAGGGTTCAGGGAAAATTTCTGTAAGTTCCATTACCCGTGGTCTGGTCTGGCTTTCCTGTATTTCTTTGGCCAAATCGCCGCCCTTCAGGCAAATAAGGCCCGGCCTTGCTGCTGTGGTTTGCTTTGACTCACGACTGAGCAAAGGTCTGCTCCATCTCCACAAATCCTTAAGCGGTGCCACGGCACGGGAAACAACAAAATCAAACTTCGTATTTTTTATATCTTCAACACGGCAGTGTTGAGTAGTAATATTCTTTATTCCGGTTGCTTCGGCCACTGCCTCCACTACTTTAAGTTTTTTGCCGATACTGTCAACAAGATGGAATTTTACTTCAGGAAAAAAATAGCAAGCGGCACACCCGGAAAACCTCCGCCAGTGCCCAAATCAACGATTCTTGCCCCGCAAGGAAAATTAAAAGCAGCCGCAATACTAAGTGAATGCAGTACATGTCTCTCATACAACAAATCAATGTCTTTCCGGGAGATTACATTAATTTTTTCGTTCCATTCTTTATATAATGGTTCTAATAGCTGAAATTGCCGGATTTGCTCTTCTGTAAAGTCAGCAAAATATTTGAGGATGATATCCATTTTAAAATATTCAGACTGGCATTACCAGCACTGTTTGGGCTTTCGCCATAAAGCCGGTGCAAAGATGAGATAATAAAAAAACATCCACATATCCAGAAATAAAAACCATGACCACAAGTCTTTTTCTCCCAGTTTTTTCATTGACTTATAAAGGATGATACCCTGGACAATGAAACGGATTCCGAAAACACCCAAAACAAATCTCCAGTCAAACAAAACAATCGCTGCTGCCAGCAATGGATAAAAAGCAAACTGTGTGGCAAAGTACAATCCAAGTAAAAATTTATGTTTTGGTCTGTAATATTTGGCTGTAGTATAGTGCCTTGATTTCTGGCGCAACCAGCCAGACCATGTTGTTTTTGGAATTGACCGGGTAATAGCATCAGCATCAATAACAACGGCAGTATTTTCTTTTGTTGCGGCTTTATTTACAAACAGATCATCATCGCCACTGGGAATATTATTGATAGAGGAAAAGCCCTTATTTTTAAAGAAAAGGGTTTTTCTGTATGAAAGGTTTCTGCCCACACCCATGTAAGGAATGCCCGCCAGCGCATAAGACAGGTATTGCAATGCTGTATGAAAGGTCTCAAACCGTATAAGTTTATTCAATAATCCTTTCTTTTTGTGATAAGCACCGTAACCCAATACAATTTCTGTATTATCGTCGTAAGCTGCCTGCATTTTTTCAATCCAGTATTCGCTGGTTGGCACACAGTCTGCATCAGTCAGTAAAAGCACTTCATGTTTCGATTCACGGATACCTACCGACAGGGGATACTTTTTGCCTGATATATGAACGGCTTCCTGCGTAAGTTCTACCACATGCAAGCTTTTGAATGTTTTCTTCAGCTCCTGTAAAATGTATTTGGAATCGTCGAGCGAATTATCATTCGCTACCACCACATCATAAGTACTGGGGTAATTTTGTACGAGCACACCCGGCAGGTTGCGGGCCAGGTTTTCATCTTCATCCCTTGCGCAGATGATTATAGAAACAGGGTGTTGCTGTGTTTTGGTTTTTAGTTTTGGTTTGTAAAAAGCAATACGGCTGAAGAACCAGGCATAATAAAAAACCTGGATAGTGTGGCCGCAGCAAAAACATAAAAAATTATCTCTCCCCAGTTAATCGGTGGCATAGCGGCGAAGATAAGTTATAAGGCAAAAGAGACAAGTTATTGGTCAAAATGTGTTGGCAAAGTGTGGCAAAGTTTCTTCTTGTGACCTGTAGCCTGTACCTTGCACATCTTTATGGCAGCTCTCCAATTCAACTTAGAAAAAACAGATAACAGCACAAAAGCAAGATCTGGTAAAATAGTAACTGATCATGGTGAAATTCTCACCCCGATATTTATGCCCGTAGGTACTGTGGGCAGCGTAAAAGCGGTAACACAGCAGCAATTAGCAGATGATGTAAAGGCACAGATTATTTTGGGTAATACCTATCACCTCTACCTGCGCCCCGGATTAGAAGTGCTGGAAAAAGCCGGCGGCCTTCATCAATTCAATGCCTGGCCCAAACCCGTTCTTACTGATAGTGGAGGCTACCAGGTTTTTTCACTGGCAGGTACAAGAAAAATAAAAGAAGAAGGTGTAACCTTTCAATCGCATATTGACGGCAGCAAACACCTGTTCACACCCGAATATGTAATGGATATTCAGCGTTCTATTGGCGGTGATATCATCATGGCGTTTGATGAATGTCCTCCCGGCGGCAGCGAGTATAACTATGCTAAAAAATCGATGGAGATGACACACCGCTGGCTCGACAGGTGTTTTAACCAGTATAACGCCACTGAATCGAAATATGGTTATACACAAAACCTTTTCCCTATTGTGCAGGGCGGCACATATAAAGATTTGCGAAAGCAGAGCTGCGATTATGTATCTGATAAAAACGCCACTGGCAATGCCATAGGCGGGCTGAGTGTGGGCGAACCGGAAGAGGTGATGTACGAAATCTGCGACTGGTGCTGCGATCATCTGCCCCAGGAAAAGCCCCGATACCTGATGGGAGTGGGCACACCCTGGAACATTCTCGAAGGAATCAGTATGGGAGTGGATATGTTTGACTGTGTAATGCCCACCCGCAATGGAAGAAATGCCATGCTGTTTACCACAAAAGGCATCATCAATATTGATAATAAAAATGGGAGTTTGATTTTTCCCCGCTTGATGAAGGCCTTGACTGCGCCGTAAGCAATTACTACAGCAAAGCTTACCTGCGCCACTTGATGAAGGCAAAAGAATTTTTGGCCTACACCATTGCCAGTGTGCATAATCTTGCTTTTTACCTGTGGCTGGTAGGGGAGGCAAGGAAACATATACTGGAAGGCGATTTTGCTTCTTGGAAAATGAGATGGTGATAAGACTGAAACAGAAGCTATAATCAACATCCTTTCACAATCTGCCAACAAATTTTCTTATACTTTTGCCACCAATGCTGAAAATTGACTGGTACATATTAAGAAAATTCTTAGTCACCTTTATCTTTTGCCTGCTGCTGTTCACCATAATTGCTGTGGCGGTGGATTCCAGTGAAAAATCAGATGATTTTATCAAGGCAAAGCTTACGACTGCTCAGCTTATTAAAAACTATGATCTGGGTTTTGTGCCCTGGATTTGGAGTTTGCTGTTTCCTTTATTTGTTTTTTCTCGCCGTGATTTTCTTTACCAGTAAAATGGCCGGCCGGTCAGAAATTATTGCCATCCTGGCAAGTGGGGTAAGTTATAACCGATTTTTGCGGCCTTATATAGTCGGAGGTGTTTTGCTTTCGGCAATTTTATGGGTTGGCAGTAGGTATTGGATTCCTAAAGCAAATGCGATAAAAGCAAACTTCCAGAGTCGCTATATTGACAGAAATAACCCTGCCATGAACAGGGTCTATGGTAGTTGTTACCAATGTTTTTACCGAAGAATAGATTCCAACACTTATGTTGGCATCCGTGAGTTTGATACAGCAACAAAAATGTCGAGAGGTTTTTTCATGGAAAAAGTAAAAGGGAATAAAGTGGTTTACAACCTTCGGTCGGATCAGTTACGATGGGATACTGCGACGAAAAAATGGAAACTGCAGGGTGCTACCGAAAGATTTGTGGACAGTCTGGGAGAACGTTGGAAATACCATGATACGCTGGCCATAAAACTGGACTTAAAACCTGATGAACTGGTGAATGACGAATACCTGAAAGATAAACTTACCACACCAGAACTGGCGGCATATATTAAGAAGGAGGCAATGCGGGGAAGCGAAGGACTCAACACACTTAGGGTAGAACAATACCGGCGAACGGCCACTCCGGCAACTGTATTACTGCTAACAATGATAGGCGTGGTGATAGCCAGTCGAAAAACCAGGGGCGGAAGCGGAATGCACATGGCTTTGGGTATTGTTATTGCCGCTTTATTTATCCTCTCAGACAGGTTCTCCACCGTATTTGCAACAAAAGGTAATTTTCATCCTTTATTAGCGGCATGGGTGCCAAATATAGTCTTCATGGTGGTTGCATATTTGCTTTACCGAAAAACTCCAAAGTGATAAGGATCACTTAACAAACTTTCAAAACTTTCGATGTGTTTTTTTGTTATTGCTGAAAGGCTTTGCTTAATTTTAACCCTTAAATTATTTCTAAAATTTCCTGAAAAATTATTGTCATGGGTATTTTAAAAAACAGATTCCAGGTCAGATCAGAACAGGTAGCAGCTGAAATAAAAGAACTGATAAAGGAGCATGGTAATAAAGTAATTGGTGAGGTGCAATTGTCCCAGATTTATCAGGGTATGAGGGGCATGACGGGACTTGTAACCGAAACATCGTTACTGGATGCACAGGAAGGTATCCGTTTCAGAGGTTACTCAATACCCGAACTGCAGGAAAAGCTTCCCAAAGCTCCCGGCGGAAGCGAGCCATTACCGGAAGGGTTATTTTACCTGATGCTGCTTGGCGAAATGCCAAATGAAGATGAGGCAGAACATGTAACAGATATTTTGCAGCGCCGCAGCCACGTACCCACCCATGTGTTTAAGGCGATTGATGCACTGCCAATTCATACCCATCCTATGACAATGTTTGTGGCGGGTGTAATGGCGCTGCAAACTGAAAGTTATTTCCAGAAAAAATATTCCGAGGGCATCAACAAAAAAGATTTGTGGGTACCCACCTTTGATGACAGCATCGTATTGCTTGCAAGGCTGCCCCGTATTGCGGCATATATTTATCGCCGTAAATATAAAAATGATGAGCATATTGAGCCTAATGGTTTGCTCGACTGGGCAGGCAACTTTGCACATATGTTGGGATACGAGGACCAAAGTTTCTGGGAACTCATGCGCCTGTATATGACCATCCATGCGGACCATGAAGGTGGAAACGTATCAGCCCACACCACTCACCTGGTGGGTTCTGCCCTAAGTGATCCTTATCTTGCTTATGCCGCAGGTATGAATGGTCTCGCAGGGCCATTGCATGGTTTGGCTAACCAGGAAGTGATAAAATGGATTTATGACATGCAACGGGAATTGCAAACCGATTTGCCCGCACCAGAACAAATTGCTGAGTATGTTAAAAAAACATTAGGTGAGGGAAAAGTGGTTCCGGGATATGGCCACGCTGTATTAAGAAAAACTGATCCAAGGTTTACAGCACAGATGGAGTTTGGAAAAAAACACATGCCAGAAGATAAATTGCTTCGCACCGTTTGGACAATTTATGATACAGTTCCTCCCATTTTGCAATCTGTGGGGAAAATTAAAAACCCCTGGCCCAATGTAGATGCGCACAGCGGAGCTTTGCTGGTGCATTATGGCATGGTAGAATATGAGTTTTATACGGTACTTTTTGCTGTTAGCCGGGCTTTGGGTGTACTGGCCAGTCTTATCTGGGACAGGGCATTAGGCTTTCCGCTGGAAAGACCAAAATCAGTTACCACAGAGCAGGTAAGAAGATGGCTGGAAGGAAAGGAGAGTATTTGGGGCGAATAGACAAATGACAACTTTTTTAAAACTCCTCCTTTTTGGGGGAGTTTTTTATTGCTGATCATGACAGCCAGTACCCGACCAATCCAAAAAGTGCAGCAAAAAAAATCATTCCGGTTACTCTCGTATGTACTGATATTTTTTCCAGCTCATCCTTCATCTCGCCAATATTAGCTTTAAATAGGTTACTTAATTCCCAGCCCGCAATGGCATCGAAAATTCCAAGGGAAACCGATGATGTTATAGCACCAACAAATCCGGTTTTTTCTGCTACAAGCCATGCTGTGGCAATATAAATTACAACGGAAAATAAAGAAAAAATAGAGTAGTTAAACTTAAGTACACGGGATAAGACAGAACCAGCTATAGTTAATACAATAATGGCAGTAATTCCGGCAATGGTAATAGTAAACGGGTTTTCTGAAATATTCATCAGGGATAGATTAATTAATAAACTCAAATTTGTCGCCATTAAAAAGCCCAAGGTCACTAAGTTTTAAATGTGGTATCACCAGCAATGCCATAAAGGAGAGTGTCATAAACGGCGAGCTAAGTGTACTGCCCATTTTCTTTGCTTCTTTATCAATTCTGGTATAGGCTTCAGCTACTTTATATCCATCCTCGTTACTCATTAGTCCGGCTACAGGCAGGGCAACAATTGCCACATCTTCGCTGGTTTCATTGCCATCATCTGATTTGAAGTAACTGGCAGCACTTACACCACCTTTCTTTTCAATTATTTTATTTACAGCTAAGCAAATGCTTTCATCGTCAACACCCACAGCAACAATATTATGACTGTCGTGTGCCACCGATGAGGCGATGGCCCCTTTCTTCAGCCTAAAGTTTTTTATAAAGGCTTTTGCAACTGGCGCATCCTTATACCGGTTAACCACAACAATTTTCAGAATATCCTTTTCTGCGTTGCTGATGATTTTATTGCTTAATACAGTTGGTTCGCAAGAAAGCTTATTGGTAATCAACTGTCCGTCCAATGCTTCGATTACGTTTATTTCATTTTCCCCGTTCCAGTCAACCTCAAAATCTTTTGCTTCCTTCTTCTTACAGCCAAAGTTATTAATGACTCCGGATTCTTTACTTAGTAGTAACGACTTTCCCTTTTTTCGCTACCAACTCACCGTTAATATAGGTTTCCTGTACAGCAAAATGTTCTAGGTCTTTTACAATAATAAAATCAGCGGTGTCGCCTTCCCGCAATAATCCAACATCTAATTTATAGTGCTCAACTGGGTTTACACAAGCGGCCCGTAATACTTTGAACACATCAATCCCTTTTGCCACGGCCCTTGCACAAAGCTGGTTGATATGGCCCAGCACTAAACTGTCAGGGTGTTTATCATCACTGCAAAACATTATTTGCTCCGGCCAGTCGTGCAGTAAATCAATTAATGCCTCAAAGTTTTTAGCGGCACTACCTTCTCGGATAAGAATTTTCATGCCATATTGCAATTTGTCTAAGGCTTCTTCTTTCGTAAAACATTCATGGTCGGTGGCCCCCCTAAATCCCCCCGCCAGGGGGACTTTGGCGTCTGATGGTTGTGAGATTCTTTCAATATATATTTTGGCTTGTTCACCTCGCAGGCCGGGGGCATGTCCGTCAACAGGTTTCCCATTGCTATGAGCAGCCGCAATTTTCTTCATTACTTCTTCATCGGCATTCAGCACACCGGGGAAGTTCATCATTTCGGCCAGGTATTTTATATCATCTCTTTGCATCAGCCTTTCAATATCTGCTGCATTTACTTCGGCCCCTGCCGTTTCAAATACAGTGGCAGGCACACAACTGGGTGCGCCAAAGTTGAATTTAAAAGGAACCGTTTTTCCATTCTCAATCATAAACTCCACACCTTCCATGCCGCATACATTCGCAATCTCATGCGGATCGCTGATGGTGGCTACTGTTCCATGCACTACAGCCAGCCTGGCAAATTGTGATGGAACAAGCATGGAGCTTTCAATATGCACATGACTGTCAATAAAACCGGGGAGGATGTAGTCGTTAGTTGTAAGCCCTGAATCTGGGATTTCCCTGATGAACTTTATCTTGCCATTTTCGATATGAATGGTTACAGGGTAAATTCTTTGCTGGTGAACATCAACAAAATTGCCGCTTACAGAAAAAGAAGACATACGGAGAATTTCAGTAAAGATAGATTAACTGCTGATGCAGTTTATGGTTTGCTGCCAAAATGCTTCATCAGCCTGAAATGTGAAACAATGGCTTCAGACATTGTTTTATGCTGATTATAAGGGAGTCCGTTTTCAATGCAATGCTTTCTTACGATCGGGCTGATGTGCCTGTAGTGTACATGGCTTATCCGTGGAAATAAATGGTGTTCAACCTGGAAATTAAGACCGCCGACAAACCAGTTGAGAAAAATATTCTTTGGAGCAAAATTGCTGGTACTTTTTTACCTGGTGAACAGCCCATTCCGATTCGATATGTTTGAGTTCAACACCTGCCACCTGGAATTCTGCTTCTTCTACAACATGTGCGAGTTGAAAGGTAAGTGCAAGGGTAAGCCCCATGGATAAGTGCATACAGATAAAGCCCCACACCCAGGCATTCCAGCCAACAAAATAAACAGGGATAAGGATATAAAAGAAAACATAGAGGGCCTTGCTAAGCCAGAAAATGATATGTTCCTTCAGACTTATTTTATGTATTTCGCTGGTATAAACTTTCTGTTTAAAGTACTTATTAAAATCCATGATAAACACCCATGCGAAAGAAGAAATTGCATAGACCAGAACCACATAAATATGCTGAAACTTATGTGCCGGTACCCATTTTTGAGTGGGTGCCTGCCGCATTAAGGGACTTTTTGCAATATCGTCATCCATTCCGTCAATATTGGGATAGCTGTGATGAAGGATATTGTGTTTAAACTTCCAGAGGAAAGCATTACCACCTAAAGCGTTTAATGAAAGGCCAAAGAGTTCGTTCACCCATTTTTTTTCAGCGAAGCTGCCATGGCAGGCATCATGCATAACATTGAAACCTATAGAGGCCAGTACAAAACCAAGTAATAAACAAAGTAGTAAAGCAACGATTGCCGGTATTGCTAATAATAGCAAACTAAGATAAACGGTAATGGCAGTGATAATCAGTACAGCCGCTTTAATAAATAGCTCTGCATTACCGGTTTTATTTCTTTTATTTTCCTGGAAATAATGGTCAATATCTGTCTTTAATGAATCGAAGAAAACCCTGTTTCTGTTGTTGAAAATAACTTTTGGCATTTTACACTAAGTGGTTGTTTCCAAATATAAGTATTAAAGCTACTAAAAGCAGAAAAGGAGGCCTGTTAATATTGCTAATTGCAAGGTGGGCAATCTAATATGCTCATTACCAGTTGGAGCAAAAAAATTTAACAGTATGGGTTTTAAGGATTATTCATCCAGCAGATCAGGTCGGCGTTCTTTTGTACGTTGCATTGATTGTTCATGCCGCCAGTCTTCAATTTTCTTATGGTCACCGCTCATTAAGATATCGGGTACTTTCCACCCTCTGAAATCAACAGGTCTTGTGTAAACAGGCGGAGCAAGCAAGTCATCCTGGAACGAATCGGTAAGGGCCGAGGTTTCGTCATTTAAGACTCCCGGAAGTAATCGACCCACAGCATCAACAAGAATAGCGGCAGCAATCTCACCACCGCTCAACACATAATCACCAACTGATATTTCCATTGTAACGAAATTATCCCTGATGCGCTGGTCTATTCCTTTGTAATGCCCGCAGATGAGCAATAGATTTTCTTTCAGAGACAGACGGTTGGCCGTTTTTTGATTAAACGTATTTCCATCAGGAGTCAGGTATATTATTTCATTAAACCTCCTGCTTTGAGATAGCTCTTCAATTGCTTTGGTCAGGGGCTCACACATCATTACCATGCCTGCACCGCCGCCGTATTGATAATCATCCACTTGTCCATATTCATTTACCGCCCATTTGCGCAAGTGATGAACGTCTACAGTTAGCAGTCCTTTTTCTTGTGCTCTTTTCATCATGCTGTGCTGCAGAGGGCTTTCTAATAATTCAGGTACAATTGAAATTACATCGATGTGCATGCAGCAAAGATACCGGGAGCAACTGATTTGTATAAAAAAAGAGAAACCCCTTGGGAACAAGGGGTCGTTACAGAAACAAAAACCAACATTAACTCATAGCATGAGTTGTATAAGTGTAAATACTTTCACCTGGATGCGAAACTATACCAGAGAGGTATTACTGTTTTTGATAATTATCATCTTGTGTAATGATTATCGTCATCACCTGTAAATAATCCGGAGTTGTTCATTTTGAGCACTTAGGGATGGCATTCAATTGCTACCCCTGGCGACTGGGGCAGCTCGGGGCTAATGTAGGGAATACCAAGATTGAGTCCTCTTAAAATCAGGATTATTCCTACTACAGAAACAAATAAAGGAACCAGTTTTTGTATTGAGAAGCGTAATTCTGGTTTAATAAGCTGGCCAACATAGCCAATCAGCATCATTGCAGGCAAGGTGCCGGTACCAAACATGGCCATAAAGATTACACTGTCGGTGATTTCTGTAAAAGATAAGGTAGCAGCAATGGCCACATACACCATTCCGCAAGGCAGCAGGCCGTTGGCCAATCCCATCAGGTAGAAGCCGGATGGTTTATTTGCATTCTTCAGCAGCTTGCCGATAATTTTTGAATAATGCTGTAAAAACGGTTAAGCAGTTTTATCTGCAAGGTGTATTGGCGGAAAAAATATAATAGGGCGAGAAGGATAACAATACTGCCAAGTGCTATCGAGAACCATTGCTGGTATCCATTAATGTAAATTCTTCTTCCTGCCAGGCCAAATACAAGTCCGATAGCTGAATAAGTAGTTATTCTGCCCAACTGATACATGAGCAGTGCAAATAGTTTTGCAGTTTTTGAATAATGATGAATGGGCAATGCCAAACTTAGTGGACCACACATGCCAATACAATGGAAACTGCCTGCAACACCGAGTGTTAAACCTGCTATAATAACAGGCCATGTCATTATTTAACAGTTATGTTTTTTTCAGAATAATATTCCTTGCCAGCTTGTGCCCAGCGAACTTTTACTGTATAATCTCCCTTAGAAATATTAGTAAATGATTGAGATGCCTGTTCATTCGCCTGCAGGTTAAACTTCTTGTCCTTTTTTTTATCGTAAGAGCAGTAAAACCATACTTCACCTGTCAGTGTCTGATTTTTCATTTCCGACGGCAACTGCATCTGTATAACTTGTTCTGTTTGAATAAAAGAAATGGGTGCTGATAATGAATCGGCAGCGGCCCTGCTGTCAATTACCTGCTGATAGCGTAACTCCTGTTTATAGTAGTCGGTTTCTACAAGGTCGTAGTTTGTTGACATAGACTTGTAAACAAGGAAAAACATTCCTGCTCCAAAGACAATAAAGACCAATAGCAACCTGTTGCCCCAATTCATACTGATATTTTAGAATAAATTAAAACTTAAAAGGCCCTACAAAGTTAGTCTTTAGGGTCGTAATTCTCTTGTTTCCGCTGTACAAGCCAACTCTTACGGTAATCTTGGTTTCTTTAACAAAATCCTTTTTGAGTATCATAAAGAAAGAGGCAGAAGCCTGATCTTCTTTTTTGAGATTTACTTCAGGAGTTCCAACCAGTTCAATTTTTCCGGCCCGTGCCGCATCACCTTCAAGGCGAAGTGTAACAGGCATATCATGAATGGTCTTATTAATGATTTTGATATTAAACAGATTAGACAGGCTGTCAGCACCTCTCTCCTGATATAAGGAGTTTCCTTTGGTACGTATAATGGTTCCGTCAATATCTTTACGGCTTAGCAGCAGCAGTGTGAGCAATGTACCTAATATCAACAGCACAACTGTGTAAAACTTCATGCGAAGCGTATATTGAAGATGTTTGCCTTCGGCAATACCATTTTCGGATGCATACCTGATAAGCCCCTTGGGTTTATTTATAGCTTCCATCATGTGGCTACAGGCATCAATACAGGCAGTACAGCCCACACATTCAAGCTGTGTACCATTGCGGATATCTATGCCGGTAGGACACACTTTCACACACTGGAAACAATCAATACAATCACCTGTAACAACTTCGGCAGTTTGGTTCTTTTTATATTTTCCACGGGTTCGCCTCTTTTGTAATCATATGCAACAAGCATCGAGTTGGGATCAAGCAAAACACTTTGCAGACGGCCATATGGGCACACAACTGTACAGGCCTGCTCACGGAAGAAGGCGTAAACAGCATAAAATACAAAAGAGAAAATAAGAATTGTAACAAATCCTACGACATGCTGGCTAACAGGTTCTGTGATAATTTTTTTCAGTTCATCCATCCCTATAATATAGGAAAGGAAGAAATTGGCAATTATGAATGACAGCAGGTAAAAAACTACATGCTTAATTATTTTTTTTGTAGTTTTTGATGTTGTCCATGGTCCGTTGTTCAGAATTTTTTGTTTGGGGGCATCACCTTCAATCAGGTATTCCACTTTGCGGAAGAGCATTTCCATGAAAATGGTTTGCGGGCATACCCAACCGCAAAACAGGCGGCCAAAAGCTGCAGTAAATAATACAATAAATACGATGAAAATAACCATCGTAAGGCCGAAGATTACAAAATCCTGTGGCCAGAAAATTTTTCCAAAAATGATAAACTTGGCTTCAGGGATATTGAACAGGAACAATGGCCTGCCATTTATTTTTATAAAAGGCAGGATAAAAAAGAGAGCGAAGAATCCCCAGCTAACTACCGACCGAATGTTGTAGAATCGTCCTTTGGGCTTATGTGCATATACCCAATTTCTTTTTACTTTCTCATCTACTGTTGCTATTCTGTCTCTGAACGATTCTGTTGTTTCTTCGGTGTGGTCAACGTTCCGGATTTCTTCGCTCATAAAAACCTGTATAATTATTTCTTCAAACTATCTGTTACTGCTTTTACGCTATCAGTTGCAGGTGCAGTATCCTGCTTATATTCTTTTGCCTCTGGTTCAGGATCTTTTCCTTTTGAAGGTTTTTTGGTTGCCAAAGATTTAACATAGCTTGAGACCTGTGCCATTTCTTTGGCTGTAAGGTTGCTGCTCCATGCCTGCATACCTTTACCAGAGCGTCCGCCATTTTTTACAACAGCGAAAACAGTCTTAATCGTTCCATCGCCATTAATCCAGAAATTATCAGTCAGGTTGGGGCCAATACCTGGGGCACCATTTACAAGACCACTGCCGTCTGTACCGTGGCAAGTACTGCAGAAACCGGGTTTTTCAAATATAGCTTTACCAGCATCTAAGTCTGCCGAAGTGCTTAGATAGGTGACATTATTTTCATCAATAACATCCCCTTTCATTTTAAGATATTCCTGCACTTTTGCTTCGGCTTTTGCTACGGATATTTCGTATTCCTGTTTACTTAACGGGGCTGTGTGTGATACGTGGTATCTCCATAAATAGATGCCAGCAAAAATGATGCAACCATAAAACCCATACAGCCACCAACCGGGCAAGCGATTATTCAGTTCACGAATGCCGTCATAATCGTGACCCAGATCCAGATCTGCTTCCTCGCTGGAGGGGCGCAGACTATTAAATTTATCCCACCAGCTAAGTTTGTCTTTTTCTGCGGCAACAGCCTCAGCCAAATCTGCTGCATAACCTTCACCTGTGGTTGCCAGCACCCTGTTTTTTTCTTTTCTTAGCAGTGATTTAACACTCAGTAACAAAGCAATAATAATGAGCAATTCAATAAACAATACAGCAATCATAATATAAAAAGTGCCAGGGCTCATTCCTGCTATTGTTTTCGATTGTGCGGCAGCTTCAGCAACAGGGTCGGCAGTACCTGCGTCCTGTGCAAAAAGCAAGGAGGGGCTAAGCATTAAAAAAAGTATAACAGCGCTTGCTGCTGCAGGGTTTAATTTTTTCTTTTTCATTTTAAGTTCGGCAGCTCCTGTCACCATTCTTGCCAGCACTCCAATTATTACGAGAAGTAGCACCATGATAATAATAAGGATTACTGCCATGGGATTACTGAAAAGTGATGGGGTTGGAGGGCCTGCCGCCCATACAGGCTGCACACCCAGCATTAACGTGGCTGCCAATAACCCCTTTACATATTTTGATTTGTTGTTTTGCATATTTTAAAACATTACTGGTTAGTTGAATTCTGGTTATTGTCTAACGGAATTCTGCTTGCTTCATCAAAATCACTTTTTTTTGTTTTGAACACCCATGTGAGCATTACCACAAAAAACAGGAAAAAGATAAGCAAAGACACAAGTCCGAGAATGCTTACGCCACTTACTTTTTCTAAATAATGAATAAATTTCATTTTAAGTCTTTACTTGATTTCAGCGATAGGTTTGGGCTCATTTTTAATGTCACGGCCAAGGCGCTGCAGGTATGCAATCAAAGCGATAATCTCCCTGTCGGCAGCAATTTCAATCTTATCTTTCTTCAGGTTATCAGCAATTGATTGTGCTTGAGTAGCCAGGTCTGCATTCGCTGTCTGGTCATATCCTTTCTCATAAGGAACACCCAGGGTTCTCATTGCCCTTATCTTGGCAGGAGTAGAACTTATATCAAGTGTCCTTTTGAAAAGCCAGATATATCTTGGCATAATTGAACCCGGAGAGGTTGACCTTGGGTCGTACATGTGGTTAAAGTGCCATGAATCGGGTCTTACACCACCTTCTCTTGCCAAATCTGGACCTGTACGTTTACTTCCCCACTGGAAAGGATGGTCATAAACAAATTCACCGGCTTTAGAATATTCACCATAGCGTTTTACCTCATCACGGAAAGGACGAACCATTTGCGAGTGGCATACATAGCAGCCTTCACGAACATAAATGTCTCTTCCCTGCAGTTCAAGTGGTGTATATGGTTTTACGCTGGCAATGGTAGGTACGTTAGATTTTACGAGAAATGTCGGGATGATTTGCACCAAACCTCCAATTGCAACAAGAATTAAACTGAGAACAAGCATGGTAACCGGTTTCCTCTCAATAATTCTGTGCCAGTATTCTTTACCATGATGAGCGTCTTTAACCAACGGTGCAGCTTCTGCTTCTTCGTTAGCAATAAATTTACCCTGTGCAATGGTTTTCCAGATGTTATAAACCATCATTAATGCACCAGTTAAATATAAAGCACCACCAATACTTCTGGCAATGTACATGGGAATAATATTGGTAACAGTTTGCATAAATTCGAACTTCAATGTTCCTTCCGGATTAAACTGCTTCCACATGATGCTTTGTTCAAAACCTGCCCAGTACAATGGAACGGCATAAAGTATAATACCAATTGTACCCAGCCAAAAATGATTGGTAGCCAATTTTTTAGAATACAGGTTAGTGCCCCACATTTTTTGGAATCATATAGTAAAGGATGGCAAATGCAATAAAGCCATTCCATCCAAGGCCACCGATGTGTACGTGGGCAATCGTCCAGTCACTAAAGTGTGAGATGGCATTTTCATTCTTCAAGCTCAGTAACGGACCTTCAAGGGTACTCATACCGTAGCAGGTAACAGCAACTACCATAAATTTCAGAACGGGGTCTTCTCTTACTTTATCCCAGGCGCCACGGAGTGTAAACAAACCATTCAGCATACCACCCCAGCTTGGAGCAATGAGCATAATAGAGAATACGGTTCCGAGTGATTGTGCCCAGTCGGGTAATGCGGTATATAACAGATGGTGAGGACCCGCCCAGATATAAATGAATATCAAAGCCCAGAAGTGAATAATTGAAAGCCTGTATGAATAAACCGGACGATTAGCAGCTTTGGGCAGAAAGTAATACATCAAACCCAATACCGGCGTAGTAAGAAAGAATGCCACGGCATTGTGCCCATACCACCATTGTACCAGCGCATCCTGCACACCTGCATACCAGCTATAGCTTTTTAGAAATGAAACCGGAATCTCAATAGAGTTAACAATATGCAGCATGGCAACCGTAACCCATGTGGCAATGTAAAACCAGATAGCTACATAAAGATGCTTTTCCCTTCTCTTAATAATGGTTCCAAACATATTGATACCGAAGATGACCCATACAAGGGTAATAGCGATATCAATTGGCCATTCCAGTTCGGCATATTCCTTACCGGTAGTAATACCTAGAAGAAGAGTAATAGCAGCAGCGGCGATGATTAACTGCCAGCCCCAGAAGTGAATCCAGCTTAGTTTGTCACTGAACATCCTGGCTTTTAATAAACGCTGCAGGGAGTAATAGATACCTGCAAAGGATGCATTGCCCACAAAAGCAAAAATGATTGCATTAGTGTGCAGCGGACGGAGCCTTCCAAATGTGGTAGGTGCAAGGTTTAAACTGATAGCCGGATAATAAATCTGGATAGCAGCCCATAACCCTGCCAGCATACCAACAATTCCAAAGATAATTGTGGCTATTCCAAAAGCCTTAACTATCTTATTGTCGTAATAAAACTTTTCTACTTGCATACGCTGGTTTGATTTTTATTTATTATTTGGTTTTGGTTGAGCAGGTTTGTCGTCAAAAAGAATACGGGAAGCAGGGGAAATATCATCTTCAAACTGACCGGTTTTTGTACCCCATAAGAATGCGAACAGGAAAATTCCTGCAACGCTGATACTGGCAATCAACAGTATTAGAATTACACTCATGCCTGGTTTTTTGAACCGTGTAAAAGTATTTTCGGAGGTTCCGGAGACAGGTAATGAATATCAACAACAGAACTGATTTTTGTCATGCTTGCGTAAAAATATCTAAAAAATTAGTCACATTTTCATGTTTTTGGACAGTAAACTGCTGCTTCCAAAAGTTAAAAGTAGAATGCTTAATGAGCTGGAAGGCATCAGAATAGCAGCGATTACCGGCGATAGTGTGCCCTGAACTGCAAAGTAAAGCCCTATAATATTATACACTATTGACAAAACAAAGCTGGCTATAATAATTTTGCGGTTTGCAATACATAGCCTGATAAACCGGGTTAGCCGGGGCAGTTGTTTTGCCTCAATAATGGCATCACTGGAAGGGGTGAAGTTATTGGTCTGTTCAGAAATGGCAATACCTACATTGCTTTGCTTTAAGGCACCTGCATCATTCAAACCATCACCAATCATCATTACAGATTCGCCTCTAATCTGTAAGTCTTTTATATACTGTAGTTTATCTTCTGGTTTTTGATTGAAAAGCAGTTCAGATTTTTCGCCAACCAATTTTTTCAGGTTTTCCCTCTCAGCATCATTATCACCTGACAGGACTGATACGTTATAGTGTCTTTTGAGCGAATGTAAAAGCGGCTCTACATTTTCCCGGTATTGATTACTGAAAACAAACCTTCCCTTTACTTTATCATTCATGCTGATATATACATTAGTTCCGCTGGTGTTAGACTTTTGTTCTGTTACAAATTCTGCTGAACCCAATTTTAAGAAAGTTCCATCGTCTGTAATTCCCTGTACGCCTCTTCCGGTGTTTTCATGGAATTGTGACACTTCTTCGTCTTTTCCATAACCAAGATGTTTTGATAAGGCCCTGCTTAGTGGATGAGAAGAATGGGATGCAATTGAAGCAACCTGGTTAAGCTCCTGCTCTGTCAGCCCATCGCCTTCATAAAAAATGTTTTGCTGATTGGCAGAAGTTAGGGTTCCTGTTTTGTCAAAAACTACATGGGTTATCCTGGCAATATCTTCAATAGTTTGGGCGCTGCGCAGATAGAAACGGTTTTTGCCCAAAATCCTGAGGATATTTCCGTTGGTAAATGTGTTAGACAGCAGCAAGGCACATGGGCAGGTAATAATAAAAATCGATGTTATGGCGGGCCAAAGTTTCGAAGGATCATTTATCTGCCAGTAAACGGCTGTAGTGGCAGCAATAGTAAAACAATATAAGTGAAATACCGGCTCAGCAGGTGGACGAATGAAATTGATTTTTCTCCTGCTCTTTAAATTCATCTCTGTTCCATAATTTGGTAAGATAGCTTTGGGTAACTTCTTTACTACCAGAATTTCTATATTGCCTTCAGTTTGTTTACCACCGGCGTAAACCAGTTCGCCCATTTCCTTTAACACAGGAATAGATTCGCCGGTAACGAAACTGTAATCAATAAAAGCTTTACCTTTTGTAAGAATTCCATCGGCAGGTATCAGTTCTTCGTTGTGAATGAGTAGTGTGTCCCCGGTTTTAATTTCTGGCAGAGTTGTAGGAATTTCCTTACTATCTTTTAAAACGGATATGGCAATGGGAAAATAGGAAGTATAATCTCTTTCAAAAGATAACTGTCTGTAGGTTTTGTCCTGAATAATCCTGCCAATCAGCATAAAGAACACAATGCCGGTCATAGAGTCGAAATAACCGCCGCCCGTTCCGTTGATAACTTCAATTGCACTACGAACAAAAGTGATGATAATAGCCAATGCGATGGGGGCATCAATATTTAGAAACTTATGTTTTATACTTTTCCACGACGATTCGTAGAAAGGTAATGCGGAATAGAGCAATACAGGAATAGCTAAAACAAAGTTGAGCCACCTGAAAACTGCCCGCAAACCCACTTCGCTGGCATCAATGCCAAGATATTCCGGAAAGCTGAGCAGCATGATATTACCAAAGCAAAAACCCGCAATACCCAACTGATAGACCATGCTCTTATCAATAGCAGGCCTTTTTTCTTTCAGGTCATTCAGACTGATGTATGGTTCGTAGCCGATGCTGGTAAGAGTTTCGGCCACTTTTCGCAGGCTGGTTTCTTTGGTAAGCAGCACAATGTCTACTTCTTTTCTGGCAAAATTAACTTTGCTTGATACCACTCCCGGGTTTACCCTGTGCAGGTTTTCTAGCAGGTACAGGCAGCTGCTGCAATGCATTTGTGGCAGGTAAAAGGTTATATGGATTTGGGTGTCATCTTTAAAACTAATAAGCTGTGTCTTTATTTTTTCATCGTCCAAAAGAGCAAACTTGTCTTTTCGAACGACAATACGCTGATTAATACCGGGGTTTTCATTCAGGGAATAATAATCGCAAAGGGAGTTTTCATTCAGAATCTGATACACCATTTTACAACCTTCACAGCAAAACTTCTTTTCCGCAATATGTATTTTCTCGTTGGGGCAAGGCTCGCCGCAGTGGTAGCAAAGCGTTTTGTTGTCAGTAACTGGCTGAATTGTTGGCATAATGTTCCCGTAATTAAGCGCAATGATAGATTCGCAAAGTTCGGGGGCAGGTGAGAAAATTCAAAACCCTGCCTGATTTTTATCAAACGGGGTTACGAAATGATTTTTCTGGTCAATAATATTTATAAATCCTTCTTTTTAAATCTTCTTTCCGCCAGCCAAAGCGGCAGTGTAATCCAAATGAGCATAATGCCGGTTGTGAAAAGAACACCTGTACTGCTGCCAAAGAAATCTTTATACAAAGCACCTGTATAACCCATGAGGGCACTGATGTCCATTTTTAGCATGATGAAAATGCGGCCAAGGTCAATAGGGTTAAGAGCGGTAAGTAATAATGTCAGTTTTTCCAGCGGGTAATCACTAAAAGTGAAAAGAATCAGCAGTACAATACCATCATAGATAAGTGCAAAATAAAACCATAATAAAAGGCAAAGGCCAATACCTCTTGCTTTGTCTCTGGCTAATACTGATGCAAAAAAAGCAATGGAAGTAAAAACTAATGAGAGACACGTTCCTGAAAATAATAGAGCAAAGCCGGTATCGTCTGCAGCAAAAAGTAAAACAGGTAAACCCACTCCCACCCAAAATGCGCTGAGTAACGAAATGCTTACACCGGCATATTCACTTAGGATGATTTTTGTGCGGCTCATCGGTTGCGAGGACATCAGCTCAATGAACTCATACGAATTGTAATAGTGAATAGTGGTGAAAATCAGGCTTACCAGCGGCAGCACAATCAGAACAATATTTAGTAAGCTAAGCATTGCTTTGCTGCTGTTATCTTCCATCTGAAACATACTCAATGATACGATGAACAGAAACAGTGTATAGGCAATAATAATCTTGTTTTTCAGAATATCGTACAGCACATATTTTGACAGTTTCATCATCTGTTGTTATTTAGCTTTTGTTCTTTTCAGTTGTTATATCAAACATCCGGTCAATCCACTCATTACCGAAGTTTTCTCCTTTCATTACCCTGGCAATTGCTTTGCCTAACCGCAACTCACCTGTTTCTTCTTTTAACAGTTCAATGTCTTTGAAGAAAAGCATCCTGCCTTCCTGCAAATACATTATGTGTGTGGTTATTTCGTCAAGGTCGCTCAGGATATGAGATGTTATAAGGATTAGCTTATTTTTTTGCTTTTCTTGAATAATCTTTTCTTTCAGTATTTCTGATGATAAGGGGTCAAGACCTGCTGTAGGTTCATCCAGAATTAATATTGGCGGATTGAATAGAAATGCTATAGCGGCACTTACTTTTTGCCTTGTGCCACCGCTAAGTGTACGCATTGGTTTTTCAGCAATTTTTTCTAATTCAAAACTGACAATCAAATCATTATCTGTTTTTGATTCAGAGACATTTCTGATGTTGCGAAGCATTTTAAATAGCTGACCTATCCTCATATTATCGGGGTAGCGTCCTATTTGCGGCATGTAACCAATTTTTTCTCTGTAAGAAGGATCGCCATTTATAGGGGTGTTGTCGACAATTATTTTTCCGCTGTCCGGCCGCACCATTCCCAGTATGGATTTGATAAGTGTTGTTTTTCCAGAGCCATTCGGGCCGATAAGTGATATTACTTCACCACTGGAAAATGTGGCATTTATTGAATCCAGCACCTGTAGTTTCCGAAAACGTTTACTTATGTTTTCAATACGAATCATAATTTGTTTGGTTTCATTTTTGGTTTTGTATCAATCAGGTTTTCGGGAGTAAGGCTGGGTATTGCTTTTTCCGCTTTATCCAGTAACTGAACTGTAAAACTGCGAAGCAATATTAGTGCATTCGGGTTCTGTTCTGTAATTACCGAGTACATACTTACCGGGTGATAGGGAACATCGCCAGTGCCATCTTTATCAATGTCGTATCCGTCGTATTTATCCCAGTAGTTGTTTTCAAATTTGTTCAGCACCATTGTGCCATTTGTACCCACATCAAAACTGTTACCAGTAAAATTGTTATGATGAAAATAATTGTCATCGCAGCTGGCCTGCACTTTTATGGCCCATCCATTTGCGCTAAAGGTATTTTTTTCTATATCCATCCGGCTGGAGCCTTCCATATGTATGCCAGTTGTGTTTTTTGTAAATTTATTACCGATCATGCGGCTGTCGGTTATGTCTTTCAATAAAACGCCATAGGCAGATGGTCCCCAGTTTTTTTCGAAGTGGTTTTTTTCCATAACCACCCTTTTTGAATACATTACTGCAACGCCGGCACCGTTATCCCTGAAAGTGTTATTATGGTAGCTATCATCATTTGAGAACATAAAATGCAGGCCATAACGGATGTTTTTTTCACACCAGTTATTGCGTATGAGTGAGCTGGTTACGAATTCAAAATAAATTCCGTCCCGGTGTCCGTAAACGGTATTATTTTCAATCAATGCATTTCCTGATTTCCAAAGGTGAATACCATTGCCGGTAAGTTGTTCAGATTTGGGTGAGCCGGTTATTTTATTATTTCTGATAGTGACCCCTGTTGAGTTGGAGATATGAATGGCAAAATAAGCATTGAATATACTGTTGTTTTCAATAGTTACGTTTAAACAATCAACTACCTTTAATGAGGCAAAATCATTCATGGAAGAGTAGCCCGAACTTCTGAAGTAAAGCCCTTTGATAGTGATGTTTTTACCACTTACCACTAAAATTTCATATTTGTTTTCACCGTCCAGTACCGGATTGTCTTGGCCTATTACAGTAATCTGTTTTGTGATGGCAATGGTTCCCTCTTTGTAAGTCCCATTGTATACCTTGATAGTGTCAAAATCCTTTGCCTGTTCAACAGCTTTTTTTACCGAACTGAAGGTTTTTCCTGTGCCGACCGGAATTACCCTTGCATATGTATCTGTGATTAACGCTATTGTAAAAGCAAAAAAGAGAAATCTCATTTATATTTTTTAAGAATTACTTCCCAATTTACGAATTGGCCATCTTTTGCGGAAACAGCTTTTTCTGCTGCCTGTTCAGAAATAAAAGCTGCAGCGTTTGCCCCCATCGGGCTGCGCAGAGTCGGACTTACCCAAAAAACAGCTTTGCTTACATCTATAAAATCATTTCCTTTTTCAAAGTTGATAACCACTTTGTGGGCAATGTCTTTATCGGCAATTTCGCCGGCATTCAAAAACATGGCCATACAGTTCAGATCATCAAACTTGTAGATCTTACTTTTTTTAGTCACAACTTCGCACCCATATTTTGGATCCATGATTCCCATTTTACAGAAATGACAATTGTCTTTACCATAGTTAAATGGTTCAGTTTTCGGCGTGCATGATGTAAACAAGAATGCCGGAAGTATAAGAAAAATCGCTGCAGTTATATTAACCGAGACTTTTTTTTTTGCTTTTTCCGCTTATACCAGTCTGCAAAAAAAACTAAAAAGCATAAAGCGACAGCTGCTATTACAACCCAGCCGCCAGCATCGGGAAGTGAGTAAGCGTCAAAATTCAACAGCCGTTTATGGCCAAACAGTGGTGGCTGATAAGATAGACCCGGAACCTGTATGGCTGCTTTAGGGTCGAGGTTGTGCCCGTAATCGTATCCCCACTGGTAAAAATCGTACATGGCCAGTACTCCGCCAATTACAGTTAAACCAAGAAAGGCCAGTAAAAGTTTTCTGCTACCGGTGGCAGCTACGGACAGGCCAAACAGAATAAAAAATAGTACAACATAGGGCAGGTATTTAAACTCGGGGAACATTTCTACGCTGATATGTTTCATGCCGATGTAGTGATTCAGGCCGTTAATAACATCTACCTCGCCCGACAGGCCATTAATCCAGATGTTCATCCACAAACCTTCAGGGTATTGCGGTGCAAATAAGTCAATACGCCATACTGGTAAAAAGAAAACAGCAATTAATGCTATTGATGCAAAAGCAACAAGTATTCTTGAAGTCTTGCTGAGTTTGGAGTTCATAGTACAATCTTTAAAAAAATCCGGGGCCGGATGACCCCGGAGATGTGTTCAAAAAACCTGTTCAAAAAACCTATTTTTTAGCCGGAGGCAGTAATACGCCGTCAATTATATGCACCCATCCGTTTGACGCCCTTACAGATGCAACAATTGTTGCAGTACCGTTTATCATAACTTTTCCATCCTTAACGCTTATGGTTGCGTTGTCACCATTTACCATGCCGAGGGACATGCCGTCGGTAAGGTAAGACACATCCAATGCGGATGTTGTAACATGATATTGTAAAATGTTTTGCAGGTCAGCTTTTTTATCGTCCTTCATCAGGCCATCAACAGTGCCTGCGGGAAGTTTGTCGAATGCTGCATTGGTAGGAGCAAAAACTGTAAACGGACCTGCATTGGCTAATGATGTTACAAGTTCGGCTTGTTTTAATGCGGCTACTAATGTTGTGTGGTCTTTTGAGCCCACAGCTACTTTACAACATCAGGATTTGATACATCGTCTTTACATTTTCCTGACCACCGGCAACAGGAGCTTCTGTAGTACCTGTTGAGCCTGTGTTTTCGGATGATTTATTGTTGTTACAAGAGCCCAGCAGTAATGCTGAACCAATGATGATCAAGCTAAATTTTTTTTTCATATACTTCATTTATAAATTGGTAATTAAGCAGAGTTGAAAGAAAAGAGGCAATACGCTGGTATTACCTCTTTCTGTCTCCAAATTATTTTTTCATTGTATCTGCTACAGGAGTTGTAGTAGGTTTAGGCAAATTTGTTCCTGTACTAAAAGTTAAAGGAACATTTGAACCTGCCGGACTGATTCTGATGTATCCTTGCATTTCCTGGTGCAGGGCAGAGCAAAAGTCAGTACAGTACATTGGATATACACCAACCTTTTCAGGTGTCCATTTCAGCGTTTGTGTTTCACCTGGCATAATCAGCAGTTCCGCATTGCTTGCACCTTTAACAGCAAAACCGTGTGGCACATCCCAGTCCTGTTCAAGGTTTGTAACATGGAAATAAACAATATCTCCCAGCTTCACACCTTCAATATTATCAGGATTAAAGTGTGAACGGATAGCTGTCATGTACACATGCACTTCGTTTCCTTTACGCTCCACTCTTGCTTTACCTTCGCCAAGGGCAGCATAAGGGTTCTTGTTTTCTTCAAGTTTGTAGATTTTCTGACTGTTGGGCATTACCAAACTTGCAGGAATAGCTTCAGCATAGTGTGGCTCGCCAATTGTTGGGAAGTCAAGAATGAGTTTCATCTTTTCTCCGCTTATATCGTACAACTGGGCACTTTGTGTCAGTTCAGGGCCTGTAGGCAGGTAACGGTCCTTAGTGATTTTGTTGTACGCAATTACATACTTACCATGTGGTTTCCTGGTTGGTCCGCCGGGCACACACAGGTGGCCAATAGAATAGTAAGTTGGTACCCTGTCAAGAACTTTTAGGTCTTTTACATTCCATTTTACGATTTCAGAGGAAACGAAGAATGAAGTGTATGCATTACCATTAGCATCAAATTCGGTGTGTAAAGGGCCAAGGCCTGGTTTTGAACTTCTCCATGCAGTACTGCATCATATTTCAGTACAGGAATTCCTTCATAATCACCATCATAGTTTTTGCAGCGATGGCAGCCTGAATTTTTGTGAAAGAGAATACAGGAATTACAGCGGCCAGTTTGCCAGAGCCTACAATGTATTCTCCTGTAGGGTCAGTATCACAGCCGTGAGGAGATTTTGGACATGGCATGTAGTAAACAATATCCGGGAAGTCTTTAGCATTAATAACTGTTACTTCATTTTCGATTGTAGAAGTAGCAGAGTGTGTGCTTTCGTTCCATACGTTGTGGGCATATTTAACAGCCTTCTTGGTACCTTTTCCGGCTTTTACATATTCTTCTGCTTTTTTCCAGTTAACACAAAGGATAAAATCTTTGTCTTTTTGCGAAGCGTTTACTTCCAGAAGTGTATTGGCCCTTTCTGAATTATAACAGCTAAAGAAAAACCAGCCATGAGATTTCCCTTTTCCTGCACGGGCAAGGTCGTAGTTTACACCGGGTGTTTCAATTTGGAAAGCAACTTTCATTCCGCCATTTGCCTTATCAACACTGATAAAACTAACCGTACCTTTAAAATTTTCTTTGTAAGTATTAATGGGAACATCAACTTTATCACCCATTGGTACACTGAAACGGGTACCCGCTACAACGTACTCAGAATTTTCGGTAATGAAAGGCGAAGAGTGGTTTCCGGCGCTGTTGGGTATCTCTATAATTTCAGCAGTGCGAAATGTTTTCATGTCGATACGGGCTATACGGGGTGTATTATTGGCATTGCCAAATGCCCAGCGTCCATCATGTTCGCCATTTGTTTCTGATAATGAGATGTGGTGCAGGTCATCCCAGGGCACAAAACCGTGTGAAGTATTGAGCATGGGTATAGATTCTTCACTGTATCCCCATCCTTTATCGGGGTCAACAGAAAAAACAGGAATTACACGGAACAGGCGGCCTGGTGGTAATCCATATACCGACATTTGTCCACTAAAACCTCCTGAAACAAAATTGTAAAATTCGTCATACTTGCCGGGGGCAACGTACGCTTTGGCAGCATCGCCGCCAGCTGCTGATGAAGAACCTTTTGGTTTACAACCAATAATAGAGATCAGGCCAGCAACCAGCATTAAAGTGAGCAGATTGGGTTTTGATAGTTTCATAAACTAGTATTTAGCAGTTAAAAATTGAAGCAGTTGTTATTTTTCGCCATCATTGCTGCGCATAAACTCAATTACCTTACGGGCTTCGTCCTGGCTGATGTTTTGGTTGGGCATTCTTACTAAGCAGAGTTCAAGTAATTTTTGCGCTTCAGGATCTTTTTCAAGCATCATATCCACATTAGTAATCATGTTCATAATCCATGTAGGTTGCCTCTTTTTTGTTACACCCGCCCATCCAGGGCCTACAAGTTTTTCATCAGTAAGCTTATGACAACTCAGGCATTTTAATTCGTAAGTGGCCTTTCCTGCACTTACCATTGCCTGATCTAAGGGATTAGTCAATTTGATGTCTCCCTCTTTTAGTTCTGTGCCATGAGTCTCAGGCTGGTTTTTGGTTAACTCCTGTATGTCTACAGGTTTAGGTTCATCTTTTACTCCTTCGTTACAGGATAAAAATAATATACTGCTGCTTATAAGCAGTACTGTGAAGATTCTAGACTTGTTCATGTGTTTAATTTTATTTGCAAATATAAAAAGATACAAGCATCTTTTTATAAACAAAACTAACCTAATATATATCAAGTGACCTGACTGTCCTCAAAAGATTACATGATATTTGTCAGCAGATGCGAAAAAGGCGGAAACTACTTTCGTTTCTATGATTTTTTCAAAAACTTTCGGATATGCGGCTAGGGGTATACTTTATGTTGCAATAGCCTCGGAAAGACAAAAAAAAGTGCAACTGGACGAAATGGCTGAGGTTCTAAATGTGCCCAGGCATTTTTTGGGTAAGGTAATGAAGCGAATGGTGAAAGAGGGCATATTAACTTCAATGAAAGGCCCCTACGGAGGTTTTTATATAAATGATAAAACTTTAAATACACCTTTGTACCGGATAATAGAAATTACCGGTGAATCAGAGGATTTTGCTACTTGTGTTTTAAACCTAAGTAAATGCAGTAGCCAAAACCCATGTCCGATGCACAAAAAAATGGAAGAAGTTAGAAAAGAATGTAAGAACATTTTGTTTTCAACTACAATAGGAGACTTATTAAGTAAAGAACAGCCTGATTTTATCAGAAGTATTACTACAATTTGACAAATTTCTGACATTTTTCTGACAATTCTTTTTCTGACTGATTTAAATCATCCTTTTTTATCAGCCAAAAATATTTCTTGCGGCTGAATAGACAATTATTTATTGTATTGTGTATGTTTTTGCATTCTGTAGATATTCAGGAAGAGGCGATGGTAGCAGATATTGTTGCCAGCGATTACCGCACTGCGGATGTATTCAGTAAGTATGGAATTGAATATAACCACGATGGGAATCTGCCGCTTTTTGCTGCCTGTCAGTCAAAGGGGTTGGATTCAAAGCAGGTTATTAGCGATTTGAAAGTAGCTGTAAGAGAAACAAACATGTCCAATTCAATTAATTATAATGACTGGCATATTGATTTTCTCACAGATTATATAGTTAATGTACACCACCAGTATTTACGAAATGCAATTTTAGCTTTAAATGAGTACATTGATGCTTTTGTAAGAGAGCATAAAAATCAATTTTCGTATTTAATTGACTTACAAAGATTAATAGCGAAAATGAATCGGCATTTTACACCTCACATGAAGCATGAGGAGGAAATAATCTTTCCTTACATAAGGCAAATTGCTCATGCTTATTATAGCAAAGAATCATATGCCAGTCTGCTGGTTCGAACATTGCGCAAACCTATTGAGGATATAGTGGAGCAAGAACATGAACTGATTGCAGACAACCTTAAGTTATTAAGGGAAATAACCAATACATATTCACTGCCATCAAATGCCAGCCTTAGCCATAAAGTTGCTTTTCTAAAGTTAAAAGAAATAGATACTGATCTTGTTCAGCATATGTTTTTGGAAAATGAAGTTTTATTTCCAAGGGCTTTGGCGATGGAGAAGGAATTACTTGCTCACAATGATTAGCCTCCAAAAGCGAAAAAAAGCATATTTATATTTGCAAAAAAGTGCCAGACTAAGGAAAAATTAAATAAATAAGGATATTCAGGTAGTTATTGCCACACATATTTTCCCGAGTCGTTTGTTTTCACTTATTTTGAGGCGGTATAAAGAAGCCGCATGGTTACAGACACAACCCATTTACTTTCACTATTCGAAAATGCAACAGAAGGCATAATAATAATTAATAATCAGGGAAAGATTGTTTTGATAAACCCTGCTGCAGAGAGGATGTTTGGGTATCATGCTTCGGAACTTATAGGACAAAAAATTGAGATTCTTGTTCCCAACCGGTTCAGACCCAATCATGAGCATTTGCGGGAGAATTTTCACTCGGCCCCTTCAAACAGGATTATGGGCCAAAACAGGGATTTGTCGGCACTTAGAAAAGATAGCTCCGACCTGCCGGTTGAAATCAGCCTCAGCCATTACAAAAAAGATGGGGAAACCTTTGTGATGGCTTTCGTAATTGACATAACAAAACGGAAAGAAATTGAGGCTAACATGCTGAAGCAAAGAATAGAGCTCCAGAAAATCAGTATGGAAATCAGAAAACTGAATACTGAACTGGAAGCCAAAGTCGAGGAAAGAACACTTATTCTGAAAGAAGCATTGCATCGGCTGGAACAATCGCAAAAAGAGCTGAGAGATTCTCTGGATAAAGAAAGGCAGCTCAATGAAATTAAAGGAAGGTTTGTATCAATGGCTTCTCATGAGTTCAGAACCCCATTGAGTACTGTGCTTTCTTCAGCCACGTTGTTGTCAAAATACAAATTAACAGAAGACCAGGGAAGAAGGGATAAACATATTGATAAGATAAAAAGTTCAGTAAAGCACCTCAATGATATTCTGGAAGATTTTCTAAATCTTGGTAAACTGGACGAAGGAAAAGTTTTGTCATTTGAGGCTCCTGTAGAAATAAACGAGTTTATTATAGAAACAACTGAAGAAATGAAAGGATTACTAAAAAGTGGTCAGTTTATTTCTTATCATCACAACGGTGAAAACAAAGTCGTTTCTGATAAAAAGCTGCTGAAAAACATCTTGTTCAACCTGATAACCAATGCAATTAAGTTTTCTGACGAGAATTCAGAAATTGAAATTATGAGTGACAGGGATGAGTGTTTTGCAGGATAATAGTTAAAGATCATGGCATAGGTATTTCGGATGAAGATCAGGACCATCTTTTTCAAGTTTTTTCAGGGGAGCTAATGCTACAAACATACAGGGTACAGGCCTCGGTCTCCATATTGTAAAAAGATATGTCGATCTTTTAGGCGGAAGCATTATTTTGCAAAGCCAACTGAACGAGGGAACCACAATAACGATTTCTATACCAGTAAATAAAGAACAACATGAAGACAGTCTTAGTTATCGATGATAATCCGGATATCAGGGAAAACACTGCCGAGATTCTTGACCTGGCCGGGTACAAGACTTTTACTGCAGAAAACGGAAAAAAAGGTGTTGATCTGGCACTCAAAGAAAAGCCGGATGTGATTGTATGTGATATTATGATGCCCGAACTGGATGGTTATGGGGTGCTGCACCTGCTCAGAAAAAATGATGAAACCATGCATATCCCTTTTATTTTTTTAACTGCCAAAACAGAAAGAGGGGATTTCAGGAAGGGTATGGAAATGGGTGCTGATGATTACATTACAAAGCCATTTGAAGATATTGAATTACTCAATGCTATCGAGGTAAGATTGAAGAAAACGGCAGTACTTGAAAATAAATATGCCTCAACGAGCCAGGGAATTAAGGATTTTATTAATGATGTAAAAGAATCGGGTCTTATGACCCAACTTACAGACCAGTATGAAATGGTGGCCCTTGCAAAAAAACAAACTCTTTACCAGGAAGGGAAAAGGCCTCGTTATCTCTATTATCTTGTTAAAGGGAAAGTGAAAGCCATTAAGACACATGAAGATGGAAAAGAGTACATAACTGACCTGTTAAGCGAAGGAGATTTTATTGGTTATCCCGCATTGATAGAGGACAAAAATTATGATGACAGCGCAATTGTACTTGAAGAGGCAGAGATTTTACAGATACCGAAGGATGATTTCATGCATATGATTTATGGTGATATTTCCATTGCAACAAAATTCATTCGCATCATTACTCAGAACGTAAAGGATAAAGAACAGCGTTTGCTCAGCCTTGCTTATAGTTCTTTGCGCAAAAGAGTGGCCAGGGCATTAGTGGATATTCATGGCAAGTTTAATACCGAAGGTGAGAATAAGCCAATTGAAATATCTAGAGAGGATATTGCACATTATGTGGGTACGGCTACAGAATCTCTTATTCGTACCCTTAGTGATTTTAAGGGTGAAAAGCTGATTGAAATAAAAGAAGGTAAGATTAGTATTAGTAATATTGAAAAGCTACGTAACCTGCTATACTGATTAGTTTGTCAAAATAGAAAAGGATAAAGTTGATTACTTTATCCTTTTTTTATGCAGTAGCCTTGGTTTCCGGGGCAGTTAATACACATAAACCCTTTGTGTATGATTTTCGGATTTACCCTGCCCTTTGGGTATATGTATTTCCAACTCACCTTTATAAAATACGGCGGCTGTCATTAATGTGTCAGCGTCAGACGGAAGCCTGAAGGACTCCTTCCATGTATTAATTACGGGTTTAGCAGGCTCAAAAATGCTATGAAGAGCTTCGTTTCTTACAGCCGTTACAGTAAGCTGCCTGTTGCGGATATTCACTTCCAGTTCGCTTCTGCGTATTCCCGGCATAACTACATAAAGAACATATTCGCCATTCTTGTCATTCAAACTTACGATCGTGTGATTATCTGTTCTTGTTCCCTGAATTTGTTTCATTTTTATTAGATTATTAAAAAGCTGCTATTTCAAAAGCCCCCGCCTTTCAGCTACTGGCGGGGCCGCCCTTCCGGGCACATCCTGTCAGTTCACAGAAATGCTTTTTACTTTTTTGGCTTCTTTGATTTCAAGTTTCGGAATAACAATTTTCAATTCCCCGTTTACATAATTTGCTTCGATTTTTACTGCATTGCAATTTTCAGGAAGAGTAAAATTCCTGCTCCAACTGTTGTAGTTGTATTCTCTGCGGTTATAGCGGCCATTGTTTTCATCTCTTTCTTCTTTTTCTTTTTCAGCACTTATTGTCAGCATATTGTCAACCGCCTCTACTTTGAAATCAGTCTTTTCCATTCCTGGAGATGCGATACATAGTCTGAAATCTTTTTCTGTTTCACTCACATTTACAGCCGGTACATTCATAATTTTTCCCATGTTGAAAAACTCATCAATCGGGGCATTAAAAAACTTTTCCATCCAACCCGTATCAAATAAACCAGGCCATGACATCTTTGGCTTTGCTAAAGCTTTGGTTTCCATACACACCTGTATTTGAAATGAAGAATATTGTTGGCAGATGTAATTTACCGATCTTATTAAAAGCAGAACAATGATAAAAATGTCAGCAAAATTTGATTTTTATCATTGGATAGGGAAGTAAAATGAAGTACATTACAAGTCGTTTTTTCTAAAGAATTCAAACAAACTTCTTGCTTCTCCGTTAGTGAGGGGAAGAGCAGGCATTGTTACTTTAAAAATCTCATATTGTTTTCTTGCTTCGGGATCATTTTGCAGCATCATCCCCGTGTATAATATGATATTCATTATCCAGGCAGGAGACCTTCGTTTTGTGATGTTTTTCAATCCCGGCCCAACTAGTGTCTCAGTATTTATTTTGTGACATACTTTGCATTTGGTATTATATAACACTTCTCCCTGCTTACTTAATTGCGGGTTTATATTTTTACCTATAACAATATCCGATTCTTTTACAGGAGGTGAGAACGCAGGCGGAGCAGTCATGTCAAGAGGACCGGGTCGATACGGTTCGGGTTCTGTAAGTTCCGGTTTGCCATTGTTACAGGCAATTATGCCAAAAGCAATAAAGACTATAAAGAAATATTTGCAAAGTATTTTCAAAGCAAAAAAAATAAGAAAAAGCAAATTTAGTCATTCAGAAAGTCATCAAGATCCCTTCTCTCTTTTTTCGTAGGCCTGCCAATTTTACCTGGCCTTTTTCCAGTGTGGAAACTGGTAGCGTGGTATTGAATGCGCTGTAATTCTTCTTCTGGCGTGATATCAAGATAATATTTTGTCGCCTCATTGTAAGCTACCCTTTTGTTCAACAGGCCAGTTACTTTTATACGCCAGCGTTTAGCTTCAGTTTTTACTTCGTATTCGTCGTCAATACTAACATGCTTAGCAGCTTTGGCACTGCTGTCATTAGATTTTACCTTACCCGTGTCGCATGCTGTAGCGGCGGCTGTTCTTGTTTTAAACAACCGGATTGACCAAAGGTATTTGTCTAGGCGAAGTTTTTCATTTTCTGCCATCAGTCAAAAATAAAAAATCCCAATCTTCTGATTGGGATTTTAATAAAAAATGTAATGAAATTATCCTTCTGAAAAATACTTATGAAAATAAGGAATGGTTTCAATTCCCTTGTAATAGTTTTCCAGGTTATATTTTTCGTTAGGGCTGTGCAGGTTGTCGTTATCTAAGCCGAATCCCATAAATACAATCTTTACACCTAATTCTCTTTCCAGAATGGAGCAGATTGGAATACTTCCACCACCACGAACAGGTATTGGAGTTTTACCAAATGTTGTTTCCAGGGCTTTGGATGCAGCTTTATAGCCTTTACTGTCGATGGGTGTCAGGTATGCTTCACCACCATGGTGCAGTTCTGCTTTTACTTCTACACAATCTGGTGCTATTGATTTAAAGTAATTGAGCAATAACTCAGAAATCTTTGGTGATTTTTGATTCGGTACCAGCCTTGCAGAAATTTTTGCATAGGCTTTTGAAGGAAGTACTGTTTTGGCGCCTTCGCCGATGTAGCCACCCCAGATACCATTAAGTTCGAGGGTTGGTCTTGTGCCGGTTCTTTCAAATGTGGTGAACCCTTTTTCTCCCCACAGTTCTTTTACACCCAAATCATCTTTATACTCCTGTTCGTCATAAGGAGCCATATTCAGCATTTTTCTTTCCTCTTCTGAAGAAATAAGTACATCATCATAAAATCCCGGAATAGTAATATGATTGTTCTCATCATGGCAACTGGCAATCATTTTGGCAAGTATGGTTATCGGGTTGGCAACTCCACCGCCATAAGTACCGCTGTGAAGGTCACGGTTCGCACCTGTTACTTCTACCTGTATGTAACTGAGTCCCCTCATACCTACATCAAGTGAAGGTGTATCCATACTGAGCAGCGAACTGTCGCTGATAAGAATTACATCACATTTAAGAAGGTCTTTATGAGAAGCCACGAAAGGCCCAAGATTGGGCGAACCCACTTCCTCTTCTCCCTCAATAAGGAATTTAATATTGGTGGTAAGGCTATTAGTTTGTGACATAATTTCTAATGCCTTTACATGCATGTAGAACTGTCCTTTATCGTCAGCTGAGCCTCTTGCAAAAATTTTCCCGTCTTTTATTACCGGCTCAAACGGACCGCTGTGCCAGAGTTCAAGCGGATCGGCAGGCTGTACATCGTAGTGCCCATACACCAGCACAGTTGGTTTTGCCGGATCAATAATTTTTTCGCCATATACAACCGGGTGGCCGGCAGTAGGCATTACATCGGCCTTATCACATCCGGCAGCCAGTAAACTTTTCTTTACCGCTTCGGCACATTTCAGCATATCATCTTTGTGTTCGCTTTTGGCGCTAATTGAAGGAATGCGGAGCAGGTCAAGCATTTCATTCAGAAAACGTTCATTGTGTTGTTCCTGGTAATCTTTCCATTGTTGTGACATAGTTGTATGTTTTTGGGATTACGAAGTTAAGGAGAACATTTTTTGAATTGTTGTCTTAATCCTTTTTGGGAGCAATTATAGTTGCCTTTGTTACTGATTTGCTGCCAAACCTGTCTTTAATATCATCCACAGCTTTATAGAGCTGTAGTTTTTCAATATTATTTTCAAATAAACTCATTTGCATGGTAATGGGTATCATGTGTGTGAAACGAATGCCCAGCAACCGTACCGGCCTGCCTTTTTGCCAGTTCTTATTAAACAGGTCCTTCACTTTTGCTATTAATACATCGTCGAGAGCTGTATAGTCAATGGTTTCCTGGTAAGTGGTAGTTTCAAAGTCTGAGTATCGGATTTTTACAGTTATGCAACCTGTCATCTTATCGTCTTCCCGCAAAGAGCAGGCCGTTTTTTCAGTAAGTCTTACCAGTTCTTTGTGCAGAAACTCAATATCTGTATAGTCCTTTTCAAATGTGTTTTCATGACTCATGCTTTTTTGTTTCCAGTCGGTAGTAATGGCAGCACTGCCGCGGCCATGTGCTTTATGCCAAAGTTCTTCGCCCCATTTTCCGGCAATGCGTTCCAAGTATTCGATTGGAGTTTTAGTTATGTCTTCGATAGTATATATGCCGTAATTTTTAAGATGCTGTTCTGTTTGCTTACCTACACCGTTAATTTTTTCAATTCCAAGAGGCCATAGAAACTCTGTTTCCTTTCCATGCAGAATTTCGAGGAAACCATTGGGTTTTGCTTCATTAGTAGCCATTTTGCTGATGAACCTTGCCGATGAGAGACCACATGAAATAGGCAGCCCGGTCTCACTGATAATTAACTGGCGAAGTTCTTTGGTATATTTACTTATACCAAAAAATTTGTCCATTCCTGTAAGATCAATATAAAACTCATCAATGCTTGCTTTTTCAAATAATGGCACTTTCGATTCAATGATTTCTGTTACCCATCTTGAATATTTGCTGTAATCACTGCGGCTTGCATTGGTAACGATAGCCTGAGGACAAAGCTGCATAGCTTTTTTCATTGGCATAGCCGAGTGGATGCCAAACTTCCGGGCTTCATAACTGCAGGCGGCCACTACTCCCCGTTCATATCCGCCTACCAGTACTGGTTTGCCTTTCAGTAATGGATTGTTCGCAATTTCAACGGAAACAAAAAATGAATCGAGATCGAAATGGGCGATATGGTGCTGATTGTTGCTCATAATTTTGACAGGTGAACAAGCGTTATTTCAGGTACACATCCAGCAGTCCTTCCGGTAATTCTACCCGTACTTCTTTTTTCGATGATCTACTTTTGCAATGAGTCTTCGTGTAATGGTATTAAAACCTCCTTTCCTTTAATCTGCAGCCTGCAAATGAGCTGGTGTGGTTGTTCTATTACTTCCAGAATTTCGCCAATTATTTCTTTATTATTGATAATATGATAGCCCAGAAGGTTGGCCGGAGAGGATTTGGAAGCAAATTTTTTGTAATCTGCTTCTGTGAACCAAATTCTTTTTTGTACAAGGTTTTGGGCAGCTTCTCTTGTGCTGATTCCTTCCAACCTTATGTAAATCTCCTCTTCGTTTTTAATTTTTGTGCTTTCAATAAACCAGGGAATAAAAGAACCCTTTTTTCTTCAATAAATATTGCCTGTAACCCTTTTAATGAAGTTTTCTTTCCTAATTCATGCAGCAGTAATAATTCACCTGTTAGCCCATGAACTGCTGCAATTTTTCCGATATTGAAATAGTTTGCCATTTCTTACACGAATTTACAATGAATTTTTACCTCGCTGTTGCATAAAAAAATCCTTCCTGTAATACAGGAAGGATTAAGAACTTTCAGGATGCTTAAGGTATTATCCTTCTGAACCAGCATCACCTTCAGCTTTCCTCTCTGGCCTGCGGCCGGGAGTAATGCGTCTGGCTCTTTTCTGGCGTTGTGCTTCTTCCTGGCGTCTTTTCACCTGTGCATCATGCTCTGTGGTCCACTTAGTGAATTTTTCCATCGCAGCAGCTTCATCAAACAGACCCAAGCCCACACCCCGAAGCAGGTGTTTCAGGAACAATACACCTTTAAAGCTCAAAATACGGCGAACAGTGTCTGTTGGCGTAGCACCTTTGTTCAGCCATTCTAAGGCTTTTTGACGGTCGAGCTGAATAGTAGCAGGGACTGTCAGAGGATTGTATGTACCTAATTTCTGAATGAATTTGCCGTCGCGGGGTGCCCGGGAATCGGCTACTACGATGAAGTAGAAGGGTCTTTTCTTTGACCCGTGTCTTTGAAGACGGATTTTTGCTGACATAAATAGAAATTTAACAGCGTTAAACAATAATTGTTGGTTCCCGGTTAAAACCGGGCAACAAATATAGGACGGGATGAGGAAAGTGCAAAATGGAAATGACCTTATCTGTAATTAATTATTTTTTCATTCCGGGCATTATTTTTCCAAAAGCCCCCATTTTATTCATATTCTTCATCATGCCACGCATTTGCTCAAACTGTTTCATAAAGTTGTTTACTTCCTGAATGTCTTTTCCGGCACCTTTGGCAATGCGTTTTTTACGGTTTCCGTCAATCAGATCCGGATCAGCCCTTTCCCCGGGAGTCATTGAATTTATCATGGCTTCTATGCCCTTAAAAGAATTATCATCAATATCAAGATCCTTAACCTTATTGCCCACACCAGGTATCATGCCCAGCAGGTCTTTCATATTGCCCATTTTTTTTATCTGCTCGAGTTGCATTTTAAAATCAGCAAAGTCAAATTTGTTTTTGCGGATTTTCGATTCCAGTTTTTTAGCCTGTTCTTCATCAAATTGTTCCTGTGCCTTTTCTACCAGCGAAGTAATATCACCCATACCCAGAATACGTTGCGCCATCCTTTCAGGATAGAACACATCGAGGGTGTCCATTTTTTCGCCGTTGCTGGTAAATTTTATAGGCTTATTTACGGTGTATTTAATGGAAATAGCAGCACCGCCGCGGGTATCACCATCTAGTTTTGTTAATACAACACCTGTAAAGTCCAGCTTGTCGTTGAATGCCTTGGCTGTGTTAACGGCATCTTGGCCGGTCATACTATCTACCACAAAAAGAATTTCCTGTGGGCTTACAGCATTTTTTATGTTAGCTACTTCGGTCATCATTATTTCATCTACGGCAAGACGACCAGCGGTATCTATGATAAGAACATTTTTATTTTTGCTTCTTGCTTCCCTTACTGCATTTTTTGCAATGTCAACAGCATCCTTGTTTTCCGGTTCAATATGCACATCTACACCAATCTGTTCGCCCAGAACCCGTAGCTGTTCCATTGCTGCCGGTCTGTAAATATCTGCTGCAACCAGCAGGGGAGAAAGTGCTTTCCTGGTTTTCAGGTAGTTGGCCAGTTTGCCACTAAAAGTGGTTTTACCAGAACCCTGTAATCCAGCAATCAATATTACTGCGGGGTTGCCTTTTGCATTAAATGATGCTTCCTGTCCGCCCATAAGTTCGGCCAGTTCATCTTTTACAATTTTGACCATTAATTGGCCTGGAGAAATGGCATTAATTACCTTTTCGCCCATTGCTTTATCCTTTACCCTGTCGGTAAATTCTTTGGCTATTTTATAATTCACATCGGCATCAACCAAAGCCCTGCGAATATCTTTTACCGTAGAGGCAATGTTAAGTTCTGTTATGCGCCCCTGGCCTTTCAAATTCTTAAAGGCTGATTCTAATTTTTCCTGTAAACTGTTGAACATAAACGGATTTTTTTTCGCTTTCACACTAATTAAAAAGTGAACATCTGATGTTCACTTTTTTAATTTTTTGAGCCGCAAAGATAAAAATGTAAAGTTTTATTGCCAGTATAAAGTTTTTGTGGGTTATCCTAAATAAGTTCTTAAAAGATTACTTCTTCCCGAAGTTTTCAGTTTGGTTATGGCTTTGTCTTTTATTTGCCTTACCCGTTCTCTTGTCAGGCTGAATTTTTCGCCAATATCTTCCAGGCTCATGGGATGGTCAATGCCTATGCCGAAAAAATAGCAAATCACTTCCTTTTGCCTGTCAGTAAGTGTTTTTAGCGACCGGTCAATTTCCGTCTTGAGTGATTGTTTATGATCGAGTTCGTCATCAGTTTTTTCAGCATTCGGATTCTCCATTACATCAATAAGAGTATTTTCCTCTCCGTCAGAAAGGGGTGAATCCATACTCACATGTCTTGCATTAATATTTAAGGATGACCTAACTTCTTCTAATTCCATATCCAGCATTTCTGCAAGTTCTTCGGCGGTTGGTTCCCGTTCAAATTGCTGCTCCAACTGGGTATAGGCCTTTTGAATGCGGTTGGTAAGCCCCACCTTGTTTAGAGGAAGGCGAACAATCCGGGCTTGCTCTGCCAATGCCTGCAGTATACATTGCCTTATCCACCAAACGGCATATGAAATAAACTTAAAACCCCTGGTTTCATCAAAACGCTGGGCGGCTTTTATCAAACCAAGATTGCCCTCATTGATAAGATCGGGTAATGAAAGGCCCTGATTTTGATACTGTTTGGCAACAGAAACAACAAAACGCAGATTGGCTTTGGTAAGCCTGTCCAATGCTCTTTGGTCACCCTGCTTAATTAATGTGGCTAATTTTACCTCTTCTTCCGGAGTGATGAGTTCGACTTTGCCGATCTCTTGAAGATATTTTTCTAAACTTTGAGATTCCCGATTCGTAATCGATTTCGAGATCTTTAATTGTCTCATGCTCATAGGTATGGGGTTGATGGCTTTTTTTTAAGGATTCGATTTTCAGTTTTGGTATTTATGATACAAAAATACCAACTTCTTTGGCTTTTTTACCTCATTTTGAACTAAACCTCAGAGCAATTTAAGCAAATTGGCAATAAAAGCCAAAAATATTCACTTCTTATTAACGTTTTTTGGATTTGTTTATTTCAGGTTACACACTATTAATTTGCCAAATGGGGAAAATATTCACATAAAATATTTTGCCGCAATGATTTATTTTCTATTATTGCGCCATCACTACGAATATTTGGAGAGTTAAGAATGAGTAAACAATTATATACGTTAGAATTTCCGGTACGTTGCTCGCCTGCAATTTTATATGAATTTCTTTCCACCCCTGCAGGATTGGGAGAATGGTTTGCCGATAAAGTTGATGAAAGAGATAACATCTTTTATTTCGGATGGAACGGCGCTTATGAAAAGGCCGAATTAATGGATAGCGAACAGGATAAATTTATCCGCTTTCGCTGGCTAACTTCACCCAAGGAAGAGTATTCTGAATTCCGTATTCAAAAATCAGAAATCACCAATCAGACTATTCTGGTGATTAAAGACTTTGCAGAAAAAAAAGAAATAAAGGATCAAAGCATGCTATGGGATTACCAGGTGAAGGAACTGTTTCACCGCCTTGGTAATTAATCGGTAATCATTTCACATCGTTGTAAATAAAACACTGGTATACTGTTCAGTACATTTTTCCATTTAGTAAGGGGGAAATTTGCAGCCAGTTTAACAAGCCATTTTTTTTGATGCCAGTTTCAAAACAATTTTTGTCATTTTGTTAAACAAAATGTAGCTAGCAGGGCTGAAATGATGGTGCCATTCTTCCTCATGTATGCAAAAGTGGAAACCGGCTGATAAGGTTGAATGATTTTCCATTTTTTTTTACATATCTTCCTAATATTCGCCAAAGAGGTGAAGTCTGATGCTGAAAAGATTTCCCTACCAGAACATAGTACGTATGGCCAGAATACTTTCGCTTTTTGTTATTTTCTATGATGATTTGATGATCTCTTTAGGCAGCATACCGGAATTTATCTGAAGTATTGTTTATTAGTTTTCCCGGAGGTTTACCAGAAGGGAAACAGCATTCTCCAAAACAGCATTCTTTGTTAAAATAAAATCCAGATTAATAACCAGTTACATCTCCTTTTGCGAAAGCCTTATTTTTGCCTGATTCTTAATTAAAGATAAGTGTTCAAAAAATTAGATAAACTCATTATTAAAGCCTTTATTGGGCCATTTGTTGCCACCTTCTTCATTACATTGCTGGTGCTGGTGATGCAGTTTTTTTTGGTTGTATATTGATGATTTTGTCGGTAAGGGGCTTGGCCCGGGTGTAATACTGGAGTTTATTCTTTACCAGGGAGCTGTTCTTGTACCTTTGGCATTACCACTGGCCATATTACTTTCTTCATTAATGACTTTTGGAAATCTTGGTGAAAGTTTTGAGTTGGTTGCTATCAAATCAGCGGGAATTTCTTTGCTCAGGTTTATGCGGCCTTTATTTATTGTTAGTTTTTTTATCAGCGTCGGAGCTTTTCTGTTTGCAAACTATGTTATTCCTGTGGCCAATCTTAAATCAAGAACTTTATTGTCAGATATAGTTTATGCCAAACCCGCATTTGATTTGAAGGAGGGTGTTTTTTACGATAAAATACCCGGATTTGCCATCAAAATAGGAAAAAAGGAAGCAAACGATAGTGTTATTAAAGATGTAATCGTTTATGAACAGGGAAATGCTTTACAGGATAATTTCATTATTGCAAAGAGCGGTATTATGAGAGTAACGGAAAATAAGCGTTTTCTGGAATTTAACCTCAAAGATGGATACCGGTACCAGGAACGGGGACAACCATTCTCACTAGGAAATACAGAGTTTATTAGGATTGGCTTTAAAGAATATAACAAGCAATTTGATCTGAGTACTCTTGGTTTTAACAACCGTACAGCAGACAGCGTAAACCGCAACAATGAAAGAATGTTCAGTATGCGGCAGCTTACGAAAGCTATTGATTCTCTTGAGAAAGAAAATGAAAGGATAGAAAAGCAAACACTGCGGGATATGTTTTTGGCTTTCCGGTTTTCGGATAAAGCAGATTCAGCAATTCAAACGGAAAAAAAGAATGTTTTCGTACAAAAAGAAAAGGTCAGGAATTTTAATGAGTTACTTGTTGATACAAATCGTATTGCAATAAATGAAACTGTTCGGGGCACTTCGTCAACGATAAAGTCTGGTATTGAAACTTTCCTGCAGTCTGATGCTGACCGGAAAAAAAATTTGAGAAGACATAAAATTGAATGGCACAGAAAGATAACACTATCTCTTGCCTGCCTGGTATTGTTTCTGATTGGAGCTCCTTTGGGATCTATTATCAGAAAAGGAGGGTTGGGTACACCGCTGATATTTGCAATTATTTTCTTCATGCTTTTTTATTTTTCCAGCACAACCGGCGAGAAGTTTGCCAAAGAAAATAGTTTCACTCCATTTACTGGTATGTGGCTGGCTACATTTGTATTAGTGCCAATTGGACTTTTTCTTACTTATAAAGCCCTGAGAGATTCACAACTCTTCAATAAAGAAGTTTATACCCGTGTATTAACAGCTATAAGGAATTTTTTCTCATTTTTAAAATTTTTCCGATAAAGAAGCATAAGAATCACTATTCATGCTTTTACAATCATGGCGGGGAGAACTTTATTTTTGTATATTGGCAGCGCTAAAATGCACTATATGAAATCCCTTTCCTTGTTTTTTGCATTCCTGTTTGTAGTAATGGCCTGCAACAATAATTCAAAAAACAATCATTCAGCTGCTGCCGATTCAGTAAATAACAACAAAGCTGCAGATGCAGTTACAATGCAAAAAGTTGAGCCGGTTAAATTAGCTGTGGCAGACATTCCGGCCTCAATAACAATAAAAGGTAAGGCAGAAGAAGTTTGGAAATGGGAGGATAAAACCGGGGAGAATTATCTTATTACATCAATCGTTGCACCCTACAAGGTCAAGTGCGATTACCCCCAAATGGACGAACCTTGTTTTACAACTGAGTTGAATGCATATCATTACAGAAAGGCAGGAGATAAATACGAACTTGTATGGAAAGCTGAAGATGCGGAGAAAAGTTGTGCTTATGATAATACCTGTGAGTTTATAAAGGATGCAGCTACTATAACCGATCTTGATGCTGATTACCTGGCCGAAACGAAGGTTCAGTATAAAGTGGCATGCCGTAGTGATGTTTCTCCTGCTTATATGAAACTGATAATGCATGAAGGTGAATCAAAATATTCATTACGTGGACTAATGTGGTTAAAAGCAAGTGATGAAGACAGGTTTACAGTAACAGAAAGTGATGCAAACCTCGAAAAAACACCAAAAAAGCAAGACGAATTTGAACAGATACTGCAAAGTTATGGCCGATATGAAACAGAAAAAGAATTTGCATCTGCCCCCCCCGAATTTCTTTCCTTTGCAAAACATGAATGGATGAAGTATGTGAAAGAAGTAATTGGGAAATAAAAACTTTTTGTGTTGAAGCCGGAGAAACAGAATCTTAATGTACAGAAATGGGTAGCAGCTGTATCAGTTGGGTTGCTTGCAGTTAAATTTATTGCATATTATTCTACAGGGTCAGTAGCAATTTTAACTGACGCCCTTGAGAGTATTGTAAATGTTGTCGCTGGCTTTATTGGGCTGTATAGTTTGTATGTAGCTGCTAAACCAAGCGATTGGGATCATCCTTACGGACATGGGAAGGCAGAATTTTTATCAGCTGCAATAGAAGGCACACTTATAGGCAGTGCCGGAGCTGTAATTCTTTATAAAGCTGTAATGCAATTGATTTATCCTGCTGAAATACGACGAATTGATTACGGTATATGGCTAGTGGCAGCAACGGCAGTTGTAAACTATTTTGTTGGATTTTTTTGTCTGCAAATTGGTAAAAAGAATAATTCGCTTGCTTTGCAGGCAAGCGGAAAGCACCTGCAAAGTGATACATATTCCACCTTGGGAATTGTGGCTGGACTGGTATTACTTTTAGTAACGGGTTATAAATGGATTGACAGTACCGTCGCAATCATTTTTGGATTAGTAATAGTTGTTACAGGCTATAAAATTGTTCGCAAATCAATAGCAGGAATAATGGATGAGGCGGATGTGCATTTACTTACCAAAATGATAACTGTGATTAATGCTAACCGGCGGGAAAACTGGATCGATTTGCATAATTTGAGAGTAATAAAATATGGAAGTGTACTTCATGTCGATTGCCACCTGACTGTTCCCTGGTATATGAATATTCATGAAGCTCACATTGAAATTGACATTTTAGCTGAACTGATCCGGAGCGATTTTGGTGAATCGCTGGAGTTGTTTGTTCATTCCGACGGTTGTCTGACTTTTTCCTGCAGAATATGTGACAAAGAAAATTGTAAGAGAAGACAGCATAATTTTGAACAACAAGTGCCATGGACGCTGGAAAATATATCTAGCAATAAAATGCATCAACTAAAAGCACAAGCATGACAAAAACTGTAACCCGTTGGAAAAGGGAGCATGAATTCATCAGTGAAATGGAAGAAAATACCATTGAGCTTGACGGTAACAGGATAAATGGATTTGGTCCCAAAGCTTTGCTGCTGTCCGGACTAGCCGGTTGTACGGGTATTGATGTGGTGGATATTTTAGAAAAAATGCGGGTAATGTTTTCTTCATTTGAAATTGAGGTAGAAGCAGAACAAACAGACGAACATCCCAAAGTTTACAAAGAAATTATCATTACTTACCGGATAGCAACAATACAAGAGAATGAGGATAAGGTGAAAAAGGCGATTGAATTATCTTTGGATAAATATTGCGGTGTAGCGGCGATGTTACGTAAAATTCATCAATTAGTTATAAACTGGATATAGTGAAATAAATTATATGCTTTCAAAAAAATCACAATATGCTTTTAAGGCACTGGAATATTGAACAGAAAAATACAAGCATGGGCCCGTACTAATTTCTGAAATAGCAAAAAAAAAGAAAATTCCATTAAAGTTTTTGGAGAACATACTGCTCGAATTAAAGAATGCGGGTATATTGGAAAGCAAAAAAGGGAAGGGGGGGGGCTATTTTCTTAAAAAATCACCTGGGAAAGTAAAAGTTGCAACAATTATTCGCCTGGTAAATGGTCCAATCGCTATGTTGCCATGTGTAAGTCTCTATTTTTATGAACGTTGTAAAAATTGTGACGAAAAGCAATGTGGTTTACATGATTTGATGGTTGAAGTAAGGGACGCCACGTTAAAAGTTGTGGAAAACCGGACTCTGAGGGATCTTGTTGTGTGAAATCATTTTTTTTTATAGCCGATAATTGTTACTTAGCGGCTCAAATACAATAGTCTATCTGTCTTGTAGGGTTCTTGTTTTTACTTTACTTTTGCCGCAGTTTTAAATCGAAATATTGAAAGGTCAGGAAAATGAATTATTAGAATATGCAGTTGACTAATGCTGAAATACTTGAATTACAGTCAAAAGGATTGAATGAATCTCTTAGGCTGGTAGCAGAAAGATTTCCCGGTCAGGTTGTGTTTTCTTCATCATTAGGTCAGGAAGATCAGGTGATAACTGATGCCATTTTTACAAATGGCATCAGCATTAAAATTTTACTTTAGATACTGGCAGGCTATTTTATGAAACATATGAGCTGATGGAAAGAACCAATGCCCGTTATAAAACAAGCCTGAAGGTCTATTTCCCTTCGCCTGCGGACGTTGAAGTATTTGTTACAGAAAAAGGTATCAATTCATTTTATGAGTCAGTTGAAAACAGGAAAGAATGTTGTTATATCAGAAAAGTAAAACCTTTGAACAGGGCACTAAACGGTGCAAAAGTCTGGATAACCGGATTAAGGGCTGAACAAAGCGAAAACAGGAAAAGAATGCCAATGATAGAGTGGGATGAGACAAAGCAATTGTATAAATTTAATCCACTTATCAATTGGAGTAATGAAGAAATGATTGCTTATTTAAGGGATCATAATGTTCCTTATAATCCTTTGCATGATAAGGGCTTTATAAGCATAGGATGTGCTCCGTGTACCCGTGCAATAGAGCAGGGAGAAGATGCAAGGGCCGGCAGATGGTGGTGGGAAATGTCAAAAAAAGAATGTGGTTTGCATTCTGGGAATAAAATAAATAATTTGAAATAAAGAATGGAAGAGGGTATGAGTTTACATCGGTTAAATTATATGGAGCAACTGGAAGCGGAAAGCATACATATATTCCGTGAAGTTGCAGGACAATTTGAGAGGCCTGCTTTGTTGTTTAGCGGCGGGAAAGATTCTATTACATTGGTACACCTTGCATTGAAAGCTTTTGCTCCCGGTAAGTTTCCTTTTCCGTTAGTACATATAGATACAGGCCATAATTTTCCTGAGGCATTAGCATTTAGGGATAAATTAGTTGAAGAAATAGGTGCAGAACTGATTGTGAGGAAAGTGGAGGATACGATTAAACAGCGCAGGCTTACTGAACCAAAAGGAAAATTTCCAAGCAGAAACTGGTTGCAGACCTATACACTGCTTGACACTATTGAAGAATTTGAGTTTGATGCATGTATTGGCGGTGGACGGCGTGATGAAGAAAAGGCCAGGGCAAAAGAGCGGATATTCTCTGTTAGGGATGAGTTTGGCCAATGGAACCCAAAGTTGCAGCGGCCTGAATTGTGGAATATTTATAACGGACGAATTCACAAAGGTGAAAATGTAAGAGTTTTCCCTATCAGTAACTGGACCGAGCTGGACATTTGGAATTATATAAGAAGTGAAAGAATTCCTCTCCCATCCATCTATTTTGCTCATAAAAGGGAAGTGATTGAGCATGAAGGTCAGCTGATAGCAACCAGTGAATTTGTAAGACCATCCGAAGGTGATATTATAGCTTTAAAAAGTGTAAGGTATCGCACAGTAGGTGATATGACCTGCACCGCAGCTGTTGAATCATACGCATCAACTCTTGATGAGGTTGTAAATGAAATTATCGCAACAAGAATTAGTGAGAGAGGCGAAACGAGAATAGATGATAAAGTTACTGAGGCGGCAATGGAAGACAGAAAAAAGGATGGATATTTTTGATTGGCTAACTTTTGATAATTATTATGGACTTACTACGGTTTATAACAGCAGGCAGTGTTGATGATGGTAAAAGCACATTAATTGGCCGGTTGCTGTATGATAGCAAAAACATTCTTATTGACCAGCTAGAGGCATTGGAGCGATCAACAAAAAACAGAGATGATGGTTCCGTTGATTTAGCATTACTTACTGATGGCCTCAGGGCAGAGAGGGAGCAAGGCATTACTATTGATGTGGCTTATCGCTATTTTACAACCCCAAAAAGAAAATTCATTATTGCTGATGCACCTGGTCATGTGCAGTATACGAGGAATATGATTACAGGTGCGTCAAACGCTAGCCTGATAATTATTTTGATTGATGCAAGACATGGGGTGGTTGAGCAAACCCGTCGTCATTCTATAATTGGTTCATTGTTGCGTATACCTCACGTTGTTGTCGCTATTAACAAAATGGATTTGGTAGACAACTCAAAAGAAGTCTATGATAAAATTGTGGCTGATTATGAGGTTGTGGCAAAGCAACTAGATCTTAAAGACGTTACATACATTCCAATCAGTGCATTAAGGGGTGATAATATAGTTGATAAATCAGAAACGATTAAATGGTACACAGGTAAGCCATTACTTGAACAACTGGAGGAAATTCATGTAGAATCTGATGTAAACTTAACAGATAGCAGGTTCCAGGTTCAATATGTTATTCGTCCGCAAACCGATGAGTTACACGACTACAGAGGTTATGCCGGAAAGATTATGAGCGGTGTTTACAGAAAGGGTGATCGTGTAACTATTCTTCCTCAAAAGAAGGAAACAACTATCTCAAAAATAGAAACAGCCGGAAAAGAAGCAGACGAGGTTTTTTGTCCCCAACCTGCGGTGATCCACCTCACAAATGATATTGATATCAGCAGGGGAGATACAATTGTTCATTCAAATAATCTTCCTTTTGTTAATAACGAGGTGGATGCTCTGCTTTGCTGGATGGACGAAAAACCATTGTTGCAGGGAAATAAATATCTGTTACTGCACAACAGCCGTATTGTTAGGGCAGTTGTAAAACAGATTGATTATAAACTTGACGTTAACTCCTTAGCGCATTTTCCTGTAGAAGATGATGTGAAGTTGAATGAAGTGGTAAAGGCAAAAATCAGGCTGGCTACAGAGCTTGTTTATGATCCATATAAAAAGCTTAGTTGTAACGGAAGCGCTGTACTAATTGATGAAACAAGCAACGCAACCGTTGCCGCAGTCTTGTTGCAATAACGATTTTATGAAGAGAACTAAGGCATCTGAGGAAAGCAAACTATTTGTGGAGTCGAATGAATATTCTGATCAAAAAACTGCCAGTGGGAAGACGGTAAGTGAGAATATTGTAACAAAAAATTCAATACTTGAACCCGGTGTTATAGGTCCGGAAAATATCCGTAATGAAAGAAAATGGAAAAGGCTAGCTACTTTTTCAATTGTTGGTTTTACGATACTTATTATTCTGTTTTTTCTTTTGCCTTACATGGATTTACCATCTTTCAATTACATTGTTGACTCTGTGAAGGAAGGAGTAAGGCATAAATTTGCACTATTTATTCTTGCCGGTTTTTTTGCACAATTGGTAGATGGGGCTGTAGGCATGGGTTACGGTGTAACCAGTACCAGTTTGCTGATGAGTATGGGAGTGCCTCCTGCATCTATCAGCGGGAGTGTACATACTGCTGAAATTTTTAGCAGTGCAGCCAGTGGATACAGCCATTACAAGTTTGGTAATGTAAATAAAAAGTTACTTAAAGTGTTGGTAGTACCAGGTGTTATCGGTGCAATTATTGGAGCTGGTGCGTTAGTGTGGGTTGGTGAAAAGCATGGAGAAATGGTTAAACCTTTTCTTGCGGCTTATTGTATGCTGCTTGGCCTCCGGATTTTGTATCAGGCTTTTAAGAAAAAGAGAAAGAGCAAAAAAGTGAAAAGAGCAGGTTGGCTGGCCGGTGCAGGTGGGTTTTTGGACAGTTTTGGTGGAGGCGGGTGGGGACCATTAGTAACAAGTACCCTAATTGCAAAGGGGCGAAGTCCGCAATATGTAATTGGGAGTGTGAGTCTAAGTGAATTCTTTGTAACGCTATCAAGTGCGATGGCTTTTTTTGCAATGATTGGAATTACACACTGGCAGGTAATTGTTGGTTTGCTAATTGGTGGAGTTATCGCTGCTCCTATCGCTGCAAAGCTGGCTGGAAAATTGCCAGCCAGAACCATGATGGTGGCCGTAGGTGCAATGGTAATTTTGTGGAGTATGCGAATCCTGATCAAGGTTTTATAAATTTTTTTACATAAATACTCTATTGATTTTATAGACTAATAAATTTTAAGTTATGAAAAGTAAGACTGAAAATATGAGTTGTTTTGGTAGTATTGGAAATAATGGCCGGCTTAGTAATTCAGTTATAGTATTGCTTTTAACTATTGTCCTGCAGCTGGGACAAATTACTGTTTTAGCTCAGCCAAATACTTTTTTGAAATTTCAGGAAAAATTACTGACGAAGAAAGGAAAGAGCCACTGGCTGGTGTTTCTATAAGCATTAGAGGAACAGTTAGCGGCACTGTTAGTAAGGATGATGGAGTATTTGTAATCAGAACAAAGCAAAACTTCCGTTCACACTGGTATTTACAGCTATTGGATATGCGCCAAGAGAAGTAGAGGTCAAGTCAATTAATTCAAAACTTTCCGTTGCATTGGCTACTCAAACTGTATTAGGTACAGAAGTGGTGGTATCTGCTTCTCGGGTCAAAGAAAACATTTTAAAATCTCCTGTAGCAGTAGAAAAGCTCGATATAAGAGCTATAAAAGAGACTGCTGCTCCCTCTTTTTATGATGCATTGGAAAACGTAAAAGGAGTGCAAATGACAACTTCAAGCTTAACTTTTAAAGTTCCTAATACAAGAGGTTTTAATATTCCAAATAATTTCCGGTTTATGCAATTGGTCGATGGTGTGGATATGCAGGCAGCTACATTAGGAGTTCCACTGGGAAATGCGATAGGCCCTACTGAACTGGATATTCAAAGTGTGGAGATAACACCAGGGGCAGCTTCAGCACTTTATGGAATGAATGCAATAAACGGTATGGCAAATATGATTACTAAAAGTCCGTTTCAGCATCAGGGATTAAGTATTTACAATCGGACTGCATTAAATCATATTGATGGACGGGATTATCCCGTGAGCAACATTAGTGAGTTTGCACTTCGCTATGCAAAGGCATTTAATAATAAGGTTGCTTTTAAAGTAAATGCCAGCTATATGACTGGTACAGATTGGCAATCGAATACAATAACGAACCAAAATCCTAATAGTCTTAACACTGCCAATCCTGCTTACCCTGAATTGGACGGGAACAATAACCCTGCTTATGATGCATGGAACAGGTATGGAGATGAAAATAATAATGCTGTAACAATTAGCGGCGTGAATTATAATGGCGGCTCAAAAACCTTCATTTTGAGGAGAACAGGTTACTGGGAAAAGGACCTGGTGAATCCTAAGGTTGACAATCTGAAGTTTGATGCCGGTGTACACTACCGAATTAATGACAATGCAGAGATTTCTTATGATTTCAGGTATGGAAAAATGGATGGTGTGTTTCAGCGAGGCAATAAAATACAATTGGATAATGTGACTGTTAAAAACCATAAACTGGAACTAAAGGGTAGTAATTACTTTGTCCGTGCTTATGTTTCTGTTGAAAATACTGGTGATTCATATAATCTCAAGCCTTTGACAGATAATCTGCAACTTACTCATTTATCTAACAGTGCATGGGGAACCCGTTTTAAAACAAAATTGCAGACCGACCTGAATAACGGTATTGACCTCGCGGCAGCTATGAAAAATGCAAGGGCTGCTGCGGATGCAGGACGGGCTGAGCCCGGTACCGATGCTTTTAAAAGATTAAAAGACACCATCATTAGAATAAATAACTGGGATCACCGAAATGCAGGCATTACAGGAGCACCGGCAACAGGTGGAGCCTGGTTGCTTCAAAAAAGCAGGATGTACCATACGGATGCACAGTATGATTTTGAAAACAGAATTAAATTTTTTCAGTTGCTTGTTGGTGCGGATGTGCGGATTTATGAGGTAATCCCTGATGGAAATAATTTTGTTGACTTTTCAAGGCCTTTGGGTGAAAGGAATATTCCGGATAAAGAGGGAAGCTTTGGAAAGAATGTTTATTACAAAAAAATCGGAGGTTTTGCACAGGCATCCAAAACATTGTTTGAAGAAAAGCTGAAGATTGTTTCTTCCTTACGGGTTGATTATAACCCTGAGTTTTTCTCCAAAACTCAATCCACGGGTTGCAATGGTGTATACTGCAAATAAGAAGCACAACTTCAGGGCTTCATTTCAAAATGGATTCAGGTTCCCTGCACTTTTTGAAGCTTTATCGTTTGTTAATAATGGGAATGTGAGAAGAGTGGGAGGGTTGTCTTATATCAATGAAGGACTTGGATATCTTGAAAATTCTTACACTCTGACATCTGTAAACACATTTAATGCAAAAGTTAATGCAGATGTAACGGCCGGTGGTGTAACTGCCAGTCAGGCGGCAGTTACAAATAAGGCTTTGCTGCAAGTAACTAATCTTTCTCCTACAAGACCGGAGCGAATCAATTCTTTTGAGATAGGTTATAAAGCTGTTTTACTGAATAATTCATTCGTTATTGACTGGGATGCATACCTTAATCAATATGATGGTTTTCTTGGACAGGTAGAAGTATCAGTGCCGACAACAGGAAAAGTTGGCAGTGATGAATCTGCAGTAGATATGCTGGCTGTTAACATAAGCATGCAGGAGCCGTATAGGGTATTAACCAACGCCAAGAATACCTATAAGAATTTCGGTTCATCAGTTGGAATTACATGGAATGCATTTAAGAAGTTTTCGTTCGCCGGAAATTTAAACTACAATAATATCAAAACAAATAAAGATGCGGATATTTTTATTACTGCATTTAATACTCCAAAATGGATGACTAATATTTCTGTAGCAAACAGGGAGGTAGTAAGAAACCTGGGCTTTAGTGTTAGCTGGAAATGGCAGGATACGTTCTTGTGGGAAAGTACACTGGCTACAGGGCAGGTGCCATCCTTCAGTTCATTCGATGCGCAGGTTAATTACCGGATCCCTGCTGCAAAAGCAACAATTAAGGTTGGGGGAACTAATATTTTTAACAGCAGGTATATTCAATATGCTGCTGGTCCAACTATCGGAGGAATTTATTACCTGACAATTTCCCTGGAAGGCTTATTGGGTAAGTAAACCGGCTTAAGTGCTCAAAAATCAGTATCAATACTAACGGATTGGTACTGATTTTTATACAAAACCATTAAGTTGAAAAAAAGTATCTAATGCTGAATTAAACTCTGCAGGCCTTTCAAGCATTGGAACATGGCCACATTCATCAATCCAGTATAAATCAGCTTTTGGTAAAAATTGCTGAAAGCTGACTGCAACATCCGGGGGTGTAATGGTATCGTTCATTCCCCAAATAAGACAAGAGGGGCAATCAATTTTATGTAGTTCAGCTTCCACATTGTTTCGTATGGTGGACTTAGCCAGTGAAACAATCTGTAATGCTTTTCGGCTGTTAACTATTGAGTATATCTCATCCACTAGTTCTTTAGTGGCTATTTCCGGTTTATAAAATGTTAGCTGTGTTTTGGTTTTTATGTATTCATAATCGCCGCGGCGTGGATAAGTATCTCCAAGCCCATGTTCATATAACCCTGAACTGCCGCTAAGGATAAGGGACTCAATTTTTTCAGGATATTTAAGCGTATACAGAATGGCAATATGGCCGCCCATGGAGTTACCTAATAAATGAAATTTAGTGAGATTCAATGTAGTTATTATTGCATGCAGATACTCAGTAAAACTGAAAATATCAGCCTTTGTGCCTGTTTGAAAGAAGGGGAAAACAGGTACAATCACCCTGTATTTTTTTTTCAGATGTTCTCTAAGAGGAAGAAAATTTTTTGCCGAACCAAACAATCCATACAGGAGAATAATAGGGGTTCCTGACCCTTCATCTGTAAACTGATAGTAAGATGTTATTCCTGAATGTTTTTCCATTTTCTAATAAACTCTGTAAATATATACATAAAAAAGTGTGCTAAGTACTTCAACGTCTAACATTTATGGGATGCCGGGTTAATTTGAAGGTTTCGAGGCCAAAAATTGAAACCGGTTAACAGACCTTTTCAGATTACAACATGTCTTGGAAAATCCTAAATCGAAAATGACAATATTTCTCCTAATGTATATTACTGTTTAAACAAGTCGTATTTTTCGATTGCTAGGGCAGTGTTTCTGAAACCCCAATACTCTTTTCATGATGGGGGGTGTATCTTTAAAACAAATATTTGATAAATATGTCTTCTCAAAAGCCAGAAACAAAAGCAATACGTCTGCAAACCGACAGAACTGAGCAAAAGGAGCACTCAACGCCATTGTTTCTTACCAGCAGTTTTGTATACGATTCTGCAGAGAATATGGCGGCAGCTTTTTCTGCTGAATCGCCGGAAGTAAATATCTATTCCCGTTTTTCAAATCCTACTGTGGATGAGTTCATACAGAAAATTGCTCAGTTAGAGGGAGCTGCAGATGGTATCGCTACGGGGACGGGTATGGCCGCAGTATTTTCAACCTTTATGGCTTTTTTGAGTCAGGGAGATCATATTATTTCTGCTTCTGCAGTATTTGGTTCGACACATACAATCCTTACGAAATATCTTAAAAGATGGGGAATCGAATATTCGTATTTTGAAATGAGCAAACCCGAAAGCATCGAAGCAATGATCAGATCCAATACGAAAATGTTGTATGTGGAAACTCCGTCCAATCCAGGGCTTGATATTATAGATATTGAATTTGTTGCTTCCATTTGTATAAGACATAACATTTTACTTGTAGTGGATAATTGCTTTGCGACTCCGGCAGTACAGCAGCCAATGAAGTACGGTGCAGATTTGGTTTTACATTCTGCCACCAAGTTTATAGATGGGCAGGGCAGGGTATTGGGCGGTGTTGTTGTTGGGAGAAAAGAGCTGATTCATGAGCTCTATCTTTTTGTACGAAATACAGGGCCTTCTATGAGTCCTTTTAATGCCTGGGTGCTTCCAAAAGCCTGGAAACTTTATTTGTACGTATGGAGCGGCATGCTGCCAGCGCCCTGCAACTGGCTAAGCAGTTGAGTGGGAATGATAAGTTGAGTTGGGTTAAATATCCGTTTCTTGAATCGCATCCGCACTATGCCATTGCTAAAAAGCAAATGAGCAATGGCGGCGGAATTGTAACGTTTGAATTGAAGGGCGGTGTGGAAAGTGGCAGAAAATTTTTGAATGCGCTGGAGATGATTTCAATGACCAATAACCTTGGCGACAGCCGCACTATTGCTTCACATCCGGCTTCAACCACGCATTCAAAACTTAGCGAAGAAGAAAGGCAACTTGTAGGCATTTCTTCCGGGTTGATCAGAATTTCTGTAGGACTTGAGCATCCCGAAGATATTCTGAATGATATTTTGCAGGCTTTGGAAAAGTGCTGATGCTATTTTTTCCTTTTCTCCAACTGCTGCAACGTAGCCCTTATATCCTTTGGCAATGGGGCTTCAAGATGAATGGGCTTGCCATCTGTACCTTCAATAGATAGCTGGTAAGCATGCAGTGCCAGTCTGCCCATTATGGGCCGTTCTTCTTCTTCGTTTTTTGAAAGTTTAAATTTTGTTTTAAGCGACGAAACCAATACCGGTTTTCCATCCCCGTATAGCGGGTCGCAAATAATAGGATGACCTGTGTCTTTCATGTGTACCCTTATCTGGTGGGTGCGGCCGGTGTGGATACGAAACTGCAGAAATGAGTAAATGCCAAAATCGGCCAGTACTGTATAATCGGTCAGGGCTTCTTTTCCTTTCCTGTGTACTATCATTGTACCATTTTGAGCCGGGTGTTCAGCAATGGGAGCATCAATGCTGCCTTCCTTTTGTATAGGCGAGCCCAGAACCAGTCCCTGGTATATTTTTAATGTTTTCCGGTTCTCAAACTGCTGAGAAAGGAATTTATGTGCCGTTTCATTTTTGGCAAAAATTATCAGGCCGCTGGTGTCTTTATCAAGCCGGTGAACTGTAAAGATTTTTCCATACTTTTCCTTCAGCAGAACTTTTAACGAAACTTCTTTTCCTTCCCTGTCGGGTATAGATAAGAGGCCTGACGGTTTGTTGAGAGCAACAAAATCATCATTTTCAGCAATTATCCAATCCTGAATTCTTATCATCAAAATTGTGTTTTAAAAAGTCTCCCTCCGGGGGACCTGTCTGCCGACAAGGCATGTTTAGGGGCCTTTATTTCCCTTTACCAAAATACTTTAATTCTCTAACTTCTTTTTCATTCAAAAAACGCCATTTGCCTCTTTCCACATTTTTTTTTGTGAGTCCGGCAAAAATCACCCTGTCAAGGTTTTTTACATCATAGCCCAGTGATTCAAAAATGCGGCGGACAATCCTGTTGCGGCCGCTGTGTATTTCTACACCTATTTGTGTTTTATCTTTCGAATCAGCATAAGCAAGCACATCTACCGATGCGGGACCATCCTCCAATACCACGCCTTTCAGTACCTGGTCAAAATCTTTTTTTTCAAGCGATTTGTTGAGCGTTACATGATATACTTTTTTTACCTCGTTGCTGGGGTGTGTCAGCTTTTGTGCCAGTTCTCCATCGTTGGTAAGAAGCAAAACACCAGAAGTATTTCTGTCGAGACGGCCAACAGGGTAAATTCTTTCTTTTGTCGCATTCCTGATTAAATCCAGAACGGTTTTTCTTTTTTGCGGGTCATCGGTTGTTGTGATATAATCTTTCGGCTTGTTCAGCAATATGTACACAAGGTTTTTAGCCAGAAAAATTTTCTTACCATTTACCCGTACATCATCTTTTGATGAAACCTTATGACCCGGTTCTGTAACCAGTTCGCCATTTACTTTTACCAGGCCTTTCTTTACCATATCGGCAGCTTCACGCCTTGCAGTCACACCCGAATGTGCAATGTACTTGTTAAGCGGCATTAGTTCTGAAGTCTGAGCTCTGAGGTGTGAAGGCTGATGTTTGTGATCTGAGGGTTGTTGACTGGTTATAGACGTTCTGCTATTACCGGAAACCTTCTGACTTCCGGATACAGACTTCTGTCTTCTTTTTTCGTCAAAATACTCTTCTCTTTCTTTTTTTACTTTTCGTTTTTCCTGCCTGAATTGCTCCTTGACGGCAGCATTACTTTTTTTGGGGGCAAATTTTGAGAAGTTATCGGAGCGTTTCTTTTTCATGAGTTGTGTTTTGCTGTTTTACAACAGTAGTGAGTTGCAAAGATAAGTATCCGCAAGTGAAGATGTTATATAATAAAAAACCCCTCGCTTAAAGCAAAGGGCTGTCTTCTTCGTGAACGGACTGTTATATTGTTTCTTTTACCTGAGGTTTTTGTTTTTGCAATTTACCGGGACCGCCTGGGCGACCGGGACCTTTCCGTTGCTTTTTCATGCCTTCTTTCATTTTCTGTAACTGCTCTTCTGTAAGGATAGTCTTAAGTTCTTCCTGTTGTTTTTTATGCAATTCTTTTGCCTTTTCTTTTTCTGCTCATCGTTTAGGTTTTTATCCTCACGGAGGGCTTTCATTTTTTCCTGCATAGTGGAATGGTGTTTTTCTAACCTAGCTGACTGCTCAGCAGTAAGGCCGAGGTTCACCTTCATCATTTTCATGCGGGTTTCTGTTTTCACTTTTTCCATCTTCTCCCGGCTTTCTTTCATAATAGCCATTTTTTCTTTCTGCTCTTTAGTGAAAATGTTTTCCATTTTTGTTTTGTGCTCTTACGCATAGTCTCCATGCGGCTTTTCCACTCTTTTACGGTGATATTATCAATCTTTTTTAACTCATCCATTTTTATTTTTAACTCTTCTCTTTGGGCTTTGAACTGTTCTTTTTGTTCAGTAGTGAGGTTCAGCTGTTTCATCACCTGGTCATGTTGCTGCTTCTTAAACTGCTTTTGCTTCATTTCCATTTGATGCTGAGGTGACCCTGCATGTTTACGATGCGGAATTTCCTGTGCGTTTGTTGTTGCAACTGCAAACGAGGTAAGCAGTGCTGCTGCGATTATTTTCTTCATGGTATAATTTTTATTTTCCTTTTTGACGCCGGATGAGTTATAAAACCTTCGCCGGCTTTTTTATAAAGTTTTGTGAACGCTACTTGGACAACAGCTTGCCTGAAAGGTTTAAGCACTTGACTAAAAAAAGGTTCAGTGGCTATTGTTAAGGATTAGTGGAGTTTTTGAGAGAGGGTTCTAAAATTATTACTGAAACCCTGGATTGAAAATTGTATTACTTACAGGACCGGGCTTGATGTTAGACCTATAAAGACTGTTTTTTATAAACAGTCTTTATAGGTTAGTCTTTTAATGATACCGCACTTAAAACTTATACGAAAACATCGCAATTAAGCTTCTTCCAGCGGCATTCAAAGGGGTGGTGGAATTAATATATCGGTTCAGGTGTTCCCTGTAAGCTTTATTGAAAAGGTTATTAACTGCAAGAGAAAACTGCAGATTTTTAAGAAGTTGTGTCCTGATGCCGAGGTCAAGAGTACTGAAACTGGAAGTGATTTTCTCACCATAGTCATCAGCAATTCGGTCCTGTTTGAAGGAATATCTATATGTCAAGTAAAGGGAAATTTTTTCTTTCCATAGCTTACTTTCAATTCTAAATCTGGCATCGGCGGGTGAAATTTCGGGAAGTGGCTTATCCAAATCATTATTCTTCCCATGTGTGTATGCAAAGGTAAACTGGTGAGAGATTGCCGGTATCCATTCCTGTTGCCAGTTAAATTCAAAACCATACAGGGTGGCTTTGTCTGTATTTGTATATTGTCTGACACCCGGAGCCCCAAACCTTGGTGCAATGGCTGGGTTTATAAAAGAAGTGATGTAGTCGGAAATTACAGCAGCAAAACCGTTAAAATGTATCTGTGTTTTTCGGGATTTGAAAACTACCGAAAGGTCGGCCTGGTTATTTGTTTCAGGTTTTAGTTGTGGGTTGCCAAGCATTTCGTAGGGGTCAGTACCGATAGGCAGGGAATTGATATATCTTTCTGAAATGGATGCAGAGCGGGTACCTCTTCCCAGCCACAGGCCAGTTTGCCAGTTTTTGTTCCATTGTCTGCTGATGCCGGCACTTATGCTGAAGTTGATGTCTGAATTATTGGGATCAGGGTATTGTTTTGAAAATTTTGACGAGGGGGCATCGGCATTTCCTGTCACAAAATCTAATCTGCCGGATACACTCAGTTTATACTGCTTCAATAGCTGGTGCCACTCTCCAAAAAAGCCTGAATTGAAAACAGAACTATTTTGCCATACTGAATCAATAAATGTTTTGCCGGCCATTGGACCGGTTTTTACCTGTCGAATACGGTCGCCTTCTTTTTTTTCAATTTTTAAATCTGCACCTGCAAAAATCAGTGCTTTTCTTCTAGTAAGGGTTAGTTCACTTCTTCCACCAGCAGTACTGGTGGTTGCATCGGTGCCTGCCAATGTATTTACTGAAGCAGATCTGTATTTGTTACCCATTTTATGGTCAACGAAAGAAGTATAAACCTGTGTGTGCCACTGCGAATACCATTTGTGTTCTGCCTTTTTCCTGTATTGCGCCTGAATCATCCATGTATCATCACTTAGCAAATCCATAGGCAGGGTGGGAAAGTCAGTGGTACGGGCAAAATTGCGGGTAGCAGAAAGTTGAACTATATTAGCAGCATTAATTTTAAATCCGGCAGTAATGCCTGCAGATGCCCTGCTAAAATCAGATGGCATAACACTATCCCTGCCATCTTTATAATCGTGGCCTTTGGAGTAAGAGCCAATTGCTGAAAGTTGCACTTTTTTTGTTTGGAATGCTACTAATCCTTCTGTTCTGTAAACTTCACCATTACTCTCATAACCTGCATTTACCCGGCCTGCAACTTTTTGTTTTTCGCTGAATTCCGGTTCAGGCGATTTAAAATTAATGACCGCACCCATCGCAGGCCCGTACCTGAAACTATGAGGGCCTTTCATCACTTCAATTTGGTCTATCTGGCTCGCCAAAACCTGGCTTACTGATGGGTCCATTCTGTTTGGACAGGCAGCAGCAGCTGTTAAAGCTCCGTCAGTTACAATATTTAATTGTTCATTTTTTAAGCCTCTGAAAACAGGGTCAAAACCAAATGCGCCACTTTTCCTGATTACAGAAAACCCTGGAATTTGGTTTATTATCTGGCCTGCATCATGCTGAACCCAGTCGCCATTTTCAAGTTTAATTTTTTGGTCTGCGCTTTTTCCTTTTACACTATAAATGGTAACGGGATTTAGCATTACTGCCGAAACAGGGTAGAGATAGATAACCCCTTTTTTCAAAGCATCTTCTGTCTCGCTGGAAGTAAGTGTATAGGTTTCGTATGAGATATGGGTGATGATGAGTTTAAGTTTTACTGAAGTAAGAGTAAATTTTCCTTCGCTGTTAGTTGTAGTTGCTATCTTGTCAACTTCAACAGTTGCATTTAGTACGGGCTTACCTGTTGATATGTCTTTTATTTCAATAGTTTGCTGGGCCTGCAACAGTGTTGACAGTGCAAGCAAGAGGCTAAGTAAAATGTATTTCAGATTCATTGTAGTAGTATTTTATCTGTCACTTTGTATTATTAGTTGTCTTTGATAAACTAATATTTACGTTCATAGAAGAATACAATTCAGAACTAATAATCATTAGTAAAAACCCTTCAGCAGCATCGTTATAGCAAGCGATTTATCCATATATGGATTTTGCAGCAGGGACTAAGGGAAACAAACTATTTTGTCTGAAGAGTAAAATAAAAAGATAGGGGTATTATACTGACTCGGGAGGGTGAAAAACTCCTTTTAAAATTGAAGATGAATAAAATCTCTCTGAAAAGACTGCTATTTTGATATTTCCAGTTGCTGAAACTGGTGATGAGATTATAGAACTAAGTGTCTCAAAAAAACAGATAGCTCTATGATTTCAATTTTTTGTTCAGCAGGGTTTTGGCTTTCTCGTTCTTTCTGTGCAATTTTTTTCATTAGCACACACTGTCCGTTACATTTTAGCTCAGGCCGGTTTTTATTAATGCAGTGTTTAAGATAGGGCTTTTTGTTAAAAAAGTAACCTGCTACAATAGCGGGGTTGTAGAAATACTGTACAGCTAAAGCCAGCAGCAGAATAAGTGAAGCGATTTTTATAAAGCCTTTATAACGATACATTGAAGAGCTAAGGTAGTTACGGGTGGTTGCTCTTTTCCTGACTTTTGTCACATAAATATTAATGAAAACTGATGGCGGGGAGTTTTTGTATGATGCAATAGTGCATTAGTCTTTATTTGCCAACTGGCCGCAGGCCGCATCTATATCTTTCCCGCGGCTTTTACGAAGGCGTACATTCACCCTGTGCTTTTCAAGGTATTGCATAAAGGACTGCACCTTTTCTTCATCTGGTTTCTTAAACCGGGCTTTGTCAATAGGATTGTACTCGATAATATTTATCAGGTCAGCAGGCACTTGCCTGTATATTTTTATAAGGTCGTCAGCATCCTGCAATGAATCATTGAAGTCTTTGAAAAGAATGTATTCAAAGGTTATTTCGTTACCGGTTTGTTTGTAGAAATAGTTCAGTGCATCCACCAGGGACTTAATATTATTGGTATCGTTGATGGGCATTATCTCATGACGCTTGGCATCATTGGCAGCATGCAGCGATAGTGCCAGCTTAAATTTCACTTTATTATCGCCTAATTGCCGTATTCCTTTGGCTACGCCGGCTGTAGAAACAGTGATGCGCCGTGGGCTCATCGCCAGTCCGTCAGGGGAAGTAATTTTCTCAACAGCTTTTATCAGGTTTTTGTAATTGAGCAAAGGTTCTCCCATGCCCATGAAAACAATATTGCTGATTTTTTTTTCATGTACCCGTTCGCATTGCTGGTTGATGAGCACTGCTTCATCATAAATTTCATCAAATTCAAGGTTGCGTTTTCTTTCCATGTAGCCGGTTGCACAAAATTTGCAACTTAATGAACAGCCAATCTGGCTCGAGATACAGGCGGTAAAGCGGGAAGTAGTAGGAATCAGCACTCCCTCCACAAAATGTCCATCATGGGTACGGAACCTTGATTTAATAGTGCCGTCTGTAGAATATTGCGTAGCATCAACAGTCAGGGATGGAAAGGAAAAACTTTCACCTAATTTTTGGCGCAAGTCTTTGCTCAGGTTGGTCATATCTGCAAAACTCATGGCATGTTTCTGCCAAAGCCATTCATATACTTGTTTGGCACGGAACTTCTTTTCGCCCATATCCAGAAAATACTCTTCTAAATCAGGCAACGAAAGGTTGCGTATGTTTTGCAGTTTTTTCATGTCGTGGCAAAGATAACAGCAGTTTTACCGATTAAGTCGATTTCCCTGATATTTGCTTCTAAATATTTCTGCATGAAGCCGGTTTATATTATTGATGCCATCAGAACGCCAGTCGGACGATACGGCGGAGTGCTTAGCACTGTTCGTCCAGATGATTTGCTTGCCCATGTAATAAAAGCTTTAGTAAGCCGAAATGGAAGTATTGATGTAAATGCTTTTGAGGATGTAATTGCCGGAGCTTCAAACCAGGCAGGAGAAGACAACCGCAATGTGGCCCGGATGGCTGCTTTGCTTGCTGGTTTGCCAGCATCAGTAGCAGGGAATACTGTTAACCGGCTTTGCGCTTCCGGATTGCAGGCCATTATGGATGGGGCAAGACAAATTATGTGCGGTGATGCAGAATTGATTATTGCGTGTGGTGTGGAGAGTATGACAAGGGCTCCATTTGTTGTGGGCAAAAATGGCGAGGCATTTAGCCGTAACGCTGAAATGTTTGATACGACAATGGGCTGGCGGCTTGTAAATAAAGACCTGGCTGCTTTGTATCATCCTAACAGTATGGGTGAAACGGCAGAGAAGGTGGCGAAACAATGGAACATCAACAGAAAAGAGCAGGATGAATTTGCATTAGCATCACAACAGAAATATGCAGCCGCAAAGCTGGCCGGTAAATGGGCAGAAGAGATTGTGCCATTAGAAATAACTAAAGGAAAAGAAAAATTTACAGTAAGTGATGATGAACACCCGAGAGAAACTTCTTTAGAAAAGCTGGCGGCATTAAAACCGGCATTTCTTAAAGACGGAACCGTAACGGCTGGTAATTCTTCGGGAATTAATGATGGTGCCGCTGCCATGCTTCTTGCCAGTGGGGAAGCGGTTGAAAAATTTGGACTAAAACCCATAGCTAAAGTGAAGGCAATGGCTGTTGCCGGTGTTCATCCCGATATTATGGGCATTGGCCCAGTGCCGGCAACACAGAAGGTTTTGCAAAGAGCCGGGCTGAAGTTGACAGATATTGATTTAATTGAATTGAACGAAGCATTTGCTTCACAGTCGCTTGCTTGCATCAGCGATTTGAACCTTGATATTAATAAAGTAAATGTAAACGGCGGGGCTATTGCCATTGGCCATCCGCTGGGGTGCAGTGGTGTTCGTATCAGCACAACATTATTGTATGAAATGAACAGGCAAAATGCCCGATATGGCCTTGCTACGATGTGTGTAGGAGTAGGGCAGGGAGCTGCTGTAATTTTTAAGAAAGTTTAATTGTTCAGTCTTCCTACTATTCTTTTTACCAGTTTGAAATTGGCAAAAGCAGAAAGAATTATAAGCACCAATGCTACCGCAAAAACACTCCAGTGTAAAATAGTTTGTAATTCTGGCCGGTCGTACATCACAAAATGATGAAAAACCCATTGAATGAGTTGAGTAATCAGCAGGGCAACTATCACCACTATGATGTAAACCGGAATAAACTGTCCGGCCACTTTTTTACTTATCCAGGATGGCGAATACCCAAGAGTGATTAACAATTGTAAGCTGTCTTTGCTTCGGGCCACAACTAATTGCAGGTAGAAACTGAAAAGCATCAGCGCAAGAATAACTACAAGAACCCCAAATAGTCCGAGTACTGTTACCACACCTTGTAAAACCTGCTTGCCTCTTCCAAAAGCTGTTTTATCTTTATTTACACGGTATTGTTTACTGTCGAGAAATTGTAACAGTTCGGGGCTATTGGCATCTTTGGTTTTCAGGTAAACCCTGGTGGCTTTCTTTTCTTCGGCACCTTCCAGTGTTTTGTTGGCCCAGTCAATAAATTCTTTAGGGGCCAGCAAAGAGTTCACCCTGTCAGAAAAAGCAACAATGTTTGCATGAAAAACTTCCTGCCCCAGTTTCCCTTCGCAGTATAAAGAAATCGTAACGTTTGATGCTGTGGCCTGCGACATTTGCGGTAAACCATAGCTGGGAGCAAATACATTGTACATCTCCAAAAAGTCGGAAGAAAATATAATTGGCACTTTTATCTGGCCTTCTGTCCATTTAAAGTTGGGCGGAACGGTGTCAATAAAATTGTCGTCTAATGCCTCAAGGAATACATCGGATGAAAAAGGTATCGCATCGCCTGCACTGGCAATTACTTTAAACCGGTTGGAGATAAGTGGCGCAGCGTCATCAACAAAGGATTGGTCTTTCAGTTCTTCAATTTCAGCCGGGGTAAAGCGGTTATCCTTACCCATGTTGTCGTTGGTGATGATTTTCGTAACAGAGATATAATCATAACCATTTTTGCGGATGTTTGCTTTTTTCATCAATCCTTGTATATTGATGAACATTTGCAATGAGGCAAGTAACAGCAAAACCCCAATGCCCAATCCTGCATACGAAAACCACCGGGATGCAGAATTGGCCCCGGTTAGTAAAAGTGGTTTTATAGTTTTATATGATGGCTGCACTTTTTGTAATTATAAGTGATACAACTTTGTGAAAGGAAAATAATCTACCCGTTCCAGGTCGGCAAAAATGATGCAGGCTTTTCTCAATTTGCTTTCTTCCAGCATTAGTTCCATTGCCTTTTGCGCATTTTCATTATCAAGATGACTAAAAGGTTCATCGAGCAACAAAAAATCGAAGGGCTGTAACAAGGACCGGATGATGACTATACGTTGCTGTTCGCCATATGAACATATTCTCGCTTTCGACTTCAGCTTATTGCCAATGCCCAATCGCTCTGCCATTTCTTAATTTTCCTGCGGGATGAAAAGGATTGAGCTGCCTTTTTATTTCAAGGTTTTCTTCAACTGTCTGTTCCGGGAATAATCTTAAGTCCTGGAATACTATGCTGATAAGTTTGCTGCGCTGTGCTGCCAGTTCTTCAGCAGATAACTGAGTAATGCTTTTGCTGTTGTAAGTAATGCTGCCTGAAAAATCTTTTCGCATCCCATACAGGAAGTGCATGAGCGATGTTTTGCCGCTGCCAGACGGGGCTACAATTTTTACATAATCACCTTTGGTGAATGTTAAACTCTTGCCCCAAACCTCGGAGTTGTTTTTCCTGTCTTCTTCAAAATAAACAGGGCAGAACATTGTTAAGTTGTAACTGCATCTGTGTAATAATAAAGAAAACCACAGATTTTTGTTGTCTGTGGCTTTCTTTTAGGAATAAATTACTTGTTTACCGGGTATGTACTTAAGTTGTCAATCCTGATATTCTTATCCATCGACGTTCTCTCCTCTTCCCTTCTTTCTTCATCCTCCATAACTTTTAAAGCTATGAAGCCAAGGTATTTGTTAAGTAGTTTCAGGCTGTTAGTTTTTTTATCAACGAAGTTGATTTCTCCATACATTTCGGTGTGATCTTTTTTGAATTCGCCGCCATAGAAAATAATATCCTGCCATGTCTTCAACGATTCGTCGGCGATAATTGTGGAAACACTGTCATTGGCGTATGAGGGTTTAGAGCCGCTTATGAACTTTTGAATATCAATAAAACCACCCATCGGGTGCCCTTTTATTTTGCCGATGAAAAGATGATCTGTTTTGCTATTACCAAAATTGTTCATAGAGGTTGAATCATTTCCTGTTACGAACCAGTTGTCTTTAATAGAGTAAGGCATTTTTTTGTTTATTTCATCACTTATTTCATCACCGGTTTTTTGCGCAATCAGGTCCTTTATGGCTGCTGAAAGCCTGTCGAATGCTGCTTTATCACCAATAGAAGTTGCAAGCAGGAATTTGGCATCTGGTTCTGTTGATTTATAAGTATACGGCTCTTCGCTGCCCATTTCCATTTTCTTTTTTTTCTGCAATTGTAAAGTCAGAAACGGAGAGTGCCATATCTCCTTTTGTAGCTTTAATAATATCATCGATCGAAAGACCGGTTTCAGCAAGCGCCATGTTAATAAGCCCATCAACCCCCAGCATGGTGATGAGGTCTTTGATAGTTTCAGGGGTTATTTTAAATGCCATGACCGCAGCAACATCACCGGCAGGAATCTTCTTGAGCAATTCCTCGTCTATGTTATTGTTACCGGCTTTTTTGTAGATAGCAGCAAGTTCTTTGTTGTAATAGTTTTTGCCTTTGAGGACAATCTTGCCTTCTTCAAAACTTATGGTACCTGCTCCTATATTTCCTTCTACCAGCGAACTGATTTTGGTTAAGGACAATATGCCGCCAAGTGAATTTCCGTACAATGAACCAGAATTAACCCAAAAATGCATTTCACCTTTTTCGTTTAATAAAGAAGAGAACTTGGAATTGTTGCCCAGGCTTCTTTTACCTTTCATGCCATATAATTCCTTGGCAAAAGCCAGGAGGCTGTCTTTTTCAAAGTTGTGAATCCGGCTGTTGCCGCCAAATATGTTACTGCCCGAATTAATATCCGGATTGTCGGCAACATAAACAATACGGCCGTCTTTCCAGGTCATAATATTTTCATCCTGGCTTACCACCGACATACCGTCAATCCTTTCGATCTTATTGCCTCTTTCCACTTTCATCAGAAAGTCGCCGAATTTCTTTTCATCTTTCAGGCTAACAATAATGGCTGCATAGCCGCCACGTCCACGGGTGTTGTAAAAATGTAAACATCTGATTTCATGTCAACGCCGGTTTCTTCCGGATCGTTGAGAATACTTTTTGCCAGGTCTTCTTCTGTTTTGTTATAGACCTGCTTGAACCATTCACTTTTTTTACTTCATCCCAGCTTAGTTTTTCGTTCAGCGATTTGCCATCAATGTGCATCGCAAAAGCAGCATCTGCCGGAATGGGTACGTTTGATTTTTTACCCGAACATGATGCAAATACAATTACCAGCAGGGCAATAACGGGGAAATACTTCAGACTAAATTTTGGGGTTGTCATTTTGTAAGGTTTATTGTTGTATAAAATTATACAATTCGTTCTGTGATATAGTTTGCTGGTGGCCGGTAATAATGTTTTTTATATTGCAGGTTCCGGCCAGCAATTCATTGTTTCCGATAATTACCACGTAGGGTATATTTTTCTTTTCGGCGTATTTAAATTGTTTATCAAATTTTGAGTTTTCATGAAATAACTCGCAGTGAATTCCTCTTTGTCTTAGTTCTTGTGCCAGATCAAATGCTTTTGCACTTTCATCTGCTCCAAGGTTAAAGAATAATACCTGTGTGCCTATATGCACATCTGCAGGGAAAAGTTTCAATTCTTCCATTACATCATAAATTCTGTCAACGCTGAATGAAATGCCCACACCAGAATATTGGGTGCACCAAAAGCCTGCGAGGTCATCGTAGCGGCCACCGCCACCAATGCTTCCCATTTTTACTTCGGCAGGGGCTTTTGCTTCAAAGATTACACCTGTATAATAGTTTAGTCCGCGGGCAAGGGTGGGATCAAAAAAAAGTTTATTGTCTAAAGCTTGTAGTTTGTTGTGTAGAAATTCGATTTCTTCAAGGCCTTTTTTTCCTGGCTCGATATTACCTAAAAGTGTTTTTACCTGCTCAATCTTTTCTTGATTGCTGCCTGAAATGGAAAGGTATTTTTCAATAATTTCTGTTTGCTCAGAGCTAAGTCCCCGCTGTAACAGTTCTTCTTTTACTTTATCAATGCCAATCTTATCAAGCTTATCAATGGCAATGGTAATGTCGGTCATTTTATCTGCACCGCCACATACTTCAGCCAGCGCAGCCAGTATCTTACGGTGGTTAATGCGCAATTCGTAACCAGTTAAACCAAGCTTTGTAAATACTTCGTGGTAGATAAGCGACAGCTCAACTTCGTTGAGCAGAGACTTGCTGCCCACCACATCAGCATCGCATTGGTAAAACTCACGATAGCGGCCTTTTTGCGGTCTGTCTGCCCGCCAAACTGGCTGTACCTGGTATCTTTTGAATGGGCGGGGTGAGGTGGAATGTAAGCTGGTTGTGGTTCATGGCCACATAGCGGGCAAAGGGGATGGTGAGGTCGTATTTTAAGGCAGCTTCACTTTCGGTGGGAATACCCAAGTACTTTTTTCTTCCCCTCGCAAGACTTTTTCGAAATCCTCCTGGCATCTTTGTCAATATTTTCCTTGTTGTCAAGTCCGTTATTCAGAATTTTAAAAATCAGTTTATCACCTTCCTCTCCATACTTACCCATCAGCGTATCAAGGTTTTCCATCGCCGGAGTTTCTAATGGCTGAAAACCGTACAGTTCAAATACCGATTTGATTGTATTTAGTATATAGTTTCTCTTCCGGACAACATCCGGCCCGAAGTCCCTCGTTCCTTGTGGTAGTGCTGGTTTTGACATGAAGCCGATTACTTATTATTAATTATTGATAGTTGAATACTGGTTGTTCCTTATGCTGTATTTGCTGATAATTGCATCACATGCTTCATCAATCATTTGAAATACATCGTGATAGCCGGGTTCGGGGCCGTACCAGGGGTCTGGCACATCCCTGTTTTCACCAGGATATAGTTCGTTTAGCAGTAAATCTGCTTTTGACGGGTCAAATTTTCTTCCTGCCATTCTTCTTATATCGTCCAGCACATCTTCGGCAAGGGCAAAATTTCATCATATTTATCAAATCTTTCTGACTGCATTTGCCTGGATCGTTGCCAGCCAATATCAATCCCGTTTATTTTTGCCACTTTTTGCGACAAATGATGGGGTGCTTCTCCATTGTGATAACCATTCGTTCCGGCGCTTTCCACTTTCCAGTTCAGCCCAGCTTTATCTGCCTTTTCCTGCAAAATACCTTCTGCCAGCGGACTACGGCAGATATTTCCCAGGCAAACCATTAAAATCTTCATAAGGTGCAAAGGTAAGTTTCCGGCGGTAAGCGGCAATGTTTAAAGCTGGTATTCAATCTAATCGGGAGTGTGGATTAACAAAACTGTTTATGGATTA